>CAWGHM010000018.1:0-515426 GCA_963822365.1 uncultured Alphaproteobacteria bacterium
CATGGTAGGTACCACATCGAACACGTCGCGCATTACCGAAGCGATGAAACGGGATCACCATGATGGCCAGAATGATGCTGGCGGTCAGGATGCCGATGCCCATAGCGGGCCGGAGAAGGAGGGCCGATGTCGGCAGGATGCCGATATGTTTGTTGAGCCAGGGTTCGGCATAGTCGGCGAACAGCGGCGCGAATACAAACAATCCCCACATGCCGTAGATGATGCTGGGAATGCCTGCCAGCAGTTCGATCGCAACGCCGAGTGGGCGGCGCAAGATGCGCGGCGAGAGCTCTGTCAGGAATATCGCGATACCGAAGCTCACCGGGATGGCGATGAGCAGTGCGATAAAGGAGGTAATGAGTGTGCCGACGATAGGAATCAGCGCACCAAATTGATCGTTGACCGGATCCCATTCGGGACTGATCAGAAAGCCGAAGCCAAAAGCGTTAATCGCAGGCATGCTGCCCATGACTAATGAGGTGATGATCGCGACCAGCAAAGCGAGCACGCAAAATGCGGCGACGCGTGTCAGATTGCGGAATAGCGCATCGTAAATAGATTGTCTTTTAAGCGTTGCTTCTTGTAATAACGTCGGCATGGTTATTTACTTCAGATTGGATAAACAGTCGGGTAAGTGCTAATAATAACGGGGGGCGCGAGCCCCCGTTATTATAGCTTAGGGTTGTGCTATGTCAGCCACGCTCCGTTTACTTATTTCCAGATTGCCTTGCCTTGCGTGTTCTTGATCTCTTTTTTCCATGCGTCATGGATGAGTTTTTTCACGCTATCAGGCATGGTGATGTCGTCCAGATGATTCCAAGAAGAGCCAGCCGTAGAACCCAGCGTCAGGGGTCAGGCGCCAGGTGCGGGATGGCTGGCAGGGAAGATTTCGCGACCAGGCTGAGTCCGGTGCGGTAGGCATCGGCGGCCGCTTCACCGTCGCCGAGCCGATTGAGTAACTGACCGTACTCCTGGTATGCGTCCGCTGCGGGGCGAATTGCAATAACCGTTTCCAGGTAGCTTCTGGCCTTGCCCCAAAGTTCGAGTCGCAGGCAAAGCTTTGCCGCACTGAGCAGCAAATCAGGATCTTCACCGTGATCCCCAAGCCAGCCTTCGGCTGTTTTCAGCTGCCGGGTTGCATCCTTTCCCTCCACTATGCCGTACAGGCGAACAAGCGGGGCGTGCCAGCCACGTTTCAGTTCCGCTGCGATGTCCTTTTCTGCTTTCTCGTGCATGTTGGTGCGAATCAGGGATGCGTAGTAACACTCGAGCACTTCCACGTTTTGCTTGAGAGCTCTTGGTACCTGCTTCCAGGCATTCAGCACGGCATCGCCATCTGCGGCGGACAGGAGATGTTCCTTGTGAACAGTAATCGACCACTTTTCGATGGTTGCCGCGTCGAGACGCCCGTGCGCCTTCAATTTCGGGAGCAGGTCCGAAAGATGTTTCCAGTCTTCGAGGCGGAAGTAGAGGCGGCCAAGCAACATGAGGGCGTGGCTGTGATTTGGTGTGTTCTCCTCAATTTTTCTGAGCGTCGCGAGTGCCTGCTCATATTGCTTCTGATCGAGCTGTAATTCTGCCTGGGTCAAGAGCACGGCATTCGTTGCGCCAGGAAGGTTTTCATACGCCTGTTTCAGCCAGGTATCACGGCGCTCGTCCTGGCCGAGGAGATGCGCTGCCCGAGCGGCCTGCAGGTAGTTCAGCAGCGGCGCTTCACTGACGCCGGCAGCTCGCGCCAGCAGGCGTTCACCTTTGGCGAAGTTCCCTTCCGCAACCTCGATGACACCTCGGGTCAGTCGTGGCCGGCACGTCCGGCACGATAGCGGGCGGCTGCTTCGCCGAGCTTCCTGGGAGCGCGGAAAATCTTTATGGCAAGCCAGATCGACAAAAAGAAAATGGCGATCAGTGCGGCCAGCACAGGCACTGACATCTCCACGACGTAGCCGCGAAAATTGATGACGACGAAGCCGGGATCCTCCAGCAGGAAATTGGCGCCAATCGCGCTGATGACCAGCGCCACGATGACGAGCAGGCCGAATTTCATTGGCCGGGTTCGCTTTCGTCAAGCTGCTGGTCGGCATCTTCCAGCGCGTTGAACTGCCGGAGCAGTCGCAGCGATCGCGAGATATCCGGCGTAGCAACCGAGAGAGTGCTTTCACGAATGGCTGCGATTGTTTTCTGCGCACTCTGCACACCTGTGCTGGAGGGATCGTAATACCTGGTCAGCCAGGCCTCTGCATCGACCAGGCTCTGGCGAAATACACGCTCCCTCTGCGCGCAACAGCGCAAGCCGTGCAGCCTGGAATTGCAGCGCGAGATTGGCGCGCAGGAAATATTGTGCCTCTGGTGCGATCAGCGGTTGCATTGCTTCATCCGCCCTGCGGACTGACACGACACCGCCGACCGCGTTTTTCAGTGATGCCAGCGCGCGATCCATCCCGGTTAGCGTCGGGTCAATATCATCCGACCGTTCTTCCCCAACAACCGCTTCCTGCCGCAGCGGCAACGAATCGACGGCGCCGGCGAGGCTGGCAAGTGTCAGTGTAATGCCGGCAATGTCCGGTTCGTCGAGGACTTCCAGCGCCTGCAACTCATCCGAGAGCGCCTGGCGAATGTTCGTTAGTCGTGGATCCGCCAACTGCCGGATCCGGTCATCGGCGTGTGTGAGCGCGAGCATCGCAAGCTCGGGATTGTTGGCGAGCTGCAACTGCGCATTGGCAATTTGCATGTAATATTCAGTCTCGGCAAGCAACCAGGCGTCGCGAGCGCTCGTCGAGATGCCCTGTATCGATGCCATTGACGCTTCGACGGAAGACAGGCGACCGGGCAGCGCTTCCAGTTGCCGCAATCGATTGTTCAATTGTTCGCCGAGTGATTCGATTTGCGCGGCTATTTCCACGCCATCCTCGCCCTGTGTTTCGATTCTTCGCTCGAGAGACGTCAATGCGTTTTGTGTGGCACCGAGTGATGACCTGAGCTCCGCCACTTCCGCAGCATTTTGAGTGGCGTCGCCTGCCGCCTCGCGTTTTCCCGTGAGCCAGAGCATAACGACGGCGACAGCGGCAACAATCGAAACCAGCATCGCAAGCCATGCAATCGCACCTGACTTCCCGCGACCTGCCGGCCTGACTGACGCCGACCCGGATTCAGGTGTGGTCTCCGTGCCGTCTTCGATCGCACCGCTCAAGTCGTCCTTTTGTGCCGGCAGGGTTACCGGCGACTCGTCGGCATTGCCGGCTTTGCTGCTTGTTTTCTTTTTCCCGCTCATGAATTCTGCCCGGAATGTCGCGCTGCAATTAGCGCATTCAACATGTCGGCGGCCTTCGGTCCAGACGCCATTATCGCTGATATGCCCGGTACCAGCTCCGTGGCTGTTTGTATCACACGAGCGCCGGGCGCCACCAGTCGCGTTTGCCGCAATGCCTCGAGCGACGATTCCGGCAACAACAGCAGCAGGTTTTGCAGAGTTTCAACGCTCATCACAATCACGCAATCAATCCCGCCCCGGCGAAAGCGGTTATCCAGCGAATCGATGTCGTCTGCCGATGCCGGGTAAATTTCACGGCGGTATGCCGATAAAAACCTGACGTCTGCGCCGCGTTCTCTGAGCGTATCGGCCAGCATTTCGCGACCATTCTCGCCCCGAATGATGACAATCGTTTTGTTACGGACGTCTGACAGTGCGGAGTGTGTCAGCAGGTGCTCACTGTCGAAGGCTTCTCCCGAGCTGATGCTGACGTGTCCACCGGCGTGCTCGATCGTCGCCCGGGTCGTGGGACCGATGGCTGCGATCGCTGCGCCACTGTCGCGAATGGCAGGCAGGCCATGATCGACGGCATTCCTGCTGACAAATATGGCGATGTCCGGCCTTGGCAACACTGAAAGTTCCCGGGCGACGATTTCGGGATCACGTCCGACAATCCGGATAACGGGAAACCTGATCGCCTGACCACCGGCTCCCTCAATCGCCGCAACCAGGTCGCCGGCCTGCTGTGGCGGGCGGGTGACCAGGACACGGAAACCCGCAAGCGGGCCCTCGCTCACCGTGTTCGCCTCGACGAGCAACTCGCCTGCGCCCCTGTCCAGTAACCTTTTTGCGACTTCAAGGCCGATTGTCCCGGCATCGTCGATGTGTCCCGACACGCGTTCGCGGATCACCTGCTTTCCGTCAGGGCTGGCGACGAGCGCCTCGATTGTCAGCGTGCTGTCGTTGATAACAGCATAACTGGCAACCGGCGACTGGCAATTTGCGCCGAGCGTTGCGGCCACCGCGCGCTCCGCAGTCGTCGTGAATCGACTGCTGGCGTCCTCAAGTTGCGCAATGACCCTGCGCAGTTCATCGCGATTCGCCAGGCACTCGATGCCGACGACACCCTGCGCTGCCGCCGGAAGCATCAGATCGACGTCGAACTGGCTGGTTATGTGCGACTCGAAACCGAGCCGCTCAAGCCCTGCGCACGCGAGGATAATCGCGTCGTAGTGACCGTCGGCAAGCTTCCGGAGGCGAGTGTTGACATTGCCGCGCAGCGGAATGACCTCGATATCCTGGCGGATCGCCTTGAGCTGCGCCTGTCGGCGGAGGCTCGAGCTGCCGATCTTCGCACCAGGTGGCAGGTCGTTGAACAGGGTGCCATCGGCGGACAGAAAAGCGTCGTGCGGATTGGCCCGTTCGAGAACGGCTGCGATGCAGAAACCGTTCGGCATATCGGCGGGCACGTCTTTCATTGAATGTACGGCGATGTCCGCGTCGCCGGATTGCATGGCAACCTCAAGCTCCTTGATGAAAAGTCCCTTGCCGCCAATCTTCTGCAGGCTCTTGTCCAGAATCTCATCCCCGCGAGTCGACAGCGGTACGAGTGCCACGCCCGATACCTCCGGCAATTTCAGGAGCTTCCCGGCAACATGCCTGGCCTGCCACAGTGCGAGTTCACTCTTGCGTGTGGCGATTCGAATTTCCAAACGGTCTATCCTTTCTTGAGTCGGCGCTTCACATTGGCTATGTGACGGCGACTGACAAACAGATCATCGTCATCACAATCACGAAGGATAACCTGAGTGCGGCCTTCCTCGTCTTTCTTTAGCGCATCCAGCGACTTCAGGGCGATCAGCGCACCGCGGTGAATCGGAGCAAGAAATCATCCTCGAACTCTTGCTCCAGGGCCTTCAGGGGGTCACACCGGCGGTCTGCCGCGCGTTGCCGAACTCTTCGAAGCGCGCCGTCCGAAGGATCACGCGATCATCGCCGAAATCGATGGTACGATCCGCTTCGGCCGCGACTACAAGAACAAGCGTCGCGTGCTGATCGAGCCGGCGGAAGACGGTGTCGAGCCGGTCGAATACCTGATCCCGAAGGGCAAGCCCTTCCATCTTCAGGATGGCGACTATATCGAAAAGGGTGACTACATCCTCGACGGTAACCCGGCACCGCACGACATCCTGGCGATCAAGGGCGTGGAGGCACTTGCTTCCTACCTCGTCAACGAAATCCAGGAAGTCTACCGCCTGCAGGGCGTTGTCATCAACGACAAGCACATCGAGGTGATCGTTCGCCAGATGCTGCAGAAGGTTGAAATCACCGACGCCGGTGACTCGACCTACATCGTCGGCGACAGCGTGGACCGCATCGAACTCGATGACGTCAACGATCAGCTGATCGAACAGGGCAAGAAGCCGGCTTACGGCGATCCGGTTCTGCTCGGCATCACCAAGGCGTCGCTGCAGACACCGTCGTTCATCTCGGCCGCATCCTTCCAGGAAACCACCAAGGTTCTCACGGAAGCTGCGATCGCCGGCAAGACCGACGGCCTGCAGGGCCTGAAGGAAAACGTCATCGTCGGCCGTCTCATCCCGGCCGGTACCGGCGGCACCATGACCCAGATCCGTCGCATCGCGACGGCGCGCGACGAGATGATCCTCGAAGAGCGTCGCAAGGGAACGGGCGCCGACGTTGCAACGCCGATGCTGACCGACATGGCATCCGAAGGTGCCGCAGCCGAGTAAGGCTTGAAAAGGCGAGGGCGGTGCTGCCGCCCTCCGAACAACAATTGAAAAAGCCGCCCGGAGCGATCCGGGCGGCTTTTTGATTGTCTGTCTATTCAGCAGAGATCTATTGGCTTACCGGGATATCACCCGAAACGGATAATCGCGACTTCGCCGGTGAGCGCACCCTTGTAGGCGGAGGCATGGGGTTCTTCGTCCGGCACGTCTTCCAGCGTGCCGATCTGGTCGAGATCCGCTTCCAGAAACCCTTCCTCGGCAAGCGCGTTCAGCGCCTCGCGGACTGCAGTGTCGTCATCAGGTGCACGCAGCATCACGTGAATATCGACGCCTTCCTTGTCTCCGTCCTGCTCATAGGCCTTGCCGATGATGATGAAGACCATCGGTCCGTCGATGGCGTTGTCGTTGTCCGGTGTGGCAGGCATGGAAGCAATCCTCTTTCGAAATTTTGACAAATGAACGTTACAGGGATTTCGCATGCGGTGCGCCAGAAAAATGCACTGCAGCAGAATCGTTTCGCGCATGCATCTGATTCTCTGTCTCCGGCGTGTTCGTTGCCAGCGAAACGAAATTGATTTATGATTCTTTAACGACAAAGCATAGCGGTGCGATAGCGCTTCGGGGCAGGGTGCAAATCGGTGCACGACGCCTTTGAAAGCCTTGTTTTGCAGGGGTGCGGGCCGCTCCGGGCCAAGATTATTTATAAATCGCCCTTGACGACAGTCCCTTAAATCAGTACACCCCGCCGCATCGGAGCCTATGTGAGGCCGGTAGTTCGGAACGACACGTTCTGGAGTTCGCCTCAAACAAGGTTCCAAAACGCACGCTGACGACCAAAATGCTGAACGCACGACGCTTAATGGCGTCCTCTGCTTTTTTGCGGGCCATCTGCCGAGAGGCGGATCGGTCCTCGTTTTGCGCATTTATCAAGCGTTCGAAACCGCCGGAGACGGCATCGATCCGCCCGTAAGGGTAATGAGACAGAATTTGTAAGGGATGGTTATATGCCTACCGTAAACCAGCTGATCCGCAAGCCGCGTCAGGCACAGGTAAAGCGCAACAAGGTTCCTGCCCTGCAGGAAAACCCGCAGAAGCGTGGCGTTTGCACCCGCGTTTATACAACGACCCCGAAGAAGCCGAACTCGGCTCTGCGTAAGGTTGCCAAGATTCGCCTGACCAACGGCTTCGAAGTCATCGGCTACATTCCGGGCGAAGGTCACAACCTTCAGGAACACTCCGTGGTCATGATCCGCGGCGGCCGCGTCAAGGACTTGCCGGGCGTTCGCTACCACATCATCCGTGGTGTTCTCGATACCCAGGGTGTCAAGAACCGCAAGCAGCGCCGTTCGAAGTACGGTGCTAAGCGTCCGAAGTAATTCGGTTTTCCGATCAGGCGCTGCGCGAGGTTCTCCGCGTGTTAAGGCGCCAGCTAACAATTGAGAGACAAAACGTATGTCACGTCGTCATAGTGCAGAAAAGCGCGAGATCAATCCGGACCCGAAGTTCGGCGATCTCGTTGTTACCAAGTTCATGAATGCCATCATGCTTCATGGAAAGAAGTCGGTTGCTGAAAACATCGTCTACGGTGCTTTCGATGCGGTCCAGGCAAAGCCGAAGCAGGAGCCGGTCACCGTGTTCCATTCGGCCCTCGACAACATCGCGCCGCACGTCGAAGTGCGTTCGCGCCGCGTTGGTGGTGCGACCTACCAGGTCCCGGTCGATGTTCGCCCGGAGCGCCGTCAGGCTCTTGCCATTCGCTGGCTGATCACGGCTGCGCGCAAGCGCAACGAAACGACCATGATCGATCGCCTCTGCGGCGAACTCATGGATGCCGCGAACAACCGTGGCAGCGCCGTGAAGAAGCGCGAAGACACGCACAAGATGGCTGACGCCAACCGTGCATTCTCGCACTATCGCTGGTAACCGAAACTAGACGTCTCGAAAGGAGTCCATAATGGCTCGCGAATATAAAATCGAAGACTACCGCAATTTCGGTATCATGGCGCACATCGACGCCGGCAAGACCACGACCACTGAGCGGATTCTCTACTACACCGGCAAGTCCCACAAGATCGGCGAAGTCCATGACGGCGCCGCCACGATGGACTGGATGGAGCAGGAGCAGGAACGCGGCATCACCATCACGTCCGCTGCCACGACGACCTACTGGAAGGGTCGCGACGGCAAGATGCGCCGCTTCAACATCATCGACACCCCCGGCCACGTCGACTTCACGATTGAAGTCGAGCGTTCGCTGCGCGTTCTCGACGGTGCCATCGCGCTTCTCGATGCCAACGCCGGTGTTGAGCCCCAGACCGAAACCGTCTGGCGCCAGGCCGAGAAGTATCATGTTCCGCGCATGATCTTCTGCAACAAGATGGACAAGACCGGCGCCGATTTCTATCGCTCGGTTTCGATGATCAAGTCGCGCCTCGGTGCGATCCCGGTTGTCATGCAGCTGCCGATCGGCGCTGAAAGCGACTTCAAGGGCGTTATCGATCTGATCGAGATGAACGCTCTCGTCTGGCGCGACGAACAGCTCGGCGCCCAGTGGGACGTTGTCGAAATTCCTGACGACATGAAGGAAAAGGCCGCGGAATACCGCGAACTGCTGATCGAGACTGTCGTCGACATCGACGAAACAGCCATGGAAAACTATCTGAACGGCATCATGCCGGACAATGATCAGATCCGTGCACTGGTTCGCCGCGGCACCATCGACGTGAAGTTCCTCCCGATGTTCTGCGGTACGGCCTTCAAGAACAAGGGCGTTCAGCCTCTGCTCGACGCCGTTGCGATTACCTGCCGTCGCCGCTCGACATTCCGTCGATCAAGGGCATCGACGTCAAGACCGAAGCCGAAATCGAACGTCATGCGTCCGATGACGAGCCGCTTTCGATGCTCGCCTTCAAGATCATGAACGACCCCTTCGTCGGTTCGCTGACCTTTGCCCGTATCTATTCCGGCAAGCTCGAAAAGGGCACGTCGGTCATGAACACGGTCAAGGAAAAGCGCGAGCGCGTCGGCCGCATGCTGCAGATGCATTCCAATTCCCGTGAAGACATCGAAGAAGCCTTTGCCGGCGACATCGTTGCTCTCGCAGGCCTCAAGGAAACCACCACCGGCGACACGCTCTGCGATCCGCTGAAGCAGGTTATCCTCGAGCGCATGGAATTCCCCGAGCCGGTCATCCAGATCGCCATCGAGCCGAAGACCAAGGGCGACCAGGAAAAGATGGGCCTCGCGCTCAACCGCCTGGCTGCTGAAGATCCTTCGTTCCGCGTCAAGACGGATGAAGAATCCGGCCAGACGATCATCGCCGGCATGGGTGAACTGCATCTCGACATTCTCGTTGACCGTATGCGTCGCGAGTTCAAGGTCGAGGCCACCGTTGGTGCGCCGCAGGTTGCCTACCGCGAATCGATCACGCGCAAGCACGAAGAAGACTACACGCACAAGAAGCAGTCCGGTGGTACCGGCCAGTTCGCCCGCGTCAAGATCGTCTTCGAACCGAATCCCGATGGCGACGACTTCAAGTTCGAATCCAAGATCGTTGGTGGTTCCGTACCGAAGGAATACATCCCCGGCGTCCAGAAGGGCATCGAAAGCGTTCTGTCTTCGGGTCCGCTGGCTGGCTTCCCGATGCTCGGCGTCAAGGCGACCCTCATCGACGGTGCCTTCCACGACGTTGACTCCTCGGTTCTCGCCTTCGAAATCGCGTCCCGTGCCTGCTTCCGTGAAGCAGCCAAGAAGGCTGGTGCACAGCTGCTCGAGCCGATGATGAAGGTCGAAGTCGTGACGCCGGAAGATTACGTCGGTGACGTGATCGGCGATCTGAACTCGCGTCGCGGTCAGATCCAGGGTCAGGAAGCGCGCGGTATCGCCGTTGTCATCAATGCCAACGTGCCGCTCGCCAACATGTTCAAGTACGTGGACAACCTGCGCTCGATGTCCCAGGGCCGTGCACAGTACACGATGACCTTCGATCACTACTCGCCGGTTCCGTCGAACGTGGCACAGGAAATCCAGGCGAAGTATTCCGGTCAGAAGTGATCGGAATACCCTCAGCCCGCTGACAGAAACATAGAGTTACCCCCTTGCGGGGTCAGAAAACGGAGAGCCGAAAATGGCAAAGAGCAAGTTTGAGCGCAATAAGCCGCACGTCAACATTGGCACGATTGGCCACGTTGACCATGGCAAGACGTCGCTGACGGCAGCGATCACGAAGTATTTCGGCGAATTCAAGGCGTACGACCAGATCGACGCAGCGCCGGAAGAAAAGGCCCGCGGCATCACCATCTCGACGGCACACGTCGAATATGAGACGGCCGCCCGTCACTATGCCCACGTCGACTGCCCCGGCCACGCCGACTACGTCAAGAACATGATCACCGGTGCAGCGCAGATGGACGGCGCGATCCTGGTTTGCTCGGCTGCCGACGGCCCGATGCCGCAGACCCGCGAGCACATCCTGCTCGCCCGTCAGGTTGGCGTTCCCGCGATCGTCGTGTTCCTCAACAAGGTCGACCAGGTTGACGACGCCGAACTTCTCGAGCTCGTCGAGCTGGAAGTGCGCGAACTTCTGTCGTCCTACGACTTCCCGGGCGACGACATTCCGATCATCAAGGGTTCGGCTCTGGCCGCTCTCGAAGATTCGCGACAAGAAGATCGGCGAAGACGCGATCCGCGAGCTGATGGCTGCTGTTGACGCCTACATCCCGACGCCTGAGCGTCCGATCGACCTGCCGTTCCTGCTGCCGATCGAAGACGTGTTCTCGATCTCGGGCCGTGGTACGGTTGTGACCGGTCGCGTCGAGCGCGGCATCGTCAAGGTTGGTGAAGAAGTCGAAATCGTCGGCATCCGCGCCGACGACCAAGACGACGGTTACCGGCGTTGAAATGTTCCGCAAGCTGCTCGACCAGGGCCAGGCCGGCGACAACATCGGCGCGCTGATCCGCGGCGTCACCCGTGACGGCGTCGAGCGTGGCCAGATCCTGTGCAAGCCGGGTTCGGTCAAGCCGCACAAGAAGTTCATGGCCGAAGCCTACATCCTGACGAAGGAAGAAGGCGGCCGTCATACGCCGTTCTTCACCAACTACCGTCCGCAGTTCTACTTCCGCACCACGGACGTGACCGGCATCGTGTCGCTTCCGGAAGGCACGGAAATGGTCATGCCTGGCGACAACGTCACGGTTGCCGTCGAACTGATCGTTCCGATCGCGATGGAAGAAAAGCTGCGCTTCGCGATCCGCGAAGGCGGCCGCACCGTCGGCGCCGGCATCGTCGCCTCGATCGTCGAGTAATCGACGCCAGGAAATGGCGCTGAACAAGCGCCATTTCCTCGATCATTTGTTGGTCGAAGCATGCGATTCGCTCGTATGCCTCTCGAATTGGCGGAAGCGTGAAAAAAACACGCTTGCGTAGGCGTTCGGACATTGTGCCGGACGTTATTTCCGTATATGTGGCGGGTCGAATTGCAGATTTAAGACAGAGAGCGATTTGCTCTTTGTGCTCTTTGAAGCATCAGCACCCGGAAACGAACGACGAAGTGCCTCGGTTGAGGCCTTCGCCCAAAAGAGAACAAGGACAAGTCGAATGAACGGCCAGAATATCCGCATCCGCCTCAAGGCGTTTGATCACCGGATTCTCGATGCTTCTACGCGGGAAATCGTTTCGACGGCCAAGCGCACTGGCGCTTCGGTCCGTGGCCCGGTGCCGCTTCCGACCCGGATTGAAAAATTTACCGTCAACCGCTCGCCCCACGTCGACAAGAAGAGCCGCGAACAGTTCGAGATGCGCACGCACAAGCGTCTGCTCGATATCGTGGATCCGACTCCGCAGACCGTTGACGCGCTGATGAAGCTCGATCTCGCTGCCGGCGTTGATGTGGAAATCAAGCTTTAAAAACAAGGAAGGTACGTGGATCTCGGTCCAACGGCTTCCAAAAACGGGCGACCCTTCGATCGGATGATCCAGACTGGATCGGGTGAGGAGAGGGAGACCTTAAACCAGAGATGCGGAGGGGTTTTCCCCGTCGCTAACTCTCAAGAGGAATGAACCAATGCGTTCAGGTGTGATTGCACAGAAAGTGGGTATGACCCGCGTCTATAACGACGCCGGGGAGCATATCCCGGTAACAGTGTTGCGGATGGAAAACTGCCAGGTGGTGGCCCAGCGCACAGACGACAAGAATGGCTACACGGCCGTCCAGCTCGGTGCTGGCACAGCCAAGGTCAAGAATACGCCGAAGGCCATGCGTGGCCATTTCGCCGCCGCAAGCGTCGAGCCGAAGGCAAAGCTGGTTGAATTCCGCGTTTCCTCGGACAACCTGATCGATGTCGGTTCGGAAATCACCGCAAGCCACTTCATCGCCGGCCAGCTGGTCGACGTGACCGGTACTTCGGTCGGTAAGGGCTTTGCCGGTGCCATGAAGCGCCATAACTTCGGCGGTCTTCGTGCAACGCACGGCGTTTCCGTTTCGCACCGTTCGCATGGTTCGACTGGTTCGAACCAGGATCCGGGCCGCGTCTGGAAGGGCAAGCGCATGGCTGGCCACATGGGTCAGACCCGCATCACCACACAGAACCTCGAAGTCGTATCGACCGATGAAGATCGCGGTCTGATCCTCGTCAAGGGCGCCGTCCCCGGCTCCAAGGGTTCCTGGATTGTCGTTCGCGACGCCATCAAGTCGGGTATTCCGGAAAGCGCACCGCGCCCCGCAGCACTCCGTACTGCAGTAACCGAGGGAGCCGAATAATGGATCTCACCGTCACCACCCTTGAGGGTAAAGACGCTGGAAAGGTCTCCCTTTCTGACGCAATTTTCGGCCTCGAGCCGCGTGAAGACATCATCGCACGCGTCGTTCGCTGGCAGCTCGCCAAGAAGCAGCAGGGCACGCACAAGTCCAAGACCCGTGCGGAAATCGCTCGCACCGGCGCCAAGATGTTCAAGCAGAAGGGTACGGGCCGCGCTCGTCACCATTCGGCTCGCGCTCCGCAGTTCCGCGGCGGCGGCAAGGCCCACGGCCCGGTTGTTCGCAGCCATGCCCACGACCTGCCGAAGAAGGTTCGCGCTCTTGGCCTGCGCCATGCGCTGTCGGCCAAGCTTCGTGCAGAAGAGCTGATCATCATCGACGATCTGGTCGCGACCGAAGCCAAGACCAAGGTTCTGACCGGCGCTTTCGCCTCGATGGGCCTGACCAACGCTTTGTTCATCGGCGGCGCCGAGCTGGACAACAATTTCAAGCTCGCGACCCAGAACATTCCGAATGTGGACGTTCTTCCGGTTCAGGGCATCAATGTTTACGACATCCTGCGTCGTGGCAAGCTCGTGCTTTCCAAGGCTGCGGTTGAAGCCCTCGAGGAGCGGTTCAAATGACGGATCTTCGCCACTATGATGTGATCGTATCACCATCGATCACCGAAAAGTCGACGCTGGTCTCCGAGCACAACCAGATCGTCTTCAACGTCGCCAAGACTGCATCGAAGCCGGAAATCAAGGCTGCCATCGAAGCTCTGTTCGGGGTCAAGGTTCTGGCCGTGAACACGCTGGTTCGCAAGGGCAAGACCAAGCGCTTCCGCGGATTTGTCGGCAAGCAGAAGGATGTCAAGAAGGCGATTGTCACACTTGCTGACGGTCAGTCGATCGACGTCTCCACCGGCCTCTAAAGGTTAGACCCAGCGCGGTTACAAACCCCGGGTACAGACCCAAAAGGGAACAAGAAAATGGCATTGAAAAGTTTCAATCCGACGACACCAAGCCAGCGTCAGCTGGTCATCGTCGACCGGTCCGGCCTTCACAAGGGCAAGCCGGTCAAGTCGCTGACCGAAGGTCTCTCGTCCAAGGGTGGTCGCAACAACCTCGGTCGCATCACGGTGCGCTTCCAGGGTGGCGGTCACAAGCGGACTTACCGTCTGGTCGACTTCAAGCGTCGCAAGTTCGACATTGAAGGCACCGTACAGCGTCTCGAATACGACCCGAACCGTACAGCCTTCATTGCGCTGATCACCTATGCGGACGGCGAACAGGCCTACATCATCGCTCCGCAGCGTCTTGCTGCCGGCGACAAGGTCATCGCTTCCGAAAAGGCTGTCGACGTCAAGCCGGGCAACACCATGCCGCTGCAGTACATGCCGGTTGGTTCGATCGTCCACAACGTCGAGATGAAGCCGGGCAAGGGTGGCCAGATCGCCCGTTCGGCAGGCGCCTATGTGCAGCTGGTCGGTCGTGACCAGGGCATGGCGATCCTTCGCCTCAACTCGGGCGAACAGCGCCTCGTGCACGGCTCCTGCCTTGCAACGATCGGTGCTGTATCGAACCCCGATCACGGCAACATCAACGACGGCAAGGCTGGTCGTTCGCGTTGGCGCGGTAAGATGCCTCACGTTCGCGGCGTCGTCATGAACCCTGTTGACCATCCGCACGGCGGTGGTGAAGGCCGTACCTCGGGTGGCCGTCATCCGGTATCGCCCTGGGGCAAGCCCACCAAGGGCAAGCGCACGCGCTCGAACAAGTCGACAGACAAGTTCATCATGCGCTCGCGTCATCAGCGTAAGAAGTAAGAGAGGAAGTCTCCAATGGCTCGTTCAGTATGGAAAGGTCCGTTTGTTGACGGCTATCTTCTCAAGAAGGCTGAGAAGGTTCGTGAAGGCGGTCGTAACGAAGTGATCAAGATGTGGAGCCGTCGCTCCACCATCCTGCCGCAGTTCGTCGGTCTCACGTTCGGCGTCTACAACGGCAGCAAGCATATCCCGGTCTCCGTCAACGAAGACATGGTTGGTCACAAGTTCGGCGAATTCTCGCCGACCCGGACCTACTACGGTCACGGTGCGGACAAGAAGGCAAAGAGGAAGTAATCATGGGCAAGGCAAAAGCCGAACGCCGGCTGAAGGATAATGAAGCGCAGGCCATCGCGCGCACGATCCGCGTCAGCCCCCAGAAGCTCAACCTGGTCGCTGCGATGATCCGCGGCAAGAAGGTTGAACGCGCTCTGGCCGAACTGGAATTCTCGCGCAAGCGCATCTCGGACACGGTCAAGAAGACCCTCCAGTCCGCCATTGCAAACGCCGAGAACAACCACGATCTCGACGTCGACAGCTTGATCGTCGCCGAGGCATATGTTGGCAAGTCGATCACCATGAAGCGTTTCCACGCCCGTGGCCGCGGTCGCGCATCGCGCATCGAAAAGCCGTTCTCGCACTTGACGATCGTTGTTCGTGAAGTCGAAGCCAAAGGGGAGGCCGCATAATGGGTCAGAAGATCAATCCAATCGGTTTCCGCCTCGGCATCAACCGTACATGGGATAGCCGCTGGTTCGCGGACAATGCCGAATACGGTCAGCTGCTGCACGAAGACCTGAAGATCCGCGCTTTCATCATGGAAGAGCTGAAGCAGGCCGGCATCGCCAAGGTTGTCATCGAGCGTCCGCACAAGAAGTGCCGCGTCACGATCCACTCGGCTCGTCCGGGTCTCATCATCGGCAAGAAGGGCGCAGACATCGAAAAGCTGCGCAAGAAGATCGCCGAGATGACGAAGTCGGAAACGCACCTCAACATCGTTGAAGTGCGCAAGCCGGAACTCGACTCGACGCTCGTTGCCCAGGGCATTGCCCAGCAGCTCGAACGCCGCGTGGCTTTCCGTCGTGCGATGAAGCGTGCTGTTCAGTCGGCCATGCGTCTCGGCGCAGAAGGCATCAAGATCACCTGCGGCGGCCGTCTCGGCGGCGCTGAAATCGCTCGTACGGAATGGTATCGCGAAGGTCGCGTGCCGTTGCACACGCTGCGCGCCGACATCGACTACGGTGTTGCCGAAGCCAAGACTGCTTTCGGCATCTGCGGTATCAAGGTCTGGATCTTCAAGGGCGAAATCCTTGAGCATGATCCGATGGCTTCCGAGCGCCGCGCATCCGAAAATGATGCACAGGGTGCTGCTTCCAACAACCGCCGTCGCGAAAACGCTTAAACAGCGCACCTGGCAGCCGATATCGGAGAATTAAAAAAATGTTGCAGCCAAAGCGTACTAAATACCGCAAGCAGTTCAAGGGACGCATCAAGGGCGTCGCCAAGGGCGGTTCCGACCTCGCATTCGGCGAGTTCGGCCTGAAGTCTCAGGAACCGAATCGCGTCAATGCGCGCGAGATCGAAGCGGCCCGCCGCGCGATCACGCGTCACATGAAGCGCGCCGGTCGCGTGTGGATCCGTGTATTCCCAGACGTTCCGGTTACGGCCAAGCCGACCGAAGTGCGTATGGGTAAAGGTAAGGGTTCGGTCGAATATTGGGCTTGCAAGGTCAAGCCAGGCCGAATGATGTTCGAAATCGACGGCGTCAGCGAAGAACTCGCCCGTGAGGCTCTTCGCCTTGGTGCTGCGAAACTCTCTGTCAAGACGCGCTTCGTTCAGCGCATTGCAGAGTAAGGAGTTAAGCCCATGAAAGCCACCGACGTTCGCGCACTTAGCGCCGATCAGCTCAACGAACAGCTTGCCAAGCCTGAAGAAGGAGCAGTTCAACCTGCGCTTCCAGAAGGCCACCGGTCAGCTCGAAAAGTCGTCGCGCATCAATGAAGTCCGCAAGGACATTGCGCGCGTCAAAACCATTGCCCGCCAGAAGGCGGCAGAAGCCAAGGCTTAAGGAACTAAGAATATGCCAAAACGCATTCTGCAGGGCACCGTCGTCAGCGACAAGAACGACAAGACCGTAGTGGTTCTCGTCGAGCGCCGCTTTGCGCACCCGATCTTCCAGAAGACCGTTCGCCGGTCCAAGAAGTACAAGGCGCATGACGAAAACAATCAGTACAAGGTCGGCGACGCCGTTTCCATTCAGGAATGCGCCCCGATCTCCAAGGACAAGACCTGGACGGTCGTTTCCGCCCAGGCTTAATTTTACAGGTGATCCGCGTCTGGCCCTTGCGCCGGGCGCGAAAATCTGTATGAAGCAGCACAAGAACGCTCGCACTTCGGGCGTTCTTTTGCTTTAGCGCACGGAAGGTCCTGTTTTCAGGAAACCACCCTGGCACGATCGATCCCGCGCCAAGACAGAAATTTCAGAAGCTGGAACAGGGGGCCCTCCATCTGAAGGAGTGGGCCCAACCGGTCCGGTCACAACAAGAAGGCGACCTGACATGATTCAGATGCAAACAAACCTCGACGTGGCGGATAATTCCGGCGCACGTCGTGTCATGTGCATCAAGGTGCTGGGCGGCTCCAAGCGCAAGTACGCTTCGGTCGGCGACATTATTGTCGTTTCGATCAAGGAAGCGATCCCGCGGGGCCGCGTCAAGAAGGGTGACGTGATGAAGGCGGTTGTCGTGCGCACCGCAAAAGACATCCGTCGTCCGGACGGCAGCGTCATCCGTTTCGATAACAACGCAGCTGTTCTTATCGACAACAAGAAAGAGCCGATCGGCACCCGTATCTTCGGACCGGTTCCGCGCGAACTTCGCGCCAAGAACCACATGAAGATCATCTCGCTGGCTCCAGAAGTGCTGTAAGGAGCTATAGAGATGCAAAAGATTCGCAAGGGCGACAAGGTCGTCGTACTTACCGGCAAGGACAAGGGTCGTTCCGGTGAAGTCATTCAAGTGATGCCAAAGGAAGACCGTGCCGTTGTGCGTGGCGTGAACATGGTGAAGCGTCACCAGCGCCAGACCCAGGCACAGGAAGCCGGCATCATCAACAAGGAAGCCTCCATTCACCTGTCCAACCTCGCGGTTGCAGACAAGGACGGCAAGCCGACCCGCGTCGGCTTCAAGGTTCTTGAGGACGGCAAGAAGGTCCGCGTGGCCAAGCGTTCGGGAGAAGTGATCGATGGCTGACACCAAGAAGTATGAACCCCGTCTGAAGACGGCCTATGTCGAGCGTATCTCGAAGGCGATGCAGGAGAAGTTCTCCTATTCCAACGTCATGCAGATCCCGCGCCTCGACAAGATCGTCATCAACATGGGCGTTGGCGAATCGACTGCCGATTCCAAGAAGCCTTCGGTCGCAGCTGCCGACCTCGCGATGATCGCCGGCCAGAAGCCTGTCATCACCCGCGCACGCACTTCGATCGCCGGCTTCAAGCTGCGCGAAGACATGCCGATCGGCGCCAAGGTTACCCTGCGCGGCGCTCGCATGTATGAATTCCTGGACCGCCTGATCAACATCGCGCTTCCGCGCGTTCGCGACTTCCGCGGCCTGAATCCGAAAAGCTTTGACGGCCGTGGCAACTTCGCCATGGGCATCAAGGAGCACATTGTGTTCCCGGAGATCAACTACGACAAGGTTGATCAGATGTGGGGCATGGACATCATCGTTTGCACGACGGCAACCAACGACGACGAAGCACGCGCTCTGCTCACAGAGTTCAACTTCCCGTTCCGCCAGTAAGCCGTAACGACAAGCAGAAGGATAAAGTTTAATGGCGAAAACGAGCGCAGTTGAAAAGAACAACCGCCGCCGTAAGTCGGTTGCACAGGACGCGTCCAAGCGCGCTGCCCTGAAGGCAATCATCATGAACCAGTCTCTTCCGATCGAAGAGCGGTTCAAGGCAACCCTGAAGCTGGCCAGCCTTCCGCGTGATGGGTCGAAGACCCGCATTCGCAACCGCTGCGAAGTCACCGGTCGTCCGCGCGCATATTATCGCAAACTCAAGATGTCGCGTATTGCGCTTCGCGAACTGGGCAATTTCGGCAAGGTGCCGGGCATTGTCAAGTCGAGCTGGTAAGGAGACGGGCACATGGCAATGACAGATCCGCTGGGCGATATGCTCACACGTATCCGTAACGGCGCTGCACGCCGCAAGTCGGTCGTTTCGACCCCGGCTTCCAAGCTGCGCGCGCGCGTTCTGGATGTCCTTCAGGCTGAAGGTTACATCCGTGGATACTCCGAAGTCGAATTTGGTAACGGCAAGGCCGAGATCAACATCGAACTGAAGTACTACGAAGGTGCGTCGGTGATCCGTGAGATCGGCCGCGTATCCAAGCCGGGCCGCCGAGTTTATGTCTCGGTGAAGTCCATTCCGCAGGTCGCGAACGGTCTCGGTATCACTATCCTTTCGACTCCGAAGGGTGTGATGGCCGATCACCAGGCACGTGAACAGAACGTTGGCGGTGAGGTTCTCTGCTCCGTATTCTAATACGGTGCAGTGACCTCCATAACGGACAGACAGGTTGAACAATGTCTCGTATCGGTAAGAAACCCGTTCCGGTTCCTGCAGGTGTCACGGCTACGATTGATGGCCAGAAAGTGACTGCCAAGGGCCCGAAGGGCGAACTCTTCTTCGTCGCAAATGACGAAGTGCTCGTTAAGCTGGAAGATAACAACGCGGTCTCCGTGACCCCGGTTGACCAGTCGAAGAATGCTCGTTCCAAGTGGGGCATGTCCCGCACCATGATCGAAAACATCTTCAAGGGCGTCAAGGACGGTTACGAGCGCAAGCTCGAAATCAACGGCGTCGGCTATCGTGCGGCTCTGCAGGGCAAGAACCTGCAGCTGGCCCTCGGTTTCAGCCACGACGTCGTCTATCAGACGCCGGAAGGCATCTCCATTGCTGTGCCGAAGCCGACGGAAATCGTCATCACCGGCATCAACAAGCAGCAGGTCGGCCAGGTCGCCGCGGAAATCCGCGAATACCGTGGCCCCGAGCCCTACAAGGGCAAGGGCGTCAAGTATGCCGGCGAGCGGATTGTCCGCAAAGAAGGCAAGAAGAAGTAAGGAGCACGCGAAATGGCTACAAGGAAAGAGAACTCTTGTGCGCCGCGCCAGCCGCGTGCGCCGCCAAGTTAAGAAGGTGGCCAATGGCCGTCTTCGCCTGTCGGTTCATCGCTCGTCGAAGAACATCTACGCACAGGTTATCGACGATGTTGCAGGCAAGACCATTGCGTCTGCCTCGACACTCGACACCGATCTGCGCACGTCTTTGAAGACGGGCGCCGACACGGCGGCAGCAGCCGCCGTTGGCAAGCTCCTCGCAGAGCGCGCTTCGAAGGCCGGCATCAAGGACGTTGTCTTTGATCGTGGCGCCTTCATCTATCACGGCCGCGTCAAGGCGCTCGCCGAGGCAGCCCGCGAGGGTGGCCTGAACTTCTAAAGCCCTGTGCGTTCCAGAGGAACGCGCGAAGGTCGCTTTGGACTTTAAGATGATATCTGCCCGGGCTTGTCTGGACAGATCATCGAACCGCTTTTATAAGCGCGTCGCTTCCGCTTCCTGAAAAGGGGGCGGGGCGACTTTTTGTCAATCTGCCGATTGCACCCGGAAAAGAAAAAGGAAAAGGACAATGGCACAAGAAAAAGAGGTTCTCGCGACGATCGCCAGAACCGTGAGGAGCGCGACAGCGAATTCGTCGATAAGCTCGTCGCAATCAACCGCGTCGCAAAGGTCGTCAAGGGCGGCCGTCGCTTCGGCTTTGCTGCGCTCGTCGTCGTCGGCGACCAGAAGGGCCGCGTTGGCTTTGGTCACGGCAAGGCACGTGAAGTGCCGGAAGCGATCCGCAAGGCTACCGAAGCCGCCAAGCGCGAACTGATCTTCGTTCCGCTGCGCTCGGGCCGCACGCTGCATCACGACGTCCACGGCCGTCACGGCGCCGGCAAGGTTCTGCTGCGTGCTGCCAAGGCTGGTACCGGCATCATCGCCGGTGGTCCGATGCGCGCTGTTTTCGAAACGCTCGGCATGCACGACGTTGTTGCGAAGTCGACGGGTTCTTCCAACCCGTACAACATGATTCGCGCCACGTTCGACGCCCTCAAGAACCAGATGCACCCGAAGGACATCGCGGCACAGCGCGGCATGAAGTTTGCCACGCTGCAGGCCCGTCGTGCGTCCGCCGGCGTTGCTTCCGAAGAATAAGGGAGCCTGAACAATGGCCAAGAAAGCAACCACAGTGTCTGAAAAGGCAACGGTTACCGTCGAACAGATCGGTAGCCCCATTCGTCGTCCGAACGTTCAGCGCCAGACGCTGATCGGTCTCGGACTGAACAAGATGCACCGGGTTCGCACGCTGGAAGATACGCCTTCCGTTCGTGGCATGATCCGTGCCGTCCAGCACCTCGTTCGCGTCGTCGACGAGAAGTGAGGGGGAAACAGTCATGAAACTGAATGAAATCAAGGACAATGAAGGTTCTACCAAGAACCGCAAGCGTCTCGGTCGCGGTATCGGCTCCGGCTCCGGCAAGACTGCCGGTCGCGGTGTGAAGGGTCAGAAGGCACGCTCCGGCGTCGCCATCAACGGCTTTGAAGGCGGCCAGATGCCAATCTACCGCCGTCTGCCGAAGCGCGGCTTCAACAACATCTTCCGTTCGGATTTTGTTGTCGTGTCGCTCGGCCGCATCCAGACCGCCATCGATGCGAAGAAGCTTGATGCTTCCAAGACCATCGATGCAGCTGCCCTCCAGGCAGCCCGCGTTATCCGCCGTGCCAAGGACGGCGTTCGCGTTCTGGCCGATGGCGAACTGACGGCAAAGGTAACGATCGAAGTTGCCGGCGCCTCCAAGCCTGCGATCGAAAAGATCGAAAAGGCTGGCGGTTCGATCAAGCTGCTTTCGGGCGCTGCTGAATAATAGTTTACCGATAGGCCGCCCGGGGTGCTTCACACCGGGCGGTTTTGCTCCCATATGAGAGCCTCACGGATTGCGTGCCCGCTTCAGGGCACCGACATTAACGGGAGCCAGGTGAGGCATATGATTGCAGCTGCAGTCTTTCCAAGCCGGTTTTCACACACAGAACATAACCTCTACCGGAGCTGACCGGGTTACACCGCGGGTTCCAAGATTGGTTACGCGGAGAATTGCATGGCTTCTGCAGCGGAACAGCTCGCCTCCAACCTGAATTTTTCGACTTTCGCCAAGGCGGAAGATCTGAAAAAGCGCCTCTGGTTCACGCTCGGCGCGCTCCTGGTTTATCGGCTCGGAACCTATATTCCGCTTCCCGGTCTCAACCCGGAAGCCTTTGCCCAGGCCTTCCAGGGCCAGAGCGGCGGCATCCTCGGCCTTTTCAACATGTTTTCGGGCGGCGCCGTCGAGCGCATGGCGATCTTCGCCCTCGGCATCATGCCCTATATCTCCGCCTCCATCATCGTCCAGCTGATGACATCGGTTGTGCCTTCGCTTGAGCAGCTGAAGAAGGAAGGCGAGCAGGGCCGCAAGGTCATCAACCAGTACACCCGCTACGGCACCGTGCTGCTCGGCACGATGCAGGCCTATGGCATCGCGGTCGGTCTTGAAAGCGGCAGCGGGCTCGTCGTCGATCCGGGCTGGTTCTTCCGCATTTCCACGGTCATCTCGCTGCTCGGCGGCACCATGTTCCTGATGTGGCTGGGCGAGCAGATCACCTCGCGCGGCATCGGCAACGGCATTTCGCTGATCATCTTCGCCGGTATCGTTGCGCATCTGCCGACAGCACTGGCCAGCACGCTCGAACTCGGCCGTACAGGCGCTTTGTCGACGCCGCTGATTCTCGCCATCATCGTCATGGTCGTCGGCGTCATCGCGCTGATCGTGTTCGTCGAGCGCGCACAGCGCCGGCTGCTGATCCAGTATCCGAAGCGACAGGTCGGCAACAAGATGTTCCAGGGCGATACCTCGCACCTGCCGCTGAAGCTGAACACCGCCGGTGTTATCCCTGCCATCTTCGCATCGTCGCTGCTGCTTTTGCCGGCAACGCATTGCAGGCTTTGCGAACACGTCCAGCCTGCCAGGCTGGGCGACGACGATCGTCGCGGCGCTGGGCCACGGCCAGCCGCTCTACATGCTGCTTTACGGCGGCATGATCGCCTTCTTCGCCTTCTTCTACACGGCAATCGTCTTCAACCCGAAGGATACGGCCGACAATCTGAAGAAGCACGGCGGCTTCATCCTCGGCATCCGGCCGGGCGAGCGCACCGCCGAATACATTGATTACGTCCTGACCCGCATCACGGTGATCGGCGCGCTGTACCTGATGTTCGTCTGCATTCTTCCCGAAGTGATGATCGCACAGACAGGTGTGCCGTTCTACCTTGGTGGTACGTCGCTTTTGATTGTTGTCAGCGTCACCCTTGATACTGTAGCACAGATACAGGGTCACCTGATTGCCCAGCAGTATGAGGGGCTGATCAAGAAATCAAAGCTGCGTGGAGGGAAGAGGGGACGATGAGACTTATATTTTTGGGACCGCCTGGGGCCGGCAAGGGGACGCAGGCCAAGCTTCTGACGGAAGCCTACGACATTCCTCAGCTCTCCACCGGCGACATGCTGCGTGCGGCTGTTGCCGCACAGAGCGATGTTGGCAAGCGGGCAAAGGCTGTCATGGATGCCGGCCAGCTGGTGTCTGACGAGATCGTCAATGAGATCGTCTCCAACAAGATCGATTCGCCGGAATGCGCCAAGGGGTTCATCCTCGACGGTTATCCCCGGACTGTTCCCCAGGCTGTGGCACTGGCCGCAATGCTGGAGAGCAAGGGCCTCAAGCTCGATGCTGTCATCGAGTTGAAGGTCGATGAAAATGCCCTGGTGCGCCGGATCGAGAATCGGGTTACGGAGACGCTGGCTGCAGGCGGCAAGGTCCGTTCCGACGACAATCCGGAAGCAGTCAAGAAGCGTTTGGTGGAATATCGCGAGAAGACGGCGCCGCTGTCGGATCACTATGCCTCCACCGGGCAGCTTCGGACGGTTGACGGTATGGCATCGGTTGAAACGGTCACTGCCGATATCAACAGAATACTGGCTTCGGCTTCCGCCGACGCCTAAAAAGGAATGGCCGGGGAGTTGACTTTCTCGGCCTTTTCCTTCAAAGACCGCGCTAACTCGCGACAAGCAAGCGATCGGCGCGGATTTCGGGTAACGAAGTTCGGGCGCGGTCGTTTTTTACGTGTCCCGAACATCACTTTCACAGGCTGCTTTTCGGAGTGGCACAACGAAGCACCTATTGCCGGATGGCAACTGGTAGGCAAGGAGAACAGGCGTGGCACGTATCGCTGGCGTCAACATCCCGACGAGCAAGCGCGTAGTAATTGCGCTGCGTTATATTCACGGGATCGGAGCGAAATTCGCACAGGAAATCGTCGAGAAGGTCGGTATTCCGGCTGAACGTCGTGTGCACCAACTGACGGATGCTGAAGTTCTTCAGATCCGCGAAGCAATCGACCGTGATTATCAGGTAGAGGGCGATCTTCGCCGCGAAACCTCGATGAACATCAAGCGTCTGATGGATCTGGGCTGCTACCGCGGCCTGCGCCATCGTCGTTCGCTGCCGGTTCGTGGCCAGCGTACGCACACCAATGCCCGCACCCGTAAGGGTCCGGCAAAGGCGATCGCCGGTAAGAAGAAGTAATTTCCTGAAAAGGAAGTGCTCGAGGCTGGCGCCCGTCGCCGGCCTCTTTTGTAGTTTCGGACAGGCGCTTTGAGTGCCCGTCCGGTGGAGCTGCTGGAATAACGGCAGTGACGATATCGCCGCGCAACAGGGTACACCCCGGCTGCGCATTTTTGACATTCAGGGAAGGGCGCTTGTCTCTCCCGGTGGAGCCGCTGGAACTACGGCGGTGCAGAGATCAACGAAAGGTATACCATGGCCAAGGAAGCCACACGCGTTCGCCGTCGCGAGCGGAAAAACATTTCGACGGGCGTCGCCCACGTCAATTCGTCGTTCAACAACACGATGATCACCATCACCGATGCACAGGGCAACGCGATTGCCTGGTCCTCGGCTGGCGCCAAGGGCTTCAAGGGCTCGCGCAAGTCGACCCCGTTCGCAGCCCAGATGGCTGCCGAAGATGCGGCCAAGAAGGCTCAGGAACACGGCATGAAGACGCTCGAAGTCGAAGTTTGCGGTCCGGGTTCCGGCCGTGAATCGGCTCTGCGCGCGCTGCAGGCTGCCGGCTTCATGATCACGTCGATCCGTGACGTGACCCCGATCCCGCACAACGGTTGCCGCCCGCGCAAGAAGCGTCGCGTTTAATCGCATAATCCGTCAAGCCGGCAGGGACATGGTCCCTGCCGGCGCTTCAAGGCTCGGTTGCCACGATTGGATGGTGGCAACGAACGGAAGGCAAACACATATGATTCAGAAAAACTGGCAGGAACTGATCAAGCCGAACAAGGTCGAGTTCACCTCTTCCGGCCGCACCAAGGTCAGCCTTGTTGCCGAGCCGCTTGAGCGTGGCTTTGGCCTGACGCTTGGCAACGCGCTTCGCCGCGTTCTGCTGTCTTCGCTGCGCGGTGCTGCCGTGACGGCGGTGCAGATCGACGGCGTTCTGCATGAGTTCTCCTCGATCCCGGGCGTTCGCGAGGACGTGACCGATATCGTGCTGAACATCAAGGAAATCGCCATCAAGATGGACGGCGATGATTCCAAGCGCATGGTCGTGCGCAAGCAGGGTCCGGGCGTCGTGACGGCTGGTGACATCCAGACGGTTGGCGACATCGAGATCCTCAACCCGAACCATGTGATCTGCACCCTCGACGAAGGCGCGGAAATCCGCATGGAATTCACGGTCAGCAACGGCAAGGGCTATGTCCCGGCCGATCGCAACCGTTCGGAAGATGCACCGATCGGCCTCATCCCGGTCGACAGCCTGTATTCGCCGGTCAAGAAAGTGTCCTACAAGGTGGAAAACACCCGCGAAGGCCAGGTTCTCGACTACGACAAGCTGTCGATGACGATCGAGACCGATGGTTCGGTCACCGGTGAAGATGCAGTTGCCTTCGCGGCCCGCATCCTTCAGGACCAGCTCGGCGTTTTCGTCAATTTCGACGAGCCGCAGAAGGAAGCCGAAGAAGAAGCCGTTACCGAACTGGCGTTCAACCCGGCGCTTCTCAAGAAGGTCGACGAACTGGAACTTTCCGTCCGTTCGGCGAACTGCCTGAAGAACGACAACATCGTCTATATCGGCGACCTCATTCAGAAGACCGAAGCCGAAATGCTTCGCACTCCGAACTTCGGCCGCAAGTCGCTGAACGAAATCAAGGAAGTTCTCGCTTCCATGGGCCTGCATCTCGGCATGGAAGTGCCCGCATGGCCGCCAGAGAACATCGAAGATCTCGCAAAGCGTTACGAAGACCAGTATTAAGAACAGCAAAGGCAGGTTAACCCTCTGCCTTTCCCCGTCAAACAGCAGGTTTAAATACCTGTATGTGCCAGGAAACGGCAGGCCCAGAGAACAAGGGAACCTGCATTAAAGGAGAATAGCCATGCGCCACCAGAAAGCCGGCCGCAAGCTGAACCGGACCGCCAGCCACCGTAAGGCAATGTTTGCCAACATGGCTGCTTCGCTCATCGAACATGAGCAGATCGTCACGACTTTGCCGAAGGCAAAGGAAATCCGTCCGATCGTTGAAAAGCTCGTCACGCTCGGCAAGAAGGGTGACCTTCATGCCCGTCGTCAGGCCATCTCGCAGATCCGCGACGTTGCTGTCGTCGGCAAGCTGTTCGATGCCATCGCAACCCGTTACGCAACCCGCAATGGCGGCTACCTTCGCATCATGAAGGCCGGCTTCCGTCACGGCGACAATGCGGCTCTCGCCGTCATTGAATTCGTCGATCGCGACACCTCGGCCAAGGGCGCCAAGGACATCGCACGCGTTGCTGCCGAAGCAGAAGCTGCCGAAGCGGCTTAATAGCCTTTCCGGTCCGCCGGAATATCAGAACAGCCGGGTGGTAACGCCCGGCTGTTCTGCGTTTTGGGTCAGGTTTACGTTCGGCACCGAGTGTGCGGATGTTCGGGTCGCATGCTTGCGGTTTTCACGCTTCCGCCGTCTTTGCTTTTTAAGCCTGACGTCCTATCTCTTGTCTCCCGCCGCAGGATTTTGACAGCATGACACGCTTGTTTCGCACGCCTCGCCTTTTTGTTCTTTCCGGTATCGCAGCGCTGTCGCTTGCCGTAGGTGCCGTCCATTTCGGCTTTGCCGGACAGGGTGCTCCCGATGGCATTGAAAGAATAACCACTGGATCCGTGACGACACCGTCGGCGGCGACCAAGACCATCCCGCAGAGCCGCACCGAAATGCAGCTGTCCTTCTCACCGCTCGTCAAGCAGACGGCCAATGCGGTGGTCAATGTCTATGCGGAGAAAACCGTCGAGAGCCGCTCGCCCTTTGCAGACGATCCCTTCTTCGAGCAGTTCTTCGGGCAGCGGATGCCCAACCGGTCGGAAAAGCAGTCGTCGCTTGGCTCCGGCGTGATCGTCGGGCCGAATGGCATTGTCGTCACCAACAACCACGTCATCGAGGGCGCGGACGATATCAAGGTGGCGCTGGCCGACGGCCGCGAGTTCGAAAGCAAGGTCATCCTGAAGGACGAACGCCTGGACCTCGCCGTGCTCAAGATCCAGTCCGAGGGGCCGTTCGAAACCGTCCCGATCGGTGATTCGGATGCGGTCGAGGTCGGCGATCTGGTGCTGGCGATCGGCAACCCGTTCGGTGTCGGCCAGACGGTCACCAGCGGTATCGTCTCGGCGCTGGCGCGCAACCAGGTGAGCAGCGGTGATTTCGGCTTCTTCATCCAGACGGATGCGGCGATCAATCCCGGCAATTCCGGCGGCGGCCTGATCAACATGGACGGCCAGCTGATCGGCATCAATACCGCAATCTTCTCGCGCGGCGGCGGGTCGAACGGCGTCGGTTTTGCGATCCCGGCCAATCTGGTCAAGGTCTTCGTTGCCTCCGCTGAAGGCGGCAATGGAAGCTTCATCCGCCCCTATATCGGCGCAAGTTTCGAGCCGGTGACATCGGAAGTCGCCGAAGCCCTGGGGCTCGACCGCGCCCGCGGTGCCCTGGTGAGTGCGGTCGTTGAAGGCGGCCCGGCCGACAAGGCAGGCATCAAGCCCGGACAGGTGATCACAGCCGTCAACGGCATCTCCGTCGAACATCCCGACGCGCTCGGCTACCGCCTGACGACCGTCGGTATCGGCCATGACGCGCAGCTGACCGTCAGCGACAATGGCGAGCAGCGCAACCTGACGATGACGCTCGCCCGGGCGCCGGAAACCTCGCCGCGGGATGAGCGGCTTGTTGAGGGGCGCAACCCCTTCGCGGGCGCTGTCGTCGCCAATCTTTCGCCGCGCCTCGCCGACGAATTGCGCATGCCGACATCCGCGCAAGGCGTGGTCATCACCCAGATCAATCGCGGCTCGCCGGCCGCGCGCGTCGGTTTCGAACCGAAGGACATCATCCTCAAAGTGAACGGCACGGATATTGATTCCTCGGCAACCCTGGAGACGGTTGTCGGCGCCGATCCCTCGCTCTGGCGCGTCGAGATCGAGCGCAACGGCCAGCGCATCCGGCAGTTCTTCCGGTGAGCGACCTCTTCGCGGCGAGCGAACCGCCGGGCATGGAAGCAAAACGGCCTCTCGCCGACCGGCTTCGGCCGCGCACGCTGGCAGAGGTGACGGGCCAGATGCATCTGACCGGCGAGGACGGCGTCCTGGCGCGCATGATCGCGTCCGGGTCGCTTGGCTCGATGATCTTCTGGGGGCCGCCTGGAACCGGCAAGACGACAGTGGCACGGCTGCTTTCAGGGGAGGCCGGTCTTGCCTTCGAACAGATTTCGGCGATCTTCTCCGGTGTCGCCGATCTAAAGCGCGTTTTCGAGGGCGCCCGCGCCCGGCGCATGTCCGGCCGCCAGACGCTTCTTTTTGTCGACGAGATCCATCGCTTCAACCGGGCCCAGCAGGACAGTTTTCTGCCGGTCATGGAAGACGGCACGGTCATTCTGGTCGGCGCCACGACCGAAAATCCGTCCTTCGAACTCAATGCCGCTCTTTTGTCCCGCGCCCGTGTGCTGACGTTCAAGTCGCATGACGAATCAAGCCTTGCCGAACTGCTCGTCCGGGCCGAGCAGACCGAGGGCAGGGCGCTGCCGCTCGATTCGGATGCCCGCGCCAGCCTCGTGCGCATGGCGGATGGCGATGGCCGGGCCGTGCTGACGCTGGCGGAGGAAGTCTGGCGCGCGGCGCGCAAGGGCGAGGTCTTTGACGCCGCCGCCGTCCAGGAGATCGTCCAGCGGCGGGCGCCGGTCTATGACAAGGGCCAGGACGGTCACTACAATCTGATCTCGGCGCTGCACAAATCGGTGCGCGGCTCGGATCCCGACGCAGCGCTCTATTATCTCTGCCGTATGTTCGATGCCGGGGAGGATCCGCTTTATCTCGGTCGGAGGCTGGTGCGCATGGCGGTCGAGGATATCGGCCTTGCCGATCCGCAGGCGCTGGTCGTCTGCAATGCGGCCAAGGACGCCTATGACTATCTCGGTTCGCCCGAGGGAGAGCTTGCGCTGGCGCAGGCCTGCGTCTACCTCGCCACCGCGCCCAAGTCGAACGCCGTCTACACCGCCTACAAGGCGGCCACGCGTGCAGCCAAGGAACATGGCTCGCTGCTGCCACCCAAGCACATCCTCAACGCTCCGACAAAGCTGATGAAGGGCGAGGGCTATGGTGATGGCTACCGCTACGATCATGATGAGCCGGACGCTTTTTCAGGCCAGGATTATTTTCCGGAAAAGATGGGCCGAAAGACCTTCTACGATCCGCCGGAGCGTGGCTTCGAGCGCGACATTCGAAAGCGGCTCGACTGGTGGGCAAAGCTGAGGAAAGAGCGCGGGTAACCTGCGGGCCCCTTAAGCGCAGTGTTGCGCACAGGGGATTGCCTGCAAGCGTCGGCGATGGCATAGAGGCGATATGCAGACGGCTGCACGGGGTGGCGGAGTTGCCATTCTCGAACGACCGCGGGGACGGCCTCGCTCCTTTTGATGGAGTTATAAAATGGCCTGGATATATCTGTTCGTCGCGGGACTTCTCGAAATCGGCTGGGCGATCGGCCTGAAATATACCGATGGTTTCACAAGGCTTGTGCCGACGATCCTGACTGCTGGCTCCATGGTCGCCAGCGTCGTTCTTCTTGGGCTCGCCGTGCGCACCCTGCCGCTCGGAACGGCCTATGCCGTCTGGACCGGGATCGGCACCGTCGGAACCGTCATCCTCGGCATCATCCTGTTCTCCGAACCGGCGACTGCGATCCGGATCGGCTGTATTCTGCTGATCATTGCCGGCATTGCCGGACTGAAGCTGACAGCCTGATAGCTGGCTGGACGCTACGAGGGCCGCAGCGCGTCAAAGGCGCTGGTTGCGGCCTGCATGTCGGTCCAGCGGTGTTCGCGCCGCTGGAAGGCTTCGTCGTCGGTTCCCCAATGCTCGATCTGCCAGTCCTCGTCCAGATGGGCGAGCGTCCAGACGTCTTCCGCACTCAGGCGTTTTTCGGCAAATGCCAGCGACAGAAGGGCCGATCCGGTCAGCGTCGTGATCGTATGCAGGCTGGCAAGGCCAAAGGGCGTCGCATAGGGGCGCAGCGCTTCGGCAAAGGCGTTCAGCGCAGCACGCGGCTGTGTCTGGTGCACGACGCCTTCGGCAAGGATAAAGCGTGCACCGAACGTCTCGGCAGCCCAGCCCAGGATCGGATCCCAGTGACGTGCCTGCCGCTCGACCAGCCCTTCCGGCTGTTCTGCGCGATAGCAGAGCAGGTCGGTGCCCGAGAAATTCAGGATGTCGTTGAACACAGCCCGGATATCGGGTTTCACGCCATCGATGGCGGTGTTCACCAGCCGGGTAACCGGCATTTTCGCCGGGTCGATGACGTCGACCTGTGCTGCCCATTCGACCCGCAGGAGTTCGGCCAATGCGGCCGTCGGAACGCTCAGCATGTGCCGGGCAGGCGTGCGCACCGCGCGCCCGTCAAGCAGCACGGAGTGCTCGCCATCGGCCGCACCGACCGTGACGTCCGTGTAGAATCGCTTCGGAAGGGGCTTGTGCATCTGGATCTGCGCCCGGCGCACCGGGTCCGGATCGCTCAGCGCATCGGTGAGGTCATCGCGTATGTCAGCCATGGTTTCTCTCCATCCAGTCGATGATATCAGCAGGAACACGGGCGATGTGGTCGGCGCCGGCATCCACCAGTTCCGGCACGGAGGCATAGCCCCAGGCGACGCCGATGGCCGCCGCGCCTGCGCTCTTCGCCATTTGCATATCATAGATCGCATCGCCGATAACGATCGTATTGGCGGCCTCTATGCCGGCCTCCAGACAGCACTCCGTGACCATCGCCGGATGCGGCTTGGAGGGGCAGTCGTCCGCCGTCCGCGAAACGGAAAATGCCGTGTCGAAACCGTGCGTTGCAGAAATCAGTTGAAGCCCGCGGCGCGACTTTCCCGTCACGGCACCCAGGACCAGATCGTCGCGCGCGGCAAGCGTCGCAACGAGGGAGGCGATGCCGGGGAAAAGCGGCTCCTGAAAGCCGGCCTCGGCGCGCACGCCGACATAGATCGACTTGTAGTGCGCCGTCATGGCCAGCGCCCGGTCGTCAACATGCGGCTGGCCCATCATCCGGGCAATGGCGATATCGAGCGTCAGCCCGATGATCGCCTTTGTCGAGGCGAGCGGTGGCCGCTCGAGACCGAAGGCAACGAAGGTGCGGGCCATGACTTCATGAATAAGTCCCGCGCTATCGACAAGCGTACCGTCGCAATCGAACAGAACGAGTTTCATCAGTCGTCGACTTCCTGTGCATTGTCCATGTCGAAACCGATGAGGTTCCAGGTCTGCACCATATGCTGCGGCATCGGCGCGGTGATCCGCAGGCGGCCGCCATCCGGATGCGGCACGTCGATGCGCCGCGCATGCAGATGCAGCTTGTTCTGGACGCCGCCGGGGAAAGCCCAGTTGTGCTCGGCTTCGAAATATTTGGGGTCGCCGATGATCGGATGGCCGATATGGGCGGCATGGACGCGCAGCTGGTGGGTGCGGCCGGTATAGGGCTCCATCTCCAGCCAGCTGAGGTTCGGGCCGGCCGTTTCCAGGATCTGGTAGTAGGAGATCGCGTGATCGGCACCGTCGTCGCCGTGCTGGGCGATGCGCATGCGGTCGCCGTCTTCGGTCTGCTCCTTGACCAGCCAGGTCGAGATCTTGTCTTCCTTCTTGCGCGGAACGCCCTTGACCAAAGCCCAGTAGGTTTTCTTGGTGTCGCGCTCGCGAAAGGCGGCGGTCAGTTTCTGGGCAGCACCCCGCGTGCGGGCGACGACCAGCACGCCGGATGTATCGCGGTCGAGACGATGGACGAGACGGGGCTTTTCGCCGCGCGGACTGGTCCAGGCCTCGAGCATCTGGTCGATATGGCGGTTGATGCCGGAACCACCCTGGACGGCAATGCCGGGCGGCTTGTTGAGCACGATGACCTTTGCGTCTTCGTGCAGCAGCATGCGCGACAGCAGCTCGTGGTCGGAGGCGTGACGCAGGTCATGGCCGGGGATCGGGCCGGTCTTGGTCTTTGCGTCGACTTCCATTGGCGGAATGCGAACAACCTGGCCGGCCTGCACGCGTGCATCGGACTTCACGCGGCCGCCATCGACGCGAATCTGGCCGGAACGCAGCAGCTTCTGCAACGGGCCAAAGCCGAGGCCTGGAAAATGCACCTTGAACCACCGGTCAAGCCGCATGCCCGCCTCGTCGCTCTCAACCTGCTTGTGTTCGATGCCCGCCATCTGATCCTGTCCAATCTATCTAAAGCGGACCCTTTAGACCATTGTGCGCATGAGGGCCAGCCCGGCAAAGACCGCACAGATCGAAAGAGCAACGCTCGCGACGACATAGAGCGCCGCTGTTACCGGTTCGCCGCGCTCGAACAAGGTCACCGCATCGAGCGAAAAGGCCGAGAAGGTCGTATAGCCGCCAAGCACGCCTGTGATGAGCAGGACCCGAAGGTCGGCCGACGCGCCGAATTTGCGGGCGATCAGTTCGGCAAAGACCCCGATCAGAAACGATCCCGTGATGTTGACCGTCAGCGTGCCCCAGGGAAACGACGGCCCGAAGGTCCGCAGCGTCCAGAGACCGACCAGATAACGGATGACGGAGCCGAAAGCCCCGCCGGCGGCAACGAGGAGAATATGGGTCATGACATCCGCAATAACCGAAACGCCGCCTGCAGGAAAGGGAGGCCAGCGGCAAAGTCGCCCATGTCCTTGGAGCCGTTCATTCTGTTTGAAGGCAGCGCCAATCGCCTCCAAGGCGGTGTGGACCGAAACATCGGCGTCTTCGTCAAAACATTTTTTAACGCATTAGCGTTAGGTTGAATGCCGGTTCGGGGTTGGATTCTCAGCGGAAAAAACATGGCAAAACAGACAGTCAACTTCACGCATTACGATCTCAAGCAACAGCGCGCGGGCGTGATAATCGAGATCACCTTGTCGGCCGTTGCCAATGTCCGGCTGATGACGGAGAGCAATTTCACGCTCTACAAGCAGGTCCAGAAACATCAATTCGTCGGCGGCGTGGCGCGCAAGTCACCGATCCGACTGTCAATACCGCAGAATGGCCACTGGCACGTGATTGTCGATATGGAAGGCCATACCGGCCGTGCCCAATCCAGCATCAAGATCATTGATGCGGCCGCAGCACCGCGGTTTCAGTCCGCTTCCTGAACGCAAGTCACAGCCAACCCGTCACATGGCTATCGCCGCGTGACGGGTTGACGCTTGATATCAGGCCAGCCGTTCGGCATGCCATTGCAGGTGATCGGCCATGAAGGTCGAGATGAAATAATAGGAATGGTCGTAGCGCTCGTGCATGCGCAGCGTCAGGCCGATATCCGTATCGCGGATGGCGTCTTCGAACAGCCAGGGCCGCAAACCGTTTTCCAGGAACCCGTCCGCCTTGCCCTGGTCGATCAGGAATTCCGAGAACCGTGCGCCATCTTCGACGAGCGCGCAGGCATCATACTGCCGCCAGGCCGCTTTGTCCTCGCCCAGATATTTTTCGAACGCGCCCACCGACCAGTCGGCGCTCGACGGCGCAACGATCGGGGCGAAAGCCGAGCAGCTCCTGAAACGGTCCGGATTTTTGAGCGCAATCGTCATGGCGCCGTGCCCGCCCATGGAATGTCCGAAAATGCCCTGTCTGTTCATGTCGACCTTGAAATGCTGTCCGACAAGCGCCGGCAGTTCTTCCGTGACGTAGGTGTACATCTGATAATGCTCGGCCCAGGGCGCCTGCGTCGCGTCGAGATAGAAGCCTGCACCCTTGCCCATCTGCCAGTTGGTCGGCTTCGTCGGCGACGTTTTCGCCGCGCGGACTTGTATCCGGGCAGACGACGATCAGGCCGAGTTCGGCGGCCATCCGGCGATACTCACCCTTGTCCATGACGTTGGCATGGGTGCAGGTGAGACCGGAAAGATACCAGACGACCGGGCAGGGCTGGCTGATCGCCTGGGGCGGAACGAAGACGGCAAAGGTCATCTCGACGCCGCAGGCCTGCGATTCATGGGAATAGACGCCCTGCATGCCGCCAAAAGCGGTGTTTTGGGAAATGACTTTCATGCCTGTATTCCTTTTCCGGGATTTTGCGTTCACTGCGCCAGCGAGACGGCGGTGTTGACCGCGGCCGCAACGAGGACGGTGTTGAAGAAAAATGAGGCCACCGCATGCAGGAGGTTGATCTTGCGCATTGCGGTCGTGGTGATGGCGATATCGGACGTTTGCGCCGTCATGCCGATGACGAACGCAAAGTAGAGAAAATCGTAGGCGCCGGGCTCCTTGGTTTCGGGAAAAGCCAGTCCACGCTCCGGCGCATCGGGTGCCGCATTGTGATGCCCGGCCCAGTAGATGTGCGCATAATGCAGTGCCGCCATGGTGTGGATGGTAAACCAGCCAAGGGCGACGGATGCAAAGGCAAGCGCGAGCCCCGCAATGGAGGCTGATTTGGCACCATTGAGCGCCGAGAACAGCGATATGACCGAGATCAGCACGGCCGCGAAAGTAACGGCGAAGATGATCGCAACCGGCGCGTCGTCTTCGGCGGCATTCTTTTTCAGATAGGCGCCGGTCAGGATCGGTATGCGAAAGGCGATGAGCGTGAGATAGACGAGGAAGAAGACCACGGCGGTCGCCTCGATGGCGAAAGCCGGGCCGATCAGGAAACTGGCCGGAAAGGCGAGGCCGGCGCAGATCAGGGCCCAGTAGAAGGGCAGGTGGCGTCGTTGATGAACCTTCATCGCCGCGAAATGTCCCGCATATTTCCGGCTCGACGATCGCTGGAAAGTTTATGCACGTTTGCTCTGCCCCGTTGTCTACCGGCAAGCAGTTGCCATGCAGCGGATGGAAAGGTCAAGCATTGGCCGTCTCGCACGGTCAAGAACCGGATCAGCCGGTTGCCGTGATGTTTTTCGCCCGCCGGCAAAGGCGGTCTAGTGTTTCCAGAAAGGCAGAGCGATCCCGTTGCGAAAAGGCGGCATTGTAGCCCTTGCTCTCGCCGGTTTCGCGCAGATGTGCCCCGAGATCGCGCATCGCGGTGGCCATGCCGATATTGGTCTTGTCGAAGACCCGGCCGGTCGGACCGGTGACCTGGGCGCCGGCGGCGACGCAGCGGCCAGCCAGCGGCACATCGGCCGTCACCACGATATCGCCATCCGTGGCACGCTCGGCGATCCAGTCGTCGGCCGCATCAAACCCGGCCGAAACAATGACATTGGTGATCATCGGATCCCGCGAAGGCCGAAGCCCCGAATTGGCGACAAGGGTCACCGGAAAGCCATGGCGCTCCGCAACCTTGAGAATTTCAGGTTTGACCGGACAGGCATCGGCGTCGACATAGATCATTGTGCCGCGTGGCGGGACGGTTTCGGACATTTCCGTTCGGTTCCTGTCTCAAAGGTTGGGGGCAAGAGCGCGCGGTGAATGCGATATCCCGCCTGCCACAGTCAAGCGGGATAGGGCAGGCCGTCAGAGGTCATCGGACTACCGGGGGTACCAGTTCTCGCTCGTTGCCTTGGTCGATCCGCCATAGGTCCAGATGCCCTCCCAGTGCCCGTCCGGCTGCTCGAAATACATGGCCATGCCGAAGGAGTCCTGGGCGACGTAACCCACCGAAAGCGAGCTGTCATCGGGGCTTGCGACGCCCATCTCGAACCGGTTGTCACTGACGAATTTCGCCCCGAGCCCGGTGCCGATGAATTTCGTGCCGGCAATATCCCACACCACCGAGTAGGTCTCGCCGGTGCGCCGGACGACGACGGTGCCGTGATATTCGCCATTCCCGTCCGCGTTCTTTCCGACAACATCATAAGTGCCCGTCGGATCCGCCACGGCAAGCTGCGGCATCAGAGTAAACACGGCGGCGGATATCAAAATACGAATCAGCATGTCTGTCTCCTCTTGTTTGCGCACCGCATGTTTCATGCGGTGCTAATGGAGACTATGTCGAACTGCGCCCGGAAAGCGACGGCAAATTTGGGGGAAAACCTAGTAGATCACGACGCTACGGATGCTTTCGCCCGCATGCATCAGGTCGAAGCCCTTGTTGATGTCGTCGAGCGGCATCGTGTGGGTGATCATCGGGTCGATCTGGATCTTGCCCTCCATGTACCACTCGACGATCTTCGGAACGTCGGTTCGGCCGCGCGCACCACCAAAGGCCGTGCCCATCCAGTTGCGGCCGGTGACCAGCTGGAACGGACGGGTGGAGATTTCCTGACCGGCGCCGGCGACGCCGATGATCACCGACTTGCCCCAGCCGCGATGCGAGCTTTCGAGCGCCTGGCGCATGACCTTGGTGTTGCCGGTGCAGTCGAACGTATAGTCGGCGCCGCCGATCGTGTCGCCGTTGCGCTTGGTCATGTTCACGAGATAGGGAACGATATCGTCGCCGACTTCCTTCGGGTTGACGAAATGCGTCATGCCGAACTTTTCGCCCCAGGCCTTGCGGTCATTGTTGATGTCGACGCCGATGATCATGTCGGCACCGGCAAGGCGCAGGCCCTGCAGCACGTTGAGGCCGATGCCGCCGAGACCGAAGACGATCGCCGTCGAGCCGATTTCCACCTTGGCCGTGTTGATCACGGCGCCGATGCCGGTCGTCACGCCGCAGCCGATATAGCAGATCTTGTCGAACGGCGCGTCGGGGTTGACCTTGGCCAGTGCGATCTCCGGCAGCACCGTGAAATTCGCGAAGGTCGAGCAGCCCATATAATGGAAGATCTTGTCCTTGCCGATCGAGAAGCGCGAGGTGCCATCCGGCATCAGGCCCTGGCCCTGGGTGGCGCGGATCGAGGTGCACAGGTTGGTCTTGCGCGACAGGCAGGAATAGCATTCGCGGCATTCCGGCGTGTAGAGCGGAATGACATGATCGCCCTTCTTCAGCGATGTAACGCCTGGCCCGACGTCAACGACGATGCCGGCACCTTCATGGCCGAGAATGGCCGGAAACAGGCCTTCCGGATCGGCGCCCGATAGCGTGAACTCATCGGTGTGACAGATGCCGGTCGCCTTGACCTCGACCAGCACTTCGCCGGCGCGCGGGCCATCGAGCTGTACGGTCATGATTTCCAGTGGCTTGCCAGCCTGAACGGCAACGGCGGCGCGAACGTCCATGGTGTTTATCTCCCAGAATTATAGATTGCGGCGCCACCATCGCAGACGCGTCGGCGGCGCTCAAGGCAGAATCGAACGGTGCTGTCAGTGTATGTCCTGTAGGACGCGGGCGAGCTCGACCTCAAGCGCCAAAATCGCCTTTCCGGTCTCTTCATGCGTTTTCCGGATGGCCGCCAGCTGCTCGCGCAGCCGCAGGCTGACCGGTTCGACCAGGTCGTCCTTCGGCGCATCGCCGAGCCCGGCAATCAGCCAGGCGGGCGTTACCCCGAGAATCCCCGCCAGCATGAAAAGCCGGTTGGTCCGCGGTTCGGAGCGGTCGCGCTCCCAGGCGGCGATGGTGTCGACGCGAACGCCGAGCTGGTTGGCAAGGTCTTTTGCCGACAGGTTCAGGGCGTCTCTTGCCCGCCAAATGCGGCCGCCCAGTGTATCGTCGTCGGTCTTGGGACGGAGCTTCGAAATGACGGCTTCGGTGGAAAAACGCATGGTTTTCTCCTTCTGGCTGGCATGCGAGCAGTAATCTTGAGCGCCGGAAGGCAAGGGCCCGAAAAGGTCCGGCAACTGGTCTGAAGGTGGAAGTTTATAGGATAGACATCTCGTCGCGGGCCACCCTGCACGTCAAAAAACCATCAGGAAACGCCGCATGCGGTGCTGATCGGACATGACGAATATCCGAAATTGCGGCGGCGCGGTGTTTCGATTGCAACCAGCGCCAAAGCCGGTAAGGTCCGGCTTTCTCCCGCAGGATAGATTCCCTTGACCAATGCCGAGCCCTCCGCGCAGCCAGCCGCCGATACGGTCATGCACGGGCTGGCGATCATGCTTTTTGCCATGATCATCCTGCCCTGCATGGATGCCATCGCCAAATACATGGCGGTATATCAGGGCATGTCTCCGGGACAGGTGACGTTCTATCGCTTTTTCTTCCAGCTGGTTTCGACGCTGCCGCTGCTGTTGTCGATCGGCGGCTTGAGGGCCCTGCGCCCGAAGCGCCTGTGGGTCAACCTGCTGCGCGGCGTGCTGCTTGCGGGGGCTGCCCTCCTGTTTTTCATCTCGGTCAAATACATGCCGCTGGCCGATGTCTTCGCCATCTATTTCGTGGAGCCGTTCATCCTCACCTGTCTGTCTGCGCTTGTGCTCGGCGAAAAGGTCGGCTGGCGCCGCTGGCTTGCAATCTTCGTCGGTTTCGGTGGCGCCATGATCGTCATTCAGCCGAGCTTCGAACTCTTCGGTCTGAAATCGCTGATGCCGATCGCTTGCGCCTTCCTCTTCGCGCTGTTACCTGTTGATGAACCGCGCTGTCGGCAATTCGGATACGCCGCTGGTGATGCAGACCATTGCCGGTGTCGGCGGTTCGCTCTTCATGATCGTCGCAATCCTCCTGGGCGACGGGTTGGGTGTCGCGGATTTCGAGCCGTCCCTTCCGGGAACGGGCCTCGGCTGGCTGCTGGTCATCGCGCTGGGCACGATCTCGGGCTACGGGCATCTTCTGGTGGTCAAGGCGTTCCAGGCAGCACCCGTGTCGCTGCTCGCGCCGTTTCACTATTTCGAGATCATTTCGGCGACCGCGCTCGGCTTTGTCATCTTCGGCGATTTCCCCACGCCATCGAAATGGCTCGGTATCGCCATCATCGTCGCCTCTGGCCTGTTCATCATTTTCGGCAGCGCTACGTCGCCGAAAGATAAACATTGAACGATTCTCTCAACTACCTGTTAAAACTGAATCATCGCGAATTTGAAATGGCGCCCGCCGCACCCTAGATTCCAGTTTCATGACGAAACGGGAGGTAAAGATGGGTGAACTTCGTCTTTCTCATCCGGCAGGCAAGATTGCCGGAAAAACACGTCTGACATCGAGCGACTTAGCCGTTCTGCGCGAACAGGTCTTCGCGCAGGGAATAACATCGACTCACGAGGCCGCGACCCTGTTTGCGATCAACACCGCCTGCACGGACAAATGTCCCGAATGGCACCATTATTTCATTGATTCGATCAGTCAGTTCATCCTCCACCACTGCTCTCCGCAGGGATCGCTGGATGAACTCAACGCGGCCTGGCTGATCGAGATGATCTCGACAGGTGGTGTTGTCGATTCCCCGATCGAACTGGAGCTTCTGTTCCATGTGATCGACATCTCGCCTTTCGTGCCCGACAGCCTGACGATCTTCGCCTTGCAGCAGTTGCGGATTGGCCTGCGGGACGAAACAGGCGCCTGGGCCGGCATGCGTCATTCACGACGGCCGATACTGGCCGCGGACGACGTGCATATGGCATGCCGTGTCATGAGTGCGATTGCCCGATCGCGGGGAGGCAATGCGACGGCGCGCGAAAACGCAATTCTCGAATCCATCGGGGTTCACAGTGGCGTTGCTGCCGCGTGACGACGAACAGGACATGCGATCACGCAGTCTCTGAAGTTGGTCGGATGTTTACGCTTCCTGCCCATCGTTTGTTTATGCGTTGCCGTTAGGCTTCATCGGACAACGCGGAGCCAGACAATGACAGCACATCTACCGGCGATCATTCTGCTGGCCATCAACATGGGCCTGCTCTGGGTGTTGATGGCCGCCCCGGTGGGCAGGCGGACGATACGTTGCAGCAGGCCCTTCCGGGTGGATATCGACACGATGTGGCAAGCGATATCGCCGACAGGTCCGTCCGCAACCTGGCACCATGCCGTCCTGTCGAGCCGTATCCTGCCCGGTGCCGAGCTGCGTATCGAGCAGACATTCTCCCATCTCGACCGGCATGGCCTGCCGATCGTCCGCAGGTTTGCCGTGACCGAACACGGCGCAGAGGACGCAAAGACAAGACAGTGTGAACTGCGGGTGCTGGACGACAGCGCGCTCGATGGCGCGTTCTGGAAGGATTTTCGCGAGCGGCGCAAGCTTGTCGCAGAAGACGGTAAGGTGGTTCTGTCGATCGAGCAGACGGATCGCTACCGCGGTCTCGCATTCCTGGTTTTCCGGTATTTCGCCCTGCGTCGCGAAATGAAGGCGCTCGAGCGCTGGCTGGAGACCGGGGAAAGCGTGCCCGCCCGCGGCGGCTTCGAACATCCGCTGGTCCAGACCGGGCTTGCCAGCCTCTCGACGCTCCTGCTCTGGCCTTTTTTCGGCCTCAATGCCCATGGCTTCATGATGTCGGCGCTTCTGACGCTGGTCATCGTCCTGCATGAGTTCGGCCATATGGCGGCCTACCGCGCCTTCGGCCACAAGACGGTGCGCATGATCTTCGTGCCTCTGCTCGGTGGCATCGCCATCGGCGGACGGCCCTACAACTCCCTGTTCGAAGTGGCCACCTGCGCGCTGATGGGAGCCGGAATGTCGGCCTTTCTGGTGCCGGTCGCCGTCGCGCTGCATGATGCCGGAGGCGAGGGGGTGCTCGGATTCGTGCCCGGGCCATCCATCCTGGTCTTCCTGCTGATTCTCGGCGCGTTCAACCTTTTGAACCTCCTGCCGATGAACCGATTCGACGGCGGGCAGGTGCTTCGTCAGGTCTTCCGATCGCAAAACAGCCTGATGGCAGGCAGTTTCCTTGTCACGCTGGTGATTCTGGCGATCGGTTGGCGGATCGGCCTGCCGACGCCGGCCCTTCTGGCGGGGCTGGCGATCTTCACGCTTCTGAGCCTGATGGTGCGAGGCGGCGTCAAGCCGCGTCATCGCCTCGACGAGATGACAACGGTCCAGCGTCTGGCAAGCGGGTTCGGGCTCTACGCCGCCGTGGCCTTGCATGGATATGCGATCATCTACGCAACCGACCGGCTGTTCGGCTGATCAGGCGGTTTCGTTGACGAGCGGACCGAAAATTGATTCGAATGCCTGCCGCAGCCGTATATCGGCGTCCGCCATCATCACCGGCAGCCCCAGATCGACAAGACTGGTGACGCCATAGCCGCGAATGCCGCAGGGCACGATGCCGTCGAAATGGTCGAGATCCGGATCGACGTTGAGCGACAGGCCATGGAAGCTCACCCAGCGCCGCAGCCGGATGCCGATGGCGGCGATCTTGTCCTCGGCCTGACTGCCATCGGCCAGTGGCGGCTTTTCCGGTCGCCGGACCCAGACGCCGACGCGGTCTTCGCGCCGCTCGCCGCGCACGTTCATCGAGGAAAGCGTGGTGATGACAACGCTTTCCAGCGCCGCGACAAAGGCCCGGACATCCTGCCGGCGGCGTTTCAGGTCGAGCATGACATAGACCACCCGCTGGCCCGGGCCATGATAGGTGTATTCGCCGCCGCGTCCGGTCTGAAACACCGGAAACCGGTCAGGCATCACCAGATCGTCAATATTGGCACTTGTGCCGGCCGTATAGAGCGGCGGGTGTTCGACCAGCCAGACCAGTTCGTCCGATTCGCCGGCTGCAATCGCCGCCGCCTCGCGCTCCATGACGGCTACAGCCTCTTCATACGGCACCGGCGCGGCCGCAATCCGCCAGCGGATGGGTGGCGAATCGGGCTGTGCAAAGAATGTGATGTCGAGATCGTTGCGCTGCATGCTGTTATCCGTGGTCCTGCTGTGCGCTTTAAATGGGACGCGAAACGGCAAGAGTCCAGCGTTTCCGGGAGGTCTGTCAGCAGGCTGTTGAAATAGTTCACAGTCCTGTCAACTTTCTCTTGTCGTGCCCTTGTGCACCCCAAATGCTTTTGCTACATGCAGCCCCGCCGGAGCAATTCGGCGGCTACCACGATGCGGTCGTGGCGGAATTGGTAGACGCGCAGCGTTGAGGTCGCTGTGGGGCAACCCGTGGAAGTTCGAGTCTTCTCGACCGCACCAAAAATTAAACCCGCTTCGGCGGGTTTTTTTTATGCGCTGATTTTTGAGGAAATTTCCCGGGCAAAGGCGGTGCAAACACGGGGTCGCCGGCGTAACGCAGGATTTTCAGGAGGCGATGGCGTCCGTGTGGCTCATCAGCATCCTTGTCAGCTTGATCTCACTGCGGATGCCGTGCTGGAAAAGATGGATGACGCGCGTTGCGTCCTCCAAAGCCTCCGGGCTGTCGATTCTCGAGGCCTTTCCGAGTGCAGACATCGTTGAAAACCCGCTGCAGCATGCTCAATTCTTCGGGCGAAATGTCCGGAAGCACTCTTCTGTCGTCACTGCGCATGGCTCGGTCTCTCCCCGTTTCCGCTCGTTTACCCGTTTATCGCTACGGTCTGCGGCAAGACTTCGCAATTAACTATGATATGTTGGCAACGCTTTTGTGTCGGGGACCGTGGGGGCCAAGGGGCAGCCAGTCACGGATGCTCAACGCGCAGTTTTTCAAACCGCTTGTTGACGCGGTCCCGCTTCAGGCGGGACAGGCGCTGGGTCCAGAAGATTCCGTCGAGCTGGTCGATCTCATGCTGCAGGCAAATCGCCAGAAGCCCTTCGGCTTCCTCTTCGCGGGTTTCCCCGTCAAGTGTCTGGAAGCGCACGCGCACAGCCCGCGGCCGCTCGACCTCTTCCGTTACGCCCGGCATGGAGACGCTGCCTTCCACATGACGCAGGATATCCGTTGAGCGGGCCACCACCAGCGGATTGACATAGATGCGTACACCGGATGCCTGATCGAGCTCGATGACGGTCAGGCGTTGCAGGATGCCGACATGCGGGGCGGTAATGCCGATGCCGGGCGCCGCACGCATCGTCTCGAGCAGATCCTGCGCCAGCGCCGCAAGCGCATCGTCAAATCGATCGACGGCGGCCGCGGCTGTGCGCAGCAGCGGGTGCGGAAAGCGAAGAATGGGTCTGGTCGCCAATGCGGATGCTCCTGCTCGATCGTTATATTGCAGCTTGTTTCATATTATTTTGCAACAGCTTGGACAAAATTTCAGAGGCGGTCGCCGCATGACGGATTGCTCTGTGGACCTTGGCTGTCCTTTGCGCTAGCAAAACAGCACAGGTCTCGTCCAGAGGCGTGCAATCAACCGGCATTTGGCATTTCCGCCTCGTCTCCATCAGGTCTGCCTGTCAGGGATGCGGCAACGGTTTCGAGGGCGACAGATGAGCGATACCGGCGAAGACGATCGTAAGAATGCCCCTGTCGCGACAGAGATCGTCGAAGACGCGGATATCTATTCCGACGATGGATCTGTGCGATCCGACTATCTCATGCATGTCGGTGCAGCCATTGCCGATCGCGATCTGCTCTATCTTCGCCAGCATGTCGCGCGCCTTCATGCGTCCGAAATGGGCGACCTTCTGGAAGCGATCCAGGCCGATCAGCGCCGCATGCTCGTTTCGCTGCTTGGCGATGATTTCGACCTGTCGGCGCTGACCGAAGTCGACGAGGCGATCCGTCTCGATATCGTCGAGCACCTGCCAAACGACCGGATCGCCGCCGCCCTTGGCGAGATGGATTCGGACGATGCCGTCTACATTCTCGAAGATCTCGACGAGGAGGATCAGGAGGAGATTCTCGCCAAGCTGCCGTTCACCGAACGGGTCCGGCTGCGCCGCTCGCTGGATTATCCCGAGAGCACGGCCGGTCGCCGCATGCAGACCGAATTCGTCGCGGTGCCGCCCTTCTGGACCGTGGGCCAGACCATCGACTACATGCGCGAGGATGACGACCTGCCGGAGAGCTTCACGCAGATCTTCGTCATCGACCCGACGTTCAAGCTGCTCGGCGCGCTTGATCTCGACCGCGTGCTGCGCACCAAGCGCTCCGTCAAGATCGAAACGATCATGCGCGAGACCAATCATCCGGTTCCGGCCGAAATGGACCAGGAAGAGGCGGCACAGCTCTTTGAACAGTATGACCTTTTGTCGGCTGCCGTCGTGGATGAGAACAACCGTCTGGTCGGCGTGCTCACGATTGATGACGTCGTCGACGTGATCCAGGAAGAGGCCGAGGAGGATTTGATGCGCCTTGGCGGCGTCGGTGACGAGGAACTGTCCGATTCGGTAGTCAGCACGTCGCGTTCGCGCGTTCCATGGCTGGCGGTCAATCTGCTGACGGCATTCCTGGCGGCATCGGTGATCGGCCTGTTCGAGGCGACGATCCAGCAGATCGTGGCCTTGGCCATCCTGATGCCGATCGTGGCCGGCATGGGCGGCAATGCCGGTTCGCAGACGATGACCGTGACAGTGCGGGCGCTGGCCACCCGCGATCTCGATATCCACAATGCCTGGCGCATCGTTCGCCGCGAGGCGGGTGTCGGCCTGCTCAACGGCCTGCTCTTCGGGCTTTTGATCGGCATCGTCGCCGGTGCCTGGTTTCAGGACGTCAACCTTGGCGGCATCATTGCGGCGGCCATGCTGATCAACATGATCGCCGCGGCGCTGGCCGGAATTATGATTCCCCTGCTGCTCGACCGGTTTGGCGCAGACCCAGCCGTATCTTCCGCCGTGTTCGTGACGACGGTGACAGATGTGACGGGATTCATGGCCTTTCTCGGCCTTGCGACCTGGTGGTTCGGCATTCGCTGAGCGGACGGGATCGGCAAAAGTTTGACTTTTACGTCAAAGTCAATAAAGTCATCCTTCAGTCGACGCACACGAGAGATGGCGTGAACAAATACTATAGCATCACAGAATTGACGCGGGAATTCGGTGTTTCCACGCGGACACTGCGCTTCTACGAGGACGAGGGGCTCATCCATCCGGAGCGCCGCGGCCGCACCCGCCTGTTCCGTTCTGCCGATCGGCGCCTGATCATGGAAATCCTGCGGGGGCGCCGGATCGGCTTCACGATCGCCGAAATCCGCGAAATCATCCAGGTCTACAAGGATCCACCCGGCGAGTCCGGGCAGCTTCGCCTGCTGATGAAGCGCGTCGAGGAAAAGCGCGACGAACTGCGCCAGAAGCGCAAGGATATCGACGACACGCTGGAAGAACTCAACAATGTCGAGGAAGCCTGCCTGACACGCCTCGCCGAAATCGGCGTGAGCACCTGAGTTCCTGCCAGCAGGCAGTTCGTTTCAGATCCACCGGCTGGTTTTGCGGCAATAGCGCTCGAATTCAAACCCGAAACGCGAATGCAGGTGCAGTTCCTCGTAGCGGACGGCAAAGGCGGTGGTGATCACCGTGACGATGATGGCCATGATGAAAAACCACGGATTGAGCATGATCAGTCCGACGCCCACCATCGCGAAGGTGTAACCGAGATATATCGGGTTGCGGGTGAGGCGGAATGGGCCGCAGGTCACCAGATGCGATGAGCAGCGATGCGGCAGAACCGTGGTTTTCCTCTCGATCAGCGTTTTCACCGCCCAGACATCGAGCGAGACTGCAAGAACGATGAAGCATGATCCTGCAAGCCAGGGCGCCCAGCCATTGCTGTGCACGACGCTGATCGGATGAAGGCGTTGAAGGAACAACGCGGTCAGTATGGCCACGCCATAGAGCAGCGGAGGCCAGGGAAAACTCAGCGGCTTGGCACGGTAGGCGTTCATGGCCGGTCCTCCGCAGGCGGATCTTCCGTTGCGCGTGAATCCATTGTGCATTGTCCGGCGATTCGAGCAATCCGGTCGTCTTTGGTGCCGTCGATTTCACCGGCGTTCCACGCCGAAAACAGGTTTTCCTCCAGCATTTTGTTCAATGTGCAATCGCAGAATGCCGCACAGAAACGCTCGGACTCCTGCTGCCTGCACATCGCGACACATTCAGCCCCGCGCAAAGCGACGGGATCCGGCTTGGCCGCCGGAAAGCCGAGCGAGAAGAGATAGACCAGCCCGATCAGGAGCGGCTGGTGCAACAGGTAGACGGCAAGGCTATGCCGGCCTCCGGCCACCAGGAGGCGGTTCCATTTCGACGGCGGGCTTTCGCTTTCCACGGGACGATTGAGCCAGTGCCGGGAAAGGCTTATGCGAGCCGCAGCAATCCCGGCCAGAAACGGTGCAAGCCAGGGCAGCAGCGGCACATAGTCATTGGATCGCGGCAGGGTCTCCGACAATCCGACCCACCAGAGCGCCGGCAGGTCGAAAAGACTGGACCGCAGATAGTGAGGCGCCAGGAAGGCTGCAATCGCGGCAAGAAGCGTCAGGATCACCGGCAGCCGAAGGAACAGCAGGCCGACGAGGCTGGCCGCGGCAATGGAATGCAGGATGCCGAAAAAGATGAAGCTTTGCGGAAAGGCAAACCAGGTGGCCGTCGTGATCACGAGAGCCGCACCTGCGATTTTGGCGAAGCGAATCGCAAACGAGCGCGCGCGCAATTTCGGATAGTGCCCCAGAACGAGGCTGAAGCCGGCAAGAAACAGGAAACTGCTGGCAATCAGTCGCGCATAGAGTTTCCAGTAGCCGGCGCCGGTCGTGCCCGGTTCGATATAGCCGAAAAATTCAAGATCCCAGGCAAAGTGATAGCTTGCCATGGCAATCAGGGCGAACCCGCGAAGGGTATCGATGGCTGTGATGCGGCCGCGGCGTTTATGGGACGAGGGTGTGATCTGGTCCTCGACGCTCTCTGCGGGGGCGTTGGTGATCGACATGGACTGGCTTTCCGATTTCAACAGACCGCGGCAGGGCACCGCGCAAGGCGCACCGCTTTGCCGCATGCTGGCCGTGTGTTTTTCAGAGATTTATGTCTTCAAGAAGGGCGGCACGGGCTTCGGAGAAAAATTGCCGGCGCAGCAGCACGAAGATCACGAAAATGGTCAGAATGATCAGCACATAGGGACTGATGAACCAGCCGAGATAGCCGATCGAGAGAAAAATTGTCCGCAGGCCCGCATTGAAATGCTTGGCCGCCATGATGTTCAGCCGCGCGGCGCGTTCCGCAGCGCGTTCGGCCGCTTCCGGATCGCGCGCCGCATCGCCCATCATCGGGATGCCGCCCATCAGGATCGAGCAATAGTTGAACAGGCGGTAGGACCACCCGAACTTGAAGAAGGCGTAGCCGAAAAGGCAGATCAGGCCGCCGACCTTCAGCTCAAAGCCGCTGCGGCTGCCATGAAAGACGAAGGGCAGGTCGTTGAAGATGGCCTCGACCTGATCGGTGGCGCCGAGCAGGGCAAAGCAGCCACCGAGCGCGAAGATGGTCGTCGAGGCGAAAAAGGCAGTACCGGCCTGCAGGCCGGCGATGATCTGCGTGTCGATCATCTTGAGGTCGCGGGTGAGCGAATTGCGAATCCACCTGCGGCGCTGCTCGTTCATCAGACGCGTCAGGCTGACGCGCTTGAACAGCCTCTGTCCATCGGTCGCCCAATTGAAGCCGGCCCACAGGAGCCCGAAGATTGCCAGCGCTATGTAGTCCGCGTTTGTCATGCCCCGTTTTTCGCAGGAATTTGCCAAATTGCAAGATGGGCCAAAAGTTTACATCACCTCTTGCAATGTCACCTCCGTCATGACGACATGGGAGACGCATAGCCATTTTTGCGGTAGCGCATGTCGCACCCACAAAACCTGATGTCGGTTGGTCGCCTGACGGCGTCAGCCGGATAGCCTAGGCTTTTTTCACAGATGATTTTGGTGCGCCGCAGGCGCCATCCAGTCCCAAGGCGGAGTTCGAATGTTTCTTTCGGTTTTTGATGTCTTCAAGATCGGGATCGGCCCCTCCAGTTCGCACACCATGGGGCCGATGTCGGCCGCCATGCGCTTCCTCGATCTCATTCTGTCGAGCGATTGGCCGCGACCGGCCGATGCCCATGTCGCGGCGATCAAGGTCAGCCTGCATGGTTCGCTGGCCTATACCGGCATCGGCCATGGCACGGGCCGCGCCGTCATCCTCGGGCTGATGGGCGAGCGCCCGGACCGCGTCGATCCCGATCTCATGGATGCGATCATTGAAAAGGTCGAGCGCACCGGCCGGATCACGCCGCCCGGCCATCCGTCCTATGATTTCCAGCCGAAGACCGATCTCGTCTTCGACAAGAAGGTGCCGCTGCCCGGCCATGCCAACGGCATGTCCTTCTCCGCCCTCGACCGCGACGGCCGGCTTATCCTGAAGCGCGTCTATTATTCGATCGGCGGCGGTTTCGTGGTGACCGACACCGAGCTTGAAGCGATGAAGGCGAGCAAGAACAAGCCAGACGGCGTCAAGGTTCCCTATCCCTTCGGGACCGCCAAACAGATGCTTGAAATGGCGGCGCGTTCTGGTCTTTCGATTGCCCAGATGAAACGGGCGAACGAGGAATGTTCCATGTCCGCTGAAGAACTGGATGCCGGCCTTGACCGCATCTGGGCGGCGATGAAGAGCTGTATCGATCGCGGCCTTGCCCAGGACGGCATTCTGCCGGGTGGCCTCAAGGTTCGCCGCCGCGCCGGCATGATCCATGACAAGCTGCAGGATGAGTGGCGCTCCAACAAGATCAATCCGCTGCTCGCCAATGACTGGCTGAGCGTCTACGCGATGGCGGTGAACGAGGAAAATGCCGCCGGCGGCCGTGTCGTGACCTCGCCGACCAATGGTGCGGCAGGCGTCGTGCCGGCCACGATCCGCTATTATCTGCATTTCCACGAGGATGCCGATGCAGCAGGGCATTCGCGACTATCTGCTGACGGCAGCCGCCATCGGCGGCATCATCAAGCACAATGCGTCGATCTCCGGTGCCGAAGTCGGCTGTCAGGGCGAGGTCGGCTCGGCCGCTGCCATGGCCGCCGCCGGTCTTGCCGCCGTCATGGGCGGTTCGCCCGAGCAGATCGAGAATGCCGCCGAAATTGCGCTGGAGCACCATCTCGGCATGACCTGCGATCCGGTTGCCGGTCTGGTCCAGGTGCCCTGCATCGAGCGCAATGCGCTGGGGGCGGTCAAGGCCGTGACGGCGGCCTCGCTGGCGCTCAAGGGTGACGGCCAGCATTTCGTGCCGCTCGATGCCTGCATCGAGACCATGCGCCAGACAGGCGACGACATGAACGAGAAATACAAGGAAACCTCGACCGGCGGGCTTGCCGTCAACGTCGTGGAGTGCTGATCGCGCCCTAAAGCGTGTTGCGATCTTTCAGAGTCGCTCCGTGTGCTTTAAGTCTCTGTTTTTTCGCATGTCGGTCTCGCAAAACCGCTGCGCACTTTTCCGCGACATGCCATAGCGATTGTGGACCGCAGCGGAATCTGCCTTGACCGGTGATGGTCAACGGGTGTTCAAAGCCGGCATGGCCTTACATATGCTCAAGCTCTGCGTCGGCGCGGATTCCCTTGATGACCTGCGCGACTGGGTTGCCCGCCGGGCGCTGGTGGCAATCGCCGCCGGTCTCGAGCCGCACTCGACCCATACCACCCGCATGGTGCCGAAACGCGTCGAGGAACTGCTGGATGGCGGTTCGCTTTATTGGGTCATCAAGGGGCAGGTGCAGGCGCGCCAGAACTTGCTGGATATCGAAACCTTCAAGGATGCCGACGGCATCGGCCGGTGCAATCTTGTGCTGGGGCCGGAGGTTATCGAGACCGAACTCCAGCCGCGCCGGGCCTTTCAGGGCTGGCGCTATCTGCAGGCAAACGAGGCGCCGCGCGATCTGTCGTCGCTATCGGGCGAGGGCGGTGAACTGCCGCTGGAACTGCGCCGCGAGCTCGCGGAACTCGGACTTCTCTGAAGACTTACGCTTCAAATGACGAAGCCCGGACACCTGGTCCGGGCTTCGCATTGTCTTGCTGAAACTCAGCGGATCCGGATTCGGATCGGATGACGGCCGGATGGCGACGTCACATGGATGTGGACGTCGGCGTCGGGCTGCGTCGATCGCCAGGCGCGGGCGCCGTGGGTCAGGAGCAGAGCCACCAGATCCTTGGTCTTTGACCGTGGACGGTTGAGCCCGATATCCGCGATCCGCATGGCCGCTTCGTGCAGCGGATGCAAACCGAGCCTCGGCGACTTGCGCTTCGGTTCCGGCACGTTGCCGGCCCCGTTTTCATTCATTCCCATAACTGACCTCGTTACGCAGGACCAAATCCGAGGAGGATCATCGGCAAACACACGCCGGTGATCGAAACTTCATAAACTACTGCAGGCTTGCCCAGCAGGCGAAACCCTTGCCCTTCAGGACCTTGCAGGCAGACAATGCCTTGTTCTGATTGCTGAAACCGGCAAAACGTGCACGGTAGAGCTGGCTTCCGCCATTCGAGAAGGCGACGGTGAACGGCTGGGCGCCACGCAGAGCCTTGCCGCCCTTGTCCTTGGCATTGTCGAGCAGCGTCATCGCCTGAGCCTTGTCCGGCGTTGCGCCGATCTGGATTACCCAGCCGTCAGGCTGCGCTTCAGGCGTGGAGGCGGTCGTGACCTTGTCGACGGAGTTGGTGACCTGACCGTCGATGTCGGCGGCTGGAACCGGCGCCATGCCTGCAATCTTGCGGCTCTGGGCCTGGAGCGTGTTCGGCTGGATGACTTCCGCAAGCACCGGATTTGCGCTGACCGGCTTCTGTTCGGCAGCATAGGCCACTTCGACGTTCTCACTGGCTTCGCCGCTGTAGCGGACGCCCGGCATCGGACCATTGTCCGGCAGATTGAAGCTGCCGCCGCGCACGACTGCAACTTCCTCGGCTGCTGGCGTTTCAACGGCCTGGACGGTCGGAGAAACTGCGGTCTCGGCAACCAGATTGCCACCGCCGCGGCGAGAGGCGACAGGCATGTATTTGGCAACGAGCGAACGCATCTGGGCATCGCGTGCGGCACCTGATTTGCCGCCGATGACGACGCCGACAATGCTGCGGCCATCAGCCTGGGCCGAGGTCACGAGATTGAAGCCCGATGCATTGGTGAAGCCGGTCTTGATGCCATCGACGCCGCGCACATTGCCGAGCAGGCGATTGTGGTTGCCGATCGTCTGTTTGCCGAACTTGAAGCTGCGCGTCGAGAAGTAGCCGTAATATTGCGGAAAATGCTGGCGCAGTGCCAGGCCAAGCCGGGCCTGATCGCGCGCGGTGGTGACCTGCGCGCTGTTGGGCAGGCCATGGGCATTCTTGTAGGTGGTCCGCGTCATGCCGAGCGCACGCGCCTTGTTGGTCATGATGCGGGCAAAACGATCTTCCGATCCGCCCAGCAATTCGCCAAGAGCGGTTGCCGCGTCATTTGCGGATCGTGTGACCAGGGAGAGAATGGCCTGCTCGACGGTAATTGCCTTGCCGGCGCGCACGCCAAGCTTGGAAGGCTGTTCAGCCGCGGCATTCTTCGAGAAGGGAACCGGTGTATCCTTCCGGATCTTTCCGGCTTCGAGCGCCTCGAAAGTCAGGTAAAGGGTCATCATCTTGGTCAGCGAAGCCGGGTAGCGCAGGCTATCGGCATCCGCGTTGTAGAGCACCTTGCCTGTCTTGGCATCGACGACGATGCCGGCATATTTCGCAGCCGAAGCGGTGGTGGCGATACTCAGGGATGCAACCAGAGACACCAGCAGTATCCTGCAGGCCTTCCGGAAGAATGGCATAGGGGTGTGTTGAACGGAACCGATCGATGGGGATTTGGACACTACACTACTCTTCATTCTTTTTCACTGAAATCGTCCGGCCGTCGCCTCCAGAAACGTCCGTTCTGAAAACTCTATCGGCATAGCGTTACCAATCGGTTTATGATGAATGATTGGTTTCACTATTCTGCGGTCGGATCCGAATCTTGTTCCAGATTTGCGTTTCGCATCCCTCGGCCGGTCGGTTCATGGCGCGGTTACGAGTTTGGCGGTGACGAAATCGTGGATGGCTTTGTCGATGACCTGCCATTGTGGCAGCAATTGGCTCGAAAAGCGGTACAGCACAACAAGATCGCCTCCAGCGTGAATATCGCGTTGGCAATCCGCGCCTGTCGAAAAGGCTGGAGACTCGGGCAGGATGCAACGAACCGCATAGGGCGTCTGGCCAGAAGGCTCGGCGGTGAAGACCACCTCGTCGCCATAACCGGAGTTTTTCCGCATTGCGTGGCTTTCGAGACCTGCCGGTCCGGGTTTCGGTTCCCCCTCGAACAGGTGCCTGTAGATTGGCTCCAGTCGCCCGGACATGTCGCGCGACATCGTGCGCTGCGAAATCTGCAGGAAAATCAGGCTTTCCGGGTGATCGACATCGTTGAACAGCTGCCGGTTTTCGTCGGTATAGCCTTCGAGATCTGGCCAGGTGAGGTAGAGGTCCGCCCGCTCGGCGATGCCTGTCACGCGCTGGTTTTCAAAGCGGATGACATTTGCGGGCAGGCGCAGATGATCCTGACCGATGAAGATATCCGTCGCCTCCGTGCTGGCCGTATGGCCTGCCTGCGCCAGGCTTTGCCCGTACCACCGCCCGGCCATGCTGATGCCAACAGTGATGACCGCAAGGCAGACCGCCGCAGCCGTGAGCCTGTAGATGAATTTCGGGGAAATCAGCGGGCTGTGATCATCGGATATTGCGGAAGAAACGGTCATCGTCGGATCGCTGCCCTGCGCTCAAGGAGAGTTAACGGAATATGAGCGGGACGCGCAGGCCTGTTCCGAAATGAAACGCAGTGCGGCGGCACAACTCTTGCAGAAGGTCTTCTCAGTCACCCACGCTGCTGCAACATGGTTAATTTATGGTAAATTTCGAGACGATCCTGCTGATCCTTGCTGCCGGTTTCGGCGTTTCCTTCCTTGTCATGGATGCTGGCCGTCTTGTTGCGGGTAACGCCTGGCCGCTGGTCCTGGAGGGCAGGCGGGAAAATTTCCGGCCGCTGCCGGTCCTGTTGGCGCTGACTGCGGGGCCGGCGCTGTTTGTCGCTGCTCTCTGGAGGATGCGGCGTCAGCAACAATTGATGGTCATCGATCTGGCCATCGCCGCCGTAATCGCCTGCGGATGGGCCGGCTGCTACGGCGTGCTTGTTCTGGAGGGCGTGGCCCTTTTCAGGAGCGTCATCGCCTGAACCAATGACCGGCATGAAAAAGGCCGGCTCCGGGGACAGCGGAACCGGCCAGCAGGGCCTTTGGTCGGGGACGGGGATGGGGGACTGACCAGGGCCCTTGTATTTGCGCCCCCGGGGACAAACGGGCTCGCAAATTCTGATGTCTGCGTGAAGCGGCTATTGTGTCCGGACTGTACCCACAGCGACCGCACGGCCGTCCTGAAGCTTCACCCAGCGGCCCGAATTCTCGGTCGATTGCCGCTTGAGGAAGGTGTATTCCGTGTCTGACCAGAGCAGAACCTTGTTGCGCATGTTGTCCAGAACGAAGTCGCCGCGGTCGGTCCGCACGGTGAGCACGGCATGGCCATCGCCATTCGGCTGGAGCACCACGGTGATCAGCAGGTCAGAGGGCGAGAACCCGTCCTCGATCAGCTTCTTCCTCTTCAGGAGCACATAGTCTTCGCAATCGCCGACCTTGTCGGGATAGGCCCAGTGCTCCTCCACGCCGTAAATGTCCTTGTCGGTCATCGGTGTGACGGATTCATTGACGTCGTAATTGACCTGCAGAAGCGTTTTCCAGCCTTCGCGTGTCAGGACTCCGGGTCCGCCCTCGCTGGCGTTCGTCCGGCATTCCCGCGGTGAGGTCTTGCAGAATTCATAATGTCCGACGGGCGGATTGGTTGATCCCGACGTCACCATATTGGCGGGAAATGCCCAGGCCACCTGAGTTGCCAGTCCCGCAAGCAGAGTGCCGAGCATGCCGGCCTTCACGATTGTCTTTGCTGTCATTTCTTGTCTCCCCGTTATGGTTTGACAATGACACGGAGTTTTTTATTGCTCGCGAAAATCCGAAGTACAATTAAGTACAAAATGAGAGAAAATAAGTATAAAACTCGAATAAAGATTGAGATTGTTTTGATCTGTATTTAGATCGATTTTTCGTAAAATTTTAGCTGGGTTGTCACGGGTGCGAAGCTGGTAACGCCCGGTTATTCACATATCTAATTGAAAAAAATAAGTATTTTAGAATCCGACGGCGGTGTCCTGCTGCAGGGCAGCGTTGCACGATGGGCTGGTCCTGGCGCGCAATCTGCGCGAGGCTGAGCCGAACAGGAGAGAATACTACTGTGTTTTTGGATTTATGCGGCGAATTTTTGTCCGAAAATAGCCAAAAATATTTTTGGGTCATCGAGAAAAAAATGGTTCTTGCTGTTTTCCTGCGTGTTTTTGACAGCACGTCGCAAGTAAGTCGTTAGAAAATGTCCCATGGCGACACAATACGGATCTTGTTCTCTCTTCCCCCTCTGCGGGGCTCGCGCCTCCCGGGGAGTGGTCATGACGCAAACGAAAAACCGCGCCGGGATGATCGGACGCGGTGCGGCAGTGATAGGAATTTTGGATGGGTGCGACGGCTACAGGAATTCGCGCAGGCTGTCGCGCGTCTGGATGCCGAGGAACTCGATGGCGACGCCTTCCTGGAAGTGCCGCACGACGCGACCCCTGATGCTGCCGAGCAGCATGGCGACGCCGAGGGCAGGGCGCGTCTCAATATCGACGGCCGCACCCGACAAAGAAAGGTCGATCAGGCGGCAGGTATATTTGCTGCCGTCCTCGAGTGTGATCTCGGTGCGCACCTTGCGTGGTGCAAGTCGATCATGGCGCCGGTCTTCGGGCAGGCCGAGTTCGTGTTTGTTGGCAATCCAGGTGAGCTGGGCGGCCAGTTTTTCACGCTTGCGGTCCGTCGCGTTGATCTTGATGACGAAGGTGTTGTCGGTGAGCTTCGATACATTGCCTTCAAGGCGCCCGACGTGATCGACATAGGCAATGATACGTTCGCCGGCCCGTGGCCGAGCATCGCAGTTGAAGACGACGTCGCCGGGCGACATGTCAACGGCGGTGCAATCATATTCGTCGTGATTGGCAAGCATGAGTCGGCCAGTCAGATTAACGGAGACACGTTGAAACGCACCTTCGCTATGCTGCTTTGTCCCGGTATTCTGTGCTTGTTGAAACGAATACATGTTCACTCTGAAAAGATGATCATTCAGACATCAGCATATACCCATTCGGGTTAATAGAAGGTGTGTGGTTCTAGGTTCAATCCTGCCGTCCACCCTCGAAAACGCGCAGGTGCAGGACACGCCGGATGGCGTTGCCAATGCCGTCATGGCGGTGGCGCGGATGTTCCGGCGGTACGGCAATCTCCGGACGGTTCTGCAGAAAGACATTGGTTTTCGCCGTATCGAGCACTCGGATGCCCGAGAGATCGAGATAGTTGATCGGGGTTGTGTTCAACCAGTGCGGACGAGAGAGCGGCGCGAGAGAACCGATGACACGGTCCACAGTGCCGTCCGGTGATCGCAGGGGCAGGAGGATGGTTTCCATCGGCAGCCTTTCCTGGGATCCAGCAAGCGCCGTCGCCGACAGGATGACCGGCGTCTTGCGCGTCATCACTTCGGCTGCAATCCGGGTCATCCGGCTGGTCTGCTCGGCAAGCCAGAGCGCATCAAACGCACTGCCGCGAAGTTCACGGGCGAAAAGGGCGCAGATATGCGTGCCCGCCAGCCGGAAGCGGATACCGGATCCAGCCTTGTGTTCCAGAATGAAGAGATCCGGGAGGATGTGGCGAATATCTGCCGGCTCAATCTGGATCCGCCCCGGCACGTCACGATGTCCGCGTAAAGTATCCCAGTAATTGTAGATATCCGCGGTGGTTTTGCTGCGCATGCGATGTTCCGTTTTCCAAGTCCGTGTGCCGTCATGGCACATCTCGCCCTTGATGGAGGGCAGTCTGTGCTCGTCACGCGATTTTCGTGCCAGCCGGATATTAAGGTTAATGATTGGTTTAGATTGCCTATGGCGTCTGTCCGTGGCATCAACGGACATCACTTCGAAGGATTGTCCTTCAGCACAAAATTGGGGCTCGGGTAATGGGGGCTCACCGGCCGTTCAGTCTGACTGAACGGCCTTTTTTGTGGCTCTTGCCGGATCCGCAGGACTGTTCCTCGATGAGCGTTTTGAGTGTGCAGTTCAAAATTCAGTAAGCTGATTCTAAAGAACGCCCTGCGTGCTGGACGTTTGACGGTGTCGCGCCTAAATCTGCGCGCAATAGCTGTTTAACCCTCGTCCGCCCATCGAATGTATCGGCCGTCTCGCGGCAAGAGAAACGCCGGTTGCTGGCTGGGAAACCAGGTGGCCGCCGCCAAAAAAACATGTGACAGGAAAAATGAACGATCAAAAGGGCGATGCCCTGCCGCCCGAAGCCGAGCCATTGACCCCAGGCGCTGGCCTGTCCGATGAGGCGGCACCGCCACCGGTGCGCGAACCGGCTTTCAACCTGCCTGGCGGCCTTCTGGTCATCCTCATCGTTCTGGTGGCAATCCATGCCGTCCGGACTTACCTCCTGCCGGCAGCGCTGGATGAAGAAATCATCTTCAATTTTGCATTTCTGCCGGCGCGTTACGATCATACGCTTGCAGATCAGGGCTTGGCCTGGTTGTGGAGCCCGGTGACCTATTCGCTGCTGCACGGCAATTGGGAACACGTGATCTTCAATGGCTTCTGGATGATTGCCTTCGGCGCGCCCGTCGTGCGCCGGATCGGGATGGTCCGGCTGGCGATTTTCTGGTGCCTGTCAGCTGCGGCTGCCGTTGCGTTGCATGTCGCGTTCCATTGGGGCGAGATGACGGTTGTCGTCGGTGCCTCTGGCGTCGTTGCCGGGCTGATGGGGGCTGCCGCGCGCTTCGTGTTCTCTCCCAGCGGCCGGATCAGTCGCCAGTTTGCCCATCTCAACCGTCGCCTGTCGATCGGCGAGGCCCTGTCCAATCGATCTGTGCTGGTGTTTTCCGGTATCTGGTTCCTCATCAATTTCCTTATCGGTCTCGGCCTGTTTGCAGTCGGCGGGGCCGGGGCGATTGCCTGGGAAGCGCATATCGGCGGGTTTCTTTTCGGTTTCCTCGTCTTCGGGCTTTTTGATCCACGAAAATAATCAGTCGCGGGCTCCAGGCAACTGCGCTTGATTTCCGCTGCCGGGTAGCGCACCATCCCGACTACGGAGGCGCGGCTGTTGGAGGGCCGTGTCTTCGGGCCGGGCATGGGCCTTTCGCGTTGAGGAGACGCGCAAGGGGCTTTGCCAACCGACGATCGCGCGATGCCGGCGACGAACCTTACCGTTACTGCTCGTCAGCACGATCACCCGGCCGGACGCATGATGCTGTCAATATGGGAGGTTTCGAATGTCTGTACGGCATATTCTCGACGAAAAGGGGCGCAACGTCATTACTGTCAGCCCGCAGATGACTGTGCGGGACGCCGCGACGTTTCTGCATGACAATCATATTGGAGCGGTGATTATTCTCGACGGTGAAGGCGCAATTTCCGGCATTCTGACGGAGCGGGACATTGTCGCCTCGATCGCGAAATATGGTGCCGACTGTCTCGAAAAACCGGTATCGAGCGTGATGTGGTCGAACGTCTATTGCTGCACGGAAGAAACGAGCGTCGATGAGCTGATGGAAATCATGAGCAAGCGGCGCGCGCGCCATCTTCCGGTCGAGAAAAATGGCAGGCTGGCCGGTATCGTGTCGATCGGCGATGCAGTCAAGATGCATATCCGCGCCATCGAACGCGAAGCAGAACACATCAAGGCCTATATCGCGGGTTGACCGTTTTTTCGTCCGTTGACGGGCTGCGCATCCCTGATGGAGGCGCAGCCTATCTGATCATGACATCCTGCAGACGCTTCAGCTCGCTGAGCTTCGCCTTTGTTTCCTGGTAGCCGCGATCGATCGCTTCGCCGGCCCGGTGGAATTCCGAAAGTCCGATATCGTTCAGCTTGGGGTGAAGCGCCAGATCCGGCGGGTCACCGGCAAGGCGCGCGCGCGAAATCCGGTCCTGGATAATGTTGAACGCCTGCACCATGACGCCGGTCAGGCCGAGCCGCGAAGTGTTGGCTTCCGGGTCCGCCTTGCTTCGACGTTTCCATCGGCAGCACGCTGGCATTGTGCTTGACCACCGCCGAGCGGCCGTAGAGATCGTAGTGCAGGTTGACGGCGACGACGAGCGGTTGCTCATAGGCGCGGCACACCGATACCGGGACCGGATTGACCAGCGCGCCGTCCACCAGCGTGCGGTTGTTGCACTTGACCGGCTCGAAAATGCCGGGCAGGGCATAGGAGGCGCGGATGGCGGTGATCAGCGATCCCTGGCCGATCCAGACTTCGTGGCCGCTGTTGACTTCGGTCGCCACCGCGACGAAGGGCCGGTCGAGATCTTCGATCGTCATGTCCTGCAGATGTTCCTGCATGCGCCGGGTCAGCCGCAGGCCGCCGAACAGGCCGCCGCCGCCGATGGCGAAATCGAGCAGGCCGGCAATGCGCCGCATGGTCAGCGATCGGGCGAAGGTTTCGAGTTCGTCGAGCTTGCCGGCCAGATAGCAGCCGCCGACCAGCGCGCCGATCGAGGTGCCGGCGATCATGCCGACTTCGATGCCTTCCTCGTCGAAGGCGCGCAGCACGCCGATATGGGCCCAGCCGCGGGCGGCACCGCCGCCAAGCGCAAGGGCGATCTTCGCCTTGGCGGGCTTGGGTTCTATCGGGGCAGGGTTGACAATGTCAGGGATGGCCCGCCGGGGGCGGAAGCGTCTGCGGTCGTGCCGCTGCGATTAAATGTCCAGTTCAACATCCGGCACCTCCATACCGCAGACCATAGCGTCAGGACCGTGCACGTGCTGCTTCGGATAACGCGTAAGCCCTGCAATCGTTGCGTAGTCTGCGCTTGCGCGGCCCGGCTCGTTGTTTCCTGCGGAACCGTCCGCTCAAGCGAGATTACACGCCCGGTCTGGTTGCGAATTGGTGAATAACGCTAAAAATTGAACCAAAATGCGTCAGATGCTTAATTTTTGCCGTAGATGTCGTCCGGCTCGAAATGGCGGTCGTGATCGACGATGACCAGCGCCGCCCTTCCGTCCTTTGTCTCCACGGACGCGATAGAAGCAGGAGCGGCGACCGGTGTGGCAGGTGGCGTCGTGGCCTGCGACCTTGACCTTCAGCCAGATGGCATCCTGGTCGCAATCGGTGCGGATTTCGACGACGCTCTGCAGGTTGCCGGAGGTCTCGCCCTTCTTCCACAGGCTCTTGCGCGAACGGCTGTAATAATGGGCAATGCCGGTCTCGATGGTCAGCGCCAGGGCCTCGCGCGTTCATATGCGCGACCATCAGAAGCATGCCGTCGCCGGCATCGGTGACAACGGCGGTGATCAGGCCGTTGTCATCGAAACGCGGCGTGAAGGCCGATCCGTCCTCCAGTTCGGTCTTGTCGCTGGATGGGGTGTCGAAAGGATTGGACATCGCGGAAGCTCCGAGAGGATCGGAGCTTACTTGAAGCCCCGCAGCATGGTCATGAAACGGGCCTGTTCCGCAGGCTCCGTCTTGAAGGCACCGGTAAAGGTCGTGGTCAGCGTTGTCGAGCCCTGTTTCTGGACGCCGCGCATCGCCATGCACATATGCTCGGCCTCGATCATCACCGCGACGCCGCGTGGCTGCAGCGTATCGTCGATCGCCCTGGCGATCTGCGCCGTCATGGTTTCCTGCGTCTGCAGGCGACGGCCGAAGATCTCGACGACGCGGGCGATCTTCGACAGGCCGAGAACCTTGCCATTGGGCAGATAGGCGACATGCGCCTTGCCGATGATCGGCACCATATGGTGTTCGCAGTGGGAGAAGAACGGAATGTCCTTCACCAGCACGATATCGTCATAGCCGCCGACCTCGTCGAAGGTGCGGCCGAGAACGTCTTCGGCGGCAAGATCGTAGCCGGAAAACAGTTCCTTGTAGGATTTGGCGACGCGGGCCGGCGTATCGAGCAGGCCTTCGCGTTCCGGATCGTCACCGGCCCAGCGAAGCAGGACGCGAACCGCATCCTCGGCTTCCTTCTGGCTCGGGCGGCCATCGGCGGAGGAGAGGGCAGGAAAATTCTTGACTATGGCATCCATGATGGCCTCTTGGCGTAACGCGACGTTTATCTTTATCGGACAACTCGCCACTGGCCATGGGCCCATAAATCCGGGCCTGGTTTCCGTCGGCGGGCTCCGGGGCTTTCCGATCGCAAGTTCAAGGCTTGCAATCGTCCGGCACGGTTTCCCAAACAACAGGCGGGCATTCGCTCTTGCGAACCGCTCGCCTCCACACGACATAGCATATAATATGACGTGACACATCCGAAAGAGGCGGTTTGGGAGACAGTGTGTTTTTTTACTGAATACGATAGAAAATCCTGCCCGGATCATTCAGAAACGCGCAATATCAAACGGATTACGCCAAATGATCGATGACATCTACAACAGCCGGATTCTCGAGTTTGCCGGCAACATTCCCCGGACCGGCCGGCTGGACGATGCCGATGCCGAGGCAAGCGCCCATTCCAAGCTCTGCGGCTCGCGGGTAAAGATCTGGCTGAAGATGGACGGCGACACGGTCAGCGACTTCGCCCATGAGGTGAAGGCCTGCGCGCTCGGCCAGGCATCCTCCTCGGTCATGGCGCGCCATGTGGTGGGTGCGACGGCCGGCGAACTCAAACAGGCCCGCGCCGACATGCTCGCCATGCTGAAGGCCGACGGCGAGGGCCCGGCCGGCCGTTTCGAGGACATGCGCTTCCTCAAGCCCGTCAAGGACTACAAGGCCCGCCACGCCTCGACGCTGCTGACCTTCGATGCGGTGGTCGACGCGATTGGCCAGATCGAGGCGAAGCGGCTGGAGACGGCGGGGTGAGGGTGGTTGAGGCTTTGCCGCGAACGCTGACCGGTCTCCGGGCCGGCAATGTGTAACCACACGCCCGAACACAAACATTCCGCGACGCCACGCCCCTATCGCGGACGCAATTATGCCGGGCCGTTTCGCAAGACGCCCGGTCGCCTGCTCGGCATGGGTTTCATCCGGCTCTACCAGCTGACGCTCTCCGGTTTCATCGGAAATTCCTGCCGCCATCTGCCGACCTGTTCGGAATATGGCTATGAGGCGATTGCAAGGCACGGGATCTGGCCCGGCGGCTGGATGACCCTGTTTCGCGTGATGCGCTGCGGGCCGGGCGGGACGAGCGGGCTCGATCCGGTGCCGGAGGTTCTGGCGCCGACGAAACGCTGGTGGGCGCCCTGGCGCTACTGGCGGGTCTCGCAGGCGGGCCATGATCGCTGATCTGACGACGAAAAGTCCTGATATCGGCACGCCGCGCAACGCCATCACGGTCAACCGGCTTTGCCCGATGTTTTCGGAGGTTTCCGGCCCGGCCCCCGGTTCCGGGAAGGACTGACACGGGCCAGCGGGTCTTCCGGCCAGTCCTCGGCGTTACACATGGCGTCGTAATAATCCTTGCTGGCCTGCAGGATCTCCTGCGGACTGCGGCCCTCGTCGCGCATCTCCTCGTCCCCTGCATCGGCCATTCGGGTGAGGCTGTCGACCAGCGCCCGATGGAGGTCAGGACTGGTGATGCACGGTGGAAAACTCTTGTAACGGCTACTGCCGATCTCCGCATCGGGATGGCGGCCAAGGCACTCTCTGGCCCGGCGGCAGCGAGGCAGGCGGCAGTCGGAAAACAGCCCGGCCACTGTCGCGCCGTCGCGCAGATGCGGCTGCATACGCCGGTAAATGCGCCGGTGGCGGCGTTCATCGTCGGAAAGGTCTGTCTCGTAAGGCTTCATCGGATGCCTCCTTTCTGATCGGGGGCCTGATCGGGGGCTGCTTGCGGGCGCGGCAAACATCCGGGCAGGGCAAAACACCCCGGAAGTTGCCCATCGGGTTTGTGAAATCCGTCCGGAGAACCGCGCGAAAGCGTTGCCTCTCTGGGATTATGGTTTGTGTGGCTTCGCTTTCGCGCGGCCCAAGGCGTTCTTCGGAGGCGGTCCGGCCTCCTTCAAGCGCAAGACGGCTTCGCTGCACGGTCTGACCGTCGCCTGCCCCTTTCGGGAACAGGTGCGATCCTCCCGCTTGCATGGCGGACCCAAACCGACCCCGCGGCCCGGGGAAGGGGGAAGCCTGTCACGACGAAAGAGATGCCTCTTCCGCAGCGTCTCGCGCCTCTCTCGCCGCTGCCGTACGTTTCGACAGCAAACGAAAGCGCCTCCTCCCGCCCGCATCGACACGTTCCGCGATCCGTCCGGCGGCGGAAGGACGTTCAGGATAGGGCAGGTTTTGGGGGCGGGGAAAACGGGGATGATGTTTTTGGTTGGGAGGGAGTCGTCAGAACACGTCAAATCGTTCGAGGTCGCGGACGGTTTACCCCCCTCTGTCACTTCGTGACATCTCCCCCACAAGGGGGGAGATCAGTCTTTTCCCATGCCGGCGTTCAAGTCAGGGAGGCACAGAGTTCATGGCGATCTCCCCCCTTGTGGGGGAGATGTCGGCGTCGCCGACAGAGGGGGGTAAACTCTACTAGTAGGCCCAGTCGGAAACCGCATCGATAAAGGCCTGATCATCCCCGGCCTGCCCGCTCTCAGCCACCGCAAGCGACTGACGCCGCCCCTCGGCCTTGAAGGATGGCGCCCGCACATCCGGCACCCAAATCTGGATCGGCCGCCACCTCCATCGCGTCGATCCGTGCGATCAGATCATCACAGCGCTGGGTGTGATATTCTGACCCCTCTACGAAAAAATCACGCGCCCGAGTTACATAGTCCCGCGCCTCACCCAGTAGCGCCGGATCAGGGTCGAGCGTGAAGCGGAGCAAGGCTAAGTCGGCGTATTCCATTGGTTCATCGCCCAGTTCATCGGGGCCTCTTCGCGACAGTCTTGTGAGTGACTTTCGACATAGGCCTCACGCGCTTGATGAAGCGTTTCCGTATCTTTAGTGATCGTCCCCAACCATCGCAAAGCCCACCCAAGGTTCATATGCCACGTCTTCCAATTAACCGGATCTGCAGCTTTGTCCGTGAGCGACAGCGACTTGGTTAGGCAGGCCACTGCCTCGTTCAACGGCACCGGATCGGTGGCGCATTCTCCCAATTTCTGAAGAGTAATGCCAAGGTTGGACCAACCTATGTAGAGATTTTGGTTGCTTTGTCTTCCGGCGAACTCCAGAGACGCGCGACTAGCAGACACGGCCTCGCGCAAAATTGCGACATCACGATTGCGCATGCCGATCTCTCCCAAGGTCGCCGCAAGTCCGTCTTGTATCACCCCCCAATTCATTGAAGCCCCTGCTTTGTTTGTTTTTTGCAGAGCCGCCTCTGAAACGCACTCTGTGCCGCTTTAAGGAGCCCTTCTTTGGAAGATCGTTCCGCCAATCGAAAATAGCACCAGCCAAGTTCATAGAGAGTTTGTGTCGCGTATTTGCGACTGGCCGCGTCATTTGTTTGTTTTGGCGAGTTCCAGCGCCACCTGCAGGGTAAACATATCCCCGTTCTTGTCGCCGTCTTCTTTCAATTCGTGGGTCAATTTTCCAATTGCTGGAATCCGTTGCTCTCTGGCTTCATGGGCTTTTCGGGCGGTGTGTCTATACAGCCGTTTCGCAGCAAGATCGGGGCGCGTTTCTTACCCGGTCCTGTTTCAGCTGCGCGTTGAACAAAGCTTCGGCTTCGGCATCGAGCCGTTTTTCTTCTTGCTGCCAAATACTCGGCTGCGCCGTCCCGGTTTCCCTCTTCGTTCATTTCGGAAACCCTGCGCAACACGGCGTCCAGTTGCGATGAGGTGTTTTGTGGTAGGTTGCCTTGCTCTTTCAGCTCCCGTGCCGCTTGGAGGGCGGCGCGCAGACCTTTGTAGGCGGTGAACAGATCATTGTGTTGGCCTTGAGCAAAGTCATAGGCCAGATCGATCAACAGGCGCTCCCCTGCGGTCACAGAACCGGCGTCATCGGCCTGTGCCTTTTCGATCAGCTTTTCGGCGTCAGTGTCGGCCTTGGTTACCTCATCTTCTGCGATCTCGTCGTCGCCTAAAAACGGCTCCAGCAGTGCCCTATCCATTTCCAAGGCCTTGATGATTTTTCCGGCTGTGAGAGGCGTGATTTGCCGTTTGCCGTTTTCGATTTGGGAAAAATACCCTTTGGCGCTATCGCGCTTGAGGGCTGCGAATGCCGCTTGATCCAGCGTCATGCCTTTCAGTGCGCGGGCTGCTTTGACCGCCTTGCCGAAGGCTTGCAATGTCTTAGATGGAAGTTCCGGCAACGAAATGCGCCCTTCATTAACTTTGTGCAACTTTGGCGTGGAACCCGTTGAAACTCTGTGCTCCCGACAACACACCGCCAAGCTGCAATTATTCTCTTGTCATGACACGACCTTGAACCAGGCGGGCCTGCCGCATTCCCCGAAAGGATAACGGGATGATGTGGCTAATACAATATATCGATTATCTGGCAGAAGCTGCCGATTTGGCGGTGAAAACAATCACATGGATGCCAACAGAAGGTGGCATAAACTTCGCCTTTGCACTGCTTTGCCTCGTGGCGGCGATCCGAGTTTGTGCTTGCCCACGCCGGGTGATGGCATTTAGTGCATTGCTGTATCTCATACTCAGCATGATCTAGGCAAAACGATTGGTCGGCTGCGGGTCGCTTGCGAGTTTCGCAGCCGGACACCTTTCGCAACTTTACAGGGTCCGCTTGCGACCCGAAACCGACCAACCATTTCCCCACCCCTTCCAATCCCCCCCATTTCCCAGTATACCGCGCACCGCACATGGCTGCCTTGCGGCCTTCCATACCGATACCACCCGCATTCGTTGGCGGGACTGGATAGGAGAATTTTGATGTCTGCACCTGTTTCCCTCACATTTCCCGATGGTTCGGTTCGCGAGTATGCCGCGGGCGCAACCGGCCGTGATGTTGCCGAATCGATTTCGAAGTCGCTGGCCAAGAAGGCCGTGGCGATAACGCTGGATGGCGAGCTGCGCGATCTGTCCGATCCGGTCGTCAGCGGCAAGCTCGAGATCGTCACGCGCAGCGATGCACGCGCGCTGGAGCTCATCCGCCACGATGCGGCCCATGTGATGGCCGAAGCGGTGCAGGAGCTTTGGCCCGGCACGCAGGTGACGATCGGGCCGGTGATCGAGAACGGGTTCTATTACGACTTTGCCAAGGCCGAGCCGTTCACGCCCGACGATCTGCCGAAGATCGAAAAGCGGATGAAGGAAATCATCCAGCGCAACAAGCCGTTCACCAAGGAAATCTGGCCGCGCGACAAGGCGCGTCAGGTGTTTGCGCGACAAGGGCGAGACCTACAAGGTCGAACTGGTCGATGCGATCCCCGAAGACCAGGACCTGAAGATCTATTACCAGGGCGACTGGTTCGACCTTTGCCGCGGCCCGCATATGGCCTCGACCGGCCAGATCGGCACGGCCTTCAAGCTGATGAAGGTGGCCGGCGCCTACTGGCGCGGCGATTCGCAACAATCCGATGCTGACGCGCATCTATGGCACGGCCTTGGCCGAACAGGCCGATCTCGACGCCTATCTGCACATTCTGGCGGAAGCCGAAAAGCGCGACCACCGCAAGCTCGGCCGCGAGATGGACCTGTTCCATTTCCAGGAAGAGGGCCCCGGCGTCGTCTTCTGGCACGGCAAGGGCTGGCGCATGTTCCAGACGCTGGTCGCCTATATGCGCCGCCGGCTGGCGCGGCACCTATCAGGAAGTCAACGCGCCGCAGGTGCTCGACAAGTCGCTCTGGGAAACCTCCGGCCACTGGGGCTGGTACCGCGACAACATGTTCAAGGTGACGGTCGCCGGCGACGAGACGGACGACGAGCGCGTCTTTGCGCTGAAGCCGATGAACTGCCCCGGCCACGTGCAGATCTTCAAGCATGGCCTGAAGATCCTACCGCGAACTGCCGATCCGGCTATGCGGAGTTCGGCAATGTCCATCGCTACGAGCCCTCCGGCGCGCTGCATGGGCTGATGCGCGTGCGCGGCTTCACGCAGGACGACGCGCATGTCTTCTGCACCGACGAGCAGATGGCGGCCGAATGCCTGCGCGATCAACGATCTGATCCTGTCGGTCTACGAGGATTTCGGCTTCGAGGAGATCATCGTCAAGCTCTCGACCCGGCCGGAAAAGCGCGTCGGCGACGACGAGCTCTGGGATCGCGCCGAAAGCGTCATGATCGGACGTGCTTGAAGACGATCGAGGAACAGTCCGGCGGCCGCATCAAGACCGGCATCCTGCCGGGCGAGGGCGCGTTCTACGGTCCGAAGTTCGAATATACGCTGAAGGACGCGATCGGCCGCGAATGGCAGTGCGGCACGACGCAGGTCGATTTCAACCTGCCGGAACGCTTCGGCGCCTTCTACATCGACCAGAATTCGGAAAAGACAGCAGCCGGTGATGATCCACCGCGCCATCTGCGGCTCGATGGAGCGCTTCCTCGGCATCCTGATCGAGAACTTCGCCGGCCATTTCCCGCTCTGGCTCGCGCCGCTGCAGGTCGTGGTCGCGACGATCACCTCGGAGGCCGACGATTACGGCCGCGAGGTCGCCGAGCAGCTGCGCGATGCCGGCCTGCGCGTCGAGACCGACTTCCGCAACGAGAAGATCAACTACAAGGTCCGCGAGCATTCGGTGACCAAGGTGCCGGTCATCATCGTCTGCGGCAAGCGCGAAGCCGAGGAGCGCACGGTCAATATCCGCCGTCTGGGCAGCCAGGCAACCAGACGCCGATGTCGCTGGACGAGGCGATTTCGACGCCTGACGCTGGAGGCAACGCCGCCGGATGTCATTCGCAAGGCCGAAAGCCGCAGGGCAAAGATCTGATTGCAGGCGTGCGACAGCATCTGTCAGAAAACTGTCATGGACAGTCTGCAGACTGATTACACGGGTGTCATTGGCCGGAATGGTCACCGTGGTCTCTCGAAGACGGGGAATGTCGTGCAGTTCAAGGAACTGTCTTACGCCAATGAGAACGACCCGCGCCTGAAGCGCTGGTTCATCCGCTCCATCGAGGGCCTTTCCGGGCGCAATCGCTACGCCCGGCTCTACAACCGCTGGCGCCACGACATCGTCGGCAAGCAGCGACCGGGTTTTCGGCCAGATGCTCGATCTGATCGACGTGCGCATGCGGATCGACGGCGAATGGCCGCCGCGCAACCTGCCGGATACGCCCGTCGTCATCATTGCCAACCATCCCTTCGGCATCGGCGATGGCATTGCTGTTCTGGCGCTCGCCGAACAGCTCGGCCGGCCCTTCCGGGTTTTGATCAACAACGAGCTGTTGAAGGTGCCGGAAATGGCGCCCTATTCGCTGCCGATTTCCTTCGAGGAAACCAAGGAAGCCCTGGCGCTCAACATGGCGACCCGCCATGAGGCGCTGCGGCTCTTGAAGGAAGGCGTCACCGTCATCGTCTTTCCGGCCGGCGGCGTCGCCACGGCGACAAAGGGGTTCGGCCGCGCCGAAGACCTGCCGTGGAAGATGTTTCCGGCCAAACTCATCCAGTCGGCCAAGGCAAGCGTCATCCCGATCTATTTCGAGGGCCAGAACGGGCGGCTGTTCCATCTGGCCAGCAAGGTCTCGCTGACGCTGCGCCTCTCGCTCCTGATCCGCGAGTTCCGCCGCCTGTCGGGCAAGACGATCTCGTCGCGCATCGGCCGGCTGATCGCCTGGGATGAACTGAGCGCGCTTCCGGATCGCAAGGATATCCTGACCTATCTCTACGATGCGGTCTTTGCCATGGCGCCGCCCAAAAAGCGGTTCCTCAAGCGCGCCGCGTAATCCTATTCGAGCCACTCATTGGTGAAGGTCAGGCTGGCGACGGAGATCGCCCGTCCGGTGTCGTCGCGAACGGTGATCGAAACGATGGTGCGTGCCAGATAGGGCAGCTCGTCGCTCGCCACCTCCAGCAGTATGCGGCTGACCTCCATGGCGACGCTTTGCCTTGACGAGAGCTGAATGCCGGTGTCGTCCCGGATTGGCCCGTCGCCATTGTGAAGATCGAAAAAATAGCGCCGCATTTCATCATTTCCCATGTCAGGAAACGGAACCGCCAAGTCCGGAATTTGTTCCCGAAATGCGCGGAAATTTGCAGCCGACCTGTCAATGTTAAATGTGTCGATTTCCGTCATGGGCTAGGCGAGGGCCAGCTTAGGCATGGACCCGTGAACATTGATCGAATCGCTTCTTCTCAACCTTGAAAGTCATGACATCGTTACCGAAAAAGAGCGCGCGCTGCTGGGTGACCTGGGGTGGCGCGAAAGGCGCTTTCTCGTCGACGAGGATATCGTCGCCGAAGGCTCTCGCCCGAGCTACAGCACCTTGCTCGTCGACGGTTTTGCAGCGCGCTACAAATTCATGGCGGATGGGACCCGCCAGATCACCGCTCTGCATGTTGCCGGCGATTTCGTCGATCTGCACGCCTTCCTCCTGAAGACCATGGATCACGGCATCGTCGCCATGTCGCCCTGCCATGTCGCGTTTCTCGAGCACAGCGCGCTGAAAAACATTTCCGAAACGCAGCCGCATCTGAGCCGGCTCTTGTGGCTGGACACCGTGGTCGACGGGGCAGTGCACCGCGAGTGGATCGTCGCCATGGGCCGCCGCTCGAAGAAATCGCACCTGGCGCATCTCATCTGCGAGCTTTACGTGCGCCTGCAGGTCGTGCGCAGGACCACCGCCTTCCGCTTCCATTTTCCGTTGACGCAGCTTGAACTCGCCGACGTTCTCGGCATTTCCGTCGTGCACCTGAACAAGACATTGCAGGTCTTGAGAAAAGAGGAGCTTTTCACCTGGATCAACCAGATGATCACCATCCTCGACTGGCCGCGGCTGCAGGAACTGGCGCAGTTCGATCCCACCTATCTCAGCCTGAATGTCGAGGCGCGCTGAGAGCCATCCACCGGCGAGCCGTTAACTGTCCCCGTTAAGCTTAACAGGTGGTTTCCATGGCCGGCGGTTGCGTGCAGCCCAACTCGGGTCCACAAAGATCCCATATTAAATGGGTGATATTATTATGATTGTTGACGGAATCAATTTTGAGCATTCGATCGAGATCACGCGTCTTAAAGACGGGCGGTGGACCTATGTCATTCGGCTGAGCCAGGAATCAAGCCGTCCGAGCATACGGTTTCGCACGCGCGAGCAGGCGGTGAACCAGGCGCGCGAATTGCTGTCCTACATGATCTGACCTGCATGACGACGGTGGATCCACCGGCTGATCTGCTCAATCCTGCGCATCGCTCGATGCTGTCGGCGCGCTGGCACCGTCGGCATCCTTGAGCAAGACCTCGACGTCCGAATTGACGCCAGCAACCACCTTGAAATCGCGCTGGAAGATCTTTTCCTTGTTGCGGGCGATTGCCGTATAGCCACCCTCGGCGAGCACCAGGGTCGGGAAGGCGCCGACGCTTTCGCTGACCACGTCGCCCGACGAGGTCAGGATCGACCAGGCCGTGTCGGCAATGGCTTCACCGCCCGCCTCGGCCACCAGCTTCAGCGTCAGTTTCGCGGCACGGTGCTGGATCGTCGCTTCCGTCAGCTTGCCTGCCTCCACCTGGATATCGGCGCGGATCACGGCATTGACGGTGCCGTAGTCGGAGACGACGTGATAGGTGCCGGTGTTCAGGCGAATGACCGTATTGGGCTTGACGTCGGCGACGACGAGCGCCCGCTCGCCGTCTTCCTTGACGTCGGAGGAATAGATCGAGAAGCTCAGTTCATCCGGCGGAATGCGCATGTCGTTGCCCGAGATCGCATTCAGCATCATGCCGCCGGCATCGAGCACCAGCGACTGATTTTCTGCCGTACCGCTTTCCGGTATCCGGATCTTGCGCGTGGCACCGGCGCGGCCGAAAGAGACATTGACGAAATAATCGCCGGGAACCAGCTGAAAAGCGGCAGAGCCGCCTTCGGAGGTGGCAAGCAGCGGCAGCTTGCCGTCCGATGCCGGCATCGGGCTGAAAACGCGCCATGTCAAACCCTGTTCGACCGGCTTGCCCTTTTCCGTCAGAAGCGCCTGCAGCGTGATGTCCTTTGTCGCAACCGCCGGGTCGGATTGTGTGACCAGCGGATTGAAGCTGTTGAGCTTGGGCATCTTGTGGGTGTTGGAGATCGACGGAAAGGCTTGGAACGGATCCTGCACATCCTGCGCATGGACACCAGCCGGTCCTGCAAGTGTCGCGACAATCATACTGATCGTTTTGAAAATATGACGGTGGGGAATGCGCATGGACGTGGTTGACTTCCTGACAATGTGCCTCCACTTGAAATGCCCGTATGGCAATTTCGTGGCTGCCGCTGCGGTCGCAAACTAGTGGAAATAGCTCGTGATGAAAACCGAAATCAATTTGCGTGATTATCTGGCGACGCGCCGCTCCATTCCCGCGTTTCAGATGGGAGAGCCGGGTCCGGACAAGGCCACAGTCGAGGCCATGCTGACACTGGCGTCGCGCGTGCCGGATCACGGCAAGCTCGCCCCATGGCGCTTCATCGTCTATCGCGGCGAAGAACGCGCGCGGATCAGCGCAGAGCTGGCGAAAATGGCACTGGAGGCCAAGCCTGACCTGTCCGAAGAGATGATCAAGGTGGAAAACACAAGGCTGACCCGTGCGCCGGTCGTGGTCGCGGTCATCAGCACGGCGGCACCGCATTTCAAGGTGCCCGAGTGGGAACAGATCATGTCGGCCGGTGCCGTTTGCCTCAATCTGGTGATGGCGGCCAACGCACATGGATTTTCGTCCAACTGGCTGAGCGAATGGTATGCCTTCGATGAAAAAGCCCATCCGCTGCTCGGGATTGCGCCGGGTGAAAAGGTTGCCGGCTTCATCCATATCGGAACGGCGCAGGTGCCGCCGACGGAACGGCCGCGACCGGCGCTTTCGGATATCGTCACCTGGGTCGGCGGGCAGGACTAGGAATCAGTGGAATGTTCTACCCAACAGAGACCAATGCGCATGGCCTGAGACATGATCCGTTCAAGGCGATCGTTTCACCGCGTCCGATCGGATGGATCGGCACGCGGGCGGCTGACGGCAGCCATAATCTGGCACCCTATTCGTTTTTCAACGCCATCAGCGACATGCCGAAACTGGTGATGTTTTCCTCTGCCGGGCACAAGGATTCGGTGCGCAACATCGAGGAAACCGGCGAATTCACCGCAAGCTTCGTCGGCCGCGACCTGATGGAGGCAATGAACACGACGTCCGCTGCGGTGCCGCGCGGCGAAAGCGAGTTCGACCTTGCCGGCCTGACACCGGTCATTGGCCACCTTGTCGCCGCTCCCTATGTCGGCGAGGCCTTCGCGGCGCTCGAATGCCGCGTCACAGAAAGCTTTCGGCCAAAAGGTCTCGACGGCAAAATGTCGGACAACTACGTCGTGATCGGGCAGGTGGTCGGCATTCACATCCGCGAAGAGGCGATCCGCGAGGGTCGCTTCGATGCCCGGCTCGTACGGCCCATCGGTCGCATGGGCTACATGGATTATTGCGATGCCGGCGATGTCTTCGAGATGATGCGGCCGAAACGCTAAACGCCGAAACGCTAAACGCAAGGGATGCGCGTCGAAAGCGCCAGCAGATCGGCGGGGCCGCTGACGACGATATCGTCAAAGCCGTCGGCCTTGCTTGCTGCCCGCGCAGTCACGATCGCGATGGGGCCACTGTCGGGTGGTATCTCATAGCACGGAACCTGAGCCTCGGACGCTTTCAGCACACAGACAGCACGGGCGAAAGCAAGTGGTCCTTTATCCGGGCGAGTACCGGGATTGCTTACCGTCAGGTTGTGCAAGGGCCGGTCCGTTGAGCACGAGGCCACGCAGCCTTGCGGACTTTCCGGCCAGGCTATGGGGCGAGAGGAAGAACTCCGCTTCGGATCCGCATTCTGCCAGAATGGCCGTGCTGCCGATCGGCAGGTTTCCTTCCGCTTCAAGAACGCTGAGCAGGACGTCGAGTTTCTGAATGTCTGCAGCATTGCGACATCCCGACAAAAGGATCGCATCCGGCCGACAACCTTGCAGAGCGGCGAGATCACGCTGTGCAAATTCGCCCCTGAAACCGCCGATACGAACCATGACCGGAGGCAGGACGGGGGCCTTCCCGTGCTCCTGCAGGAACGCCAGCAAGTTTTTGATGGCGTCCGTTGAGGCTTCCGGACCACTGGCAGGGTGCAGGTCGAAAATCAGGGTGCAATCCGCATAGTCGCCGCGCATGGCTGCCGGCCAGTCGGCCGGGCCCAGCAACAGAAGAGGCGTTGAGATTTCCAGCGGGTTAACGGACATGGTGAACCAATCTTAAACTTTTATCCGTTAGCCTGTCCTGCAACATCATATGCTGTGTTGTTGTGTAGTGAGGCGTCCGTGATCATACAAGCATTTCTTCGCTGGGTGGAAACCGCCAAGACGGGTGACCGTATCCGCGCCGCGAGTGCCCTTGGCAGAGCTTATGTCAAGGATGACATGCATACGCTTGACCGCCATGCCGCCGAAATGGCCATGACGTTCCTGCTCGATGACCCGTCTCCGAAAGTGCGTCTTTCCCTCGCGGAAGCGATCGGCGCCTGCTCCGCGGTGCCGCGGTCGATCATTTTGCCGCTGGCGGAAGATCAACCCGAAATCGCCTATGCCGTCATTTCCTGTTCGCCGGTTCTCACGGATGCCGATCTGGTTGACCTCGCTGCCAGGGGCAGCCAGGAAACGCGCGCCGTCATTGCCGCAAGGCAGGGCATGTCGCGGCCGGTTGCGGCAGCGATCGCCGAAATCGGCGGCGAGGAAGAGGTTCTGATCCTGCTCGAGAATGAACAGGCACAGTTTTCCCGCCGCACGCTGAAGCGTCTCAGCGAACGCCTGGGTCATCTCTGGTCGATCCGCAACAACTTGCTTGACCGTGCCGATCTGCCGGCCGATGCGCGCCACACGCTGGTCGAGAAGGTCGGCAGCGCGCTGGCCGGCTTCAGCCTGGTGCAGGCGGCGATCGGTGATCGCCGGGTCGAGCGCATCACCCGCGAGGCCTGCGACCGCGCCGCCGTCAGCATGGCGGGCAGCGCAAGTGCCGAGGACGTGCCCGCGCTGGTCGAACATCTGCGCGTGACGGGACGCTTGACGCCAGCCTTTTTGATGCATGCGATCTGCTCCGGCAAGATCGATTTCTTTGCGGCCTCCATCGTCAACCTGTCCGGCGTAACGGAGAAGCGGGTACGGGCCATCCTTGCGGACGGCCGCATTCCGGCCATCCGCGCCCTGCTCGAAAGTGCGGGTCTCGGGCGGGATGTCAGCAATCTCTTTGCCGATGCCATGCTGATGTGGCGCAAGGAAAACCGGTCCGGATCGGCAATCGTCGCTGCATCGATCTCCACGATGCTGCTGCAGAAGCTGCAGACCACCAGCATGGCAAGCGATCTTTCCGGCGGCATAGCCGAACTGGTCGAGAAACTGACGATTGCAGAACAGCGTCAGACAGCGCGGGACTATGCACTGACGGCGGCGCGCCAAGCGGCCTGACGGCTTCGACTAAGTTTTCATCGGGCTATTTATCCTGACCGCTCGCCGCTGTAGGCTTGTGCGATGGATATATCAGACAAAAGAGCGCTGGTCCTCGTGACCGGCATTGGCGGGTTTCTCGGGCGGCATGTCGCCGCCAGCCTGCTGCGTCAGGGCTATGACGTGCGCGGCACCGTGCGGTCGTTGAGCAGGACGGAAGAGATCGAGGCGGGCATCCGCAGCGCCGAAGGTGTGGCGAGTCGCGGAGATCTGACATTCGTCACCGCCGACCTTCTTTCCGACGCGGGCTGGGACGAGGCCATGGTCGGCGCGGATTATGTCATGCACGTCGCCTCGCCCTTTCCCAATTCTGTACCAAAGGACGAAAACGAACTGATCAGGCCAGCGCGGGATGGCGCCCTGCGTGTGCTCAAGGCCGCGAAAATGGCCGGTGTTCGCCGCGTGGTCCTCACGTCGTCGATCGCCGCCATCAATTACGGGGCGGGCAGGGCGCCGTTCACGGAAGCCGACTGGACGGATGTCGACGGCCCGCTGACAACCCCCTACTACAAGTCGAAAACGATTGCCGAACGTGCGGCCTGGACCTTTGCAAAAGCGGAAGGTCTGGAGCTTGCGGTCGTCAATCCCGGCATGATCTTGGGCCCCATCCTGGGTGGCGATCCCGGTACGTCCGTTGGCTTGATCCGTGGCATGATGAGGGGCAAATATCCGGCCATGCCGGATTTCCGCGTTGCCGTGGTCGATGCACGCGACGTGGCGGACGCCCATGTCCAGGCGATGATCGTGCCGGAAGCGGCAGGCGAGCGCTTCATCGCTGCCGGAAAGGCGATGTCGTTCAAGGATATCGTCGCCGTCTTGAAGACCACCCATCCCGCCTATGCGAAGAAGATGCCGAAATTCGTTCTGCCGAACTGGATGGCGCGGCTGGCAGCACCGTTCGATCCGGGCGTCCGGCTCATTCTGAAGGAACTTGGGCGTGACGCGAGGGTGTCCAACGAAAAGGCGCGGCGTGTTCTCGGCTGGCAACCCCGCACCGAGGTGGAGGCGATCCGCGCCAGCGCCCAGAGCCTGATCGACACCGGCCGGGTATGATCGGCGCGTTTGACTATTTGGTGAACTTGCGCGCGATCCAGGAATAGCCGTCCTCGACATAGTGCACAGGCTTTGTAACGGCCTTGCGCAGCTGTTCCGGGTCGGGAAGGGCGCCTGTGATGAACGCCAGCGCCCGGCGCGGCAGGTTGGGCTTCTCCTCCGTCTGCGTCGTTGCCGGTACAGGGACAGTCTGCGTGTCGAGCGGTGCCGGGTTCAGTTGCGGCAGGGGCTCCGGATTTGCCATCGCAGTCATGTCGTTGCCCGCGGTTTCGCAGACCGCGACAATGACGGGGTAGTTGTGATCGTTGGAGAATTTCGGCAACTGCTTTTGCGATTCACTGTCGCACAGCGCAACCGTCTGCCAGGAGCCTTCCACCGTCGAGATGTAGTGGCACTGCGTCGCGCTGTCATCGCAGCCGAGGATGGTCATGACTATCAGGGCAGCTTTCATGAAGCGTCCGTCTTTCGCTGGTGTCGAGGTCGTTGTCCGTCAGTCGTCTTATAGGCCCTGTTTTACTCCCTAAATAAGGCAGGCAACGGCGGGCGGAAAAACGAAATATTTCAAAATGTTGCGATCCACCATGCGCAACCCGCCGGTCACACGCACGCCCAGCCCTTGAATCGATACTTTAACGGGCGGGGAATTCTGTTTCCGCTCAATCGCTTGGAGCGGAAACGTGAATCAATTCAACAGCCTGTTGAATCAGTTTATGAAGGCCGCGATCAGATGTCGAGGTTGTCGGCAAAGACGGCGCGTTCCTGGATGAAGCGGAAGCGGGCATCGGCTTGGTGCCCATCAGCGCGTCGACCGCCTCGCGGGTGCCCTCGAAATCGACGTCGTCGATCGCGACCTTGCAGCAGCGTGCGCTTGGCCGGATCCATCGTGGTTTCCTTGAGCTGCGCCGGCATCATTTCGCCGAGGCCCTTGAAGCGGCCGATCTCGACCTTGCCGTGCCCTTGAACTCCGTCTCCATCAGCTCCATCGCGGTGCGCGTCGTCGCGGGCATAGACGCGTCTTTGCCGCCCTGCGTGATGCGGTAGAGCGGCGGCACGGCGAGATAGAGATGGCCGCTCGCGGATCAGCTCCGGCATCTCCTGGTAGAAGAAGGTGATCAGCAGCGAGGCGATATGGGCGCCGTCGACGTCGGCGTCGGTCATGATGATGACGCGCTCGTAGCGCAGGTCTTCCTCGCGATACTTCGACGCGCGTGCCGCAGCCGAGCGCCTGGATCAGATCGGCGATCTGCTGGTTGGCCGTCAGCTTGTCGCGGCCGGCGCTGGCGACGTTGAGGATCTTGCCGCGCAGCGGCAGGATCGCCTGGTTGGCGCGGTTGCGCGCCTGCTTGGCCGAGCCGCCGGCCGAATCGCCTTCGACGATGAACAGTTCGGCGCCTTCGGCCGTGTTCTGCGAGCAATCGGCGAGCTTGCCCGGCAGGCGCAGCTTGCGCACCGCCGTCTTGCGGTTGACTTCCTTTTCCTTGCGCCGGCGCAGGCGCTCGTCGGCACGCTCGATCACCCATTCGAGCAGCTTGGCGGCCTCGCTGCGGGATTGTCGGCGAGCCAATGGTCGAAGGGGTCGCGGATGGCGTTCTCGACGATGCGCTGGGCCTCGACGGTCGCCAGCTTGTCCTTGGTCTGGCCGACGAATTCCGGCTCGCGGATGAACACCGACAGCATGCCGGCCGCCGAGATCATCACGTCTTCGGTGGTGATGCTGGCCGCGCGCTTGTTCTGCGTCAGCTCGGCGTAGGTCTTCAGGCCCTTGGTCAGCGCGATGCGCAAGCCCGCCTCATGCGTGCCGCCTTCCGGTGTCGGGATGGTGTTGCAATAGGAATGCAGCACGGCATCGCCGCCATACCAGGTGACGGCCCATTCCATCGCGCCATGGCCGCCGGTCTTCTCGGTCTTGCCGGCAAAGATTTCGCGGGTGACGGTGAATTCCTTGCCCATCGTCGCCTGCAGATAATCCTTCAGGCCGCCGGGGAAATGGAACACCGCCTTTTCCGGCGTATCCGTTCCCTCTGATCAGGGACGGATCGCAGGACCAGCGGATTTCGACGCCGCCGAACAGATAGGCCTTGGAGCGCGCCATGCGGAACAGGCGGCGCCGGCTCGAACTTGCGCATGCGCGCCGAAGATCTGCGGATCGGGATGGAAGCGCACCCTGCGTGCCGCGCCGGTTGTGGACGTCGCCCAGTTCTTCGAGCCCGCCCTGCGGCACGCCGCGCGAAAAGCGCTGGCGGTAGAGCTTGCGATTGCGGGCGACTTCGACTTCGAGCACGTCGGACAGCGCGTTGACGACGGAGACGCCGACGCCGTGCAGACCGCCCGAGGTCTCGTAGGCCTTGCCGTCGAACTTGCCGCCGGCATGCAGCTTGGTCATGATCACTTCGAGCGTCGACTTGCCGGGAAATTTGCGGATGGTTCTCGACCGGAATGCCGCGGCCATTGTCGGTCACCGTCAGAAAGCCTTCGGCATCGAGATTGACCTCGATGAAATTGGCGTGGCCGGCAACGGCTTCGTCCATCGAGTTGTCGATGACTTCGGCGAACAGGTGATGCAGCGCCTTTTCGTCGGTGCCGCCGATATACATGCCCGGACGGCGCCGAACGGGTTCGAGGCCCTCCAGCACTTCGATGGCCGAGGCGTTGTAATCGCCATTGTCGCTTTTCAGCGGCGATGCTGCGCCCAGACGGGTCTCCACCTGCGCGACCGGCGCGGTTGCGGCAGGCTTCGGCGCCGGTGGCGTGGCCGCCGCTACGGGCTTCGGTGGGGTGGGCAGGGCTGAAAAGAGATCTTTGCTGTCGTCCATGGGTCTTTCAGATATCTTCCCGTGATGAATGCGCCGTCAGGCACAGAAGCCTTCGACGCATTCCATGAATTATCACTCGAATCGCTGGCAAGCGCCGGAATTTTGCCAGATTGCCGGCTTGAGAGCGATCCGGTCCGGCATCATTTCGGCCGCACTCGTCGCAATAGGCCATTTGGCGTTTGCATGGCCTCAACTGTTGCGTTGCGCAAGCGCCGATGGCAAGGCTTGGATCAAAAGAGGAACATTCCCGATGCGCCTGTCCACAACTGATTTCATCTTGCCCGCAATTGTTGGCGTCACGCTGCTTCTGTCATCGACCCTGTCGGCCGGGGCCGAGATGCTGCGGCCGTACAAGGACGCGCTTTTCGCATACCAGACCGTCATCGAGACAGGGGATGCGGGTGACTACCGGGTGGTCGAGTACCAGGAACTGCGCGACATCAACGGCCGCGACCAGGTGCCGGAGCGGCGGGTGAAGCGGGCTTATGTGTCACTCGGGGTCAAGAGCAGCCAGGTGAACGAGACCATCTCGGCGGCAGGCCGCGCGATCGATGTGCTCCGGGTCGGACGCGAAACAGGTGGCGCGTTTTCGGTGATCTTCGTCCACGGACGCGGCGGAGACCGCAGGCTCGGTGCCAATGACTATTCCTTCGGCGGCAATTTCAACCGCTTGAAAAACCTCGCGGTCGAAAATGGCGGTGTTTACTATGCGCCGAGCGTCAAATCCTTCGATGAGGCCGGTGCCGCCGACGTTGCTGCCCTGATTGCCCATGCGCGAACCCGTTCCGGTGGAAAGCCTGTGGTGCTCGCCTGCGCTTCCATGGGCAATTTCATCTGCTGGGGGATTGCCCGCATGCCCGAAGCGGTGAAAGCCCTCGATGGCATGATGATCATGGGCGGTCCGGCGGACGAGGCGTTTTTGAAAAGTGCGGCCTACAAGGCAAAGCTGCCGATCTTCTTCAGCCATGGCAGTGCCGACAGCGTCTATCCGGCTGCCGCGCAGGTCTCGTTCTATCGAAAGCTGAAAAAGTCGGGCTATCCGGCAGCCTTCGTTCTGTTCGATACAGGATCGCATGGGACCCCCGTTCGCATGACCGACTGGCGCGACGCCCTGAACTGGATCGCTGAACATTGAGACCACGAGTATATCGGTGTTTCATTAACCACCCCATCAATTTCGAGACCCGGCAACCCTGACGTTTGCTTTTTTGAAAGCCCGACGTGGGACGTTGCTGCCAGATTTATATTGGGGTCTCGTCTTATGGATGCTCGGACAGAAACACGGCATATTCCGCTATGCGTCGATCTGGATGGTACGTTGCTTGCCGCAGATACCTTGTGGGAAGGCGTGGCAATTGTCTTGCTGCGCAATCCTTTCATGGTTTTCGCGATGGTCTTTTGGCTGGCGAAGAGCAAGGCGCGACTGAAGTTCGAGGTCGCAAAACGTTCCGGACGCCTTGCCGCGGACTGGCCGTACCGCGAGGCAGTGCTGCTGAGGCTCAAGCGCGAGGCGGAAACCGGCCGGCCGATCATTCTCGTGACAGGCGCTGCGGAAAGCGTTGCCTTGGATGTCGCGGCCCATACCGGCCTGTTCACCTCCGTCCTTCACAGTTCACAGACGCTGAACCTGACAGCCGAGCGCAAGCGCGAAGCGCTGATCGAAAGGTTCGGGGAGGGCGGTTTTGACTATATGGGCAACAGCCGCGACGATATCGCCGTCTTCGATGCAGCCCGCAAGGCCATCGTCGTGGCACCCGACGCCGCTGCCGAACGCTGGCGCCGCAATCACGATGCCGAGCGTCTGGAACTGGGGCAGGTCAGCCGCTTTGCCGCATTGAAGTCGATCCGCGTGCATCAATGGGCGAAGAACGTCCTGATCGGCGTGCCGATGGTTCTCAATCACGACATCCTGCATCTCGATGCTCTGGTCAATGTCGTGATGGCCTTCTTCGCCTTCAGTTTCCTGGCATCCGCTGTTTATGTCATCAACGATCTGTCCGATCTGACCAATGATCGACGCCATCCGAAAAAGCGCAATCGTCCGCTGGCAAGCGGCCAGATGTCGGTGCCCATGGGCCTTTTCATGGCCATCTGCCTCGTTCTGGCATCGCTCGGGCTGACCACCCTGCTGCCTTGGGAATTCGCCGCTACGCTCGGCTTCTACGCGCTGGCGACAACGGCCTATACCTTCGTGCTCAAGCGCAAGCTGCTGGTCGACGTGTTTACCCTTGCGGGCCTTTACACCGTGCGCATCGTCGCGGGTGCGGCCGCCACCGACACCGAGCTTTCCTTCTGGCTGCTCTCCTTCTCGATCTTCTTCTTCCTCAGTCTGGCGCTCGTGAAGCGCTATGTCGAACTGGACGAATATGACGGTCGTGACGGCGATCAGGTGCCGGGGCGCGGTTATACCTCGGTCGATTTCGAAATGGTCGGACAGGCCGGCATTTCCTCCGCCTTTGCTTCGGCACTGGTTCTGGCGCTGTACATCCACAGCAAGGAAATGATCGAGATGTACGAGCAGCCCTGGGTGCTCTGGCCGCTTTGCCCGCTGGTGCTCTACATGCTGCTGCGGATCTGGATGCTGGCGCGTCGCCGCATGCTGCACGAGGATCCCGTCGTCTTCATCATGCGCGACTGGCGCAGCCTTGTGACCATGTCGATCGGCGCGTCGCTGGTGTTGATCGGCGCGCTGGGGCCACAATGACCGAGGGTACATTCGATAGCTGGGGGCGCATCGATTGCCGTGCGCGGCAGGGCGTATCGCCTGATCTTTACGAGAACATGCGCGGGCAGGCCGGGCCGGGGGCCTTGCTGCCGTTCGGCAATGGCCGCTCCTATGGCGACAGTTGCCACAATGATGCCGGCACGCTGATCGACAGCCGCAGGCGCAGCCGTATCCACGGCTTTGATCCGGGAACCGGTATCATCTCCTGTGATGCCGGCGTCATGCTTCACGACATTCTGGCGCGGACGATTCCCCATCGTTTCTTCCTGCCGGTGACGCCGGGAACCGCATTCGTCACCATTGCCGGTGCCGTCGCCAATGATGTCCACGGCAAGAACCATCATATCAGGGGGACCTTCGGCAATCATGTCGTCTCGCTGACGCTGCTGCGGTCCAGCGGCGACGTGCTGACCTGCTCGATGCGCGAGAACACCGACCTTTTCCGCGCCACGATCGGCGGCATGGGCCTGACGGGGTTGATCCTGTCTGTCGACCTGCAGATGATGAAGGTTCCCTCGGCCCATATCCAGCAGCACACGATCCGCTTTGACAGTCTCGATCGATATTTTGAAATCGCCGAGCGCATCGACGACGAGCATGAATATGCCGTGGCCTGGATCGATCAGCTGGCGACCGGCAGGCGGATGGGCCGTGGCCTGCTTCTGGCGGGCGACCACGCCGACGCTTCCTGCGAGTTTCCCGACATGCCGCGGGGCATGAAACTGTCGGTACCGTTTGCGCCTCCCTTCAACCTGCTCAACCGGTTGACCCTGAAGGGTTTCAACGAGGCTTATTTCCGCAAGGCAAAGCCGCAGGAAACGGTCGCAACCGTCAAATGGCCGGGCTATTTCTATCCGCTCGATGCCATCGGCACGCTGGAACCGCCTTTATGGACCGAAGGGGCTCTATCAGCACCAGAGCGTCTATCCGGTGGAACACGCGCCTGCGATCACCGCGCAGCTGATGCAGACGGCGCGCGATGCCGGTCATGCCTCGTTCCTGACCGTGCTCAAGCGCTTTGGCAGCCTGCCGTCGCGCGGTCTTTTCTCCTTTCCGCGGCCGGGCTTTACCCTGACGCTTGATTTCGCCAATCAGGGTTTATCAACCCTTAAGCTGCTCGATCGGCTCGATGCGATCGTGACGGACGCCGGCGGCGCGATCAATCCCTACAAGGATGCCCGCATGAGCCCGCAAGTCTTTGAAAAATCATTCCCCGACTGGCGAAAACTGGAAGCGTTCCGCGATCCGGCCATGGTCTCGAATTTCTGGAACCGCACGGCTTTGGCTTTGCCAAAACGGGACTAGCTAAAATTTGAACTAAATAAACGCGCGAATTTCACGAAATATACTGCTCTGGCATGTACTTGGTTTCTCCGGAACAGGGAGCTTTGAAATGAAGTATATCGTATTCATTCTCTTCACTGTGCTGACCAATGCGGCAGCGCAGCTTATGCTGAAGCAGGGCATGCTCAATCTTGGGCCGCTCAGCTTCACGGCCGACACATTCATCGTTCGCATCTTTCAGATCGTCTTCAGCCCCTGGGTCTTTGCCGGTCTCGTGACTTTCGTCATCTCCATGGCATCGCATCTCTACGTGCTGTCGAAAGTCGAACTTTCCTTCGCCTATCCATTCCTCAGCCTTGCCTATGTGGCCGTCGCTGCCTTCGCCTACTTCATCTTCCACGAGGACATGAACGCCTGGCGCATCGCCGGCATCGGCTTCATCTGCGTCGGAACCGTACTCATCGCCCAATCCGGCTCGTCTTCGCATGACGAAGGCCGTGCCCTGGAAACAGCGGGCGCAACAGCAAAAATCGGGAGCCCATCATGAAACATATCATTTTTGGCGGCGACGGCTTCGTCGGTCGTCACCTCGCCGAACGCCTGGTCAATGAAGGCGAGGAGGTGCTGGTCGCCGACATCGCCAAGTCCGAACTGCCGCACTATGCGCGTGCCCGTTTCGTCCACTGCGACGTGACGAAAGCCGAAGACGTCTTTGCCGTCGAGATCGGTCCCGACGACATGGTCTACAACATGGCGGCCAAGATGCTGTCGCCGCTGCAGATCCGCTCCAAGCGCTGGGAGTTCTTCTGGCCGGTCAATTATTACGGTGCCGAGAACATCATGAAGGCGACGGCAAAGGCCGGCGCAAACCGGATGGTGCAGTTCACCACCGACATGATCTACGGCCACACCGTGCAGTCGCCGCAGACGGAAGATCATCCGGCCAAGCCGCTCGGCGAATATGGCAAGTCCAAATGGGCAACCGAGAAGCTGGCCGTCGAATGGCGCAAGCAGGGTATGGATATCTCGATCTTCCGCCCGCGCCTGATCATCGGCCCAGGTCGCCTCGGAATCCTCGAAAAGCTGTTCAAGCTGATCGACGCCAACCTGCCGGTGCCGATGATCGGCTCGGGCAAGAACCCGTACCAGTTCATTTCGGTCTTCGATTGCGCCGAAGCGGCCCGTCTTGCCTGGAAGGGCGGCGTGCCGAATGCGGAATACAATCTCGGCTCCGACAATCCGCCCTCGGTGAAGAAGCTGCTCGGTGACCTGATCGTGCATGCCGGATCGAAATCCTTCCTGCTGCCGACGCCGGCCTTCGCGGTCAAGGCGACGCTTGCCGCCTTCGACGCCATCAACCTGCCGATCATGGATCCGGAACAGTATCTGATCGCCGACGAAATGTGCATCCGCGAGACGGGCAAGCTCAAGCGCGAGCTCGGCTGGAAGCCGCAATACAATGACGGCGCGATGCTGATCGCAGCCTATGACGAATACCGCGCCAAGAAGGCCGGACCATCCTACGCAACCACATCGGCCGTACCGGCGGAATGAACGAGGAGACAAACACGATGCTCGACAAACCAGCCCGTATCGCCGTCGACGCGCCTGCGCTCGATGCCACCGCTGCCGCAGGCTCTATCCGCAAGCCTGACCTTCTGACCGTTGATCAGGCAAAGGCCATGAGCCTCGACGACATGACGTCGATGTTCAAGGACCACCTGAACCCCGGCCAGCTGCATTTCATGAAGCTGCTCGGCTTCAACAAGATCAAGGTCGAGAGCGCCGAGGGCATGTACTACACCGACCAGAACGGCCGGAAGATCCTCGATTTCTTCGGTGGTTTCGGCTCGCTGGCCTTCGGTCACAACCATCCCCGGATCCTTGCCGCCCGCAAGAAATTCCAGGACGAGAACCGCCACGAGATCGCAATTGCCTTCATGTCGCAATATGCGGCGGCTCTGGCGAAGAACCTTGCGGCGATTTCCCCCGGCGATCTCGACATGGTCTTCCTCGGCTCCTCCGGTTCGGAGGCCATGGAAGCGGCGCTCAAGGTTGCCGAGCGCGCTGCCGGGCCGAAGCGCCCGCGCATCGTCTATGCCGAGAATTCCTTCCACGGCAAGACCAAGGGCGTTCTGTCGATCACCGACGGTCCGCTCTATCGCGGCGAATTCAAGCTGCTCGACAACAATGTGAAGGTTCCGTTCGGCGATATCGACGCGATCCGCAGCGCCTTCGAGCGCGACCCGACGATCGGCGTGCTCGTGCTCGAAACCATCCAGGGCGGCGGCGGCATCATCTCGGCTCCGCCGGAATTCTGGCAGGAAGTGCGCGCACTCTGCGACAAGCATGGCGTCATCTGGGTTGCCGATGAAGTCCAGTGCGGCATGGGTCGCTCGGGCCGCTTCTTCGCCTTCGAACATGCCGGCGTTGTCCCTGATGTCACGGCGCTTGCCAAGTCGCTCGGCGGCGGCAAGTCGGCAATGGCGGCGATGATCGCCAAGCGCGACGTCTACATGAAGGCCTACGGCACCAAGAACACGGCGATGATCCACGCCCAGGCCACCTTCGGCGGCATTGGCGAGGCCTGCATCACGGCGATCGAAGGCCTCAACATCATGTATGACGAGGACCTGATCGAGAATGCGGCCGTGCAGGGCGACTACCTGCTCGAGCGCCTCAATGTGCTGAAGGCCAAGTATCCGAAGATCATCAAGGATGTTCGCGGGCAGGGGCTGATGGTCGGCCTGGAATTCCAGGATTTCAGCCAGACGCTGCCGATGGTGCTTCGCCCGGTGGTCGGCATGCTCGACGACAAGCTGAAGGGCTCGCTCTCGGGCTTTATCGGCGCGCTGCTGTTGAAGGACTACGACACGCTGGTCGCCTTCACCGAATACAATCGCAACGTCATCCGGCTCGAACCGCCGCTTGTCTGCGAACGCCAGCATGTCGATCAGTTCGTCGATGCGCTCGACAGCCTGCTCGGCCGCGGCATCGTCCATATCGTCAAGGATTTTGTCGGCACGCAGTTCGCCTGATCTGTGCCCTGTCCAAAGTGTGAAGCAACGGCGGCGAAAGCCGCCGTTGTCATGTCGCACCTTGTGTCCAGGCCGATTCTCGACTGTTGCGCGGGACGGTTTCATCCGCGCGCAGAACACTTTTCATTCCCCGTCTTATTTGCTAGGCCCAAGGCTTGAAATTACAGCCGGAGGAGAATTCATGACGCCCGAAATACGCCCGCTTGTTGCCGGAAACTGGAAGATGAATGGTCTGCGCGGTTCGCTGGACCAGATCAAGGCCATGGCGGAAGGCGTCAAGGGCCCTTTGTCGGAAAAGGTGGAAACCCTGATCTGCCCGCCGGCCACCCTGCTTTATGTGGCCACGGCGCTCTGCGATGACAGCCCGCTTCTGATCGGTGCGCAGGATTGCCACCAGGACGCTTCCGGCGCCCATACCGGCGATGTTTCCGCTGAGATGATCGCCGATTGTTTCGGCACCCATGTGATTGTCGGCCATTCGGAGCGCCGCACCGACCATGCCGAAAGCGACGCGCTCGTGCGCGCCAAGGCGACGGCGGCATTTGCGGCAGAGCTGGTCGCGATCATCTGCATCGGCGAGACGGGCGACGAGCGCAAGGCCGGCAAGACGCTGGATGTCCTGAAGACGCCAGCTTTCGGGCTCGGTACCGGACGAGGCGACTGCGGAAAACACCGTTATCGCCTATGAGCCGGTCTGGGCGATCGGAACGGGCCTTACGCCGACGACGCAGGATGTCGAGGAAGCGCATGCCTTCATGCGGGCCGAACTTATCGCACGCTTCGGCGCTGCCGGCGGAAAGATGCGCATTCTCTATGGCGGTTCGGTCAAGCCCGCCAACGCCCGCGAACTGATGGGCGTTGCTCAATGTCGATGGCGCGCTGATCGGTGGCGCAAGCTTGAAAGCGCAGGACTTCCTCGCCATTTACAGTGCGTATGAAGAATTGACGGCCTGAAGGCTTTGATGGCCGCGTCGTGCGCTTCTTTTGGGAAAGCGCGTGACGGCTGCAGTAACATGTTAAGCTTGCTGCACAATCCCTCAAATCCCGTTCGATTTGAGGGATTATGCAAAAGGCAGGGCTTGGAATGCGCGGTTGCTTGGTATATGCAGCCGCCAACACTTGTATTGAGCCGTACAAGCGAACAGTGTGAGGCGTTTCGCCCGCATGTCGCTCGAACGTGATCGAAGGCAGGACTGGACAAAATGCAGACCGTATTGCTCGTCATCTATCTCATGGTCGTTCTCGCCCTGATCGGCGTGGTTCTCATTCAGCGCTCCGAAGGCGGCGGACTCGGTATCGGCGGCGGCTCCGGCTTCATGTCGGCGCGTGGCGCGGCCAATGCGCTGACGCGCACGACCGCGATCCTGGCGACGCTGTTCTTCGTTCTGGCGCTCGGCATGGGCATCCTGTCGCGTTACGAGCCAAGCCGACCGACATTCTCGACCGCATCCCGGGCACGACCAACAACGGCAACGGCGTTCTCGATTCGCTCGGCGGCACGACGACACCGACGCCGGCCGAGGGCAACAACGCGGTTCCGACCGATTCCGGCGCGGCGACCAACGACTGACCGCAGACACCAGCTACGACGACAACGCAGACCCCGGCGACGACAACCCAGACTCCGGCCGGCGCAGCGACAACGGGAACCGAGACCAAGCCGGCAACGTCCGGTTCGGACGTCCCGACCGGTCAGTAAGATCTGGCCTCAATGAACCCGCCGGCGGAAGCTTTACTTCCGCCGGTTTTCTTTTGCTTGCATTTCGCCTTTTGAACATTTCAACCGAAAAATTCTGATTTCAGGAATTTTTCGGTGGCGGAATCGATTTTGAAACGGTATCCGGTGAAGCCCATGGCGCGATATGTATTCATCACTGGCGGCGTGGTTTCTTCCCTTGGAAAAGGAATCGCCGCCGCAGCTCTCGGAGCGTTGCTGCAGGCCCGGGGTTACCGGGTGCGGCTTCGCAAGCTCGACCCCTATCTCAACGTCGATCCGGGCACCATGAGCCCGACCCAGCACGGCGAAGTGTTCGTGACCGATGACGGCGCCGAGACAGACCTCGATCTCGGCCACTACGAGCGCTTTACCGGCCGCTCGGCGACCAAGACCGACAACATCACCACCGGCCGGATCTACAAGAACATCATCGACAAGGAACGGCGCGGCGATTATCTCGGCGCCACCGTCCAGGTCATTCCGCACGTCACCAACGAGATCAAGAATTTCGTCACCGAAGGCAATGACGAGTTATGATTTCGTCATCTGCGAGATCGGCGGCACGGTCGGCGATATCGAGGCCATGCCCTTCATGGAAGCGATCCGCCAGCTGAGGCAACGATCTGCCGCGCGGCACGGCAGTTTATGTCCACCTGACGCTGATGCCCTGGATCGCGGCCGCCGGCGAACTGAAGACCAAGCCGACCCAGCATTCCGTCAAGGAACTGCAGGCGCTGGGCATTCACCCGGATATTCTGCTGGTGCGTGCCGACCGCGAAATCCCGGAAGCCGAACGTCGCAAGCTTTCGCTGTTCTGCAACGTGCGCCCGTCTGCCGTCATCCAGGCGCTGGACGTTGCCTCGATCTATGACGTGCCGATCGCCTATCACAAGGAAGGCCTCGACGACGAGGTGCTGGCCGCCTTCGGTATCGAGCCGGCGCCGAAGCCGCGCATGGACGCACTGGGAAGAAGTCGCCAACCGCATCCACAACCCCGGAAGGCGAAGTCACCATCGCCATTGTCGGCAAGTACACCGGCCTGAAGGATGCCTACAAGTCGCTGATCGAGGCGCTTGTATCATGGCGGCATCGCCAATCAGGTGAAGGTCAAGCTCGAATGGATCGAGTCGGAGATCTTCGAAAAGGAAGATCCGTCGCCCTATCTTGAAAAGGTCCACGGCATTCTCGTTCCCGGCGGCTTTGGCGAGCGCGGGTCCGAAGGCAAGATCCAGGCGGTCGCGTTTTGCCCGCGAGCGCAAGGTGCCCTATTTCGGCATCTGCTTCGGCATGCAGATGGCTGTCGTCGAAGCGGCCCGCAATCTCGCCGGCATCGAAAAGGCCTCCTCCACCGAATTCGGCAAGACGAACGAGCCGGTCGTTGGCCTGATGACCGAATGGGTCAAGGGCAACGCGCTGGAGAAGCGCGCAGCCGTCCGGCGATCTCGGCGGCACGATGCGTCTCGGTGCCTACAAGGCCAGCCTCAAGAAGGGCACGAAGATCGCCGATATCTACGGCTCGACCGACATTTCCGAGCGCCATCGCCACCGCTATGAAGTGAATGTCGACTACAAGGACCGGCTCGAAGCCTGCGGTCTGGATTTCTCCGGCATGTCGCCGGATGGCGTGCTGCCGGAGACGGTCGAATATCCGGATCATCCGTGGTTCATCGGTGTGCAATACCATCCGGAACTGAAGAGCCGGCCGCTTGATCCGCATCCGCTGTTTGCCAGCTTCATTTCGGCGGCGCTGGATCAGAGCCGCCTCGTCTGAGCGGCCGCCGTCGGCAACAGGATGACTTGCAGGAACCCGGCCAGAGCCGGGTTTTTTGCGTTTGGGCAGTTCTTTCGCCAGCACGGGTGCCCCGGCGCCGATTTGCATAAAAACGTCTTTTTAAGATTTACCGGTTAGTAATCTCTTGGAAACCGAGAGAAAGTTGCGATGCGTATTGCGTTCATCATCGCCCTCCTGTTGCTGACCGGCTGTGCAACGGCGCCGCGTCATACGAGAGACGCCTGCGCCGTTTTCGAGCAGCGCGACGGGCTCTTCGACAATTGGGAGCGTGCCGCCAGAAAGACGGAGCGGGAGTTCGGCGTTCCGGTCTCTGTTCTGATGGCGACGATCTATACGGAATCCGGTTTCCGCGCCAAGGCAAGACCGGCGCGCACCAAGCTCTTCGGCTTCATTCCCTGGAAACGGCTGTCGACCGCCTATGGCTACTCGCAGGCGCTGGACGGCACCTGGAGCCGCTACAAGAAGGAAACCGGCCGCTGGGGCGCGCGTCGCACGAAATTTGCCGATGCCGTGCATTTCGTCGGCTGGTATCATTTCAACAGCCACCTGAAGAACGGCATCGCACTCAACGATGCCTATAACCTCTATCTCGCCTATTACTCCGGCGATGCCGGCTACCGCCAGGGCAAGTGGCGCTCGAATGGCCGCATCAAGCAGGCCGCCCAGCGCTCCGCCAATCTGGCTAGAACCTACGCGCAGCAACTGCGCAGCTGCGATTGACGCGAGGCTAGTCGTCTCCCAACGGAAACAACCGGTCCCAATAGGGCGGGGCGCCAAAGGCTGTGCGCAGATGGTCGGCAAGCGCGCGCAGTTTTACGGAGGCGCGCCGGCCGTCGGGATGCGCCATGTAGATATATTCAAGTTCCGCCGTCACGCCGATGTCCAGGGTGACGAGTTCGCCGGCTTCGATCGCCTGCCAGACGGCAAACATCGGCATCAGCGCAATACCGAGACCGGCAATCGTCGCATCGCGGATCATGTCGCCATTGTTCAGTCCAAGACCGAACTGGCCGCGCACGACGACGGTCCCGGCCGGTGTCGGAAAGCGCCAGTCGGCGATGCCGCGATTGGTGTAGAAAATGCCCCGATGTTCTTCGAGTTCTGCGATGGAGGAGGGGCGGCCATTCCTCGCCACATAGTCCGGCGAGGCGATGAGGACGCGACGGCTGGGGGCCAGCCGCCAGGCCATCAGCCGCGAATCGAGAATCGGGCCGTGGCGCAGCACCGCGTCATAGCCGTCGGCCGCCGCATCGACCCTGCGGTCATCGAGATCGAGCGTCAGCTCCAGCTTCGGATTGGCAGACAGGAACGGATAGAGCGCCGGCCCGAGATGCAGGCGGCCGAAGGTCACGGGCGCTGAAATCCGCAGGGACCCTGCCAGCGTCCCCCGTCGTTCCGCCATGTCGGTCGCTGCGTCTTCGACGTCCTGGATAATGCGCGATGCCCGATCGAGGAACGCCGCGCCATCTTCCGTCAGTGTCAGCTTGCGGGTGGTACGGTGCAGGAGGTTCGTGCCGAGACTGCGTTCCAGTTCGGCGAGCCGCTCGCTGACCACGGATTTCGAGAGCCTGAGCCGGCGCGCCGCCTCGCTGATCGATCCGTCTTCTGCGATGGCGACAAAGGTAGCGATCCCGTCGAGCTTGATCATCGTTCGGTTTTTCCGGATGCGAGTTCCACAATTTTCAGACTAATCCGAACGATCAAACAAAGCCATATTCGCCTCAAGCAACCGGCCTGAAGAGGCGCCAGAATGGCGGCTCGACCGATCAGCTCAAAGAGGACAAGATCATGGATCGCCTTTCCAACAAGGTCGCAATCATCACGGGCGCCAGCGCCGGCATCGGCCGCGCCACGGCCAAGCTCTTCGCCGCAGAAGGCGCAAGGCTTGTTGTCGGTGCGCGCCGGCAGAGCGAACTCGATGCGCTCGTCGCCGAAATCCAACAGGCAGGCGGCAAGGCCGTGGCACTGGCCGGGGACGTCCGCTCGGAGGACTATGCCAGGTCCCTGGTGTCGCTCGCCGTCGAGACCTACGGCCGCCTCGACATCGCGTTCAACAATGCCGGTACGCTTGGCGAGGCGGGTCCCAGCACAGGCGTTTCCGAGGCAGGCTGGAGCGATGCCATCGCCATTAACCTGACGGGTTCCTTTCTCGGCGCCAAGCATCAGATCGCCGAAATGGTCAGGAACGGCGGCGGCTCGGTAATCTTCACCTCGACCTTCGTCGGCTACAGCTTCGCCTTCCCGGGCGTCGCCGCCTATGCCGCCAGCAAGGCCGGGCTGATCGGCCTGACCCAGGCGCTCGCCGCCGAATTCGGCCCGCAGGCTGTTCGGGTCAATGCGATCCTGCCGGGTGCGGTCGATACCGACATGTACCGCGAGATGAACGACACCGACGGAAAACAGGCTTTCGTCACCAATCTCCACGCCCTGAAGCGGGTGGCAACACCGGACGAACTGGCGCGGTCCGTGCTCTACCTCGCATCCGACGATTCTGCCTTCGTCACCGGCACCGCTTCGCTCGTCGATGGTGGCGCTTCGATCACCCGGACCTGAATACCGTCCGGGTGTCCTGCACAAGCCACGTCAACAATGGCGGATGCCAGGAACCCAGCCGGACGTTTCGGTGCTGCGCGCGCGATCGGCAAGGCCGTCGTTTTCCTTAGCCTCCGATGAAGCCGTCTTCACTGTTGGCAGCGAACTGATCATTGATGGAGGGACGAGCAATCTGTGATGTCGATGGGTGCGGCGCGGGAGTGGCGCCGTACCCATTTGTCGCCGGGAACGGTCAATTTCAGCCGGGCAGAACATTTTCTTGAAAATGTCGCGCAAAGCAGGCAAAGCACCTGCCATAGGCCAGTTTCAGGGAAATCCATGACCGCAGCCCCCCGCATGCCCCGTCTCCTCGATCATCTTGTCCTGCCCGTCGGCGATCTTGCCGTCGCGCGGCAACGCCTCGAAGCGCTGGGGTTTACGGTGGCGGCCGATGCGCGCCATCCGTTCGGCACCGAAAATGCCTGCGTCTTCTTTGCCGACAAGACCTATCTGGAGCCGCTTGCCGTCGGCAGCCGTGAGGATTGCGAAGCGGCGGCCGTTGCCGGCAACGTCTTTGTTGCGCGTGATCAGGCCTATCGTTTCCGCCGCGGCCAGGACGGGTTTTCCGCCATCGTCGTCAGCTCGAACGATGCGCCCGCTGACGATGCACGCTTTCGCAAGGCCGGTCTGTCGGGCGGTGAGATGCTGGAGTTTTCGCGGCCGATGAAACTTCCGGATGGCCGGCAAGCGACCGGAAGCTTCAGGCTCGCCTTCGCCGCCGATATGCGTGCACCGGATTTCTTCTTTTTTGCCTGCCAGCGCGTCCAGGCATTGCCGGCGGATCGATCAGCGCTTGAAACCCATGCCAACGGCGTCGTCGGCCTGTCGAACGTGGTGCTTTCAGAACCGAACCCGACGGATTTCCAATATATCCTGCAGGAAGTGGTGGATGAGCGCGAAGTCACCGCCCATTCCTTCGGCATGGATATCGCAACGGCCAATGTGAAGATTTCCGTGCTCAATCCGGCCGGCATGCAGGGCTTTTTCGATCGCCGGACCAGCACCCATGCCCGCGGCCTTCGCGGTCGTGCGGTTGTCTTCAAGGTCGCAGATCTCGAAGCGACGGAGCGGCATCTCGTCGCCAACGCAGTGGATTTCATCAGAAAAGACAATCGCCTGATTGTCCCGGAAGCACCGGGGCAGGGCGTCATTTTCGCATTCGGAGAATAGGCATGCAGACAAATGCAAACGTGGTGGCCGGTAGCGGCGCGTCCCAGGTGGTCTTCTCCAACAGCCGGAAGCTTTCCCTCATTGCCGGCCCCTGCCAGATGGAAAGCCGCGACCATGCCTTCATGATCGCCGGCACGCATGGTCGAAATCTGCGCACGACGCTCGGCATCGGCCTGGTCTACAAATCCTCCTTCGACAAGGCCAACCGCACCTCGCTTTCCGGCAAGCGCGGCATCGGCCTTGAAAAGGCGATGGAGGTCTTTGCCGATCTCAAGAAGGAATACGGCTTTCCGGTCCTGACCGACATCCACACCGAAGAACAGTGCGCGCCTCGTTGCCCCGATCGTCGATATCCTGCAGATCCCGGCCTTTCTCTGCCGCCAGACGGATCTGCTGATTGCCGCCGCCAAGACCGGCCGCGTCATCAACGTCAAGAAGGGCCAGTTCCTCGCCCCCTGGGACATGAAGAACGTGCTGGCCAAGTTCAACGAAAGCGGCAATCCCAATGTGCTGCTCTGCGAACGCGGCGCCTCCTTCGGCTACAACACGCTGGTCTCCGACATGCGCTCGCTGCCGATCATGGCGGCCATGGGTGCGCCGGTCGTGTTTCGATGCCACCCATTCGGTGCAGCAGCCGGGCGGGCAGGGCGCGTCCTCCGGCGGCCAGCGCGAATTCGTCGAGACGCTGGCGCGTGCTGCCGTCGCCGTTGGCGTGGCCGGCGTCTTCATCGAGACGCATGAGGACCCCGACAATGCGCCGTCCGACGGACCGAACATGGTTCACCTCAAGGACATGCCGCGGCTGCTCGAAACGCTGCTTGCCTTCGATGCCGTCGCCAAGCGCGGCAGTCCGCTGAATTTCTTCTATGACGGCGCTGCGTTGCACGCGCCCGCCATTGTAATTTCCGGGCCATGAATTATGACAGGCCATCCATTCACCACCATGTCTGAAGCGCGGCATGTTTAAAGCAGGGAAGCGATCATGACTGCAATCATTGACATCATCGGCCGCGAAATTCTCGACAGCCGTGGCAATCCGACCGTCGAGGTCGATGTGCTTCTCGAAGACGGCAGCTTCGGCCGTGCGGCCGTTCCGTCGGCGCCTCGACCGGCGCGCATGAAGCCGTCGAACTGCGCGATGGCGGCAAGCGCTACCTCGGCAAGGGCGTCGAAAAGGCTGTCGAAGCCGTCAACGGCGAGATCTATCGACGCCATCGGCGGCCTGGATGCCGAAGACCAGATCCAGATCGACCAGGCGATGATCGAGCTCGACGGCACGCCGAACAAGTCGCGCCTCGGCGCCAACGCCATCCTCGGCGTTTCGCTGGCCGTCGCCAAGGCTGCCGCCGAAGCCTCCGGCCTGCCGCTCTATCGCTATGTCGGCGGCCCGAACGCCCATCTTCTGCCGGTGCCGATGATGAACATCATCAATGGCGGCGCCCATGCCGACAATCCGATCGATTTCCAGGAATTCATGATCATGCCGGTCGGCGCCGACAACTATCCGCGATGCCGTGCGCATGGGCTCGGAAGTCTTCCACACGCTGAAGAAGCAACTGTCGGCCGACGGCCACAACACCAATGTCGGCGACGAAGGCGGCTTTGCGCCGGGCCTCGCATCGGCGCCTGCAGCCCTCGACTTCATCATGAAGTCGATCGAAAAGGCCGGCTACCGTCCGGGCGAAGACATGTACCTCGCGCTCGATTGCGCCTCGACCGAATTCTTCAAGGACGGCAAGTACGATCTGGAAGGCGAAGGCCGCACGCTCGAGCCGGAAGCCATGGCCGACTATCTGGCCGAACTCGTCAACAAATATCCGATCATCTCGATCGAGGACGGCATGGCCGAAGACGATTGGGACGGCTGGAAGATCCTGACCGACCAGATCGGCGCACAAGTGCCAGCTGGTCGGCGACGATCTCTTCGTGACCAACTCGGCCCGCCTGCGCGACGGCATCAAGATGGGCGTTGCCAACTCGATCCTCGTCAAGGTCAACCAGATCGGCTCGCTGATCGGAAACGCTGGATGCCGTCGAGACCGCGCACAAGGCGCGCTACACGGCCGTCATGTCGCACCGCTCGGGCGAAACCGAGGATTCGACCATCGCCGATCTCGCCGTCGCCACCAATTGCGGACAGATCAAGACCGGCTCGCTTGCCCGCTCCGACCGCACTCGCCAAGTACAACCAGCTGATCCGCATCGAAGAAGAACTCGGCCCGCAGGCCAACTATGCAGGTCGCTCGATCCTCGCGCGGCTGATCTGCGACTCACAGATCGACTTCATGAAGACCCGCGCCCGGAAACGGACGCGGGTTTTTTGTTGCCTGCACTCATGGTCAACGCTCGGTTAATCAATGGCTGCTATCGTCATTCCTGTATTGCGTATCAGGGCATGAGCGATGTGGACCAAACATCATAAGAAACGGAAGCTGGGGCGGTTTGTCATGCCGCTCATCACGGTCGCCTTTCTTTCCTATTTCGGCTATCATTCCATTCATGGCGATTTCGGGCTGCGGGCAACCGAGATGTTCGACGCGCCAGCGCGCCGAGCGACAGGCGCGCCTGTCCGAACTCGTGGCCAAGCGCAAGACGCTCGAGCGCGAAGTTGCGCTGATGAGCGACGGTTCGCTGGAGCGTGACATACTGGATGAAAAGGCGCGGTTCTCGCTGAACATGTCCCGAGCGGATGAAATCGTGATTTTTCACTGATTTCTGAGATTAACCGAAAACAGGTTAATCTTAAAATACGGCTATAATTTCAAGTATCTTAATATGAATAATAGCCATGCAAATATGGCATTGCTGGAACGCTATTCTTTGCCTATGGTACTCGCAAAAGCAAACCATAGGGAGGAATGAATGGCACCGCGAAAATCCGCGTCCGCTTCCAGCCGCAAGACAGCGGCAAAGCCCGCCAAGAAGGACTTCGTCAACGGCACTGTCGCCGAGTTCGATCGTGATGCCGATCTGAAGGCCTATCGCGAGATGCTGCTCATCCGCCGCTTCGAGGAAAAGGCCGGCCAGCTTTACGGCATGGGCTTCATCGGCGGTTTCTGTCACCTCTACATCGGCCAGGAAGCTGTCGTCGTCGGCATGCAGATGGCGCTGAAGGAGGGCGACCAGGTCATCACCGGCTATCGCGACCACGGCCACATGCTGGCCTGCGGCATGAGTGCACGCGGCGTCATGGCCGAGCTGACCGGTCGTCGCGGCGGCTTGTCGCAGCGGCAAGGGCGGCTCGATGCACATGTTCTCCAAGGAAAAGAATTTCTACGGCGGCCACGGCATCGTCGGCGCGCAGGTGTCGCTCGGCACCGGTCTGGCCTTTGCCAACCGCTATCGCGGCAATGACAATGTCTCGCTGGCCTATTTCGGCGATGGCGCTGCCAACCAGGGCCAGGTCTATGAGAGCTTCAACATGGCAGCTCTCTGGAAGCTGCCGGTGATCTACATCATCGAGAACAACCGCTATGCCATGGGCACCTCGGTGTCGCGCGCTTCGGCCAGACCGATTTCTCGCAGCGCGGTGCGTCCTTCGGCATTCCCGGCTTCCAGGTCGACGGCATGGATGTGCGCGCCGTCAAGGCTGCGGCGCGACGAAGCCGTCGACCATTGCCGTTCCGGCAAGGGCCCGATCATTCTCGAAATGCAGACCTACCGCTATCGCGGCCACTCCATGTCCGACCCGGCGAAGTATCGCTCCAAGGACGAAGTGCAGAAGATGCGCTCGGAACACGATCCGATCGAACAGGTGAAGGCGCGCATCCTTGAAAACGGACTGGGCGAGCGAAGACGAGCTGAAGGCAATCGACAAGGACGTCCGCGACATCGTCGCCGACAGTGCCGATTTCGCCCAGGCCGATCCGGAGCCGGATGTATCCGAGCTCTACACCGACATTCTGCTTTAAGACCGGGACGAGGAAAACATCATGCCTATTGAAATTCTGATGCCCGCTCTGTCGCCGACGATGGAAGAAGGCACGCTCTCCAAATGGCTGAAAAACGAAGGCGACAAGGTTGCAGTCCGGCGACGTGATCGCCGAAATCGAAACCGACAAGGCGACCATGGAAGTGGAAGCCGTCGATGAAGGCGTGATCGGCAAGCTGCTGATCGCGGCCGGCACCGAAGGCGTCAAGGTCAACACCGCGATCGCCATTCTGCTGCAGGACGGCGAAAGTGCCGATGCGACGCTGCCGCAGCGGCGGCTCCAAGGCTGCTGCAGACCGCGGCTGCCACCGCAGGCGAAGCCGGCGGCAAGGCGCGCAATCGCGCGACGAGCCGACTGCCAAGGCAGACAGCACGGTGCCTGCCGCGCCGAAGGCCGATATCCCATCCGATCCGGACATTCCGGCCGGCACCGAAATGGTCTCGACCACCGTGCGCGAAGCGCTTCGCGATGCCATGGCCGAGGAAATGCGCCGCCGACGAAGACGTCTTCGTCATGGGCGAGGAAGTCGCCGAATATCAGGGCGCCTACAAGATCACCCAAGGCCTGCTTGCAGGAATTCGGCCCGCGCCGCGTCGTCGATACGCCGATCACCGAGCACGGCTTTGCCGGTGTCGGCGTTGGTGCGGCGATGACCGGCCTGCGTCCGATCGTCGAGTTCATGACCTTCAACTTCGCCATGCAGGCGATCGACCAGATCATCAACTCGGCCGCCAAGACGCTCTACATGTCCGGTGGCCAGATGGGTGCGCCGATCGTGTTCCGCGGTCCGATCGGGCGCTGCTGCCCGCGTCGGTGCGCAGCACTCGCAGTGCTATGCCGCCTGGTACAGCCACATTCCGGGCCTGAAGGTCGTCATGCCCTACACGGCGGCTGACGCGAAGGGCCTGCTGAAGGCTGCGATCCGCGATCCGAATCCGGTCATCTTCCTCGAAAACGAAATCCTCTACGGCCAGTCCTTCGACGTGCCGAAGATGGATGATTTCGTCCTGCCGATCGGCAAGGCGCGCATTCACCGGGTCGGCAAGGATGCGACCATCGTCTCCTTCGGCATCGGCATGACCTATGCCGTCAAGGCAGCCGCCGAACTGGAGAAGGAGGGCATCGACGTCGAGATCATCGACCTCAGCACCATCCGCCCGATGGACCTGCCGACCGTCATCGAATCGGTCAAGAAGACCGGCCGTCTGGTCACCGTCGAGGAAGGCTTCCCGCAGTCCTCCGTCGGCACCGAGATCGCCACCCGCGTCATGCAGCAGGCCTTCGATTATCTCGATGCGCCGATCCTGACGATCGCCGGCAAGGACGTTCCGATGCCTTACGCCGCCAACCTCGAAAAGCTGGCCCTGCCGAATGTCGGCGAAGTCGTCCAGGCGGTCAAAACCGTCTGCTACAAGTAAGGGGAGGGTTGAAGAGATGCCTATCAACATCACGATGCCCGCCCTGTCTCCGACCATGGAGGAGGGCAACCTTTCCAAATGGCTGGTCAAGGAAGGCGACAAGGTCAAGTCCGGCGACGTGCTCTGCCGAGATCGAAACCGACAAGGCGACGATGGAAGTCGAAGCCGTCGACGAAGGCATCGTTGCCAAGCTCGTCGTTCCCGCCGGCACCGAAGGCGTCAAGGTCAATGCTGTGATCGCCATCCTGGCTGCCGATGGCGAAGATGTGTCTGCTGCCGCCTCCGGCGGCGGTGCGGCACCCGCTGCCAAGGCTGAAGCTGCCAAAACGGAAGCTGCACCGGCAAAGGCCGAGGCAGCACCTGTCGTCTGCAGCCGCACCTGCCACCGCACCGGCCGTCGACCGGCGCACGCACCTTCTCCTCGCCGCTGGCGCGGCGTCTGGCGAAGGAAGCCGGCATCGACATTGCTGCCGTCTCTGGCTCCGGCCCGCATGGCCGCGTCGTCAAGACGGACGTCGAGACAGCCGTCGCCGGCGGTGGCGCGAAGCCCGCACCGGCTGCCTCTGCTGCGTCCTCCGCACCGACGGCTGCATCCGCACCGGCTCCGGCCATGCCCAAGGGTGCATCCGACGAAGCGGTTCTGAAGAACTTTCGCCGAGGGCTCCTACGAGCTCGTGCCGCATGACGGCATGCGCAAGACGATCGCCAAGCGCCTGCAGGAATCCAAGCAGACCATTCCGCATTTCTACGTCTCCGTGGATTGCGAACTGGATGCGCTTCTGGCCCTGCGCGCCCAGATCAACGCCGCTGCGCCGGAAAAGGACGGCAAGCCGGCCTACAAGCTCTCGGTCAACGACATGGTCATCAAGGCGCTGGCCCTGGCCCTGCGCGACGTGCCGGATGCCAATGTCTCCTGGACCGACACCAACATGGTCAAGCACAAGCATGCCGATGTCGGTGTTGCCGTGTCGATCCCCGGCGGCCTGATCACCCCGATCATCCGCTCGGCCGAACTGAAGAGCCTGTCGGCGATTTCCAACGAGATGAAGGATCTCGGCAAGCGCGCCAAGGACCGCAAGCTGAAGCCCGAGGAATACCAGGGCGGCACCACCGCCGTGTCCAACATGGGCATGATGGGCGTCAAGAACTTCGCCGCCGTCGTCAATCCGCCGCATGCAACGATCCTTGCGATCGGGGCAGGCGAGGAACGCGTCGTCGTCAAGAAGGCGCAGATGGTCGTCGCCAATGTGATGACCGTGACGCTCTCGACCGACCACCGCGCCGTCGATGGCGCGCTCGGAGCCGAACTGCTCGGCGCCTTCAAGCGCTACATCGAAAACCCGATGGGCATGCTGGTCTGATGAGGCTTCCCTCCCCTTGCGGGGAGGGTGTCCGCTCTGCGGACGGGTGGGGTGTCGGTTGACGAAGGACGGAACGCGATCATGAAAACAGTCCTCTGCTACGGCGACAGCTTGACCTGGGGCTATAGTGCCGAGCTGCTCGGCCGTCATGCGTTCGAGGACCGCTGGTCGAGCGTGCTGCAGGCGGCGCTGGGCGCTGGCGTCAATGTGATTGCCGAAGGGCTGAACGGGCGCACGACCGCCTATGACGACCATCTCGCCGATTGCGACCGCAACGGCGCGCGCATCCTGCCGACGATCCTGCACAGCCATGATCCGATCGATCTGGTGATCATCATGCTCGGCGCCAACGACATGAAGCCGGTGATCTGCGGCACGGCCTTCGGCGCCGTGCAGGGCATGGAACGGCTGATCGAACTCGTGCGCCAGCATGCCTGGTCGTTCGACATCGGCGAACAGCCGGAAATCCTGATCGTTTCGCCACCGGCGATTTGCGAAACGGCGAATGCCGCCTTTGCATCGATGTTTGCGGGTGGTGTCGAGCAGTCGTCCATGCTCGCCTCGCTCTATGCGGATCTTGCCGACGAGAAGGGCTGCGGCTTTTTCGACGCGGGCTCGGTTGCGAAAACCACGCCGCTCGACGGCGTGCATCTTGATGCGGAAAATACACGGGCTGTCGGGCGCGCACTGGAGCCGATGGTGCGGATGATGCTGGGGCTTTGAGGTGTCGGGAGAGATCGTCCTGCGGCCGGCGGAAAAGCGGGACGCAGCCGAGCTTGCCATCCTCGTCGATCTCGCCTCCCATGGTTTTGCGGACTGGCTCTGGTCCGGTGCGGTCGAGGCCGGCGTCAGCGATACGGCGCTGGAGCGCGGCCGGGCGATGATGCGGGAAGACGGTGCGCCGGGCGCGTGGCAGGATGCGACAGTCGCGGAGCATGGCGGCGAAATCGCCGGCGTCTCGATCGGCTATGATCTGGATGAAAGCGTGCGCGGCATTGCTGCACCCCATCCGGTCCTGGCACCGCTTCTGGCTCTGCAGGTGCAGGTGATCGGCAGCCGGTTCATCGACAGTCTCGGTGTCTACCGGCACCATCGCGGCAAGGGTATCGGGCGGGCGCTGCTTGCCCATGAAATCGAAAAGGCGCAAGGGCGACGGGTCAGCCTGATCACCGAAAGCCACAACGATACGGCGCTGAGGCTCTACGGCGTCCACGGATTTGTCGAGCGGGCAAGGCTTGCCGCCGTGCCGCTCTTTGAGAATAGCAAAAGGCATGACTGGGTTCTGTTGACCCGGAACGGGCCTGAAGAAAGAGGCAGGAAACAAAATGGCTGACACGTACGACGTCATCGTTATCGGTTCGGGTCCCGGCGGCTATATCGCCGCCATCCGCGCCTCCCAGCTTGGCCTGAAGACGGCGATCGTCGAGCGCGAGCATCTGGCCGGCATCTGCTCCAACTGGGGCTGCATCCCGACCAAGGCGCTGCTGCGTTCGGCGGAAGTGCTGCACCTTGCCGAACATGCCAAGAATTATGGCCTGACGCTCGAAGGCAAGATCACGCCGGACCTGAAGGCGATCGTCGCCCGCTCGCGCGGCATTGCCGAGCGCATGAACGGCGGCGTCGGCTTCCTGATGAAGAAGAACAAGGTCGATATCATCTGGGGCGAGGCGAAGCTCACCAAGCCAGGCGAGATCGTCGTTTCCAAGACCACCAAGGCGATCGTCCAGCCGCAGGCGCCGCTGCCGAAGAACACGCTGGGCGAGGGCACCTATACCGCCAAGCACATCATCGTTGCCACCGGCGCCCGTCCGCGCGCACTGCCGGGCATCGAGCCGGATGGCAAGCTGATCTGGACCTATTTCGAGGCGATGAAGCCCGAGGAAATGCCGAAATCGCTGCTGGTCATGGGCTCCGGCGCCATCGGCATCGAGTTTGCCTCGTTCTACCGCACCATGGGCGTCGATGTGACGGTTGTCGAAGTGATGAAGACCGTGATGCCGGTCGAGGATGCCGAGATTTCCGCCTTCGCCAAGAAGCAGTTCGACAAGCAGGGCATGAAGATCATTCTCGAAGCCAAGGTGACGAAGGTCGAGAAAGCGGCCAATTCGATCACCGCCCATGTCGAGAAGAAGGACGGCACGATCGAGAAGATCACCGCCGACCGGATGATTTCGGCCGTCGGCGTGCAGGGCAATATCGAGAACCTCGGACTTGAGACGCTCGGCATCAAGACCGATCGCGGCTGCATCGTCATCGACGGCTACGGCAAGACCAACGTGCCGGGTATCTATGCGATCGGCGACGTCGCCGGCCCGCCAATGCTGGCGCACAAGGCCGAGCATGAAGCCGTCATCTGCGTCGAGAAGATCGCCGGCCTGCCGAATGTGCACCCGATGGACAAGCTGAAGATCCCGGGCTGCACCTATTGCAACCCGCAGGTCGCCTCTGTTGGCCTGACCGAAGCGAAGGCCAAGGAACAGGGCCGCGACATCCGCGTCGGCCGCTTCCCCTTCGTCGCCAATGGCAAGGCGATCGCGCTCGGCGAAGACCAGGGCATGGTCAAGACGATCTTCGACAGGAAGACCGGCGAACTTCTGGGCGCGCATCTGGTCGGCGCCGAAGTCACCGAACTGATCCAGGGTTTTGTCGTTGCCATGAACCTCGAGACGACGGAAGAAGACCTGATGCACACGATCTTCCCGCATCCGACGATCTCGGAAACGCTGAAGGAAAGCGTGCTCGACGCCTATGGGCGTGCACTGAACGCTTGATTGCTGTATGGCTCGCCTCCATCTGTAGGCGAGCCCGTCCGTCCGGTCCGAAGGCCCGCACTGCTCGAAGAAAGTTGAAATCACGATGGTCACCATTCTCGACCGCACAACGATCGATCCGAATGCTCCGCGCGTCCGTCATCCGGAAAAGGCCCACAGGCCCGACACCGAAATACTGCGCAAGCCGGAATGGATCCGCGTCAAGGCGCCGACATCGAAGGGCTATGCCGAAACCAAATCGATCGTGAAGGAGCACAAGCTCGTCACGGTCTGCGAGGAGGCCGGCTGCCCGAATATCGGCGAGTGCTGGGACAAGAAGCACGCGACCTTCATGATCATGGGCGAGATCTGTACCCGCGCCTGCGCCTTCTGCAACGTCACGACCGGCAAGCCGAACGCGCTCGATCTGGCCGAGCCGGAAAACGTCGCCAAGGCCGTCAAGCAGATGGGCCTGTAGCCATGTCGTCATCACCTCGGTCGATCGCGACGATCTCGCCGATGGCGGCGCCGAGCATTTCGAAAAGGTGATCTGGGCGATCCGCGCCGCTTCGCCGCTGACGACGATCGAAATCCTGACGCCGGACTTCCTGAAGAAGCCCGGCGCGCTGGAGCGTGTCGTGGCCGCCAAGCCCGACGTCTTCAACCACAATCTGGAAACCGTGCCGGGCAATTATCTGACGGTGCGCCCCGGTGCCCGCTATTTCCACTCGATCCGGCTGTTGCAGCGGGTCAAGGAACTGGACCCGACCATGTTCACCAAGTCCGGCATCATGGTCGGCCTCGGCGAGGAGCGCAACGAAGTGCTGCAGCTGATGGACGACCTGCGCACGGCCGACGTCGATTTCCTGACCATCGGCCAGTATCTGCAGCCGACCCGCAAGCACCATCAGGTGATGAGCTTCGTGACGCCGGAGGAGTTCAAGTCCTACGAGACCGTCGCCTATACCAAGGGCTTCCTGATGGTCGCCTCCAGCCCGCTGACCCGCTCGTCGCACCATGCCGGCGACGATTTCGCACGGCTTCGGGCCGCGCGGGAGAAGAAGCTGATGATCGGTGCTGAGTAGTCATTGCTCGATTTGGTAAGGCTGCGAAACTGCCGTCACCGGCATGTGCTGAAGTCATCGCGCGCCATTGCCGGCGGCGACAAAGGGGCCCCTTGTTTTTCACGGATGCATTGAATATCTGACCTCTATGCCCCAATTCGAAACCCGCCGGCCCGTCAGGCATTCACCAGACCAGATGTTTGACCTGATTGCCGATGTCGAGAAATATCCTGAATTCCTGCCGCTCTGCGAAGGGCTGACGGTGCGTTCGCGCAAGGAGCGTGACGGCAAGGAATTGCTTTTGGCCGACATGACGGTCGGCTACAAGGCGATCCGCGAGACCTTCACCACGCAGGTGCTGTTGAACAGGGCCGAGCGGATTATCGATGTGAAATATATCGACGGGCCGTTCAAATATCTCGACAATCGCTGGCGCTTCGAAGAGACGGGCGAGGGCGGTTGCTCGGTCCACTTCTTCATCGATTACGAATTCAAGAGCCGCATTCTCGGCGCCCTGATGGGATCGATGTTCGACCGCGCCTTCCGGATGTTTTCCGAAGCCTTCGAGAACCGTGCCGATACGATCTACGCGTCCGCGTAAAGCGTATCAGCTTTTTTTTCCAAGACGACTTGAATGTTCGCCGGTCCTGGTGCGTCATGGATCCATGATCGCGCGCCTTTTTGTCCTTGCCATCATGATCGCTGTGCCGCTTTCGGCGCAGGCGGCCGATGCTGTGATCCGCAAGGCCGGTCGTTACATCCTTTTGCTGGACAAGGAGGGAAAGCCGGTTGCCGGCAGCTATTGGCTGTCACCGGAGCTGAAGATCAGCGTTCACTCCCGGGACGGTGCCTTGCCGACGGAGCCGGAATTCCGGGACAGGGATTTTTTCCCGACGCGTCGCGGTGCCATGCTGAAGATGGTCAATTACCGCTACGGCTACAGCCCTGAGCCATCCTCCGTCGGCATCGGCAAGACGCAGGTGATTGCGCGAAAGGCAACGCCGATCGGTCCTCTGGCCGCCATGCTTCGCTCCGATGACCTGATGATCCGCTACACCCTGCACGGGACGCTTGGCTCCAGGCTCGATGGGATCGATCTCATCAATCACTTCTACACGATCGAGCGCAACGACCTTGAGGTGCCCGATGCGCAATGGGGCAAGCGCGTCTACATCGAAACGCTGGACATGGATCTGTCGGACCAGGCAGCGGCGCGCGTGGAAAGCATCGTGTCCGGAGAGGCGTCGAGCAGCGGCGATTTCTATATCGACTACATGATCCGCATCGATATCCTGCCGGATCTGACCCGTTGCCTTGAGGAGAAGCGCAAGGCGCCGGACTATGCAGATAAGGCGCGCCGCCAGCGCGAAGGGTCTGACAAATCCATGGCGGAGACGTTTCCGGGCGAAGGCACGGCCTTCTGGGAAAAAGAGCCCTTCGTTGCTCCCGATGAGCAGGCGATGAATATCTACCAGATATGCCCGGCGGGCGCGAAGTGATCAGCCGGCCCCGGCGGCTTCGGCAAGCATCTCCAGCGCCGTTCGCACCGTAGCCAGCCGAACATTGTCGCGACCGATATCGCCATAGCGCATTTCACGGTGTTCCGATCTGCCGTCGCGGCAGGCAGAGGCGAGATGCACGAGCCCGACCGGCTTGTCAGCCGAGCCGCCGCCGGGACCGGCAATGCCGGTGACCGCGACCGCCACGTCGGCTTGCGAATGCGCAAGAGCCCCTTTGGCCATCTCAAGGGCGACCTGCCGCGACACGGCGCCGAAGGCATCCAGCGTGGCCTGATCGACGCCGAGCATCTCGACCTTTGCCCGGTTGGAATAGGTGACGAAGCCGCGATCGACGACCGCCGAGGATCCGGCGATCTCTGTCAGAGCGCCGGCAATCAGCCCGCCCGTGCAGGATTCGGCCGTCGCCACCATCTGTCCCTTTTCGACGAAGCTTGTGATGACAAGGCGGGCCAGGTCATCGATCTGTTTCGGCAAGCTGCTCATGCCGGTGTCTTCTGGTAGACGACCGTGGCCGTGGCGATGGCGGCAATGCCCTCGCGCCGGCCGACAAATCCGATCTTCTCGTTGGTCGTTGCCTTGACCGAGCAGCGCTCCAGCGCAATCCCCAGCATGGCGGCCAGGTTTTCCCGCATCGCCAGCCGATGCGGGCCGACTTTCGGCGCTTCGGCGATCAGCGAGATATCGGCATTCATGATGGTGCCGCCGTGATCGGCGACGATTTTGGCCGCATGTTCGAGAAAGATGCGGGAGGCTGCTCCCCTCCACTGCGGATCGGACGGCGGAAAGTGGTCGCCGATATCGCCCGCGCCGCAGGTGGCAAGCAGCGCGTCCGTCAGGGCATGCAGCGCCACGTCCGCGTCGGAGTGACCAAGCAGCATCTGGTCATGGGGAATGAAGACACCACAGAGCGTGACGCCGTCCCCGGCGACCAGCTGGTGAACATCGTAGCCATTGCCGGTGCGCACGTCAGGCAGAGCGGCGCGGTTCAGCTTTTCATCGGCCATGGCGATATCCCGTTGCGTGGTCAGTTTGATGTTATCAGGCAGGCCCGCTATCAGCCGAACCGGCATGTTTGCCCATTCGGCGATCGCCGCGTCGTCGGTGAAATCGGTCCGGCCGGACGATAGGGCGGCGGTGTGGGCGGCAAGGATGGATGAGAAGCGGAAGGCCTGCGGCGTCTGTGCGCCAAAAAGGCCATCGCGCGGCACCGTTTCCGTAACGTGACCCGATGGATCGCCGCGCTTCAGCGTATCGGCTACCGCAACGGCAGGCAGAACCGCCTCCGCACCGAGATCGAAGGCGCCGGTGATGCGGTCCAGAAGCGCATGGTCGATGAAGGGCCGCACGGCGTCCTGGATCAGCACATGCGTGATCTCGGCCCGATCCAGTTTCCGCAGCCCGGCCAGCACGGATTGCTGCCGCGTGGGGCCACCATGCGTCACTGTTATCGCAGCATTCGGAAGGCAGAGTTTGAGGGCATTGTCGAGCAGCGCTTCATCATCCGGATGAATGACGACGACGATCTGCGTTGCTTTCGCCCAGGTCGTGAAGACATCGAGCGTGTGGCAGATGATCGGGCGACCGCCAATGGCGCGATATTGCTTGGGGCCGTCCTTCAAGGATCCGGCCCGTTCGCCGCGCCCTGCGGCGACGATGACAACACCGCAGGAAATCTGTTCTTTTGCCGTCATTGTCTGTATGAGACCCCATCCGAGCGCCATGATCGCGTTCGACACCTGATAGCGGAATCGAACCCAGAATGGATTAGGGCGTTCCTCCGCCCTTTGTCATCCGTCTTCAATACAGATGGTCCATGCAGCGGTGATTTAGCCCGAAGAATCGGCCTTTACCAGTTGTTGAGGGAAATTTGTCGAAGGCTTCCGAAAACGCTTGGCAAGTCTGTCAATGATGTCTAAAAATAGTGCAATATGAGTACATGCCCGAAAGATGAGCATTTGCAGCAGCCGGCTTTATCATCGCCGTTCAATGTCGGAGGGCTGACCTTCCGCAACCGCGTCGCGCTTGCGCCGATGTCCGGCGTGACCGATTTGCCGTTCCGCCAGCTTGCCTGGCGCTACGGGGCAGGGCTGGTCGTGACCGAAATGGTGGCAAGCCGGGAGCTCGTCGGCAACGCGGCCGAATCATGGTCGCGCCTGCAGAGTTCCGGCATCGATCCGCATATCGTTCAGCTGGCCGGGCGCGAAGCCCACTGGATGGCCGAGGCGGCCAGGATCGTTGCCGACAATGGTGCCGCCGTCGTCGATATCAACATGGGCTGCCCGGCCAAGAAGGTGACGGGTGGCTATTCCGGTTCGGCGCTGATGCGCGATCCCGACCATGCGCTGTCGTTGATCGAGGCAACGGTCAAGGCCGTGACGGTTCCGGTGACGCTCAAGATGCGGCTTGGCTGGGACGAGCAAACGATCAATGCGCCACTGATCGCCAGGCGGGCGCAGGACGCCGGTGTGCAGATGATCACCATTCATGGCCGCACCCGCATGCAGTTCTACAATGGCAAGGCCGATTGGGATGCGATCGCCGCCGTTCGGGACGTGATTTCCATTCCGCTGGTGGCGAACGGCGATGTCGGGACACTCGCCGACGCGCATGAAATCCTGCGGCGGTCCGGAGCGGACGCAGTGATGATCGGCCGGTCTGCGCAGGGGCGGCCATGGCATGCCGGCGTTCTCGCCGGCGCGGTCATGCATCCCGATGCGGCGCAGATCGTCGCCGTCGTTGAGGAACACTACGCGATGATGCTGGACTTCTACGGTCCCGAGACCGGCATCCGGCATGCCCGCAAACATCTGGGCTGGTATCTTGAGCGGTTTGCTCCGTTCATGCCGCCGACGGAGAAAGCGTTGATCATGACGTCGACTGATCCTGCTGCGGTGATTGCCCGCACCGCGGCAGCTCTTTCAGCAAGTGCTGGGTATCTTCAGGAAACGGATGCAGCTGCATGAGCGGAAAAACACGCGAAGACGAGAAGAAAGGCCTGAACACCCTGCCAATGGCGGTGTTGAATGCCATCCAGAACCCGGTGATCCTCGTCAATGAGAACGGATATGTCGCCTTCGCCAACTGGGAGGCGGAGGCGTTCTTCGGTGCGAGTGCCAACTATCTCGCCCGCCATCGATATCAGCGCCTTCATTCCGTTCGGCAGCCCGCTGCTGACGCTGATCGACCAGGTGCGCGAGCGACGCGCGCCGGTCAACGAATACCGCGTCGATCTGTCTTCGCCGCGGCTCGGCGCCGACAAGCTCGTCGATCTCTATGTCGCGCCGGTGCTTTCCGAGCCGGGCTCGTGTCGTCGTCGTCTTCCAGGAACGCTCGATGGCCGACAAGATCGACCGGCAGCTGACGCACCGGGCGGCAGCGCGCTCCGTCACCGGTCTCGCCTCGATGCTGGCGCATGAAATCAAGAACCCGCTGTCGGGCATCCGCGGCGCGGCGCAACTGCTCGAAACCTCCGTCAACGACGAGGACCGGGCGCTGACGCGCCTGATCTGCGACGAGACCGACCGCATCGTCTCGCTGGTCGACCGCATGGAAGTGTTTTCGCGACGAGCGGCCGGTCGACCGCGTGCCGGTCAACATCCATTCCGTGCTCGACCATGTGAAGGCCGTGGCCAAGGCTGGCTTTGCCCGCAATATCCGCATCACCGAGAATTACGATCCGTCGCTGCCGCCGGTCTATGCCAATCGCGACCAGCTTGTCCAGGTGTTTCTCAACCTGGTCAAGAATGCGGCCGAAGCCGTCGGCGACCAGCCGGACGGCGAGATCATGCTGACGACGGCCTATCGTCCCGGCATCCGGCTTTCGGTTGCCGGCACGCGCGAGAAGATCTCGCTGCCGCTCGAATTCTGCGTCACGACAATGGCCCGGGCGTGCCGGCCGATCTGCTGCCGCATCTGTTCGATCCCTTCATCACCACCAAGACCAATGGTTCCGGCCTCGGTCTTGCGCTCGTTGCCAAGATCATCGGCGATCATGGCGGCATCGTCGAATGCGACAGCCAGAACCATCGCACCACTTTCCGCGTCCTGATGCCGGCCTCCAAGGGCACGTCGGCTGACGATTCCGAGCCCATGACGCATAAAAGGACAATCCTGATGACTGGCGCCACCATTCTCGTTGCCGATGACGATGCTGCCATCCGCACCGTTCTCAACCAGGCGCTCGAGCCGCGCCGGCTATGATGTGCGCATCACCTCCAACGCGGCGACGCTCTGGCGCTGGATTTCGGCCGGCGATGGCGATCTGGTGGTCACCGACGTGGTCATGCCGGATGAAAACGCCTTCGACCTGCTGCCGCGCATCAAGAAGGCGCGGCCCGATCTGCCGGTTCTCGTGATGAGCGCGCAGAACACCTTCATGACGGCGATCAAGGCCTCCGAGAAAGGGCGCCTACGACTACCTGCCCAAGCCTTTCGACCTGACCGAACTGATCGCCATCATCGGCCGGGCGCTCGCCGAGCCGAAGCGCAAGCCGGTCAAGCCATGGACGATGACACGCAGGACGGCATGCCGCTGGTCGGCCGCTCCGCCGGCCATGCAGGAAATCTACCGGGTGCTGGCGCGCCTGATGCAGACCGACCTGACGCTGATGATCACCGGCGAATCCGGCACCGGCAAGGAACTGGTGGCCCGCGCGCTGCATGATTACGGCAAGCGCCGCAACGGTCCCTTCGTCGCCATCAACATGGCGGCGATCCCGCGCGACCTGATCGAATCCGAACTGTTCGGCCACGAGAAGGGCGCGTTTACCGGCGCCCAGACCCGCTCCACCGGCCGCTTCGAGCAGGCCGAAGGCGGCACGCTGTTCCTCGACGAAATCGGCGACATGCCGATGGATGCGCAGACGCGGCTGCTGCGCGTGCTGCAGCAGGGCGAATATACGACGGTCGGCGGCCGCACGCCGATCCGCACCGATGTGCGCATCGTTGCGGCCACCAACAAGGACCTGAAGCAGTCGATCAACCAGGGCCTGTTCCGCGAGGATCTGCTATTACCGGCTGAACGTCGTGCCGCTGCGCCTGCCGCCGCTTGCGCGAGCGCGCCGAGGATATTCCCGATCTGGTCCGCCATTTCGTCCAGCAGGCCGAAAAGGAAGGGCTCGACGCCAAGCGCTTCGATCAGCGAGGCGCTGGAACGTGATGAAGGCGCTATCGCCTGGCCGGGCAATGTGCGCGAACTGGAAAACCTCGTCCGCCGCCTGACGGCGCTCTATCCGCAGGACGTCATCACGCGCGAGATCATCGAGAGCGAACTGCGCTCCGACATTCCGGACAGCCCCATCGAAAAATCCGGTCGGCGCGCTCGGGTTCGATGTCGATCTCCCAGGCCGTCGAGGAGAACATGCGGCAGTATTTTGCCAAGTTTCGGCGACGGCCTGCCGCCGGCCGGTCTTTACGACCGGGTTCTGGCGGAGATGGAATATCCGCTGATCCTGGCGGCCCTGACGGCAACCCGCGGCAACCAGATCAAGGCTGCCGATCTGCTCGGTCTCAATCGCAATACCCTGCGCAAGAAAATCCGCGAACTCGGCGTCTCCGTGTACCGAAGCTCACGCAGCGCTTGACTTGCGACGGTCAACCGTTGCATTTTCGCCACAATGCGTTGCTTAGACAACAGCGCATTCCGGTACCTCTGCGGGGAGACCGGCGCAGCTGGATTGTGACATGGACGATTCATTGTCCTGGTACCGCTCCGGTTCGGTCATCGCTCTTGACCGAAACAGACAAGGAATCTCCGCCGCTCGCGTAAATCGCCGGGCGCCGGACGGGGGGATGCGTTTCTGATGGCAGACGGGCAGACTTTGCCATTGGCGGAGGACGAAGGTACGGCGATCGGCAACGACCGTCGCGCGCTGTTCGCCTTGCCGGGCCTGATGGTCGCCACGGGTGCTCTGGTCTGCGCAGTCGTCTACCCTCGTCGTGCTGCTCGGCCTCACGCCGATCGAAGCCGGAAACGCCGATCATTATCGCATCGGCCTCCATCAACGCCCTGTTCGTCCTCGGCCTGCTTGTTCCTGATCGGTCGCGAGATTCTGCGATTGCTGAGAGCGCGCAGCCGCGGCCGTGCTGCCGCCCGGCTGCATGTCCGTATCGTCGCGCTGTTTTCCATCGTTGCGATCACGCCGGCGATTCTGGTCGCAATTTTTGCCAGCATCACGCTGAATGTCGGACTGGATCGCTGGTTTTCGCTGCGCACGCAATCGATTGTCAGTTCATCGATCAACGTGGCGCAGGCCTATGTGCTGGAAAATGCCAGCTACCTGCAGGGCCAGACCGTTTCGATGGCCAACGATCTCGAACGCAACCGACAGCTCTACAGCCTCGATCGCACCGGCTTCGTCGAGCTGATGACCCGCCAGGCCAGGGGCGCGGCATGCTGGGCGCGTTCCTGGTCCGCGGCCGACGGCACCGCCATCCTGCAGGCCAATATCGAGACCGAGCAGCCCGCTTCCGGCGATACCGATCGATGCTTTGAAGACCACCGTCTGCGGCCAGCCGACGCTGATTCCGCCGGGCACAACCAATCTCGTCGGCGCGATCATGCAGCTCGACAACATCATCGGCGCGCTATCTCTATACGATCCGCGCGGTCGATCCGAAGGTCATGCGCGCCATGCGGCTGATGGAAGAAAACACGGCCGAATACAAGACGCTGGAAGCCGGGCGAACCTCGCTTCAGATCGCCTTCGGCGTGCTCTATCTCGGCTTCGCGCTGATCGTGCTGCTGGCGGCCATCTGGACCGCGATCGCGGTTGCCGACCGCATCGTTCGGCCGATCCGGCTGTTGATCGGCGCGGCCGACAGCGTCGCCACCGGCAATCTCAATGTCATCGTGCCGGTCCGCGCCGCCGATGGCGATGTCGGCAGTCTGTCGCGGACCTTCAACAAGATGATCGCCGAAATCCGCACGCAGCGCGACGAGATCCTGGACGCCAAGGACGAGGTGGATGATCGCCGCCGCTTCATCGAGGCTGTTCTGTCCGGGGTGACGGCGGCCGTCATCGGCGTCGAGGAGGATCGGCCGCATCACCATCGCCAACCCGTCTCGCCGAAGCTGTTCCTGCTCGCCGATCGAAGCTGGATCTGGTCGGCAAGACGCTGACGGATGTGGCGCCGGAGATCGATCAGGTGCTGACCGAGGCGGCCGGCCGCGCATCGCAGCGATTTCCGCAAGCAGATCAACATGATCCGCGGCGGCAAGGAGCGCACGCTCAATGTTCAGGTGACGCGCGAGGAAACCCGCGACGGCCAGGAATCCTACGTCATCACGCTCGACGATATCACCGATCTGGTCATCGCCCAGCGCTCCACCGCCTGGGCCGATGTGGCGCGCCGCATTGCCCATGAAATCAAGAACCCGCTGACGCCGATCCAGCTGTCGGCCGAGCGCCTGAAGCGCCGCTATCGGCAAGCAGATCAGCCGAGGACGACCGGCAGGTCTTCGACCAGTGCACCGATACGATCGTGCGCCAGGTCGAGGATATCGGCCGCATGGTCGATGAGTTCTCCTCCTTCGCCCGCATGCCGAAGCCGACGAAGGAAAAGGCGGATCTGCGCGATATTCTCAAGGATGCCGTGTTCCTGCGGGAAATGGGCAATACCCATATCGATTTCATCCGGGACTTCGGCGACGAGCCGCTGGACGGGCATGTTCGACGCCGCATGCTGGGGCAGGCCTTCGGCAATATCGTCAAGAATGCCGTCGAAGCGATCGAGGCCGTGCCGGCGGAGGCCGTGCGGACGAGCGGCAAGATCCTGATCCGCGCGCGATTGGATGCAAGGATCGACGATTCATCGTGATCGATGTCATCGACAACGGCAAGGGCTTGCCGACGGAAAACCGCCACCGGATTCTCGAGCCCTACATGACGATGCGCGAAAAGGGCACCGGCCTTGGCCTCGCCGATCGTCAAGAAGATCATCGAGGATCATGGCGGACAACTGGAGCTGCACGATGCACCCGCCGATTTCGACAGCGGTCACGGCGCGATGATCCGCGTCATTCTGCCGCCGTCGGGACAGATGCCGCCAGCGCCGACGACAGACAAGACAAGGAACAGGACAGATGGCCGTCTGATATTCTGGTTGTCGACGACGAAGAGGACATCCGCGAAATCGTCTCCGGCATCCTGTCCGACGAAGGGCACGAAACCCGCACCGCCCATGACAGCGACAGCGCGCTGGCGGCGATCGGCGATCGCGTGCCGCGGCTGGTCTTTCTCGATATCTGGATGCAGGGCAGCCGGCTGGACGGTCTGGCGCTGCTGGATGAGATCAAGAGCCGCCATCCCGATCTGCCGGTCGTGATGATTTCCGGCCACGGCAATATCGAGACGGCGGTCTCGGCCATCCGCCGCGGCGCCTATGACTTCATCGAAAAGCCGTTCAAGGCCGACCGGCTGATCCTGATTGCCGAGCGGGCGCTGGAAAACTCCAAGCTCAAGAAGGAAGTCACCGAACTGAAGAAGCGCTCCGGCGATGCCGTGGAACTGATCGGCACGTCGGTCGCGGTTTCGCAGCTGCGCCAGACGATCGAGAAGGTCGCGCCGACCAACAGCCGGATCATGATCCTGGGCCCATCCGGTTCCGGCAAGGAACTCGTTGCCCGCATGATCCATCGCAAGTCGTCGCGCGCCGGCGGCCCGTTCGTGGCGCTGAATGCCGCCGCCATCACGCCGGATCGCATGGAAATGGCGCTGTTCGGCACCGAGGCGACGCCGGCCAGCCGCGCCGGACCGGCGCGCTGGAAGAGGCCCATCGCGGCATTCTCTATCTCGACGAAGTCGGCGAAATGCCGCGCGAGACCCAGAACAAGATCCTGCGGGTTCTGGTCGACCAGCAGTTCGAGCGGGTCGGCGGCTCCAAGCGCGTGAAGGTCGATGTGCGGATCATTTCCTCGACCGCCTATAATCTCGAAAGCCATGATCGCCGAGGGCGCTTTCCGCGAGGATCTCTACCACCGGCTGGCCGTCGTTCCGGTCCGCGTTCCGCCGCTTGCCGAGCGGCGCGAGGATATTCCCGTTCCTGGTCGACATGTTCATGCGCCAGATCTGCGAGCAGGCCGGCATTCGCTCGCGCAAGATCGGCGATGATGCGCTGGCCGTGCTGCAGGCCCATGACTGGCCGGGCAATATCCGCCAGTTGCGCAACAATATCGAGCGGTTGATGATCCTCGCCCGCAGCGACGGTCCCGACACGCCGATCACCGCCGACATGCTGCCGACCGAAGTCGGTCGACAGCTGCCGAAGATATCGACGCAAGGGCGATCAGCACATCATGACGCTGCCGCTGCGCGAGGCGCGCGAAATGTTCGAACGCGACTATCTGATTGCGCAGATCAACCGGTTCGGCGGCAATATCTCGCGCACGGCGGAATTCGTCGGCATGGAGCGTTCGGCCCTGCATCGCAAGCTGAAGTCGCTCGGCGTCTGAACCGCATCTTTCCATCAGGGGTCCCATGTCGAGAATTGCCTATGTCAACGGCGCCTATGTGCAGCATGCAGAGGCGGGCGTGCATATCGAGGATCGCGGTTACCAGTTTGCCGATGGCGTCTACGAGGTCTGCGAGGTCCGCCACGGCCTGATCGTTGATCTGACGCGCCATCTCGACCGGCTCGACCGGTCACTGAGGGAACTGCGGATGGACTGGCCGATGGCGCGGGCGGCGCTCATCGTCGTGATCCGGCAGGTTCTGCGCCGCAATCGTGTGAAAAACGGCATGTTTTACCTGCAGGTTACCCGCGGCGTGCGCAAGCCGCGACCATGTGTTTCCTGCGGCAGGAACACCGTCCACGATCGTCGTCACCGCCAAGAGCACCGATGCCGGCGTCATTGCGGCCAAGAACAGCAAGGGCATCAAGGCGATCACCGTTCCGGACAACCGCTGGGATCGGGTCGATATCAAGACCGTCGGCCTGCTGCCCAATGTCATGGCCCGCCAGAAGGCGAAGGAGGCAGGGCGCGCAGGAGGCGATCTATGTCGATGCCGACGGGACGGTGAAGGAAGGGGCCGCAACCAATGTCTGGATCGTCGATGCAGACGGCAATCTGCGCACGCGACCGGCCGAGCACGGCATCCTGCGCGGCATCACCCGCACGACACTGATGGATGTTGCAAAACAACTTGGGCTTGCTGCTGGAGGAGCGCGCCTTCACGCGTCGACGAGATGATGGCGGCGCGCGAAGTGTTCATCACGGCTGCCACCAGCATCTGCTTTCCCGTGGTCGCAATCGACGGCAAAACCATTGCAAACGGCCATCCCGGCAGCGTGTCACAGAATATTCGTGAAGCTTTTTTCGACATTGCGGAAAAGACTGTGATTTGATACCAAATCCGATGGGGCGTTGAGCGGAGAGGTTCGGACCAGCGTTTCGGGACAGTAAATCATAGGGATAACCGGCTGTTTTGGGCCGGCAAAAAAGAAAGAAGCGGCGCGATGGCGGAACGTTCTCAGAACTTGCAGGATCTCTTTCTCAATACGGTTCGCAAGCAAAAGATTTCTTTGACGATTTTTCTTATCAATGGTGTAAAACTGACAGGTGTTGTGACGTCCTTCGACAATTTCTGCGTCCTTTTGCGGCGTGATGGGCATTCCCAGCTCGTTTACAAGCACGCGATCTCGACCATCATGCCCGGCCAGCCGATGCAGATGTTCGAGAGCGAAGAATCCGCCTCCTGACGGGACAAAAGGCAATTACCAACAAACGTGATACCAAATCGATCGTCGATCATCCCGGAGCTGGAAAAGCTCCGCGATGATATGCGCGCCGTCGTCATCGTCCCGGTCCTGAAACAAGACCGGACGGCAGAATGCCGAAATCGCCGCCGCGACCACCACGCGCTCGGATGAAAGCCGGCTTGAAGAGACAATCGGTCTGGCGCGAGCCATCGATCTGGATGATCGTGCACGGCATGATCGTGCCGGTCGCCCAGCCCAAGCCGGGCACGCTTCTCGGCAGCGGCAAGATCGAGGAAATCGGCCAACTGCTCGACGAGCACAATGCCGGTCTCGTCATCGTCGATCATCCGCTGACGCCGGTACAGCAGCGCAATCTGGAAAAGGAATGGAACGCCAAGGTCATCGACCGCACCGGCCTCATTCTCGAAATCTTCGGCCGCCGCGCCTCCACCAAGGAAGGCACGCTGCAGGTCGATCTCGCGCATCTGAACTACCAGAAGGGCCGGCTGGTGCGCAGCTGGACCCACCTTGAACGCCAGCGCGGTGGCGCGGGCTTCATGGGCGGTCCGGGCGAAACCCAGATCGAGGCCGACCGTCGCATGCTGCAGGACAAGATCATCAAGCTCGAGAAGGAGCTCGAGCAGGTGCGCCGCACCCGCCAGCTGCATCGCGCCAAGCGCAAGAAGGTGCCGCATCCGATCGTCGCCCTGGTCGGCTATACCAATGCCGGCAAATCGACGTTGTTCAACCGCATCACCGGCGCCGGCGTGCTGGCCGAGGACATGCTGTTTGCGACGCTTGATCCGACGCTGCGGCGGATGAAGCTGCCGCATGGCCGCATGGTCATCCTGTCGGATACCGTCGGCTTCATTTCCGATCTGCCGACCCATCTCGTCGCCGCCTTCCGCGCGACGCTCGAAGAGGTGCTGGAAGCCGATCTGATCCTGCATGTGCGCGACATGTCCGACCCTGATAATCAGGCGCAGGCGCAGGACGTCGATGCGCATCCTCGACGATCTCGGCATCGACGAGAAGGCGCGGTCGAACGCATCATCGAAGTCTGGAACAAGATCGACCGGCTGGATGCCGGATGACCACGAAGGCATCCTCCAGAAGGCCGAGCACACGCCGAACACGATCGCGGTTTCGGCCGTGACCGGCGAGGGCGTCGACCGCCTGCTCGACGACATCGGCAATCGACTGTCCGGCGTGCTGATGGAATGCAACGTCATCCTGCCGGCCGACAAGCTGCAACTGTTGTCCTGGGTCTACGAACACACTATCGTCGATGGCCGCGAAGACATGGAAGACGGCTCCGTCAGCCTCGATCTTCGGATGACGCCGAGCAGGTCGGAAGAGCTGGAGCGCAGGCTCGGAAATGGCCCGAAGGCGGCTGCGCAGGACTGGTAGTCCGGTAGGGCCGTTGCCTTCAGCGTGTGCCAAATGCGCAACTCTCTGCTCCGTCATGGTCGGGCTTGACCCGACCATGCATCAGCCTATCCTCTCGACGCGGGCTGGCAGATCCTCGACTCAAGGCATGACGCGCGAAGTAGTGTCGCACCAATAGGGCCGCAGTGAACGTCACGTTACGTCGTGACGCTACGTCAATTGCCGCTCGATCGCCTTGGCCGCCTGCCACAAGCTCTTCCATCCGCTCCAGCGTTGCCTCCTGCAGGCTCTCTCCGTCCGCATCGAGTTCCGTCTCGATATGGCCGAAGCGGCGGCGGAATTTGGTGTTGGTGCCGCGCAGCGCCATTTCCGGGTCGGCGCCGACATGGCGGCCGATATTGACGACGGCGAAGATCAGGTCGCCCAGTTCGTCGGCGACCTTGGCCTTGTCGTTGGATTTCAGGGCTTCGCGCAGCTCGGCGATCTCCTCCTCGATCTTGTCGAGGATCGGTTCGGGCGACGACCAGTCGAAGCCGACCTTGGCCGCCCGTTCCTGAAGCTTCAGTGCTTCGACAAGGGCAGGGAAACTGCGCTGGACGGAGCCGAGATGCCCCTTGTCGGCGTCATCCGGCAGACCGCGACGGGCGCGTCGTTCCAGCCGTTCGGCTTTTTCAGCCTGCTTGATCTCGTCCCACTGCAGCTTGACTGCTTCGGGCGTGTCGGCATCCGAGCGGGCAAAGACATGCGGATGGCGCCGGATCATCTTTCTGGTGATCGCCTCGACGACGTCGCCGAAGGAAAAATCGCCGGCTTCCTCCGCCATCCGGGCGTGAAAGACGACCTGCAGCAGAAGGTCGCCCAGTTCGTCGCAGAGATCGTCCATGTCGTTGCGTTCGATCGCGTCGGCAACCTCATAGGCCTCTTCCAGCGTGTAGGGCTTGATGGTCTCGAAGGTCTGGACGATGTCCCAGGGGCAGCCGGTCACGGGCTGGCGCAGGGCCTCCATGATGTCGAGCAATGTGCTGGATGTCTTTTGAAGGCTGCATGGGTCTCAATTCAGCGGAATGGCGTTGTCGTCCTTGGCCGACTGATAGGTGTCGGACAGGCCCTGATAGCGGGCGCGGATGCGCGCATCCTGCTCGCGCAGAGCGGCTTTTTTCTGCGGTTCCGACGTGGCCACGAGGTCGGCAATGGCTGCGGACCGCCAGAAGGCGTTGTTCTTGGCGTAACCGCCGGGGTCCAGCCCGAACACCTCTTTCAGGATCTTCAGGTCGTGCGGAATGGCGAATGCATCGCGCGAATCCTCGTGGCTGAAGAAATAGTAGAAATTATCGAAACCGGCCCAGGTGATCGCCGAAAGGCACATGGAGCAGGGCTCGTGGGTCGAAAGGAAGATCAGATCCTTTGTATCCGGCTTTTCCGCCTGCTCGTAGAATCGCTTCAGCGTGTGCACTTCGCCATGCCAGAGCGGATTTTCGGTTTCGTTGTTGGTTTCCGCAATCACCAGCGACAGATCGGACTTGCGCAGGATGGCCGCACCGAACACCTTGTTGCCGGAGGCTACGCCGCGTTCGGTGAGCGGCAGGATGTCATGCTCGATGACCGCCAGCAGACGTTCCGCGAGTTGCGATTGTGTCATGGTGATTTCGCTCCAGGGATGGCAATGCAGGCATTTAACGGGGAACGACGGCAATGCGCAATCCCGTTTCCCTATCGAGACCAAGGGCTTCGAGGCCGTGCGCCGGGAGAGATTTGCTCAAATTCGGTGCATGTCGAGCAAAAGAAGTCGTGTCGGTAAAGTCCTCTGCATTTCTGTTTCTTCAATTTCCTGCCGTATAAGGAGGATATTCTGGCCTATCTGTAACAGGATCCATCTCCTCGATATGACCGAGCAACTGACCGTCTTTCCGGCCTTCTTCCGCGTTGCGCAGAAATGCGTGGCGGTATTCGGCAATGGCGACGAGGCCTTTGCCAAGGTGCGGCTGCTGCGCAATACGCAGGCCGACATCGTCGTCTATGCCGATGAACCGGAAGCGGATCTTGCAGCCTATCTCCTGCTCAACGCGATCAGGACGGTGAAAGCCTCCTTTTCGCCGGAACAGGTCGAGGGCGCCGTACTGGTGTTTGCTGCCACCGGCGATGCCAAGCAGGATCAGTCGATCGTTGCCGCTGCCCGTGCGCAAAGAATCCCGGCCAATGCCGTCGATCAGCCCGACTTCTGCGATTTCCTCACGCCGGCACTGGTCAATCGCGCGCCGGTCGCCGTGGCCATCGGGACGGAGGGGGCCGGTCCGGTGCTGGCCCAGATGATCCGGGCACAGGTCGACCAGATGCTGTCTCCATCGCTCGGCCGTCTGGCCACGCTGGCGCAGACGTTATCGCCTTGCCGTCGATCGCCTTGCTGCCGCGCGGCGTTGCCCGCCGGGTCTTCTGGCGCCGCTTCTTCTCCGGCACTGTTGCCGATGCGGTCGCGCTCGGCAATGTTTCGATGGCGCGCCGCGAGGCGACGCAGCTCTTGCAGGCCATGGACAAGGTTCGACGGCCATGTCTGGCTGGTCGGGGCAGGGCCGGGCGCCGAGGATCTGCTGACATTGCGCGCCCAGCGCGTGATGATGGAAGCCGATGTGCTCGTCTATGATGCACTGGTGCCGCAGGCGATCGTCGACATGGGCCGCCGCGATGCCGAACGGCATCTCCGTCGGCAAGCGCAAGGGCTGCCATTCGAAGTCGCAGGAAGAAATCAACCAGCTTGCTCGTGCGATCTCGGCCTCCGAGGGCAAGCGCGTCGTGCGGCTGAAATCCGGCGATCCGCTGGTCTATGGCCGCGCCGCCGAGGAAATGGCGGCTTTGCGCGATGCGGGCATAACCTATGAGATCGTGCCGGGCATCACGTCCGCCTTTGCCGCGGCTGCCGATTTCGAGCTGCCACTGACGCTGCGCGGCGTGGCCTCGTCGCTGATCTTCACCACCGGCCATGATCTGACGGGCGATGTTTTGCCGGATTGGGCGCGGCTTGCCATTTCCGGCGCAACGATTGCCGTCTATATGGGCCGCACCGTGGCCGCGTCGGTCGCCGAGCGGCTGATGGCAGGCCGGCTTGCCGGCCGAAACGACGGTGGCGGTCATCGAGAATGCCAGCCGCGGCGATCGCCGTCTGCTGCATGGCACGCTGAGCGATCTGCCGGATCTCGAACATCGCGACGAATTGAACGGGCCTGTCATGGTGATTATCGGCGACGCGGTCGCAGGCGCCAATTTCGAACACTCCGAACCGCTGGTGGCAAGGCGGGCAGGGCAGTCATTGCCCCGGCTGCCGTGCTGCGCGAAACACGAAAGACGAATTGAGGAACAGACATGGTCGACAAAGTGCTGACAGCCAACCGCCTCTCCGACGGCATTTCCGTTTGGCTGGACGCCGCCGGCAACTGGGCGGAATCGCTGCAGGATGCGTTTATCGCCCGCCATGCCGAGGCCGTTGCCGCGCTGGAAGCGACCGGCAAAACCGCATTTGCCGACAACAAGGTGGTTGACGTCAACGTCATCGACATCGAAGAAGTAGACGGCGTGCTGCGGCCGCTGCGCCTGCGCGAGCGGATTCGGGCCGAAGGCCCGACGATCGAATACGCCCCCGGATACAAGGGTCTTTCCGGCCCCGTACATGCAGCCTGAGGAATTGAAGACCGATGTATCGTTACGATGAATTCGACCACGCCTTTGTCCATGACCGCGTCGAGCAGTTCCGCGATCAGGTGGAGCGCCGCCTTTCGGGACGAGCTTGCCGAGGATGCCTTCAAGCCGCTGCGGCTGATGAATGGCGTCTATCTGCAGCTTCACGCCTATATGCTGCGCGTCGCCATTCCCTATGGCACGCTGAATTCCAAGCAGATGCGCATGCTCGCCCATATCGCCCGCAAGTATGACCGCGGCTATGGCCATTTCACCACGCGCCAGAACATCCAGTACAACTGGCCCAAGCTTTCCGATACGCCGGACATTCTGGCAGAACTCGCCTCCGTCGAGATGCACGCCATCCAGACCTCGGGCAACTGCATTCGCAACGTTACCGCCGACCATTTCGCCGGTGCGGCGGCTGACGAGGTCGCCGATCCGCGGCCCTATGCCGAGATCCTGCGCCAGTGGTCCTCCGTGCATCCGGAATTCTCCTTCCTGCCGCGCAAGTTCAAGATTGCCGTGACCGGCGCCGAGCGCGATCGTGCGGCGATCCAGGTGCACGACATCGGCCTGCACCTGAAGAAGAACGACAAGGGCGAGATCGGCTTTGCCGTCTATGTCGGCGGCGGGCAGGGCCGCACGCCGATGATCGCCAAGAAGATCCGCGACTTCCTGCCGGAAGAGGATCTTCTGTCCTACACGACCGCGATCATGCGCGTTTACAACCTGCATGGACGCCGGGACAACAAGTACAAGGCGCGCATCAAGATCCTCGTGCACGAAACGGGTGCTGAGGAACTCGCGCGGCAGGTGGATGCCGAATTCGCCGAGTTGAAGAATACAGAGCTGAAGCTGCCGGATGCCGACATCCAGGCGATCACCTCCTATTTCGCGCTGCCGGCGCTTGCTGAGCGTCCCGAAGGCTGGGCAAACCTCGCCCGCTGGAAGAAGGCTGACGAGAATTTCGCCCGCTGGGTCGACCAGAACGTCCAGCCGCACAGCCATCCCGACTACGGCATGGTGACGATTTCGCTGAAGCCGATCGGCGGCATTCCGGGCGACGCAAGCGATGCGCAGATGGATCTGGTTGCCGATATCGCCGAGGAATACGCCTTCGACGAAATCCGCGTCAGCCATGAGCAGAACCTGATCCTGCCGCATGTGGCGCTGGCCGATCTCGAAGCGGTTTATCGCGGCCTCGTCTCTTCGGGGCTTGCGACCGCCAATGCCGGCCTGATCACGGATATCATTGCCTGTCCGGGGCTGGACTACTGCGCGCTTGCCAATGCACGCTCGATCCCGCTTGCGCAGGAAATCTCCACCCGCTTTGGCGATGCCGCCCGCCAGGCGGAGATCGGCGAGCTGAAGATCAAGATTTCCGGCTGCATCAATGCCTGCGGCCACCACCATGTCGGCCATATCGGCCTTCTCGGTGTCGAGAAGAAGGGTGCCGAACTCTACCAGATCACGCTGGGCGGGTCCGGTGACGAGAACACCTCGATCGGCGAGATCATCGGTCGCGGCTTCGAGCCTGAAAAGGTGACGGACGCAATCGAAACCATCGTCGAGACCTATCTGCGCCTGCGCAATGATCCATCGGAGATTTTCCTCGAAGCCTATCGCCGTATCGGACCGCAGCCGTTCAAGGATGCGCTCTACGGCTCGGCAGCAGCAGCGGCGTAAGGGAAGAGACACATGACGAAGATCTGGAACGAAACCGGTTTTGTCGAAAACGATCCCTGGATCGTCGAAACCGACGACCTCAAGGCGAGCGGCGAGCAGAAGCCGCTTCTCGATATCGAGGCGCTGATTGCGCGGGCGGAGGCAAGCAATGATGTCGGTCTTGGTGTGCTCATCAAGCCGGCGGACGATGTGACGCGATTGGAGCCCTATCTGTCCCGCCTCGACATCGTGGCCGTCGCGTTCCCGGCTTTCAATGACGGACGGGCGTTCAGCCATGCCTCGCTGCTGCGTCAGCGGCTGGGGTTCACCAATGAAATCCGGGCTGTCGGCGACGTGCTGATCGACCAGGTGCCGCTCATGCTTCGCTGCGGCATCGACAGCTTTGCCGTGACCAATGCGACGGCACTTCAGCGCCTGTCGGAGGGCCGGCTTCCGGGCATTGCCAACCACTACCAGCCGACGGCGCGGGCTGCGACGGACGCAAAGTCCTACAGCTGGCGGCGGGTTTCCTGAAACCCGCTTCCTGGCAAAAAACGGACCGCGACAGTCTGAAGCAAGGCAATTCGCGCAAAGAGGCGTATAATTGGAACGGATTTGCTTTCTTTCGCCGCTCCAGTGCTCTATCCGCCTAAGATGATCGCTCTACTCACCATTACAGGACCAAGACCACGATGAACGCTCCTGCCAAGGTCGAAGAATTTGTTCCCGCAGCCGTCCCGGCCGGCGTGTTTGCCGAAACGGTGACAAAGGTAACGCATTATACGGACCGGCTGTTCAGCTTCCGCATGACGCGTCCGGCCGAATTCCGTTTCCGCTCCGGCGAATTCGCGATGATCGGCCTGATGGTCGACGGCAAGCCGATCTATCGCGCCTATTCCATCGCCAGCCCGGCCTGGGACGATGAGCTCGAATTCTTCTCGATCAAGGTTCAGGATGGTCCGCTGACCTCGCATTTGCAGAGCATCAAGCCGGGCGATCAGGTGCTGATGCGCAAGAAGCCGACCGGCACGCTGGTGCTTGACGCGCTGACGCCCGGCAAGCGCCTTTACATGTTTTCGACGGGCACCGGGATTGCGCCTTTTGCAAGCCTGATCCGCGATCCCGAAACCTACGAGAAGTTCGAGGAAGTCATCCTGACGCACACCACGCGGGACGTGGCCGAGCTGAAATACGGCTTCGACCTCATCGAGGAAATCCGCAACCACGAATTCCTGGCCGAACTTGTTGGCGACAAGCTGCGCCACTACGCGACGGTCACCCGCGAGGACTATCCTTTCAAGGGGCGCATCACCAACCTGATGCGCGACGGCAAGATGTTCTCCGATCTCGGTCTGCCGGCTTTCGATCCGGCTGTTGACCGCGGCATGATCTGCGGCTCGACGGAGATGCTGAAGGAAACCAAGGAAATTCTCGAGGCTGCCGGCCTCACCGAAGGGGCGAACAACAAGCCGGGCGAATTCGTCATCGAACGCGCCTTCGTCGGCTAAACATCGGAAAACAGTGTCGAGGAGGGGCGGTTTGCAATAGCAGGCCGCCCTTTTGCGTTGTCGGACATGAAAGCGTGTCGCGATCTCTCGCTCCGTACGCTTCATCTCTTTGTACTGACGCATGTCGTCGTTCCGAAACCGGTGCCCACTTTAAGGCGCCATGCTTTCGCTGGCGCTTAGCGGCCGCCGAGATAGCCCATCAGCTGCACCATGGCTGCGGATGCAGCCTCCGCGTCTCCCTGATGGATTGCGCGGATCACCTTCACGTGCAGATCCACCGACCTGTCCATGTGCTCGGTCGACGCGGCCTTGAACCAGAGGCGGCGGGCGTGGGTCTGCAAGGGCGCGAGCGCTGCCGTCAGAAAGGCGTTGGGGCAGGCGGCTTCCATGATCTCGTCAAAGGCCTTGTCAGCCGACAGGAAGCCCTCCATGTCGGCATTGATGGAGCAGGCGGTCATCTTCTGCGCGCATTCGATCATCTCGGCGCGTTGCTCCGGGCTCGCATGCTCGGCCACCAGGGCGGCTGCGAGCGGTTCGAGCCGGCTGCGCGTCTCCATCACATGGCCATGGTCATCTTCCTTGATGTCGGAAATTTGCAGGCCGACACGGGCGCGCACCGTGATGAGGCCCTGCCAGGCCAGTTTCTGGATCGCTTCTCTGACAGGCGTGCGGCCATGCCCTGCAAGATCGATCAATTGCTTTTCCGTGACGAGGGAACCGGGCTTCAGCTTCAATGTGACGATCAGGCTTTCAAGCACGAGATAGGCCAGATGCGCCTGCGATGATGGGGTCGTCATATGCCTGTTCCTCCTGATATATCAGAACGCGGTGCATGCAGAATCGGATACCGACGGGCATGATATATCACAACAAGGAAGACTCATTGAGGTGCGGCGTTGCTGGCGCGCAGTAACGACAAAATTCAACAGCAAACGCAAGCGCGACAAGGCCGAAATGCGTCCTGTCTAACACAGTTTGCGGTCAATAATGGTTCTGATGAAACCCCGCTGGATGCATTGTATTCGCACATTTCATAAATTTCTCTGGTAAGCCGGGCCACACTTGCCGACTTTACTCCTGCAGTCGCTGTTCGCTGGCGAGCAATGGCTATTGTATGCTTGTCATTTTGGCCGTGGTCTGTGAATGAGGCAAACGCATTGTAACAGGAACTCCGTGATATTCTTTTGTTTTTTGTTGTGTGTAAGTCTCATGATTTCTTGAAGCATAAAATTTCGGCGGGGCGAATAAAGCTGCCCTTCGATCCGTAAGAGCTACAATAGCAGTTGACGAACCCTATGGGCCTTGCCAGTCTCGGCCCAAAAGGAACAGTCGACTTCGGTGATATTTGTGGGGGGCGCAAATTGACTGCGGGTGCATTCATCGTCTGGACATTGATTGGCTTTGCGGGATTGCTTGCCGTTCCCGCGGTCAGTCATACGGATGCAGGAACGACGTTTTCGCTGATCGCGTCGTCCATGGCATTCGTCGGCATGGGGATCGCCCAGTTTTTAGCGACGCGTCCGCCGTTCATCGAGCGTCTTTTTGGCGGGCTGGACCGGATCTACCAGGTTCACCGCAAGATCGGCATTGCCGTTCTGGTGTTGATTCTCGTGCATTATTTCGTGACGCCGGACTTCAAGGGCTTGTCTTTGACCAGTGGTCTCAACCAGCTTGCCGCCATGCTGGGCGAGTATGCCTTTTATGGTTTCGTCATTCTCTTGATCCTGAGCATCGTCAAGATCATCCCGCGGACGAAGATCGAGATTCCCTATCACCTCTGGCGCTTCACCCATCGATTGATCGGCATCCTGTTCGTCATGGTCGCGTTCCACCAGATGTTCATCAAGCGGCCCTATGACGGCACGGCGCTTTTGGCGAGCTATCTCAACATCTTCGCGCTGATCGGCATTGCCAGCTATGCGTACACGCAGTTGCTGCCGTGGTTGCGAACGCGCAGCTATCAGGTCTTCGACGTCGTCAGGCATGAAGGGGCGACCATCATCTCGGCGCGACCGACCGGACGGCCACTCAGGGCGAAACCCGGCCAGTTCGGGTTTTTCCGCGTCAACAAGTCCGGCCTGCGCGAGCCTCACCCCTTTACGATCGCGGGGATCGATGACGATGGCGTGGTCCGCTTCGCGATAAAGGCGCTCGGCGACTATACGAAAGCGCTGCGCGAGGGGATCGCCGTCGGCGATGCGGTGACGCTCGAGGGCGGCTACGGGCATTTCAATCACCGGCGTGGCGGGAAAAAGCAGATCTGGCTGGCGGGCGGCATCGGCATCACGCCGTTTCTGGCGATGGCCAGCCGGCTCAAGGGCGATGAAGGCCAGGATATTCATCTGGTCTATTGCGTGCGCGACCGCAGCGAGGCAATCGGTCTGGAGACTTTCGAGACCCAGGCCGACAAGCTCCAGAATTTCAGTTTCGTGCTGCACGATTCCACCCGGGATGGTCGGCTCGACGCAGCAAAGATCGTGGCGGCCAGTGCGTTTGACCCGGGCGAGGCGGACCTCTGGTTCTGCGGCCCGCCAGCGTTGAGAGCAGCCATTGAAAAAGGACTGAAGGCGCTGGGAAAGACACCCCGGCGCGTTGAGTTCGAACAGTTCCAGTTCCGATAAGACCGAGTTTCGATTGACGCAGAGACGTTTTGATCATTTCAGAAAGCAAGGAGAACAAGCCATGAGCATGTTCGGGAAACTGCCTGAAAGCCTCCTCGACATAAGGGCCCGCCTGATGCGGCCGGCGTGGATATTGGGCTTTGCCGCCCTTGCGATGATTCAGTGTCCCGCCGCTGCGTCGGCGAGGGATGCCTTCGCTGACGACGCCTATTCGACCTACAAGGCGAATGTCGACAATGGCAAATATCTGTTCGGTGCAGCCGGTTGCGGCGCCTGCCATGGATCGGGCTCGGATACCTCGCTGCTGTCAGGCGGGATGGAGATGGATACGGCGATCGGCAAGTTCTATGCGCCGAATATTTCGCCCCATTCCAACGGGATCGGTGGCTGGAGCAATGCCCGCTTCCTCAATGCGGTCATGGTCGGGATCGATGCCGAGGGCGACAATCTCTATCCGGTGATGCCGTACACGTCCTATGGCGGCATGAAGCCGGAGGATGTTCTGGATATCAAAGCCTATATCGAATCGCTGCCCCAGGCGGATGCTGTTTCCAAGGAACACGAAATCGCCTTCCCGTTCAGCCGTCAGACGACGATCACGCTCTGGAAGCGCAGCCATTTCAACGTCGATGCCTACCAGCCGCGCGAAGAAACGCAGATGGAACGCGGTCGCTATCTGGTGGAAAACGTCGGCGGTTGCGGTGATTGCCACACGCCGCGCACGACGACCTACGGTCTCGACAAGGAGCGGGCCTATGAGGGCGAAAAAGGCCTGACGGGTGCCGTGGCGCCTGACATCACCAAGGCGAAGATGGGATCGCTGGCGTCGCCGGACGTTTTCACCGTCGGCCTGATCGATGAAGGCAAGAAGCTCTCTGGCGCACCGCTCAACGATCCGGTCATGCGCGAGATCGCCAAGGGCCTGTCTTCGCTGTCCGCGGAAGACCGGACGGCAATGTACGCCTATCTGGCAGACCGTGAGGTCAAGGCGCCCGAGCCGGTGGCGCAATCGACGACCGCTGTCTGCAAGGAGAGCACGCCTGCTGCAGCCCTTTCGGGCGACAATGCGGCGCTTGCCGGCGCGGCCGATGCATTCATCGGCAAATATTGCCGCAACTGCCATGGCCCGGGCGAGGGATCGCAAGGCAGCTATCCTGCCGGTGACCTGGCATCGATCGCAGCCGATGCAACCTTCGTCACGCCTGGCGACGCATCGAAGTCGCGTCTCTTCACCTCGGTCACCAGCGGTCGCATGCCGCTTGGCAAGCGGCCGACAGCCGAGGAGGTCAAGGGCCTCGAGGACTGGATCAATTCGCTGACGAAGACGGACCTGCCGCAAACGGCTGCAAGCAAGCCGGACCGTGTACGTCCGATGCTGTCCTATGACGACTTCATCGAAGCGGCGCTGAAAGACATTTCCAATGTCAAGGAGTTCGACCGTCCGTTCATGCGCTACTTCTCCTACCGCAACCAGTATAACGGCATGATGGGTTGCGAAGACGACGAGACCTTCATGAAGCGCATGGATGTTCTTGCCGGCGGCTTCAAGAAACTCCTCAACTCGCTTTCCTACGGCCCGGAACTGGTGCTGCCCGAAGAGGTGGAAGACACCAACGGGCTTCTGGTGCGCGTCGACCTGCGCGACCTGGAATGGTCGGAACAGGACTATAACTTCCTGATCAGCCAGTATTTCTATGGCGTCGATCCCGGCAGCGACGCGTCGCTGCGCGCGCTCAGCAAGGAAACCAACACGGTTCTCCCGATCATGCGCATCGACTGGTTCATGAGCTTCGGCGCACGGCCGAACATCTACAACTACCTGATGAAACTGCCGACGCAGATCCGCGATCTGGAGCACCGCTTCAAGATCGATGTGGATGAGAACATCCGTCGCCGCAAGGTCATCCGTGCCGGCTTTGCCGATGGTTCCTCCGGCGTGTCGGATCATAATCGCATGCTGGAGCGCCATGATATGCCGTTCGGCGGCTATTACTGGAAGTCCTATGACTTCGGTGGTGACGTCGGCAAGCAGGTCCTGAAGCGCTTCCCGCATGGCCCCAAGGAACTGGAACCGCTCGACGAGCACCTGACCTCGTTCGAGCACGATGGTGGCGAGATGATCTTCTCGTTGCCGAACGGGTTGCAGGGCTACTACCTGTCGACTGCCGAGGGAAAGCAGCTCGACGTCGGGCCCACTGCCATCGTTTCGTTCCGCGAACGGCCGATCGGCAAGGGCGTGGAGATCGTCAATGCGAGATCCTGCTTCGACTGCCATGCTAACGGCATTCTGTCGAAGCGCGACCAGTTGCGAGAGCACATCGAGACCTCGACGCTGTTCAGCAAGGATCAGCAGGATCTCCTGTTGTCGATGTATGTACCGCAGGAGGAACTGGACAAGGCCTATGACAAGGACCGCCAGCGGTTCGTTGCCGCGCTCGAAAAGCTCGGCGTGACGGAGCCGACGCCCGATGGCGGGCAGCAGAGCATCCTGGCGCCCGGCAATGCCGAGCTCTTCACCTACTTCGCCGACAAATACGAGGATGAACTCGATTTCGATGCGCTGGCGGCAGAGTTCGACATGACCCCGGACGAGTTTTCCGAGGCCATCCGCCGCGTCACCGATATCGATGCGCTGCGCCTCGGCATCGACTGGGTCACGACGCTGGAGTCCGGCGGCACGATCCCGCGCATCGAGCTTGAGCAACAGTATGCGCTGCTGCTCTATCCCCTGATGCAGCTCCAGCCGCTCGATGTCAGCAATGTCTACCAGGCGGCAAAGGCAGAGCAGGTCGAGATCCAGGGCGGCAGCACGACAGCCAAAGTCGACAACAAGGCCGATCCTGCGACGCAGGCGGCCGCGGATGCAAAGCCGGCGGACAAGATCGACTATAAGGAAGGCTACGTTGCGCCAGCCAAGAACGAGGAAGCCTATGTGAAGCCGGCCAGCCTTGCCGACGCCGGACCGGCCTACCGCAAGGAGAAGCCGAAGGACTACGAGAAGCTGGAGCTGGCCCTCAACGTCGCATCGACGACTGCCAAGGTTGGCGACTACCTGACCTTCGAATTGAGCTCCAACAAGGCCTGTGAATTGCAGGTGCTCTATGTCGAGGAAACCGGCAATGTCGAGATCATTCCCGATGCGATGATCGGCAGCACGACATTGCAGCCGGGTGAAAAGCGGCTGATCCCGCAACCCGGCAGCGGAAACCTGACATTCGACACGCCGGCACCGGCTGAAACGATGATCGCCTATTGCCGCGCCGGCGGGCTTGGCGATGCCAGACTCTCGGTGGAAAAGGCGAGGGAAATGGTCAGAACCTCCAACCAGCCGACGACGCGTGGATTGGCAATCAACCTTGCCAAGCAGGCGGAAAATGACAACGGTGCAAGCGGCGTCCAGATGGTGACGTTCGAGATCAAGTGAAAATGCAAACGAGGGCCGGCCGGAAACAGCCGGCCCTCGTTCTTTGCCTGACAGGAAATAGGGAAGAGGACAGACCATGGCTTTGAGAACAGTCGTTTTTGCATCCATGTTTGCGGCGTTCTCCGCTTTTCCGGCTATGGCCGCCTGCACAGCGCTCAATGATGTCGCCGATACGATGAATGCTGGCGACGAGGCCGGCTCGCGGGCCATAGCGGCTGCTGATTTCGCAGGCAGTTGCTCGCCGGATGAAATGGCGCTGATCGACCGCATCGCGGCGCTGGCCACTTTCAACCGGGTCGTTGGTGCGGTCGGGCAGGGCAGCAGGCTTGTCGAATTCAATGATGAACTGGAGACACTTCAGAAATCCGTCGCAGCACCCTGGCAGGTGCTTGATGCGCTCGGCGACATCAATCGCGAGAAGAAGAACTACGAATCCGCCGCCCAGTATTATCAGCTGGCACTGGAAGACGCTTCGAATGAGACGCTGACACCGGACTGGATGGCGCCGGATGAAAACTATATCCGCAGGCTCGATCATCTGGCCTCGGAAATGCGGCTAGTTGCAGAAAAGCCGGTGAAGCTGGCGATGCGCGGTGCCTGCAAGGTGAATTTTCGCGGCGTTTCCCTGAAGAAGAAATCGACGCCGGTGCGCTATGTTTTCGGGACAGCGGAATTCACCCCGGAGGGCGAGCAGGCCGCAAAGGATGTGAGCGAATGCCTGAAATCGGTCAAACCTGCGTCGATTACACTGATCGGCCATACGGATCCCGTCGGCTCGCCGGAGGCCAATCGTATCCTGTCGCTGCAGCGGGCTGACGCCCTGGGGCACTACCTGGTTTCCGCCGGTTATACGGGCAAATGGAAGAGTGTCGGCCGGGGTGAAGACCAACCCTTCAAGCCTGACGACGCCAGCGCCTATGATGAACCAACGCTTCACCAGTTGAACCGTCGTGTCGAAGTCGACGTGGAGAATTGAAGGATGTTTCGCAAAATTCTCTTGGCTGCCACCCTGACGGCACTTCCCCTGCAACAGGCCGCGGCGGAAACCTATGCTTTGGTGGTGGGAGCCGACCTGTATCCCTATGAAAGCAACCTTGACGGCGCGGTAAAGGACGCAGAGGACGTCTCGGCAGCACTTGGAAGGGCTGGCATTGCCAATGTCGCGAAGTTCGTCAACGAAGCGGCTACGAAGGACGCTGTTCGTGCCGCCTGGACGACCCTTGTCGAATCGGCTGTTCAGGGCGACACGATCATCTTCACCTATGCCGGGCACGGATCGCAGATGCCGGAACTGGTCGCTGGCGACGAGGAAGACGGCCTTGACGAATTCCTGCAACTGCCGGGTTTCGACCGTACCCGTCCCGAAGAAACCGAACACGAAATCATTGTCGACAACGAAATCAATGCCTGGTTTGCGGAAGCGGAAGCCAAGGGAATCCGTGTGCTGTTCGTCTCCGACAGTTGCCATTCCGGCGGCATGAACCGCTCTTTTTCCGGCAAGACGCGTCTCGCCCCGGCGGTGACCGTCAAGTTGCCTGCGCCGTCCGAACAGGCTGTGTCCGGCGCAAAAGTGAGCGAGCGTGATTTTCGCGAAGTGACGGTGCTTGCCGCGTCTCTGGAAAGCCAGCCGACTCCGGAGGTGATCATTGCCGGCGAACCGAGGGGCGCGCTCAGCTGGAGTTTCGCGCGGGCTCTGGAAGGCGCGGGTGATCGCGATGGCGATGGCAATATCTCGCGCCTCGAACTGGAAGACTACGTATTCTCCAACGTAAAAAACCAGTCCGAGGCATTGCAGGTTCCCAATTTCACGCCGCAGGTGCCACGTTCGGAAAGCGAAGTCGTGGTTTCGCTGACGCGCAGCCTGAACCCGGGCTCTGCTGGGGAGGTGAACAGCGCCGACGCCGGTACGAAAACCAGCGGCCAGACGGGCAATGCGGTGAAATCGGCCCGCGAGCTTGGCTGGACGGAACAGCTTGCCCTGTCGGTTTCAGGCTCGGATGCACAGATCAGCAATATTGGCGGCACGGGCGTGCCGTATCGGTGGGATGCGGCGAGCGGCAATTTCTACACGCCGAACGGCGATATCGCCGGCCAGAACATCACCAACGCCAAGGTGCAGGGCGTCGTCGACAAGTTCGTCCTGCTCGATTTTCTGAAAGCCCTGGCCAGCCAGAAGGCCGGCACTGTCTCGCTTGAACCGGCCAAGGACCTGTATCTGAGCGGCGACACGCTGACCTTCGGCGCCCCGGCCTCCGGCTATACCAGCCGCATCGTCTTCAATCTCGCCAATACGGGCGAAGTGCAAACCATCGAGGTCCAATCAGCCGGAAACGATAATGAATTCAAGCTGCCGAATCTTCAGGTTGTCGAGCCTTTCGGCGCAGACCATCTCGTCGTGATCGCGACAAACGAGCCGGTCGACGCCATTGCTGCCGTGCTTGCCCGTCCTGAGATCGACGCCTCGGCGCTGCTCAAGGTGCTGCAGGCCCGGATTGACGGGACGGACAGCACGATCGCGATCCAGCCTCTCTACACGCAGGACAAGCCGTGATGGAGAAGCTCGGTATCGTGTGGCGACGTTTCCTGCCGGCATATCTGTTGCTGGCGGCAATCGTATCGCCAGTCCAGGCGGCAGACAGGGCGCTGCTGGTCGGCATCGGAACCTATGAAAACCTGCCGCCGGAAATGTTCCTGCACGGGCCGAAAAACGATGTCGCGGCGATGCAGACACTGTTGACGGAGACGCTCGAATTCTCGCCCGAAAGCATACGTGTTCTGACAGATGCCGAAGCAACGCGTGCCGCAATCCTGTCGGCGGTCGATGACTGGCTGATCAAGGACACCAGCGATGGTGACCGCATCTACCTGTATTTCTCCGGTCACGGCCTGCAGGTCAAGGACGTCAGCAATGATGAGCAGGACGGGATGGACGAGGCGCTGTCGACCTACGACATCAAGGCCGCGGATACGGACTGGACCAACATCATTCTCGATGACGACATTGAGCCGCTCCTGGAAAAGATGAAGGGCAGGGTGGTGACCCTGGTCATCGACGCCTGCCATTCCGGCACGATTTCACGCTCGCTGTCGGCGGATGTGGCGGCCGGCATCAACGGCGCGCGGTTTCTGCCGCGTCCCTTCGCCAAGCCGGTCCAGAAGCTCATGACCCGCGGGATACGAATCGACACGGGGGTTGTCGACAAACCGGCAGCCGTTACGGAAAGCGGCGTAACGACATGGAGCGCAGCGGCCCCCTATCAGGTTGCCTGGGATGACGTACGCCTGCCGGAAGAAGAGCGCCACGGCGTGTTTACGTCTGCTTATATAGCCGGCTACAAACCGTCTGTCGCCGATGGCAACGCCAATGGTCTCGTCAGCAATGCCGAGCTGTTCGAATATGTGAAGGCCGAGTCGGAGGCCTACTGCAAATCCCAGAAGAATTGCGACAACCTCGATCCGCAACTTGAAACCGTGACGGTCAAGCTCGGCGCCAGTGTCGCCAAGCCGGAGCCCGCGGAAGACTATGCGCAGGCGGAGCCCGAGAAGAAGAAGGAAGAGGTCCGGTACGAAGAGGTCAAGGTCGATGTCGTCGCCGCCCAACCGGCCTATGTCGACGCCGATCCGGTCTCAGCCGTGGGCGATATCGTCGGCAAGGTCGACAATGGCGACGTGACGATCTCGCTTGATCGCGGGCCGAAGATGAAGGCGGGCGACGTCTTCAGGATCTCGGTGACCAGCCGGCATGATGGCAATCTCATCCTGCTTGACGTGAACAAGGACGGCGTTGCCACACAGTTTTTTCCGAACGAATTTGCCCAGAAGATTACCCCGCTCAAGGCCGGCTCCACCCTGACCATGCCCGACGACTATTACGGTTTCGATTTCGAGGCGGATGGCTCAGGCGAAAGCATCATGGTCGCGATCGTGGTCAGCGACGACATCGACCTGACGTCGGTTGCGCCCTATGCGCGTGGCTTGAAGGTGGAACTCAATGCCCGCGAAACGCTCAGTGATATCGTCGCGCGACTGCAGAAGACCTGGACCGGCGATCTCGAAAACCGCGGTATCAAATGGTCGATGGCAACGCTGAAATACACGATCGACTGACCGTCGTCCCGGGTGACGCCCTGCTGTATCGCATGAAAAAAGGTCCGCCTCTGACGAAGCGGACCTTGTTCTTTTCCAGACCGGCAGTTTCGATCAGTGCAGGATCTGGCTGAGGAAGAGCTTGGTGCGCTCGTGCTGCGGATTGTCGAAGAAGGCTGCCGGTTCGTTCTGTTCGACGATCTGGCCCTGGTCCATGAAGATCACGCGGTTTGCCACCTGGCGGGCAAAGCCCATTTCGTGGGTCACGCACAGCATGGTCATGCCTTCTTCGGCAAGACCGACCATCGTGTCGAGAACTTCCTTGATCATTTCCGGATCAAGCGCCGAGGTCGGCTCGTCGAACAGCATGATCGCGCGGGTTCATGCAGAGCGAGCGGGCGATCGCCACGCGCTGCTGCTGACCGCCCGAAAGCTGGCCCGGATATTTGTGGGCCTGTTCCGGGATCTTGACGCGCTTGAGGAAGTGCATGGCGACTTCTTCCGCCTGCTTCTTCGGCATCTTGCGGACCCAGATCGGCGCCAGCGTGCAGTTTTCGAGAATCGTCAGGTGCGGGAAGAGGTTGAAGTGCTGGAACACCATGCCGACTTCGCGGCGCACTTCGTCGATCTTCTTCAGGTCATTGGTCAGTTCGATGCCATCGACGAAGATATTGCCCTTCTGGTGTTCTTCCAGACGGTTGATGCAACGGATCATCGTCGACTTACCCGAACCGGACGGTCCGGCGATGACGATCCGCTCGCCGCGCATGACCTTCAGGTTGATGTCGCGAAGGACGTGAAAGTCACCATACCACTTGTTCATGCCGATGATTTCGACCGCTACATCTGTCGCGGATACGGTCATCTTTGCATTGGCTTCATTTGCCATGTTTTTCCCCTCAATTCTTATCGTTTATGGCCCTTGTCGAGCATACGTTCCATGAAACCTGAATAGCGCGACATGCCGAAGCAGAATATCCAGAAGACGAATCCAGCGAAGACGAGGCCGGTCATCGGTGTGACGGCGGACGCCCAGTTCGCATCGGAGAAGTTCAGCCGGACAATGCCGAGCAGATCGAACATGCCGATGATCGACACCAGCGACGTGTCCTTGAAAAGACCGATGAAGGTGTTGACGATACCGGGAATGACCAGCTTCAGCGCCTGTGGCAGAACGATCAGGTTCATCTTCTGCCAGAAGCTCAAGCCCAGCGAATCCGCACCCTCATATTGCCCTTTCGGGATCGCCTGCAATCCACCGCGCACCACTTCTGCCATATAGGCCGAAGCAAACAGCGAGACGCCGATCAGGGCGCGCAGGAACCTGTCGAAGGTCATGCCTTGCGGCAGGAACAACGGCAGCATCACGCTGGCCATGAAAAGCACTGTGATCAGCGGAATGCCGCGGACGATTTCGATGAACATCGTGCACAGCATCCGGATCACCGGCATCTTCGACCGCCGCCCGAGTGCCAGCACGATGCCGAAGGGCAGCGATACGGCAATGCCGACGAAGGACAGGATGAGCGTGACCATCAGGCCACCCCACAGCGCCGTTTCGACGAAGGGCAGGCCGAGCATGCCGCCCGGCAGGAGGATGAACGAAACCACCGGCAGGACGCCGAACAGGAGGATTGCGTTGATGCCCTTGTGCGGCAGTTTCGGCATCAGCATCGGGATGAGAAGCAGAACGAACAGGATGCCGACGAGAATCGGCCGCCAGCGTTCTTCCAGCGGATAACGCCCGAACAGGAACTGTTCGAACTTGGAGCCGACGAAGGCCCAGCAGGCACCGCTCCAGCCATCGGGCTGAATGCCGCCCTGGGCAACCGTCGCGCAGACGCTGCGGTCGGTACCGAACCAGGCCGCCTTGATGAAGAGCCAGTCCAGTGCCGGCGGGACCAGCCAGGCCAGAAGGATCAGCGCGACGAAGGTCATCACCGCATCCTTGGGCGTGGCGATGAGGTTCAGACGGATCCAGTTGACGGCGCCGCTGGCACTCAGCGGTGCCGGCTGTTGCGGCAGCATTTCCCGCCTTACGAAGTTTATTTCGGATGTGCTCATGATCTTATCTCTCCACCAATGCCATTCTGGCGTTGAACCAGTTCATGAAGACGGATGTCAGCAGACTGAGCGACAGGTAGACGATGATCCAGATCGTGACGATTTCGATGGATTGACCCGTCTGGTTGAGAATGGTTCCGCCGAGTGCCACGAGGTCGGCATAACCGACGGCGATGGCGAGCGACGAGTTTTTCGTCAGGTTGAGATACTGGCTCGTCAGCGGCGGAATGATGATGCGCATGGCCTGCGGTACGACCACGAGCCGTGTCGTCAGGCTCGGGCGGATACCGAGCGCGTGCGCTGCTTCCGTCTGGCCCTTGGAGACGCCGCGAATACCGGCGCGCACGATTTCGGCGATGAAGGCGGCAGTGTAGAAGGAAAGGGCCAGGAACAGGGACATGAATTCCGGCCCGACGACCGAGCCGCCGGTCAGGTTGAACTTGCCTGCAACCGGATAATCGAAGGTCAGTGGCGCGCCTGTTGCAAGGAAGACCAGCAGCGGAAGACCGATTATCAGAGCAGCAATCGTGCGCAGCACCGGAAATGTCTGTCCGGTCGCCATTTGCCGCTTGCTCGACCAGCGGGCCACAAGGACGGAGGCAACGATGGCGATGATGAAGGCGACGAATGTCAGGAACGCCCAGTCGCCGAAGACGGGGCTCGGGAAGGCCAGACCCCGATTGCTGAGATACATGGTGAAGGGCAGGGAGATCGCATCGCGCGCCTGCGGCAGCACGGCGAGAACGCCGCTATACCAGAAGAAGATGACCAGAAGCGGAGGAATGTTGCGGAACAGCTCGACATAGGCGAGCGACAGCCGCGAGATCAGCCAGTTCTTCGACATCCGGCCAATGCCGATGATGAAGCCGAGGATCGTCGCTGTGATGATGCCTGTCACGGCAACCAGCATGGTGTTGGCAAAGCCGACGAGCAGTGCCCGTCCATAGGTGGAATCGCTCGTGAACTGGATGAGCTTCTGGCCGGGGTCGAAACCCGCTCGGCCGTTCAGGAAGCCGAAGCCGGAGGCGATATTGGCGCGTCTGAGGTTTTCGACGGTATTGTCGACGATCCAGTAGATCAGCAGAGCAAGCGCGATCAGCGTGACGGCCTGGTAGAAAATGCCCCTGACTTTAGGGTCGTTCAAAATCGAACCGGACGGTTGGTTTTTTTTGCCGGACGGAGTCATGGCGTCAACGGTCATTCATAGCCTCTTTTCCCCTGATCACCCTGTTTTCGGGTGCTTTTTATCGTTGGGAAGGGAAAGCGGCTTTGCCGCTTTCCCTCTGGTCTAGCCTGGTATCAACGAACCGGAGGCGCGTACTGGATGCCGCCCTTGCTCCAGAGAGCGTTGAGGCCGCGTTCGATCTTCAGCGGGCTGCCCATGCCGATGTTGCGATCGAAGATTTCGCCGTAATTGCCAACAGCCTTGATGACGTTGACAGCCCATTCGTTGGTGAGGCCGAGATCAGTACCGATCTTGGTGTCGGCCTCGACGCCGAGGAAGCGCTGGACATCCGGATTCGGAGACTTCTTCATCTCTTCGACATTGGCTGCCGTGATGCCGAAATCTTCGGCATTGATCAGCGCATAGTGAACCCAGCTGACGATATCGAACCACTGGTCATCACCCTGACGAACGGCCGGCCCAAGCGGCTCCTTCGAGATGATTTCCGGCAGGATCATGTGATCATCAGGAGCAGCCAGCGTCAGACGCAGCGAATACAGGCCCGACTGGTCGGTCGTGTAAACGTCGCAACGGCCGGCGTCATAGGCAGCGTTGACTTCTTCGAGCTTTTCGAAAACCACCGGATTGTACTGGAGGTTGTTGGCCTTGAAGTAGTCGGCGAGGTTGAGTTCGGTCGTCGTGCCTGTCTGGACGCAGACGGCTGCACCGGAAAGCTCGAGTGCCGACTTCACGTTGAGGCCCTTGCGGACCATGAAGCCCTGGCCGTCATAATAGTTGACCGCACGGAAGTTGAAGCCGAGTGCGGTGTCGCGGTTGATGGTCCAGGTGGTGTTGCGCGCCAGGACGTCAACTTCGCCCGACTGCAGCGCCGGGAAGCGTTCCTTGGCCGACGTCGGCGAATACTTGACCTTGGTCGCGTCACCGAAGATTGCGGCGGCAATCGCCTTGCAATAGTCGACGTCGAAGCCGCTCCAGTTGCCGGATGCGTCAGGCGACGCGAAGCCGGAAAGGCCGGTGTTGACGCCGCACTGAACGAAACCCTTCGCCTTGACATCGTCAAGCGTCGCCGCCGATGCGCCATGGGTGCCAATCCCCATAACGGCTGCACCAACGAGAGCTGCCAGAATCTTTTTTGCCATTTTTAGAACCTTTTTCTGTTGTCTTTCGTTCCCGTCCCGCATCTTGCATGCCTCACAAAGGCGAAAGATGCGGCCCCCGCCACCCTCCTGGCGCGAGTGTCGTCTATCTCATGCCCAAAAGCCCGCAGGGTCAAGACACGTTGCCGATTTTCTGAGCCTTCCTCCCAAATTCGTGATTTTCGCCGTCGGTTTAGGCATTTTTCGTGTGAGAGTGCAGTTTTTTGTTCAAAAAACCGCCAGTCCAACGGTTTTGCGTCGTTGTCTGTCATTCGCTTTTGAAAAGGTCTTGACCGCCAAAGCCTGCCAGCCGACAAGTTCGCAAGGTTAGCAGCACAGAGCGGATACGATGAAAGACAAGAAAACCCTTTTGGCCGGCGCCGGCGTCAACACCCGCCTGAGCCATATCGGCAACAATCCTGCGGACTACCACGGCTTCGTCAATCCGCCTGTCGTGCACGCCTCTACGGTGCTCTTTCCGGACGCGCGGACGATGGAGACGCGGGCACAGAAATACACCTACGGCACGCGCGGAACGCCGACCACGGACGCGCTTTGCGAAGCGATCGATGCGCTGGAGGGATCGGCGGGAACGATTCTCGTGCCGTCGGGTCTCGCCGCAGTCACCTTGCCGTTTCTCGCCTTCCTGTCGGCCGGCGACCATGCGCTGATTGTCGATTCGGTCTACTTTCCGACCCGCCATTTCTGCAACACGATGCTGACACGGCTCGGCGTCACGGTCGAATATTACGATCCGATGATCGGCGCCGGCATCGAATCGCTGATCCGTGCGAATACGAAGCTGGTGCATACGGAAGCGCCGGGCTCCAACACGTTCGAGATGCAGGATATCGCGGCGATCTCCGCTGCCGCCCATCGCCATGGCTGTGTGGTGACGATGGACAATACCTGGGCGACACCTCTTTATTTCAAGCCGCTCGACCATGGCGTCGATATTTCCATTCACGCCGCCACGAAATATCCATCCGGCCACTCGGATATCCTGATGGGCACGGTCTCGGCCAATGCCAAGCACTGGGAGCAGTTGAAGGAAGCCAATGGCACGCTCGGCATCTGCGGGGCGCCTGACGACGCCTACCAGATCCTGCGGGGACTGCGCACCATGGGTGTCCGGCTGGAGCGGCATCAGGAAAGCACGCTGAACATTGCCCGCTGGCTGGAAGACCGCGACGACGTGGCCCGGGTGCTGCATCCGGCCTTGCCGAGCTTTCCGGGTCACGATCTCTGGAAACGCGATTTTTGCGGCTCCAGCGGCATCTTCTCCATCGTGCTCAAGGTCGACACCCAGGACCGTTTCAAGGCCAAGGCGCATGCCTTCCTCGATGCCCTGTCGCTGTTCGGCCTCGGCTATTCCTGGGGCGGATATGAAAGCCTTGCGGTGCACGTCGGCCTGTCGGACAGGACGATCTGCAAGGCGCCCGTAGAGGGTCCTGTCCTGCGGTTGCAGATCGGCCTTGAGGATGTGGCGGACCTGCGCAAGGACATCGAAGCGGGCCTGAGTGCTGCGGCCGCGATCTGACGCCGCTCAGTCGCGGGCTTTGTAGCCGTAGAGCCAATCCAGATCGGCGGCCAGATCTTCCGGCCGCTTTCGCGACAGGATAAAGTCGCGCGCGATCCGGACCGGCCCGGTTGCGTGATAGGCGAAGCGGTTGAAATTGCCGCGTGCCCGGACCTTTTTGATGCGGCTCTTTCTGTTTGCCACGAATGCCGCCAGCGCTTCGCGCTGCGGCTGGTCGCCGTCCAGAAAGGCCGCGAGCTCAAAGGCATCCTCGATCGCCATGGCAGCGCCCTGCGCGGCAAAGGGCATCATGGCATGCGCTGCATCGCCGATCAGCACCGTGCGGTCGCCATCCTGCCAGGCGCCGTCGGTCACCTCATAGAGCGGCCAGAAACTTGGGGTCTGCTCCCGGGTGAACAGCCGTTGCAGATCGCCATGCCAGCCGGAAAATGCGGCCATCAGTTCGCCGCGGTGGCGATCGGTAGCGGTTTCGCCCCAGGAGAGCGCGCCGGCGTTTGCATGGATGATTGCGACGATGTTCAGCGTCCCGGTTTCCCGCAGCGGATAGCCGACGATATGAGCTCGCGGGCCGACAAAGGCCGTGACACGGGAGAGATCGAAAACAGATGGGGCATCGCGCAGGTCGATGGTGAACCGGAAGGCGATATTGCCGGAAAACCGCGCGGTTCCCGCGCCCGCAATCCGGGCCCGCACCGCTGACCAGACGCCGTCGGCGCCGATGAGAAGTCCCGGCATGCGTCCGGTGATGGCGGCGATTGTTTCCAGCCCGGTATTGTCCAGCCGTTTGCCCAGATGCAGCCGGCAAAGCGGCTGCCGCTCGACGGCGTCAAGCAGGATTCGTTGCAGGCTGGCACGATGAAGGACGCCGTAGGGTGCATTCCAGCGCTGTCTGGCGAAGGCTCCCGAGGGCACTTTTGCCAGAGGCTTCAGCGTCTTTCCGTCAAGGAGGCAAATCGAATCGGGCTCGGTCCAGGCGGCTTCGAGCGCGGTCAGGAGGCCGAGCCGGCCAAGAATGGCCGTTGCGTTTGAAGACAGCTGCAGGCCGGCGCCGATCGTGCTCAACTGCGCGGCCTGCTCGATGATGTCGACGGAAATTCCGCGATGCGCCAGGCTGAGCGCTGCCGTCAGCCCGGCAATGCCAGCACCGATGATTGCGACCGGTTCGCTCTTGCGCATGGGATTTCTTTCGCCGCGGTGCGGCTTGGTATCAGGCGGCCTTGGCGTGGAACACGCAGCCGTCTGGTACGGTCTGCTCGGCCTTCAGCGTGCTGTTGTAGCGATAGAGCGTCGAGCAGTAGGGGCAGACTTTTTCGTTGTCGTCGCCCATGTCGAGATAGACGTGCGGATGGTCGAACGGCACGGATGCGCCTGTGCACATGAATTCCTTGACGCCGATCTCAATGACCGTGTGGCCGCCGTCGTTCTGGAAATGGGGAATACCGTGCCCGGCCATGTCTTGCTCCACTGAAGTCTGCTGAAGGTCTATCAAATCCGGCCGCACCATAGGGGGCTTTGATCGAAAAGTGTAGCTGTAAAGATGCCGCGCCTGCCGGTTTCCAGCCGGATTTTTAGGTCACGGGGCTTTTCCCCTGCGGTGGAAAATCCTAGTTTCCCGGCGCAACAGGATAAAATCATGACACTCGATCCGCCGCTGTTTTCCCATTTCCGCCATCAGGGCCTCGATATTGCCTATTTCGACGAGGGGGATCCATCGGGCGCCCCGATCCTGCTCATTCACGGCTTTGCCTCGAGTGCCAATGTCAACTGGGTGTTTCCTGGCTGGCTGAAGACGCTGGGCGATGCCGGCTACCGGGTGATCGCGCTCGACAATCGCGGCCATGGCGCAAGCAGCAAGCCGCATGATCCGGCACTTTATTATCCGCGCCTGATGGCGGGTGATGCCGCAGCCCTGCTCGGTCATCTCGGCATCGCCGAGGCCCATGTCATGGGATATTCCATGGGTGCACGCATTTCAGCCTTTCTGGCGCTCAATCATCCCGACCGCGTCCGCTCGCTCATTTTCGGCGGCCTTGGCATCGGCATGGTGACCGGCGTCGGCGATTGGGATCCGATCGCCGAAGCGCTGCAGGCGCCGTCGCTGGACGATGTCACGCACCAGCGCGGACGCATGTTCCGCGCCTTTGCCGATCAGACGAAGAGCGACCGGCTCGCCCTTGCAGCCTGCATTTCGACGTCCCGTGATCTGGTGTCGGCGCAGGATATGGCAAGGATCGTCGTGCCGACGCTTATCGGAGTGGGCACCATCGATGACATTGCCGGCTCGCCGCAGGAACTTGCCGCGCTGATGCCGCATGCGACGGCTCTGGACATACCCGGCCGCGACCACATGCTGGCCGTCGGAGACCGGGTGTTCAAGAAGGCCGCCCTTGAATTTCTGACCGCCGTTGGGCACCCGTAGCCTGATCAAAACAAAGGCGGCGAGGGGTCGGCTCCGATCAATCGCTGTTACCCATTTATGTCGCCGGGGTTTTACCCTATATTCGTGCGACGTGCCGGACGCCCGCGACGGAATATGCGCGACGGAAGATGAAGGAGAGCGACGATGGTCGCCACGACAGAACTACGCCATGCCGAGACTGTGAAAGCCATGGACCCGATATGGGACAGCCTGCAGCAGGAAGCGCGCGCCGCCTCCGAGCAGGAGCCTCTGCTGGCCGCCTTTCTGTATTCGACGATCATCAACCAGCATTCTCTTGAAGAGGCCGTGATCCATCGCATCTGCGAGCGCCTTGATCATCCGGACCTGCAGGCGAATCTGTTGCGGCAGACCTTTGCCGAAATGCGTGCAGACTGGCCGGAATGGGCAACGATCCTGCGCGTCGATATCCAGGCCGTGTATGACCGCGATCCGGCCTGCACGCGGTTCATGGAGGTCATCCTCTATTTCAAGGGGTTCCACGCCATCCAGACGCACCGGCTGGCGCACTGGCTGCTGGCGCACGGCCGGCGCGATCTCGCGCTTTACCTGCAGAGCCGCTCGTCCTCGGTCTTCCAGACGGACATCAATCCTGCAGCGCGGATCGGCAAGGGCATTTTCCTGGATCATGCCACGGGGCTCGTCGTCGGCGAAACGGCTGTGATCGGCGACAATGTCTCGATCCTGCACGGCGTGACGCTCGGCGGCACCGGCAAGGAGGGCAGCGATCGCCATCCGAAGATCGGCAATGGCGTGCTGATCGGCGCGGGTGCGAAGATCCTCGGCAACATCCATATCGGCAATTGCTCGCGGGTTGCGGCAGGCTCCGTGGTGCTGAAGCCGGTGCCGCCCAAAACCACCGTGGCCGGCGTGCCGGCGCGTGTGGTGGGCGAAGCCGGTTGCTCGGAACCGTCACGATCAATGGACCAGTTGCTGGCAACAACCTTCGAAATCTGACCGGCTTCCTGTCCATCCGCCGCCCAAAGGGGTTTACAGCGCTTGAGCCTCCATGCGAAAAGCGGCGCAAATCAAACCGTATCGGAGACGAGACTTGAAGCCCGAAGAAATCAGAAAGCTGGAAGCCTATTTCAAGCGCACGTTCAATCAGGGAATTGTGATCAAGGCGCGCGCGAAGAAGGATGAATCCGCCGAAGTCTATCTCGGTGACGAGTTTCTCGGCGTGGTTTTCCGCGACGAGGAAGACGGCGAGTTGTCCTACAGCTTCTCGATGGCGATCCTCGATATCGACCTCTGAGCCTCCTCCTTGGGAGTTGCGACCTTTGACCCGCTCTGAGCAATCAGAGCGGGTTTTTTGCTATAAATCGTACTTTTAGTCCGGATTTTCTGCCGGAAAACCGTGAATTTTGCGGATTTTCATCAAGCCGTTGCAATAGCAGTGTTTTATTGCAATGCACGCATATATTGACTTTATTGTGCACTGCACCTAAGCTGTTTTCACTATCAGCCGGCAAAAAGGAGCAACCGGATGTTCAATTTCGAAGACGCGAACAAGAAAAGCAAAGAAGCCATGGACACGATGATGAAAAGCTATTCGGAAATGACGAAGGCTTTCCAGGCGATTGCCACCGAAGCCGCCGATTATTCCAAGAAGTCTTTCGAAGACGGCATTGCCCACATCGAGAAGCTGACGAGCGTGAAGAGCGTCGAGGCTGCTTTCGAACTCCAGACCGGCTACATCAAGTCGGCCTATGAAGGTTACGTTTCTGAAGCGACGAAGCTCGGCGAAATGTATGCCGATCTCGCCAAGGATGCCTACAAGCCGTATGAGGCGCCGGTTGCCAAGGCGACTGCAGCGGCCAAGGCTGCCGTCGCGGCGTAAGCTGCGCAACAGCGAAATTTGTGAGACTGAAACCGGCTGCGGAACCTGCAGCCGGTTTTTTGTTGTTTGCAGGATGGGGCAAGCGGGATACCCTAGGGAAAGTTGGTCAATCTTGCGTCACCAGATGCAAATGTGATTGCAGTGCGGAAGAACAGTCTTAAAATCTGAAAAAGAACCACTAGATTAAGTGTCACGCACAGGCCGCAACCCGCTCCCACGCTTTGCGGCTGTTCAAGGGAATGAAGAAGAATGATCGCCATGCCGGTCCGGATGCAAAAGGGCAGCGAGGGAGACGGGGATAATGCCAACCGTGGCACCTCCGTCATAACCCGGACAAAGCCCAAGACGAAGAAGCCGAGCCTGTATCGTGTCCTGCTTCTGAATGACGACTATACGCCGATGGAGTTCGTGATCCACATCCTGGAGCGTTTCTTCCAGAAGGATCGCGAGGCTGCCACGCACATCATGCTCCATGTTCACAATCACGGCGTGGGTGAATGCGGTGTTTTTACCTACGAGGTGGCCGAAACCAAAGTGACGCAGGTGATGGATTTCGCCCGCGAACATCAGCATCCGCTGCAATGCGTCATGGAAAAGAAATGAGGAACTGAACGTGCCAACATTTTCAACAAGCCTTGAAAAGGCGCTGCATCAGGCTCTGACTTTGGCCAATGAGCGCCACCACGAATATGCGACGCTTGAGCACCTGCTGTTGGCATTGATCGACGATGCGGATGCAGCGGCCGTCATGGGTGCCTGCAACGTCAATCTCGACAGCCTGCGCAAGACCGTGTCCGACTATGTCGACCATGAGCTGGGCAATCTGGTGACCGGTTATGACGAGGACTCCAAGCCGACCGCCGGCTTCCAGCGCGTCATCCAGCGCGCCGTCATCCACGTGCAGTCGTCCGGTCGCGAAGAGGTGACCGGTGCCAACGTGCTCGTCGCGATCTTTGCCGAGCGCGAAAGCCACGCGGCCTATTTCCTGCAGGAGCAGGAGATGACCCGTTACGACGCCGTCAACTTCATCTCGCATGGCATCGGCAAACGCCCCGGTGCGTCCGAGGCGCGTCCGCCACGCGGCGCAGAGGAGCCGGAATCCGAGCAGAAGGCCCCCCGCGATCAGGACGAACAGGGCGCCAAGAAGCCTCAGGATGCGCTGACGGCCTATTGCGTCAACCTCAACGAGAAGGCCAAGGTCGGCAAGATCGATCCGCTGATCGGCCGCCATTCCGAGGTCAACCGGACGATCCAGATCCTGTGCCGTCGTTCCAAGAACAACCCGCTTTATGTGGGTGATCCCGGCGTCGGCAAGACGGCGATCGCCGAAGGCCTGGCCAAGCGCATCGTCGAGAAGAAGGTGCCGGAAGCGCTTGCAGGATGCGACGATCTTCTCGCTCGACATGGGCACGCTGCTTGCCGGCACCCGCTATCGCGGCGATTTCGAGGAACGCCTGAAGCAGGTCGTCAAGGAACTCGAGGAGTATCCGGGCGCCGTGCTGTTCATCGACGAGATCCACACCGTCATCGGTGCGGGTGCGACGTCGGGCGGCGCCATGGATGCGTCCAACCTGCTTGAAGCCGGCTCTGTCTTCCGGTGCGATCCGCTGCATCGGCTCGACGACCTACAAGGAATACCGTCAGTTCTTCGAGAAGGACCGGGCGCTGGTGCGTCGCTTCCAGAAGATCGACGTCGGTCGAGCCGAGCATCGATGATGCGATCGACATCATGAAGGGCCTGAAGCCGTATTTCGAGGATTACCACAAGCTGAAATACTCCAACGAGGCGATCAAGTCGGCCGTTGAGCTTTCGGCCCGCTACATCAATGACCGCAAGCTGCCGGACAAGGCGATCGACGTGATCGACGAGACCGGTGCGGCCCAGATGCTGCTGCCTGTCGGAAAGCGCCGCAAGCTGATCACCGAGAAGGAAATCGAGGCAACGATCGCCACGATGGCCCGTATCCCGCCGAAAACCGTTTCCAAGGACGACGAGACCGTTCTCGCCAATCTGGAAAAGGAACTGCGCTCGGTGGTCTACGGCCAGGATCTGGCGATCGAGGCGCTGTCTTCGGCGATCAAGCTGGCCCGTGCAGGCCTGCGCGAACCGAACAAGCCGATCGGCTCCTATGTCTTCTCCGGCCCGACCGGCGTCGGCAAGACCGAGGTTGCCAAGCAGCTGGCAGCGTCGCTCGGCGTCGAACTGCATCCGCTTCGACATGTCGGAATACATGGAGCGGCACACGGTCTCGCGCCTGCTCGGTGCACCTCCCGGCTATGTCGGCTTCGATCAGGGCGGTCTTCTGACCGATGGCATCGACCAGCACCCGCATTCGCGTGCTGCTGCTCGACGAAATCGAGAAGGCGCATCCGGACCTGTTCAACATCCTGTTGCAGGTCATGGACCATGGTTCGCTGACCGATCACAACGGCAAGAAGATCGACTTCCGTAACGTCATCCTGATCATGACGACCAATGCGGGCGCATCGGAAATGGCCAAGGCCGCCATTCGGCTTCGGTTCCGCCAAGCGCGAGGGCGACGACATGGAGGCGCTGAACCGCCTGTTCACGCCGGAATTCCGCAACCGTCTCGATGCGATCATCCCGTTCGCCTCGCTGCCGACGCAGGTCATCCACCAGGTCGTGCAGAAGTTCGTCATGCAGCTGGAAACGCAGCTTGCCGAACGCAACGTCACCTTCGACCTGCAGCGAGGATGCCATCGCCTGGCTGGCCGAGAAGGGCTATGACGAAAAGATGGGTGCCCGGCCGTTGTCGCGTGTCATCCAGGAAAACATCAAGAAGCCGTTGGCCGATGAGATCCTGTTCGGCAAGCTGAAGAAGGGCGGCGTCGTCAAGGTCACCGTCGGCACCAAGCCGGATGGAAGCAAGGGCCTGATCCTCGATTCGGTTCCGGAAACGGCCCGGATCAAGCCGAAGGCGGAAGTCGTCAATCCGGTGCGCAAGCCTGCCAAGGCAGCCAAGCCTCGTGAAGTCGAGACCGTCGGCGCCGAGACAGAGCCGAAGGCAAAGCCGAAAAAGGCAGCCAAGGCAGCAACCGTCACTGAGCCGGAGGCAATGGCCGCGCCGGCGAGCGAACCGAGCGAGGGTCCGCGCAGGGGGCGCACAGTGCCCAAGGTTCCGCGCAAGAAGTAAGCGGAACAACACCGATCGATCAGTGCCGGGCGCCATCGCCCGGCACTGATTTTTTGTGGCAATGAGCATATTTGGAAATCCTGATGGAAGAAAGCCGGAGCGAGGGAACGGGAGGCGCGTGGTTTTTCGCCGGCATGCGCGGCATCATCAGCCTGCCAGCCATGATCCTCATGCTGTCCTTCGTCGGCTTCTGCGCCTTCACCGCTCAGGCCGGTGCGCCCCTGGAGCAGGTTATTTTCATGATCGGCGCCGTCTGGGCGCTGCCGGCCAAGGTCATTCTCGTCAGTTCGATCATGAGCGGCGCAAACCTGTTGACGGCGTTCATCGCCGTGACGCTCTCGTCCATCCGGTTGATGCCCATGGTCGCGGCGCTCATCCCGGAAATCCGCACGACCCGCACCCCCACCTGGCTGCTGCTTCTTCTCTCGCATTTTGTGGCGATCACCGCCTGGGTTTTCGCCATGGAGCGCATTCACGCCGTTCCGCGCCGGCATCGTGTCGCCTTCTTTGCCGGCTTCGGCATCACGCTGGTTCTGGCCAACATGGCGCTGGTGGCCCTTGTCTACCGGTTCGTGACCGAGTTTCCGCCTGTTGTCGCCGGCTGCCTGTTCTTCCTGACGCCGGTCTACTTCCTGGCCTCGATCTGGAGTTCGGCCCGGCATCCGGTCATCTATGTGGCGCTGGCGATCGGCCTTGTCGCCGGGCCGCTGTTCTACTGGCTGGCGCCGGAATTCGACATTCTCCTTGCCGGTGCCGGCGGCGGCACGCTGGCCTGGGCGCTGGAGCGGACATGGCGCAAGCGCAGGCAGGTGCAGGCATGAGCTGGGACGATGGCTGGTGGGCCTATCTCTTCATCGCTGTCGCCGGCTGGCTGGCAACGGATATCTGGCGCTGGCTGGGCGTCGTTGCCGGCAACCGGCTGAAGGAGGATTCCGAGGCGCTGAACTGGGTGAGGGCGGTGGCAACCGCGCTGGTTGCTGCGGTTGTCGCCAAGCTCATCCTCTATCCAACCGGCGTGCTCGAGCAGTCACCGCTCTGGCTTCGCCTGGGGGCGGTCGTCATCGGCACAATCGCCTTTTTCATCGGGCGCCAGAAGCCTGCCATCGGCATCGCCACGGCGATTGCAGTGCTGGCAGCCGGTCTCCTCTGGCTGGGTTTCTGACCGCGGCGATACAGGTTGATCAGCCGGCAAGCGCTTCCCGGATCTTTGCGGCGTTAGTGGCCAGCACCGCGCCATCTTCCATCTTGCCCGTATGCGGCTTCAGCCCGGCACCTTCCCGGCGGGGAATGATGTGGAAATGCAGGTGGAACACCGATTGCCCGGCCGGCGCCTCGTTGAACTGCATGATCGTGATCCCGTCGGCATCAAAGGCATCCTGCGCAGCGACTGCCACCTTCTGGACGACCGCAATCAGAGCCCCAAGATGTGCCGGATCGGCATCGAGGATATTGCGCGATGCGGCTTTCGGGATGACGAGAACATGGCCTTCCGCCTGCGGCATGACATCCATGAAGGCAAGCGTCGCCTCGTCTTCATAAACCTTGTGCGCGGGAATTTCGCCGCGCAGGATTTTTGCAAAGATATTGTTGCTGTCGTAGCTGGCGTCGGTCATCGATCTGTCTCCCCGAAATCGTGTTTTGTCTTTGAAGGCGTCAGTCGTCGCGATCGGGATCCTGCCGCTCGCCTTTGCGGAACGGGCTGTGATCGCTGAGAATTTCGCCCATCTGCTCGACATTCTGGCGCTCGCGCCGGAGGTAGTCTGCCACCGCCCGCGAAAGACCCGGATGGGTAATGAAATGAGCCGAATGGGTCGTGACCGGCAGGTAGCCGCGGGCGAGCTTGTGTTCGCCCTGGGCACCGGCCTCGACGCGCGCCAGCCCCTTGGCAAGGGCGAAATCGATCGCCTGATGGTAGCAGACCTCGAAATGCAGGAAAGGGTGATCTTCGATCGCCCCCCAGTGGCGCCCGTACAGCGCATCCCCACCGATGAAGTTGATGGCGCCGGCGATATAGCGGCCGTCTCGCTTCGCCATGACAAGCAGGATATCATCCGCCATGCGCTCGCCGATCAGCGAGTAGAATGTTCGCGTCAGATAGGGACGGCCCCATTTGCGGCTGCCGGTATCGGTGTAGAAGGCGAAGAACTGGTCCCAGATCTCCTCCGTCAGGTCCTTGCCCGTCAGCCAGTCGATGGTGATGCCGTTTTCCAGTGCCGCGCGTCGCTCCTTCTTCAGGGCCTTGCGCTTGCGCGACGCCAGTGTTTCCAGAAAATCGTCATGGGTGCCGTAGCCGGCATTGGCGAAATGGAACTGCTGGTCGGTGCGATGCAGGAAGCCGGCATCCTCAAGCGTCGCAACTTCGTCCAACGGCAGGAAGGTGACGTGCGCCGAGGAGATCGAGTGCCGGTGCGCCAGTTCCTTCAGCCCGGCTGCAAGACCGGCCTGAACAGCACTCTGGTCGCTTCCCGCCGCATGCAGCAGGCGAGGGCCGGTTGCCGGCGTGAAGGGCACCGAGCACTGCAGCTTGGGGTAATAACGCCCGCCGGCCCGCTCAAAGGCATCGGCCCAGGCGTGATCGAACACATATTCGCCCTGGCTGTGATTCTTCATGTAGCAGATGAGCGCGCCATCAAGCAGGCCCGTGTCACTCTCGAGCAGCAGGTGCTGGCCAAGCCATCCCGTCTGTGCCGTCGCCGAGCCGGATTCCTCCAGTGACGAGAGATAGGCGTGGGACATGAAGGGATTGTAGATGGCTTCCGACTGACCCTTGGAGGTTCCGGACAGCCTGTTCCAGCTCTCCGGGGCAATGTCCTTGAAGGACGTTTCGATGCGAATCCTGACCTCGCCTGCCATGCCTTACGCGATGACCCTTTCTCTCGGATCGAAACCCTCGAATGTCATCTGGTCGGCCTCTGCGAAGGTACGCTCGATCGCAGCCTCGTCGCGAACCGTCCAGGTGATGATCGGCAGGCCCTTCGACCGTTGTTTCGTGATGAAGGAATTTGGCAGATGCCCGTAGAAATAGGAAATGAAATCAAGCCCCAGCTGCATCGCTTCTTCGTGAACGGCAAATGTGTCGGGATTGGCTCCTTCCGCCGTCAGTCCGATCGGGAAGGCAGGCTCAAGCGCCTTCAGGTCCTTCAGCAGCCAGTGATCGAAGCTCATCAGCGCGACGGGACCTGAATAGTCTTCCAGCGCTTCGAGGACGGCGGCGGCAAAGCCTTCGTCATCGCCCTTCCGACCTTTCAGTTCCAGCACGATCGGCACCCGGCCCTTGACCAGCCGCAGCAGGGCGCCAAGCGTCGGTACCTTGTCCTGCGTGCCGCCGATCGTCATGAGCCCCAGCTCTCCGGCCGTCTTGGCGCGAATATCACCTTTTACGCCGCACAGCCGCTGCATGTCGTCGTCGTGAAAGACGACAGGAACGCTGTCGGCCGTGTATTGCAGGTCGCATTCGATGGCGAAGCCGGCCTCAATGGCGCGGGAAAACGCCGAGAGCGTGTTTTCCCAGATGGTCTTGTTCATGTCGTGATAGCCGCGATGGGCGACCGGCTGTGCTGTCAGCCAGGACAGGTCTTTCATGGAACGCGATCCTGATCAGGCGATTTCGATGATGGCGTCGATTTCGACGGCGGCGTTGAAGGGCAGGGATGCCATGCCGACGGCCGCGCGGGCATGAATGCCGGCATCGCCGAGAATTTTAACCAGAAGGTTCGAGGCACCGTTGATGACCAGATGCTGCTCGATGAATTCGGGCGCGGATGCAACGAAACCGTTGATCTTGACCAGCGGCCGATGCGGCCGAGATCGCCGCCAAGCGCCGCCTTGGCCTGGGCCAGTATGTTGATCGCGCAAAGTTCGGCCGCGCGCTGGCCCAAAGCCACGTCCACATCCTTGCCGAGGTGACCGGTCACGCCGATCTTGCCGCTGTCCATCGGCAACTGGCCAGAAATGTAAAGGTGCGAGCCGCTGATCACGTAGGGCACGTAGTTGGCGGCCGGTGCGGCGGCCTGCGGCAGGGTGATCCCCAGGTCTTTGATGCGTGCTTCGATCTCTGCGGACATGATAACTCCGGTGATTGTTGTCTTTTGTTTTCAAATGCTGCATGCAAAGGAAACCCGTGAAGTGATACTATGCAGCTTCACCACGGGGCATGCCTCGCTTTCGCCCAATGCGTTCTTATAACATCGCTGGCGAATCCAACAGGAGGAAACGGATGTTTCGTTCAGACTTTGTCTCGGCCAGTGTGGCAGGGGCTTGTTTCTTTGTCATGACATCCGCGAGCGCCGGTGCTGCTTCGGCCAGCATCCTCGTGCCGCATCGTGCCGTCTATGACCTGGAACTGAAGGATGCCTCCGATCGCTCCGGAATTGCCGGCATGTATGGACGTATGGTCTATGAGTTCAACGGGTCGGCCTGCGAAGGCTATACCGTGAGCTTCCGCTTCGTGACGCAGGTCGATACCGGTGACGAGGTCAAGCTGACCGATCAGCAGACGACGACCTATGAAGACATCAAGAGTGGCAATTTCCGTTTTCTGACGCGCTCCTTCACCGACGAAAAGCTCGACAAGGAAGTTCGCGGCTCCGCGCATGAAGCCGACACGGGTGTGACGGTCGACCTGACCGCGCCGGACAAGCGAAAGGTGGATCTCGCCCAGAGCCTCTTTCCAACCGAACACATGATGGAGGTCATCGACCGCGCGAAGAAGGGTGAAACCCTGTTCGAATCGCGCATCTTCGATGGCTCGGATGCCGGCGACAAGACGCTGATCACCACGACCATGGTCGGCAAGGCGCAACAGCCAAAGCCCGATGACGCGGATGTCGGAAAAGCCGGCGTTATGGCCGCAAAGGCCTATTGGCCTGTCAACATCGCCTATTTCAATGACGATGTAAGCGGCGATGCGCTGCCGATCTACCGCATGCGTTCAAGCTCTATGACAACGGCATCACCCGCGACCTGACCATGGACTATGGCGACTTTGTCCTCAGCGGCAAACTTGCGGACCTCGAAATGCTTCAAGACCGAGGAATGCAAGTAGACGGGTATCAATGTTAGACAGGCGTCACATTTCCCGCATCGAGACTTGATTTATCGGGCGACAGTCTGTATGGGCAGCCCATTCCACACGTAAGGTTTGGGGCCGTCCGGGAGAAATCCGGTCAGTTCCACCCGGTGGCACTTTCGAAGAGAGTGCTGTTTGCCTTGCGGAGGTTCAACCGGAAAAGGAGAAAAAGGCATGGCATTGCCTGATTTTAGCATGCGTCAGCTTCTGGAAGCTGGCGTTCACTTCGGCCACCAGACTCATCGCTGGAACCCGAAAATGAAGCCGTACATCTTCGGCGATCGTACCAACATTCACATCATCGACCTCGCACAGACCGTTCCGATGCTGTCGCGCGCGCTGCAGATCGTCAGCGACACGGTAGCCAAGGGCGGTCGCGTTCTGTTCGTCGGCACCAAGCGCCAGGCGTCCGAAATCATCGCTGACGCTGCCAAGCGTTCGGCCCAGTATTACGTCAATGCACGCTGGCTCGGCGGCATGATGACCAACTGGAAGACGATTTCGAACTCGATCCAGCGTCTGCGCAAGCTCGACGAAATCCTGAACTCGGAAGCGTCCGGCTTCACCAAGAAGGAACGCCTGAACCTTGAGCGCGAGCGTGAAAAGCTCGAACAGCGCACTCGGCGGTATCCGCGACATGGGCGGCATTCCGGACCTGATGTTCATCATCGACACCAACAAGGAATAGATTGCCATCGACGAAGCAAAGCGTCTTGGCATTCCGGTTGTCGCGATCATCGATTCGAACTGCGATCCGGACCGCATCGATTACCCGATCCCCGGCAACGACGACGCTTCGCGCGCCATTTCGCTCTATTGCGATCTGATCTCGCGTGCAGCGCTTGACGGCATTGCCCGTCAGCAGGGTGCTTCCGGCCGCGATCTCGGCGCTTCTGCCGAACTGCCGATCGAACCGGCACTCGAAGAAGCTGCCGAAGCCTGATCAGGCAAGCTGGCGGACAAGCTCCGCCAGCGCTTACCATAATATCAGGACAAGGCCGTTTGCGACTGAGGAAGTGAACGGCCTTGTTCTTTTTTGTACCTGGGTTTTCCGGTGATATCCGGCCGGTACCAGTGCATCCATTGTGGTGATCACTTCATCACGATGTCACATTCAGGGGTCATGCCCTGCCACATCCTCCTGGTGGTGCGCCGGTTTGCTGGCAGCACACCAGACGAACAAACGAAGAGGCAAAAAAGATGAGCACTATTACTGCAGCAATGGTGAAGGAACTGCGCGAAAAGACCGGCGCAGGCATGATGGATTGCAAGAAGGCACTCGGCGAAACCAATGGCGACATGGAAGCCGCGATCGACTGGCTGCGCGCCAAGGGCATCGCCAAGGCCGACAAGAAGTCCGGCCGTGCGGCTGCCGAAGGCCTGATCGGCATCGCCTCGACCGGCACCAAGGCCGTTGTCATCGAACTGAACTCCGAAACCGACTTCGTCGCCCGTAACGATGCCTTCCAGGAACTCGTCCGCGGCGTCGCAAAGGTTGCCGTCGACACCGATGGCACCGTTGAAGCGATCAGCGCCGCCAACTACCCGGCCACCGGCAAGTCCGTCGGCGAAAGCATCACCGACGCGATCGCCACGATCGGCGAGAACATGGCTCTGCGTCGCGCAGCCCTGCTGTCCGTCGAAGATGGTGTCGTTGCCACCTACGTCCACAATGCCGTTGCTGACGGTCTTGGCAAGCTCGGCGTTCTCGTCGCCCTGAAGTCGACCGGCGACAAGGACGCCCTGAACACGATCGGCCGTCAGGTTGCCATGCATGTCGCAGCGACCAACCCGCTCGCCATCCGTTCGAGCGAAGTCGACCCGGCCGTTGCCGAGCGCGAGCGCAACGTCTTCATCGAGCAGTCGCGCGCTTCCGGCAAGCCGGACAACATCATCGAAAAGATGGTTGACGGCCGCATGCGCAAGTTCTTCGAAGAAGTCGCACTTCTCTCGCAGGCTTTCGTCATGAACCCTGACCTGACCGTCGAAGCGGCGATCAAGGAAGCCGAAAAGACGGTCGGCGCGCCGATCGAAGTCACCGGCATGGCCCGTCTTCTGCTCGGCGAAGGCGTCGAAAAGGAAGAAAGCGATTTTGCTGCCGAAGTGGCTGCTGTCGCCAAGGGTTGATTTCTTCATCCTGATTGGGAAAACAAAAGGGCATCGCGTGACAACGCGGTGCCCTTCGTGTATCCGGCTTCATCATCGGTCTCCGTCGCCCGTGGATTGTCATGTGGCCGGCAGGAGCCCTGTCAATCATATCCGTTTTTCGCATGCCGCGCGCATGTAGCCTTCTTTTCAGGAGTGACGATGTCGGCCAAACCTCTCTACAAACGTGTGCTGCTGAAAGCGTCCGGCGAGGCCCTGATGGGTAGCCAGGGATTCGGGATCGATGTCGCGGTCGCCGATCGCATTGCGTCCGATATTGCAGAAGCCTGCGCGCATGGGCGTGGAAGTCGGCGTCGTCGTCGGCGGCGGCAACATCTTCCGCGGCGTGGCCGTCGCTTCCAAGGGCGGCGATCGGGTCACCGGCGACCATATGGGCATGCTGGCAACGGTGATCAACGCGCTGGCACTCGCCACCTCGCTGCGCAAGCTGAATATCGACACCGTCGTTCTGTCGGCCATTGCCATGCCGGAAATCTGCGAAAGCTTTTCCCAGCGCGCGACGCTCTACCATCTGTCGCTTGGCCGCGTCGTGATCTTTGCCGGCGGCACTGGCAATCCGTTCTTCACCACCGATTCGGCCGCAGCCCTGCGCGCTGCCGAAATGGGCGCCGAAGCAATCTTCAAGGGCACGCAGGTCGACGGCATCTATTCGGCCGATCCGAAGAAGGATCCGACAGCCACCCGCTTCGATCGCCTGACGCATAGCGAAGTGCTCAACAAGGGGCTGGCCGTCATGGACGTCGCCGCCGTGGCGCTGGCGCGCGAAAACAGCATTCCGATCATCGTCTTCTCGATCCACGAGAAGGGTGGTTTTGCGGAAATCTTGACCGGCGGCGGCCGAGGCACCATCGTAACCGACAATTGAAAGCCTGACGAACGGTTCTGACGGGACCGTTCGCATTGACAGAGAAAACGGGAGTTTGATCCATGAGTGAAGGTATTGACCTGAATGACCTGAAGCGCCGCATGGATGGCGCCATTAACGCGTTCAAGAGCGATATCGCGTCGCCTGCGCACCGGCCGCGCCTCGGCCAACGTGCTCGATCCGGTGATGGTGGAAGCCTATGGTTCGCGCGTTCCGCTGAACCAGGTTGCCAATATCACGGTTCCGGAATCGCGCATGCTGGGCGTATCCATCTGGGACAAGTCGATGGTCAATGCCGTGGACCGCGCCATCCGCGAATCCAATCTCGGCCTCAACCCGATCGTGGACGGTCAGAACCTTCGCATTCCACTGCCGGAACTGAACGAAGAGCGCCGCAAGTCGCTCGTCAAGGTGGCGCATGACTACAGCGAAAAGGCAAAGGTCGCCGTCCGCCACGTCCGCCGTGACGGCATGGACAGCCTGAAGAAGGCCGAGAAAGACGGCGTCATCGGTCAGGATGTCAGCCGCAGCCAGTCCGAAAAGGTTCAGAAGATGACCGACGATATGATTTCCGACATCGACCGCTTGCTCGCCGACAAGGAAAAGGAAATCATGCAGGTCTAGTCTCGCTTTTGCGAATCTTCTGTTTTTCGGGTCACCGATGTCAAAACTCAATGCCGCAGACGTTCCCGAACATGTTGCCATCATCATGGATGGCAACGGTCGCTGGGCCAATGCGCGCGGGCTTGCCCCGAACGATGGGCCATCGCAAGGGCGTCGAGGCCGTGCGTGAGGCCGTGCGGACGGCGGCCGAAGTCGGGCATCCGTTACCTGACGCTGTTTGCCTTTTCATCGGAGAACTGGAGCCGTCCCGGAGGCGGAGGTTTCCGATCTGATGGGCCTGCTGAAGGCCTTTATCCGGCGCGACCTTGCCGAACTTCACAGCCAGAATGTCCGGATCCGGGTCATCGGCGACAGGGAAAACCTGCGCGGCGATATCCTGCCGCTTCTTCTGGAGGCGGAAGAAACGACGCGCGGCAATACCGGGATCACGCTGGTCATCGCCTTCAATTACGGCTCCCGCGACGAGATGACCCGTGCCATGCGATCGCTGGCACTCGACGTTGCACAGGGACGACTTTCGCCGGCGCAGATTACGCCGGAGCTGATCGTCGAGTCGGCTGGATACGGCGGGCATTCCCGACCCGGATCTCATCATCCGCACCAGCGGCGAAGAGCGGCTGTCCAATTTTCTCCTGTGGCAGGCGGCCTATTCGGAGTTGATGTTCGTGTCCGGAGTTCTGGCCGGACTTCACGCGGGAGGTATTCTTGGCAGCGCTCGAAAAATATGCACGCACGCGAGCGCCGGTTCGGTGGTCTCTCGCCGAGACAGACGCTCGCGGTTGGTTCCTGATGCACAGCGAACTGCAAGCTGCGCATTCTGTCCGGCATCGTCATGGCCGTGGTTGTGCTGTTTGCAACCTGGGTGGGCGGCTTGGCCTTTCAGCATCCTGTCGGTCGCCATCGCCCTGCTTGTCTACTACGAGTGGTCGACAATGACGCGGCTCGCCGAGAAGGATTTTCAGGCAAACGCTTTTGGCTGGCTTTCGCAGATCGTTGTTGCAGGCCTTATTCTCTTCGGTGATGTCGGCCTGACCATTCCGGTGCTTGCGGGATTTGCGATCGTCTCTGTGCTGTGGATTGTGGTGCGAAAAGGCACGTTCTGGCAACCTGGCGGTATCGTCTATGCCGGCTTGACCGGTATTTCGCTGTCCTCGATCCGCGGTGATGATTCCGTCGGCCTGATCGCGATGCTGTTCGTTTTTGCTGTTGTCTGGTCAACCGATATCCTTGCCTATTTCACCGGCCGCGCGATTGGCGGACCGAAGCTTGCACCGCGCATATCGCCCGGGAAAACCTGGTCCGGCGCCATCGGTGGTGCCTTGTCCGGTGTCGTTGCCGGCGTCGCGCTGGTGCTCAGTCAGTTTTCGCTGGATGATTTCCGTCTGCCGGTACTGGCGCTTGTGCTGTCTGTTGCAAGCCAGAGCGGCGATCTTTTCGAGTCCTACATAAAGCGTCGATTTGGCGTCAAGGATTCAAGCAAGCTCATTCCCGGACATGGCGGTGTCATGGATCGGGTTGACGGCCTTGTTTTTGCCTGCTTTGCAGCACTTCTGCTTGCTTTGATGCAGGTCCTGTTCACGGGTGCGCAGACCGCATCGACAGGGGCCATCCTGCTGGGTCTTTGACGGCCGGCTGACGACATGAACGGGGTACTCGAATGACTTTTCTGGCCGATGCGATGCAATTCGTTCTGGGCTATATCGTGCCATTCCTTCTGGTGCTGACCTTGCTCGTTTTCGTGCATGAAATGGGCCACTATCTGGTCGGCCGCTGGTCAGGCATCCGGATCCTTGCCTTCTCCGTCGGCTTCGGCCCGGAACTCGTCGGCTTCACCGACCAGCCATGGCACACGCTGGAAACTCTGCGCCATTCCGCTTGGCGGATATGTGAAATTCTACGGCGACGAGGATGCGGCAAGCATTCCTGACTATGCCCGTCTTGAGGAATTTTCGCAGGAAGAACGCGATCGCACCTTCCTCGGTGCGAAACTGTGGAAGCGAGCGGCGACCGTCGCTGCCGGACCGATCGCCAATTTCATCCTGGCCATTGCGATCTTCGCTGTGCTTTTCTCGATCTACGGCAAGTCCGGTCGCCGACCCGATCGTTGCCGAAGTCAAGGCTGACAGCGCGGCGCAAAAGGCCGGGGTACTGGCCGGGCGATCTGCTGGTCTCGATCGATGGCAATGCCGTGCGGACCTTCGATGACGTCCGCCGCTATGTGAGCATACGCCCGGAAACGCCGATCACCGTCCGGGTCGAGCGGAAGGGCGAGTTTCTTGAGATTCCAATGGTGCCGCAGCGCAGCGAGATCACCGACCAGTTCGGAAACAAGATGGAACTCGGCATCATCGGAATTGTAACGAACCAGGAGACCGGCAATTTCAGGATCCAGACCTTCGGTCCGCTGGAGGCCGTGGGGCAGGGTGCCGTCGAAAGCTGGCACATCGTCACCGGAACCTTCAAGTATCTCGCCAATCTCGTGACCGGCCGAATGAAGGCGGATCAGCTGGGCGGACCGATCCGTGTGGCCCAGGCCTCCGGCCAGATGGCCACGCTCGGTGTTGCAGCCGTCCTGCAGCTGGCCGCCGTCCTGTCGGTTTCCATTGGACTTCTCAATCTAATGCCGGTCCCGGTACTTGATGGCGGGCATCTGATGTTTTATGCGGTTGAGGCCATCAGGGGAAAACCGGTAGGGCCGGGCGCTCAGGATATCGCTTTCCGCATCGGTTTTGCGATGGTTCTGATGCTCATGGTGTTTGCCACCTGGAACGATATCAGCATGCTGATCGGCTAGGTCGCAAGGCTGGAGGCAGGCGGCGACGGACTGATGAGGCAAGTTCAGCTTCGTTGGTTTTCAATGGGTTGGGTCGAAAGGAATTGTTTACGATAAATCAATTCGGTAGTGGCCGTTTGGACACGGTTTGAATTGAAGTAAACAGAAATTAACGACCGACCTTGCTTGTATGGGAAAAGCAGTTAAAACGGCAAACGTGGCCGGAGTCGGTTTGAGTTCGCTGCGAGACGTTGGGAAAAAGGTAAGATTTATGAAAGCTGGTTCAAAATTTTTGAACGCGGTATCGGCGGTTGCGCTGTCTGCTGGAATTGTCGCAACGGGTACAGGCATCGTAACGCTTGCTAGTGCATCGGTCGCAGAGGCTGCCGTCATCCGCCGTGTCGAGGTTCGTGGTGCCACCCGCGTCAGCCCGGAAACGGTTCGTGCAAACATCACGATCACGCCTGGCAAGAGCTTCAGCAATTCCGACATCGATTCATCGGTCAAGCGCCTTTATGCGACCGGTTATTTCTCCGACGTCAGCATCAATGTTTCCGGCGGCACGCTTGTTGTGTCCGTGAGCGAGAACCAGCTGGTCAACCAGGTCGTCTTCAACGGCAACCGGAAGATCAAGGACGACAAGCTGCAGGAAGCGGTTCGCACGCAGCCGCTGGGTCCTTACAGCGAAGCAACCGTCGAATCCGACATCGAGGCGATCAAGCAGGCCTATGCCGGGATCGGCCGTGAAGATGTGACCGTGACGACCCAGATCGCGCCGATCGCTGAAGGCCGCGTCAATCTTGCTTTCGTCATCAATGAAGGTTCGCGCACAAAGATCAGCCAGATCAATTTCGTCGGCAACAATGCCTATGGCGATGGTCGTCTGCAGGCGGTCATTGCGACCAAGCAGTCGGGCCTGTTCTCCTTCCTGAGCCGCAAGGACGTCTATAACGAGGACAAGCTGCGCGCCGACGAGGAATTGCTGCGGCAGTTCTATTACAATCACGGCTATGCCGATTTCCGCGTTGTCTCCTCGGATGCGACGCTGGACAAGTCCACCAACGAGTACACGGTGACCATCACCGTGGAAGAAGGCGAGCGCTACGACTTCGGTCCGGTCAACGTCGAATCGACTGTTGAAGGTGTGGATGCTGAACAGCTCAAGGGTCTGGTGCAGACCAGCGAGGGCTCGGTCTACAAGGCCAAGGACGTTCAGGAAAGCATTTCGGAAATCTCCAAGCGTGTGGCCGCGGCAGGTTATCCCTTCGCCCGCGTGACGCCGCGTGGCAATCGCAATTTCGACAATCGCACCATCGCCGTCGACTATCTGGTGGACCAGGGCGAGCGCGCCTATGTCGAACGTATCGAGATCCGCGGCAACACCCGCACGCGCGACTACGTGATCCGCCGCGAATTCGACCTTAGCGAAGGCGATGCCTTCAATCAGGAAATGATTGCACGCGCCAAGCGTCGTCTGGATGCCCTCGGCTACTTCTCGGCTGTCAACATTACGACGGCCCCGGGCACGGCAGCTGACCGTGTGGTTATCGTTGTCGATGTGCAGGATCAGTCCACCGGTTCGTTCGGTATTGGTGCCGGTTATTCTGCCGGCAGCGGCGGCGGCTTCCTTCTGGAAGCGTCGATCGAAGAAAAGAACTTCCTCGGTCGCGGTCAGTATATTCGCCTGGCAGCCGGCCGTGGCGAGGAAAGCCGTACCTACAACGTATCGTTCACCGAGCCCTACTTCCTCGGCTACCGTCTGGCGGCTGGTTTCGATGTGTTCAAGAACGAAAATGATTTCGACGAAGACAACTATAGCTATGACGAGCAGGGCTTCAGCCTGCGCGTGACGGCGCCGATTACCGAGCGGTTTCGACCACGTTCCGTTACAACTACTCGGAAGCATGATTACACGGGTGACAGCGACGCGCTTCTGTCGAGCCCCTACGTTCGCGTGATCGATGGCTCGCCCATGGACCCGTTCGTCGATCTCCAACATCATCAACTACAATTCGCTGGATGACGCGGCAGCAGCCGCATGAGGGCATCATCGCCTCGGTTACCCAGGAATATGCTGGTCTTGGCGGGACTTCCGACTTCTACAAGATCACAGGCAAGGCCAAGTGCCTATTACACGGTGAGCGACGATGCGGACATCATCGCGTCGATCTCCGGCTGCTGCTGGTCACCTGGTGCAAGACGTCGGCGATCCCTTGAAGTCTTCGACCAGTTCCAGTTGAGCGGTAACGACATCCGTGGCTTCGAGCGCAACGGTATCGGTCCTCGGGCATGCGAACGGCGACTCGATCGGCGGCACGACCTACTTCACAGCTTCAGCAGAAGCAACGTTCCCGCTTCCGGGCATTCCGCAGGATCAGCGGCTTCCGTGGCGCGTTCTTCGCCGATGCCGGTACGCTTTACGGCAACAAGGTCAACGTGACGGCAGCGGACGGTAGTTCGCGGTACGGATTCGTCGCTGCGTGCGTCGGTCGGTCTCGGTCTGCTCTGGGCATCGCCGTTCGGTCCGCTGCGCGTCGACTATGCGTTCCCGATTGCCAAGGAAGACTTCGACCGCGTACAGAACCTGAAGTTCGGTATCTCGTCGTCGTTCTGATCGTCGCAGTCCAGAACTGCCTGCCAATACTGTTCTGGAGCATTGGCCATGGAACACAACTGGTTCTTCCCGCCCCATGATGGGATCCGCCTGGATGATCTGGCGGGTCAGATTGGTGCGACGCTCGAAGATCAGACAACGGCTGACCGGATCATTCGGTCAGTCTCGCCGGTCTATCAGGGCGCAAGAGGGCGATATATGTTACATGTTGTCGCCGCAGCAATCGCGCCGAACTGGATACCTGCAAGGCTGCAGCGATCATTTGCGACAAGGCGATTGCGTCCATCGTACCCCCTCATATTCCAGTTCTGCTGACCGCGCATCCGCATACTGCGTTCGCGGTCGCGGGTGCTATCCTGCATCCGCAGGCCATGCGCCCTGTCGCAGAACCTGTCGGGACCCGGCGGAATTTCGCCGGCCGCCTTTGTGGATCCGTCTGCGCAGCTCGAGGACGACGTGAGATCGAAGCCAATGGCAGTCGATTGGCGCCGGCGCCCAGATCGGCACCGGAACGCGGATCTGCCGCCGGTGCGGTCATCGGACCCGGCGTGCGGATCGGGCGCGATTGCACGATTGCCGCAGGCGCCAGCATCCTCTGCGCCTTGATCGGCAACGAATGTCATCATTCATCAATGGTGCACGGATCGGGCAGGACGGTTTCGGCTATGCGCCGGGTCCACGCGGCGGCATGATCAAGATCGTGCAGATCGGCCGGGTCATCATCCAGGACAGGTCGAGATCGGCGCCAATACGACGATCGATCGCGGCACGATGGACGACACGGTGATCGGCGAAGGCACGAAGATCGATAATCTGGTGCAGATTGGCCACAACGTCCGCATCGGCCGCCATTGCGGCATCGTCGGCGCAGGTCGGCATTGCCGGCAGCACGCGCATCGGCGATGGCGTGCATGATCGGTGGCGCCAGCCGGCATCAACGGCCATATCACCATCGGTGATCGGCGTGCAGATCGCGGCCATGAGCGGCGTCGCTGTCGGATGTGCCGGCCGGCGAACGTTATGGCGGCATACCGGCGCGGCCGATGAAGGATTTCCTGCGCGATATGGCGCAGATGACGGCTCGCGCGCACCGCAGACAGAAGAAAGCAGGAGACAGAAATGAGTGAGCGGACGCAACGGCGTCTCTCGGAACGGCCGATATCAGGGAGATCTTGAAGCTGCTTGCCGCATCGTTATCCTTTCCTGCTGGTCGACAAGATCATCGAGATCGACGGCGACAATTCCGCCATCGGCATCAAGAACGTCACGGCGAACGAGCCGCATTTCACCGGTCATTTTCCCGAACAGCCGATCATGCCGGGCGTTCTTCTGATCGAAGGCATGGCCCAGACGGCAGGCGCCATCTGCGCACGCAAGACCGGCGACGGGCAGCAATCTCGTCTACTTCATGACCATCGACAATGCCCGCTTCCGCAAGCCGGTGGTTCCGGGCGACCGCGTGGAGTTTCACGTCGTCAAGCAAAAGCAGCGCGGCAATATCTGGAAATTCCACTGCGATGCCAAGGTTGACGGGCAACTTGTCGCCGAAGCCGATATCGGCGCGATGATTATAGCCAAGGACGACGCATGAGCATGATTTCTGCCAGTGCCCGGATTCACCCGCTTTCCGTCGATCGAAGACGGTGCGGTGATCGGTGAAAACGTGATCGATCGGACCGTTTTGCCATGTCGGTCCGAAAGTCGACACTGCACGACGATGTCGAACTGCTGACCCATGTCGTGGTCACTCGGCCGCACGACCGATCGGCAAGGGCACGCCGGATCTTCCCGTCCGCCGTCATCGGTGGCGATTCGCAGAGCGTGCATCACAGCGCTGGCGATACGACGCTGGTGATCGGCGAAAAATGCACCATCCGCGAAGGCGTCACGATGAACACCGGCACGGTCGAGCGGTGGCGGCACGACCGTGGTCGGCGACAACAACCTGTTTCTCGCCTATTCGCATGTCGCGCATGATTGCCAGTCTCGGCAACAACATCATTCTGTCGAACAATGTCATGCTGGCCGGCCATGTCACGGTCGAGGATCGCGCCATTCTCGGCGGCGGCTCGGCCGTGCACCAGTTTACCCGCATCGGCCGACAGGCCTTCATCGGCGGGCTTGTCGGCCGTCTGCCTACGATGTCATTCCCTATGGCATGCTGAACGGCAATCCGGGCCTTCTGGGCGGGTTGAATGTCGTCGGCATGAGCGCGCGCGGGCATCGAACGAGCCGACCATCCACGCCGTGCGCCGGGCCTACAAGCAGATTTTCGAAGGCCTGAAGGTCCGTTCGCGCCAATGCCGCGGCCATCCGCGAGCGACTATGCTCGATTGCCCGCCGGCCATGGAAATTCTCGATTTCATCGCTGCAGAAAGCGACCGCGCTCTGTCGTCGCCGACACGGGGCAGCAAGGGCTGAGGTCGATGATCCCGGACAGTCGGCCCGAAATCAAAGACCGGCTGGCGATCATCGCGGGCAGCGGTCTTCTGCCGCTGCATGTGGCCGAAGCGGCGCGCATTCACGGCGAAAATCCGTTCATCATCGCGCTTGCCAATGAATCCGACCGCGACTGGTCCGATTTCGAGAACACGACGCTCGGCATCGGCAATTTCAAAGCCATCAGCACTGTTTTTCGCAATTCCGGAATCGGCCGTGTCGTTCTGTCGGGGGCGGTGCGCCGCCGGCCCGACTGGCGCGACATCAAGCCGACCCTGAAGAGCCTCGCCAAGGTGCCAAGCGTTCTGCGCACACTATTGTCCGGCGGCGATGATGCCGTGCTGAAAATGGCGATCGAACTTATCGAGACCAATGGTGCCCGTGTCATCGGCGTGCAGGACATCGTGCCGGAGCTTCTGGCAACGGTCGGGCCGCTCGGCGCGCGCGAACCGGGGCGCGAAGACCAGGCCGATATCGAGATTGCCGAGGCGGCGGCGATCGCACTCGGACATCTCGATGTCGGGCAGGGCGCTGTCGCTGTTGGTGGCCGCGTCGTGGCGCTCGAAGGGGCCTGAGGGTACGGATGCCATGCTGGAGCGGGTCGCAAGGCTGAAGGCGGATGGACGCATCTCTTCGCGCCGCCGCGGGGTGCTGGTCAAACTGTGCAAACCGCAGCAGGACGTGCGTGCAGACCTGCCGTCGATCGGTCCCTCGACCATTGCCCGTGCTGCGGCTGCCGGCCTGGCCGGTGTCGCGGTCGAGGCCGGACGGGCACTGGTGCTTGAGCGCGCGGAACTGATTGCCGCTGCCGACAAGGCCGGCCTCTTCGTGATCGGCGTCGACCGGGCAAGCCTGAGGGTAGGCCGGTGACCGGCGCCTTGAAAATCGCTGTTATCGCCGGCGAAGTGTCCGGAGATCTTCTTGGTGGCGATCTGATCGGCGCGCTGCGGCTGCAACTCGGCCGACCGGTGGAACTGGTGGGTGTCGGAGGGGAGGCGCTCGAGGCGCAGGGGCTGCAGTCGCTCTTCGACTATTCCGAACTGTCGATCATGGGTATCTCGCAGGTCCTGGCACGCCTGCCGAACCTCATCCGCCGTATTCGTCAGACCACGGCGGCGATTATTGCGGCCCGACCCGATGTTCTCGTGATCATCGACAGTCCCGACTTCACCCACCGCGTGGCAAAGGCCGTGCGCAAGGCTTTGCCGGACCTTCCCGTCGTCGACTATGTCTGTCCGAGCGTCTGGGCGTGGAAACCGGAACGGGCGCCACGCATGCGCGCCTATGTCGATCATGTCCTGGCCGTTCTTCCCTTCGAGCCCGCCGCCATGGTTGCTCTTAACGGCCCGCCGACCACCTATGTCGGTCACCGGCTGGCAAGCGATCCGGCCCTTGTTGCCGCGCGCGGCGCGATTGCCGCCCGGCGCGCCTCAAACACGAGCGGCCCGGCGACATGCCTCATTCTGCCCGGATCCCGATCCAGCGAAATCAAACGCCTGCTGCCAATTTTCGGCAAGACCATGGAACAGCTTGCCGAGCGCAATCCCGGCATGCGCTTCCTGCTGCCGACCGTACCGCGGCAGGAGCAGCTGGTCCGCTCCATTGTTTCCGGATGGGCCTTGCAGCCGGAAATCACCACCGGAGCGGCCGCGAAATGGCAGGCGTTTTCGCAGGCGGACGCTGCGGTCGCGGCTTCCGGCACGGTCATTCTCGAACTGGCGCTCGCAGGCATTCCGGCCATCTCGGCCTACAAGGTCGACTGGATCGTCAAGCTGATGGCGCACAAGATCACCATCTGGACAGCGGCCCTGCCCAATCTGATCGCCGATTATCCCGTCGTGCCCGAATATGTCGAGGTCGTTCAGCCGGCGCAATCTTGCCCGCTGGGTGGAACGGCTTGTCAGCGACACCAGCCAGCGCCGCGCGATGCTTGAAGGCTACGATCTGGTCTGGGAGCGAATGAAAACCGCCGAGCCTCCGGGTGAAAAAGCGGCGCGCGTCGTGCTTGAATTGCTGGACACGAAAAAAACCGGTCGAAACTAATCGACCGGTTTTCGTTTTGAAGCGGATGCGTCTTAGCGCTTCGAAACAGGAAGGTAATCGCGCTGCGGTTCGCCGATATAGAGCTGGCGCGGGCGGCCGATGCGCTGTTCCGGATCTTCGATCATTTCGTTCCACTGCGCGATCCAGCCGACGGTGCGGGCAAGCGCGAAGAGCACGGTGAACATGGTCGTGGGGAAGCCGAGCGCCTTCAGCGTGATGCCCGAATAGAAGTCGATGTTCGGGTAGAGCTTCTTCTCGATGAAGTAGCTGTCCGTCAGCGCGATGCGCTCCAGTTCCATCGCGACTTCGAGCAGCGGATCATCCTTGATGCCGAGTTCGCGCCAGCACTTCATGCGTGGTCTTCTGCATGATCTTGGCGCGCGGGTCGTAGTTCTTGTAGACGCGGTGACCGAAGCCCATCAGGCGGAACGGATCGTTCTTGTCCTTGGCGCGGGCGACGATATTCCGGAATGCGATCGACCGTGCCGATTTCAGCCAGCATGTTGAGCGCGGCTTCGTTGGCGCCGCCATGGGCCGGGCCCCAGAGGCAGGCAATGCCGGCTGCGATGCAGGCGAACGGATTGGCACCCGACGAGCCGGCAAGGCGAACGGTCGAGGTCGAGGCGTTCTGCTCGTGGTCGGCATGCAGGATGAAGATGCGGTCCATGGCGCGCGCCAGAACCGGGTTGACCACATAGTCTTCGCAGGGCACGGCAAAGCACATGCGCAGGAAGTTGGAGGCGTAGTCGAGGTCGTTCTTCGGATAAACGAAGGGCTGGCCGATATGGTACTTGTAGGCCATGGCGGCAATGCGTCGGCATCTTGGCGATCATGCGCAGCGAGGCGACCATGCGCTGGTGCGGATCGGTGATGTCGGTCGAGTCGTGATAGAAGGCCGAGAGCGCGCCGACGCAGCCGCACATGACGGCCATCGGATGGGCGTCGCGGCGGAAGCCGGTGAAGAAGCGGCTCATCTGCTCATGCACCATGGTGTGATGCGTGACGCGATAGTCGAAGTCCTTCTTCTGTGCAGCCGTCGGCAGTTCGCCGTAGAGCAGCAGGTAGCAGACTTCGAGGAAGTCGCCGTGTTCGGCCAGCTGTTCGATCGGATAGCCGCGATGCAGCAGGATGCCCTCGTCGCCGTCGATATAGGTGATCTTCGATTCGCAAGATGCAGTCGATGTGAAGCCCGGATCGTAGGTAAACTGACCCGTCTGCTTGTAGAGCGTGCCGATATCGACCACATCCGGACCGATCGACCCGGATCGCACCGGTAACTCGACCGACTTGTTATCGACTGTTACGACTGCGCTTTTTCCTGTCATGGGTGATCCTCCGTTTGCAGCAAAATGGCACACAAATGTGCCACAGTTATTAACGTTGCTCATTTGCTATATGATTTACCCACAGCTGCCAAGTTGGACAAAAGGACCGTTGTGCGCTGCAACAATAAGCATATGGCAGCGCAATAATTGCATGTTCGGCGCGCAGTTCCAATGGCTTAAAACACTGTGGACAGGATCGATCGCCCGTTTCGCATGAATGCTGCCACATTTTTAGGCGCCTTTTCCTTTGGTTGCATTTGAAACGGTAAGGTTGCATTCTGCCCGAGGTGTAGGCATCTGGGCGCGCGGCATGGATGAGGGGCAGTCGGGGGTGGATGTCAGGCGCGACGGCTCCTTTGGAGCGGTGGCGGTCGCCCCCCATGCCTTGCTCGAGATTGCTAAAAAAGGCCGCAAAAAAGCCGTATTTGAACCATTCCGGAAGCGTTTTCCAAGCTTCGCCCATCGCGCCTCCACGTGGTGGCGCCGAGCTCACCGACCGCACATCGGCACGGCGCTTGAGGAGGAGCAGGCCTATGGCCATTCCTTCCTGTTCATCCCGGTGTGTCTCGGCAGCGGGGCGCTGGTCTGGTTTTCGCTGGCGAAACAGCCTGGCCTTGTCAAACTTGCATTGCTGCTGTGCGCCCTTGTCATGGCTGCAATCCTTCTTCGCCATGCCGCAACCCTCTGGCGTGTCTTATCCCGACTGGCCGCCTGTTTCGCAGCCGGCATGCTGCTGGCGGCATTGGAAACGCAGCGTCTCGATACAGTGCTGCTGGACACGCCCGTCACGACACTGGTGCGTGGCGCGGTCCTCAGCCGTGAAACAACCGACCGCGGCCATTGGCGCTATATCGTTGCGGTGACGCAGACATCGGACCCGACGCTGAAGCGGCCACCGGAAATAGTCAGCCTGCTCTCCCGCAGCCGCGAAGCGCCCATTGCAATCGGTCAGGCAATCGAGGGGAAAGCCCGCCTCTCGCCACCTTCCGGGCCGGCACTTCCGGGGCTGAACGATTTTGCTTTCGACAGCTATTTCAAGGGTATCGGCGCCGTTGGCTATTTCTATGGAGCACCGCATTCCGTTACGGCAGCCGAAGGGGGCACGCCTTCGTCTATCCGTTTGCAGGTCTCGGAGGAAATAGCCCGCTGGCGCGAAGCGATCGGCACGCGCATCCGCTCCACGATCGGTGGTGATGCAGGAGCCATCGCTGCAGCGCTGGTGACGGCGGAGGAACGAGCCATCAGCCGCGACACGATCAGCGTGCTGCGCGAGGCGGGGCTTGCCCATGTGCTTGCGATTTCCGGTTTGAACATGGTGCTGGCGGCCGGCACCTTCCTGATTGGCGCGCGGACATTGCTCAGCCTCGTGCCGGGTCTTGCCCAGCGGGTGGCGATCAAGAAGATCGCTGCGGCCGGCGCCCTCCTCATGGTCCTTGCCTATATCCTTATCTCCGGCGGAGCCGTCTCTGCGGTGCGCTCGTGGATCATGATCTCGATCATGCTGGTTGCCGTGTTTTTCGACAGGCCGTCGATCAGCCTTCGCAATGTCGCTTTGTCCGCGATCGTCATCCTCGTCATCACGCCGTCGGCGGTCACCGGTCCGGGTTTCCAGATGTCCTTTGCGGCAACGCTGGCACTCGTTGCCGGCTATGCGCATTGGCGCGATCGTGCGCTGGCGGAAAAACCGATCGGCATACCCGCTTTGACCGGATTGCGGCTCGTTTCCGGCTTTTTTGGCGGGCTGTTTCTCAGTTCGCTGATCGGCGGTCTGTCGACAATGATCTACTCTGCCGGACACTTTCATCGGCTGGCGGCCTATGGGCTTGCCGGGAATATTCTGGCCATGCCTGTTATCAGCGTCCTGGTCATGCCTTTCGGCTTGATTGCCATGATGCTCATGCCTTTCGGTCTCGACTATTATCCCTTGCTGATCATGGGGCAGGGCATCGAATGGATGATTGCCATGGCCGGCCTTGTCGCCGGCTGGGAAGGCGATTTCACAACGGGGCGGATTTCGCAGAGCGCCTTTCTGCTCATTGCCGCGGGCGGTGTTGTCGTCTGTCTTTTGCGAACCTGGCTGGCTGCCGGCGGCCTGGTCCTCGTGGCCGCAGGCGTCGCCTTTATCGCCTTCCAGTCCGCGAGCGATGCCGGCGCTTGTCATTTCGGAGGACGGACGACTGGTCGCGGCAATCGAAGGCTCTAAAGCCTCCGTCAATCGCGCAAGGCCACCGGACTTCATTTTCGCGCAATGGCAGCGCGCGCTGCGTCTTTCAGGGCAGCAGGAACCGCTGCAGCGCGATGATCTCGTTCAGGAGGACCTGGCCCAGGTGGCAGGTCCGATCCCGTCCGGGGAGCCGGTGGGAAAAAGAGCCAAGAGACCACCCGTCGATGTCGCGATGGCGCGTTCGGCGATCGGCCGCGCACTCCATGAAAGTCCGAAAGGTCGGTTTGGCTGCGCAACCAAGCAATGGTGTGCGATGACCACCCGGCAGGGATGGCGGGTTGTTGCGGTGGAAGATGCAAGGTTCATCGGCGCGGCCTGCGATACGGCCGATATCGTCGTCACGCCCGCCATGTTGCGGTTTGAGGCCTGCCGCACAGGGGCAATCCTCATCAGCGGCAAAAGCCTGCGCCGCAGCGGCGCGCTGGAGGTTTACGGCGAGCCCGATGCATTGGCCGCTGGCGCAAGAACCCCCATGCGGATCGTCGAGGCGGTCGCAGGTTCGGTGCGCGCCTGGGAGCGGCATCGATCCTATGACTGGCGTACCGGCGCCTTCGACGAAGCTGCACCCAGGTGAAGGCAAATCGGCCCGCCGCATGACCCGGACCGAGGGCCTGCGGCCTGCCGGCGGTCACTCGATTATTTCTTGATAAAAACACTCCACATATGCTTGTCTTTCAGCCATACTGTGTCGTAAGAGCGATCTCGGCATTCAGGCTCAAGGTGGCGCCGCGTTCGGCGGTGATGCGACCCGGCCTGACAGCAAACTGTGGTTCCGTGTCGCATGATTTCTCTCAGGCGATCGGCCGGAATGATCGAAAGGACAGGATATGTCGAACCGTGGAGTGTCGAAATGGGTCCTGCTGGCAATGATGCTGCTCGCATCGTCGGGTGTAGCGCCCTTGCAGCCGGCTTTCGCGCAGGAAGCACCGGCAACCGTGCAGGACCCCGTGCTGGGTCAGGCAGAGGAGACAGGCCCCGCAACGGCGCTTGTGGAAGCGGTCGAGCCGGGCACGACTTTGCCGGACGGGGCCGGGATATCCACCGCAACCGGAGAAAGCGCGATCAGTGCCGCCAACCCGGCACTGCCGCATGACCTTTCACCGCTCGGCATGTTCATGGCTGCCGACATCGTCGTCAAAGGCGTCATGATCGGGCTGGCCCTTGCTTCGGTCGCAACCTGGGCGATCCTTGTGGCAAAGGCGATCGAGATTGCCGGTGCGAAACTCCGCATCAAGCGGGCCGTCAAGCTCCTGACAGCGGCCACCGTGCTGCGGGACGTCCGCGACGAGCTTGGCGTGCGAAATGGGCCTGCCGGCCTTATGATCGTCGCCGCCTGCGAAGAACTGGCCAAATCCGAAGCGACGCTCGACCTCGTGCCGACGCAGGGTGTCAAGGAGCGTGTCGCGTCCCGGCTTGGCCGTATCGAGGCCGGTTCCGGCAAGAAAATCGCTGGCGGGACCGGGATCTTGGCGACGATCGGTTCGATTTCCCCGTTTGTCGGCCTGTTCGGCACCGTCTGGGGGATCATGAACTCCTTCATCGGCATCAGCCAGGCACAGACGACCAACCTGGCGATCGTTGCACCCGGTATCGCCGAAGCGCTTCTGGCGACCGCCATCGGTCTGGTCGCTGCTATTCCGGCTGTGGTCATCTACAACTATTTCGCCCGCTCGATCTCAGGCTATCGTCTTCTCCTGGCCGACGCTTCGGCGGCGGTCGAGCGTCTGGTCAGCCGCGATCTCGATTTCCGTGCGGCGCGCCGGCAGGCAGGTCGCAAGCCCGAAATGCAGTCCCATCATGTGGACGCGGCCATTGCGAGGATCGGATAAGGTCATGGCGAGCAAACTGAGTGACGGCGGGGCAGGCGATCTCGAGGAAAACAGCGAAATCAACGTGACACCGTTCATCGACGTCATGCTGGTGCTGCTGATCATTTTCATGGTGGCGGCACCGCTTGCGACCGTCGATATGAAAGTGGATCTGCCGCAATCGGCAGCCCAGCCGGTCAAGCGCGACGACAAGCCGGTCTTCGTGACCCTGAAGGCAGATCTGACGCTGGCACTCGGCAACGAGGAAACGGCAAGGGACAGTTTCGTCACCGAACTCGTACGGCTGACCGACGGCAACAAGGACACGCGTATCCTGCTGCGTGCCGACAAGGCGGTCGATTACGGGGAGTTGATGACGGTGATGAACCTCATACAACGCGCAGGTTACGCCAAGATCGCGCTTGTCGGTCTGGAAGCTGCCCCGGCCGGTTGAGCCTTAGAACCTGTAGCCGATGGAAAGGCCCGCATGGGTGAGACCATCGTTTGGGCCGTCGCAGAGATTGGCATGGGATGAATGATCGACCGTCGCCAGGATCTGCCATCGGTCATTAAAGCGATAGCCGGCGGCGGCATATTCGCGAAACAGCAGACGGCAACCCAGTTTCGGTCCGCTGCTGCCATCGTCCCGCACAGCGCCGTCGTGTACGGTTCCACCAAAACCGAGTTCGAGAAAGAGTTTCTCCGTCACGTCGACATCGAAGCTGACACCACTGTAGACCTGGTTTACCGTGTCGCCGGTACCGATCGATGCGCCAAGGTAGAGGCGCGGCTGAAGTATGATCTCCTTCCAGCCCTCCGCCTGCATTTCGGCAAAGGGATCGAAAAACACCGTCAGCGACGGTGCGAGACCATTTTCCTTTTTCTCTCCGCTGGCAATGGAAACGCTGCTGCCGAAGCGCAGTTCGTCAAAGACGGGTTCGTTGGCCACAGCCTGGCCGCTGGCGAGACAAGCCATCACGAAGGCGGCTATCGGCGCGCCACTGATCAATCCTAATCCCGGCATGCCACCGATTTTGTCCATGGCGAAAGCCCTTCAAGCTGCAAACTGATTCTCAAATGCATTTTCACGCAATTTCGTTCCGCGAGAAAAACACAGCGGACTTTCGCCAGGCTTGCTTTTTTGAGGGAACTGCATTCCATAGCTTGAAACGGCGCAAGCACGGATTTAAGAGCTTAGGACGATCGAAACGCGCAAGCGGAACGGTTCTCTATTCACGGCACAGGCGCCGGGCGCGCATTCCGGCAATCGACCGGACCAAGAGGGCAGGCAGATGGATTTCGAAGCAGCACGCATCAAGATGGTGGACAACCAGATCCGGCCGACCGATGTTACGTCCCATACCGTCCTGTCGGCATTTCTCTCGGTGCCACGCGAGGACTTCGTTCCTGATCGCATGAAACCGCTGGCCTATATCGACAGTGATATCGAAGTTGCCACGCCGATGCAGACGCCGGGTGGACGCTACATTATGGAGCCGTCTCCGCTTGCCAAGCTGCTGCAGCTAGCAACGATTTCCCAAAGCGACAAGGTGCTGGAAATCGGCTGTTCGACCGGATATGCGTCCGCCGTCTTGTCGATGCTGGCTGCAAGCGTGGTCGCGCTTGAAAGCAATGAAGCCCTGGCGGCAGCGGCCAAGGATACGCTGGCACGCTACGCCAATGTGACCGTCGTAACCGGGGATCTCGAAAAAGGCTGCCCGGAAAAGGCCCCCTTCGACGTGATCTTCATCCATGGGTCGGTCGAAACCGTGCCTGCCGCCCTGTTCGACCAGTTGAACGACGGCGGCCGTCTGGTTGTGGTTCAAGGCTTCGGCAACGCATCACGCGCCAAGCTGTTCATACACGAGAACGGCAAAACCTCGGAACGCCTGGCATTCAATACCGCAGTGAAGCCTTTGCCGGGGTTCAAGCAGGTCCGTGATTTCGTTTTCTGATTCGATGCGCGAAAGCAGCTTTTAAACAAACCCGGACGCCTGGAATGTTTCGGGCGTCATGCCTCCCGTGTCCAATCGGCAAGCCTCTCCAATCCCGTGGGAAGGGACGGGCGGGACCGTAGGTTTTGGCTTCAGACGATACACGCATCCTTGCCGGCGGTCGGTCTATAGCGAAGCCTGCGACGTGACGGCGCGAACAAATCTGTGCATGATTCCAACATGGTGATTCGTGGCATGTTGTTCAGCTGCGAACTCACATACAGTCTCGCCGAATGACTGCGCGGCCGGGGTATGCTGCGCGAGACGGCAAAAACGGGGATAAGAATGGCACAGTCCAATGCAGCGCGCGAACCGTCGATGGATGAAATCCTGGCGTCCATCCGCAAGATCATAGAAAGCAACGAGCCGGGAATGCCGGGTTTTGCTGCCAATGACAGCGAGCGCGGCAGCAATGGCGCATTCGGCGCAAACAATCGCGATGATCGCGATGACGGTGAATCGGCGGATGAAATTCATCTGACGATCGATGACGACGTATTGGTCGCCGAGTTTGATGCCGAACTTGGCCTGCAGGATCGGTCTTTTGAGCCGCCGATGCGCGAGACGCCTGCCGAAACCTCAAAGGCGCCGGTCCAGCCGCAGTCCCCTCCGTTGTCGCTGGCCGATGTCGCGGCCCGGGTCCGCGCTGCATCGGAACGCAACACCTACATGATGCGTGAGCCTCAGCCGGCGAATGCCGCAGGTGAGCAGACGTCCGATAGTCCGTTGGTGACGTCACGCATGGCGCCTTCGGTCGCAGTAAGGGCCGTCGAGCCGGTCGCCGTTGCAAGGACGCCTGAAACAGAAAACGTGGATCCCGCACCTGCTGTTCAGGCAAAGATCGAAGTGATGAAGGTGCAGCCCGCCAGTGAGCAGGTGGAGACGCCGTCGTCGGCTGCCGCCATGGTTGCTGAAAAGGACGCTGCTCCCATCGTCTCTCCGGCTGTCGGCCAGCAGGTTGCAAAATCCTTCGACAATCTCGCCTTTGCGCTGGACGCCAGCAACCGCCGTTCCTTCGACGAGATCGCCCAGGACATGCTGCGACCGATGCTGCAGGAGTGGCTCGACGACAATCTTCCCACATTGGTCGAGCGACTGGTGCGCGAGGAAATCGAGCGCGTCGCCCGCGGTCCGCGTCGCTAGTCAGCGATCCATCATTCGCAAAAAGCCGCCAGCGGACACACTGGCGGCTTTTTCGTGGTCGATGTTGACTTGCACGCAGCGTTCCGATTTACAAACCCCGACATCAATCACCAAGTCTGGCTTCAAAATGCTTGAAAAAACCTATGATTCCGCAGCCATCGAACCTCGTATCGCCAAGCAGTGGGACGATCAGGATGCGTTTCGCGCGGGCGCGGGGGCCAAGCCGGGCGAAGACAGCTTCTGCATCGTCATTCCGCCGCCGAACGTTACCGGCTCGCTGCACATGGGCCACGCGCTGAACAACACGCTGCAGGACATCATGGTCCGCTTCGAGCGCATGCGCGGCAAGGACGTGCTGTGGCAGCCGGGCATGGACCATGCCGGTATCGCCACGCAGATGGTGGTCGAGCGCAAGCTGATGGAACGTCCAGCAGCACCGTCGCGACGATGGGCCGTGAAGCCTTCATCGACAAGGTCTGGGAATGGAAGGCCGAATCCGGCGGGCTGATCTTCAACCAGTTGAAGCGCCTTGGCGCGTCCTGCGACTGGTCGCGCGAGCGCTTCACCATGGACGAGGGCCTGTCGAAGGCCGTGCTCGAGGTTTTCGTCTCGCTCTACAAGGAAGGCCTGATCTACAAGGACAAGCGCCTGGTCAACTGGGACCCGAAGCTGCTGACCGCGATTTCCGACCTTGAGGTCGAGCAGGTCGAGGTCAAGCGGCCATCTCTGGCATCTGCGCTATCCGCTGGAAGACGGGCGTGACCTACGAGCACCCCGTCGCTTTCGACGAAGAGGGCAATGCGACCGACTGGGAAACGCGCGACTATCTGGTCGTCGCCACCACGCGTCCGGAGACCATGCTCGGGCGATACCGGCATTGCCGTTCATCCCGATGACGCGCGCTACACGTCCATCGTCGGCAAGCATGTCGTGCTGCCGATCGTTGGCCGTCTGATCCCCATCGTCGCCGACGAATATCCCGATCCGACCGCCGGTACCGGTGCGGTGAAGATGACGCCGGCCCATGATTTCAACGATTTCGAGGTCGGCAAGCGCGCGGGGCTGCGGGCGATCAACATCCTGACTGTCGAGGCAAAGGTCGACGATCGTCGAGAACGAGGATTTCCTGGAAGGCCTGACGCCGACCGAAATGCAGCTTGGCGTCTGGCAGCAGCTGGAGGGCATGGACCGTTTCGAGGCGCGCAACGCTGATCGTTCGAATCTTCGAAGAGGCGGGCTTGCTCGACAAGATCGAGCCACACAAGCACACGGTGCCGCATGGCGACCGCGGTGGCGTGCCGATCGAGCCGCGCCTGACGGAACAGTGGTATGTCGATGCCGCGACACTCGCCAAGCCGGCGATTGCCTCCGTACGCGAAGGCCGCACGAACTTCGTGCCCAAGAACTGGGAAAAGACCTATTTCGAATGGATGGAGAACATCCAGCCCTGGTGCGTTTCCCGCCAGCTCTGGTGGGGTCACCAGATTCCGGCCTGGTATGGTCCGGACGGCCAGGTCTTTGTCGAAAAGACCGAGGAGGAGGCGCTGCACGCCGCCATCCAGCATTACCTGGCCCATGAAGGCCCGATGAAGGCCTATGTCGAGGATCTGCTGGAAAACTTCCGCCCGGGTGAAATCCTGACCCGCGACGAAGACGTGCTCGACACATGGTTCTCGTCGGCGCTCTGGCCCTTCTCGACGCTCGGCTGGCCCGACAAGACGCCGGAACTGGAGCGTTATTACCAGACGGATGTTCTGGTTACCGGTTTCGACATCATCTTCTTCTGGGTTGCCCGGATGATGATGATGGGCCTTCACTTCATGAAGGACGAGCGCCGGCACGCCGATCGAGCCGTTCCATACCGTCTACGTGCATGCGCTGGTTCGCGACAAGAACGGCCAGAAGATGTCGAAGTCGAAGGGCAACGTCATCGATCCGCTCGACCTGATCGACGAATATGGTGCCGACGCGCTGCGTTTCACGCTGGCGATCATGGCGGCGCAGGGCCGCGACGTGAAACTCGATCCGGCGCGCATCGCCGGCTATCGCAATTTCGGCACCAAGCTCTGGAACGCCACGCGTTTTGCCGGGATGAACGGCGTCAAGCGCAGATCCGTCCTTCCTGCCGGAAGCCTGCGTCGCTGACCATCAACCGCTGGATCCTGACGGAACTGTCGCGGACCATTCGCGACGTGACCGAAGCGATCGAGGGTTACCGCTTCAACGAGGCCGCCAGCAGTCTCTATCGCTTTGTCTGGAACCAGTTCTGCGACTGGTATCTTGAACTGCTGAAGCCGGTCTTCGGTGGCGAGGACGAGGTTGCCAAGGCCGAATCGCAGGCCTGCGTCGCCTATGTGCTCGACGAAACCTACAAGCTGCTGCATCCCTTCATGCCCTTCATGACAGAAGAGCTCTGGGCGCAGACGGCAGGCGAGGGCAATGCTCGTGACGGCCTGCTCTGCCATGCCGAATGGCCGGCGGCGTCCTTTGCCGACGATCTTGCAGCCAACGAGATCAACTGGCTGATCGATCTGGTGTCGGGCATCCGCTCGGTGCGGGCGGAGATGAATGTTCCGCCGGGCGCCATGGCGCCGCTGGTCGTGGTCGGCGCAAATGTGCTGACCAGGGAGCGTCTCGAGCGTCACGATTCCGCCATCCGCCGGCTGGCGCGCATCGAGACGATTGCGCTTGATGATGCCGCGCCCAAGGGCAGCGCTCAGGTGATTGTCGGCGAGGCGACCGCCTGCCTGCCGCTCGGCAGCCTGATCGATCTGGGTGCAGAACGGTCCCGACTCGAAAAATCAGTCGGGAAGATCGAAGCGGAACGCGCCCGCATTCTCGGCAAGCTTGCAAACGAGAAGTTCGTCGCCAATGCCAAGCCGGAAGTCGTTGACGCCGAACGCGAGCGCCTGGCGGAACTGGACGTGCAGAAGGCCTCCGTCGAGGTGGCGCTGGCAAGGCTCGCTGACGCCGGCTGATATTCGCTCGTCCCTGCTGTGACATTGAAATCCGCGGTGCTCAGTGCCGCGGATTTGCTGTTTCTGGCGCTTTTGCGGATAGTCTTTCCCGCGAAGTGATTCCCGTGCGAGTCCCGAAAGCCGGGGGATAAAACGCGCCCAAGCCAATATTTTCAACAAATCAACGTGTTAGTCTGGGCTTGCCAATGCCGGCGTCGATTAATTCTCAAAAAAACGTGTTGTGGTGCAACGGTTACACGTGACTGTTTTTTTGCAATATTTTTTCTTCAATGAGCTGGATAGTCAAATTGGTTGGAATTTTATTCCGTTTCTGGTCGAATGTGTCCATTTTGTGAAATTCTTACGTAAATTTTGAGGCGTCAGAGGGGCAGGATCCCCAAATCTAGGTATTTGCCAATCCCGACTTTCATCCGGATACTTACGGTTACAAACGGCCGAGTGTTTTTCGGCCGACTGTCTGTGTTCAGGGGAGGAACGGATGGCCTATAAGAAACTTACGGCGGCGCTCACTGCGGCTGTTGCTGCAACGATCGTCGCATCGTCGGCGCACGCGGGCGGCCTCGAGCGTGGCGGATACAATATCGATCTCTTGTTCGATCCGTCGACATACGCTGCTGAAGCAGCGGCGACTTACGTAAACCCGCAGCGCGAACTGAACAATGTTCGCGATACGATCCCGGTTAATCCGGGCTCTGGTGGTGATGGAGACCTGTCGGGTCGTGCGAGCACCGGTATCGATGACACCGATGGCTATTGGGTCCCGCGCGTTGGCGTCAAGGCCGGCTTTGGCGATGCAATCGACTGCATGGCTGACTACTCGCAGCCCTGGGGCGCTCACAGCAACCCTGGCATCAATTGGGCGGGCGCGAACGACAATATCGAAACGAAGATCGAAAGCGACAACTACGCGGCAACCTGCTCGTACAAGTTCGATGTCGGTCAGGGTCAGTTCCGGGTCATCGGCGGCGGGTTCTACCAGGAAGTCAGCGGCTTCAAGGATCGTCTGGTACTCGGCAACCTTCCGGCATCCTTGGGCGTCACTGGTGTTGGTCGCCTTGAACTGGAAGGTGACGGCTTCGGCTGGCGCACCGGTGTAGCCTACGAAATCCCCGAATACGCCTTGCGCGTCAGCCTCGTTTACAACAGCGCTGTCGATCTGGGCAATGTTACGGGCACTCTGGATCTTCGCCAGGTGCCAAACCTGGCGGGTACCAATCCTCTGCTCGGCGTCGTGACCGATGTCTATGGCACAGCCGAAATGCCGGATTCTCTCGAACTGAAGTTCCAGAGCGGTATCGCGCCAGATTGGCTCGCTTTCGGCTCCATCAAGTGGACCGATTGGAGCCAGCTCCAGAGCCTGCCGTTCTGCCCGACCTCGACAAAGAGCGCTGTTGCCTGCACCACAAGCGGGGCGACAGAGGCAACGACACTGGATCTCCTGTATCGTGACGGCTGGACGGTATCCGGCGGCATCGGCCACAAGTTCAATGACAAGTGGAGCGGCGCTGCAAGTGTTACCTGGGATCGTGGCACCAGCACCGGTCTCGGTACGCAGACAGATACATGGACGCTCGGCCTTGGTGCATCCTATGCGGCGACCGAGAACATCGAGTTCCGCCTTGCGGGCGCCGTTGGCCTTCTGACGAGCGGTTCGTCAGGTGTCGTGGTCAAGGATGGTCGCAGCTTCGGAACGCGTGCATCCTACGACTTCGACAATGACCTCGTCACGGCCATTTCGACGTCGGTCAAAATCAAGTTCTGACGTTCGAACAATAAATCAGACGTCTACTCGTTATCAATTGACCCCGAAGCTGGAGACCTGGCTTCGGGGTTTTTTATGTCTGGGGGCTGGCACAACGTCGGCGAAATGGACTGTAGACAGATTTCCGTTTCGACAGCTTGTTCTGCAAAATGTGACGATTCAGCAACACATTTTTTCCTATAGTTTGCTATGACCCAAGTGAGATGGATTATGTCCATTTCCCGCCACAAACAGAGAGCACCTGATGACCGCAGGCAGACGTGCAACAGAGTATAGAGCATGCGTCGTTTGGGGTGAAATGACTGATCGCGGTTTCGGAAAATTCCTCGCTATACATGGCGCTACAGCACTTTCGGACGGCTTTGATACTGGGCCTGTACGTGAGCTCTTGAGTGCGGGCGATGCTTCTATGATTGAGGGCCGCAGTCTTGCCGGAAAGCCCATTTACGGTGCTCGCGGCTCCCGCACGGGGAGCGCTGCCGTTGGATATTCCGGTGCGATCCTGCGGATATTGGGTTTGCGGGCCTTTGAACCCGTTGAATGGACCAAGCTATTGCGGCTGATCAGCGACTGTCTCGTCGTTGCGCCGATCGAGTGGAATGGAAGAAACAAACTGCCATGCTGATAGGTGGATACAGGTCCTTGAAGGTTGCCATGCTCGGAGTTTCGCTGGTTTTATGCACGGGCATGTCCCATGTAGCGACGGCGTTTGATCCGAATGCCGGCGTGAGCAAGGAGTCCGGGCCGTTTGCCCTCTTCAAGTTCGGTTTTTCCGCCTATAAAAATGGTCGCAAGGATGAGGCTGTCGAGGCCTACCGCTATGCTGCCGAAAAAGGCCATACGGGATCGCGCTGGGCCTTGGCAAACATGTATGCCTATGGCGATGGCGTTGCAGAGAATGATCTCGAGGCGTTCAAGATTTACAGCGAAATTGCCCAGCAGGGTGTTGAACCGGGCTCGGAAGATACCGGCTATTTTGCCAATGCCCTGATTTCGCTTGGCAACTACTATCGGCGCGGCATTCCCAACAGCCCGGTGCGCGCCAATCTTACCCAGGCACGCCAGCTTTACTTTCAGGCCGCTTCGACGTTCGGCGTTGCGGAAGCGCAGTTTCAACTGGCGCGCATGTTGTTGTCGGGCGATGGCGGCAGCGTCAATGTCCAGCAGGCCAAGAAGTGGCTCAACCGTGCCCGCAAGAACGGCCATGCCGGTGCCATGGGTGTATTCGGCGATGTGCTCTTCCAGGAAGGTCAGGCTGCACGCGGCCTTGCCTATATGACGGCGGCGCTTGACCAGTGTAACCCGAAAGATCGCCCGTGGCTGCAGGCCATGCAGGAACAGGCATTTTCGCTGGCAAACGAGGAAGATCGACGCGTCGCGATCGACATGTCCCGCAACATCTATCTCGACAGCGACTGAGGCATTCATTCCGTCTCAGACGGAGAATGAAAACTCCGCGGCAACCGGAACGTGATCGGACGGCTTTTCCCAGCCGCGCACGTGCTTTTCGATGCCGGTGGATACCAGCCTGTCCGCAGCTTCCGGCGACAGCATCAGATGGTCGATGCGAATGCCGAAATTTTTCGGCCAGCAACCGGCCTGATAATCCCAGAACGTATAGTTTTGCGCGTCCGACGTGGTGCGGATCGCGTCCGTCAGGCCAAGGTTCTGCAGTCTGCGGAAAGCCTGTCGTGTCCGCGGCAGGTAGAGGGCGTCATTCTGCCAGACTTTGACATCCCAGCAGTCATGCGGCTGCGGGATGACGTTGTAGTCTCCAGCCAGGATCAGCGGTTCCTCGAATGCCAGGCGGCTTTCGGCAAAGGCGTGAAGCCTGTCCATCCAGGAGAGCTTGTAGGGATATTTTTCCGTATCGACGGGGTTACCATTGGGAAGATAGATCGAGCAGACCCGCAGCGCGCCGCCACGAACGGAAAACACCGCTTCCATGAACCGCGACTGTTCATCGGCATCGTCGCCCGGCAGGCCGCGATTAACCTCGTCCGGGCGGATTTTCGACAGGATCGCGACGCCGTTGAAGCCTTTCTGGCCATGCGTCTCGACGTGATAGCCGAGCGCCTCGATGTCGGCCCGCAGAAAGCCTTCGTCCACCGACTTGATTTCCTGAAGGCAGACGATGTCCGGGTTTGATTCCTTCAGCCAGGCGAGCAGGGTATCGATGCGGGCCTTGACGCCGTTGATGTTCCAGGTGGCAATCTTCATCTGTCTCAACGTCCCTTTTGTGGGCGGCTGGAGCCCACCCTGCATCCGCTCTACCACCGGCATGCGTCTTTGACAATTTCCGCCGGTCGCGTATTGCCGGTCTTCCCCGCACCTTTCGGGCGAACGCACACGACAGGATCGGTGCGCCGTTTGATTCCTTGTCCGCGAGCCCTATAGTCAGGGCATGATCGAAGTCTTCATGAGCTATTGGCCGCATAGTCTAGCGGTTCTTTCCGTTCTGCTCGGTGTTCCCGCAGCCATTCACGCGACGATGACCAAGGATGATGTGCGATCGGCCATAGGCTGGGTCGGCATCATCGTGCTGTCGCCGGTGCTTGGCGCGCTGATCTACGGGATCGCCGGCATCAATCGCATGCGCCGTTCATCGATCGGCATGCAGCGCTCGCTTCTGCGCGAGCGTGGCCCCGATCAGTTCGGTCGGTTCGATGCCTCGGCCGCGTTCGTTTCCGACCAGTTCGAACCGCGCTTTGCCTCCATGAAGATGCTCGGAGACCGCGTCAACCGTCACCGGTTGAGCGCGGGAAACAGTATCGCCCTGCTTGAAGGGGGAGACGTCGCCTACGCCGCGATGCTGGCTGCAATCGCTCGGGCAAAACGCAGCATTCTGTTGGAGACCTATATTTTCGACCGTGATGTCATCGGATTGCGGTTTGCCGATGCGCTCATCGCTGCGGCCCGGCGCGGCGTCGAGGTGCGCGTGCTGATTGATGCCGTGGGTGCGCGTTACTCCGTTCCCAGCATCGTCGGTTACCTGAAGGATGCAGGCGTTCTCGTCCGTGTCTTCAATGGCAACATCATCATGGGGCTGCGCCTGCCTTATGCGAACCTGCGCACGCACCGCAAGATTCTCGTTGTTGATGGCACGATCGCCTTTACCGGCGGTATGAATATCCGTGCCGGCTTCACGCGCGAAATCGCCGGTTCGACCCGGTCGCTCGATACGCATTTCGAGATCGAAGGTCCGGCCGTTGCCGATCTGCTGCAGGTGGCATCCGAGGACTGGCAATTCGTTTCAAAGGAGATGCTCGATGGACCGGCATGGCAGGTCGCCATTCCTTCGGAAGACCGCAAGTCCTCGGTCCTGACGCGTGTCGTTCCGACCGGCCCCGACCGCACCAATGAAGCCAATCACAGAATGCTGGTCGGCGCCTTTTCGGTCGCCCGCAAGTCGATTCGCATCATGTCGCCCTATTTCCTGCCGGATCGCGAATTGATCAGCGCACTGTCGACGGCCGCATTGCGCGGCGTTCGGGTCGATATTGTCGTGCCGTCCGTCAACAATCTCAAGCTTGTCGATCGCGCCATGACGGCGCAGTTCGACCAATTGCTGGTGAATGGCTGTCGCATCTGGCGTGCTGTCGGCGCTTTCAATCATTCCAAGCTTTTGACGGTCGACGGGCGCTGGAGCTATGTCGGATCGTCGAATCTCGATCCGCGCTCGCTGCGCCTGAACTTCGAAATCGACATCGAGGTTCTGGACGTGGCTTTTGCCCAGGGACTGGAGACTGGAATCGACGCTATCCGGGAATTGGCACAGCCTGTGACGCTCGCAGAGCTTGGCGCACAACCCTTTTACAAGCGGCTGATCAACAAGGTTTTCTGGCTGGGGTCGCCCTATCTCTAGGTGACAGGGCGTTGTTGTCAGACCGAGAAACTGGTCCCGCAGCCACAGCTTGCGATCGCATTGGGATTCTTGATCTGGAACGACTGGCCGAGAAGATTGTCGACGAAGTCGATTTCAGAGCCGCCCATATAGACCAGCGAGAGGCTGTCGATCAGCACCTTCGCGTCGCCTTTCTCAAGGATCAGGTCGTCGTCCTGTTCGCCATCGACGAGATCGAACTTGTAGGAAAAGCCCGAGCAACCGCCGCCTTCGACGGACACCCGCATGGCCTTCTTGTCGGCATCGGACTTGAGGATGGCAGCAATGCGCTTGGCTGCCGAATCGGAAAGGGTGACTGTTTCTGCTGTCATAGGGACCTCCTGCCGGGGTCAAGAACCGGAGAGATTGGGGTGCATTTGCATTCGATCCGGGTTTTTTCGACGAAAACATCGGAAAAACCGCATTTCGATCGGCAGATAAGCAGCGGCATTGCCCGCTTTCCTGCAAATCACACTATAGGTATGAAGGCTTTAAAGCTCCGTCAATGGGACGCAAGGTGGGAAATGACTTTGGACAGACATGCGCTCGGTTTTGGCTCCGGTGAACGCGCGATTTTTGCCTCGGATCCGTGGACAAGCCGCGGGCGGCTTTATCCGGAGACATCGAGCGCGACCCGATCCGATTTTCAGCGCGACCGCGACCGGATCGTCCACACCACAGCCTTCCGCCGTCTCAAGCACAAGACGCAGGTGTTCATTGCCGCCGATGGCGATCACTACCGCACGCGCCTGACACACACGATCGAGGTGGCGCAGATCGCGCGCGCGCTTGCACGCGCCCTGAGGCTCGACGAGGATCTGGCCGAGGGCGTGGCTCTCGTCCATGATTTCGGCCACACGCCGTTCGGCCATACCGGCGAGGATGCGCTGCACGAGATGCTGAAGCCGTATGGCGGCTTCGACCACAATGCCCAGTCCTTGCGCATCGTCACCAAGCTTGAGCGGCGCTATGCCGAGTTCGATGGGCTCAATCTGACGTGGGAAAGCCTCGAAGGCCTCGTCAAGCACAATGGACCGCTGATGGGCGCAGACGGGCAGGGCACACACGGCCCCGTGCCGCAGCCCATTCTCGACTATTGCGCGCTGCACGATCTGGAGATTGCAAGCTTTGCCAGCCTTGAGGCACAGGTGGCGGCCATTGCCGACGATATCGCCTACAACACCCATGATATCGATGACGGCCTGCGCTCCGGCTACCTGACCTTCGACATGCTGGAGGAGATTCCTTTTCTGGCGGAACTGATGCGCGAGGTGCGGGATCGTTATCCCAATCTCGAAAGCAGCCGCTTCACCCATGAAATCATGCGTCGGCAGATCACCGCCATGGTCGAGGATGTCATCACCGTGGCGCAGACGCCGGTTGAAGGAGATCCGGCCGGAAAGTGCCGCCGACGTGCGCAAGGCAGGCCGGGTGATTGCGACCTTTTCCGACCAGATGGTCGTCACCGATCAGTGACATCAAGACGATGCTGATGAAGCGGATCTACCGCCATCCGGAGGTCATGCGGGTGCGGGAAGGGGCCGCGTCCAGATCGTCATCGATCTCTACCAGGCCTTCATGGACGATCCGCTGCAGATGCAGAAGCCACTACTGGATCGACCAGATCGGCGGCATGGCCGAACCGGCCAAGGCGCGTCATGTCGGCGACTATCTCGCCGGCATGACCGATACCTATGCCATCGCGACCCACAGGCGATTGTTTGACCATACACCGGATTTGCGCTAGTCACCCGCCCGGCGTGCAGCATGCTGGCAGCCCGAACTTTGGACAATTGACGCGGATTTCCGGTTCGCGGCCGGACAAGAGCGGATGGATGATATGAATCTTTTCACGGACTTCGAATCCAAGAATTAAGACTATTCTGGAAACGACTTGATATCGTTCGTGAAAATCGGTCATCGCTCGATTTCGAGCCGCGTCAGCGTCGAGCCGCCGCGCGATCCGAGCCATGGCGATGTCGCCACCAATGCCGCCATGGTGCTGGCCAAGCCGCTGGGCACCAATCCGCGCGCGCTGGCCGAGCAGATCGTCGCCAAGCTGAAGGACGATCCGGATAGTCGCCGATGTGTCGCGTCGCCGGCCCGGGCTTCATCAACATCCGGCTGTCGGTCGGCTACTGGCAGAAGCTGCTCGCCGTGATGATCGCGAGGGCACGGACTATGGCCGCAGCCGGACATGGGCGGGCCGCAAGGTCAATGTCGAATATGTCTCGGCCAATCCGACCGGACCGATGCATGTCGGCCATTGCCGTGGCGCGGTGGTCGGCGACACGCTGGCCAACCTGCTGGCCTTTGCCGGCTATGACGTCACCAAGGAATATTACATCAACGATGCCGGCTCGCAGATCGATGTGCTGGCCCGGTCGGTGTTCCTGCGCTACCGCGAGGCGCTGGGCGAAAAGATCGGCGAGATCCCGGCGGGCCTCTATCCGGGCGACTATCTCGTGCCGGTTGGCGAGGCGCTGGCCGCGGAATTTGGCACGAAGCTGCGATCGATGCCGGAAGAGGAGTGGCTGCCGATCGTCAAGGAGCGGGCCATCGATGCGATGATGGTGATGATCCGCGAGGATCTGGCTGCGCTCAATGTCATCCACGACGTCTTCTTCTCCGAGCGCACGTTGCATGCCAACGGCGCCGCGCGCGATCCGCAACGGCGATCAATGATCTGACCTTCAAGGGCCACGTCTACAAGGGCACGCTGCCGCCGCCGAAGGGGCAGGTGCCGGAAGACTGGGAAGACCGCGAGCAGACGCTGTTCCGCTCGACCGAAGTCGGTGACGATATCGACCGTCCGCTGATCAAGTCGGACGGCACCTATACCTATTTTGCCGCCGACGTTGCCTATTTCAAGGACAAGTACGATCGCGGCTTCACCGAGATGATCTATGTGCTGGGCGCCGACCACGGCGGCTACGTCAAGCGTCTGGAGGCCGTCGCCCGCGCCGTGTCCGAAGGCACGTCGCAAGCTGACCGTGCTTTTGTGCCAGCTGGTCAAGCTCTATCGCGACGGCGAGCCGGTGAAGATGTCCAAACGCTCCGGCGACTTCGTCACGTTGCGCGAGGTGGTCGAGGAAGTCGGTCGCGATTCCGTCCGGTTCATGATGATCTACCGGAAGAATTCCGAGCCGCTGGATTTCGATTTCGCCAAGGTCACGGAGCAGTCGAAGGACAATCCGGTTTTCTACGTGCAGTATGCCCATGCGCGCTGCATGTCGATCTTCCGGCAGGCGAAAGAAGCCTTTCCGGACTTCGATGCCGAGACGACCGACTTTGCGGCCTGCGTCGCCGGCCATATCGAGGATCCGAACGAACTGCAGCTTGTTGCCAAGCTGGCAGAATATCCCCGTGTGATCGAGGCCGCAGCACTTGCGCAGGAGCCCCATCGCATCGCCTTTTACCTGTATGATCTGGCAAGCGCCTTCCATGGACACTGGAATAAAGGTAAAGATTCACCGCAATTACGGTTTGTTAACGATAAAAACAGAGAATTGACCATTGCCAGGCTTGGACTGGTGCGTGCTGTCGCCTCCGTTTTGAGATCGGGCCTGTCGATTACAGGTACCGCTGCACCGGATGAAATGCGATAGTATTGTCACCATTTACCCACAATGCACTGGCAGGAACTGGCTAGTATTGTGAGTGGAGCGCATGGCAGACAAACAATTCGCACGCAGCGGGACCGGAGATTTCGACCTCTTGGCGGATGATGACCCGTTGAGCGAGCTCGCGCGCATTGTCGGCTATGACAATCGCCCGGCCGTGCAGCAATTGCAGGAAATCGAAAAACAGCAGCTTCTGGTGCGCCAGGATCCTGTGTTTGATCTCGAAGATGAACTGTCGCGTGAGTTCGATCTCTACGATGCGCCGGTTCCTCAGGACGAGCCAAGACTAAACGTCGCGGAAGCCCCGTCCATCGAGCCGGACGAAGCTCCCTTCGTCGAGGCGGTTCCTTTGCCGGAGCACGCCGCTTCGCCGTTCCAGGAGGTTGACGACGCAGCAGCCGTTGTCGCCGCAGAATCCGAACCTGTGTTCGACTTTGTCGAACCGGAGTTTGCCGTCGAGGAGGAAGTTGCCGAAAGCGACGACTTCGTGGAAGCCGTCTCGCTTGACCATGGACAGGCGGCCGATTCGATTCCGGTTCCCGATCTCGATCCTGTTCTTGAAGCGGCTTCGTTCGAGGGTGATGCTGTCGCAGCGAATCTTGCGCCGCAACCGGCCTACGAGGAGCATCTGCAGGACGATCTTGATTTTGTCACCGGCGATCTCGAGCGGGAACTGGAACTGTCGATCGGTTACGACGATACGTCCTTTGAACAGGGACTGCAGGCCGAACCCGCAAAAGCCTCCGTGTGGGACTATGCGCCGGTCGTGCAGCAGGATCTCAGTCAGCATGCGCAGGTTCTTGAAGAGGTTGCGGCTGAGGAGGATGCTCCAGTTGCCCCCGGTGGATTTGGCGATCAAGCTGCTATTGACGAGCCTGTAGACTTCGCTGCCGCTTCTCCCGTGTCATCGCACGACCCGAACGACATCGATTCCCTGCTGGCCGAGATCGAACGGTTTCCGGTGCCGGAAAAAACGGTCTCCAAAGTGACGCCGGTCAATGTCAGCCCGGCCGAAACGACGCGCAAGAACAACTATCCTTTCACGCCGACATTCAGCCGTGCAACGCCGACCGCGTCTGTAAATGGCGCGTCGTCGCAGAAGGCTTTTGCAACGCCTCTGGTGGTCGCTCCGGCTGCGGTTGCAGCATCGATCGAAGCCGTGCCTGAACGCGTTGAACCCTTCGTCGCTTCCGGATCATCCTATTCTGTCGAGGCAGAGCCGGAGCCCGACTTCGATCTCGACAACTTCGAAATCGATCTGTCCGATATCGAGCTGGATCTTGATCCTGCCGAATTCGCCATGGATGCGCTGTCCATTCCGGATAGCCATCCGGTTGTGGCGAGCGAGCCCGTGATCGAGGAACCTGTCGCCCTGTCGGCCGCACCCGTTGTCGAAACGGAGGAAGCGGAGGATACGGTTGAAGAGGTTGATGTCACCGATCTTGTCTTGCCGTTCGATCCGTCGATGATCTCTGAAACCGAGGATAGCCTGACGGCCATGGCCGATCTGGATGTCCCGCACCTGCCTGTCGTCGAACAGGAAAAGCCGGCTGCTTTTCAGCCGGACTACGATCTCGATATCGATGCCGAAATCGCCCAGCTTTTTGGAAATCCCGCGCGCAAGGCCGCTGTTCGCGCCGACGATCTTCGGGACGGCGAGATCTTTGGTGTTGCCGCTCAATCCATTGCTGTCACCCGCGCTTCGGCGCAGTCGGGCGAATCCCGGACCACCGAGGAATTCGACGATTTCGAAAAGGCAATGGAGGAGGATTTCCGCCGATCGATCAGCCAGCGGCAGGAACGCCTCCCGGTGAATGATCGCCTCGCTGTTGGTGGCGATTACGGCAATGCTGATTTCGATGGCGCAGAACAGCGCTCGAATCGAAAACGCCTCGGCATGATCGCGGCGGCGGTCGGCGGCTTGCTCATTCTGGGCGGCGCCGGTGTCTATGCCTTTATGGGTAGCGACAGTTCTGGGCTTGGAAGCACCGATCCGAAGATCATTCTGGCGGACAAGTCGCCGGTCAAGGTTGTTCCGGTCGAGAAGGGCGGCAAGACCGTGCCGAACCAGGACAAGGCCGTTTACGACCGCGTGGCCGGTGCGCCGGCAGAAACCGTGCAGCAGGGCACGCTGGTCTCTTCGACCGAGGAACCGGTTGACGTGGTTCAGCGGACGCTGACGCCTGAAAGCCTGCCGCTGGAGAGTTCCGAAGACTTTGACCCGGCCGACGTAACGCCGATCGATGGCGAGGAAAGCGCAAGGCTGCTGCCCGACGGCGAACAGGTGAAGGCAAGCGAGGAAGATCGCCAGACGGCCGTTTCCCCGCGCAAGGTCCGCACGATGATCGTCAAGCCTGACGGCACGCTGGTTGCGCGTGAAGAGCCGGCGCCGGAGCCTGTAAAGGAAGTTGCATCGGCGGAAGTCCCGGCGACGACCAATGGCGCAGATCCGCAGATCAAGACGGTAACGACGACTGTCGTAACCCCGCAGACGCAGGTCGAGCCCGTTGCCGCTGCCCAGACTGAGACAGTGCCGCTGACGGACCTCAAGCCGCAGGAACAGCCTGTCGCGGAACAAAGTGCATTGGCCGAGGCAGCAAGCGCCACAGTCGAAGAAACGGCGCCGGTACGCACGGTCAGGACGACAACCATCGGCGAACAGGCACCGGTCCCGCAGACGCGGCCGGTAGAGCAGCCGGTCAACGTTGTTGGCACAGTAACCGATCAGGGGAATGTCAAGCCGGTCGCGACCACCGAGACGACGACTGTCGCTGCGGCCGAGACCACGCCGGTCCAGACGGCAAGCGTTCCGGCTGGCAGCTATGTGATCCAGATCGCCTCCCTGCCATCGGAAGCGGATGCGCAACAGTCCTACACGAAACTGTCGGCCAAGTTCGCATCGGTCATCGGTGGCCGTGGGTCGGATATCCGCAGGGCCGAGATTGCCGGCAAGGGCACATACTACCGTGTCCGCATTCCCGCCGGTTCGCGCGAGGAAGCCAATTCGCTCTGCGCACGCTACAAGAGTGCCGGTGGCAGCTGCCTTGTGACGAAATAGTCGGTCGATCGATAATCTCTAAAAGGCGCGGCTCTGTTCGCGCCTTTTTTCTTTGCGCAATAGCTGTGAATGAGCCGCGAAAGCCGGACGCAGGCCATTCGCGTTGAACGCTCTAGCCTCTATGATTCGGTCATGAGCGAATCAAAAGCATTTATCTCCGGCTGCAAGGGCCTTGTGATCACCGATGAGGAAAAGGCCTTCTTCGCGGGCGAGCGTCCCTGGGGCTTTATCCTGTTTGGCCGCAATATCGGCGAGGCGTCGCAGATCAGTGATCTCGTGGCGTCGCTGCGCGATAGCATCGGTGATCCGCAAGCGCCGGTCCTGATCGACCAGGAGGGTGGCCGCGTGCAGCGCATCCGTCCGCCGCTGGTGCCCGGTTATCCCAATGGCGCTGCAATCGGTGAAATATACCGGCGCGATCCGGATCAGGGTCTGCGTGCCGCCTGGCTGATGTCGCGGCTGCACGCCTTTGACCTCATGCGGTTCGGCATAACCGTCGATTGCCTCCCGGTCCTCGATGTGCCGATTGAAGGCAGCCACGATGTCATCGGCAACCGGGCCTATGGCTACGATCCCAAGGCGGTGGCGGCGATCGGCAAGGCGGCCGGGGAGGGCCTGAAGGCAGGCGGTATGCTCCCGATCATGAAACACATGCCCGGTCACGGTCGTGCCTTTGCCGATTCGCACCATAATCTGCCGGTCGTGGATGCGCCGCTCGATGCCCTGAAGGCCAGCGACTTCGTTCCGTTTGTGGCCATGAAGGACGAGGTCATGGCGATGTCCGCCCATGTCGTCTATTCGGCAATCGACCCGTCCAACCCCGCAACAACCTCCGCGAAGGTCGTGCGCGAAATCATCCGCGACTATATCGGCTTTGACGGACTTCTGATGTCGGACGATGTTTCGATGAATGCGCTGGCCGGTGATATCGAGACCCGGACCCGTGGTATTATCGGCGCCGGTCTCGATATGGTGTTGCATTGCCACGGTATAATGGAGGAAATGCTGGCGGTGGCGCGTATTGCTCCGGTGCTTGACGGCGACCGGCTGCGCCGCGCAAATGCAGCGCGCGCCGCGTTTGCGCGGCCGGACAATTCGGACGAGATGACATTGCGTGAAGAGTTTGGTGGAATGCTGGCCATTTCCTGAAGATCGATCGTGAAGAGCGGGGCTTTCGTGAACAGCGCAAATGAAACGCCGAAAAAGCCGTCTGTCCGTGCTCCCATGGATTCACTCTGGCAGGATGAGAGCGGCGACCGGGGACAGCACGAGGAATCGCTTGTCATCGACATCGCCGGGTTCGAAGGCCCGCTCGACCTGCTTCTGCATCTTGCCCGAACCCAGAAGGTCGATCTGTCGCGCATATCGGTTCTCGCACTTGCCGAGCAATACATCGCCTTCATCGAGCGTGCCCGCAGCATCCGCATCGAACTTGCCGCCGACTATCTCGTGATGGCTGCCTGGCTCGCCTTCCTGAAGTCACGTCTGCTCATTCCGCAGCAGGCCAAGGACGAGGGTCCATCCGGCGAGGAGATGGCGTCGTCGCTTGCGTTCCGGCTGAAGCGTCTGGAAGCCATGCGGGAGGCCGCCACACGGCTGATCAATCGCAGCCGCCTGGGGCGGGATGTGTTCGCCCGTGGGGCACCGGAGCATATTCCGGTGGAGAAACATTCAGGCTACGAGGCATCGCTCTACGACCTGCTCTCGGCCTATGCGTCGCTGCGTCAGCGGCAGGCGGTCATGCAGGTCACCATCGAGAAGAGGACTGTCTGGTCGCTCTCCGATGCGCGTCTCATCCTTGCCCGCATGCTGGGCGACATGGTTGACTGGACAGCCCTCGATCATTTCCTGCTTCGCTACATGACGAGCCCCAAGGAGCGGGCAACCGCGATTGCCAGCTCGTTTGCGGCTTCGCTCGAAATGGTCCGCGAAGGCAGGCTGGAAATGCGTCAGGACGGCGCCTTCTCGCCGATCTATGTGCGCCAGGGGCCGAACCCGATGACGGCGGAGCGTCTTGCGGAACTCGAGGCGGCGCATGGCTGATCCGCAGGAGGATCTTCCGGGGATCGGTCAGCCCGAGGCGGGGGAGCCTAGAGACGAGGCGGTGGCGCGGCTGGCACTCGAGGCGGAGCGTATTGCCGAGGCTCTTGTCTTCGCCTCGGCGCAGCCGGTATCCGAAACCTATCTGGCGCAGCGCCTGCCCAAGGGCACCGACGTCAAACCGACCATGCAGCGGTTGAAGGCGCTTTATGCAGGGCGCGGTGTCAATCTCCTGCAGGTGGACGATCATTGGGCCTTTCGAACGGCGGCCGATCTTTCCTTCGTCGTGCAGACGGATGAAAACGAGGTCAGGAAACTGTCGCGGGCGGCGCTCGAAGTGCTGTCGATCATCGCCTACCACCAGCCGGTTACCCGCGCCGAAATCGAGGATATTCGCGGTGTCCAGACATCGCGTGGTACGCTTGACGTTTTGATGGAGGCCGGATGGGTACGGTTTCGCGGACGCCGTCGCACACCGGGGCGGCCGGTCACGATCGGCACGACGCGGGACTTCCTCGATCATTTCGGGCTGGAGGAAATCCGCGATCTTCCGGGCATGGAAGAGCTGAAGGGTGCCGGTTTGCTTGCGGGCCGCGTGCCTTCGAATTTTCAGATCCCGATTCCGCTCGGAGAGGATGCCCTGGAGGACGACGAGGATCCGATCACCCAACTGGATCTGGAGGAGCTTGGCCTCTTGACACCAAGGGGCGAAGAAGCCGAATAGAAATCCTGAGCGTCGCCATCGTCTTTGATCAGGCGCCCTTTTAATGAGTGACGGTGTTCAAGGATAGCCGCTGGCATGACTTCTGATCTGCAAGGTTCCCCGGTGATCAAGGCACGGCGGACCGCAGGCGTGACATTCGCGGCGCGTCTTGTGTTCGAGGACATTCATCATTCCTATCAGGAAAAAGAAACGATCCGCGGTATCACGCTGACAGCGGAGGCCGGCGAGGTGCTGTGCCTGCTCGGACCGTCCGGTTCCGGCAAGACCACGCTGTTGCGGATCGCGGCCGGTATCGAGGCGCAGACGTCCGGCCGGCTGCTGCTGAACGACCGGGAAATCTCGGGCCCATCGGTTTTCGTGCCGCCCGAGCGGCGCGGCGTCGGCCTCATGTTCCAGGATTTCGCGCTTTTTCCGCACATGACCATTCGCGACAATGTCCGTTTCGGGCTGACGGCCCTGCCGAAAAACCAGGCGCTCGCCGAGGCGGATCTCGCGCTCGATCGGGTCGGGCTGTCGCACTATGCCGACCAGTATCCGCATGTTCTGTCGGGTGGCGAGCAGCAGCGGGTGGCACTTGCGCGGGCGCTTGCACCGCGCCCTGCCGTCCTCCTGATGGACGAGCCGTTTTCCGGCCTTGATTCAAGGCTAAAGGATACGATCCGTGCCGACACGCTCGCAATCCTGCGCGAAAGCCGCGCAACGGCCATAGTCGTGACCCATGATGCGGAAGAGGCGATGCGCATGGCCGACAGGATCGCGCTGTTGAAGGATGGCCGCCTCGTTCAGGTCGGGACCGCCGATACGCTCTACCGCACGCCCTGCAACCTTTTCGCAGCCGGGTTCTTTTCGGAGATCAACGAGTTTGCGGCCGTTGCAAAAGGGGGGCGCGTCGAAACGCCGCTAGGCACCGTGTCGGCCGGAAAATATGCGAATGGCCAGCCATTGTCTGCGGTTGTCCGACTTTCGCAGGTCAAGGTTTCGGAAACGGGTGGCGATCTGCCCGCGCGCATCGTTGCAAGACGGTTTCTGGGCGTGGTGGAACTGCTCAGTCTCGCCGTGCCGGGCAGCGATCTGCCGGTTCGGGCTCGCATCCGCGCCGATCTTCTGCCGCATGGATTGCGTGACGTAACGCTTTCCGTTAACGAGCGGGATATATTGCTGTTTGAAAAAGATGAATAAACATCTTAAATCGGGGTTACACGCTTCAAGGGAGTTAGGACATGGGTTCCTTTAGTATCTGGCATTGGCTGATTGTTCTGGTCGTCGTACTGCTGCTTTTCGGCCGCGGCAAGATTCCGGAACTGATGGGCGACGTTGCCAAGGGCATCAAGAGCTTCAAGAAGGGCATGACCGACGATGAAGCTGCCGCCGCTGAAAAGGGCGTGGATGGCAAGACGGTCGAGCACAAGTCCGACGAAGTCCGCTGATAATGCGTCGCGGTACTGGCCGGGTCTTCATGAGCCGGCCATGCCGCTCTTCGATTTTTTGGGGCTTTGAGCATGCTTGATATCGGCTGGACCGAATTGGTCGTCATAGCCATCGTTCTGATTGTGGTCGTGGGTCCCAAGGATCTTCCGCCAATGCTTCGCGCATTCGGCAAGATGATGACGAAGTTCCGGGGCATGGCGTCGGATTTTCGCCAGCAGTTTGATGAAGCCCTCAAGGAAGCGGACCTCGATGATGTCCGCAAGACGCTCAGCGAAGCGCAGAAGCTCAATCCGGCGCACAGCCTGCGTGAAGCAATGAATCCGCTCCGCCAGATGGGCAACGACATCAAGGCCGATCTGCAGAAGGCGACGGCCACGCCGGCAAAACCGGCAACGCCGGCGGTGGAGCCGTCTTCGGACGTGGCAACCGAGGTTGTCGCGCCAGCGCCGGTCGTCGATAATGCCCCGGCCGTTGATACCGTTGCGGCGGCGGCGATCGCTTCCGCAGCGCGACAGTCTGAACGGGCCGCTGCAGCAAAAGACGTTGAAAAGCCAAAGCGTGAAACCAAGAAAAAAACGGTTGTCGAGCCGGTGCCGACCGAACCGGTCGCGGCGGTAAAGGCTGCGAAGACTCCGAAAGCGGCCGCGAAGAACGCTGAGGAAGCGGTCGTGGCTGCGGATAAGCCGAAGGCCCGCAAGGCCGCGGTCAAGACAAAGAACAAGGGTGAAGCATGAGCGGCGATATCGAAGACAAGCCGCAGCCGCTGATGGAGCATCTGATCGAACTGCGCCCCCGCCTGATGTGGGCGGTCGGTGCATTTTTCGTCGCCTTTCTCGTCTGCTTCTATTTCGCCAAGGATATCTTCAACATGCTCGTCCAGCCGTATCAAATGGGCGGTGGAATGGGCAGGCTTGACGGATCAGTCCGGGAGCTGATCTATACCGCGCCGCAGGAATTCTTCTTCACCCAGGTGAAGGTCGCGATGTTCAGCGCGCTGGTCATCGCCTTTCCGGTCATTGCCTCGCAGATCTACAAGTTCGTGGCACCGGGTCTCTACAAGAACGAGCGTGCGGCCTTCCTGCCGTTCCTGGTCGCGTCGCCGCTGCTGTTCCTCCTGGGCGGCTGCCTCGTCTATTTCTTCTTCACGCCGATGGTGATGTGGTTCTTCCTTGCCATGCAGCAGGATGGCGGCGAGGGGCAGGTGTCGATCCCGCTGCTGCCGAAGGTGTCCGAATATCTGAGCCTGATCATGACGCTGATCTTCTCCTTCGGTCTGGTGTTCCAGTTGCCGGTCGTCACCACGCTTCTGGCCCGGGTCGGTTTCGTCGACGTCGGACGGGCTTCGGCGAAAAGCGCAAATATGCGATCGTCATCGCCTTTGTCGTGGCTGCCGTCCTGACGCCGCCGGATCCGGTATCCCAGATCGGTCTTGCCCTGCCGACCATCCTTCTCTACGAGATTTCCATCTACACGGCCCGACTCATCGAGCGCCAGCGGGCTCGCGATACGCTCGCCCGGGAAGCGGCCGATGCCAAGGAAAATGCCGGCTGATTGCCCGGCATTGCGTCTGACTTTCGGGACGACGACAGGCGTCAAAACAATGAGATGAAGCGTCCGGAGCGAATCTGAAGATCGCGACACGCTTTAGCTGGCCAAGAACAGCTGGCCAAGAACAAAAGCTGGAACGAACATGCTTGATATCAAATGGATCCGTGACAATGCCGAGGCACTGGATGCCGCTCTTGCCAAGCGCGGCGCTGAACCCCTGTCTGCCAGCCCTGATCGCGCTCGACGAGACGCGCCGCGTCGTCGTCCAGACGCTGCAGGACATGCAGTCGCGCCGCAATGCCGCCTCCAAGGAAATCGGCGCCGCCATGGCGCCAGAAGAATGGCGCATGGCCGACAGGCTGAAGGCGGAAGTCGCCGAGCTGAAGACATGCCATGCCGGCCGTCGAGGAGGACGAGCGCCAGGCTGACGCCGAGCTCACCGACGCGCTGTCGCGCATTCCCAACATCCCGCTCGACGATGTGCCGGTTGGCCGCGACGAAAACGACAATGTCGTCAAGCGCGTGCACGGCACAGAAGCCCGGCTGGAATCACACGCCCAAGGAGCATTTCGAAATCGGCGAGGCGCTCGGCTGGCATGGATTTCGAAGGTGCCGCCAAGATTGCCGGTGTCGCGCTTCACCATCCTCAAGGGCCAGCTGGCCCGGCTGGAGCGCGCGCTTGGCCAGTTCATGCTCGACCTGCACACGACCGAACATGGCTATACCGAAGTCCAGCCGCCGCTGATGGTGCGCGACGATGCGATGTACGGCACCGGCCAGCTGCCGAAATTTGCGGAAGACCTGTTCCAGACCACCGACGGCCGCTGGCTGATCCCGACCGCCGAAGTGCCGCTGACCAATCTGGTCGCGGGAGCAGATTCTCGATGCAGGAAAAGCTGCCGCTGCGCTTCACGGCGCTGACCCCCTGCTTCCGCTCGGAAGCAGGCTCGGCCGGCCGCGACACGCGCGGCATGCTGCGCCAGCACCAGTTCAACAAGGTCGAACTGGTGTCGATCACCGATGCCGAAAGCTCCGTTGCCGAGCATGAGCGCATGACGGCCTGCGCCGAGGAGGTGCTGAAGCGCCTCGGCCTGCATTTCCGCACCATGACGCTCTGCACCGGCGACATGGGCTTTGGCTCGCGCAAGACCTATGACATCGAAGTCTGGCTGCCGGGCCAGGACAGCCTATCGCGAAATTTCGTCCTGCTCGGTCTGCGGCGATTTCCAGGGCCGTCGCATGAATGCGCGCTATCGCGGCAAGGACGACAAGAACCCGACATTCGTGCACACGCTGAACGGTTCGGGCACGGCCGTTGGCCGGGCGCTGATCGCGGTCATGGAAAACTATCTGAACGAAGACGGCTCGATCACGGTTCCGGACGTGCTTCTGCCCTATATGGGCGGCCTGACGAAAATCGAAAAGGCCGGCTGAAGCCTGCTCGCCGGCAGGGGGATGATGCGCATTCTGCTGACCAATGACGACGGCATCCATGCCGAGGGCCTGGCGGTTCTGGAACGGATCGCCCGCACGCTGTCGGACGATGTCTGGATCGTGGCACCGGAAACGGATCAGAGCGGGCTTGCCCATTCGCTGACGCTGTCGGAGCCGCTGCGCCTGCGCCAGATCTCCGAGAAGCATTTCGCCCTGCGCGGTACGCCGACCGATTGCGTCATCATGGGCGTGCGCAAGGTTCTGGACGGCAAGCCCGATCTGGTCCTGTCCGGCGTCAATGTCGGCGCCAACATGGCCGACGACGTCACCTATTCGGGAACCATTGCCGGTGCCATCGAAGGCACGCTGCAGGGCATACGTTCCTTTGCGCTCAGCCAGGCGTTCAGCCACGCATCGGGAAACGCCCGTTCCGTGGGATGTCGCGGAAACACATGCGCCGCGCCTGTTTGGCGAAGCTGATGACGGTCGATCTGCCGGACTGGCACGTTCCTCAATCTCAATTTCCCCAACTGTGCCCCGAGCGCCGTGACCGGCATCGAGGTGACCTCGCAGGGCAAGCTCGATTTCGGCCTCACCATCGACGAGCGCTCCGATGGCCGCGGCATCCCGTATTACTGGCTGCGTTTCGGCGAACGCGACGGGGATTTCCGCGACGGCACCGATATCCACGCCATTCGCGAACACAAGATTTCCGTCACGCCGCTCAAGCTCGACCTCACGGATTATGCGGTCCAGGATCGGGTCGCCCGTGCGCTTCTGGACGGAGAGGCCGATTGACCGCGCGCCTGATCGAACAGGAAGGCTTTGCGGCGCTCGTTCTGCGTCTGCGGGCCGAGGGCATTGCCGCAAACGGAACTGCTGAACGCGGTCGAGCAGACGCCGCGGACGCTGTTTGCGCCGGCTCCCTATGACGAACGAGCGCCTACTCGCAACGCCTCATTCCGATCGAATGCGGCGCCTTCATGGAGGGGGTCGATCTCGCGGTTCGCCTCCTGCATCGCCTCAAGCTCAAGCCCGGCCACCGTGTGCTGGAAATCGGCACCGGCAGCGGCTTTACCGCCGCCGTCATGGGGCGGCTCGCCGAGCGCGTGATGACGATCGATCGCTACAAGACGCTGGTCACCAATGCGCAGAAGCGTATGGAAAAGGCCGGCATGCGCAATGTCATCGTGCGTCAGGCCGATGGCAGTGTCGGCCTGCCGGGAGAGGGCACGTTCGACCGCATTCTGGTGACAACGGCGTTCAACAGCCTGCCACGCATTTTTTCCGATCATCTCGTTTCCGGCGGCGTTCTGCTCGTGCCGATCATGATGAGCGAGACGGAATGCCGTATCGTCAGGCTCACCCGCACGGGCAGCCGCTTTGACCGCGAAGACATGTTCACGGCGCCGTACTTGCCGATTGTGCCGCAGGTCGCGTCTTTCCTGTAAGGCGCCAGCCAGCCGACAAGGTTGAGCTCAACCCGGCTTTTGCAGTTCATTGCCCAACGCCCATGATTCTGCGGTGAATTCTGGTTGCGCTGCGCCATGGAAATGAACGCGCATCTTGCGGCATCGCCGGTTTATCGACGCAAAAACAAAGTGTTAATTTTTCGTTAATATCGGTCAGCCTCGCGCAAGCTTCGAGGCATAAGCGGGGTATGGGTAACAAGTCATACATTGAGCTGACCCTTGATTTGAACCTCCATTGTCAGCTCCCAATCTAGGCCACGGTGTGGCGGAGACGGCAAATGCAAATCGCAAGCAGACTGACTGGAGCGGCCACTGGCGACAGCTTGAGCAATCTCGCCGGACGGGCGGTGGCGCAGGGCCAGTCTGGTGGCACTGAAGATCGCAACGCAGCAGCTGCCTATATCGGTGGCTACGATCCCGCTGGGCGCGTATCGCTCTCTGCAGAGGCGCTGCTGTTCTTGAGCAAGACACGCCGCGTCCAGGAGAAGCAGCCGGCACTCACCCAGGACGAGTGGGGCAACAAGCTTTCGCCGCAGCTTGCCGCGCGCGAATATCAGGCTTTCGGAAAATACAGCGAAACCGGCGATCACAAGGCCTATTACCGAGCCTTCATCGAATACTACGATACGCTGCGCCCGGAAGATCAAAACAGCCTGCGCTATTTCGGCACCCGTGATGTGGCGCTGGCCGGTCTTCGTTCGCAGGAGTACAGCGACGAAACGGGCACTGACAACGAAATGCCCTTCCAGACACTGGTCAGTGTGCTGCTCGACGAAAACAAGGCCGATAGCGAAGTGCCTCAGGCAGATGTCGCAGTGTTCGGTGTGTCCGGTGACATGTTCGGTTGGGACACGGACACGATCAGCTATGAGGATGTTTCACAGGTTCGCGCCGAGATTTCCGAGATCGAAAAGTTCTACCAGGAAAACTTCTGACGCTTTTTTGAGTGCACCTGACCGGTTTGCGGACATGTTCAAAGCCCCACCATGAGGCGTTGTTGCGCCGATCATGGTTATCAATCTCTCAAAAAGCCTGACCTGCGCGCCCGGTTTTAACCGCGCGGTAACTCTAATGCGTTCTAATCGACCTACAGTGAGTTGCGTTCCAAGTAGGTTTAGCGTCATGCGTCTTAGAGTATCGCCGAGTGTAGGAAAATCAGCTGTCCGTCTCTTCGTAGCGGTTCTGCTGGCCAGTGCTGCGACGGGTTGCAGTTCTGATGCGACGCGCTTTGGGGGGCTTTTCTCCAAGTCCGACGGCATAACGACCAATTCCATTCCGACCAGAAATGTCCCGATCCCTGCGACGGATATTGATGGTGCCCAGATGGCAGTCGTGCCCGCCGGAGTCGATGGCTCGCGCGAGCAGGCGCTGAACCAGCCATTCCCGGACGCCCAGGCGGATCCGAGCTACGATAATCTCAATACGGCCTCCACGCCGGTTTCAAGGGCGCGTGCTGCCTCTACGCCGATGAATGTGGAACGGGTTGCTCTGGCAACGCCGACGGCAAGAGCCGAAGAAAAGCCGCTCGATCAGGCGTTCCCGACCGCACGCGAAACGACCAAGGCGACGCAGAAGGTCACGCCGGACCCCGTCACGACCGGAAGCAACCAGAGTGGCTGGTCGACAAACAATGCCCCGGCCGTGCTCATGCGTCAGGGCGATACGATCGCAACCCTGTCGAAGCGTTTCGGAGTTCCGGAAAAGGAAATCCTGAAAGCCAATGGCATGAAGTCGGCGGCGCAAGCCGAGCCCGGCCAGCGGATACTGATCCCGACCTATGGTGTGGGCGGCAGCGCGGCGAAGGCTGCGGCGACGGACACGGCAGCGCTTGACGTCGACAAGAAGAAGAATACACCCGGCAAGTCCGATGATCGCGATGTGGCGATCCTGCCCGGACAGTCGCAATCTCGCGAAAAGGGCAACAACAACACCAACACGGCGTCCGGCAAACTCGGCACGCCGGGCGAGGGCGGCGGCAAGGACGGGACATACACCGTCAAGGCCGGTGATTCGCTGAACCGTATCGCCAAGGCAAACAAGGTTCCCGTCGAGGAACTGAAGCGTGCCAACGGCCTGACGACGGCTGCGATCCGCATCGGTCAGGAATTGAAGATTCCCGGCGCTTCGACGTCCGCGCCAGACCAGGTCGTAACGGCCTCCGTGCCGACCAAGAAAGTCGAGACCAAGGCCGATAAAAAGGCCGAAAACCAGCCCGCGGAATACAAGCCGCCGGTTGCCAAGGAGACGGTGACGGAAGTTGCCTCGAAGGGAGATGTCACGGAAGAATCACCCAAGGCGACCGGGATCAGCAAGTATCGCTGGCCGGTACGCGGCGCGGTCATTGCGGGCTACGGCGCCAATGTCGAGGGCAATCGCAATGATGGCATCAACATCTCTGTTCCCGAGGGCACGCCGATCAAGGCCGCGGAAAACGGCGTGGTCATCTACTCCGGAAGCAGCCTGAAGGAACTCGGCAACGCGGTTCTCGTTCGCCATGACGACGGCACGGTGACGGTCTACGGCAATGCCTCGGAACTGAAGGTCCAGCGCGGCCAGAAAATCCAGCGTGGCCAGACCCTGGCCGCATCCGGCATGAGCGGCACGGCAGCGCAGCCGCAGGTCCACTTCGAAGTGCGCAAGAACGCCACCGCGGTCAATCCGGTGACGTTCCTCGAATAGGATGGCTGTATCCCAGCGAAAAGCACAGAGAGCCCCGATTTCGGGGCTCTTTGCGTTTAGATGCTCTAATCGATATGCTTCTGCTTCCGACCGGCCAGATCCTGGATGAACTGCCATGCGACGCGCCCGGATCGCGCTCCGCGGGTCGTGGCCCACTCAAGCGCCTCGGCATGCAATTTGGCCGTATCCGTTTCCAGCTGGAAATGGGCGGCATAGCTGTCGATCATCGAGAGATAGTCCGCCTGGCTGCATTTGTAGAACCCGAGCCAGAGCCCGAAGCGGTCGGAGAGCGAGACCTTCTCCTCCACGGCCTCGGACGGATTGATGGCGGTCGATTGCTCGTTTTCCATCATGTCCCGCGGCAGGAGGTGCCGGCGGTTCGAGGTCGCGTATAGCAGCACATTTGCGGGACGACCCTCGATGCCGCCATCAAGCACCGCCTTCAGCGACTTGTAGGACGTGTCGTCATGATCGAAGGAGAGATCGTCGCAAAAGACGATGACCGGGACCGGCGCCGATTTCAGGATTTCCATCAGCACCGGCAGCGTCGCGATGTCCTCTCGGTGCACCTCGACGAGTTTCACGGCAACCCCGCTGTCGCTGGCGACGCGGGCATGCACAGCCTTGACAAGGGAGGACTTTCCCATGCCCCGCGCGCCCCACAGAAGCACGTTGTTTGCCGGAAAGCCTTGCGCGAAGCGCAGCGTGTTCTCGAAGAGAATGTCGCGCACATGATCGACGCTGCGGATCAGCTCCAGATCCACCCGATTCGGCCGTGTCACCGGCTGCAAGTGCTGGCGGGCAGGCGACCAGACAAAACACTCTGCGGCAGTCCAGTCGTTGACCGCAGGGGCAGGGCCGGCGATGCGCTCGATGGCTGCCGTCAGTTTCTGCATTTCCGCAATGAGAATGTCGATCTTGGCGTCCTGCATAAGCTCTTCCTTGATGTCCGGCGACTGTTCGTTCCAAGCGCAGCCTCCCGTGCGGTAGCATGGACCTTCCCCATGGAAAAGGCCGGCAAGCCGCTAGAAAAGACTTCTAAGGCAGGAGATTTGGTGTAAGAGGCTGATGAACCGATCCGGAAGCACCCGTTGTTGCATTCGCCGCAGCTGTTCCTATATTCCGGCCATCCGAAACACGGGCGCTGCCCGTCGACAAACTATTCAAGGAGTGATCAATGTTCATTACCGAGGCCTTCGCGCAAACGGCTCCCGTCGCCGGTGGCGGCGCTGCAGACATTCTCATGTCGATCCTGCCGTTCCTGCTGATCTTCGTCGTAATGTACTTCCTGATCATCCGCCCGCAGCGCGCCAACATGAAGCGCCGCGAAGAACTGTTGAAGAACATCCGTCGCGGCGACCAGGTCGTTACCGGTGGCGGCATCGTCGGCAAGGTCACGAAGGTGATCGACGACAGCGAACTTGAAGTCGAAATCGCCGAAGGCGTGAAAATCCGCGTTCTGCGCGGTGGCGTATCGGAAGTCCGCGTCAAGGGCGAACCCGTCAAGGAATAACGGCATCGCCGTTCGCTCCGATATCTGCCGAAGCCGTTTGGCTTCGGGAGAAATTGTGCGGCAATTCAAAGTGCTATAGCGTCGCATATGCGTCCTGACGGGCGCGCGGCGCTATGGCCGGTTGGCTGTCTGCCGATCGGCATTGACCGATCGACTTTGAATGAGAAAAGCCGAGAGCTTCATGCCCAATTTGTCCCGTTCGAAAACCATCATCGTCTGGCTGGTCGTCCTGCTCAGCCTGATCGTTGCACTCCCCAATGTGTTTTCCGAAAAGGACCTGGCCGGGCTCCCTGCCTGGATGCCGAAGAAGCAGGTCACGCTTGGCCTTGACCTGCAGGGTGGCTCGCAGCTGATGCTCAAGGCCGAGCCGGAGGATGTCGCGCAGCTGCGGCTTTCGGCGGTGGTGTCCGAGGTCGGCAGCCGGCTCCGGACGGCAGGCATTGCCTATACCGGCCTTTCCGGCACCGGATCGCTGATTGAGGTTCGTATCCGTGAAGCGACCGCGCTTGCCGCTGCAACGCAGGCGCTTTCGCCGCTGGCAGCGCCTCTTGGCAATGAAGGCAAGACTGTCGAGACAACGCTGGTGGATGCGGGCGGCGGCCTTCTGCGGCTGACTTTGACCGAAGCCGGGCTTGCCTATCGCCTGTCTGAAGCCGTCGGCACTTCGATCGCTGTTCTGCAGCGCCGTCTCGACGAAATGGGCATTTCCCGTGCTGTTGTCCGGCGGCAGGGCGCAGACCGGATCGTTGTACAGATTCCCGGCCTCCAGGACCCGCAGCGCCTCAAGGATATTCTGAGCCAGGCTGGCGATCTGACCTTTCACACCATGGATATGTCCATGAGCGTCGAGGACGCGGTGAACGGTACGCCACCGGCCGCCTCGCAGGTCGTCTATTCCGCTGATGATCCTCCGATCGGTTACCTCGTGCGCAGGCAGCCGGTGATCTCAAGCGTGGATATAACCGACGCAAAGGCGACGCTCGGCGCCGAGAACGCATCGGTCGTCGATGTGACGCTGGATGCGGACGGAGCGGAACGTCTGGCCAAGGTAACGGCGCAGAACACCGGCACCACGCTCGCCATCCTGCTCGACGGGCAGGTGATCTCGACACCTTTGATTCGCACGGCCATTACCGGCGGCGCTGTTCAGGTCTCGGGAAATTTCAGCGCCGAGGGCGCCAATGATCTGGCCCTCCTGCTCAAAGCCGGTGCGCTTCCCGTTTCCTTGACGGTTGTCGAGGAGCGGACGATCGGAACCGGGCTTGGAAGCGATTCGATCAGCGCGGCCCTGACGGCCGGCGCGATCGGCGCGCTGCTCGTGCTGGTGTTCATGTTCGGATTCTACGGCTTCTTCGGTCTTGTCGCCAATCTCGCCGTCATTCTCAATGTCGTGATGATTGTTGCCGTGCTTTCGGCGACCGGGCTGACGCTGACCCTGCCGGGCGTCGCAGGCATCATTCTGACCATCGGCATGGCGGTCGATTCCAACGTCCTGATCTATGAGCGCATCCGCGACGAGGTTCGCAGCGGACGGCCCTTGTCGGAAGCAATCCAGTTCGGTTTCTCCCGCGCCTTCGCGGCCATTGTCGATGCCAATATCACGACGCTGATCGCGGCCCTGATCCTGCTTTATCTCGGCACAGGAACGGTGCGCGGTTTTGCCGTAACTCTGGCGGTCGGCATCGTAACCACGCTGTTCACGGCATTCACGCTGACCCGGGTGATTTTGTCGGAGTGGGTCAGACGGCGCAAGCCGGTGCATCTGCCGGATGGTATCCGCACCGGTATCTTCGATCGGCTGGATTTCAGGTTCATGGCGATCCGGAACTATGTCTTTACCGGCCTCGCCGTGCTGTCGGTGATCTCCACGCTGCTCTTTGCGACCTTGGGCATGAATCTCGGGATCGATTTTGCCGGCGGTTCCGTCCTCGAACTCTCGGCCCGCGAAGGCGAGGCGGACATTGACGACATCACGCAGCGTCTGAACGAACTCAATCTCGGGGCCGTGGAGGTGAGGGGCCTGGGCGGACCGCAGGATGTGATCGTGCGGGTACCGTCGCGCGATGGCGGCGAGAATGCCGAACAGAGCTCGGTTATACTCATCCGTGGCGAACTCGAGGATGCCTATGAATTCCGGCGTGTCGAAGTCGTCGGTCCGTCCGTATCGGGGGAACTGACAAGGGCCGCCACGATCGGCGTGCTGGCTTCCCTGTTCGCCATTCTCGTCTATATCTGGGTGCGCTTCGAATGGCAGTTCGCCATCGGCGCGATCGTTGCGACCCTCCACGACGTTCTCTTGACCGTCGGCCTGTTCGTCGTGACCGGCATGGAGTTCAATCTGGCAAGCATAGCAGCCCTTCTGACTGTCGTCGGTTATTCGCTCAACGACACCGTGGTTGTCTATGACCGAATCCGTGAAAACCTGAAGCGCTACCCGCGCATGCCCTTGCCGATCCTCATCGACGCGGCCATCAACCAGACGCTGTCGCGAACGATCTTGACCGCGGTGACGACCATGCTTGCGCTTCTCGCGCTCTGCCTGTTCGGTGGCGATCTCATCCGCTCGTTCAGCATCGCCATGCTCTTTGGCGTCGCCGTTGGAACATTTTCCTCGATCTATGTTGCCGGGCCATTGCTGATCCTGTTCAAGCTTCGGCCTGATGCGCCGGACGGCGGACAGGCCGGCCCGGCCGCCGCCCGCGGAGGTGCGTGACATGGCCAAAAGGCATAGAATTTCGCGAAGCCCATTTTCCAGGCCGTGCGCCGGTGGATGCCTATGGCAATGGCGGCTTCCGCTTTGCCGACATGTCGCATCGCGGCTCGGTGCTGATGCTGCCATCGGGCATCTACGGCTGGGAAATCCAAGAGGGCGAGCCACTTGATCCGGAGCTGTTTGCGCGCGTCATCGAGGATGCAGCCGACATCGAAGTCCTGCTGGTCGGAACAGGCAAGGAAATACGCCCCCTGCCGGCTGCCCTGAAGGCCGTGCTGAAGGCGCACAATATCGCGTCCGATCCTATGAGCACGGGCGCTGCGGTGCGCACCTTCAACATCATGCTGGCCGAGTCGCGTGCCGTTGCCGCCGCCCTGATCGCTGTCTGAATGTCCCACGCACCTGACGAAAAATCCCTGGACCTGAAGGCGGCGCGCGTACCTGCGGCCGGCTACAGCCTCAATGCTTTGCGCGATACCGACCGGGATCGCTACCTTGCCTGTCTCCTGGCGCCGGTAGAAAAGCGTCCGGCACTCGCAGCACTCTATGCCTTTCACGCCGAGATTGCCCGGGTTCGTGACCTCGTTCGCGAGCCCTTGCCCGGCGAAATCCGGCTGCAATGGTGGCGGGACGTGCTGGAAAGCGGCGGTACCGGCGAAGGCCATCCGCTGGCGCAGGAACTGCTTTCCGCGATCACGCAACACCGCCTGCCGGTCGCCGTTCTGCTCGACATGATCGATGCCCGCGTTTTCGATCTTTACGACGACCCGATGGAAAGCCGCGCCTCGTTGGAGGGCTATGCCGGCGAAACCGCCTCGGCGCTCATCCAGTTGTCCTGCCTCGTGCTGGACCCGGAGACCGCGCAGCGCTCTGCGGAAGCGGCCGGCCATGCCGGTGTCGCGCTCACGATCGCCAGTCTGCTGCTGCGCCTGCCGCTGCACCGGTCGCGCGGGCAGATCTACCTGCCGGCCGATCTTCTGGCCGCTACAGGCTTGGATCGGGAAACATTCTTGACCGGGAGCGATCCGGCAGCACTGGGTCGGGCCGTGCATGCCTTCTGCGGTCTCGGCCGCGAGCATCTGGCAAAAGCGCGGGCAGCGGCTGCCGCGGTATCGGTTGCGAATCGGCCAGCCTACGTCACGCTCGCTCTTGCGGAACCGATTTTCAACAGGGCGGAGCGGGCTGGCGCAGACACCTTCACGCAGCCGCTGGTGCTCTCCCAGTGGCGGCGGCAATGGTGGATGTGGCGCGCGGCACGCAACGGAAGATGGTAGACGCCGCAATCGGCGCTATTTCGCTCCAAATCCAGGCATTTCGTTCCAACGGCAAACTGGCGCAAGTTTCGGGCTTTAAGGTCCTGTGTGTTATAACAGGAATAGTTCGAAAGGAGCCGGCTCCATGATCTGGCCGATCGTCATCATGTGCATGCTGCTCGCAGGTATTTTTTACATGCGGATGACGGCGCGCGCCGCCAAGGAGGAAAGTGCGCCGGATGCGGGTCTTGCCATTCTCGATTTCGGCCGTGCCTTTCCGGAGGAAGCCATTCGGGCGATCCACGCGACCGCTGATGGACAATCCTTCTTCGTGCGCCTCCACGACGGCAAGGCAGGCATCATGCTGTCCCACGGGACGCACTATGTCTGCCATCTGATCGAGGCGGGCAATGTCCGCGTGCGCAATGCGCCGAGCGGCCGCGGACTGGCGGTTCATTTCACCGATTTCGACTATCTCGACGCGACCTATGAATTCGGCACGCCGCAGCAGGCGGCGGAGGTCTCGCTGTGGCTGCTCGGCAGCTTTCAGCCACAGTCGGAATTGATGGCAGCCCCGGTTGGTTAGGCGGTTGCCGCGAGCCAGGCTGCACAATCCTCCAGCGCGCGTGCCGCGACCAGTTGTTTCTTCACGATCGTCTTGTCCTTGCCGCGAAAGCGCTTCACGCCTTCCGGCTTGACGATGGCACCGGGCTCGAGCAGCGGGAACAGGCCGAAATTGATGTTCATCGGCTGGAACGAGCGTTTGCCCGGTTCGTCGTCGGAGACGATGTGACCGCCGGTGATATGGTTGAGCAGCGATCCGAAAGCCGTCGTTGCCGGCGGCAGGCTCGGCGTTTCGCCCTTGCGCTCGGCAGCGGCAAAGCGGCCGGCGAGAAGGCCGATGCTGGCGCTTTCCACATAGCCCTCGCAACCGGTGATCTGGCCGGCAAAACGCAGGCCCGGCCGCGACTTCAGCGTCAGGGACTGGTCGAGCAGTGTCGGTGAATTGATGTAGGTGTTGCGGTGCAGGCCGCCGAGCCGGGCAAATTCGGCATTCTCGCAGACCCGGAATCATCCGGAAAACCTCCGCCTGCGCACCATATTTCAGCTTTGTCTGGAAACCGACCATGTTGTAGAGCGTGCCCAGTGCATTGTCCTGGCGCAGCTGCACCACGGCATAGGCCTTGACGGTCGGATTGTGCGCATTGGTCAGGCCCATCGGCTTCATCGGGCCGTGGCGCAGGGTTTCGCGGCCGCGCTCGGCCATGACCTCGATCGGCAGGCAGCCATCGAAATAGGGCGTGCCTTCCCATTCCTTGAAGCCGGTCTTGTCGCCGCCAACAGGGCATCGACAAAGGCATTGTACTGGTCTTCGTCCATCGGGCAGTTGATGTAGTCCTTGCCCGTGCCGCCCGGCCCGACCTTGTCATAGCGCGACTGGAACCAGCAGATGTCCATGTCGATGCTGTCGGTGTGAACGATCGGCGCGATGGCATCGAAGAAGGCCAGCGCATCGGCGCCTGTCTCGGCCCGGATCGCATCGGCAAGCGCCGGCGCCGTCAGCGGGCCGGTGGCGATGATGGCCTGATCCCATTCCGCCGGCGGCAAGCCCGTCGACTTCCTCGCGCACAACGGTGATCAGCGGATTGTCGGCGATCGCCTTCGTGACGGCTTGCGAAAACCCGTCGCGGTCCACCGCCAGCGCTCCGCCGGCCGGGACCTGGTTCGCATCGGCCGACGCCATGATCAGCGAACCCGCAAGCCGCATCTCGGCATGCAGCACGCCCACGGCATTGCTGGTGGCATCATCGGAGCGGAAGGAGTTGGAACAGACGAGTTCGGCAAGATCGTCGGTCTTGTGCGCATCCGTGCCGCGCACGCCGCGCATTTCATGAAGGATCACCGGGATTCCGGCCCTGGCGATCTGCCAGGCCGCTTCGGAGCCGGCAAGGCCGCCGCCGATGATATGGATGGGGGAATGTGTCGATGTCTGGGTCATGCGGCGTTTCTTAGAACAATGCCGGCCCAAAGGGAACCGCCTCCGAACGGTGCCACCTTGGTTCAGAATCAAAAACGGCACCACAAGGGTGCCGTTTTAGGGAGCGCTGCAAGAACCGATTAACGGAACGAGCGCGAAGCGATGTTGCGGATATCGAAGCGGGTGATGCCGATGTCCGAGAGAGCGTGGTTGGACAGGTTGCCAAGTTCGGCAACGGTACGGCGATAGTTGATCCAGCTTTTTGCGATGCGAATCGGGTTCATGATCTTTGGTCCTTGGGAAGCAATTGAGCGTGACAATCATTTGTCTGCTGCGTTGGCATCTATCTACGCCTTTCCAGCGGAAAGATGGAGTGCAAAGAAAATGCATCTGCTATGCGTTTGTGCAGTGCGTTGCTTCTTTGGTGGGCAAAGCAGGTGTTTGCCCGAAAAGGCATCATAGGTTAACGCTTCCTGAAAGCCTCGGATTTCGCGCCGCAAGGCTCTGTTTTGCAACGATTTTTCTGATGTCCCGAAGCCGACGGGGAAAGCTATGCTGATCCCGTCGACCGCCAGCGGCGAATGCGTAGATCCTAGGCATTCGGGACCAGTTCGCGATCGATCAAAGCCGGTTTCGGGCATAAAAAAACGCCCGCCGGAAAGTCCGGAGGGCGTTTGATACAAGCGCTGCCTGATCGGGAAAACCCGGCGGCTACGCGATCGTCTTACTTGATGGCCTTGCGGGCAACGTGCGAAATGTCGCTGCGGCCGATGCCGAGGTCATTCAGTTCGCGGTCGCTCATGCGGCCGAGTTCGTTGCAGGTCTGACGATACTTGCGCCAGTTATTGAAAGAGCGAGCGAGGTTCATGATCCCAATCCTTTCGAGGGTCACCGTGCCAGCACTTGTCTTGGCTGGCCTTCATCTGATGATTGGAATATACGCCGAAAAGCTTCGAAAAACAGAGACAATGCTGCATCGCACCCATGCGCTGAATGCAGGTCTTGCCTCAGCAATGTTAAACCATTTTTAACGGGCTTTTGCGGTCGCGCCCTGGCGTTGGACGATTGCGCAGCAAGTGAAAAAGACAACGCCCGCTGGGGGAGGAGATCCAGCGGGCGTTGCTTGTTCTGATCGGCAACCGGGAGGAGGGATGTTGCCGGTCCTGTCGGGCGCGCTTGGGAGGAGGATCGCTGACCCGAAGTCTGAGTGTAGGATAGGCGCTGACCGCCAGACTGTGTAGCGCAATTGAGGAATGGCACCCTTGCACTGGGAGCATAACGACGGCCGTTGCCGAGCATTGTTGCTTAAAATCTGGTCGATTCCAGAGTGCGGTGTGCCGCCCGGAAAACGAATAACGCCCGCTGGGGGAGGAGATCCAGCGGGCGTCATTTGAGGTGATTGGCAGCCGGGAGGAGGGCGTTGCCAATCAGATCGGAACGCCACCGGGAGGAGGAGTGCGTCGCTCCGAATTCAATAGCGGACATATGTCCGGGGCTCTGCCTCTTCTTGTCGGGAGCGCCTGGGCATTGCCGGGGTGCGCTTATCAACAGGAATTGGCGTATGTATCGATCTGGATACAGGATCAGGCTATCGGTAACTGCAGTGCCTTCTCATCATGGAAGTCTGCGCCGGTCTCATGACCGTATCCGTTGTTATGCTCTGTTCGCTTTGTCATAGAATCGCACGAAGCCCTTTACGAATGGTTAATGGCAATGGCAGTTTGCCGTTCGGGTCGGCACGCGCCGCCCATTGAAATTTTGGCCAGGATTGGCTTAGCTCTGACGTGGATGTGGGGACAGGTATGTATCGCGGTCGGATCGAGCGGGATTTTGCGCTCTGGGTGTCGAAAGGTCTGGTGTCTGAAACGGCAGCGCAAGCAATGCTGGCGGAATATGATACCCGGGACAGCAGTTTTAGCGTCGGGCGCGTGCTCCTGACGCTTGCTGCTGTGCTCCTGTCGGCCGCTATCCTGCTGCTTGGTCGCTGCCAATTGGGATGCGCTGCCGCGGATAACCCGTGTCGTTGGCATCGGCGCGCTGATCTGGATGTTCTATATCTCGGCGGGGCTCTGCCTCGGTCGCGGGTTGAACGGCGTCGGCGCTGCTTTTCTGGTCATGGGCACCATGACCTTCGGTGGTGCGATCGCCCTGGTCGGGCAGATGTATCACCTGTCGGGCGATACAGTGGATTCCATGCTGGTCTGGTTCGCCGCCGCCTGTGTCGCCACGATTGCGTTCCGGTCCGGCGCTCTGACGGTCGTCTCCGGTTTCCTGTCCTGGGCTGTCTTCGGCGCGCTGATCATTGAAAATGAAACGACGTTCGAGGGCACCGGCATCATCTATCTGGTGCCCTTGTTCTGCGTTGTCGTGATCGCTCTGGTGCGCTACACCGGCGCCAGTCGGGCCAGGCATCTGGCCTATCTGTTGATGCTGGGCTGGCTGGGCTGGCTCTATATCGAGATTTCCGAGCAGTGGCTTGCGCTGGTATTCTTTATCGTCGGTCTCGTTTGTTTCCTGGCTGCAAGCCTGCCGGCCTCGCCGCTTTACAGGCTGGCGCGCCAGGCGGGGGCAGCACCTTCCTTTTACGCTTTCCTGCTGGCGCTCATCGGATTGGCCGCCCTCCACCTTGAGGTTGACGGTCTCGGGGCGGATATCGTCATCCGGGCGGTTGCGCTCGCCGTCTCGCTTGCTGGCATCGGCATTGCCGGACGGATGAATGGCGCGGTGCGTTATCTCGGCTATGCGGTCTTTGCGGGGGAGACGCTGTATATCGCCTCGGAAACGCTTGGCTCCATTCTCGGAACATCCGGTTTCTTCCTGATTTCAGGCATCGTCGTGGCCTTGATTGCCTGGATCGTCATTCGGCTCGAAAAGCGATTTTCCGCCAAGCCCGTCGCAGAGGGAATGTAAGATGCTGTTCGCCACGCGCAAACCCCTGATCCAGCCGCTATTTGCAGCCGTCCTCGTCGCCCTTCTGCAAACGGCTTTCCTCGGCTACATGATCGAAAGCCGCGCCTCGATCCTGCGCAACGGAACGGATGTCGTTCTGAAAACCGTTCCGGTCGATCCACGCGATCTGCTGCGCGGCGACTATGTTACGCTCGCCTATGACATCTCGACCATTCCCGCGGACAAGGTAATCGGCGGCTTTCCAAAGGAAGCCACCGATGCGCAGATGTCGGTCCGGCTGGAAAAGCAGGCGGACGGCTTCTGGACCGTCTCCGAAGCCTCGTTTGCCGATCTTCCGGCAAAAGCCGGATCGTTGATTGCCCGCACGCAGCCCTTCTACTACTACCCGACGCCCGACGCGCCGCAATCGACGATCAGCGTCGAATACGGCATCGAGCGCTATTACGTGCCGGAAGGTGAGGGGCTCGTCCTGGAAGAGGCGCGCAACGCCAGTGCCCTGTCGGTCACGGCCAGCGTCGATGATGCGGGCACGATGCAGATCCGCCTGATCGCCATCGATGGCAAGCCGCTTTATGAAGAGCCGCTCTATTAAGACGCCTCTGTGACATCGCCGGGAGACAACAAGGGTATTTCCCGCATTTTTCCTTTGATCCGTGGAAAACGGGTGATATAGAGACGCCGCGCTCGGGAACGCCTTTGACCCTGTGCGTGGCTATTTGCTGGCGTTTTATTGCCGCGACGGGCTACGGATATGTAGAGATCAGGCGGTTCGGTGTTCTGAACGCGGGTATGGTGAAATTGGTAGACACGCCAGATTTAGGTTCTGGTGCCGCAAGGCGTGGGAGTTCAAGTCTCTCTACCCGCACCAGAATTAAAGGGATGCCGAAGACGTGAAGTCTTTGGTGTCGGTCGAGGACAAAGTGCGCCATTTTGCTTGGCAAAATGGCCACCGAATTGCGTAAAGCCACTCCCGGCAAATGGATCGGCTCAGGTGCTTTTCAGAAAAAGAACACTGACAGGGCCCTGTCAACGTGAAATGAAGGTTATGAACATGCAGGTTATCGAAACGCTCGCTGAAGGGCTGAAGCGCGAACTCAAGGTCGTCATTCCGGCCAAGGACATGGAAGCTCGGATGAACGAGCGTCTCGCCGAAACCAAGGACAAGGTCCGCATCAATGGTTTCCGTCCGGGCAAGGTTCCGGTCGCCCATCTGAAGAAGATGTACGGCAAGTCGATCATGGCCGAGCTCGTCAACGAAATCGTTCGTGACCAGCCGACCGAAATCCTGTCGGGCCGCGGCGAGAAGTCGGCGACCCAGCCGGAAGTCGCAATGACCGAGGACGAGGCCGAAGCCGAAAAGATCCTGTCGGCTGAGGCCGATTTCGAATTCACGCTTTCCTATGAAGTCATCCCGGCGATCGAACTGAAGGACATCGACGGCATCAAGGTCACGCGCGAAGTCGTCGAGATCGCCGAATCGGAAGTCACCGAGCAGATCCTGAAGATCGCCGAAAGCGCCCGCACTTACGAAACCAAGAAGGGCAAGGCCGCCAATGGCGACCGCGTCACGATGGATTATCTCGGCAAGGTCGACGGCGAAGCCTTCGACGGCGGCAAGGACGAAGACGCAGAGCTGGTTCTCGGTTCCAACCGCTTCATCCCGGGCTTCGAAGAGCAGCTCGTCGGCCTCAAGGCTGGCGACGAAAAGGTCATCACCGTGACCTTCCCGGCTGAATATCCGGCTGCAAACCTTGCCGGCAAGGAAGCCACCTTCGACATCACCGTCAAGGACGTCGCAAGCGCCGCCGAAGTCGAGATCAACGACGAACTGGCCACCAAGCTCGGCCTGCGAATCGGCTGACAAGCTGAAGGAAATCGTCCGCGGCCAGATCGAAAGCCAGTACGGCTCGGTGACCCGCCAGAAGGTCAAGCGTCAGATCCTCGACCAGCTGGACGAACTCTACCAGTTCGACACGCCGCAGCGCCTCGTTGATGCCGAGTTCGAAAACATCTGGCGCCAGATCAACACCGATCTCGCACCAGTCCGGCAAGACCTTCGAAGACGAAGACACGACGGAAGAAGAGGCCCGCGACGAATACCGCAAGCTGGCCGAGCGCCGCGTTCGCCTTGGCCTCGTTCTCTCCGAAATCGGCGAAAAGGCCGGCGTCGAGGTGACCGACGAGGAAATGCAGCGTTCGCTCTATGACCAGCTGCGTCAGTTCCCGGGCCAGGAAAAGGAAATCATCGACTACTTCCGAAGACCCCGGGTGCCGCCGCTTCGCTGCGCGCGCCGATCTTCGAAGAAAAGGTCGTCGATCACCTGCTGGCTGAAGTCTCGCGTCACCGACAAGACCGTCACCAAGGAAGAACTGATGGCCGACGACGAGGACGACGACGCCGCAGTCCGAAGCGCAAGAAGGCTGCTCCGAAGAAGAAGGCTGCACAAGGCTGAAGCCGCCGAAGGCGAAGAAGCCGCACCGAAGAAGAAGGCTGCTCCGAAGAAGAAGGCCGCTGACGACAGCGCCGAGTAAACTTCAGAACCTTGATTTTCAGGAGGCCGTCCCTTGTGGGCGGCCTTTTGCGTTGTGGAGTTTTGCACAATGATGGTCTGGTCCTGAGAAGATCGAAAGCCCGATCGGACCGGTCGAAACCCGCCTCGAACCAAAGCAGCGAGGCGCTACCCGATATCCAGCAGCAAGGCGCGGTGATCGGAAACCTCCGGCTCGGCGACGACATCAAAGAATGTCACTTCGACGTCCGGGGTCGCCAGCATATAGTCTGCATAGCGGCCATTCTTCTTGTAGTGCGAGGTGCGCGTGTCCGTGAAGCCTCGGCTCGTCACGAGGTCGGTGAGACCAAGGTGCTTGAGCAATGTGAAGGTTTCGCTGTCCGGCAATAGGTTGAAATCGCCACAGACCACCAGACGCTCGCCCGGTGCCCAGATCCGACCGATCAGCGAGATCAGCGCCAAGGCCTGGGCGCGTCGGGCGGGGCTGTCAGCCTTGCCGGCGGGGTCGCGCAAGCCATGAAGATTGACCACGGTGAGGGGTGAACCGGCAGCGACGTCGAAAACTTTGAGGCAGTGGGCGTTGCGCGAACGGGGATGGTCGCCGAAACCGTCGGCTGCGTACTGTCCATGGATAAAGTCGAGCGCCTGACCTGTCACGGGAATGCCCTTGCGCACGAAAGTTGCCAGCCCGAATTCCTGCCAGCAGACCCCATCCCCGTCCTCAAGTTCACCACGCGCCGCCGGGCAGAAAAACCCGTCGTGACGCAGAAGCACAGCCGCAATCTCTTCATAGAGATGCGATCGCTGTTGCAATTCGACCCCACCATCGCGATAGGTCAGCCATTCGTGGCGTGCGTCAGGGGCCCGGGAAACCTCCTGCAGGCAGAGTATATCGGCATCCACCTGGCTCAGATATTGAAGCAATGGCGCATGCAGCATTCCGCCCCAGATGTTGAGTGACAGAATTTTCACCGCGAACAACCTCCAGAAGCAGCAGTGGTTATTCGCCGTCTTGTGTCCTACTTCGGCTCGCCCATGCGATTCGACGCATCCAGACCGGCGATCTTGTAGGCCTCGGCCAGGGTCGGATAGTTGAAGGTGTTTTCAACGAAGTATTCGACCGTGCCCTTCAGGTTCAGGACTGCCTGTCCGATATGCACGAGTTCGGTCGCACCTTCGCCGACGATGTGGACGCCGAGCAGGCGGCGGGTCTTCAGCGAGAAGATCATCTTGAGCAGGCCGGAATCGAGGCCCATGATGTGGCCGCGCGAGGTTTCGCGGAAGCGGGCGATGCCGCATTCGTATGGGATGCCGCGCTCCTTGACTTCTTCTTCCGTCAGGCCGCAGGTCGAGATTTCCGGAACGGCGTAGATGCCGTAGGGGAAGTACTTCGGTGGCTCCTTGGCAATCACGCCGACGGCGACGCGGGCAGCGATACGGCCCTGTTCCATCGAGGTCGAGGCGAGGCTCGGAAAGCCGACGACGTCGCCGGCCGCATAGATGTTCGGGACGGTTGTCTGGAAGGTCTCCGGATTGACGCTGAGACGACCGCGGCTGTCGGCCTCGAGCCCGGCGGCTGCCAGGTTCAGCGTATCGGTCGCGCCCATGCGGCCGGCGGCAAACAGCACCATTTCGCAATTGATGATCCGCCCGTTGTCGAGCGTGACGCGAACACTTGCCGTCCGGCAAGCTTCTCCACCTTGTCGGCCTTCTGGCCCAGCATCAGCTTCATGTTGCGGTCGCGCAGCTGATAGGTGAAGTCCTCGACGATCTCCTTGTCGATGAAGTCCAGCATCGTCGCCTTCGGGTCGATCACGGTTACGGCCGTGTCGAGCGCGCTGAAGATCGTTGCATATTCGATGCCGATGACGCCGGCGCCGATCACCACCATGGAGCGGGGCAGGTCGGTGATTTCCAGGAGCTCGTCGCTGTCGAGGATCGACTTGTGGTCGAACGGGATGTAGCTCGGGCGGAACGGCTTGGTGCCGACGGCCAGAAGGATGCTGGTCGCGGTCACTTCGACCCGCTCGCCATCGTCCTTGATGATTTCCAGCCGCTGCGGATCGATGAAGCTCGCCTTGCCGCGAATGTTGTGCACGCGGTTGCGGGCAAACTGGTGCTCCAGCACCTCGACTTCATGGTCGAGCGTGATCAGCAAGCCGCCGGCGCAGGTCGTCTGCGCTGATTTCCTGCTTGACCCTGTAGGCCCGGCCATAGAAGCCGCGTTCCCGCCAGCCGGTCAGGTTGAGCGCGGTTTCGCGCAGCGTCTTCGACGGGATCGTACCGGTGTGCACGGAAACACCGCCCACCCGTTTTCCCTGCTCGATGACGAGAACCTTCTTGCCGAGCTTTGCGGCCTGAATGGCGCCGCGACGCCCCGCGGGCCCGCTGCCGACAACGACGAGATCGTACTGGGTCATGAAACGCTTCCGGTGAAGAGGAAAGAATCGTTGTGCAATGCGGCAAATGTCGCGCACAAGAGTCTAGTGCGTCAATCTTACAGTTTCATAAACCGTCGCGCGCAGTCACGGGACTGACGGATGTTTATTTCGTATAAAGCGCATATAGTTTCAAGCATGGGCCGGGGAGGCAGGTTTGCAGGCATGACGGGCAGTTGTTCCCGTCATGATCTGCTGGTGGTGAAGGGAGGCAGGCCATGGTTTTGCAGGATCGGCAGAGTGCTCGCGGTGGGATCGAACCACATCCTGTTTCGCCAGAACCGGCGTCGCCGATAAAACCCTGCAACCGGCCGGGTGTGATTGCCGCTGCCGTCTATGAAAACGGCCAGCGTGTCGGCGACATCGAGATCAGGGACGCGCACAAGTGGAAGGGCCGTGAGAAGGCTGTGGTCTGGATCGGCCTGCATGAACCTGATGACGAGCTGTTGCGCGAAGTCCAGGCGGAGTTCGGCCTGCATGATCTGGCGATCGAGGATGCCAGCCACGCCCACCAGCGTCCCAAGCTTGAGATCTACGGCGATTCGATCTTCGTCGTCGCGCGCACCGCGCATATGGCCAAGGATGAGATCGTGTTCGGCGAAACGCATCTGTTCGTCGGTCGTGGCTATGTCGTGTCCGTCCGGCACGGGCCATCGACATCCTACAATCTCGTGCGGCAACGCTGCGAAGCCTCTCCGGCTTCGCTCGCGCATGGTGAGAACTACATCCTTTATTCCATCCTCGATTTCATCGTCGACAATTACATGCCGGTGCTGGAAGGCATTCATTCGGAGGTCGAGGAGCTTGAGGAGCGTCTTTTGCGCGAGCGTCTCGACAAGAAGGATATCGAGCGGCTCTACATGCTCCGTCGCAGCCTGCTGCGACTGCGCAACGCCGTGGTGCCGCTGGTCGATGTCTGCCGCCGTCACGAGCATCTCGATCTGCCCGGCATGGATGCCTCGCTGCACGCGCTGTTCCGCGACGTGACCGACCATGTGCGTCGCGTCCAGGAGGATATCGACACGCTGCGGGAAGTGCTTGCCTTCACCTTCGAGGCGAGCCTGATGATCGGCCAGTCCGAGCAGACCGAAATTTCCCGCAAGCTCGCATCCTGGGCCGCGATCCTCGCCGTGCCGACTGCGGTCGCCGGCATTTACGGGATGAACTTCGAGGAAATGCCCGAACTGAAACTGCCCTATGCCTATTTCATCGTGCTGTTGTTCATCTTCTTCGTCTGCGGCATGCTCTACCGCATGTTCCGCAAGGCGAAATGGCTCTGACCCGGTCCAGCCTCAGATGAGCCGCAGCCCCTTGAGGCTGGCATGGCCGTCCTTGCCGATGATGATATGGTCATGAACGGTGATGCCGAGCGGCTTGGCCGTATCGATGATCATCTTGGTCATGTCGATATCGGCACGCGATGGCGTCGGATCCCCTGACGGATGGTTGTGGACGAGGATCAGCGCCGTCGCCGAGAGTTCGAGCGCACGCTTGACCACTTCGCGTGGATAGACCGGCGTGTGATCGACGGTTCCCGTCTGCTGCACCTCGTCGGCGATCAGCGCGTTGCGCTTGTCGAGGAACAGGATGCGGAACTGTTCGCGTGTCTCATGCGCCATCGCGGCATGGCAGTATTCGATCACGGATGACCAGGAGGCGAGAACCTGCTTGCCCTTCAGCTCGCTTTTCAGCATCCGGTGCGCCACGGTCGCCACGAGTTTCAGATCGAGCGCGACTGCCTCGCCGATGCCCTTGACCTCCTGCAGCAGGGCAGGCGGCGCCCCGAAGACGCCGGCCAGGGTACCGAACCGGTCAAGCAACGCCTTGGCGATCGGTTTGGTATCGCGGCGCGGAATCAGCCGGAACAGCAGCAATTCGAGGATTTCATAATCGGCAAGCGCGGTGTCGCCATTGTCGCGATAGCGGGTGCGAAGCCGTTCCCGGTGACCGTGGTAATGCGCGTCGTCGGCCGTCTTTGCCGGAGCATCGAGATTCAGGCGCTTTGGCTGCTGCTCTGCGAAAAACCCCCTTTCGTCCGCCGGTTGCGAAATCCCGCTGTCGGAAGTGGAGGGGGGCTTTGTCATGAAATCCTCAAGCCGGGAGACCGGGCCGGTCGAGCCCGCCCGGGGACAGGGTGAAGATTTCGCAGCCATCGGCCGTGACCGCGACTGTGTGCTCGTATTGTGCAGACAGCGACCGGTCACGCGTGACAGCCGTCCATCCGTCCTGCAGCACCTTCACATGCGGCCGGCCGAGATTGATCATCGGTTCGATGGTGAAGATCATGCCTTCGCGCATCTCCGGCCCCTCATTGTCGCGGCCGTAATGCAGGATATTGGGAGCATCGTGGAACAGCCGTCCGACGCCATGGCCGCAAAAGTCGCGGACAACGGAACAGCGCTCGGCTTCTGCAAAAGTCTGGATCGCCTGGCCGATGGCACCGGTCCTGACACCGGGCTTGACGGCGGCAATGCCGCGCATCAGGCATTCATGCGTCACTTCGAGCAGCCGTTCTGCCGCACGCTTGATCGTACCGACCGGATACATGCGGCTGGAATCGCCATGCCAGCCATCGATGATATAGGTCACGTCGATATTGACGATGTCGCCTTCGCGCAGCGGCTTTTCGTCGGGAATGCCATGACAGACGACGTGGTTGATCGATGTGCACGAGGATTTCGTGTAGCCGCGATAGTTGAGCGTCGCGGGCAGGGCGCCATGGTCCATGCCGAAATCGAAGACGAAGCGGTCGATTTCATCGGTGGTGACGCCCGGCTTGACCAGCGGGGCAAGTTCGTCGAGGCAACGCGCCGTCAACTGGCAGGCGCGGCGCAGGCCCTCGAAATCTTCCGGCTTGTAAAGGCGGATGACGCCGGTGTTCTTGAGGGGGGCGGCGGACGCCTCGATATAGGTCACCATTGCAGAACTTTCAGTTGTCTTTGCAAATTGTCATAGATCAGCAAAGGCGGGTTCGTCCATCGCGATCAACCCCTCCGGTGCAATTTGCTGCGGGGAAACCCCGCATTTCAAGGCGAAAGTCTCGACACCGCGCGCAAGCGCCCTGCGGAACGCCTTTGCATAGACGGGATCAAGATCGCCGCAGATGCGGAAGCGGTCGCAATCGGCTCTTTGGATGAGGTAGAGCATGATGCCGCGATGGCCGGCTTCCACCATGTCGCCCAGTTCTTCCAGATGTTTTGCGCCACGCGCCGTCGGACTGTCCGGAAATTCCGCCAGACCCTGGGCGCGGCTGAAATGCACGTTTTTCACCTCGACATAGGCAAGCCCCCTGTCCGGATCCGAGAGCAGCATGTCGATACGTGAGTTACGACCATACGTCTGCTCGCGCCGGAGCGTGGCGTAGTCCGCGAGATTTCCGACCTGTCCGGTCCTGATCGCTTCCTCGGCAATCCGGTTGGGCAGGCCGGTGTTGACGCCGACTAGGGTATCGCCGACGCCGACAAGTTCGAGCATGTACCGGTGCTTGCGCGTCGGGCTGTCATGCTCCGATAGCCAGATCGCGTGACCCGGGCGCCGTCAGCCCGCGCATGGAGCCGGTATTGGGGCAAAAGCCGGTGATCGCCCGGCCGTCGTCGAGAACGGCATCGAACAGAAAGCGCTTGTAGCGCTGCACGAGGGTGGCCGGCACCAGCGGGGTCTGGAAGATCATCCGCGATCTGTGCCCTCAGGCGCGGGCGCGAACATAGGATCCCGGAGCTTCCTCGATCGAATTGAGCTTGCCGCCGGTCTTGCGCGCCGGCACCCGCTCACCCTCGAGGTTCTCGATCCAGGTCTGCCAGTGCGGCCACCAGGATCCCGGCGTTTCCTGCGCGGACTTGACCCAGTCCTCGAAAGCGCCTTCGACCTTGCCGCCTGTCCAGAACTGGTATTTGCCCTTGTCCGGCGGATTGACGACGCCGGCAATATGCCCGGAGCCGGCCATGACGTAGGTGACATCGCCGCCGAAGAACTGGCTGCCGACAAAGACGGATTTTGCGGGCGCGATATGGTCTTCCTTGGCGGCCAGATTGTAGATCGGGATCTTGACGTCCTTCAGCGAGAGCGTCTTGCCCGCGAGCTTCATCTTGCCCTTGCGTCAGATTGTTGTCGAGATAGCAATTGCGCAGATAGAAGGAATGGTTGGCCGCCGGCATGCGCGTCGAGTCGGAATTCCAGTAGAGCAGGTCGAAGGGCATCGGATCCTGACCCTTGAGGTAGTTGTTGACGAAATAGGGCCAGATCAGATCCGAGGCGCGCAGCATGTTGAAGGCCGTCGCCATCTTCGATCCGTCGAGATAGCCCGTTTCCTTCATTCGCGCTTCGATCTGGGCGATCTGCTCCTCATCGACAAACACCTTGAGGTCGCCGGCATAGGTGAAATCGACCTGTGTCGTGAACAGGGTTGCCGAGCGGATGCGCCTGTCACCTTCCTGCGCATGCAGCGCAAGCGTGGCGGCAAGCAGCGTGCCGCCGACGCAATAGCCGATCGCATTCACCTCTTTCTCGCCGGTCGCAGCTCTTGATCGTGTCGAGCGCAAAGCCGATGCCTTCGCGGGCATAGGATTCCCAATCCTTGTTGGCATGGCGTTCATCGGGGTTGACCCAGGAGATGACGAACACCGTCTGCCCCTGGTCCACGCACCATTTGATGAAGGACTTCTGCGGATTGAGATCGAGCACGTAGAATTTGTTGATCCAGGGCGGGCAGATCAGCAGCGGACGCTTCAGCACGGTTTCCGTCGACGGCGTCATATTGGATGATCTGGCAGACATCGCTCTGGGCAATGACCTTGCCGGGCGTGATCGCCATGTTTTCGCCAACGGCGAATTTGCTGGTGTCGGTCTGGCGCAGGCGCAGATCGCCCTTGCCGGCCGCGATATCCTCCGCCAGCATCTGCATGCCCTTGACGAGATTGGCCCCGCTGGAGGCGACCGTTTCCCGGTAGAGCTGCGGATTGGTCGTCACGAAATTGGCCGGCGACAAGTGCGCTGGAAATCTGGCGGACGTAGAAATGCGGCCTTGTGGCGGGTGTGTTCGTCCAGCCCTTCGGCATCCCGCACCATCTTGTCGGCCCAGTCGACGGTCACAAGATAGGCCTGCCGCAGAAAATCGAAGAACGGGTTCTTCACCCAGTCCGCATCCGCAGAATCGCTTGTCGTTGCGCGGTATGTCGGCGGGATCGGCGACGGTTTCGCCGCTCATCTTCTGAAGCGTTCGAGACCAGATCGAGAAATAGCTGCCGAGCAGGTGGGTCTGCGCTTCCAGCGTCCGCTGCGGATCTGATATCCAGTATTCGGACACTTTCGACAGGGTCTTGACCATGTCGGCCACCGGTTCGGCGACGAGATCGGTCTTTTCGCCGCTTTCCCGCGGCGCCAGCCATGCGGAGGCTGCCTTGCCGAGATTTTCGACCGTGCGGGCGAGGTTGATCGCCAGGGCTTCCGGGTCCTTGACGATATAGGGATCGACGGATTTCGGGTCGAAACTGCCGAAGCCATCGGCAGTTTCGCCGGTCATGCCTTCGGCCTTCCTGTCTTCTGCCACCCGGTTTCCTCCACAGTCTCTTGTTTGTTTTGTCTTTTTACATTCTGCCTTAAAATGATTACAAGTGCCAGCGCATGTTGGATCGGTCTTGATGTCGGACGATCTGTGACATGGCGGGCAAAAATCGGATCAGCAGGGGTCGTAATGAACAAGACGGGGAAATCAGCGGTGATCCGGATCGCAGCCGCCGCGGGATTGGCAGGCATATCGCTGATGGCAAGCGGCTGCAGTTCGACATCCTCTCGCGAGCAGCCCTGCGCTCTATTCGGCAACGATGACAGCGCCAGTCAATCCGGATGTCTACCCCGTGATCGAGGGGGCACGACCCGCGGCAACCGCACAGATGAGCAATGATGAAGCGGCCGGTCTTCAGGCGCATCTGACAGCCTTGGGTTCGGCCCGCGCCTCAGGTTCGATATCGGAAGCCGAATACCAGCGCCGCAAGCGTGAATTGCAGGCTTTGGCTGCCAATCACGGCGCCGATACCCTGAAGCAGATACAGAATTAGCACTTGCGTTTCGAGTGAATTGGACGCAAAGCGTTTCATGGCCGCGTGGGCCTGATTGCACCGCGCGCTTCTCCTTGCACGCATGATTCTGCAAGGGCATGGAGACCGCGCAAGACGAGGTTTAGAGATGGAAGAGTTTCACAAAGTCCGGCGTCTGCCGCCTTACGTTTTCGAACAGGTCAACCGTTTGAAGGCAAGCGCGCGAGCGGGTGGTGCTGACATCATCGATCTCGGCATGGGCAATCCCGATCTCCCGACCCCGCAGTCGATCGTCGACAAGCTGTGCGAGGCGGTCCAGGATCCGCGTACCCATCGCTATTCCTCCTCCAAGGGCATTCCCGGTCTTCGCCGCGCCCAGGCCGCCTATTATGCGCGCCGCTTCGGCGTGAAGCTCAATCCGGATACGCAGGTCGTCGCGACGCTCGGCTCCAAGGAAGGCTTTGCCAACATGGCGCAGGCGATTACCGCGCCCGGCGACGTCATCCTTTGCCCGAACCCGACCTATCCGATCCATGCCTTCGGCTTCCTGATGACCGGCGGCGTCATCCGCTCGATTTCGGTCGAGCCGGATGAGACCTTCTTCCCGCCGCTGGAGCGGGCGTCCGCCATTCGATCCCGAAGCCGATCGCGCTGATCATCAACTATCCGTCGAACCCGACGGCGCATGTGGCGACGCTCGATTTCTACAAGGAAGTCGTCGCCTTCGCGAAGAAGCATGACATCATCATCCTGTCCGATCTGGCCTATTCGGAAATCTATTTCGACGGACAACCCGCCGCCATCGGTGCTTGAAGTTCCAGGCGCCATCGACAACACGGTCGAGTTCACGTCCATGTCCAAGACCTTTTCCATGCCCGGCTGGCGCATGGGCTTTGCTGTCGGCAACGAACGCCTGATCTCGGCGCTGACGCGCGTCAAGTCCTATCTCGATTACGGCGCCTTCACGCCGATCCAGGTGGCCGCGACCCATGCGCTGAACGGCGACGGCTCCGATATTGCCGAGGTCCGCAACATCTACAAGCGCCGCCGCGACGTCATGGTCGAAAGTTTCGGCAAGGCGGGCTTCGAAGTGCCGCCGCCGGCCGCCACCATGTTCGCCTGGGCAAAGATCCCGGAAAAGTTCCGCCATCTCGGCTCGCTGGAGTTTTCCAAGCTGCTGGTCGAAAAGGCCGACGTCGCCGTTGCGCCGGGTATCGGCTTCGGCGAGCATGGGCGACGACTATGTCCGCATCGCGCTGGTCGAGAACGAACACCGCATCCGCCAGGCGGCGCGCAGCATCAAGAAGTTTCTCTCGACGGCCGACGATACGTTGCACAACGTCATCTCGCTGAACGCTCATCGCTAGGACGCGGTTTCCCGTCGTCTCCGCCGAAATGCTCCGCCGTCTTGGGCGGGGCGCTCTCTCACTGTTAGGAATTTGTAATGGCAGATGCCCTTAAAATCGGCATTGCGGGCTTGGGAACCGTTGGTGCCTCGCTGGTCCGCATTCTTCACGAGCGCCGCGACATGCTGGCGACGACCTGCGGTCGGCCGATCGAGGTCGTCGCTGTCACCGCCCGCGACAAGACCCGTGATCGCGGCATCGATCTTTCCGACGATCAGCTGGTTTGCCGATGCTCAGTCGCTTGGCGGCAAGTGCCGATATCGACGTCTTCGTCGAACTGATGGGCGGGGCGGGCGATCCGGCCTATTCGGCCGTGAAGGCAGCCCTTTCCCGCGGCGTCCATGTCGTCACCGCCAACAAGGCGCTGCTTGCCACGCCACGGCGTCGAGCTTGCCGGCATTGCCGAAGAGAATGGCGCGTTGCTGAACTATGAGGCCGCTGTTGCCGGCGGTATTCCGGTCATCAAGGCGCTGCGCGAATCGCTGACCGGCAACACGATTTCCCGCGTCTACGGCATCATGAACGGCACCTGCAACTACATCCTGACCAAGATGGAGAAGGAAGGCCTGTCCTTCGAGGCCTGCCTGAAGGAAGCCCAGCGGCTCGGCTATGCCGAAGCCGATCCGGCTTTCGACATCGAAGGCAATGACACGGCCCACAAGCTGTCGATCCTGACCACGCCTTGCTTTCGGCACGACAGATTGCCGCCGATGACATCTATCTCGAAGGCATCACCAATATCTCGATCGAGGATATCCATGCTGCCGCCGATCTCGGCTACCGCATCAAGCTGCTGGGCGTGGCCCAGCGCACCGAAAGCGGGATCGAACAGCGCGTGCACCCGACCATGGTGCCGCTCGATTCGGTCATCGCCCAGGTCGATGGCGTCACCAATGCGGTCGCGATCGAATCCGATATTCTCGGCGAACTGCTGATGGTCGGCCCCGGCGCCGGCGGCAATGCGACGGCCTCTGCCGTGCTCGGCGACATCGCCGATATCGCCAAGAGCCGCCCCGGCGCCCAGACCGTGCCAGCGCTCGGCCGCCCGGCCACAGCCGCTCGAGCCCTATACGCGTGCGCAGATCCAGAGCCATGAAGGCGGTTACTTCATCCGTCTGACGGTGCGTCGACCGGACCGGCGTCTTCGCCAGCATCGCGACGCGCATGGCCGAAAACAGGATCTCGCTCGAATCGATCGTCCAGCGTTCGAAGACGCACACCGAGACCGGCGAGCCGCAGACCATCATTCTCGTCACCCATGCGACGATGGAGGATTCGGTCCGCAAGGCCGTCGCCTGCGATCAAGAGCGAGGGCTACCTCGTCGGCGAACCGCAGGTCATCCGCATCGAGCGCCCGAAAGTCGCCTGAGCCAGGAACAGGTCGCAAACCAGCAAGGGCCCTGCCAGCGATCATGCCGGCAGGGCCCTTATGCGTTTAGGGGGCGGTCGTTTAGGGGTTTGGTCGTTCGCGAAAAAGCGCTAGGTGAAGACCAGGATAAAGGGGCGCATGCAATGAGTGAAATGGTCGATCCGGTCCAGCGGGCATTTCTGGGCGTCGAGCACTCGGTCACCGGCCAGCGCTGGGTCTCGCGGCTCGATCAGGCAGGCCAGAACCGCGCCCTGGCCATCAGCCAGGTGCACGGCATTCTCGGATCTGATCGCGCGGGTTCTGGCCGGGCGCGGTGTCGTGCAGGACGATGCGGTGGCTTTCCTCGATCCGACCCTGCGCTCCCTGATGCCCGATCCCGACACGCTGACGGATTGCCGCAAGGCAGCGGAGCGCTTGCTTTTGGCCATCGAGCGGCGCGAGAAAATCGCCATCTTCGGTGACTACGATGTCGACGGCGCTGCGTCCTCAGCGTTGATGTTCCGGTTCCTCCGGCATTTCGGCATTGACGCGGAAATCTACATTCCCGACCGGATTTTCGAAGGCTATGGTCCCAATCCGGCCGCGATCAACCAGCTGATCGATGATGGCGCACAGCTGATCGTGACGGTCGATTGCGGCTCGACCAGCCAGGAATCGCTCGCCGTCGCTGCTGAGCGCGCAGCATCGACGTCGTGGTGATCGACCATCACCAGGTGGGCACCGCGCTGCCTCCCTGCCATGCGCTGGTCAATCCGAACCGGGAGGACGATCTGTCGGGGCAGGGGCATCTCTGCGCCGCCGGCGTCGTCTTCCTGGTTCTCGTCAATGCATTGCGCTTGTTGCGTGCGAAAGGCGACAAGCGGGCCGGCAGCTTCGATCTTCTCGCCCTGCTCGATATCGTCGCCCTGGCAACGGTCTGCGATGTCGTTCCCTTGAAGGGCTTGAACCGGGCCTATGTCGTCAAGGGACTGGTTGCCGCGCGCCATATGCAGAACCCCGGACTCTCGGCGCTTTTCCGCAAGGCGGGGCTTGGCGGCCCGGTAACACCCTATCATTTCGGCTTTCTCGTCGGTCCGCGCATCAATGCCGGTGGCCGGATCGGCGATGCGGCCCTTGGCAGCCGGTTGCTGACGCTTGAGGACACGGCAGAGGCAGAGCAGATCGCCGAGCGGCTGGATGAGCTCAACCGCGAGCGCCAGGCCATGGAGGCCGTCATGCTGGCTGAGGCCGAGGCGGAAGTTCTGGCGGAGTACGGAACCGGCGACACCGCGTCGGTCATCGTCACGGCACGGGAAAACTGGCATCCCGGCATCGTCGGCCTGCTTGCCGCCCGCATCAAGGAAAAATTCCGGCGCCCGGCCTTCGCCATTGCCTTCGATCCGAACGGCAGGGGCACAGGCTCCGGCCGTTCGATCAGCGGGTTTGATATGGGTAAGCATGGTACGCACGGCTGTCGACAACGGGCTTCTCGTCAAGGGCGGCGGTCATGCCATGGCGGCAGGCCTGACCGTCGAGCGCGCCAATCTCGGGCGGCTGCGGCATTTCTTCGAGGAGAAGGGCGAGGCCGCGGTGCGCGATCTCGTTTCCGTCCAGACACTCAAGATTGACGGTGCACTCGGTGCCTCCGGCGCAAACCTCGCCTTGATCGACCAGCTGGAACTGGCCGGCCCTTATGGCTCCGGCCATGCGCAGCCGGTCTTTGCGCTGCCGGGACACCGGTTGCGCGACGCACGCCAGGTCGGCATCAACCACGTCAAGGTGACGCTGGAAGGACTGGACGGATCGCGGCTCGAAGGCATTGCCTTTCGTGCGCTGGAGACGCCGCTCGGCGACTTCCTGCTGTCGTCACGCGGGCTGTCGATCCATGTCGCCGGCTCTATCTCGGCTGATCTGTGGCAGGGTTCCCGTCGGGTGCAATTGCGTGTCGTGGATGCCGCAAGGGCACTTTGAACAAGCGTTGCACGTCGGCACGCATTGTCACGCGCACGCTTTTCATACCGGATTTGCGGAGAGAACCATGGTACGCCCTAGGGGAGTCGAACCCCTCTTCCCAGAATGAAAATCTGGTGTCCTAACCGATAGACGAAGGGCGCATCAGGTGGGCGTCTTATAGTCAGCAGCTTTGAAACCCGCAAGCGCCAATCTGCATTTTTTCACGCTTTTTTCCGTTAAAAACAACGGACTGAAAAGGAGGCGCGGCTTGGTTGGAAAACCGACCCATCCGGTTTGAATCAACGCGGGAGCCGCCGTTTCCGGCAGCTCCGCGATCAATTCCAGACGATGGATTTGAGAAGCACAGTGGTACGCCCTAGGGGAGTCGAACCCCTCTTCCCAGAATGAAAATCTGGTGTCCTAACCGATAGACGAAGGGCGCAAGCGCTGTGTGGCCGCTTTATAGTCAGGCCTTCGAAAGACCGCAAGCGTGAAAATCCATTTTCGGATAAAAAAATGACATAAAATTTATGTCATTGAAAATGCTGGTGAAAATACAAAACTTCGGCAGTGCCTCAGCCCTTGCGACGGCGGCAGCGCCAATTCCAGTCGCGTTCCGTGCCGATGTCGATATGGACAGACTCGGTGTGGCAGTAGGTGCCGACGCCACCACGACCGGGGATCGTGCGGAGATATTCGGCCAGTTTCCACTTGCTGATTCCAGGGATCTGGATATCGGCCGCTTCGCAGGTCGTGTGCAGCGACTGGCGCCTGCCGCCAGCACTGCGATTGTGTTTCAGGTCGCGAAGTCCCGAGGTCACCATGACCTTGCGGCCGTAGTGATTCTCGACGATTTTCAAGACCTGCATCAGTTCCGGCTTGAAGCAGCCGGTCTCGACCTTTTCGGTCTGAAGCCAGAGCCCGTTTGGCGCCAGCCGCGCGAGACCCGGCAGGGAGGCGACTTCGATCGTTCCGCTCGCGTCGTCATGGGCCGGTTCCGTATCGCCAGCCGTTGCAAACATGGATGCCGAGCGCACGCCGGGCAGGGCGTTATAGGCCAATGAGGCAACCTGTTGTTCCTGTGCAGCCTTCGGCGAAATGACTGTCTTCTGGGTCGCCTTGCCGAATCGGTCGCCGTCGAACGAATTCTTGTTCTTTCGCTTGCCGGCAAACAGGCTGGCGAGCGAAAAGCCTGCCTTGCCGTCCTGTTCCTCGGTTCCGGTCTTGTCCGGGACTGGGAGCTGAGCGGTCTGCTGGGCATCGGCGGTCGCGGTGGACGCCAGTTGCGCAGGCTCCACGGGATGCAGCTGTCCTGATGTTTCGCCCTGAAGCGCGGCCGCGCTGCTGAGCGGCAAAGGTACGGATGCCGGCATTTCAAGGGCGGCGGCGTTTTCCGGCAGGATCGTATCCGCAGCGGCAATCTGCTGGACCGGCTCTGCGACATCAACCGAATTGCTGGCCCCTTCGAGCGGCAAAGGCTCGACCGCAGTCTGCTGCTTGCTCTGGAAAAGACTGTTGGTCACCGGCTGCACGCCAGGTTGGTTTTCGAGGATTGGAAGTGGGCTTGTATCGCCGGTCGTTGCTGCTGTATCGGCCGGAACCTGCGTTGCGACCTGGCTGGCATAGATGCTGGATGATGTCGCCTTGAGGCCGCTGGTCTGAAGCACCAGTGATTCGGGCTGGCCGTTTGTGCCTGCCGGCATCATCGCAGTTGCGTTCGTGCCATCGGCCGGCTGTCCGTTGGCGCCCAGCGCAACGACCTGCTGGTCTTCCATCGCGCCTTCAGTCGCCGGAGTGGCGGCCGCTACCTCTTCTTCCGCGACTGCCGGCGGAACGGCCGCCGTATCCTTGGCCGTTGTACCGGCCGAAATGCAGCCTGACAAAACAAGCATCGACGTTGTCACTGCAAGCGCCCACAGCGTCTGGCTCCGGTTGCCCGCCTTGTCCCTTCGATGCTGCAAAGCTTGGCCCTCCATAAAGAAGACGGCCAAACGCAAGAAATCTCGCCGTCATGGCCGTTCATTTCAAAGCCGAAGACATCATCCACGGCGTGACCCTTCCGGGCCTTCCACGCCGTCCCCTCCCGATGCCTGGCTTACCGAAAAACGCTGCCGTCGATCATCACGAACGGTGGAGCATCCGATCCCTCGTCAAATCACACAAAATTGTATGCAACGAAGCGGTCTTTGTAAACCTGTGCAGGAGAGGGGATCCCGCGCCGTCCGGCGCGAGTTCCGGTTGTCTTCGTTTTCTCTTCCGTTTCAGCAGCCCGCGCATGCCAACCATTCGGTCTTCCGGGCGGGCGCGGATCCGTTCAACGTTTCTTATCGCCTCTTGCTGTTGTGCGAAGCTTACCAGTCAGGGTCTTACCAGGCGCCGGTATTGCCCATCGATGACCATGGCTCCTGCGGCGGCAGGTTTTCGCCCTTCTGCAGGATTTCGATCGATATGCCGTCAGGCGAGCGGACAAAGGCCATGTGGCCGTCGCGGGGCGGGCGGTTGATCGTCACGCCATTGTCCATCAGATGCTGGCAGGTCGCGTAGATGTCGTCGACCTCATAGGCGAGATGGCCGAAATTGCGGCCGCCCGTGTAGTCTTCCGTGTCCCAGTTGTAGGTCAGCTCCAGGCAGGGAGAAAGCGCGCCCTTGGCGTGCTCGTGATCGCCGGGCGCTGCGAGGAAAACCAGCGTGAATCGGCCTTTTTCGTTCTCGTAGCGACGGATTTCCACAAGGCCGAAAAGTGTGCCGTAAAAGTGCAGTGACGCGTCGAGATCTTTGACGCGAACCATCGTGTGCAGATAACGCATTGTAATGTCCCTGTTTTGCGGAATGGTGTTGAATGAGCCCTTTATCTAACGGACAACAAGCCAGAGGCAAGGCTCGTGAAATACAAATGCGATCACGGCAAATTTCAACGAAGGGCTTGCGCATTCGCATTGGGACGATGTTAATCTGATCCTCAAGAATCAGTTAACCGTATTTATTTGTGACGCGTAATCGAGGGGCTGGCGGGCTATGGCGGACAGGATTTCATCGAAAGACGTCGCACCGGATGAGGAGTTCGGCGAAGCGCTCGATCTCTTGGAGATCACCGGCGTGATCAAGTGGTTCGATGTCGCCAAGGGCTTCGGCTTCATTATTCCTGACAACGGCATGCAGGACGTTCTCGTGCATGTCACTTGCCTGCGTCGCGATGGCTATCAGACGGTTCTGGAAGGTGCGCGCGTCGTTGCCCTCATCCAGAAGCGTGACCGTGGCTACCAGGCATTCCGCATTCTCTCCATGGACCAGTCGACCGCCGTGCATCCCTCGCAGATGCCGCCGGTCAAGACCCATGTGCAGGTGACCCCGACGAGCGGGCTGGAACGTGTTCTGGTCAAGTGGTTCAACCGCACCAAGGGTTTCGGCTTCCTGACGCGGGGCGACGGCACCGAAGATATCTTCATTCACATGGAAACGCTTCGTCGCTTCGGCCTTACCGAACTGCGCCCCGGCCAGACGGTTCTCGTGCGCTTCGGCGATGGCGACAAGGGGCTTATGGCTGCCGAAATCCACCCCGACGTTCCCTCGCCAGTCGGTCGTGCGCACTGATGCGGCTTGCTCTTCGCCGCCGTTTCGAAAGCGCCTTTCTGGCGCTTTTTTTGTTGCTGACGTGTTTGTCCCGCGCAGGCAGATGACCTCGTCTTTCCAAAGGACAGCCTGACGATCCGCACGGCCGATGGCAAAGAACATGCTTTTTCGGTCGAACTGGCCGTCGATGCGGATCATCGTCAGCAGGGGCTGATGAACCGTCGCCAGATGGCGCCCGACCACGGCATGCTGTTTGATTTCGGCCAGACAAGACGCGTCATGATGTGGATGAAGAACACCTATCTGTCGCTCGATATGCTGTTCATTGCCGAGGACGGGCAGAGTGGCGACGATCCGCGAAAATGCGGTTCCCCTGTCGGAAGCAATCATCGATTCGGGCCTGCCTGTCGCCTATGTGCTGGAACTGAACGCCGGCACCGTCAGGCGGCTCGGCATAGCCCCCGGCGATCTCGTCAAGACACCGCACATCGCCAACCGCCCGGCCGAAGCTTCGCCCTGACGTCAAATGCGGCGTCCTCGAATTTCTTGAAATTTAGCTGTTGCAGGGGCGGGGGTAAGCGTGTATCTCCCCGGCATCGACGGTCACGGAGTGTAGCGCAGCCTGGTAGCGCATCTGGTTTGGGACCAGAGGGTCGGGAGTTCGAAATCTCTCCACTCCGACCATCGATCAAAGCGCCGAGGCGCCAAAAGCTCCCTTTGATTTTTTTGTTTCAAGCTGACGCTGCCAAACGCCGGGAAATCGGTCAAAAATCCGTCGGGGGTCATTCCGTTTTAACGCAATCTGCGCTATGGCAATGCGCTGTGTCGGCAATGCGATTTGGCCGGCCTCGGAACAAGAGTGGAGCCATCCGAAATATGTCCGCGAAAATCTATCGTCCCGCAAAAACCGCCATGCAGTCTGGCAAGGCCAAGACGCATTTGTGGATGCTCGAGTTCGATCAGGAATCACCGCGGACGATCGATCCGATCATGGGCTATACGAGTTCGGCCGATACGCGCCAGCAGGTCAAGCTGAGCTTCGAGACGGCGGAACTCGCTGTCGCCTATGCCGAGCGCAATGGTATCGAATACCGGGTCATTGCCCCCAAGGACGCGACGCGCAAGAGCCTGTCCTACACCGACAATTTCCGCTTCAACCGCCAGCAGCCCTGGACGCATTGACGTCTTATCTTTGGTTTTGGGAAATGCTTCCCTCCAAACGGCCCCTTAGCTCAGCTGGATAGAGCACCTGCCTTCTAAGCAGGTTGTCGCAGGTTCGAGCCCTGCAGGGGTCGCCAGCCTACACTTCCCTGTCCTCAAAATGTCGAAAAAAACCGGGATGTCCGTGATGATGAGACGGCTTCTGCGGATTTTCGGGATCGTGATTGTTGTCGCCGCTCTTGCGCTGGTGGCGGGCACTGTGGTTCCGCGGCCGCTTTTCACCCGCTCCTTCCTGGAGACTGGGCAAAGGACTGTCCCGGCGACGCGCGAAATTTTGCTGCTCAGCAATCCCATCCATACCGACATCGCCATCCCCGTCGATGTGAACCTCCTGGCTCGCTTCGATTTCCTGGCGAACAGCGGACTTGAAATCGACCACCCGGACATTGCCTATCTGATCTTCGGCTGGGGCGGGCGGGCCTTCTATATAGAGACGCCGACCTGGTCGCAGTTGAAGCCGATGCCCGTGTTCAAGGCCCTGACGATCGATCGCTCGGTGATGCATGTCGAACGGGCCGGTCTCATCGATCGGACGCATCCGGCGGTGACGGCGATCGACATCGATGAAGCGGGCTATCAGAGGCTCCTGGCGTTCATTGCAGGCAGCTTTGCCAGCGAGAACGGCATTCCGGTCGCAATCCCCGGCGCTTCCTATGGGACGAATGACGTTTTCTTCGAGGCGAGGGGCTGGTTCAATGCCTTTCTCGGCTGCAACACCTGGACGTCGGCTGCGCTGCGCCAGGCCGGCCTGACGACCGGCTGGTGGAATCCTTTGCCGGTGACGCTTTCAACATCGCTGCGCCTTCACAACGACCTGCCTGAACAACAGAAAAACTGAAAATAAATGAAAAAATCGGGCCAGAATGGCACGTCTGCCGCTCTGGCCCGCTCCGGTAAAAGAACATCGGACAGGGGAATTTCCGAAAATCCACAAGCCAGGGCGGCTTGCAACAGGAGGTCCTAACGGCAACCATCATGCCCGATCGACCCTTTTCCATTTGACTTGAGCCGCATAAAATTTGACATTTTGCGAATGGCTCCCAAACAATCTTCCACGCAGGCCGTCGATATCGTTCTGGTGGTTCTGCCCGAATCCTCGATCATGTCGCTGGCGTCCGTGCTCGATCCGATGCGGGCCGCAAACCGGGTCAGCGGCGAGGTGCTGTTTCGCTGGCGCCTCCTGTCGCCGGATGGCGGGCCGGTTCTGCTCACCTGCGGGGTCAGCATTGCCGTGGACGGCCGGTTCACCGCCGCCGAACAGGGCGATGTCCTGCTGATCATCGGTGGTTTCAACCTCGAGCGCCATGCGGGGCGGGCGTTTATCGCCAGCCTGCAGTCGGCCGCAGGTCATTTCGGCGTCATTGCCGGGATCGAATCGGGCTGTTGGTTGCTTGGCCGCTCGGGCCTCGTCAACGGACGTGCAGCCACGGCGCATTGGGAGGAACTGGAGGATTTCGCGCAGGCCTTTCCGGATATTGCCGTGCGTGCCGATCGATTCGTCACCGATGGCAGGTTCTGGACCTCGGGCGGGGCATCGCCGACGTTCGACATGATGCTGCACCTCATCCGCCAGCGCTTCGGTTCTGCGGTGGCGCTCGATGTCGCCAGCATCTTCGTCTACGACGAAACCCATGCGGCCACAGACGCGCAGCCCCTGGTTTCGCTCGGGCGCATCGAGGCGATGGATCCGGAAATCACCGCCGCGATCCGGTTGATGGAGCGCACGCTTGACAGGCCGCTCTCGGTGGCGGCGCTCTGTGTGCGGCTCGGCCTGTCGCAGCGCAAGCTGGAACTGCTGTTTTCGCGGGTGCTGGGCATCAGTCCCGGCGTCTACTATCTGCGGCTGCGCCTGCAGACCGCCCACCGACTGGTGCGCGATACGCGGCTGGCGATCCGCGACATCGCGCTGCGCGCCGGCTTCGACAGCCTCTCGGCGTTCTCCCGTGCCTTCAAGCAGCAATATGGCGAAAGCCCATTAAAGGCGCGCAATGCACCGGTAGTAGCCCAGCCGGGTGGTACTCTTCTCGCATCGCGCCCCGTGTCTACCATTGCCTCGTAATGAAGCATTCGCTAACCTCTGTCCCATGGGTGATCCTGGGCCCTGTATTGTTGCGTACGCAATGCAGGAGCATCAATTCTCCAGGCAGACCAGCAGAAGGCTAGGCGATCATGGAACAGGTGTTGGGGCAGGTTGAACAGGCAAGATGGGCAGGAGCCTCACCGGGTTCCGATGACGAGGATATCATTCCGCGCGACATCCGGTTCGGGATCGTCTCCAATCCCCAACGTCACTGGCTGGATGACGACTTCATCAAGACGGCCTTGATCGACGGTCTTTCGGTGTTCTTGCCGGAGGGAGAGCGCTATTTTATCCGCTCGCTCAAGCACTATGCGCCAAAACTGCAGGACAAGGAACTGGCGGCCGAAATCAACGGCTATGCGGTCCAGGAAGCGTTTCACACACGCGAACACGAGGACTATAATCGTGCGATGATCGCGCTGGGCTACGATGTCGAGAGGATGGAGAAGCGGGTCAAGCAGGCACTCGGCATGTTCGGCAATCCGCTCTACAAGCTGGCATCGACCTGCGCCATCGAGCATCTGACGGCGACGTTTTCCACCATGTCGCTGCGCCATCCCGAATGGTTGGAAAATGCGGCGCCCGCCTATCGCCGGCTGTGGATGTGGCATGCGCTGGAGGAGCTGGAGCACAAGGCAGTGGCGCTTGATGTCCTGAAAGCTGCAACTCCGGATATGCCGGCCTGGAAGCGCTATTTTCTGCGCGTCGGCACGATGAATGGAACGATCGTCTCCTTCCTTTGGATTTTCCTGCGGAATGTGTCCGTCTATGCAAAGACCGACAATGTCAAGACAGGTTTCCGCTTCTGGATGCGCTTCATCTGGCTCATTCTGGTAAAGCCCGGATACTGGCGGTCCTGCCTGCCGCTCATCCTCAAATACTATCTGCCGTGGTTCAATCCGGCCAACAAGGACGATGCCGAACTGGTTCGCAAGGGGCGCAACTGGCTCTACCGCGAGTTTTCGCAAAACGGTACCGCCCACAACAGCCCCGCTGAGGCTTGAGAAAAAGACAATGACAAGCCGTGCGTTTTCGAATGTCCTCAAGGCCGCTGTCGGCGGCCGTTTTCCCCGCGTGCAGAAATGGATCTGGCGCCGCATCTATAACAGCCTGTCGCTGTTCTGGCGCGATCGCGACTGGCGCTTCATGAATTACGGTTTCGTGCCTGCCGGCGCATCGTTTCCGCTCAACCCGGAAGACGAAAACGAACGCGCCTTCATCGGCCTCTACCAGCAGGCGGTGAATGGCCTGCCGGTCAAGGGTGCGCGCGTGCTGGAGGTCGGCTCCGGACGCGGTGGAGGATCGCGCTATATCGCCCGCTATTTCGAACCGGCGTCGGTCGTCGGCCTTGATTATTCGCCCGACACGGTGCGCCTTGCCCGGCGCCTGAACAGCGACACTGCCGCCCTCTCGTTCCAGACGGGGGATGCCGAAAACCTGCCGTTTGCCGATGGATCGTTTGATATCGTCGTCAATATCGAATCATCCCATTGTTACGGCGACGTCGAGGCCTTTGGCCGCGAAGTGTCGCGCGTGCTTGCCCCCGGCGGCTGGTTCACCTTCGCCGACATGCGGTCAAAGAACGCGATCGCCGAACTCGACCGTCATCTGGATGCGCCGGGGCTGCGCCTTGAAGCCGAACGCAACATCTCGCCTGAAGTCGTCGCTGCGCTCGATCACGCCGAAAAGCGCAAGCGCGACCGTATCGGCAAGGCCTGGCTGGGGCGACGCTTCATGACCGAATTCTCCGGCTCGAAAGGCTCCGTCCTCTACAAAAGCCTCACCACAGGCCAGGTCGTCTATGTCGCGCGCCGCTATCGAAAGGTGGGGTCAGCTTGACCTCACCGCAATCATCGTTCCGCATATTAAACAGGGATTTCAGAGGTTTGGTGAGCGCGCAGGGATTCGAACCCTGGACCTACAGATTAAAAGTCCGTTGCTCTACCAGCTGAGCTACGCGCTCCCCGCGCCGTCACTTTCGGTGTCCGGCGGAAGTGGGCGGACATATGCACAGCCGACTTGTGAAGGTCAACCCAAAAAGTGACTGTACCACAGATTTGCCCGCTGTTCGGGTAATCGCCGAAAGGTGATTGGCGCGTGCGCGGACTTGAGGCTAAGAGAGCGCTCAATTGTTGCGGCTGGAGTTGTTCACAAGGTGTCGATCGCCGATATTTCCATATGGACCGCCATTCTGGCCGGTGCGCTTTCCTTTCTTTCCCCTTGCGTCCTGCCTCTGGTGCCGCCGTATCTCTGTTACATGGCGGGCATTTCGGTCGATCAGTTCCGTGCCGGCGGTGCAGCCGTTGCAAGGGCCGATACGCGGCGCGCGGTATTCGCCGCTTCCTTCTTCTTCACGCTGGGTTTCGCCACGGTTTTCGTGGCGCTGGGGGCAGGGGCGTCGAGCATCGGCCTTTTGTTGCGCCAGCACATCGACATCCTGTCGCGCCTCGGCGGCATCATCATCATCATCATGGGCCTGCATTTCCTCGGCGTGTTTCGCATCGGTCTTCTGGGGCGGGAGGCGCGTTTCCAGGGCGGCGGCAAGCCGGCGACGCTGTCGGGCGCCTATATCATGGGGCTCGCCTTCGCCTTCGGCTGGACGCCCTGCATCGGCCCTGTTCTCGGAACGATCCTTGGAGTTGCCGCAGCGCGCGAGACCGTCAGCGACGGGGCGGTCCTGCTCGCCTTCTATTCGCTTGGGCTTGCCGTGCCGTTCTGGATCGCGGCCGGTTTCTCCGGTGCCTTCATGGGGTTTCTCACGCGTTTCCGCCGGCATCTCGGTCTGGTCGAGAAATTGATGGGCGGCCTGCTTGTGCTGACCGGCCTTGCCTTTGTCTTCGGCTTTACCACATCCGTCGCGATCTGGTTCCAGCAGACCTTTCCCATCCTGATGAAAATCGGCTAAGCACGGCGACCCTTCACGATCGATACAGCCTGCCTATTCTTTAAGGGGCGGTTGTAAAGGAACCTGTCCGACATGGCTGAAATTTCCGGTTTGGTGCTGCCGTTCTTCGGCCTGATCTTCCTTGGCTATCTGACGGCACGGCTGGTGCGACAGCCGGCGGATGCCATGGGCTGGCTCAACACCTTCATCATCTATCTCGCTTTGCCGGCCCTGTTCTTCAAGCTGGTATCGGCGCACGCCCTTCGAGCAACTGGCCCGATTCGATTTCGTGCTGACCTCGGTTGCGACGACCTATCTGATCTTCGGGCTGGTCTTCTGCACCGGGCGTTTCCTGCGGCGCAATTCTCTGGCCGAATCGACGGTCCAGGGGTTGGCCGGGGCCTATGGCAATATCGGCTATATGGGGCCGGGGCTTGCGCTTCTGGCGCTGGGCGAGCCGGCGGCCGTGCCGGTGGCGCTGATCTTCTGCTTCGAAAACGTCCTGCATTTCATGGTCGCACCGGCGATGATGGCGCTGGCCGGCGGGGAAAAGGGAAATCCGGTTACGCTCGCCTTGCAGATCCTGAAGAAGATCATCCTGCATCCCTTCATTCTCGCGACGCTCGCCGGCGTTGTCGGTGCCTATTTTGCCGTGCAGCCGCCCGTACCGGTGCAGCGGCTGATCGACTATCTGGCCCAGGCAGCAGCGCCCTGCGCTCTGTTTGCCATGGGCGTCACGCTGGCGCTGCGGCCGCTGAAGCGCATACCGGCGGAGATTTTCTACATCGTCCCGGCCAAGCTACTGCTGCATCCGCTGCTGATGTATCTGGTCTTGAGCTTTGTCGGCAATTTCGATCCGGTCTGGATCAAGACGGCGGTGCTTCTGGCCGCGCTGCCCACCGCCACCAATGTCTTCGTCATCGGCCAGCAATATGGCGTCTGGCAGGAGCGGGCGTCGGCAACGATCCTGATCACCACGGTGCTCTCGGTCGCCTCCGTGACGCTGCTGCTCTATCTGATGGCGTCAGGCCTGCTTCCGGCCGATCTTTTCCCTTAGATTACGGCGCAGCGACTGCAGGGCGCTGCCGGGTGAAATGCCCTCGCGCATCATCAGGTTGCGCAGCGGCGCGGCACTCGACAGGACCTGCAGGCCGGCGGCACGCAGCATCTGCACCGGAAGGAAGCCGGAGAGCAGGGAGCGGTTCAAGAGATCGACGCTGGCCGTGCGGCTCAGAATATCGGGGCGGCGGCTGCGATCATGCCGGTCGCCGATATCTGCTGGAATCCCCTCCATCCCGGCAGGCCCGAGAATCGACAAAAGCCCCATGATATCGCGAAGGCTGAGGTTCAGCCCCTGCGCGCCGATCGGCGGAAACGCATGTGCCGCCTCGCCGATCAACACGGTGCGTCCCTTGCCGAAGCGGTTGGCCATCATGCCGGACAGCGGGAAAGTCTGCGGCGCGGTATCGACGGTCACCTTGCCGAGCATGGACTGCATGCGCTGCTCAACGGCGATTGACAGGTCTTCAAACGGCAGTGCCGCCGTCTCAGCCGCAACGTCCGGCTTGCGCACCCAGACGAGGCTCGAGCGATTGCCCGGAAGCGGGACCTGCGTAAACGGACCGTCCTCGGTGTGAAATTCTGTCGATATGTTTCTGTGCGGAATCTGATGCGCAAAATTCAGCACCACGGCGGCCTGAGGATAGGACCAGCGGTGCACATCAATCCCGGCTGCCTCACGCACGGGGGAGCGGCGACCGTCGGCGCCGACGACGAGGTCCACCGCAAGGCAACTGCCGTCATCCATCGTCACGATGGCCTCGCTCTCCTCAAAGGACAGGTTTTGGAAGGAGTTTTCGAGGCGGGTGATGCGCGGGTGGGCATGCGCTGCCGATTCGATAAGCGCGAGAAACGGCGCATTCGGAATATTGTAGCCGAAAGCATCAAGCCCGACCTCTGCGGCATGAAACGTCACCGTCGGTGCGCGCAACAGGCGGCTGGTGCCGTCGATGATCCGCATGGAAGACAGCGCGGCCGACAGCGGTGCGATCGACGACCACAGCCCGAGCGTTTCGACGAGGCCGATCGATTGATCCATCAACGCTGTGGTGCGACCGTCGGTTATATTCGATTGCGGTGCGATGAGCGCGACGCGGTAGCCGGCATCCGCCAGGGCAAGGGCGCAGAGCCCGCCGGCAAGACCGGCACCGATAACCGCAATATCATGGCGTTCCATGCAGAACCTCACTTCGACTTCTCTTCGGATCGCCGCCGTGCGGCACCGTCAACAGCATTGTTCTAGTCCCGCGCGCAGAGGAAGGAAATGGGATCAATCAGCGCAGGTCCCTTGCTGCGTCCACAAGCGATTGACCGGCTTGACGCCGGATCCATGGATTTTGCTGGCAGCTTTTGGCAAAGGGTGCATATTACGCGCAACACCGCGCATCCAAGGCGGGAGACAGTCGACATGCGAAGCTGTTGATCTTCGCCATGTTTGCGCGCAAGCGCTGGGTCAGGACAGGGTACGTCTGCCGATGAAGTTTTTCAATTATAAGCGCGTGCCTTACGCGGAAATCCGTGCTTTCTCGGTTCATATCCTCACAGCATCCGGGTCATTTCTGGCGTTTCTGGGCGTCGTTGCCGCAGCCGAACACCGCTTCGTCGACATGTTCTGGTGGCTGGGTCTGGCGCTTGCCGTAGACGGCATCGACGGCCCGATTGCCCGCAAGGTGCGGGTCAAGGAGGTCCTGCCCAACTGGTCCGGCGATACGCTCGACAATGTCATCGACTACGTCACCTATGTGCTCCTGCCGGCCTTTGCGCTCTATCAGAGCGGCATGATCGGCGAGCCCTGGTCTTTCCTCGCAGCGGGCGCCATCGTCGTGTCGAGTGCGATCTACTATGCCGATATGGGCATGAAGACGGACGAGTATTTCTTCTCGGGCTTTCCTGTCGTCTGGAACATGGTTGTGTTCACGCTGTTCGTCATCGATGCCAGCGAGATCGCCGCCTCCATCGTCGTCTTCGTGTCGGTGTTTCTGACGTTCATGCCGATCAATTTCCTGCATCCCGTCCGGGTCCAGCGCCTTCGACCGCTCAATCTGGCGGTCTTTGCCGCCTGGTCGGTGTTGAGCGTCTACGCCTTGCTGCTGCATTTCGATACGCCGGCCTGGGTTGTTGCCGGCGTCGTCGGCACAGGGCTCTATCTCTATGTGATCGGATTTGTGTTGCAGATTTTCCCGAATATCGGGCGTGGATGAGGAGGTCGATCGATGGCACAGGCAATCATGGTACGGGCTTTGGGCGGACCGGACGTCCTGAAACTGGAGGGCATCACGCTTCAGCCTCCGGGTCCCGGTGAAGTGCAGATCCGCCAGGCGGCAATCGGGCTGAATTTCATCGACGTCTATTTCCGCACCGGCCTCTACAAATCGGCCGAAGGTTTGCCCTTCATTCCGGGCAAGGAAGGGGCGGGGACAATCACCGCCATCGGTGACAATGTCAGTCGCTTCGCGGTTGGCGATCGCGTTGCCTACGCGTCTGCCGACGGCGCCTATGCCAGCGAGCGCAATATCGATGCAAACCAGCTGGTCAAGGTGCCGGACGGCATCTCTCTGGAAATGGCCGGCGCGATGATGCTGAAGGGCATGACCGCGCAGTATCTGCTCAACCAGACCTTCCAGGTCGGGCCGGAGACGACGCTTCTGTTCCATGCTGCAGCCGGTGGCGTCGGGCTGATTGCCGGGCAGTGGGCAAAGGCGCTCGGCGCAACCGTCATCGGCACGGCCGGCTCCCAGGAGAAGATCGATCTGGCGCTGGCGCATGGCTATGACCATGTGATCAACTACCGCACGGAGAATTTCGTCGAGCCAGGTGCAAGGAGATCACCAACGGCAAGGGTGTCGATGTGGTCTATGATTTCGTCGGCCAGGACACCTTTCCGACGTCGCTCGACTGCATCAAGCCCCGCGGTCTCTGGGTCAGCTTCGGCCAGTCTTCCGGGCCTGTGGACGCCTTCAGCATCGGCATTCTCGCCCAGAAAGGTTCGCTCTTTGCAACACGCCCGACCCTCTTCGGCTATGTCGCCACCCGCCGGCGCTCGAGGCATGTGCAAATTCGCTATTTGATATTGTGCAAAGCAACAAAGTGCGTATCAATGTCAACCAGACCTATCCGCTGGCTGATGCAGCCCGCGCACATGCGGATCTCGAAGCAAGAAAAACGAGTGGAACGACGCGCTTATTCCGTGACAACAAGCTGCAAGGGCAAGGGACGGACGGCGAGAAAAAGAGGGGTAGCGTGGCGGTTGAGGGAGAACAGCCGGCAGGCCTTGCTGGCTGTCGGCAATCTGACGAAGCTGTTCGGCGCATTTGCCGCCTGCAATGGCATCGATCTCGATATTCGCCCGGGCGAAATTCATGCGCTTCTGGGCGAAAACGGTGCCGGCAAATCGACTCTGGTGAAAATGCTGTTCGGCGTTCTGGCACCGATCGGCGGACCAGATCCTCTGGAAGGGCCAGCCGATCCGCATCTCCAGTCCCAGCGCGGCGCGCAAGACTCGGCATCGGCATGGTGTTCCAGCATTTCTCGCTGTTCGAGGCGCTGACCGTTGCCGAAAACATCGCGCTGTCGCTGGATCCCGGCGTTTCGCTTGCGACGATTTCCGATGAAGCCGCGTCGCCTGTCGCAGAGCCTATGGCCTGCCGCTCGATCCGAACGCGCATGTGGCGGATCTGTCCGTCGGCGAGCGCCAGCGCATCGAGATCGTCCGGGCGCTGCTGCAAAATCCCAAGCTGATCATCCTGGATGAACCGACCTCGGTTCTGACGCCGCAGGAGGCCGACCGGCTGTTCGAAACGCTGGCAAAGCTGAAGGCCGAAGGCCGCTCCGTGCTCTACATCAGCCACCGGCTGGAGGAAGTGCAGCGCATCTGCGATCGCGCCACGGTGCTGCGCCACGGCAAGGTGACCGGCGCCTGCGATCCGCGCCAGGAAACGCCGGCTTCGCTTGCCCGCATGATGGTCGGCAGCCGACGTCGCGCATGTCAGCGCCGCACGGCACATGCCTCGGGGCGACGTGCAGCTCGAAGCGCGTCATCTGTCTGTCGCAGCCCGCACGCCATTTGCGGTTTCGCTGAAGGATGTCTATCTCAAGGTGCAGGCCGGCGAGATACTGGCGATTGCCGGCGTCGCCGGCAACGGGCAGGGCGAATTGTTCGATGCGCTGTCAGGCGAATATCCGGTTCAGGATGACGCAGGCTGTGCAGATCCGCCAGAAGCCGGTGGGCAGTCTCGGCATCACCGCCCGCCGCTTGCTGGGCGCTGGTTTCGTGCCGGAAGAACGCCATGGCCATGCCGCGGTCTCGGCCATGTCACTTGTCGGACAATCTGGTTCTGGCGCGTCATCAGCTCCGATCGAAAGGCCTTTCATCGGCGGCGGCTTCGCTCGGCATTATCCGCCAGCGGCGGTGAAGACGGCGACCAAGCGGATTTCCGAGGCCATGGACGTGCGCAAGAGCGGTGAGGATCCGGCAGCCGGATCGCTGTCCGGCGGCAATCTGCAGAAATTCATCGTCGGCCGCGAACTCGACCGGCAGCCGACCGTGCTGGTCGTCAATCAGCCGACCTGGGGCGTCGATGCCGGGGCGGCAAGCCGCATCCGGCAGGCGCTGGTCGATCTTGCACAAATCCGGCTCCGCAGTCCTCGTCATCAGCCAGGATCTCGACGAGATCTTCGAAGTGGCGACGGAAATCGCCGTGATTTCAGCGAGGGACGGCTTTCCGACGCCTATCCGGCATCGGAACGCTGTCGCGCGAAAAGATCGGACTCCTGATGGGCGGCATGCATGGCAGACGCGAATGTCCAGCTGCGGAGACCGCCCATGCGCATTGAACTTGAAAAGCGTGCCGAATGTGTCGACGCTGTTTTCCATCCTGTCGCCGTTTCTCGCGCTGGTGCTGACCATCATCGTCGGTGCCATCATGTTTGCGCTGCTCGGCAAGAACCCGCTCGATGCGCTCTACAGCTTCTTCATCGAGCCGTTGCTCGAAGTCTGGTCGCTGCATGAACTGGCGATCAAGGCCGCACCGCTGATCCTGATCGCGGTTGGCCTGTCGGTCTGCTACCGGTCGAACAACTGGAACATCGGCGCGGAAGGCCAGTTCATCATCGGCGCGATTGCCGGCTCCATCCTGCCGTCATGTTCCACGAATGGCATTCGCCGCTCGTCCTGCCGCTGATGCTGCTGCTGCGGCATGCTGGGCGGCGCGCTTTTCGCCGGCATCCCGGCATTTCTCAAGGCGCATCTCAACACCAATGAAATCCTGACCAGCCTGATGCTGGTCTATATCGCGCAGCTGTTCCTCGACTGGCTGGTGCGCGGTCCCTGGCGCAATCCGGGCGGCATGAATTTTCCGGAAACCCGGACGTTCGGCGCAGAAGCGATCCTGCCGGAATTGCTGTCTTCCGGCCGAACCCACTGGGGCTTCGCCTTCGCCATCATCGCCGCCGTCCTGATCTGGTTCATGATGCGCTACACGCTGAAGGGTTTCGAGATCACGGTGCTTGGTCAGTCGGAACGGGCAGGGCGGTTTGCCGGATTTTCGACCCGCAAGATGATCTGGTTCTCGATGCTGCTGTCCGGCGCGCTTGCCGGGCTCGCCGGCATTTCCGAGGTCTCAGGCGCCATCGAGCAGCTTCGCCCGGTCATTTCGCCCGGCTACGGCTTCACCGCGATCATCGTCGCCTTTCTCGGGCGTCTCAATCCGCTGGGCATCGTCGCGGCCGGCCTTGTCCTGGCGCTGACCTATCTCGGCGGCGAGGCAGCACAGCTGTCGATCGGCGTGTCGGACAAGGTCACGCGTGTGTTCCAGGGCCTGCTGCTGTTCTTCGTTCTCTCCTGCGACACGCTGATCCACTACAAGATCCGGCTCGTCTGGTCGAAGCTTAGCGGCGCAGCCATGGAAGGCGGTCACTGATGACGATCATCGAAGCCATTCTTGCTGACCGTCATTACCGCGGCGACACCACTGGTGCTCGCCGCCATTGGCGAACTTGTCACCGAGCGTGCCGGCGTTCTCAACCTCGGCGTCGAAGGCATGATGATCATGGGCGCGGTCTGCGCCTTTGTCGCCACGCAACTGACCGGATCGCCCTATATCGGCATCCTCGCCGGCATTGCTGTCGGGCGCTCTGTTCTCGCTGCTTTTCGGCTTTCTGACGCTGACACTGGTCGCCAATCAGGTGGCAACGGGGCTGGCGCTGACCATTCTCGGGCTTGGCCTGTCAGGCATGATCGGCGAAAGTTTCGTCGGCATGTCCGGCATCAAGCTGCAGCCGATCGTCTTTCCGCTGCTCTCCGATATCCCCTATATCGGTCCCTTGCTGTTCAAGCAGGATATCATCTTCTACCTGTCGATCGCGGTCGTCATCGGCGTCAACTGGTTCCTGTTCAAGAGCCGGGCCGGGCTCAGGTTGCGCTCCGTCGGTGACAGCCATTCATCGGCCCATGCGCTCGGCATCAATGTCATCCGCACGCGCTATCTGGCCGTGATGTTCGGCGGCGCCTGTGCAGGCCTTGCCGGCGCGCAGCTGTCGCTGGTCTATACGCCGCAATGGGTGGAAAACATGTCGGCCGGCCGGGGCTGGATCGCACTGGCCCTGGTGGTCTTTGCCTCCTGGCGGCCCTGGCGGCTGGTGGCCGGCGGCTATCTCTTCGGTGCGGTTTCGATCAGCCAGTTGCATGCGCAGGCTTTCGGCATCGGAATCCCCTCGCAGTTCCTTTCCGCTCTTCCCTATCTGGCGACAATTGTCGTACTCATTCTCATTTCGCATAATCGGCGTACGACACTGATCAACACGCCGGCATCGCTTGGCAAGCCGTTCGTGCCGGACCGGTGAACAACAAGAACAACCGACGGCCATTTTTCTCAAACCTACAGGGGTCACCATGAAAAAACTCGTTTTCGCACTCGCAGCCACGGCAGCCGTGCTCGGCTTTGCCGTACAGGCAAGCGCCCAGGAAAAAGCCAAGGTCTGCTTCGTCTATGTCGGTTCGAAGACCGATGGTGGCTGGACGCAGGCGCATGACATCGGCCGCCAGGCGCTTGAAACCGCACTCGCCGAAAAGATCGAGACCCAGTTCCTTGAAAACGTTCCGGAAGGCCCGGATGCCGAGCGTGCGATCGAGCGCCTGGCACGGTCCGGCTGCGGCCTGATCTTCACGACGTCCTTCGGTTTCATGGATGCGACCGTCAAGGTTGCGGCCAAGTTCCCGGACGTGAAGTTCGAACATGCGACCGGCTACAAGGCAGCCCCGAACGTCGCGACCTACAACAGCCGTTTCTATGAAGGCCGCTACATCTCCGGCCAGATCGCCGGCAAGATGTCGACAAAGGGCGTCGCTGGCTACATCGCCTCCTTCCCGATCCCGGAAGTGGTCCAGGGCATCAACGCCTTCCTGCTCGGCGCGCGCTCGATCAATCCCGAGTTCAAGATCAAGGTCGTGTGGGCAAACACCTGGTTCGACCCAGGCAAGGAAGCCGATGCCGCCAAGGCACTGATCGACCAGGGCGTCGATATCCTGACCCAGCACACCGACACGACCGCGCCGATGCAGGTTGCGGCAGAGCGCGGCATCAAGGCCTTTGGTCAGGCCTCCGACATGATCAAGGCCGGACCGGAAACCCAGCTGACGGCGATCGTCGATACCTGGGGCCCATACTACATCAAGCGGACCCAGGCCTTCCTCGACGGCAAGTGGGAAAGTGCATCGAGCTGGGACGGCCTGAAGGACGGCATCCTGACCATGGCGCCCTACACCAACATGCCTGACGACGTGAAGGCCATGGCGGAAGCCACCGAAGCCAAGATCAAGTCGGGCGAGCTCAAGCCGTTTACCGGGCCGATCAACAAGCAGGACGGAACCGTCTGGCTGAAGGAAGGCGAAGCGGCTGAGGACGGCGTTCTTCTCGGCTTGAATTTCTACGTCGAAGGCGTCGACGACAAACTGCCCCAATAAAAACGCGTCGATTTTGTGCGATGCAACCTAGGGAAGGACGGGCTTTGGCCCGTCCTTTTTTTATTTCCGCGCATTTGTTCGCGGGTGCAGCAACAAATCCCTGTTTACATAAATCATATAGTATGATTTTTTACCGATCGCTGCAGCATGCAGCTTTCTTTGGGAGGAAATCATGAAATTTGCAAAAGCACTTAGCTGTGCCACGATTTTGGCTGCCTGCACGTTCGGAACGGCCTCTGCGGCTGATCTGACCATCGGTTTTTCGCAGATCGGCTCTGAATCCGGTTGGCGCGCTGCCGAAACCACGCTGACCAAGCAGGAAGCTGAAAAGCGCGGTATCGATCTGAAATTCGCTGATGCACAGCAGAAGCAGGAAAACCAGATCAAGGCGCTGCGTTCCTTCATCGCCCAGGGCGTTGATGCCATCCTGATCGCTCCGGTTGTGGCAACCGGCTGGGACGAAGTCCTGACGGAAGCCAAGGATGCTGAAATTCCGGTCATCCTGCTCGACCGCACGGTCGATTCGAAGGACGATCTCTACCTGACGGCCGTCACCTCCGATCTCGTTCACGAAGGCAATGTTGCCGGCAAGTGGCTGGTTGAAGCCACCGCAGGCAAGCCTTGCAATGTCGTCGAACTTCAGGGCACGACCGGCTCTTCGCCGGCCATCGACCGCAAGAAGGGTTTCGAGGAAGCGCTGAAAGGCAATGACAACCTCAAGATCATCCGCAGCCAGACCGGCGACTTTACCCGCACAAAGGGCAAGGAAGTCATGGAAAGCTTCCTGAAGGCGGAAGACGGCGGCAAGAACATCTGCGCGCTCTACGCCCACAATGACGACATGGCTGTCGGCGCGATCCAGGCCATCAAGGAAGCCGGCCTGAAGCCGGGCACCGATATCCTCGTCGTTTCCATCGACGCCGTGCCGGATATCTTCCAGGCGATGGCAGCAGGCGAAGCCAATGCGACGGTCGAGCTGACCCCGAACATGGCAGGCCCGGCCTTGGACGCCCTCGACGCGTTCCTCAAGGACGGCAAGGCACCGCCGAAGTGGATCCAGACCGAATCGAAGCTCTACACGCAGGCTGATGATCCGGCGAAGGTCTACGAAGAAAAGAAGGGCCTCGGCTACTAAGACGCAGAACGACGCGTTGCCCCCAGGGCAACGCGTCGATCGACTTGCCCGACAGCCGAGACGAGGCGGTGCAGCCTGCCGCCATTGCGCAAGGATCGTCTCCTTTCTAAAATGAAGGACGGCGCCGCGCTCTAAGGCAAGATATGCCTCACACCATCGAGCATCCGCTGGAGCAATTCTTCCGCACTGCGTAAGCTGCGGATGACCTTAGTTTTCTCGAAAAGCCGGTATCATGCAGAAAAGTTCGGACAATATTCTCGCCGCATCCGGTATAGTCAAAACCTTTCCCGGCGCGATTGCGCTGAATGCGGTCGATTTCTCGCTGCGGCGTGGTGAAGTCCATGCCCTGCTTGGCGAAAATGGCGCAGGAAAATCGACCCTGATCAAGTGCATGACCGGCGCCTATCGCCGTGATTCCGGCGGCTTGATGCTTGATGGCGTCGAAATCGATCCGCGCGACACGCTCGACGCGCAGAAGCTCGGGATCGGCACGGTCTATCAGGAAGTCAACCTGCTTGGTAATCTGAGCGTTGCGGAGAACATCTTTCTCGGCCGCCAGCCACGACGCTTCGGCCTGATCCATACCAGTGAGATGAACCGTCGCGCCACGGCCCTGCTGTCTCAATACGGCATCGATATCAATGTCGCCTCCGCGCTCGAAAGCTATTCGGTTGCGATCCAGCAGGTCGTGGCCATTGCCCGTGCCGTTGATCTGTCCGGCAAAGTCCTGATCCTCGACGAGCCGACGGCCAGTCTTGACGCGCAGGAAGTCGAGATGCTGTTTCGCATCGTTCGCGGCCTCAAGGAAAAAGGCCTCGGCATCGTCTTCATCACCCATTTCCTCGAGCAGGTCTACGATCTCTCCGACAGGATCACCGTGCTGCGCAACGGCCGCCTTGTTGGCACGCGCGACACGGCTTCCTTGCCGCGCCGTGAACTCGTGACCATGATGCTCGGCCACGAACTGCTGGCTGCGGAAAAGGATGCCCGGCAGGCGGAAACACAGGCCGGCCCGGTGCATTTCCGGTTTTCCAACTATGGCAAGGCCGGGTCGATCAAACCGTTCGATCTTGAGGTGCGCAAGGGCGAGGTCGTCGGCATTGCCGGCCTGCTCGGCTCCGGTCGCACGGAGACCGCAGAACTTCTGTTCGGGATCGAAAAGGCCGACAGCGGCACGGCCGAAATTGCAGGCAAGTCCGCCAATCTGTCTTCTCCGCGGGCGGCCATTGCCAATCGCTTCGGCTTCTGCCCGGAAGATCGCAAGACCGACGGCATCATCGGGGACCTGTCGGTCCGGGAGAATATCGCCCTGGCGCTGCAGGCGAGACAGGGATGGGCCAGACCGCTGTCGCAGGCGCAGCAGAACGCCCTGGCCGATCACTACATCACCGCGCTCGATATCCGCACCAGCGACCGGGAGAAGCCGATCCGGCTCCTGTCCGGGGGCAACCAGCAGAAGGCGATCCTCGCGCGCTGGCTGGCGACCAATCCCGAATTCCTGATTCTCGACGAACCGACCCGCGGTATCGATGTCGGGGCCCATGCCGAGATTATCCGGCTGATCGAGGATCTCTGTGCCAAGGGACTTTCGCTTGTGGTGATTTCTTCCGAGCTTGAGGAACTCGTGGCTTACAGTTCGCGCATCCTCGTGCTGCGTGATCGCGCGCATGTTGCCGAACTCAACGGCGCCGAGATCACCACAGACAACATCGTCAGCGCAATTGCTGCGTCCGGCGTTTCCAAGGGAGCTGCGTGATGGACAGCGCAAAACGTCTCGGCCGCCGCTTGCTGCCGCAATTCATCGCGCTGGCGCTGATTCTGGCTCTGATCTGGATGGTATTTCCCGCCTTTTTCGCGCTGGAAATGCAGAATGGCCGCCTCTATGGAAGCCTGATCGACGTGCTCAATCGTGGCGCGCCGGTCGCGCTGCTCGCCGTCGGCATGACTGTCGTCATTGCCACGAAGGGCATCGATCTGTCCGTCGGCGCAGTCATGGCGATTTGCGGGGCCGTTGCGGCCGCCTCCAGCGTGCGCGGCGATCCGCTCGTCTTGACGCTGGTTCTCGCCATCGGCACCGGTCTGATCTGCGGCCTCTGGAACGGTTTTCTCGTCTCGGTCCTCAATATCCAGCCGATCATCGCCACGCTGGTGCTGATGGTTGCTGGCCGCGGTATCGCGCAGCTGGTAACGGAGGGGGCGATCCTCACCTTCAACGATCCGGGGCTGATCTTCATCGGCAGCGGTTCCTTTGCCGCGCTGCCGATGCCGGTCATCATCTGGCTTGTCTTCGGGATCGCGGTCGCAGTCCTCGTGCGTCGCACGGCGCTCGGCATGCTGATCGAGGCAATCGGCATCAATCGCCGCGCCAGCACCCTGTCCGGCATTCAGACGCCGGTCCTGCTGATGGCCGCCTATATGCTTTCCGGTTTCTGCGCGGCGCATTGCCGGACTGATCGTGACGGCCGATATCAAGGGGGCAGACGCCAACAATGCCGGGCTCTGGCTGGAGCTCGACGCCATCCTCGCCGTCGTGGTCGGCGGCACATCCCTGCTCGGCGGGCGCTTCAGCATCATCGCCTCGCTGCATTGGCGCGATGATCATCCAGGCGATCAACACCGGTATCCTGCTGTCGGGCTTTCCGCCGGAATTCAACCTGATCATCAAGGCGGCGATCATCGTCATCATCCTCGTCATCCAGTCGCCGCAAGATCGAAGCCGCGATTGCCTTTTTCACCGTAAAACCCGTCCGCGCGGACAAGGCGGAGCAGTAGAGCCGATGAACCAGAAATATCTCCCGCTCATCGCCACTCTGGTGATCTTTGTCCTCTCCTACGCGATTTGCGCCTTTCAGTATCCCAATATGCTGTCGACCCGCGTGATCGGCAATCTCCTGACCGACAATGCCTTTCTGGGCATCGCCGCCGTCGGCATGACCTTCGTTATCCTGTCGGGCGGCATCGACCTGTCGATCGGTTCGGTGATCGCCTTTACCGGCATTTTCCTCGCCGTCATGCTGGAGAACACCAGCATCCACCCGCTTGCCGCCTTCGTTCTGGCGCTGGCGATCACGACGGCGTTCGGCGCGCTCATGGGGGCGATCATCCATTATCTGGAAATGCCGGCCTTCATCGTGACGCTGGCGGGCATGTTCCTGGCGCGCGGCATGGCGTTTGTCCTGTCGATCGATTCGATTCCCATCCGGCATCCGTTCTATGCGACGATGAAGACCTTCTACTACAAGCTTCCCGGGGGCGGGCGGATCACGCTGATCGGTGGCCTGATGCTGCTGGTGTTTGCCCTGGGCATGCTGATTGCACACCGCACGCGCTTTGGCACAAATGTCTATGCTCTCGGCGGCGGTGCGCAGACCGTCCGGCCTGATGGGCGTTCCGGTCGGGCGTACGACAATCATGATCTATGGCCTGTCAGGTTTTCTGGCTGGCTTGTCAGGAATCGTCTATTCCCTCTATACATCAGCAGGTTATTCGCTTGCCACGGTCGGCGTGGAGCTGGACGCCATCGCCGCTGTGGTGATCGGGGGAACGCTGCTGACCGGTGGTGCCGGCTTTGTCGGGGGTACACTCGTCGGCGTTCTGATTCAGGGATTGATCCAGACTTATATCACCTTCGACGGATCGCTCTCGAGCTGGTGGACAAAGATTCTGATCGGCGCCCTGTTGTTTGCATTCATTCTAATGCAAAAAGGTATTCTCTTTGTGTCGCGTCACAAGAGGACTTATTCTTAAAGGGGAGCTTGTTTGCGTAAGGGTATGCTCGAATCCGTTATCACCGGCGCCAACACCCGCACCAGTCATGCGCAGGTGGTCGATGAACTCGGCAAGGCCATCATAGCCGGCGATTTTCCCGTTGGATCGATACTGCCGGGTGATCCGGAACTCGCCTTGCGGTTCAAGGTCTCGCGAACCGTGCTGCGCGAGGCGATGAAGACGCTGGCGGCCAAGGGCCTGATCGTTCCCCGCGCCCGGATCGGCACGCGCGTGACCTCCCGCAATCAGTGGAACCTGTTCGACAGTGACGTTCTGACCTGGCATTTCCATCGCGGTGTCAGCGAGGAGTTTCTCTATGACCTCAGCGAAATCCGGCTGGCTTTCGAGCCGCACGCTGCGGTGCTTGCAGCCCGAAACGCAACGGAAACCGAGATCAGCGGCATGATGCGGCTGGCGGTGGCGATGGGCGATCCCGAGCACACGGCTGAAAGTCTGGCGATGGCTGACCTGCGCTTTCATCTGGCGGTCGTCGAGGCCTCCGGAAACCCCTTCATGCGCACCGTCGGCAGCCTGATCGAGGCGGCACTGGTTGGCATCTTCAAGCTCAGCTCGCCGGCATCCGATCGCAACAAGATCGACGATGTGGCGCGGACCCATATCAAGATTGTCGAGCAGATCAGCCGCCGCGACGAGGCGGGCGCGCGGGCTGCGATGGAAAATGTCATCAAGGTCGGACGCGAGCGCGTACGCTCTGCCCTGCATGAGGGCAGTGAAATGGCGGCATCCTGATTGCTTTGACCGGCAAACCGGCCTGATCGCCCGTGATCCAAGAAAACCGCGCCGGACAGCGTGCATCACGGTCGGGGAACTGCGTGCCGGAAAAACAAAAAGGCCGGGACAAACCCGACCTTTCCTCAACTCGTCTGAATATGGCCCTGCTAGTACATCCGTAGTCAGGCCCTTGAGACGAATATTGCGTTGGTATGCTTAATAAATGGTTACCATGTCAGCTCTGTGACATCGGCGCCGCCAATTAGTTTTCATGGCCCATCTAGTTTCCTGGCCCATCTAGTTTTCCTGGATCGAGAGGCCGCCTTCGCCGATCTTCAGTTCCACGCCATCGGGTTTGGATTCCTTGTCGTAGATGTAGACACCCAGAACCACGACCAAGACGACCAATCCGCCGACCAACATATAAAGTGCATTGCGATTCACGACATTTTCCTTTGGGCTCAATTCGATAGTCCGAGCGCTTACATAGGCGTGGATCGACGATTGGGAAGGCGCAAAAACACTGCGCAGTTGTGATTTCAGCAGTCGCTGGACGGATGCCGCAACACAAGGATCTCGCAGGCCGCGCCGGCCTCGGTGGCTGGAGCGTAGGGGGTGCGAACAATCAGGCAGTCGGACTTTGCGAAGACCTGCATCATCGAGGAATCCTGCCGCGAAAATGGCGTCGCAAGCAGGCGTCCGTCAGCATCCAGGGAAAGTCGGGAGCGGACATAGTCCTGCCGCTTGTCATTGGCCGCCAACGGCTCTGTCGATAGCGCCCGTACAATTCGGTTGCGAGGTTTCAAGCCGGCAAGTTTCCGGCAGAGAGGTTCAAGGAACAACAGGCTGCAGACCAGGCTGGAAACCGGGTTTCCGGGAAGTCCCAGAACATGCATGGGCCCAAGTGTGCCGACCATCAGCGGTTTTCCGGGGCGCATGGCGATCCGCCAGAAATCGAGCGTCATGCCGGAAGCGACAAGCGTGGACTGGACGAGATCGTGATCGCCGACCGAGGCACCACCCAGTGTGACGAGCACGTCGACCTTCTCGGCGGCAGCCCTTGCGACCGCTGCGGAAATGGCGTCGCGGTTGTCTCCAACGATACCGAGATCGATGACGTCGGCGCCGTTTTCACGGGCAAGGGCGGCAACGCCGTAGGTATTGGAGGCAATGATCTGGTCCGGCCCCGGAGTGCTGCCCGGATGCCGCAACTCGTCACCCGTCGCCAGTATGGCGATCCTCGGACGGGCGAGAACCGGAAGTTCCGCATGGTTCATTCCGGCAGCGACCGTCAGGCGGCCTGGATCAAGCCGTTCTCCGGCGCACAGGACGACATCGCCGCTGACGAAGTCCTGGCCCCTCGGCCGAATATGCCGGCCCTTCGCCGTTGCAAATGTCGTGCGGATGCGATTGTCCGCAAGCACCGCCGCATCCTCCTGGATCAGCACCGTATCCGCACCGGCGGGCAGGGGGGCCCCGGTGAAAATGCGCACCGCCTGGCCCCGACCGACGGTTCCTGAAAAACCGTGTCCGGCCGCCGACTGGCCGATGACGGTTAGTTCGGCCCCGATCTGCTCGATGTCGGCGTGCTGCAGCGCATAACCGTCCATGGCCGAATTGTCGAAGGCAGGATGGGTCAGCTTTGCGGACACATCGGATGCAAGCACACGGCCGGCTGCGTCGTGCAGCCCAACCATTTCGGTGCGCCGCAGGGTCGACGCACTTTCAAGCAGCCGGGACAGTGCATCTTCGACGGAAAGCAGCGACATCAGGCCTGTTGCTCCGAACGGACATAATCGCCCGAGCGCCCACCTGACTTGCTGGCCAGGCGAATGCCGCCGATTTCCATTTCGCGATCCGCCGCCTTTGCCATGTCGTAGATCGTCAGGCAGGTGACGCTGACGGCCGTCAGCGCTTCCATCTCGACGCCGGTGCGGCCCGTAAGCTTCGCCATCGCCTCGACGCGCAGGCCGGGCAGGGCCTCGTCCACGGTGATATCGACAGACACCTTTGTCAGCATCAGGGGGTGGCAGAGCGGAATGAGGCTTGCGGTCTGTTTGGCGGCCATGATCCCGGCGAGGCGCGCCGTGCCGATCACGTCGCCCTTCTTGGCATTGCCATCAAGGATGAGCTGCAGCGTTTCGATCCGCATGCGGATGTACCCTTCCGCCACGGCAATGCGGACGGTCTCTTCCTTGTGAGCCGACATCCACCATATTGGCTTCGCCGGCCGAATCGATGTGTGTCAGGCTCACCATTACTCGGCGGCCAGAACGGCGTCAGAGCCGGTAAGCAGGGCCCGCGTCGCTGCCGTCACATCCTGCTTGCGCATCAGGCTTTCCCCGACAAGGAACGTCGTGATCCCCGCCTGCTCCAGAAGCTTGCAGTCGTCATGGGTGAAAATTCCGCTTTCGCCAACCAGCAGACGGTCTTCCGGCACCATCGGCGCCAGCTTCTGCGACAGCGTCATATCCATTTCGAAAGTCTTGAGGTTGCGGTTGTTGATGCCGACCAGCTTGGAAGACAGGCGCAGCGCCCGCTCCATTTCCGCGGCGTCATGCACCTCCACCAGAACGTCCATGCCGAGCCGGAACGCCTCGTCCTCGAGCCGCTGTGCATCATCGTCGCCAAGCGCCGCCATGATCAGCAGGATGCAGTCGCCGCCCCACGCGCGCGCCTCCTGCACCTGATAGACGTCGAACATGAAATCCTTGCGCAGGGCCGGCAGATGGCAGGCCGCACGCGCCGCGGTGAGAAATTCCGGCGCACCTTGAAAGCTCGGCGTATCGGTGAGCACCGAAAGACAGGCGGCACCGCCCGCTTCATAGGCTTGTGCCAGCGACGGCGGATCGAAATCGGCACGGATCAGCCCCTTGGATGGGCTGGCCTTCTTGATTTCGGCGATCAGTCCGAAACGACCGGCGGCGCGCTTCGCCATAAGCGCTGCATGAAAGCCACGCGGCGCATCCTGGTCGGCGATCATCGCTTGAAGATCTGCAGGCGAAACCCGTGATTTTGCCGCCGCGATCTCTTCGCGCTTGTAGGTTTCGATCCGGCGGAGAATATCGGTCATATCCGTCTGTCTTCCGTTAAGTGGCGTTGGAAACGGCAACAAGGCGCTTCAGCGTCGCATCTGCGGCGCCGCTCGACAAGGCCTGCCGTCCCATGTCCATGCCTTCACGCAGGCTTTTCGCCCGCCCGGCGATCATCAGAGAAGCAGCTGCATTGGCAAGCGAAATATCCCGATAGGGCGTTTCGTCGCCATCCAGCACACCCTGCAAAGCCAGCAGCATTGTGGGCTCCGTCTCCGCCCTTCAGGACGTCGAGCGAAACGGTCGGCAAGCCAAAATCATCCGGTGTCAGTTCGAACGTGCGGATAGTACCGTTTTCCAGCGCTGCAACCTGCGTCCGTCCGGTCGTGGTGATTTCGTCCAGGCCTTCGCCATGAACGACCCAGACGCTTTCGGAGCCGAGATCGCGCAGCACCTCGGCCAGGGGCACGACCCATTGCGGCGCAAAGACGCCGACCAGCTGATGTTTGACGCCGGCCGGGTTGGACAGCGGACCGAGCAGGTTGAAAATCGTCCGCGTACCGAGTTCGACACGGGTGGGGCCGACATGGCGCATGGCGGAATGATGCTGCTGGGCGAACATGAAGCCGAGTCCGGCTTCGCGAATGCAGCGGGCGATTTCGGCAGGACCGATATCGAGCTTGACGCCAAGGCAGGACAGGGCGTCAGCGGTTCCGGATTTCGAGCTCAGTGCCCGGTTGCCGTGTTTTGCCACGGGAACGCCGGCGCCCGCTACGATCAGCGCTGCCAGCGTCGAGATGTTGTAGGTCCCGGCACCGTCGCCACCCGTACCGACGATATCGATTGCGCCAGCCGGTGCCTCGACGGTCAGCATGCGTGAGCGCATCGTGCCCACGGCACCGACGATCTCATCGACCGTTTCGCCGCGCACGCGCAGCGCCATCAGGAAGCCGCCGATCTGCGAGGGTGTGGCCTCGCCGGACATGATGATCTCGAAAGCCTGCCGGGCTTCGTCGCGATCCAGCGACTGACCGAGAGCGACCTTGGCGATGAACGGCTTCAGTTCCGGCATGGAGCGTCTTTCTGTCGTTACGGCTGTTGCGTCAGCGCGCGCTGGGCGAGTTCCTGGTTGATCGACACACCGTAGCCGGTCTGCAGTTCGGCGACCATCTGGTCGAGGATATCGTCGCCGCTGGCGCGTGCGATGGCCTCGATCTGGCGGTCGTCGTTTTCGAGAACGTCGCCCGGATTGTCGAGATCGACTTCGGTGACCTTGAGCAGGATCTGACCTTCATTGCCAGCGCCCGGCGCATTGGCCACCAGACCATTGGCACCGCCGAAGGCCGCGTTGATTGCTGCCGCGCTGACGGCGGCATCTTCCGCGCCACGACGGATACCGGACTTCGTCTCGACGACCAGTCCGAGTTCCGTGGCGATCGCGGCCATTGTCTCGCCCTTCTCGATGCGGGCCTTCAATTCGCTCGCCTTGGCGGCCAGCGCCGTACGCTGTTGCTCGGCCGTCCAGTCGGCAACCGCTTTTTCGCGGGCTTCCTCAAGCGTCCGGTCGCGGGAAGGGATCACCTCTTCAACGTCAAACCAGACATAGCCGTCACGTCCGAGATTGACCGGCAGCGTTTCAGCGCCGACTTCTGTCTTGAAGGCTTCGCTCAAAAGCGCCTGTGCCTCCGGAATGCCGGCGATCTCTTCGCCGTCCTTGTCCTTGCCGCTGGCATCGACGGCCTCGAGAACGACGAGCTTGAGGTTTGACTGGTCGGCGGCTTCCTTCATGCTGAGGCCGGTGATCCGCGCATCCTCGAACTTGTCATGGATCGCCAGGATGTCGTTGGCGGCATTTGACAGCGCCAGTTCCTTGCGGAGTTCTTCCTTGGCGTCGTCGAAGCTTCTGACCGTTGCCGGCTTGATATTCGTCACGCGCAGGATAACCGGGCCAAACGTGCCATCGACAACCGGCGAGACGCCGCCATCCGTGGTTACCGCGAAAGCGGCGTCCGCAAGCTTTGCATCAGGCATGCGATCCTTGGTGAAGTCGCCGAGCAGCACATCGCCGGCCGTCTTGCCTTCTTCGGTGATCAGCGCGTCGAACGTCGTTCCGGCAGACAGTTTCGCTGCAGCTGCATCGGCGGCTTCGCGCGACGCAAAGGCCAGCTGTTCGACTGTGCGGGTTTCCGGCGTGCTGAAGCTGTCCTTGCGCTTGTCGTAATCGGCGCGCAGGTCTTCGTCCGTCACGGAAGCCGGATCGGCAATGTCCGCGGGCTCAAGCTTGACGTAGCTGATCTTGCGGTATTCCGGCGCGCGATAGTCGGCCTTGTGGCTCTCGAACCAGGGCGTCAGCACATCGTCGGCGGGTGCCTTGACGGGATCGATATTGGCATTCGACAGCAACAGGTATTCGATCGAACGTGTTTCGTTGCGATACTGGCGCAACGCGTCGGTCAGGACCTTCGGTGCGGTGTAACCATCGGAGATCGCTTCGACGACCTGCGAGCGCACGGCCACCTGGCTGCGATTGTTGATGTAATCCTGTTCGCGAAGACCTGCATTGCGCAACACGCTGGAGAAAGTCAGGCGGTCGAACTGGCCGTTGACGCCGTGAAAAGCCGGATCCTCTGCGATCAGCTTGGCAAGCCGTTCCTCGGACAGGCCGAGATTCATGTCTTCCGAAAGCTGATCCAGCGTCGCACCGGCAACAAGCTGCGAATAGACCTGCGACTCGACGCCGAACGCGCGGGCCTGGTCCGGTGTCAGCCGTGTGCCGAACTGACGCGAGAGTTGCGCCAGCTGGCGTTCATAGGCCAGCCGGTAATCGCTCGGCGAAACCTCGATATCGCCAACGGTGATGACCGAATTGGCCGCACTGGGAACCAGCGACGTGGAGATGCCCCAAACACCAAAGGACAATACCAGAATGACCAGAAGGCCTTTCATTACCCATGTCTGGGAAGCTCTTCTCAGGGAATCAAGCATTGCAATGCATACCTCGTCGCAAGTTACGTCGCCGATTGGCGGGTGGTGTCGTTCCTTAGAGCAATCCGAGCAGGAATTGAAGGCTTCTGAAGGTCAAAAATGCGTAAGGCGAGGACCACATGTCCCGGGAGCGGAGACAGGATCGCATTTCAGCGTTTTTTCAGCAAAGAATGCTGCGGCGCGGCGAGACCGATCCATGTCGGATTCATTAGCCGGCAATTGAAAAATATCTGTCACAATTGCTCGTTCCGCGGTCATTCTGACCATCGGGAAGTGTTAGCTTCGTCTCTCCATAAACCGACTCGCACCGCCATTTGGCGGATGCGGGGCAAGTGCCGGGAATGCCGCCATGGAATCCACCATTGTGATGGTCAATGTTTTCGGGGCCGTCGCCCTGCTGCTCTTCGGGCTGTCGCAGGTCAAGGATGGCGTGACACGCGCCTTCGGCATGCGCCTGCGGACCGGCCTTGCGCAAGGAACCAGCGGTTCCGTGCGTTCGTTTTTTGCGGGTTTTGCAGCGACCGTGGCGCTGCAGAGTTCGACAGCGACGGCATTGATGATCGCGTCCTTCGTGGAAAAGGGGCTGGTGCGCCCGCGCATGGCGCAAATCGTGCTCTTGGGTGCGAATGTCGGCACCGCCGTGACGGCGTGGATCGTTGCGACCGGCATTGACTGGCTTTCGCCGCTCGTCATCCTGGCCGGCGTTGTCCTGCACCGGACAGGCCGGTCGAGCGCGCGGCAAGGGGCAGGCAGCGCACTGGTCGGGATCGGCTTGATGCTTCTGTCGCTGCATCTTCTCGGCCTGGCAACGGAGCCGATGCGCACGTCGCCGGCGCTTGGGGCTTTTCTGAAGCTTCTCGACGGGGCGCTGCCGGTGGCGCTGATTTTCGCCGCTGCACTCGCCTTCATATCGTCTTCGAGCCTGGCCATCGTCGTCTTGATCCTGTCTCTGGCATCGACGGGAAATCTCTCGACCAGCCTGGTGATCGCACTTGTTCTGGGCGCCAATCTCGGCGGTGCCATCCCGCCCGTGATGGCGACGCTCTCATCTTCGGCGTCGGCGCGTCGGGTGACTGTCGCCAACCTTATCGTCAGGGCAATCGGCTGCCTGATTGCTCTGCCGGTGGCGGGTGCTGTGGCAGAGTTGCTCCGGATGTTCCCGATCCCCGCAGGTAAACTGCCGGTCGATATCCATCTGCTGTTCAATATCGCGCTTGCCATACTGGCCTGGCCGTTCTCGAACTGGCTTGCGAGCCTGATGACGCGGCTTATTCCTGACGAGAAGAAGAACGAGGCAGGCCCGCTTCATCTTGATGACAATGCTTTGGGCACGCCGGTGATCGCCCTTTCAGGGGCGACCCGCGAGGTGCTTCGGGTCGGCGACCTCATTGAGGCAATGCTGATCCAGGTTATGAATGCCTTCAACGACAATGATCTGTCCGAGTTGAAGGAGGTCGCGAAGTTCGAAAAGCAGGTCGATCATTTGCAGCAGGACGTGAAGCTGTATCTCTCGCGGCTCGGTCGACAGGGCTTGAGCGCCGACGATGGCCGCCGCTCGATCGTCATCATCGACTATGCGATCAATCTCGAACATATGGGGGATATCATCGAGAAGGGGATCGCCGAACAGGTCAGCAAGAAGATCGGCAACGGCTTGAAATTCTCCGATGAGGGCTATCAGGAATTGAAGACGCTGTTCACCCTGACCATCGACAACCTGCGCATCGCGCAAACGATCTTCGTGACCCGGAACGCCGATCTCGCCCGGCAGCTGATGGAGGTGAAGGTCGATGTTCGGCGCATGGAAAAACAATCCTCGGAGCGACATCTGGAGCGCCTCCGCGATGGCCGGCTCGACAGTCTCCAGACGAGTTCGCTGCACCTCGACATTCTGCGCGATCTCAAGCGCATCAACGCGCACATTGTTTCCGTCGCCCACCCCATTCTCGATGAAAGCGGTTTGCTGACGGAGAGCCGGTTACGCTTGCCGTCGTGACCAGCTATGGCGCCTTGATGAGCTCCTTGCGAACGAAGGCATCGAAGCATGGGGTCAATGGAATGCGCAGGTGGCTTCCCGCAAACAGGGGCTCGTACAGGGACAGTAGCTTCGACCGGGCCGCCGTCAGCGGGCATGTCGGGTAAAGTGCCAGATCGCTTGCCCTGACGGCCGCGCTGACCTTTTCATCCGGTTGCGGAACCGCGCGATAGGGATCGGCACCGATGGCTATGTGTTTCGGCGCCTGCCGGTTCATGAGCCAGGGAAACGGATTTGTGAAGTCGATGTTCATGATCGTTTCGAAGCGCACCCCGTTTGCCGCTTCATAATCCCGGATCGCCGATAGAGCAGCATCTGCGTTCTGCAGCCAAAGCGCCTGGAAATCGAAGTCGCTGTAAAGCAGGAAGGAGGGAAGTTCCCCGGCATCTGCGAGTGTTGCATAGGTCTGTCGGTCATCGATGTAGCTCTGGCGCAGTCGTTCGTTCCGGGTCAGCAGGATCTCGCGAACACGCACAGCCCCCATCGTGCCGAGGTTGCCATTTTCGAGTGGTTTGCTGTTGAGCATACCGATCCAGGCCCGTGATGCCTTCTGCACGATCAGAACCGCCGGCGGCGCGGCAATCGCCAGCACAAGTGCTGCCACGGTCAGGAAGGCTGTGGAATTGTGGTTCCGCACATGGCTCTGGGCAAGGATAGCGACAAGCAGCGGCCAGAGAAAGATAAACGCCTGACTGCCGGTGTTCTGGCTTTCGAAAAGAAGGCCGGCCGCCACGAAGACCGCAATCCAGAGCACAGGCTGGTCGATTGCCCGGCACAAAGTGGCAAGGCTGCGCTGTTGAAACAGCGTCTTGAAGTTCTGGCCTATCTCATTGGAACCCTGCAAGAGCATGACGATGGCCAAGGCGCCGCTGGTAACAACAATGCCGAAGTTCAGCGATGCCGCCTGCACCAGTCGCGGGAGAAGGCTGGCATTGTTGACGTCAAGCAAGGCAAGGATGTCTGCCGCATAGGCGGTGACCATGCCGGTTGTCAGTTCGAGAACGGCAATGAAACCGAAAAAGAGCAGGCCGGCAAGAATTGCAGACCGCAGGTGGAGCCGGCCCGTGGCGAAAGCCATGAGGCAGAGAACGGTCCCGGCGACAACCCCGGTCACCTTGATGAAGAGCAGTCCAAGCATCGACAACGCGACAGTGACGGCAAGTTTTCGCTGATTGCTCACATGGAGCAGGGCGCAGGCGAGCACATACAGCAACTGGCAGACCTGGCGGTTATAGATGCCGAAACCATCGGAGCCCGGATAGGGATAGAAATCGCCTGTGTTGAAAGGCAGGAGCGAGAACAGCAGGAATGGCACCAGCAGCGCATAGGCGGTGATGGCAGAACGCTTCTGCACGTCCCAGAGCACGATCGCCATCAAAGGCACTGTGACGGCCAGCAGCGACCAGCTGGCCAGCAGAAGCGGATGGCCGAGAGGGAAGATTTTCAGGAAAAGGGCGAAGAGATAGTAGCCGAGCCCCCCGGCAGGGGTGAAAAAGTCGACGGATGGTATCTGGCCATCGAAGATCCGGTTGGCCGCATCGAGGTAGATGTAGTGATCCCAATACATCGGCCCGATCGGCATCGGGATCGTCATGAGCAGGCTGGCCAGGACGAGACCTGTGGCAACCGCCAGAAGAACGAGCGGCTTTCTCGTCAGTCTGCCCGAAGAGGCATCGTTGCTCGCCGCAGGAACGGTCGACTTCAATGGCTGCATGATCGGCCTCTTTTCGCGGCGTGCCGGCCATCGAACGCATCCGAAACGCCGTCAGTTTGATCTCCTTATGACAGGATCCGGTTTTAGCCCGGTTAACGCCCTGTCGATGGCGCAGTTATGTTTCTTGAAATATCTTCCTGCTATGCAACGGACAGAATCGCGCAGCGCTGACGCTCTGCGCTGCGAGAGACGATGGGAGAATATGCAATGACGCGCACTTGCCTGGCGGTCATCCTGGCAGCGGGGGAAAGCACCCGCATGAAGTCCTCCATGTCGAAGGTGCTGCATCCGGTCGGCGGTCGGCCGATGATCGCACATGTGGTCGATGCGCTGGGCCGTGCGCAGATAGACAGTGTCGCTCTGGTGGTCGGTCGGGATGCAGCCGCGGTCGAGGCTGCGGCGTCAGCGGGCTCGCTTGCCGTTTCGTCCTTCACGCAGACCGAGCGCCTCGGCACCGGCCATGCGGTGCTGGCGGCGCGCGAGGCCATTGCGCGCGGATATGACGATATTCTTGTCGTGTTCGGCGATACGCCGCTGATAACCGAGGGTCCCCTGCTTGCCGCGCGCAAGGCGCTGGCCGAGGGCAATGATGTCGTGGTGATCGGCTTCCGGACGGATGATCCGACCGGTTATGGTCGGCTGATTGTCAAGGACGGCGAGCCTTGGTAGCGATCCGCGAACAGAAGGACGCGACCGAGGAAGAGAAAAAGATCACCTATTGCAATGGCGGTCTGATGGCGATCAACGGTGCCAAGGCGCTGGATCTGCTGGGCCGCATCGGCAATGCCAACGCCAAGGGCGAATATTACCTGACGGATCTCGTCGAAATCGTTCGTTGCTGCCGGCGGCAAGGCGATCGCGGTCGAGGCACCGGAAACGGAACTGACCGGCTGCAACACGCGCGCGGAACTTGCCTATATCGAGCGCATCTGGCAGCAGCGTCGCCGGCACGAACTGATGATATCAGGCGTATCCATGATAGCGCCCGAAACCGTTTTCCTGTCCTTCGATACCAAGATCGGCCAGGACGTACTGATCGAGCCGAATGTCGTCTTCGGTCCGGGCGTGACCGTTGAAAGCGGTGCCGTCATCCATGCGTTCTCGCATCTCGAAGGGGCTTATGTAGCACGGGCGCTACGGTCGGCCCCTATGCAAGATTGCGCCCCGGCGCCAATCTCGGCGAGGGCTCCAAGGTCGGCAATTTCTGCGAGGTCAAGAAGGCCGAGATCGGCGCCGGCGCCAAGGTCAACCATCTCACCTATATCGGTGATGCCTTCGTCGGCGAGAAGACCAATATCGGTGCCGGTACGATCACCTGCAATTACGATGGCGTGAACAAGCATGTCACCCGTATCGGCGCGAATGCCTTCATCGGCTCGAATTCCTCGCTGGTCGCACCGGTTTCGATCGGCGATGGCGCGCTGGTTGCCTCCGGCAGCGTCGTGACGCAAGATGTTCCCGAAGATGCCGTTGCGTTCGGCCGCGCCCGTCAGGAAATCAAAGCCGGGCAGGGCCAAGGTTCTGCGCGAACGCTACCAGGCCGAAAAGGCAGCGAAGAAGTCCAAGACAGGCGGTCACTAGGCCGCGCATTAAAATCTGAAACCGAAAGTGAGTCCTGGTCCGATTGCGCAATTTCGCGAATTCGCTACCAAGGCTGCGCACGAGAACCAAGCGCCCGGATCCTGGACCCAGCGACAAGCGGCGGAAATTGCGGAGAAATACATGTGCGGTATCGTCGGTATCGTTGGAAGCCAGCCGGTGGCCGAGCGCCTGGTCGATGCGCTGAAGCGGCTTGAATATCGCGGTTACGACTCGGCCGGTGTCGCCACGATCCATGACGGTGTGCTGGAGCGCCGCCGCGCCGAGGGCAAGCTCGTCAATCTCGAATAAAGCTGCGCGGCGAGCCGCTGGCCGGCACGATCGGCATTGCCCACACCCGCTGGGCGACCCATGGCGCGCCGACCGAAACCAATGCCCATCCGCATTTCACCGATGGCGTTGCCGTCGTTCACAACGGCATCATCGAGAATTTTTCCGAGCTCAAGGACGAACTGATCGCCGACGGCGCAACCTTCGCCACGCAGACCGATACGGAAGTCGTGGCCCAACTCCTGGCCAAACTCATCCGCGACGGCCTGAGCCACCGCGCTGCGATGCAGGCCATGCTGCGCCGGGTGACGGGCGCCTATGCGCTGGCCGTCATTTTCAAGGATGACGCCGGATACGATCATGGCAGCCCGCTCCGGCCCGCCGCTGGCCGATCGGCTACGGCAAGGGCGAGATGTTCCTCGGCTCCGACGCCATCGCGCTGTCACCGTTCACCAATCGAGATCACCTATCTGATCGATGGCGACTGGGCGGTGATGACGGCCGGCGGTGCCGAGATCCTCGATCACGACGGCAAGCCGGTCAAGCGCCCGAAACAGATTTCGGTCGGCTGCCGCCTACATGGTCGACAAGGGCAATCACCGCCATTTCATGGAAAAGGAAATCTACGAGCAGCCGGAGGTGATCTCCCACGCGCTGGCGCATTACGTCGATTTCATCCGAAAACCGCATCAGCAAGACGGCCTCGGCCATCGATTTCGCCAAGGTGCCGAGCCTTGCGATTTCCGCCTGCGGCACCGCCTATCTTGCCGGTCTCGTCGGCAAATACTGGTTCGAGCGCTATGCCCGCCTGCCGGTCGAGATCGATGTGGCCTCCGAGTTCCGCTATCGCGAAATGCCGCTTGTCGCCGCAGTCGGCAGCCCTGTTCATCTCGCAGTCGGGCGAGACGGCCGATACGCTGGCGTCGCTGCGCTATTGCAAGGAACACGGTCTGAAGATCGGCGCCGTCGTCAACGTCCGGGAATCGACCATTGCCCGCGAAGCGGATGCGATCTTCCCGATCCTGGCCGGCCCGGAGATCGGCGTCGCCTCGACCAAGGCCTTCACCTGCCAGCTGACGGTTCTGGCCGCGCTTGCCATCGGCGCCGGCGTGCCCGCGGCACGCTGACGCCAAGGACGAGGAAAAGGAGCTGGTCCGGCATCTGGCCGAAATGCCGCGGATCATGAGCGCCGTGCTCAACAGCATCCAGCCGCAGATGGAAAGCCTTGCACGCGATCTCTCGAAATGCCGCGATGTGCTCTATCTCGGCCGCGGCACCAGCTATCCGCTCGCCATGGAAGGTGCGCTGAAGCTCAAGGAAATTTCCTACATCCACGCCGAAGGTTATGCGGCCGGCGAACTCAAGCATGGTCCGATCGCGCTGATCGACGAAAACATGCCGGTCATCGTCATCGCACCGCATGACCGCTTCTTCGAAAAGACCGTGTCGAACATGCAGGAAGTCGCCGCCCGCGGTGGCCGGATCATCTTCATCACCGACGAGAAGGGGGCTGCCGCCACCAAACTCGAAACCATGGCACGATCGTTCTGCCGAATGTGGACGAAATCATCGCGCCGATGATCTTCTCGCTGCCGATCCAGTTGCTTGCCTATCACACCGCCGTTTTCATGGGCACCGATGTCGATCAGCCGCGCAATCTGGCGAAATCTGTCACGGTCGAGTGAAAATCCGTCCTGAAACTGTGTTGACGTTACGGCAATCCGTAACGTGACGGCGGATGCTTATCCGGAGCCGGGCTTGCCGGCGCCGGTACTTGCGGATTGTGCGTTGCAATATTTCCTGGCTCCGGCCTTGCATGGGCCGGCCTCATCCGGCATTGTTCCTCATCATGGCGCCTTTGATGGCGAAGCAATGTGAAAATGCAGGGTGCGGATGAACGACAGTCCAGAGAGAATATCGCTGGCCGGGCGTATCCGGAATAATTTCCTGACCGGCCTCGATCATCTGTGCGCCGCTTGCGATTACGATCTGGCTGACCTGGACCTTCATCGATTGGGCGGATAGCTGGGTCACGCCCTACATCCCGCAGCGTTATAATCCCGCAATACTACCTGACATATCGCCGTGCCCGGCATGGGCTTGCTGATTGCCGTCGTCTTCATCACCATCGTCGGCTTTCTCGGCAAGAACCTGATCGGCCGCTCGATCGTCAAGTTCGGCGAATCGATCCTGCATCGCATGCCGCTGGTCCGCACCGTTTACAAAGGCCTGAAGCAGATCTTCGAGACGGTGCTGAAGGAGCAATCGACATCGTTCAAGAAGGTGCGGACTGATCGAATTTCCAAGTCCGGGAATCTGGGCGCTGGTTTTCATCTCCACTGACGCGCAAGGGCGAGATCGCCGCCAAGCTCAATGCGCAGGGCGAGGAAATGGTCAGCGTCTTTCTGCCGCCAACGCCCGTTCCCGACCGCCGGCTTCCTGATGTTCGTGCCGCAAAAGCAAGATCATCATGCTCGACATGACGCCCGAAGAGGGCGCAAAGCTGCTGATCTCGGGCGGCTTGATCGCACCGGATTACAACGCTCCGACCGTTCAGCCGATCACGTCGGAGCCGCCCGTCAGCCAGCCCTGATCGTCAGCCGGCCCTGAGGAAGCGGATCGCTTCGTCGCGGCGGTGCAGATAGAGCAGGGTGCGCAAGGCTTCTCCACGCTCGGTGGTCAGGTCCGGGTCGCGTTCGATGATGTAGGCGGCATCCTTGCGGGCGATCTCCAAAAGGTCGCCATGGGCTTCGAGGCTGGCGATGCGGAAGCCCGGCGTGCCGGACTGGCGGGTGCCGAGCAATTCGCCTTCGCCGCGCAGTTTCAGGTCCTCCTCGGCAATCAGGAACCCGTCCTCGGTCTCGCGCAGGATCGACAAGCCGCGCCCGGCCGTTTTCGCTCGAGCGGTCCCTTGTAGAGCAGGATGCAGGTGGAGGCTTCGTCGCCTCGCCCGACGCGGCCGCGCAACTGGTGAAGCTGTGCGAGACCGAAACGTTCGGCATGTTCGATCACCATGATCGTTGCGTCCGGAACGTCGACACCGACCTCGACGACGGTGGTGGCGACCAGAAGCCGGATTTCGCCATTCTTGAAGGCGAGCATGACCTCGTCCTTCTCCGTGCCGTTCATGCGGCCATGCACAAGGCCGACCGCCTTGCCGAACTCGGCCGACAGAATGGCGAAACGCTCATCGACCGACATCAGCTCGAGCACGTCCGATTCCTCGACCAGCGGGCAGATCCAGTAGGCCTTCTTGCCCTCGGACAGCGCTGTGCGCAGCCGGTCGACGATCTCGCCGGTGCGCTCGTCGGACACGGTCACCGTCTGGATCGGCTTGCGCCCGGCCGGCTTTTCGGTGAGCTTCGACACGTCCATGTCGCCGAAAGCCGCAAGCACCAGCGTGCGCGGAATGGGCGTTGCCGTCATCACCAGCATATGGGGCGAGATGCCCTTGGCCGTCAGCCGCAGCCGCTGGTGCACGCCGAACCGGTGCTGCTCGTCGACGACGGCCAGCAACAGGTTGCTGTAGACGACGGTATCCTGGAACAGCGCATGCGTGCCGATGACGATCTGCGTCTCGCCGCGACGCGATTCGCTCCAGGATCGCATCGCGCTCCTTGCCCTTGGTGCGTCCCGTCAGCACGTCGATGGTGACACCGGCGGGTGCAGCCATTTTCGACAGCGTCGCGAAATGCTGGCGCGCAAGGATTTCGGTCGGGGCCATCAGCACGGCCTGACCGCCGCATTCGACGGCTGCCAGCATGGTCATCAGCGCAACCACCGTCTTGCCGGAGCCGACATCGCCCTGCAGCAGGCGCAGCATGCGCTCGTCGCCCGCCATGTCCTTGAGGACATCGGCAATCGCGGCCTGCTGGCTGCCGGTGAGCGAAAAGGGCAGGGCGGACATGACGGGGCCGCTCAGCTTGCCCGTGGCCTTGACCGGCATGCCGGCGACCTTGCGCAGCCGCTGGCGCACCAGGGCCAGCGACAGTTGCCCGGCCAGGAATTCGTCATAGGCAAGCCGTCGCCGGCTGGGCGCCTGCGGATCGAGATCGGCTGCATCGCGCGGATCGATGCAGCGCGACGAAAGCGTCGCGGACGCTGTCGAAGCCCTGCTGGCGGGCGAGCGTCTGCGTCGAGCCATTCCGGCAAACTCCGGCAGCGCGCGGCAGCGCGGCCTCGATCGATTTGCGCAGGACTTCGCGCGAAAGACCGGCCGTCAGCGGATAGACCGGCTCGACCAGCGGCAGGTTTTCGGCTTCGCTTGCCCGCACCATGTAGTCCGGATGAACCATCGACGGACGGCCATTGAACCAGTCGACCTTGCCGCTGACGATCACGGTTTCATCGACCGGCAGCGCCTTTTCCAGCCAGTTGCCCTTGGCGCGGAAGAAGACCAGCGCCAGTTCGCCCGTGTCGTCGTGCAGGAAGACCCGGTAGGGCAGGTTGCTGCTTGCCGCGCGGTGGCGGCTGGTGCCGATCGACCCGGCCGGTGATGGTGACGATGGAGCCCTGCGGCGACAAGCGCGATGCCCGGCTGCTTGCGCCGGTCGATCAGCGAGTGCGGCGCATGGAACATCAGATCGATGACGCGGCAATCCTCGACACTTCTCGCGGCCGAGCAGCCGTGCGATACAGATCGCCGAGCTTCGGGCCGACACCGGGAAGCGAGGTGAGTGGTGCAAACAGCGGATCAAGCAGGGCAGGGCGCATGGCCGCAAATTGCAACGACGAAATCGGTCCTTGGCAAGGCTGACAAGTCGATCAGATTCGAGCTGGCTATAGAGGCCGCATCAACAGGAAGGACATGCGTCATGACCGGATGACCCGCACCAGCGCCGATCTCGATCCCCGCCGCCGGCGCATCCTGTTTCGGTGCTGGCATCGCGGCATCCGCGAGATGGATCTGATGCTTGGCCAGTTTGCCGATGCCGAAATCGGCGATCTGCCGGACGAGCGATCTCGACGAACTGGAAATGATCATGGCCGAGGAAGACAACGACCTGGTCAAATGGATCACCGGCGACCGAGCCGGTGCCCGAACGCTACCAGACGCCGCTCTTTGAGCAAGATCGCCGCCTATCGGCCCGATTTCGACCGGACCATGCGCCAGACGCATGGCAGGATTGCAAGGCATGATTGCCGGTTTCGATGCCAAGAAGATTCCGCGCGCAACGGCCGCGAACTGACGCATCGGCAATGTGCCGCCGGCATGGAGCCGCTGCATCCTGGCCGAACTTGCCCGCGCCGGCACGCCGGTCGCCTATGTCGTGTCCGACGGCCAGCGCATGGCCGATCTCGAGCAGATGCTGGGCTTTGCGGCACCCGATATCCCGGTGCTGACGCTGCCCGCCTGGGACTGCCTGCCCTATGACCGTGTTTCGCCCAGCGCCGACATCTCGGCGCGCCGTCTCTCGGCGCTTGACCGGCCTGATCGCGCATCAGCAAGAAGCCGCATGCGGCGATCGTGCTGGTGACGGCCAATGCCATGCTGCAGAAAGTGGCGCCGCGCGATGTCATCGACAGCCTCGGCTTTCTCGGCCACGCCCGGGCAGACCAGTCCGGATGGATGATATCGCCGCGCGGCTGGAGCGCAACGGCTTCGACCGCGTGCCGACGGTGCGCGAAGTCGGCGAATTTGCCGTGCGCGGCGGCATTCTCGATGTCTTCGTGCCCGGCCAGGAGGAGCCGGTGCGGCTGGATTTCTTCGGCGATACGCTGGAAACCATCCGCATCTTCGATCCGGCCAGCCAGCGCACCACGGGACAGGCGCGCTCGCTCGATCTCAATCCGATGAGCGAAGTGTCGCTGACGCCGGAGATGATCAGCCGTTTCCGCACGCAACTATCTCTCGCATGTTCGGCGCGGCCACCCGCGACGATGCGCTCTATCAGGCCGTGTCCGAAGGCCGCCGTTATGCCGGCATGGAGCATTGGCTGCCGCTGTTCTACGATCATCTGGAAACCGTCTTCGACTATCTCGACGGACTTCCGCATCGTCACCGACCACACGTTGCGTGAGGCCGCCGAAGAGCGCTCCAAGCTGATGCACGATTATTATGAGGCGCGCCTGCATCCGGCGCACGCCCGGAAAGGGCCAGATGGCGCAGGGCACGCCCTACAAGCCCGTGCCGCCGGAGCAGCTCTATCTGAGCGCCGAAGGATTCGACGCAGCGCTCGAGGCCGCGATGCCATCCGCCTGACGCCGTTCAACGAGCATGGACGGCGAAGCGCGCAAGGTCGTATCAGCATCGACGCCGACACGGGCCCGCGCTGGGCGAAGAACGCAGCTGGAGAAGACCGAGCGAGCCGAGCGCGTCAATGTCTTCGACCAGGCCGTCAAATACATCGCCGACCAGCGGGCCAAGGGCGGCAAGGTGCTGATCTCGGGCTGGTCGGAAGGTTCGCTCGACCGGTTGCTGCAGGTTCTGAACGAACATGGCCTGGAAAAGATCAAGCCGGTCAAGCCGCTTGGCCGAAATCTGCGACGCTGAAGCAGGGCGAGGCGGCATCGCCGTGCTCAGCCTCGAAGCCGGTTTCGAGACCGGTGATCTGGTCGTCATCGGCGAACAGGATATTCTCGGCGACCGCATGGTGCGCCGCTCCAAGCGCCGCAAGCGCGGCGCCGATTTCATCTCCGAAGTCGCCGGCCTCGAGGAAGGCTCGATCGTCGTCCATGCCGAACACGGCATCGGCCGGTTCATCGGCCTGCGCACGATCGAGGCGGCCGGCGCGCCGCATGCCTGTCTTGAACTCGTCTATGCCGACGAGGCCAAGCTGTTCCTGCCGGTCGAAAACATCGACCTGCTGTCGCGCTATGGCTCCGAGGGCAACGATGCGCCGCTCGACAAGCTCGGCGGTGTCGCCTGGCAGATGCGCAAGGCGAAGCTCAAGAAGCGCCTGCTCGACATGGCCGGCGGCCTGATCCGGATTGCCGCCGAACGCATGACGCGCCATGCGCCGGTGCTGGCGACGCCGGATGGCCTCTACGACGAGTTTGCCGCCCGCTTCCCCTATGACGAGACCGAAGACCAGCTGAACGCCATCGAGGCCGTCCGCGAGGATCTCGGCGCCGGCCGGCCGATGGACCGGCTGGTCTGCGGCGACGTCGGCTTCGGCAAGACCGAAGTGGCGCTGCGCGCGGCCTTCATCGCCGCCATGAACGGCGTGCAGGTCGCCGTCGTCGTGCCCACGACGCTGCTGGCCCGCCAGCATTTCAAGACCTTCACCGAGCGCTTCCGCGGCCTGCCGATCCGGGTGCAGCAGGCTTCGCGTCTGGTCGGCTCCAAGGAACTGGCGCTGACCAAGAAGGAAGTCGCCGAAGGCAAGACCGATATCGTCGTCGGCACCCATGCGCTGCTCGGCGCCGGCATCAATTTTGCCAATCTCGGCCTGCTGATCATCGACGAGGAGCAGCATTTCGGCGTCAAGCACAAGGAACGGCTGAAGGAACTGAAATCCGACGTGCATGTGCTGACGCTCTCGGCGACGCCGATTCCGCGCACCCTGCAGCTGGCCATGACCGGCGTGCGCGAACTGTCGCTGATCACCACGCCGCCGGTCGACCGCATGGCGGTGCGCACCTTCATCTCGCCCTTCGATCGCGCTGGTGATCCGCGAGACGCTGATGCGCGAGCACTATCGCGGCGGCCAGAGCTTCTATGTCTGCCCGCGCCTCGCCGATCTCGCCGAAATCCATGATTTCCTGCAGCTCCGACGTGCCGGAACTGAAGGTGGCGATCGCCCATGGCCAGATGCCGGCGAGCGAACTCGAAGACATCATGAACGCCTTCTACGACGGCCAATACGATGTGCTGCTGTCGACCACGATCGTCGAATCCGGTCTCGACGTGCCGACCGCCAATACGCTGATCGTGCACCGCGCCGACATGTTCGGTCTTGCCCAGCTCTACCAGCTGCGCGGCCGCGTCGGGCGCTCCAAGGTCCGCGCCTTTGCGCTGTTCACGCTGCCGGTCAACCGGGTGCTGACGACGCACGGCCGAGCGCCGCCTGAAGGTGCTGCAGTCGCTCGATACGCTCGGCGCCGGCTTCCAGCTTGCCAGCCACGATCTCGACATTCGCGGCGCGGGCAATCTGCTCGGCGAGGAACAGTCCGGCCATATCAAGGAAGTCGGCTTCGAGCTCTACCAGCAGATGCTGGAAGAGGCGGTCGCCGAAGTGAAGGGCGACGAGGAGGTCGCAGGACAGCGGCTGGTCGCCGCAGATCTCCGTCGGCACGCCGGTGATGATCCCGGACGACTATGTGCCGGATCTGCATCTGCGCCTGGGTCTCTACCGCCGTCTCGGCGAGATCACCGAGCTGAGCGAGATCGATGGCTTCGGCGCCGAACTGATCGACCGCTTCGGCCCGCTGCCGCTCGAGGTCCAGCACCTGTTGAAGATCGTCTATATCAAGTCGCTCTGCCGCACCGCCAATGTCGAGAAGCTGGAAGCCGGGCCGAAGGGCGTCGTCGTCCAGTTCCGCAACCGCGAGTTCCCCAATCCGGCAGCTCTGGTCGGCTATATCGCCAAGCAGGGCACGATGGCCAAGATCCGCCGCGATCACAGCGTCTTCTTCCAGCGCGATCTGCCCGACGCCGGAAAAGCGTCTGGCCGGCGCTGCGGTGGTCATGACCCAGCTGGCGGGATTGGCGAAGAGCTAATGAAAAAAGCCGCGTCCGGGAGGGCGCGGCTTTTTCCGTATGGCAAGATGGCGCCTTCGGCTTATGCCGATGCCGCCTCCGTCTTCATCCTGGCGATGTCGCGCAGGGCATTGGCAAGGACGTCGACCGATTGCGCGCCCATGACGGCATATTGCCCGTCGAGGATGAAGCAGGGGACGCCGGTAACGCCCATGCCACGCGCGGTCTCGATTTCGGTGCTCACGGTGTCCTTGTCGGCGTCTGGATGCGAGCAAGCGCGGCTACCACCGGGCGCTCCATGCCGGCTTCCTCGGCTATGTCCAGGAGCACGTCCGTGATCGCCGACATTGCGACCTTCCTCGAAATTCGCCTTGAAGAGCAGCGTTGAAACGGTGTTGTGCACGTCTGGTCCATGGGTCAGCGCCCAGCGGATCAGCCGGTGCGCATCCAGCGTGTTGGGGCTGATCTTCACGGCGTCGAAATCAAAAGCGATGCCGTCGGCTCGCCCAAGACCTTCCAGCATCTCATGAGCCCGATCAACGGCTGCCTGTCCGCCGAGTTTCGCGGCCAGATGCGTCTTGTGATCGACGCCCTGCGGCGGTAGATCCGGGTTCAGCTGATAGGGGCGCCAGTTGACGGAAACAGCGATGTCATCGGCGACAGCGGCAATCGCCTGGTCCAGGCGCGCCTTGCCAAGATAGCACCACGGGCAGACGACGTCGGAAACGACATCGACGGTTACGGTTTCCACAGGGTGCATCCTTTCGCTGACAACGGGTTGCCTTGCGACATAATCGTCAAACGCGCAGCTTTCAATGCGTTACCAAAAGTATACCGACCGCTTTTCCAATCTTTTACTGTACGCGCTCGTCCCACCATGTCGGCAACTGATAGCCATAGAGCGGCACCGTGTTGGGGTGGCCGATGTGCTTGTGGCGAGCCACCCATTGCGCACCGATATGGTAGAGCGGCACCACGTAGAAGTTCGAGATCAGCATGCGGTCGAGGGCGCGCACGGAGGCCGTGAAATCTTCGACGGCGCGGGCCTGGACGATGTTGTTGATCAGGGTATCCACGTCCTTGTCGGCCACGCCGGCAAAATTGTCAGTGCCTTCCCGGTCACGGGATTGCGATGACCAGCGGTTCATCTGTTCGATGCCCGGAGACAGCGACGAGGCAAAGGACTTGATGATCATGTCATAGTCGAAGGACTGGCTGCGTTGCTGATACTGCGAATCGTCGACGGTGCGGACGGTCACGGCGATGCCGAGCGCTGCCAGGAAACGCTGATAGGCGAGGGCCAGTTTTTCCTGATCCTCGTTCTGGGTCATGATCTCGAAGGTCAGAGGCTTGCCTCTGCTCGTTGACCATCTTGCCGTCCTTGATGCCGTAGCCGGCCTCACGCAGCAGCGTCGACGGCCTCGCGCAGCACCTTGCGGTCGCGACCCGAGGCATCGGTCACCGGCAGGCGGTAGGTGCCGTCCAGAACGGCCGGATTGATCCTGTTGCCGGATATCGCCGAGAAGCCCGAGTTCCGCGGTCATCGGCCGGCCACGCCGAAGCTGGAAAGGGCGGAGTTCTGCCAGAAGCTCTGGGTGCGCGTATAGGCACTGTCGAACAGGTTCTTGTTGACCCATTCGAAATCGAAGACCAGCGCCAGGCCCTGGCGCAACTTGGACATCGGCAAACATCGGCCGGCGTGTGTTGAAGACGAAACCGAACATGCCGGAGGGCAGGTCTTCGGCGTGAACGTCTCCTTGATCACTTCGCCGGACTGGACGGCCGGGAAATCATAGCTGCGCGCCCATTTGGTCGGGCTGCCCTTCGGCGTAGATAGTCGATCTCGCCCTTCTTGAAGGCTTCGAACAGCGAGTTTTCCTGCAGGAAATACTCGACCGAAATCTCGTCGTAATTGTCCAAGCCCGACCTTTGACGGCAGGTCCTTCGCCCAGTAGTCCGGGTTGCGCTTGTAGACGATCTTCTCGCCGGGTTTGACGTCGCTGACCTGATAGGGACCGGAGCCAAGCGGCGGCTTCAGCGATGACTGGTCGAAGCGTCGCGGCGTCGATCGCATGTTTCGGCAGGATCGGCGAGAGGGCCAGCAGCAGCGGAAATTCCCGGTCGCTTTCTTCGTTGAAGGTGAAGCGGACGGAGCTGCTCGCCGACCTTTTCCATCTTGGCGACCTTGGCCAGGCGCGTGCTGAACGGAACGCGGCCCTTGTCGCGCAACAGTTCAAAGGTGAAGATCACGTCTTCCGGCGTGACCGGCTTGCCATCGGACCATTTCGCCTTCGGATTGAGGTTGAACTGGATGAAGCTGCGGGCCTCGTCCCATTCGACGGTCTCGGCCAGAAGGCCATACATCGAGAAGGCTTCGTCGCGCGAGCGCTGCATCAGCGAATTCGTAGACGAGGTTGCCGAATTCCGGATCCAGCATGCCGCGCGCCGTTGTGCGCATGCTCTTCAGGATGAAGGGATTGAGACTGTCGAATGTGCCGACCACGCCATAGGCGATCTTGCCACCTTTCTTGACGGCGGGGTTGACGTAGGGAAAATGCTTGAAGTCTGCGGGCAAAGCAGGCTGGCCATGCATGGCGATACCGTGAACAGGTTCGGCCCGCGCTGCCGTCGCGCCGCTGATGGCCAAACAACAGGGAGACCAACCCCAAGAACAATGCGCGCAAAATCGCCTCCTACGTCCGTCCGTTTCCTGATTCCCGGCAAATTATCACGATGCGGGACATTTCCAACCGCTGGCAGTTTTAATTCGCCGCAAACGGCTTCGCAAAAAATAGCAGGAAAGGCTGGATATCCGGCGCAACGCATTGTAACAGGTGTTTCCGGAGAGAGGGGTCATTCAAATGCCTCATTTCCCCAACAGGGAAGCGGGCAACTGACCTCGACAAGACGAGCGGCACCAGCCTGCTCAGGGACCGGAATTCAGGAGACGGATATCGTTATGATCTTCAAATCAAACTTCACGAGCAAGCTGGCCTTGTCCGTATTCGCGCTTTCGGTCGCATCAGCGGCTGCGCCGGCTGTCGTCTTTTGCCCAGGAGGCAGCCCAGGGCAAGCCGCCACAGGGCTGGTTCAAGGTCTGCACCAAGCAGGAAGACAACGACGTTTGCATCGTTCAGAACCTCCTGACCGCCAACAACGGCCAGTTGATCACCGCCGTTGGCCTGATCACGGTTCAGGGCAAGGTCAACCGCAAGATCATGCAGGTTTCGGTTCCTTCCGCTCGCCTCATCCCGCCCGGCATTCAGATGCAGATCGACGGTGGCAAGGGCGTAAAGCTCGACTACGCCATCTGCATGCCCGACAAGTGCGTGGCCGAAGTGCCGCTCAGCGATGCCACGATTGCCAGCCTGAAGAAGGGTAGCGAAGTGGTTTTCACCTCGGTCAATTTCCAGCGCGCACCGAACCCGATCAAGATGTCGCTTGAAGGCTTCACCGGCGTTTTCGACGGCGAGCCGATCGAACAGTCCAAGCTCGAAGAGCGCCAGCGTCTGCTGCAGGAAGAAATGCAGAAGAAGGCTGAAGACGCACGCAAGAAGCTGGAAGACGCGCAGAAGGCCGCAAAGGCCAACTGACAATTACGCTTGTTCAGAATTGAAAAATCCGGTCACAGACGTGGCCGGATTTTTTGTTGCCTGTAATCGGCTCGACGCTCAGTGCTGGACGACGGCTTTTGGTCTGTACTGTCCGGCGGCTTCCGCATCGAAAAACGCATTCACCTGGGAGTGGCGAAGCGGCAGGCCGCTGTCGTCGGAAATCAGATTCTGTTCCGAAACATAGGCGACATATTCTGTTTCGTCGTTCTCGGCCAGAAGGTGGTAGAACGGCTGGTCCTTGCTTGGCCGGATTTCGCTGGGGATGGCATTCCACCATTCTTCCGTATTCGAAAATTCCGGATCGACATCGAAAATCACGCCGCGGAATGGGAAAACCCGGTGGCGAACAACCTGCCCAATCTGAAATTTTGCGTCTCTCTGTTTCATCATGATAGGTTCCTTTCACCCCATTATGTGGTGTTTTCCCCCCAAACATCAATAGTCTGCTTCGGGCCGGAAACCCGACCGCTGGCTTACTTGCCTCGTCCTGGAATTCGTCGTACCTCAGGAATTGAGAGCAAACAGAGGCGGGCCGCGAGATGAGCAATCAATGGGGGCGCAACAACCAGCCGCGGACGGCTGGATCGTCCGGTTTCCTCTTGCCCGCCTTTCTGTGCCTGATCATTGCCGGCGGCGGTGTCTATCTCTGGTTCGCGCGACAGGCGATGCAGGCCGAGATTGCTGCCGTGAACGTTGAAAACATCGATCTGACCACGACCATCGGCAAGATTACGGCCGAGCGCGACAAGCTTGCCACGGATATGAAGATCTTTCGGGAAAACTCCGGGGATTGGGCCGGGGAACTCGAAAAGGAGTTTGCGGAGCTCAAGCTGAACGAAGTGCCGAAACTCAATCGGCTGCTCGACAAGCGCGACGCCGATATTTCCGACCTTGAAAAGCAGTTGGCGGATGTGAAGTCGCAGTCCGCCAAAGCAGCGGACGACTATGCGGTAACAATCGCCAAGATCAGCAGTCAGCTGGAATCCACAAAGCAGACCGCGCAGTCCCTGGAAAAGCGGGTGCGGGATATCGATACGGAACGCCGGAAACTGAGTGACGATCTGGCCGCAGCGCGGCAGCTGGCGACAAGGACAGCCGAGGAGCGCGACCGGGCGCAAACGGCGTTGGTCAAGCAGCAGCAGGAGGCGGAGACGGCGATTGCCGCCGCCAAGTCCGAGACTGACCAAAGCCGCGATCGTGCCATTTCCGCGCTTGAAGCTGCGCTGGCTGGGGAACGCCGCAAGGTGGCCGATCTCGAGACAAGGCTGGCTGCAGCAAGCAGACGTGCGGCGGAGGTTCCGGCATCCACGGAGGCCGGGCCGAAAACGACCTCTGTTCCGGAAGAACAGCCTGTCGCCACGAGCCGTGATGCGGCCGGTGAGAGCGAGGCGATCGATACGCCACCGGTCCTGACGGCGCGCCCGGAAGCATCCGTCGAAACAGCGCTTCGGCTGACGCCGGGGCTAGGCAATCTCAATGCCGAAAAGTCTGCGGCGCTGAAGGAAAAGCTCGTTTCCGGAGTGTGCGTCACGACGGCGCTGGAGAGCGTTTTCGAGCGGGTGCCCGTGATTGTCATGCGCAATCTGATGCGCGACCTGAAGAGCGATTGCTGATAGAGTTCAGGTTTATGCCATCATAGCAGGAGAAGCCCATGGGCTTGAGACGGATTGTTGCGACCGCCGTAATGTCGCTGATCGTTGGCTTCGCGCCGGCATCGGCGGCCGAATTTGAAAAGAACATCATGACCGGCGGGCCGCAGGGCACCTATATCCAGATCGGTCGCGATGTTGCAGCTATCGGCAAAACCTGCGGGCTGACCCTCAATGTCAGGGAATCGGCCGGATCGCTGGAAAACTTTGTCGGTGTTCGAAACCGCCGCAACACCCAGTTCGGCATCGTCCAGAGCGATGTCTTGGAATATCTGAAGACCTTCGAGGCCGGTGACGCCGAGGTGCAGCAGGCAGTCCGCGGCGTGCGCATCATGTTCCCGCTCTACAATGAGGAAATTCATGTCCTGGCCCGCAAGGACATTGCCGGCATGAAGGATCTGGCCGGCAAGAAGGTTGCAATCGGCGTCAAGGATAGCGGCACGTTCCTGACAGCCTCGCTCATCCTCGATATCCTGCAGGTGAAGACCGGCGAACGCGTGCCGCTCAATCCCGATGCCGCCTTGCCGAAACTGGTTTCCGGCGAGATCGATGCCTTTTTCTACGTGGCCGGCGCTCCGGCGGCGCTTTTCACGAAAAACCCGATCGATGGCGCGAAATTCCATCTTCTGCCGATCACCGAGGCGCCGCTGCTGGCGACCTATACCCCGTCGCGCATAGAGACCGGGACCTATTCTTTCCAGCAGGCGCCGGTCGATCTGATCGCCGTGAAAGCGGTGATGATGACCTATGACTACGACATCAAGCGCAACGCCTACCAGCGCGAAAGCTGCAATGCCGTGTCGGACTTTTCCAGTCTCATCATAAACAATCTCGACAAGTTGCAGGCCACAGGGCACCCAAAATGGAAGGATGTCGATCTGACCGCGCTGCCGCCGGGGTGGCAGGTCGGCGTCTGCGTCAAGGCCGGCATGGCGATGGATTACAAGCCGAAATGCACGGCTGCAATCGAGGAGCCGGCGTCCGAAACGAACGATGCCAATGAGGAATACCTCAACCTCCTCAAGCAACGCCTGAAGCAGAACTAAAAGCCGCTTTCAAACAGCCAAAACAAAAATGCCCGGCCTCGCAAGAGGCCGGGCATTTTTGTATGTCGGACCCGTCATGCGACGGGTCACGGTGCAGGGGCTGTTAGGACGAGTAGTACATGTCGAACTCGACCGGGTGCGGCGTCATTTCGAAACGCATGACTTCGGCCATCTTCAGCTCGATGAAGCTGTCGATCTGGTCGTCGTCGAACACGCCGCCGGCGGTCAGGAACTTGCGATCCTTGTCGAGGCTTTCGAGCGCTTCACGCAGCGAACCGCAGACGGTCGGGATCTTCTTCAGTTCCTTCGGCGGCAGGTCGTAGAGATCCTTGTCCATGGCCTTGCCAGGATGGATCTTGTTCTTGATGCCGTCGAGGCCGGCCATCAGCATGGCGGCAAAGGCGAGGTAGGGGTTCGCCATCGGATCCGGGAAGCGGACTTCGACGCGCTTTGCCTTCGGGTTCGAGCCGAACGGAATGCGGCACGATGCCGAACGGTTGCGGGCCGAGTAGGCGAGCAGGACCGGCGCTTCATAGCCGGGTACCAGACGCTTGTAGGAGTTGGTCGACGGGTTGGTGAAGGCATTCAGCGCCTTGGCATGCTTGATGATGCCGCCGATGAAGAACAGGCAGCTTTCCGACAGGCCGGCATATTCGTCGCCGGCGAAGGTCGGCTTGCCGTCCTTCCAGATCGACAGGTGCACATGCATGCCCGAGCCGTTGTCGCCGAAGATCGGCTTCGGCATGAAGGTTGCTGTCTTGCCATAGGCATTGGCAACCTGGTGCACGACGTATTTGTAGATCTGCATCTTGTCGGCATTGCGGATCAGCGTGATCGAACTTGACGCCGAGTTCGTGCTGGGCGGCGGCCACTTCATGGTGATGCTTTTCGACGACGACGCCCATCTCGGACAGAACCGTCAGCATTTCGGAACGCATGTCCTGGAGCGCTGTCGATCGGCGGAACCGGGAAATAGCCGCCCTTGACGCGCGGGCGATGGCCGAGGTTGCCGGTCTCGTAGTCGGTGTCGTCGTTCGACGGCAGTTCGGTCGAGTCGAGCTTGAAGCCCGTGTTGTAGGGATCGGCCTTGTACTTGACGTCGTCGAAGACGAAGAATTCGGCTTCCGGGCCAACGAAGATCGTGTCGCCGATGCCGGAGGCCTTGAGATAGGCTTCGGCCTTCTTGGCGGTGGCGCGCGGGTCGCGGTTATAGGCTTCGCCCGAAACCGGATCGAGAATGTCGCAGATGATGACCATCGTCGACTGTGCGAAGAAGGGGTCCATATGCGCCGTTTCGGTATCCGGCATCAGCACCATGTCGGATTCGTTGATGGCCTTCCAGCCGGCAATCGAGGATCCGTCGAACATGACGCCATCGGCGAACATGTCTTCGTCGACGCAGACGACATCCATCGTCACGTGCTGCAGCTTGCCCTTCGGATCGGTAAAGCGCAGGTCGACGAATTTCACGTCGTTGTCCTTGATCTGCTTCAGAATATCTTTTGCAGTCGTCATTTTCTTATATCCCTTTGTGCGATGACGCATATGGAAAGCCCGGCCAAGCCAGGCAGACTAGATGGCGTCGATGCCGGTTTCGCCGGTGCGGATCCGGATGACTTCCTCTATGTTGGAAACGAAGATCTTTCCGTCCCCAATGCGCCCTGTCTGGGCAGCGTTGCGGATGGCTTCGATCACGGCCTCCGCATTTTCGTCTGCCAGCACGACTTCGACTTTCACCTTCGGCAGGAAGTCGACGACATATTCCGCCCCGCGATAGAGCTCCGTATGGCCTTTCTGGCGTCCAAAACCCTTCGCTTCGGTGACGGTGATACCCTGCAGGCCGACTTCCTGAAGAGCTTCCTTCACTTCGTCGAGCTTGAAAGGCTTTATGATCGCTTCGATCTTTTTCATGAGAAAATGTCTCTCCGCTTCTCCCGTTAAAGCAGGAACATCCCGCTCGCCCACAAATATGCATTTTGCATGCCAGACTCGCCATATGACGAGCAGATTTGGGCCAAATCATCCTGCGCTGGCGTGATCATCTGCTATTTCGAAGAAAAAACCAGACGATTTTGCCCATTTTGTGCAAATTCCAGAAAAACACTCCCGGCGTCAAGTGCGTGCATGGCTGTGATTATTTGTTAAGCATCATATTTGTGCGTAAATATGTGCAAATGCATAATAATTAAACATTTTTAGGCGCGACGACATCCTTGTTTTCGCCTCCCGCTTCGATAGATTGATGAAATATGAGCCCGAACATTGTTTCTGCAGTCATATCGCCCAATGAAATGGCGGCGATCGACAAAAGCGCGGCCGCGTCAGGCCTGGACAGCTTTAGCCTGATGGTGGCGGCCGGTTCGGCCGTTGCTGCGGCAGCGCTCCGGCACTTTCCCGGTGCCCTTCGGTTTGTGGTCCTGTGCGGTCCCGGCAACAATGGTGGCGACGGCTACATTGCCGCGACCAGGCTTGCCGGAAGCGGCGCAGACGTCGCGGTTTTCGCAATGGGAGATCCTGTCTCCCTCATCGGCGATGCCGCGCTTGCGCATCAGCAATGCCCGATGCAGCCGGTACGACTGGTCGACTATGTGCCCTTGCCGGGTGACGTGATCATTGACGCGCTCTTCGGGGCAGGGCTTTCGCGCAATGTTCCCGAGGATGTTGCCGCCGTCATGCGGCAGGTCACGGCCATGGACCTGCCGGTCATTGCTGTCGATCTGCCATCCGGCGTCGATGGCCGCACGGGCGACGTTCTGGGCGCGAGTTTCAGGGCATGCCTCACCATCACCTTCGTTGCCCGCAAGCCGGGCCACCTGCTTCTGCCCGGTCGTTTGCTTTGTGGCGCGCTGGAGGTGGTCGATATCGGTATCCCGCAACGCATCGTCGATGCCAACCGCGGGACCCTGCAGGAGAACACACCGGCGATCTGGCGCAAGCGGGCGGCAGGCCTCGATGCTTCCGCGCATAAATACAAACGTGGTCACCTGGCCGTTTTTTCCGGAGGGCCGCTCTCCACCGGTGCAGCCCGGCTGGCAGCAGGGGCAGGTCTCGCCTCGGGCGCCGGCCTTGTAACAGTGGCGACACCGGACGCTGCCGTCCCGGCCAATGCAGCGCATCTGACGGCCATCATGCTGAAATTGGTCGAGACGACATCCGATCTCGAAACCTGGCTGGAAGACAGGCGCATCAGCGCCTTCGTGCTCGGACCGGCCTTCGGCGATATGGCGAAGGCCCGGGATTACGTCGCTCTGCTCAGGGACCGTCACCTTGTGCTCGATGCCGACGGCATCACGGCGTTCCGCGACGATCCCAAGGCGCTGTTCGATCTTTTCGCCGGGGGTGAGACGCGGCTGGTCATGACCCCGCATGATGGAGAGTTTGCGCGGCTGTTTCCGGACCTTGCGACGGATCCGGCCCTTTCCAAGGTCGATCGGGCCATTGCGGCTGCCCGGCGAAGCCATGCCGTGATCGTCTTCAAGGGTGCCGATACGGTGATTGCCGGTCCGGAAGGCCGCGCCGTGATCAACACCAACGCACCGCCGTTCCTTGCCACCGCCGGTTCCGGCGATGTGCTCGCCGGCATTATCGGCGCGCATCTGGCGCAGGGCATGCCGGCCTATGAGGCTGCTGCCGCCGGGGTCTGGCGCCATGGCGAGGCGGGCAAGACGGCGGGCGAGGGGCTGACGGCCGAAACCCTGGTGCAGGCCATTCGGCCGCTGCATTGATGATTGACGTCAGCCAACGCGCTTCTGCAGGGCTCTGGCGCCGTTCGGCGCATTGACCTTGCCCTCGGTAATCAGGAAGGCATAGACGTCGCGTGGCGTCTTCTCGACCTTTCGGTCAGGATCGGCATGGGCAAGATCGGCGATATCGTCCCCCTCCGACCAGGTCTTCAGCCGTTCGGCCCAAAGATCGAGCCGCGGCTCATCGTAACAGGTTTCCACATCGTCGCTGCCCGTCTGAAGCCGGATATAGACGAAGTCCCCGGTCACATCGGCGAGCATCGGATACTCCGCATGATCGGCGCAGACGACGGCGACCTTGTGCTTGGCGAGCAGGCGCGCAAATTCCGGAACACGGAAGGATTCGTGCCGTACTTCGACCGCATGTCGCAGTCTCAGCCCATCCTTCTTTTCCGGCAGAAGCGCCAGAAAGGCGCCAAAATCGTCTGCATCGAATTTCTTGGTCGGCATGAACTGCCAGAGGATCGGCCCCAGATGCGGCCCGAGCTCCGTCAAGCCCTGACCGAAAAAGCGCTCGATCGATTCCCCGGCCTCCGCCAGCACCTTCTTGTTGGTGGCAAAGCGGCTGGCCTTCAGCGTAAAGACGAAATCGTCGGGCACTTCGGAGGCCCATTTCGCGAAGGTTTCGGGCTTCTGCGACCCGTAATAGGTGCCATTGACCTCGATCACCTTCAACTGGCTGCTGGCATATTCCAGCTGCCGCTTTTTCGGGAGTTTCTCAGGGTAGAAGGTTCCCTCCCAGGGATCGAAGGTCCAGCCGCCAATGCCGCAACGGATCGTGCCTGATGTCGTCATGTGTTGCCTCCCGGCCTTCGCGGTTACTCCGCCGCCTCGACCCGCTTGATCGGCCGGCGTTCCAGCAGTTCCTTCAGGAAGTGGCCGGTGTAGGAGCGCGGCTCCTTGACGATCTGTTCGGGCGTGCCGATCGCCACGATCTCGCCGCCGCCATCGCCGCCTTCCGGGCCGAAATCGATCACCCAGTCGGCCGTCTTGATGACTTCCAGATTGTGCTCGATGACGACGACCGAATTGCCCTGGTTGACCAGTTCGTGCAGCACTTCCAGAAGCTTGGCGACATCGTGGAAATGCAGGCCGGTGGTCGGCTCGTCGAGGATGTAGAGCGTGCGGCCGGTCGACCGCTTCGACAGTTCCTTGGCGAGCTTGACGCGCTGCGCCTCGCCGCCCGACAGCGTATTGGCCTGCTGGCCGACCTTGATATAGCCGAGGCCGACGTCGCTGCAGCGCCTGCAGCTTGTCGCGCACGGCCGGAACGGCTGCGAAGAACTCGACAGCCTTCCTCGACCGTCATGTCGAGCACGTCGGCGATCGACTTGCCCTTGAAATGCACGTCCAGCGTTTCGCGGTTGTAGCGCTTGCCGTGGCAGACGTCGCAGGTGACATAGACGTCCGGCAGGAAGTGCATCTCGATCTTGATGACGCCGTCGCCCTGGCAGGCCTCGCAGCGTCCGCCCTTGACGTTGAAGGAGAAGCGGCCCGGCTGGTAGCCGCGTGCCTTGGCTTCCGGCAGGCCGGCAAACCAGTCGCGGATCGGCGTGAAGGCGCCGGTATAGGTCGCCGGATTTGAGCGCGGCGTGCGCCCGATCGGCGACTGGTCGATGTCGATGACCTTGTCGATATGCTCGAAGCCGTCGATCCGGTCATGTTCGGCCGGGTTTTCGCGCGCACCCATGACGCGCCGCGCGGCCGACTTGTAGAGCGTCTCGATCAGGAAGGTCGACTTGCCGCCGCCGGAAACGCCGGTGACCGCGGTGAAGACGCCGAGCGGAATCGCCGCCGTGACATTCTTCAGATTGTTGCCGCGGGCGCCGACAACCTTGATTTCCTTGCCCTTCTTCGGCTTGCGCCGCTCTGCCGGAACGGCCACCGCCAGTTCGCCGGACAGATATTTGCCGGTCAGCGACTTCGGATTGGCCATGATGTCCGCCGGCGTGCCCTGCGCGATGATTTCGCCGCCATGAATGCCGGCGGCCGGCCCGATATCGACGACATAGTCCGCCGTCATGATCGCGTCTTCGTCATGCTCGACGACGATTACGGTGTTGCCGATGTCGCGCAGATGCTTCAGCGTATCGAGCAGGCGGGCATTGTCGCGCTGGTGCAGACCGATGGACGGCTCGTCCAGCACGTAGAGCACGCCGGTCAGGCCCGAGCCGATCTGCGAGGCCAGCCGGATACGCTGGCTTTCGCCGCCCGACAGCGTGCCGGAATTGCGCGACAGGCTCAGATATTCGAGCCCGACATCATTGAGGAAGCGCAGGCGCTCGCGGATTTCCTTGAGGATGCGGACCGCGATCTCGTTCTGCTTGGCGTTCAGTATGCTCGGGCAGTGCCTCGAACCAGTCGCGCGCAACGCGGATCGACATCTCGCGTGACCTGGCCGATCTGCAGCTTGTTGATCTTGACCGCCAGCGCTTCCGGCTTCAGGCGAAAACCGTTGCAGGCCGGGCAGGGCGCGGCCGACATGTAGCGTTCGATCTCCTCGCGCGCCCAGGCACTGTCGGTTTCCTTCCAGCGGCGCTCGAGGTTGGGCACGATGCCTTCGAAGGTCTTGGTGGTGTTGTAGGAGCGGGCGCCGTCGTCATAGTGGAAGACGATCTTTTCCTCCGTGCCCTGCAGGATCGCATGCTGGGCCTTCTCGGACAGCTCCGTCCACTTGTTCGACAGCTTGAAGCCGAAGGCCTTGCCGAGCGCTTCGAGCGTCTGGTTGTAATAGGGCGAGGACGACTTGGCCCAGGGCGCAATGGCGCCGTTCTGCAACGTGCGCTCGGGCTCGGGAACGATCAGCGCTTCGTCGATCTTCTGCTGGCTGCCAAGACCGTCGCAGGTCGGGCAGGCGCCGAAGGGATTGTTGAACGAGAACAGCCGCGGCTCGATTTCGGGAATGGTGAAGCCGGAGACGGGGCAGGCGAATTTCTCCGAGAACATCACGCGTTCATGCGTGTCGTTCAGCGATTTGTTGGCCGACCCGCCGGCCGAGGTTTCGCCTGGCGGCAGCGGCTTGTCGGCGAATTCGGCAATCGCCAGGCCATCCGCCAGCCGCAGGCAGGTCTCCAGACTGTCGGCCAGCCGCGCCGTCAGTGTCCGGACGGACCACGACACGGTCGACGACGACGTCGATGTCATGCTTGTATTTCTTGTCGAGGGTCGGCGCTTCGGCGATCTCGTAGAACTGCCCGTCGATCTTGACGCGCTGGAAGCCCTTCTTCATCAGCTCGGCGAGTTCCTTCTTGTACTCGCCCTTGCGACCGCGCACGATCGGCGCCAGGATGTAGAGACGCGTGCCTTCGCCGAAATCGAGGACGCGGTCGACCATCTGGCTGACCGTCTGGCTCTCGATCGGCAGGCCGGTCGCAGGCGAATAGGGCACGCCGACGCGGGCAAACAGGAGGCGCATATAGTCGTAGATTTCCGTGACTGTGCCGACCGTCGAGCGCGGGTTGCGCGAGGTCGTCTTCTGCTCGATCGAAATCGCCGGCGACAGACCGTCGATCTGGTCGACATCCGGCTTCTGCATCATTTCCAGGAACTGCCGGGCATAGGCCGACAGGCTCTCGACATAGCGCCGCTGGCCCTCGGCATAGATCGTGTCGAAGGCGAGCGACGACTTGCCGGATCCCGACAGGCCGGTCATGACGATCAGCTTGTTGCGCGGCAGGTCGAGATCGATGCCCTTGAGATTATGCTCGCGCGCGCCGCGGATGGAGATGGTCTTCGAGTTCGCTCATCGTGCTCAGCTGTTCTGATGTTCCTGGATGAAGCTGTCCTATTTAAGTGACGGCGAAGCGCATGTCGAGGCGCAATGTCGAAAAACAGGCGGGCTTTCCGAGTTCGGTTGACAGGATAATAGCGGATTTACTAGAACAAATAAAGAACGAATATTGCAAATCTGTTGTGGATTGTCTGACTTGCGGGGCGTATCCCCGGCGGTCAGCCGTTAAGATGCGCATTCTCAAATTTTGGCGGCCGGACCTATTGTGTCTGGCGGGATGAACAGGAAAAGCGAGATGGCTGGTAGTGTCAACAAGGTGATTTTGATCGGCAATCTCGGGGCCGACCCGGAAATCCGCCGCACGCAGGACGGCAAGCCGATCGCCAACCTCAACATCGCCACGTCGGAAACCTGGCGCGACCGCAATTCCGGCGAGCGCAAGGAAAAGACCGAATGGCACCGCGTCGTGATCTTCAATGAAGGTCTCTGCAAGGTCGCCGAGCAATATCTGAAGAAGGGCGCAACGGTTTATATCGAAGGCCAGCTCCAGACCCGCAAATGGCAGGACAAGGACGGCCAGGACCGCTATTCGACCGAAGTGGTGCTGCAGGGCTTCAATTCGACCCTGACCATGCTCGACGGTCGTGGCGACGGGCAGGGTGCCGGTGCCTCGCGCGGCGGCTCCGACTATGGCAGCAGCGCCGGTGGCAATTTTGGTGGCGGTGACGACTATGATCGCCCATCGGCCCCGGCTGGTCGTTCAAGCGGCTCCAGCAATGCCAATTTCTCGCGCGACATGGATGACGATATCCCGTTCTGATCGATATTCGTCGGGCACACGGAAAAAGGGTCGGGCAACCGGCCCTTTTTGCCGTTTGGCGACCTCGATATCTGGCGCATCCGCCGCCGGGTTCGAGACCTATGCTCCGAGCTGCATGGTCGACTTGATCCCGTCCACGACGAACTGCACGGCGAGCGCCGCCAGAATGACGCCGAGCAGGCGGGTGAGGATCGCGCGCCCGGTCGCGCCCAGGAAGCGATCGATCCGCTCGGCGATGACGAGAAACGCAAACAGGATCGCCACGCAGACTGCAAGCACCACGATGAGCTGAAGCCTGTCGAAGGTCGAGGAAAAGGTGCCCGACAACAGGATGGTTGCCGAAATCGCGCCGGGGCCAGCGATCAGGGGCAATGCCAGCGGGAAATACCGCAAGATTGTGGATATGATCGTGGGTGATGGCGGTTTCCCCGGTCTTTTCCTTTCGCTCGTTGCGCTTCTCGAAGATCATTTCAAAGGCGATGCAGAACAGCAGCAAGACCACCGGCGATGCGGAATGCGCCGATCGAGATGCCGAGCAGCCCCAGGATGCCATTGCCGAACAGGGCGAAGGCCGAGAGGATCAGGAAGGCGATCAGCGAGCCGCGGCTCGCCACCTGAAAGCGTTGCGCCGGGTCATGCCGACCGTCAGGCCGAGAAAGATCGGCGCCAGGCCGGGCGGGTCGATGGTCACCAGGATGGTTGTCAGCGCATTGATCAGCAGGTCGACATTGAACATCCGGGGCTCCTCTCGGATTGATGTCCGCTGTCCGGACTTGTGCGCAATTGTTAAGCGAGTGGACCTTGGATGGAAAGAGCGCTAATCAGGGCTAAGGGCTTTTGCCATCGGATTGTGCGTGCTGGCTCCGGTCCGTCAAAAGCCTGTTCAAAACCCTGCGCCGAAATTGGCGCTGGCCGGTGCATTCGGCTATAAAAATCTGTCTGATTCTTAACAAAGATCGTGATCTCAATTGACTGAACAAAGCACACCCGGCGGCGGCAAGAACCCACCAGGCATCGAGCCTATTTCCATCATGGAGGAAATGCAGCGGTCCTATCTCGATTACGCGATGAGCGTGATCGTCAGCCGCGCGCTTCCCGATGTCCGTGATGGCCTGAAGCCCGTGCACCGGCGCATCCTTTACGGGATGAACGAGCTTGGGCTCGACTGGAACAAGAAATACGTCAAATGCGCCCGCGTCACCGGTGACGTGATGGGTAAATACCATCCGCATGGCGACTCGGCGATCTATGACGCGCTGGCCCGCATGGCGCAGCCATGGTCGTTGCGACTGCCGCTGATCGACGGTCAGGGCAATTTCGGCTCGATCGACGGTGACCCGCCGGCGGCCCAACGTTACACCGAGTGCCGGCTGCGAGAAGGCCGCGCATGCGCTGCTCGACGATCTCGACAAGGAAACGGTCGATTTCCGCGACAACTATGACGGCACGCTGTCCGAGCCTGTCGTGGTCCCGGCCAAGTTCCCGAACCTGCTGGTCAACGGCGCAGGCGGCATCGCCGTCGGCATGGCGACCAACATTCCGCCGCACAATCTCGTCGAAGTCATCAACGGCTGTATCGCGCTGATCGACAATCCGGCGATCGAACTGCCGCAACTGATGGAGATCATCCCGGGTCCGGATTTCCCGACCGGCGCGCTGATCCTTGGTCGCTCCGGCATTCGCTCGGCCTATGAGACCGGCCGCGGCTCGGTCATCATGCGCGGCCGCGCCACGATCGAGCCGATGCGTGGCGACCGCGAGCAGATCATCATCACCGAAGTTCCCTATCAGGTGAACAAGTCGACGATGATCGAGAAGATGGCCGAACTGGTGCGCGACAAGCGCATCGAGGGCATTTCCGATCTGCGCGACGAGTCCGACCGTCAGGGCTACCGGGTCGTCGTCGAGCTGAAGCGCGATGCCAATGCCGAGGTGATCCTCAACCAGCTTTATCGCTACACGCCGCTGCAGACCTCGTTCGGCTGCAACATGGTGGCGCTGAATGGCGGCAAGCCGGAGCAGATGACGCTGCTCGACATGCTGCGGGCCTTCGTTTCCTTCCGCGAGGAGGTCGTCAGCCGCCGCACCAAGTATCTGCTGCGCAAGGCGCGCGACCGTGCCCATGTCTTGGTCGGTCTCGCGATTGCCGTTGCCAATATCGACGAGATCATCAAGCTGATCCGCAGCGCGCCGGATCCGGCAGACAGCGCGCGAACAGTTGATGACGCGCCGCTGGCCGGCGGCCGATGTGGAAGCCCTGATCCGCCTGATCGACGATCCGCGTCACCGGATCAACGAGGACCTGACCTACAATCTCTCGGAAGAGCAGGCCCGCGCCATCCTCGAACTGCGCCTTGCCCGCCTGACGGCGCTTGGTCGCGACGAAATCGCCGACGAACTGAACAAGATCGGCGCCGAGATCAGCGATTACCTCGACATCCTGTCGTCGCGCATCCGCATCATGACCATCGTCAAGGACGAGCTTGCTGCCGTCCGCGACGAGTTCGGCACGCCGCGCCGCACCGAGATCATGGAAGGCGGTCCGGATATGGACGATGAGGACCTCATCGCCCAGGAAGACATGGTCGTCACCGTCTCCCATCTCGGCTATATCAAGCGCGTGCCGCTGGCGACCTATCGCGCCCAGCGCCGCGGCGGCAAGGGCCGCTCGGGCATGGCGACACGCGACGAGGATTTCGTCACACGTCTGTTTGTCGCCAACACCCATACGCCGATGTTGTTCTTCTCCTCGCGCGGCATCGTCTACAAGGAAAAGGTCTGGCGCCTGCCGATCGGCACGCCGCAATCGCGCGGCAAGGCGCTGATCAACATGCTGCCGCTCGAACCCGGCGAACGCATCACCACGATCATGCCCTTGCCCGAGGACGAGACCACCTGGGAAAACCTCGACGTCATGTTCTCGACGACCCGTGGCACGGTGCGCCGCAACAAGCTGTCGGACTTCGTCCAGGTCAACCGCAACGGCAAGATCGCCATGAAGCTCGAGGAGGAGGGCGATGAAATCCTTTCCGTCGAGACCTGCACGGAACATGACGATGTGCTTCTGACGACGGCGCTCGGCCAGTGCATCCGCTTCTCCGTCGATGACGTGCGTGTCTTTGCCGGCCGCAATTCGATCGGCGTTCGCGGCATAACGCTCGGCGAAGGCGACCGGATCATCTCCATGACGATCGTCGGCCATGTCGATGCAGAACCGTGGGAGCGGGCCGCCTACCTCAAGCGCGCTGCTGCCGAACGGCGTGCAGCAACCGGCGAAGACGAGGAAATCGCGCTGGTGGGCGAGGAAGTGGTCGAGGAAGGCCAGCTTGACGACGCCCGCTATCGAGGAACTGAAGGCACGCGAACAGTTCGTGCTCACGGTCTCGGTCAAGGGCTTCGGCAAGCGCTCGTCGACCTATGACTTCCGCACCTCCGGTCGCGGCGGCAAGGGTATCCGCGCCACGGATACCTCGAAAGACCGGCGAAATCGGTGAACTGGTTGCGGCCTTCCCGGTCGAGGACAAGGACCAGATCATGCTCGTCTCCGATGGCGGACAGCTGATCCGCGTTCCGGTCGGCGGTATCCGCCTGGCCAGCCGCGCCACAAAGGGCGTCACGATCTTCTCCACCGCCAAGGATGAGAAGGTCGTGTCCGTCGAGCGGATCACGGAGCCGGAGCCCGAAGAGGACGAAGAAGCCACAACTGCTGCAGACCTGCCGGAAGGCGAGACTGCACCGGACACTTCGGTGGAATAGTTCGGATCTCAAAAGTTGGAAATCTGAAAAAGCCGGGCGGTCAATCGCCCGGCTTTTGCATGTGCGGCCACAAAGCAATCCACGTCGGATGGTGAAAAACGGCAAAGAAAAACCGGACTGGCAGGGGAACCGTCCGGTTTTTTTAGGTCCAACAGCGGCTGGAGGTCCACTGTCGGTAGGTCGAAGTTTCTGACACGCTACCCGGCATCTGGTTGATCAAACGCCGAATCCGCCGACATCCCGGCCTGTGTCTTTCATGGTCATCCTGTCGCGCTTGAGCTCGAGGATGGTCTGGGCAAAATCAAACAGGAACACGATACTGATAACTGCAGACACTAACATCATGACGATTGCCATCAGTATCCCTTTCACTTCATCAGGTTATGCTGGCGCATTGCGTTGTTCTCCGCACGCGATTCATTGCGGATCGCGTTAACGGTCGCAAAGATCATCGTGAAAAACATTGTGATCGAGAGAAGAAGAATTGCCATAGCCGTGATCCTTTCAGCTCAGTAACGGTGTAGTCTGAAAAAAGTTCCGGTCGCTGTTGCTTGCTGTTCTAGGAATGTCTGCTTGAAGCGATCATGAACATGCCCTTCATATAAAGTTCATCAGCCAGGCCTGTTGTATCCGGGGGAACATGGTTTGCCGTCTCGCGCCTCCCTTGCGATTGCGCGCCGTCCATGACAAAAGGCTGTCGAAACGGAAAAGGGCGCTATGACCACTGCTTTTTACCCGGGATCTTTCGATCCGATGACGAACGGCCATCTCGATGTGCTGGTTCAGGCCCTGAACGTCTCGGCGCGGGTCATCGTCGCGATCGGCATTCATCCCGGCAAGGTACCGTTGTTCAGCTTCGAAGAACGGGCGGATCTGATCCGCCAGTCGCTGGCGGAATTTCTGCCGGGCAGGGCAGGCGATGTTTCGGTGGTGTCCTTCGACACGCTCGTCGTCGATGCCGCGCGCGCCCATGGCGCATCGCTTCTGGTGCGCGGCCTGCGCGATGGTACGGATCTCGACTATGAAATGCAGATGGCCGGCATGAACCGCCAGATGGCGCCGGATATCCAGACCCTGTTTCTTCCGGCCGGAACGGCCTCGCGGCCCATTACCGCCACATTGGTCCGCCAGATCGCGGCCATGGGTGGCGATGTTAGCGCCTTCGTGCCAAAAGTCGTTCACGCTGCGCTTGCCGCAAAACGCAAATCCTGACGCGTTCTCACGATCATCTTCACGGGAGTTATCATGAAAATCCTCCAAATCGCTTTCGCAGGCGCGCTGCTCGCCGGCATCCTTTGCGCGGTTCCGCCTACGCCCAGGCAAAGGAATATCTGACGATCCGCTGAAGGATGGCCCTGTCGTCATCGAGCTGACGCCCGGACATTGCGCCGAAGCACGTGGCCCGCATCAAGGAACTGGCCGAGAAGGGTGAATACGACAATGTTGCCTTCCACCGGGTCATCGAGGGCTTCATGGCCCAGACCGGCGATGTGCAGTACGGCAACATGGAAAAGGACTTCAAGGCCGACATGGCCGGCATGGGCGGTTCCCGAAGCCGGACCTGTCCAGGCCGAGTTCTCCCAGGAGCCCTTCGCCCGCGGCACGGTCGGCATGGCCCGCAGCCAGGATCCGAACTCCGCCAATTCGCAGTTCTTCATCATGTTTGCACCGGGCGATTTCCTGAACGGCCAGTACACGGTCGTCGGCAAGGTCGTCGACGGCATGGAGAATGTCGACAAGATCAAGATGGGCGACGAGGCCAACAACGGCTCCGTCACCGATCCCGACCGCATGATCAAGGTCAAGGTCGGCAAGTAAGAACAACCTACAACACAAGGAGAAAACCATGGCCGAGATCAAGGATCCGGAAAACACCGTCATCCTGGAAACCACCAAGGGGCAGGTCGTCATCCAGCTTCTTCCGGATCTGGCACCGGGCCACGTTGCCCGCATCAAGGAACTGGCGCGCGAAGGCGCCTATGACGGCGTCGTCTTCCACCGCGTCATCGACGACTTCATGGCGCAGACCGGCGACGTGCAGTTCGGCAAGAAGGGCGGCAAGGACTTCAACCCCGCCCGCGCCGGCATGGGCGGCTCCGACAAGCCGGACCTCAAGGCCGAATTTTCCGCCACGAGCCATGTGCGCGGCACCTGCTCCATGGCCCGCAGCCAGATGCCCGAACTCGGCCAATTCGCAGTTCTTCATCTGCTTCACCGACAGCCCATGGCTCAACAAGCAGTATTCGGTCTGGGGCCAGGTCATCGAAGGCATGGACAATGTCGACAAGATCAAGCGGGCGAGCCGGTCAAGGATCCCGACTCGCATCGTTTCGATGAAGCGTTGCTGCCGAACGCCTGATACAAGATATAGTCAAGAGCCCGTCCCGGATCGCCCTTGAGGGCGTCGGGGCGGGTTTGCTGTTTTAAGAAGCCCATTCAGAAGACCACAGATGCGCGTCGATCTGTTCGATTTCGATCTCCCCGAGGACAATATCGCGCTGCGGCCCGCAAGCCCGCGCGACAGCGCGCGGCTGCTCGTCGTCGACCCGGGGCATGCGCTCGCCGACCACACCGTGCTCGACCTGCCGGCATTTCTGCGGCCCGGCGATGCGCTTGTCTTCAACGACACCAAGGTCATTCCGGCACAACTCGAAGGCTTGCGGCGACGCGACGGCGATGCCGTGTCGCAAGTGTCCTTCACGCTGCATATGCGCGTGGCACCCGATTGCTGGAAGGCCTTTGCCCGGCCCGCCAAGCGGCTGAAGGCCGGCGATCGGCTTTCCTTCGGGCATGGCGAAAACAGCTGCATGCTCGGCTCGCTCGATGCGACGGTCGAGCAAAAGGGCGAGGCGGGCGAGGTGACGCTGCGCTTTGATCTTGCCGGTCCGGCGCTCGACGAAGCGATCATGGCCGTCGGCCATATTCCGCTGCCGCCCTACATCGCCTCCAAGCGCGCCGGAGGACGAGCAGGACCGCACCGACTACCAGACCATCTATGCGCGGGAAGAAGGCGCCGTCGCCGCGCCCGACCGCCGGCCTGCATTTCACCGACCGAGCTGTTTGCCGCACTGGATGCGCTCGGCATCGAGCGGCATTTCGTGACGCTGCATGTGGGCGCCGGCACCTTCCTGCCGGTCAAGGCCGACGATACCGGACGATCATGTGATGCATGAGGAGATCGGCTATGTCAGCGCGCAGACGGCCGCAGGCGCTCAATGCCGTGAAGGCGAGGGGCGGTCGCATCGTCTGCGTCGGCACCACCTCGCTGCGGCTGCTCGAGAGTGCCGCGCGACGAAGACGGCGTCATCGCAGCCCTGGTCCGGCGCCGACCGGCATCTTCATCACGCCCGGCTACCGCTTCCGCGCCGTCGATATGCTGATGACCAATTTCCACCTGCCGCGATCGACGCTGTTCATGCTGGTCTCGGCCTTTAGCGGGCTTGGAGACGATGCGCGCTGCCTATGCCCATGCCATCGACACCGGCTACCGCTTCTATTCCTATGGCGATTCCAGCCTGCTTTATCCGGGACAGACAGATGACCGACCGAGACATTCCAGTTCAATCTTCTGGCAACCGACGGCAAGGCGCGCCGCGGCGAGATCGTATCGATGCCGCGCGGCGACAATCCGCACGCCGGCCTTCATGCCGGTCGGCACCGTCGGCACGGTCAAGGCGATGTATCTCGACCAGGTGCGCGAGCTCGGCGCCGACATCATCCTCGGCAACACCTATCACCTGATGCTGCGGCCGGGCGCGGAGCGCGTCGCGCGGCTTGGCGGCCTGCACGAGCTTCATCCGCTGGCCGCACCCGATCCTGACCGACAGCGGCGGCTTCCAGGTCATGTCGCTTGCCGGCCTGCGCAAGCTCGACGAGCAGGGCGTGACCTTCAAGTCGCATATCGACGGCTCGCCGCACTACATGTCGCCGGAGCGCTCGATCGAGATCCAGGGCCTGCTCGGCTCCGACATCCAGATGCAGCTCGACGAATGCGTCGCGCTGCCGGCCGACGCCCGAGGAAATCGAGCGCGCCATGGAACTGTCGCTGCGCTGGGCGGAGCGCTGCAAGACGGCGTTCGGCGACCAGCCGGGCAAGGCGATGTTCGGCATCGTCCAGGGCGGCGACGTGCCGGCTCTGCGCGTCGCGCTCGCGCAGAAGCGCTGGCGCCACTGGATCTCAAGGGCTATGCCATCGGCGGCCTTGCCGTCGGCGAGCCGCAGGACGTGATGCTCGACATGCTCGACATCGACGCTGCCCGCACTGCCGGCAGAACAAGCCGCGCTACCTGATGGGCGTCGGCACGCCGGACGACATCATCGAAGTCGGTTGCCCGCGGCATCGACATGTTCGATTGCGTGATGCCGACCCGCGCCGGCCGCCACGGCCTGGCCTTCACCCGGCGCGGCCAGGTCAACCTGCGCAACGCCCGCCACGCCGAGGATATCGCGCCCGCTCGACGAGCAATCGTCCTGCCCGGCGGCGCGCGACTATTCGCGCGCCTATCTGCACCACCTGGTCCGCGCCGACGAATCGCTCGGCGGCATGCTGCTGACCTGGAACAACCTCGCCTACTATCAGGACCTGATGAAGGGTATTCGCGCGGCAATCGAACAGGGGCGCTTCCAGTCTTTCATGGAGGAGACGCAGGAAGAATGGGCGCGGGGTGATCTGAAGCCGGTGTAGGTACCAGCCTCAGATTTCAGGGCCCGGGGCCTGCTGCAGCATCTGCACGCCGTTGATCTTGTAGGAGCCGTCAGGCTGCTTGACGACGTAGTAGAGCGCCGTCCAGTCCTTGCCATCAGGGCCGGAAATCAGCACTTCCTGAACGACGGTATCACCGTCGATCTTGCTGCGGCCGAAGGCGAAATTGCCGGGCCGGTAGACCGGCGTGTAGCCCCGCTTGACCATCTCGAAAAAAATGCCCTGATCGGGAAACTTGCCCTTGATCTGCGGAGAGGCGAAGGAATAGGCGGTCGCCGCGTCGTCGTTCAGGAAGGCGGCAATCTGGTCCTGAATGATCGTCTGCGCCGTGTCCACCGGTTCCGCCGCTGAGGAGGCACCGGCACTCGCGAGGAAAAGCGCAAGAACGGAGATTAGGACTGCACGGGTCATGGCAAGCTCTCCTTGAGTTATCGGCAGGATGCGGCACGCTCCGCTCGGGGAATGCGAGCCGTCAGCCATCGGATCGGTGATCAGGACATTTCGATATTTCCGTCAAGAGAAACAACAGCCTATGGATGATCTATAGGATGCGTTGGACAAAGCGATCTTTCACTGCTGCGGTTTGTACGGGCGATCGACGAAAACGGATCAAAATCCGGCAGCATCGCGAAACCGACCCCAAAACATGGCGGCCTGCACACCGATGGGCCAGAACGCATGGAAGCGCATGGGCTTGATTGTGCTGATCGGGAGGTCGAATTGCGCGCTTTCACCATGGACGAGGCGGTTCGCCAATTGCTGGCCCATGGTCGTCGCAAGCGCCACGCCGCGGCCATTGCAACCGAGATAGAGAAGGGCATCGGGGGAGGGTTCATGGACATGGGGCAGGTGGTCCGGCGTGACCGCGAGCTGCCCGTTCCAGGCATGGCTCCAACTGATGCCCTTCATTTCGGGCCACAGCCGTTCGGCATGGCGCATCAGATAGGACACCGCGGCCTTGTTGCCGTTCAGCCGGCGCTGCGGCCCACGACCGCCCATCAGCAGGCGGTTCTGGCGGTCGAGCCGATAATAGACGGTGATATGGCTGCTTTCATAGAGCACGGGACGCTGCGGCAGGATCCGGGCGGCGAGATTGTCGGGCAGGGGTTCGCTGGCGACGATCGAACTGAACACCGGAACGAGAGATTGCCTGAGCCCGGGCCAGAGATCATCGGCATAGGCATTCACCGCGATCAGCAGCTTGTCGGCCGTCAACGTTGCCCTGTCCGTTTCGAGACGCCATCCGGCGCCGCTGCGCCGGGCGGAGATCACGCGGCTGCTGCCATGGATTTTCGCACCGGCCGCCATCGCTGCTGCGGCAAGGCCACGGGCATAATTGAGCGGATGCAGGTCGCCGCCGCGTGGATCAAACAGCGCTGCGGAATAATGCGATGTCCCCGTGGCCGCCTGAATACCGGATCTGTCGAGCAGGGCCGTCGGCATGCCATGCAACGCACATTGTCTTGCTGTCTCGCGAACGCCGTTCAGGGCCTGGTCATGGGTGGCTGCCCGCAACGTCCCGTTCTGCCGCGCATCGCAATCGATCCCAAGCCTGCGGATCAGGTCGAACGTAAAATCCGGGCCGCCATAGGCCCGCGCGATCATTCGCCGGCCGAGATCATCTCCAAACATCGAAATCAGCTGGTCCGGATTGAATTTAAGCCCCGGATTGACCTGTCCGCCATTGCGTCCGGACGCACCCCAGCCGGGCTCGTTCGCCTCCAGCACCGTCACGTCGACACCCATTTCCGCCAGATGCAGCGCCGCCGACAGACCGGCAAACCCGCCACCGACGATGGCGACCGATGTCCGCGTATCGGTATCGAAGACCGGCGTGTCCGCAGCCGTGACTGCGGTATCTCTGTAAAGGCTGCTCGGTAGAGGTTGGGCCGTTGGCATGGGGAGCTTTCAGGATGTGCGTCGTGCGCAGTCTGCACGAGGCCGGCAATGAGACAAAGGAAATTTGTAGGAACGATGATGAGCAGGTGGCGGAAGCTTTGGCTCATCCTGCAACCCACCTCGTGACATCAGAAGATCAGATAAGACATATTATGGAACTGAAGCATATTCGATTTAATGGTAATCCGCCGGTTTGCCGGCCCTTCGGCTTGACCTGCGCCATCGCGACGGCTTAAGCGGATGCAGCCTCAACGCCAAGCGAAAGACCCGACCCGATGAGCGAATTGCGCATTCTTTCAGATGCTTTCATTCCGGAATTGCCAGGACGCTATAACGGCAAGGTCCGCGAGAATTATGATCTGCCGGATGGCAATCGCATCATCATCGCCACGGACCGGCTGAGCGCTTTCGATGTCATCCTGACGGCCATTCCGTTCAAAGGCCAGGTTCTGACGCAAACGGCGCGCTACTGGTTCGAACAGACCGCCGACATCTGCCCGAACCATGTGGTGTCCTATCCGGATCCGAATGTCGTCATCGGCACGCGGCTCGATATCCTGCCGGTCGAGATCGTCGTGCGCGGCTATCTGGCCGGCACCACCAGCACGTCGATCCTGACCAAGTACCGCAACGGCGAACGCGCCATGTACGGCATCGTCCTGCCCGACGGCATGAAGGACAATGAAAAGCTTCCGCACGCGATCATCACGCCGACGAGCAAGGCTTTTGACGGCGGCCATGACGAACCTTTGTCGGCGGATGAAATCCTGGCGCAGAAGCTGCTCACGCAGGAACAGTGGGATACGGTTTCCGCCTATGCGCTGGCGCTGTTTGCCCGTGGCCAGGAGCGCGCCGCCGAGCGCGGGCTTATTCTGGTCGATACGAAATACGAATTCGGCACCGACAAGGACGGCCGCATCGTGCTGGCGGATGAAATCCATACACCGGATTCGAGCCGCTACTGGATCGCCGACAGTTATGCCGAAAGCTTTGCGGCGGGTTCCCGTCCGAAGAGTTTCGACAAGGATTTCGTACGCGCCTGGGTCACCGAGCGCTGCGATCCCTACAAGGACCCGATCCCGGAAATCCCGGTGGAACTCGTCGAGCAAACTTCGAAGGTCTATATCGAGGCCTACGAGACGATCACCGGACAGCGTTTCGAGCCGGACCTGTCGGGTGCTACGGTGCTGGATCGCATTCGCGGCAATCTGAAAGCCTGGTTCAGCTGATTGTCAGATTTGTCGACTCGATGATCTCGATGCGCATGCCGTCATAGCCCGGCTGCACGTGGTCGGGCGTTTCGGCCATCACGGTGTCGTAGTCCAGCGGCACGTGCATGTGTGTCAGCACCGCGGATCTGGCCCGGAAACGCTCGATCCATCCGAGGGCCTGTTCCAGCGACAGATGGCTCGGGTGAAACTTGTACTGCAGCGTATCGATGACAAGAACGTCCAGCCCCGAAAGCCGTGCGACCGTCTCCTCCGGAAAATCGCTGACATCGCTGCAATAGGCAAAATCGCCGATGCGGAAGCCGAGAGAATGAATGCTGCCGTGGACCTGCCGCAGCGGTTCGATCAGGATCGTGCCGCCGTCGCCGGTAATGGCGAGCGGTGGAAGATCGGCATCGATGATGTTTGCCTTGACGATCGGCGGATAGGCGCTGCCGGGCGCCTGTTCGAGGCAATATCGAAACCCTTCCCGGATACGCTCCATGGTTTCGGCATCGGCCCAGATCGGCGTGCGCTTCTTGTTGTGCAGGACGAAACCGCGAAGGTCGTCGATGCCGTGCACGTGGTCGGCATGGGCATGCGTATAGACAACCGCATCGATGTGCTCGACCTTCGCCGCGATCATCTGCTCGCGAAAATCCGGTCCGGTATCGATGACCACGGTCGTCTTGCCGCCGTCCTCGGCAATCTGCTCGATCAGAAGTGCTGCGCGCGTGCGGCGGTTTCTCGGATTGTCCGGATCGCAGGCGCCCCAGTCGCCGGTGATGCGCGGCACGCCCGGCGATGAGCCACAGCCAAGCAGGGTGAAGACGCGTTTTGCCGCCAAGGTCAGAGCCTCGGCATTTTCGAGAAAATGCGAAATGCATTTTCAGTGGTGAGACTGGCCACGTCTTCCGTCGACACGCCGATCGTCTCGGCCAGAACCTGCGGCCGTGTGCGCGACATAGGACGGCTCGTTGCGCTTGCCGCGACAAGGCTTCGGCGCAAGATAGGGCGCATCGGTTTCGACCAGCATCCGGTCATGCGGCACGGTCTTGGCGATTTCGCGCAGTTCCTCCGATTTCGGGAAGGTCAGTATGCCGGAAAACGAGACGTAGCCGCCAAGCTCAACACCGATGCGGGCCAGTTCCGGGCCGGAGGAAAAGCAATGCAGAAGGAAAGGGAAGGCCCCCTTCCCTGTTTCTTCGGTCAGAATCGCCGCCATGTCCTCATCGGCCGAGCGGCTGTGGATGACCAGCGGCAGGCCGGTCTGGCGCGCTGCGTCGATATGCCGACGCAGCCCGGTCATCTGTGCATCGCGCGGAGCGTTGTCGTAGAAATAGTCGAGACCCGCCTCGCCGATCGCCACGACCTTGGGGTGGTTCGACAGCCGCACGAGATCGGCCGTTTCGATGTCGAGTTCTTCGTCGGCATTGTGCGGATGCGTGCCGACCGAGCAGAACACGTTGTCGTAATTCTCGGCGATCGCCAGGATCGTCTCGAACTTGCTTCACCCGCGTCGAAATCGTGATCATCTGGCCAACGCCGGCAGCCATGGCGCGCGCGATGATCGCATCGCGCTCGGCCTCGAAATCCGGAAAATCCAGATGGCAATGGGTGTCGATCAGCATCTGCGCGCCCTTATGCTTCCGGCGGAACGTAGCGCGGGAAGACCGGCTTCGGTGCTTCGAGCGGCGTTCCCGTCACCAGTCGGCCCGCCTCGCCGAGATGCGCAAAGTCGCGTTGGGCTGCCGGTACTGCGACCAGGTCGAGCAGCTTTTCCGCCGATTGCGGCATGAAGGGCTGCAGCAGGATGCGCGATCTGCCGAACGACCTCTGCCGTGACGTAAAGCACGGTTGCCCATGCGTGCGGGGTCGGTCTTTTTCAGCGCCCAGGGCTCCTGCGCCGGCAAAATAACGGTCGGCCTCGGAGACAACGGCAATGATCGCGGCCAGCGCCTGGTGGATCATCAGCTGCGTTCATGTCGTCACGGGTGGATGCAAGCAGCGCATCGGCGGCGGCCAGCATCGCCTTGTCGGCCTCGGAAAGCGGTCCGCATTCGGGGATCATGCCGTCGCAATTCTTGACGATCATCGACAGCGAGCGGCTGGCGAGATTGCCGATGCCGTTGGCCAGATCGGAATTGATGCGGGTGGCGATCGCCTCTTCGCTATAGCTGCCGTCCTGGCCGAAAGAGACTTCGCGCAGGAAGAAATAGCGGATCGGTCGAGGCCGAAATGTTCGACCAGATTGAACGGGATCGACGACATTGCCGAGCGATTTCGACATCTTCTCGCCCTTGTTGAGCAGGAAGCCGTGGGCAAAGACGCGCTTGGGCAAAGGCAGGCCGGCCGACATCAGGAATGCCGGCCAGTAGACCGCATGGAAGCGGATAATGTCCTTGCCGATCATGTGGATATCGGCCGGCCAGAATTTCGCCCGCGGACCTTGCTGGTCCGTCAGGTAGCCGGTCGCGGTGATGTAGTTGGTCAGCGCATCGACCCAGACATACATGACATGCGCGGGATCGTCCGGGAACCTGGAATGCCCCAGTCGAAGGTCGTGCGCGACATCGACAGATCGCGCAGGCCGGATTTGACGAAGGAGATCACCTCGTTGCGGCGCTCGGCCGGGCCGATGAAATCCGGATTGTCCTCGTAGTGCTTCAGCAGCCTGTCTTCATAGGCCGACAGCTTGAAGAAGTAGCTTTCCTCTTCCACCCATTCGACCGGCGTGCCCTGCGGGCCGTAGCGCACGCCATCGGCGCGCAGCTCGGTTTCGCCTTCCTGATAATAGGCCTCGTCGCGCACCGAATACCAGCCGGCATAGCTGTCCTTGTAGAGGTCGCCAGCTTCGCTCCATCCGGTTCCAGATGGCTCTGACCGTCTCGTGGTGGCGCTGTTCCGTCGTGCGGATGAAATCGTCGTTCGACGCGTTGAGCAGAACGTGCCATCGTCTGGAACTCGGCGGAATTGCGATCGGCCAGTTCCTGCGGCGTAATGCCTTCGCTTGCGCGCCGTCTGCTGCATCTTCTGGCCGTGTTCGTCCGTGCCTGTCAGGAAGAACACTTCACGGCCGTCCAGCCGCTGGAAACGCGCCATCGCATCGGTCGCGATCAGCTCGTAGGCATGGCCGATATGCGGCTCGCCGTTCGGATAGGAAATCGCTGTCGTGATGTAGAAGGGGGACTTGTCTGACATGATCGGCTATGGCCTTGCGTTCTCAATCTTTTGGCTGCGCAGCTATTACCGCAACTGGCAGCCAAGGGAAACAGCAAGTTTCCGCCGCCTGTGTTGCAGATTCAATTGGCCTGGACGCTGCGCAGGTCATCCAGCAGCGACAGGATCGTCTGCTTGCGGTCAAGATTGTAGGCTCCGGCCAGCGTAAGCTTTTCGGAGATTGCTGCAGACAGGCGTGCAAAGCGGTTGGCGCGGGAAAGATCACCGGCCAAAGCGGCCTGACGGGCCTGCCCCACGATGTGGTTTCCGGCAAGATCGCAGAAGAAATCGAAAATTGTTTCGCTGTCCTTGCCGCAGAGCGTGTCGGCCAGTTTGTGCATGTCCTTGCGAATGCCGGGCCCCTGCCCGGCCAGAATCGCGTCGAACGCGGAGATGATGTCCAGCCCGCCATAATTGACGAGTTTCAACGCTTCCGAAACGCTGCCATTGGCAGCGGCAAAGACCTTCTCCGCGTTCGCACCGGCGATTTCAAATCCGAGACTGGCCATCGCCTGCCGCATCGGCCCGGGCCCGAGCGGGCGAAGGGACAGCGGCAGGCAGCGCGACCGGATGGTCGGTAAAAGCTTTCCCGGCGCATGGGTCAGGACCAGGAAAAGCGACCGCTTCGGCGGCTCCTCGAGAATTTTCAGAATGGCATTGGCGGCATTGCGGTTGAGGTCGTCGGCGGTATCGATGATCACGATCCGCCAGTTGCCGGTGCCCGAGGTCTGCGAAAAGAATTTGCCCGCGCGACGGACTTCGTCGACGGTAATGGCGCTTTTGACCCGGCCGGTCTTTTCATCCGTCGGCCGTGTCAGGTGCAGCAGATTGTGCGAGGCACCCGAGGCGAGCTGCCGGCTGACGATCGCATTGGCATCCGGATCGGCAAGCATATCCGGCGCCTGCGCAGGCTCTGGATGGCTGAGAACATGGTTGGCAAAGCGGAACGCGAGCGTCGCCTTGCCGATACCCTCCGGCCCTTCTATCAGGATGGCATGATGACCCTTGCCGGAGCGATAGTTCTGGGCGAGGAACTGCTCGGCTTGCGCATGTCCGAACAGCCGCATGTTTTCGCAAGGCGGCACGGCCCCGTCGAGCACGCCGTTTTTTTCACTGCTCATTGCGCCGCTTCCGAGCCGTCATGGCCGTTTCGACCGCGGTTGGACAAGGCCGCTTCGACGATCGAGAGAACCGAGGCAGCGATCAAGTCCGGCTGCGCGGTGGCGTCGATGACATGGCAGCGGTTCGGATCGGCAGCCGCGATATCGAGGAACGCTTCGCGGCGCTTTTCGTGAGTATCCATCTCTTCCTTTTCGAATCGGTCGAGTTCGACATCCTCGCCGGTCTGCAGGTCGGGCGCTGCAGCCCGACGGCGCACGCGCTCCATGCCGATGCTCGCCGGAAGATCGAAGATGATGGTGCAATCGGGCATGACGCCGTTGATCGCGACACGTTCCAGCGCCTCGATGAAAGGAGGCTCCAGATTGCCGGTAATGCCCTGATAGACGCGGGAGGAATCGAGAAAGCGATCGCAGAGCACGATGGTACCCTCGACAAGGGCCGGGCGGATCACCTCTTCGACATGATCGCTTCTGGCCGCGGCAAACAGGATGGCCTCCATCCGGGTCCCGAACGACTGCGCAGCGCCGGACAGCAGCACATGTCGCGTCGCCTCGGCGCCCGGTGATCCGCCGGGTTCACGGGTCATCAGCACTGGACGGCCACGCTGGCGCAGCGCATCGGCAAGCAGGCGAATCTGGGTGGACTTGCCTGCCCCCTCGCCGCCTTCGAATGTCACGAACAACCCGCTTCCGACTGTCACTCTGCTTTTCCGTTCCTGTGCGAACCGTCTTCTCTCTACCCGATTGTGCCTTGCAGCGAAACCGTCGCGCGCCGTTTTCGCTAGAGCCAGAAGAACAGCAGTTCCTGCAGCGCATCGAGCGAGCGGCTGGTCAGCGTTCCCGGTTCGACGGCGGCAGCGGTCTCGACGGGGATCTCGCGCAGCAGCCGTTCACCGCTCCAGATCTTCAGCGTCCCCACAGGCTGACCGGAGGCGACCGGAACGCGCAGCGGCCATTTGTAGACCACCCGGGCACTCAGACGGTCCGGATTGTTGACGGGCACAAGGACATCGACAGGCCCGCTCGTGACCAGCGGCACGCTTGCCGCTGCGCCGCCATAGACGCTGGCCTCGCCGATAATCTCGCCCTTGGCAAACACCGTCTTCTTCTGGAAGGCGTTCATTGCCCAGTCGAGGATCTTGCGTGTTTCCTCCAGCCGTTCCTTTTCCGAGCCAAGGCCGCCCATGGCGAGGAAGACGCGTTTTCCGTCCTTCTGCAGGGAGGTGACGATCGAAAAACCGTAGCCTTCGGCAAATCCGGTGCCCAGGCCGTCGACGCCGATATTGGCCGCAATCAGCGGATTGCGGTTGCGCTGCCTGATCTTGTTCCACTCGAAATCGGCCTGGGAATAGAGCGGGTAGAAGTTCGGATACTCGGTCTGGATGTGACGGGCCAGCAGCACGAGTTCGCGCATCGTCACCTTGTTGCCGGGATCCGGCAGTCCGGTCGGGTTCTTGAAGGTCGAAACCGAAAGGCCGAGCGTTCGGGCACGCTTGGTCATGCGCTCGGCAAAGGCGTCCTCGCTGCCGGCCATGCCTTCGGCAAGGATGATGCAGCCATCATTGGCCATCTGGACGACGACACCCTGGATGAGGTCTCCGACACGTACGCTTGATTTCAGCGCTGCAAACATTGTCGATGTGCCCGAGGGCGCACCACCGGTGCGCCAGGCATGTTCGGAAACGGTGTAGCTTGTATCGACAGTCAATTCGGCGCGGGCAAGCGCGTCGAACACCACTTCCATGGTCATCAGCTTGGCGAGCGAGGCCGGTGGAACAGGCGCATTTTCCTCCTTGGAAAACAGCACCGTGCCGGTTTCGGCGTCGATCAGATAGACCTGTTTCGCCTTGGTTTCGAAGACCGGCGTCTGCGCGCAGGCGAGCGAGGCCATGAAGCACAGGACGAGGGTCAGCAAAGGAAGAGGCCGTGCGCGCATCAACAACTCCGGTTCTTCCACCGGGCATAGCAGGCGGTTGGTTGAGGTTCAACAACCGCCTTGCGGATGATCAGCGTGCCTCGGCCTGGCGTTTTGCATAGGCAAGGATCGAGGCTTCGGTGAGCGGATTGGTATCGACGAGAATGGCATCGAATGCCGTTTCCGAGGAACTGACGCGGGCTTCGACATAGGCCGCAGCATAGGCGACATTGCCGTTCGGCAGCGGCAAGAATTCCGGGCGTTCCATCGGGATCGGCCCGATATCGGGCAACATCACCATGGCATCGAGGCCGGGTGTTGCGGAAAACGCCGCAGGTTGCTCTGCCAGGGCCATCACCGGAACCCCGGCTTCGAGATTGGACTTTTCCGGTATCGTCAGTATGTCCGACTTTTCCGCCAGCGACTGGACCTGTTTTGCCATCGGCTCGTTGGATGCGACCATGACGCCGGTGGCGATCTGCCCCTCGGGGAAGGTCGAGGGACCCCTGTCGCCCTTCTTGACATAGGAGGCCATCAGATAGGGCATGTCGTTGCCGTCCATCGGCGCACGCCCGACATACTCTACGCGAACCTTGGCGCTGCCCTTGCGCTTCATGTCGAGAAAGTCGGCGGTTTTCGACGACACGTCAATGATGCGACCATACTCGTAGGGACCGCGATCATTGACGCGCACGATGACCGAGGAACCGTTTTCCAGATTGGTCACGCGGGCATAGCTCGGCAGCGGAAATGTCGGATGCGCCGCAGACAGATGATACTTGTCGTAGACTTCGCCATTGGCCGTGAGGCGCCCGTGAAAGGCAGCCCCGTACCAGGACGACATGCCCGTCTTGTTGTAGCCGAAATCTTCCTTCGGCGTGTACCATTTGCCCTTGACCTTATAGGGCTTTCCGACCTGGTAACGACCGCCGCCCTTGGGGATCTGCTTGCCGTTGGCAGACGCGCGGGCTCGCTTTCACGCCATAGATGGACTCGGCAAAATATTCCTTGCTGCGCGTGGGTTTTTCCGGCTTGACGCTGGACGTCGACTGGCAGGCGGTCAAAGCACCGCACAACAACGGGATCGCAGCAAAGTGCAATCCCCTCAACAGGAAGGCCGCAGTCTTGTTGGATGTCATCTGTCCCACGTCGCTTTTCGTCATTACTCACCCGGCGAAAGCTGTCTTGCCCCTCAGCACCCGCCGGCGTCACGAATTGTAACAGCCTATTAATCATGACAACAACATGGCCGAATTGCGAACGGATAAACTGTGCCGGAATGGGAATTGCGTTTTATGGTTTGCAAATGGTTAACGGCAGGGTGCCGGGCGGCCACGCAATGCCATTTCCCGGCCAATCCAAAAAACCTCCCCTGCCCCGCAGGCTTACGCCTTGCAAAATCCCGGCAGTTCGCGCAATAAGGCGGTCGCTGGAAGAGTGTCCGAGTGGTTTAAGGAACCGGTCTTGAAAACCGGCGTGCGGGAGACCGTACCGTGGGTTCGAATCCCACCTCTTCCGCCATTCAATCCTGCGCTGTGATATGGCGACATAAGGCATGGGCGTTAAACATACGGCCCGGCGATGATCCCGTCTTGTTGCACGTTCGCATCATTGCTGGTCTTGCGCTGGGAAGCGGCATCATCAAACCGGAGAAACCATGGCTTTCGACCCGACCAAGGCTTTGACCAGCTACCAGGATGCGGAATGTTCCGTGCAGTTCTGGATCAAGGATGCCCCGGCGTCCGTCTTTCAGTCGCTTGAGGATGCGGTCGTCTATGCGCGCGACAATGGCGCGGGCTGGAAGGATGTCGAGATCACCGTGCACCTGCCGCGCGAAGACATCGGCTATGGGACCGGCAAGGTCCGGACGTTGATCGAAGCACTGCGGACGCGCCAGCTTTAGAACTCTTCAGCTCTGGCGGCACCAGGGGCGTCGTTTGCCGTCCCGTTTCTGGGCCACGCCCTCGATTGCCATTTGCTCGCCGAGCGATTGACCGTTTCGGATGACACGACGCGCTTTGCCGCGGGCCGGATCGCTGTTGCCCTCCGTCCACGCCGCCAGCCTGAAGTCGCCAGCGCTCAGCAAAACCCGCAGCCGTTCCTTGGCGTCATGGGCAAGCAGTCTTTCCGCATCGCAGCGGGCTTGCTTTGCCTTCGGCGCCTCTATGTCGGCGATGCGAATTTTTTCGCCCTTGAAGACGAAGGTATCGCCGTCAATGACGCAATTGTCGGCCCGCGATGGGCTGCAATAGAAGAACTTGCCGGGCACAACGGCCGGGATCGATGCCGTCTCCTCGATGCGATCATCAGGCACCGGCACACGCGGCACCATATGCGCGGGCTTTGTATCGGCAGACCTGTAATCCGCAGGCTTGGAATCAGCGGACTTCCCATGAACTGGCTTGGCAAGCGGAACCGGTTCTGCTCACGAGAGCCGTTGCTGCTCGCACCTGCGGCTTGCGCTGTGTGTCCTGACTGGCCGTCTGGTTTTGCCGGGGAGCGCCGGTCCAGGCTTCAAGGTGCTGGCGATTGTCATAAATCATGATGCCGCCGACCACCACCACGGCAGCCATGTACCATGGCCACATGCGGCCCTGTGACGGCGCCTTTTTGGGGCGCCGCGTGCGCCGTTTTTGTCTGGGCTTGCTGGTCATCATTCCGGTTCCGATTCGTCGCGCATTATCGGCTGCGCGGGTTTAAAGAATCGTTGCCGTGCGATGATTGCACCCGGTCCCCCACAGAAGCGGAAGCAAGCAATGGCGCAGCGGGGTAAAACGCAGAGGCCTTTACACGCTCCACGAACAGCGCCAGATTGCACAGGTGAGCTTTTCGTATGCTGCTGTTGGAGGAATGGCGGCTTTGCGGGAACCTTCGCGGTCTTTGCGCCGTTACTGCCGAAATTGGCTGGGCTGGCAATAGCCGGGCTGGAAATCACTGGGAGGAATGCATGCGTCAGGTGAAATGGAACGAACCGATTGAGGTCGGCTTTGTGCAGGACAATACCCAAATCATCAGCGGCCCGTCAGAGGCCCTCAATTGCTTGGCAAATCTCTGGCCGGAGCTCCGCGGTCCGCACTACGTCGCCGCCCGCAGTGTCTGCCGCGCGGCCATCGACGGCCGCAAATCTGCTGAGGAAGCACGCGCCGTCTTTATCTCGGCAACACGCGAAGCGCGCCTGAAAACGCACTGATACGCCGCAGCGGCGCAACGCTTCCGTCGATGAGACAATTGCGGCCATTTGTGCGACGCAAACAACAACCCTTGGACGGGCCGAACACTCCCGGGGTGCTTGCGCTGCGTCGAGGATGGCCCTCGAGAAAGCGCACTGGAATTTTAGGCACTTGCAGAACACATATGGAACATATAGTGTTCGTTCTTGATTTGTTTCAAGATTCTGGAGTGCGCTGCAATGCTGACCCGTAAGCAACAGGAACTTCTTCTGTTCATTCACGAACGCATGAAGGAATCCGGCGTGCCACCGTCTTTCGACGAAATGAAGGACGCGCTGGATTTGGCATCCAAATCCGGCATTCACCGTCTGATCACGGCGCTTGAGGAACGGGGATTTATCCGCCGCCTGCCCAACAGGGCCCGGGCGCTCGAAGTGATCAAGCTGCCGGAGGCCTATTCGCCGAGCCTGCAGCCGAAACGCGGTTTTTCTCCGAGCGTTATCCAGGGCAGCCTGGGCAAGGCCCCCTCGCCCGCTCAACCGTCGAAGCCAGCCTCTTCAGCCAATGGTGACGGCACCTCGGTGTCCGTGCCGATGATGGGCCGGATCGCGGCCGGGGTGCCGATATCGGCGATCCAGAACAACACCCATGACATTTCGGTACCGATCGAGATGATCGGCTCTGGCGACCACTACGCGCTGGAGGTCAAGGGCGACTCGATGATCGAGGCCGGTATTCTCGATGGCGATACCGTGATCATTCGCAATTCCAGCACCGCCAATCCCGGTGAAATCGTGGTGGCATTGGTGGATGACGAAGAGGCAACGCTGAAACGTTTCCGCCGGAAGGGAGCATCGATCGCCCTTGAGGCTGCAAATCCCGCCTATGAAACGCGGATTTTCGGCCCCGACCGGGTGAAAATCCAGGGCAAGCTGGTCGGTTTGATCCGGCGCTATCATTAGCGAGAATGCGAAGCCTCGCGCAGAGTTTCGCAAGTACCGAGACGATGACGCAGACAGCGCTGAAGTTCCTACAAGGCCGAAAGCCTGCGTAGCAGCACATTGAGCTCCGGAGGCAAGGGCTGGCTTGTCTCAAACGCCGCTCGGAACGCGGCGCGATCCGTCATGTCGGATTTGTACCAGGCGATGAGGCCCGTTGCGACCTCGCTTGCGGCTTCCCCCGCGATATCGACATTGTTCTCCTCGCACCAGGCTTCAAGGAAATGGCGCAACATGGCGAGATCGGATGTCTCGAGGGCCATTTGCTCTTGTATCGGTATCGGCATTGATATTCCCTTGGCCCGTTCGCCGGCGCTCTCCATGGTCTTGCATGAGAGCATGGTGGCTTTATGTTCGCAGGCAGGAATCAAGGACGAATTCAACCATAGGACTGCGGTCTTGGATGTGTCCGACAATTCGGCTGCTGAATAGCCGTTACCGAATGTCCGGAAAAGCCACGACCTGCGTGTATCAAATCGCGCCAACCTTCCCTGACGGGTTCAGAGCAATTGGGCTTGCGATATGGATCGATCGAACGCAGTCGCGCCCGGCTGCTTTCGCGGCATAGAGCGCTTCGTCCGCCGACCGGAGCAAAGTCTTTGCGTCGCAAAAAACCAGCGGATTTATGGCTGCGGTGCCTAGACTGATGGTGACGATGCCCTTCTCGCTGCCGATATGAACGATCTCCAGCGCCCTCACCTGTGCGCAAAGAATGTGCGCAACGGAGGTGGCGTGATCGGCGTCACAATGCGGGATGATGACCGCTATTTCCTCGCCGCCATATCTGGCCACAACGCTATTGGGATAGGCCTTCATCGAAACAGCGATACATTCCGCAACCGCCTTCAGGCAGGCATCGCCGGCGGGGTGGCCGTAGGTGTCATTATAGGCTTTGAACTTGTCGACATCGATCATCAACAGGCCGGCACCGGGCCTTCCGGGCGCCTGTTGCGAGATCAAACGGGCCAGCGTTGTGTCGAATGACCGGCGATTAAGCAGACCCGTCAGCCCGTCGGTATGCGCGATGATCTCCAGGCGTTCATTGAGACTGCGCAGTTCTTCTTCGGTTTTTTTTGCTTTCGTAATGTCGGAAAACACGACGAGGCTGCCGCCTTCTTCCGTGGCACGGGTTCGCGACTCGATCCAGCGGCCGTCTGCAAGGCGCATCTCTCTATCGCCAGGGCGAAGGATGGCATCCGCTGCGCGCTCGATCAGATCATCAATATTCCCGGTGAAAGGAAGCTCCTCGCCCCTTTCGATGGCCGTTCTGAGGATCGTGCGAAAACACACGCCCGGCACCCGGATGTCCGCGGTCAAGGGGAACATTTCGGCATAGCGGTTGTTGCTGAACACATGCCGTCCCTTTGCATCAAACATGGCCAGGCCGTCGGCCATGCTCTCCAACGCATTGGACAGATTTCTTTGTGTGAAGGTCAGTTCGTTCTCCAGCCGCTTCCGATCCGTGATCTCCCTGTTGTGCGTGATCATGCCGACCAGGCGTCCCTTCTCGTCAGTCAAGGGAGTCTTTAGTGTTGAAAGCCAGATGTCGGCGCCTTTGGCGCTTGTGAAGCGTTGCTCGATCGTTGCCGAATGACCATGATGCATGACGTTGACCTCGTCCGCGCGAAAAATGGTGGCCGTCTCACGATCGTAGAAGTCGAAATCGGTTTTCCCCACGAGGCTTGCCGCTGTCGGCGCGTCCATCAGCTTGGCGGTCGCAGGATTGGCCGCGATAAAGCGTCCGTCGGCATCTTTTGCGTTCAGACAGTCCGGGAGCGCTTCGATGATCGCTTTGTAAATTCGGTTGAGGTTCGTCGCCTCCTGCCTCTTCATCTCCTGCGAGATTGCCAAACCGGAAACCAACGCAGATACGAAAAGAAGCAGAGCAAAAGGTGCAATGACCGTGGGCACGACGACGACCCATTGCTCGACGGGTATCTTGACGAAAAATCCCGCTGTTCCGCTGAAGACCACGGCGAGGGCGACGATACAGATCGCCCTGCCGTCCGGTATCCCGACAATATATCGATGCGCAATCAGCCCGCTTGCGGTTGCCATGACGATGAGCGGTATGCCCACCCAGAGCCCCATGCCACCGTCCATGACGCGCCATACAATTGCTGCAACAAACGGACCGATGGCCGCCAGAGGACCACCGTACAGGCCGGTAATTGCCAGGAACGTATATCGCAGATCCAGAAGCACGCCGGGTGTGAACTGAAATGGCAGGGACATTGCACAGAGAGTGCCGACCGCCATGACGGTCCCGAAGGCTGCCATTTGATAACGTGGCATGACGCGTATGACGTGGCGGTTTCCAAACGTCCACAACGATGTGGAAATCGCAACAATCGCCAGATTGGCCAGCAATTCATTCCAAGGAAGCATTCAATTCGGCTTTCGAAAGCAATTTAATGCAAAGAGCCTAAACTGTTCTTCTGAACGAGAGGTTGACGTCGGCGCACTATCGTAGCGAATACGAGGCGGCATGGCCGGTCCTTCATGAAGGGCACCCGTCGCGTGAAGCTTGCTGTGGCAGGGCAAGACTGGCGCATGAATGCAGTCGTGAACCGGAAGTACGATGTTAACACAGGAAGTCATGGCAACGGCGGTTTGCTCATCTTTTCCGGTCATTTCTCAACGCTGGAACGGAATCCTGTGCACCTGAACAGTTCCGTTGAAGAGTTCCACTTATTGCGTCCAGCAGAGTTAAAATCCCCAAGCGATGTTATAGGGCTTGTATTTCGCCAATTTTAACCTTCATCTGCTAGCATGAAAGAGCAATACACTAAAATTCATGCCTTTCTAAAGTAGATAACAAGCATATGACGAGGCTGGCGCGATACGCATTTCGCAACAATGAGCCGTCCTTCAGGTGCTGTCGGGACTTTGGAGCAGGGCCTGGCGAACTGCGAAATGTTGTGGAGGCATGAGGTGCGGGCTTTTTCGAAACCAGAGCGGGCGGACAATTGCTCGCAGCCATCGCAAGCGCCCTCGCCCTGTGGGGCGTGCTCTATGCCTTTCGCCTGAATGTTATGGCGGCCTTCCGCGATCATTCAAGCGACAGGGTAGACGGTCTTTTCCTCGCCTTCATCATCGCGGGATTTGCGAGTTTCCTTTACTCGCTGCTCCGCATCTTTGATCTCCGCCAGGAAATGCAGCGGCAGCAGGAACAGGGACGCCGCGCCCTTTGGACCGCGACGCATGACCATCTGACGCGCCTTCCCAATCGATATGCTTTCGAGCGATTTGAGACCTTGCCGGCGACCGGCGATAACGACGCAGATCCTGAGCCGATGGCGACCGTGTTTTCCATCGACCTGGATGGCTTCAAAAAGGTCAACGACCTTCTTGGACATCAGGGTGGCGACCTTCTCCTGCAGGAAGTTGCAAGGCGCCTGTCTGCCTTCGGCGCGGAGAACTGCGTGTTTCGCTTTGGTGGCGACGAGTTTATCGTGATCGCGAGGGATCTGTTGCCGAACCGGGACGCCCGGTTTGCAGAACTGATCGTCCATTCCCTGACGCGGCCGATGAAAATCGATGCGCTCTGGTGCCAGGTCGGAGCCAGCATCGGTTATGCTCGCTGGCCGGAACAGGGCACGCATATCAAGGATGTTTGCCACAAGTCGGACATCGCGCTCTACGAGGCGAAAGCCCGCGGCGCAAACACCTCTCTCTTGTTTCACGAAGATATGCAGATGAAGGTTTCCGAGCGGGCCAAGCTGGAGGGCCTGCTGAGAAATGCGATCGATACCCATCAGATCCGGCCGTTTTACCAGCCGCTCGTCGATCTGCGCTCGGGCGATGTCTGCGGTTTCGAAGCCTTGGCGCGATGGACGCTTGCGGATGGGACGAGCATTTCTCCGCAGGTGTTCATTTCAATTGCCGAAGAAACCGGGCTGATCACGCCTCTGTTTCAGCAATTGCTGAGCACCGCGTGCCGCGATGCCAAATCATGGCCGCAACACATCGGCCTTTCCTTCAATCTGTCTGCCGTCCAGATGGAGGACCGGTTGCTTGCCGCCCGCATTCTGGAGGTTGTCGAGGACGCGGGGTTTGCGCCGGAGCGCCTTGAAATCGAGATCACTGAAAACGCCCTTATCAAGGATCCGACGCTCGCCGCCGCAATCATTGATGACCTTCATGCCGCAGGCATCCTCGTCGCGCTGGACGACTTCGGGACTGGCTATTCAAGCCTGTCTCAACTGGCGCGTTATGCCTTCGACAAGATCAAGATCGATCAGAGTTTCGTTCGGTCGCTTGGGCAGGGTGGTGGCCGGCACGACAAGATCGTCCAGGCGCTCCTCAACCTCAGTCGCGGTCTTGAAGTCAAGACAACGGTCGAGGGCATCGAGGAGCATCACCAACTGGCTTACTTCCTGAATGAGGGGTGTGACATCGGACAAGGCTATCTGTTTGGAAAAGCGATGCCCTTTGATCAAACCGTGCCCTTCATCGAGGAGCGGCTGGCGATTCTCAAGACAGCCTGACGAGATCTGCAGGTTTTTGCCGCCATATGCATTTCGATATCGCTGCCGCGATAAGATCCGCAGGAGATCAGCGAGGTCCCTGCCCCTTGTCGGCGCGTATTGTACCGCGGAGCCTGGACCATTTTCGGAAATGCCCTCTTGCGCTTCATTGGGATTCGGTCTAAACGCCCGGCATCGCTGGTACATTCAGTGTGTCGAGGCCTCGTGGCGGAGTGGTGACGCAGAGGACTGCAAATCCTCGTACCCCGGTTCAATTCCGGGCGAGGCCTCCATTAAATTCACCATATCTATCAAATAATTAAGCGTTGAAACCCTTTTGCAGTCGGGGTTTCATGTCGCGTGCGTCCTGCATGCATATCCGTTGATCTCCCGCATGTCCTTTCATCGAGACCCGGTATAACGGCCGATCGCCTGCTATGGCGCAGTCGGGTCGCGCTCCAACTCCGAACTTGTCGCAAGAAAGCGGGCCTCGAATTCGACGCGCAGGTTCCGTCGGATCTCTGCTGCCCGCTGCCGGCGCTTGCGCAACTCGGTCTGCGGCTGGTAGGGCGGCACGGCCGTCGGGCGGCCATTTACATCGACAGCGACCATGGTGAAATAGCACGAGTTCGTGTGACGTCGCTGGCCCGTTCGGATATTCTCGGCCTCAACCCGGATGCCGATTTCCATGGAGGTGCGGCCTGCATAGTTGATCGAGGCACGGAACGTCACCAGTTCACCGACATGGATTGCCTGACGAAAGACGACCTGGTCGACAGACAATGTGACGGCATATTGCTGTGAATACCGGGAAGCGCAGGAAAAAGCGACGCGATCAAGCAGATTGAGCAATGCGCCGCCATGCACCTTTCCGCTGAAATTGGCCATGTCGGGGGTCATCAGAACCACCATTTCGAGTTCGCTTGTATCGTGAGCAGGCCGTGTCGATAAATCGTTCTGATCGTGCATGGATTGTGTCCGTCATGTTTCGTCCGCGTTCGGACGGGCTGAACCTGCAATTCGCAATGGATGCAGCCATCACCACATCCCTGCCCTCCTGCATACCGCCTCTGTTGCTGAAAGCGAAGGCGGGGCTGCCTTATGTCGGCGAACCTGTTGCCGCCAATAATATGAGTCTTTTTTTTAACGATGCCTTATATTCGATTCCGTAAGGTAACGCGGCAGCGCACAAGCGGGCATGATGCCTGACTGCGGTTCGGGAGCAAGCTCTCTTGGACATGTCGTCATGTTCCGCGGAGAGTTTCCAGTGCCACACAGCGTGCAACCCTCAATTCGCATCAATCAGTGGTCGGTGAAGCTGATTGCGTTCGTTTTCATTGTTGTAACCGCGGTTCTCGCCGGTCTGGTGGCTCGCTCGATCGACACGATCACGGCAACGTCCAATGCCATTGATGACGATCGCGCCAAACATGCGGCGCAAGGCGCACTTCAGTCGCTGCGCAAGCAACTGGCGGCGACTGTTCGCGACAACGCCTATTGGGATGATGCCTACCGTCAGGTCAACCTTGATACACGCATGGACTGGATCGTTGACAATTGGGCATCCACCACTGCGGATTACCCGCTTTATGATACGGCCATCGTCGTCGATGCAGCACGCAACACCCTTGTCGCTTACCGGAATGGTGAAGCGCTAACCCTGCCTGTGGACGAATTTTTCGGCCATGGCTTTGCCGGCATGCTGGCAAAGGCGCGGCAATCAGACCGAAACACCAGCGTTCCGGTTCATTTCATCCGCACCGATGCAGGGGTCGCGCTTATCGGCGCAGCCGTCATCAGTCCGCACGAAATGGCAGAAGCCGCCCACCCTGAAAATTACTACACCCTTATTTTTGCCAAACACGTGACGCCGGATGTCGTCAAGGAAATATCGGAAAGCTTCAGTATAGCGGAACTCAGCCTCGATGAACGCCCGCTCGCATCGAAACTCTCTGTCCCGCTGAAGAATGTCGACGGAGAGACTGCTGCTTATTTCAACTGGCCATCGCAGGAGCCGGGCACAAAAAGCTATCTCGCAGTCGAGTCGACGCTGCGCGCTGCCACTGTCATCTTCATCCTGGTTCTGATTTCCATCGGTGCTGTCGGCTTCATCACCATCAAGAACCTGAAGGCAAATGGCATGCAGTCGCGCCACCGTGCCTTGCATGACGCTTTGACTGGCCTGCTCAACAGATCCGGCCTCCTGGAAAAATTATCTGCGATACGCACGGCAAAGGGCGGCGAGCAGGCCTATGCGCGACTGCACTTCATCGACCTTGACGGCTTCAAGGGCGTCAACGACGCCTGGGGGCATGCGGTGGGCGATGCGTTGATCGTTGCCGTCGCCGGTCGCCTTCGCGATACGCTCCCGGCAGACGCGATTATCGCGCGTCTCGGTGGAGACGAATTCGCTGTCGTAACCGTGGACCATGCGCAACGGCAATCCGTCCCGGCGCTTGGTCAGCAGATTCAGATTGCGCTGGAAAGGCCCTTCGAGATTGGTGGTCGTACAATCGGAATCGGCGCAAGCGTCGGAGTGGCTCTTTCGTCTACCGCCACGATCGATAGCGACGAACTCATCCGCCAGGCAGATATTGCGCTCTACCGCGCCAAGGACCTTGGTCGCGGCGTGACAATTGAGTTTGAAGAGAGCTTCGACGTCGACACGAAACGCCTGGCCAAGCTCGAAGACGCTTTGCGCGATACACTGTATAACGACGGCATCGACGTCGCTTTCCAGCCGCTCATCCAGGCGGGATCGGGGGCAATCTGCGGGGTCGAGGCCCTTGCGCGCTGGCAGACGGCACAGGGGGAACACCACAGCCCCGAAGTCTTCATTCCGCTCGCGGAGCGGTCGGGGCTCATCGATCTTCTCGGATTGCAGGTCCTCAACAAATCTCTCGCTGCAGCAAAACACTGGCCTGGCATCGGCCTGTCGGTCAATGTTTCGCCCATGCAGTTGAAGAATCCGAAGTTCACGCAGGATGTCGTCAAGGCTCTGGAAGCCGCGGACTTCGAGCCGCAGCGTCTCTGCATCGAGGTCACCGAAGGCATCCTGATTTCTGATCCAGAGCAGGCGCACCGGGCGATCGAAAGCTTGAAGGCTGCGGGAATCAAGATCGCACTCGACGATTTCGGGTCCGGCTTCGCCAGTATCGGCACCTTGCGCCAGTTCGGATTCGACCGAATGAAGATCGACCGCTCGCTGGTCGGCGCGCTGGATCATGATGAAAATGCAAGTGCCGTCTTGCAGGCAACGATTGCATTGGCAAACGCTCTGCGGATTCCCGTGACAGCCGAAGGCATCGAGACGGAAAAACAGGCGCTTGCCGTAAAGCTCTCGGGCTGTGACGAATTGCAGGGCTATCTCTTCAGCAGGCCGATTTCCGCCGAAGAGCTTAGCGTGTTTTATTTCGATACCGGCGCCGCTGAACGCCAGCGGGACGCGGGATAGCCTGAGTCGACGCTCGCCTCAGGACGCTTTGCGCCTTTTGGCCCACCAGACCGACAATCTGCGCCGCTGCCGACGGACGAAGGCGGAATCCTGCGACAGGACGAGCAGGCCGAGCGGCACCATCCAGAAACCCAGGACCGGCAGAAACCCCAGAATTCCACCCAGAATCAGGGCCACGCCGATCATGATTCGAAACAGCTTCGATTGCGGGAGGCGGAATCGAAATGTTCCCAGCACGATTTCCTGGGTGCGCCGGTCGACGCCGAAATAGGTCTTCTTATCGGTTGAGGCCATTGTTCTCCGCCTGTTTGTCTCCCCGCCAAATGGGGACTTCTCCACAGTCTGGCAAGGATTGTGCAGTTTTTTTGAAAAACCGCTTGGCAAATCGGAAAAGCATTTGTATTAGCGCCTCACACACTGCGCCGCAAGGCGCAGACGTTCCCTGGTAGCTCAGCGGTAGAGCATTCGACTGTTAATCGACAGGTCGCCGGTTCGAATCCGGCCCGGGGAGCCAGTTTCTGAAAAGAGCCATGTTCGCGAATTGCGAGCATGGCTCTTTTTGCATCTGCCGCCACCCTGCAAAATCATGAAATAAATAAGGTTTCGGGCGAAACCTTTGATCCGCGCCGGACGTATCTGCGTAGACGTTACGCCAAAACAAAACATGCGCGGATGATAATGCCCATCGACACTGCTTCTCAAAATGGTCCGGTCCTCGTCTGGTTCCGCAAGGATCTCCGGCTCGACGACAACCATGCCCTGTCTGCGGCAGCGGCGACCGGAAGGCCCGTCATCCCGCGTTTATGTTCGTGAGCCTGCGCAGGTCGGAACGGGTCCGCTCGGAGCCGCACAAGCCTGGTGGCTGCACCATTCCCTGACATCGCTTGCCGGCTCGTTGGCCTCGCTCGGCAGCACGCTCGTGCTGGCATCCGGCGATGCGGAACGTGTTCTGTTGGCGATGGCGAAGGCCACGGGTGCCAGTGCGGTGTTCTGGAACAGGCGCTATGATCCGAAGGGCATCGCGCTCGATGGGCCATTGATGGATGCCTTGCGCAGCGCAGGGCTGTTGGTCCAGAGCTTCGCCGGCCAGCTGTTGCATGAACCTTCCCGCCTCAAGACCGGCACGGGTGGTCCTTACCGCGTCTACACGCCGTTCTGGCGCGCGCTCGAAAACGCCGGAGAGCCGGACGCGCCGATTGATGCACCGCAGACTTTGCTTGCGCCGGCCGATTGGCCGAAATCGGAGAGGCTGGACGACTGGAACCTTCTGCCGACGAGGCCCAATTGGGCAGCCACGTTTACCGAGGCCTGGACCCCCGGTGAAGCGTCCGCCCTGAAGCGACTGGCCACCTTCGTCAATGGCGGCATTGTCGGCTACAAGGTCAATCGCGACCGGCCCGGCATGGATGGCACCTCCCGGCTGTCTCCGCATCTGGCGCTGGGAGAAATATCGCCGGCCCGCATCTGGCATGCAACGCGCGGATTGTCCGATGTGCCCGTTGAGGATTTGACCACATTTCGCAAGGAAGTCGTCTGGCGGGATTTTTCCTACCACCTGCTGTTTCACAATCCGGATCTGCCAACGGAAAATCTCAACCGCAAATACGACGCGTTTCCCTGGACATACGATTCTCTTGCATTCGATCGCTGGACGAAGGGCATGACCGGTTTTCCGATCGTCGATGCGGGCATGCGCCAACTCTGGCGTCATGGATATATGCACAACCGTGTCCGCATGATCGCCGCATCGTTTCTGATCAAGGACCTTTTGATCGACTGGCGTCGCGGAGAAGCCTGGTTTGCCGATACGCTCGTTGATGCCGACCCCGCATCGAATGCTGCAAGCTGGCAATGGGTGGCGGGCAGCGGCGCGGATGCCTCGCCTTTCTTCCGGATCTTCAACCCGATAACCCAGGGTGAAAAGTTTGATCCGCAAGGTGACTATATCCGTGAATTCGTGCCGGAGTTGCGCAATATGCCGGAAAAATTCATTCACCGGCCGTTCGAGGCTCCTGAAGCGGTATTGAGCGACATTGGGATAAAGCTGGGGACGACCTATCCAAAGCCAATCGTCAATCACGCCACGGCACGCGATCTTGCGCTTGCCGCCTACAACAAGATCAAGGACGCCGCATGACCGTTTCGCTTTCCCATGCTCCGCACGCACATGGTCAACGACGCCTGAGCGTTGCCATCATCGGTTCCGGAGTGTCAGGCAGTTCGGCTGCCTGGGCCTTGAATACGGTCCACGATGTGACGCTCTATGAGAAGGAGCAGCGCGCCGGCGGGCACACGGCAACGGTCGATATCGACTATGACGGGACGCCGATCTCTGTCGATACGGGCTTCATCGTTTACAACGAAGCCAATTACCCGAACCTGACGGCACTCTTTGCCGAACTTGATGTCGACACGCACAAGAGCGACATGAGTTTCGCGCTCTCTCTCGACAATGGCTGGCTGGAATGGAGCGGCGACAATCTTGCCACGCTCTTTGCCCAGAAGCGCAATCTCCTGCGTCCGTCCTTCCTGCTGATGCTTCGGGAGATATTGCGCTTCAACAAGCTCTGCTTGCAGGATCGCGTGGCCGGTCGCCTGGCCGCGATGTCGATCGGCGACTATCTGAACTGGCGCGGATTTTCCCCAGGCTTCACCAACAATTACCTGGTGCCGATGGCTGCGGCGATCTGGTCGACACCGGCACGCAAGATGCTGCAGTTTCCCGCCGAGCATTTCGTCAATTTCTTCGACAATCACAGGCTGATCTATTCGACGCCGCATCCGTGGCGCACGGTTACCGGCGGCAGCCGGACCTATCTTGAGAAATTGCTGGCGCCCCTTGGTGACAGGCTGCGTCTTGGTTGTGGCGTGCGCTCCATCCGCCGCGAGGGCGGAAAGGTGATCATCGTCGACACGCTGGGTGAAACAGCGGTCTATGACAAGGTCATTGTTGCATCCCATAGCGATCAGGCGCTTGCCATGCTTGCCGATGCAAGCGCTGAGGAGCGGTCAGCCCTTTCCTCTGTTCCCTACCAGCCAAACCGTGTCGTTCTCCATCGCGACACGGGTCTGATGCCGAAGCGCCGCAAGGTCTGGGCTTCCTGGAATTACCTGCGCTCCAGCCGCCCGGGCGGCGAGCACGATGTGGCTGTCAGCTACTGGATGAACCGCCTGCAGGGCATCGACGCAAATTGTCCGCTGTTCGTCACACTCAATCCTGAGCGGGATCCTGCGCCGGGCACGGTTTTCGCCGAGTTCTCCTATGATCATCCGCAGTTCGATGCAGGCTCGATGCAGGCACAATTGCGTTTGAAAACCATTCAGGGTTTGAACAACACATATTTTGCCGGCGCCTGGACAGGCTATGGTTTTCACGAGGATGGGCTGACGTCAGGGCTTGCCGCGGCTGAAGCGCTGGGCGGCGTCATTCCTTGGCGCATGGCCGCACAAGCCACCGACTTCGCGGAAGCGGCCGAATAATGTCTCCACGGCACCACAATGGCTGCGACATGCAGACGAACGGCCCGCCTCCCGGCGCGGCCGCTGCTCTTTATGCCGGTCAGGTCATGCACCAGCGCATGAAGCCCATGGGCCATCGCTTCCAATACCAGGTGTTTTCCTTGCTGGTCGATCTCGACCGGCTGGACGAGGCAGCACGCATGAGCCGCCTGTTCTCGGTCAACCGCTTCAACCTTCTTTCATTTTACGAACAAGATCACAGCGGACAAAAAGGCCAGTCGTTGCGCCGATATGCCGATGCGCTCCTGCTGGATGCGGGTATCGAGACGCCGCCTGCCCGCATTCTGCTGGCCTGCTACCCCCGGGTTCTCGGCCGCGTCTTCAATCCGATTGCCGTCTACTATGCCTATGATGCTCAGGGCGCGGTGATTGCGATGATCTACGAGGTGCGCAACACTTTTGGCGAACGCCACACCTATGTCTGCCCGGTCGACCCCACACAAGTGAGCCCGGCCGGCATAAGGCAACAGTGCGACAAGCTGTTTCATGTCTCGCCGTTCGTCCCGATGGACATGCGCTACCATTTCCGGATGCTGCCTCCGGGGGAGGAAATCCGCTGGCGAATCCTCGAAACGGATACCGAAGGGCCGCTGCTCGCAGCAACTTTTTCGGCTGCGCGCCAACCTCTCAAGACGGGTCATATTTTACGACTTGTGGCGAAAATTCCGCATCTTACAATCAAGATCATTGCGGGAATTCACTGGGAGGCTCTGAAACTCTGGTTGAAGGGGGCGCGTTATATTCCACGGCCGCAAGCACCCGAGCCAGTCAGCGTCTGGAGGACAGACAGCCTTATCGTGTCTGGATCTCCTCGCAACATGCCTCACGTCGTGCGGGATTCCGCTCGTCCGCTGCGTGATCCGGGTTTTGCCGACCGCGATATACTTGGCGACCCGGCTGAATGAGTTTATTTTGTGTCACGAGCAATGATTGCTGAGGACCGCTTCATGAGTACAGCAGACAGTTGTTATTCCGACCGGGAAGACGCCGAGCGCCTTTCCTCGGAGAATATCTCCCGCATCATCAAGGGATTGCCAGCCAAGGTGCAGATGGTTCTGCGCGGGCTGGTGCATATGCAGAGCGGCGCGCTGACCATCACCCTGCCCGATGGTCGCACCGTTCTGGTCAAGGGCAAGGTAAGTGGTCCATCCGCCAGCGTCACCTTGCACAATTGGAACCTGCCGCAGCGTGCGCTGACCGGCGGCACCATTGCAGTGGCTGAAAGCTACATGGATGGCGACTGGGACAGCCCGGACGTCGGAGCCTTTCTCGAGCTCTTTCTCGTCAACGCCGATGTCGGTCGAAATTTCGCCAATGGCGCGCGGGGTTTCCTGCGCCTGGTCGAGAAATTCCGTCACTGGATGAACGCCAATACGAAATCCGGCTCGAAGCGCAATATCTCCGCCCATTATGATCTCGGAAACGCCTTCTATCGGGAATGGCTGGATCCGAGCATGACCTATTCCTCGGCATTGTTTGCCCATGGTGCAAACGACCTGCAGTCGGCGCAGCGCGCCAAGTACAAGGCGCTGGCCGAGGCCGCCGGTATTCGCTCCGGCGATCATGTGCTTGAAATCGGCTGCGGATGGGGCGGTTTTGCCGAATATGCGGCAAGCGAAATCGGCTGCAAAGTCACCGGTCTCACCATCAGCCGGGAGCAACTGGATTTCGCGACCGAGCGGATGCGGAAAGCCGGTCTATCCGACAAGGTCGACATCAAATTCCAGGATTATCGCGATGAGATGGGCCAGTATGACCGGATCGTCTCCATCGAGATGTTCGAGGCTGTCGGCGAGAAATACTGGCCGGCCTATTTCTCACAACTCCAGCGTTGCCTGAAGCCGGGCGGCAAAGCCGGCCTGCAGATCATCACGATCAAGCCGGAAGCCTATCAGGAGTACCGCGACAATCCCGATTTCATCCAGAAATACGTGTTTCCCGGCGGCATGCTGCCGACACGGGAGCACCTGGTGGATCTTGGCCGCAAGGTCGGTTTGAAGATGAGCGCCGATTTCGGCTTCGGTCTTGACTACGCCCGCACGCTGGCCGAATGGCGCGAGCGCTTCTGGTCTGTCTGGGACAAGATCGAACCGCTCGGCTTCGATATCCGGTTCAAGCGGCTCTGGGAGTTCTACCTGTTCTATTGCGAGGCGGGGTTCCGCGCCCGCAACATCGACGTTCGACAGGTCGTCTATGAATGAGCAGCCCGGCGGCGGCGTTGCCGAAGGTCGCATCAGTCGCCGCGTGCTCTTTGCCTATGCCCTGCCGGCTGCACCGCTCGCAGCGCTCGGCTTGCCGCTCTATGCCCTTGTCCCGACCTACTATACCGAAACACTGGGTCTTCCGATTGCAGCGGTTGGCTGGGTCCTGCTCGTCATTCGCCTGTTCGATGCGCTGACTGATCCGCTGACCGGCTATGTCGCCGACAGGATCAGTCCGGCGTTCGGCCGCAGGCGGCTGCTGTTTTTGATATCCTTGCCCCTCGCCGCCCTCTCCGCCTGGATGCTCTATTGGCCGCCTGTCGATGCCGGCCTTGGCTGGCTGGCGGGCTGGGGCATGATGATCTCGCTCGCCTTCACGCTGGCAACCGTGCCCTATGCCGCCTGGGGCGCGGAACTTGTCCCGGACTATCACGGGCGCACGTCGCTGACAGCCGTTCGCGAAGCGCTGACGCTCGTTGGAACGCTGATCGCCATCGTCCTGCCGTTCACCATCGGTTTCGAGGTGAAGGGTTTTTCCGGACTGGCAGCCCTCGGCGTCGCGGTCGCCATCATGCTGCTTACCTTCGGCAGCCTGGCCGTCTTCGTCGTGCCGGAGCCGCGGGATGCAACCGTCAAGCGCCTTGCCTTGCGGGAGGCACTTGTCCTTCTCGGCCAGAACCGTCCGTTCCTGCGATTGATCGCTGCCTTCTTCCTCAACGGTTTCGCCAACGGCATTCCCGCAACGCTGTTTCTCTACTTCGTTTCTGCGCGGCTCGAGCTGCCGGAGATGCGCGGTCCCCTGCTGTTCCTCTATTTCCTGTGCGGCATTGCCGGCGTCCCGCTCGCAACGCTGGTTGCGCGACGGCTTGGCAAACATCGGGCCTGGTGCCTTGCCATGATCCTCGCCTGCCTGGTCTTTGTGATCGCACCGCTGCTTCCCGCAGGCGCTTTGGTGTCCTTCGCCCTGGTGTGCGCCGCAACTGGCCTTCTGCTGGGTTTTGATCTGGCCCTGCCGCCATCCATTCAGGCGGATGTGATTGACGCCGATACGGCGTCCTCGGGCGATCAGCGGAGCGGGTTTTACTTTGCGGCCTGGGGGCTTGCGACCAAGCTGTCGCTGGCGGCCGGCGCCGGCCTCGTGCTGCCGCTTCTGGCCTTCTTCGGCTTCGATCCGGCACCGGCTGCGATCAACGATCCATCCGCACTCTTTGCACTCGCGGTGATCTACGCGTGGATACCGGTCCTGCTGAAGCTTGCAGCGGTTGCCCTGATGTGGAATTTCCCGATCGATGAAGCCGCACAGCGAAGCCTGCGCGAACGTATACTGCAGTAAAAAATTTGATTGCGACTATCGCGACAGTATCGTTTTGGACTGCTAAACTTGTCCAATGCAACCGGAAGAACCTCCTCTTGAAATCGAAACAGCTGCTGAAAGCGGTGGTGTTTGCGATTGCTGCGGAAGCGAGTCACGGACGATCTGGGGCTATGTCCATCAGGCTGAGAGAACGCTGGCCTGCTATTTCATCCAATGGACGGTTGGAGCATCACTCGATACGCATCCGGCAAACATCGATCTGATCTATGGTGCATGGGGCGAAGGGACCACCAAGCGGGACCGCTGCCTGGTCGCCATGATCCATTTCGAGAACGATGACGGTTCGAGCATCATGGTGATCGATGCCGAGGCTCGTCTTGCCTCCAGGGACATCGCTGGATCGGCGATGAAACGCAGCGATGTTGTGGGCACGCCGTTCGCTCCGCACATCTTCCGAATAATCGACGCAATATTCCTCCAGGATCCAAGGCTATGAGTAAACAGGCCTCAGCCAAAAAGGCGGGATTTGTTGTCTCAGGGCTGATTCCTGTTGATCCCGGATAAATCATCGGACCCTGCCCGACTTTCGAGCGGCCGCTTCTTCCAGCCGGTGGAACGGTTGATCAGCCAGAAATAGGCGGGGTAAGGCAAAAGGCGCAGCAGCTTCAGCACATAGGTGAAACGCTTCGGGAAGGTGATCTCGAACGATTTCGATTTCAACCCGTCGGCGATCCGGTCGGCAGCCTGCTCAGGGCTGATCAGTGCCGGCATTTCGAAGGCGTTCTGCGCCGTTGCCGGTGTTTCGACAAAACCGGGATTGATGATCTGGATGCGGATACCGATCTTGTCGAGATCGAATTTCAGGCTTTCCGCCATGTTGATCAGCGCCGCCTTGGTTGCACCATAGGCCGCACTGGTCGGCAAACCGGTATAGCCGGTAACCGACGAGACCAACGCCACCTGACCGCCATGCCCCTGCGAGGTCATATGCCCATGCGTCTTCATGTGCCGGATCGCAGGCAGCAGGCAATTGACCACGCCATGCAGGTTCACCGCAAAGGTCTTCTCAAAGTCCTCGCGATGCAGATCCTCGCCATGGGCTGGAATGAAGACGCCGGCGTTGAGGACCACCAAAGCCAAGCGTCCATGTTCATATTCGATGGCCGAGATGATCCGCTCCATGTCGCGCGGGTCCGTCACGTCGCCGTCGAGAACGATGATCCGACCGGGGCCTTGCGCCTCGTGCTGCAACGCGACCAGTTTTTCATGGTCCCTCGCCGTCACCACCACGGAATAGCCATCCCTGACCAGCCGCAACGCCAAGGCCCTTCCAATGCCGGAACTGGCACCGGTTACCCAGGCGAGCCCATGGTCCGGCTGGGCGATGTATTCGCTCATGGAGATCCCCTGATGTTTTCGCCTGATGTTTACGAATGTCCTGATCCGAAAGACGCTTCAGCCAACACATTTGTTCCGAGGGCTGCGTCTGTCAGCCGATCAGGTCGCCGATCATCTGTCGCAGCGATCCGGTCAGCTTCAGCGGTGCGTCAACGACGGCAAAACCGATGCAGGGCCGGTCCTTTTCGGCGATCGGACGGTGATCGACGCTGTCATCGGCAACGGAGATATCGCCCGGACCATAGCGGCCCCGTGCGTCATTGAAGGCCCCGTCGAGCACCAGCGAAAATTCGCAGCCTGAGTGCGTGTGGGCAGGCACAGCACGCCCGGGCCTGATCCAGAAGAAACTCACTTCAAAACCGTCGAAATCGCCGACAACATATTCCTTGAAGCCGGGCAGCTTGGTCTTCCACGGAATATCTTCTGCTTCGAAACCGACGAAATCGTACAGCGCACGAGGCAAGAGCGCGTTCTCCGGCCTTGCCGGCGTCTGTTCGAAAGCCCGGCTCTCATCCGTCCTTGAAAGAAAAATCTGTTCGAGACGCCTCTCCCTTGACGCCAGCGGGGCCGGCTCTATTTTTTCCAGGAGGTCGCCTGCAAGCGTTTCGAAAGCCAGGAGTTTCGGGCGATTGGCGGCCTTCAGCTCAAGATGTGCAGCAACGAGCACGCGCGCAGGTTCTGGCAGTATGCCCGCCGCATAGTGCGCAATCAGCGCATCGACCGTGTTCAAATCATCGCCTGCCATGGGCTTGCAAAATCCTATATCGAGGTGGCCTCTTTCAGCCTTGATAACCATTAGCTGCTCTACGACCGTACGGCAAAATTGGATCACTCCCGGGACTAAACGTATCCGTCGCAGGGCAATGGTCAATTTTTATCCGCGAAGCCGTTCTGTTAAAACAGTTTTTCTTGTTTTGTGTGGCCAGCAAGTCGAAAACACGGCAATCCACCGGTTGTGGAATGATCCGCACGGCAAGGTGCTTGCACTCGGGCACGTCATAACCGAAATATCGTTTCTGGAATTATGTCTCGCCGACCCGGCAGCCACAAAACAAGAGGTCTTTCTTCATGCCTGCATTGCCTTCTGTTCTCGGTGCCATCGGAAACACGCCGTTGATTCGCCTCAAGGGCGCTTCGGATGCGACCGGCTGCACGATTCTCGGCAAGGCGGAGTTCCTCAACCCCGGCCAGTCCGTGAAGGATCGCGCAGCCCTTTCGATCATTCGTCATGCCGAACGCACCGGCCAGTTGCGTCCGGGCGGCGTCATCGTCGAGGGCACCGCCGGCAATACCGGCATTGGCCTGGCGCTTGTCGCCCAGGCACTGGGCTACCGCACCGTGATCGTTATTCCGGAAACGCAAAGCCAGGAAAAGAAGGATGCGCTGCGCCTGCTCGGCGCCGAGCTCGTCGAGGTTCCGGCCGTTCCCTACCGCAACCCCAACAACTATGTGAGGCTTTCCGGCCGCCTTGCCGAGCAGCTGGCAAGGACCGAGCCGAACGGTGCCATCTGGGCCAATCAGTTCGACAATGTCGCCAACCGCAACGCCCATGTCGAGACGACGGCACCGGAGATCTGGCGCGATACGGATGGCACGGTTGATGGTTTCATCTGCGCCGTCGGGTCCGGAGGAACGCTGGCCGGTGTGTCAGAGGGCCTCAAGGCGAAGAACCCGGCGGTCAAGATCGGCCTGGCGGATCCGGAGGGCGCAGCTCTTTACAATTTCTACACCCATGGCGAACTGAAGTCCGCTGGCGGCTCCATCACGGAGGGCATCGGTCAAGGCCGTATCACCGCCAATCTCGAAGGCTTCACGCCGGACTTTGCCTATCAGATCCCTGATTCCGAAGCCATCCCGCTGGTCTTCGATCTGATCGAGCACGAAGGCATCTGCGTCGGCGGCTCGTCCGGGATCAACATTGCCGGCGCCATCCGGCTGGCAAAAGATCTCGGTCCCGGACATACCATCGTGACGATCCTCTGCGACTATGGTAACCGCTATCAATCGAAACTGTTCAACCCTGCCTTCCTCGCCTCAAAGGGTCTGCCGGTTCCGGCGTGGCTGAACAGGACGTCAGACATCGCAGTGCCCTACGAACCCGCTGGATAGCATGATCATGACAGTGCCGACGACCGCCCTCTTCCGTGACGATTTCTATCTTTCGACAGCGGAGGCGGTGGTCACGGCGGTCAGGGACGACGGCAGTATAGAACTCGATCAGACCTGCTTCTACGCGACATCCGGCGGCCAGCCGGGTGATAGCGGCTTCCTTGAGCGCATGGACGGAAGCCGCATCGAGATTGCCGGCACCCGTCACGGCGATACAAAGGACATCATCCTCCATGTCCCGGCGGAGGCACAACCCAAACCCGATGTCGGCGAAAAACTCGTGCTGCACGTTGATTGGGAGCGTCGCTACCGCCTGATGCGCATGCACACCGCCTGCCACCTGCTTTCCGTGGTCTGTCCCTATCCGATCACCGGTGCCGCCGTTGGCGAAGACGAAAGCCGGGTCGATTTCGACATGAGCGAAACCATCGACAAGGACACGGTCACCGCAGACATGATGGCGCTCGTCAACGCCAACCATCCCGTCTACCTGCAGTGGATCACCGACGAGGAACTGATCGCCAATCCCGGCATCGTCAAGTCGAAGAATGTCCGCCCGCCTGTCGGTCTTGGCCGTGTCAGCCTGGTCTGCATCGGCGAGAATGCCTCCGTCGACAGCCAGCCATGCGGCGGCACCCATGTTTCCGAAACCCAGGAAGTGGGCGCGATTTTCATTGCCAAGATCGAGAAGAAGGGCAAGGAAAACCGCCGCTTCCGGATCCGCTTCGGCACGCCCGATACCGCCATCCTCTGACTGGAGATTGCACAATGAACGATACGACCAGCACGTTCGTCGTTTCGCCCGACTGGCTTGAACAGCGGCTCGCAGATCCGGCCATCCGGATCGTTGATGCGTCCTGGTATCTGCCGGCGCAGCAGCGCGATCCGAAGGCAGAATATGCCGCCGCGCACATTCCGGGTGCCGTCTTCTTCGACCAGGATACGATTGCCGATCTTTCCAGCGGCCTGCCGCATACCCTGCCCGCGCCGGATTTTTTCGCAAAGGCAGTCGGCGACCTCGGTATCCGGGAAACCGATACGATCGTCGTCTATGACGGTCCCGGCATCTTCACCGCGCCACGCGTCTGGTGGAGCCTGCGCACCATGGGGGCACGCAACGTCTTCGTCCTGGATGGCGGCATGGATGGCTGGAAGGCGGATGGCCGCCCGGTGACTTCGGATGTTCCGGCGCCTTCGCCGGTCACCTTTACCCCGGATTTCAACGCGGCGGCTCTCACAAGCTTCGAGCAGATGACTGGCATCGTCGCATCCGGCGAACGTCAGATTGCCGATGCACGCGGCCCTGGTCGATTTACAGGCGAAGAAGCCGAACCGCGGGCGGGCATGCGCTCTGGCCATATGCCCGGCGCCAGAAGCCTGCCATCCGGCGTCTTTTCGAAGGGCGGGAAGCTGAAATCGCTGCAGGAGTTGCGCGAGACCATAGAGGCTGCGGGGATCGACCTTTCCAAGCCGGTCGTCACCACCTGTGGTTCCGGCGTGACGGCGGCCATCATCACGCTGGCACTGCAATCTCTTGGCCATGCGGACAATACGCTTTACGATGGCTCCTGGTCGGAATGGGGCAGCCGGCCTGATACCGCTGTCATCACCGGGAAAGAATGAACTGAATGGCCATGCGCAAGACAACCCAGCCTGTTCCTGTCCATATTACCGAGCTTGAGATGACGGCGCCGCCGAAGCAGAGCCTGCCGGTGCCGATCAATATCCAGACCGCGATCATGCGGGTGCCTGAAATCCCCTTGCCCTTTTATCGTTTTCTGTATCTCCAGGTCGGCCGCCGCTGGAACTGGGTTGATCGTCTGCGTCTTGATGACGAAACCCTGACGAAGACCCTGCACGACAAGCGCAATGCCGTATCGGTGCTTTATGTCAACGGCGCGCCCGCCGGCTTTTTCGAGCTCTTGCAGGTGGATGAGGATACGATCGAGCTTTCCCATTTCGGCATGTTCGAGCATGCGCTGGGTCTGGGCCTTGGCAAGTGGTTCCTGCTGCAGACCCTCTATGCCGCGTGGAGCTACAATCCCACGACAGTCAAAGTCTCGACCAACAATCTCGACCATCCGCGTGCACTCCAGCTTTACCAGCGTTTTGGTTTTTCACCGGTCTCGACACGAGACGACACGCTGCTGCCGCTGAGCGACAAGGAACTGGCGGCGCTATCCGCATTGTTCTGACGGCGCTTTTCGATCCGGCAAGAAACGGGTGTCGCCGGTTGCCCTCCGGCGTCAGGATCATGGCAGAGATCCACGGGAGCCTGCCATGTCCACCATCATTTTTTCCGCCATGCCGACCAGAGACGCCAGACATCTCTGGAGCGGTGGTCCGGATGCCTATGGGATGAAGCCGGAGGTCAGCCGGTCGACGGGCGCCGGCACACCCTGTCGCCACTGCCTTCGCAACATCGATGAAGGGCAGGCCTATCTCATCCTCGCCTATCGCCCCTTCCCGGCGCTGCAGCCCTATGCAGAAACCGGCCCGATCTTTCTTCATGCCGACCCGTGCCCGCGCTACGAGGCAACCGAGATCCTGCCGCCTGTTCTCACGACAAGCCCCGACTTTATCGTCAGGGGTTACGGCGCGGATGATCGGATCGTCTATGGAACGGGTGCCGTCACCGAAACGGCACGGATTGCAGACCGGGCGCACGAACTGCTGTCGCGTGGCGACATCGCCTATCTGCACGTCCGCTCCGCCCGCAACAATTGCTTCCAGTGCCGCATAGACAGACGAAAGGCGCCGCATCACCTGGATGTCGGCGCCTTCATCTAGCCGTCGCCTAACAGGTCAAGCGACGTTCAACGCAGCTTCCGGAGCGTGGTTCTCATAGCCAAGCGCGTCTGCAACGGCGCGGTTGGTCACCCGGCCGCGGTGGACGTTGAGGCCATCGCGCAGGTGCCGGTCTTCGGCGATCGCCTTCAGGCCGCGGTCGGCAAGCTGCAGGCCGTGGAAGAGCGTCGCATTGTTCAGCGCATGCGCCGAGGTGACCGGCACGGCGCCCGGCATGTTGGCAACGCAATAATGGACGATGCCGTCGACTTCATAGGTCGGATCGGAATGGGTGGTGGCATGCGAGGTCTCGAAGCAGCCGCCCTGGTCGATGGCGACATCGACGATGACGGCGCCCTTCTTCATGCCGGACAGCATTTCGCGGGTGACCAGCTTCGGTGCTGCGGCGCCCGGGATGAGCACGGCACCGATGACCAGGTCGGCCGAGAAGACTTCTTCTTCCAGCGCATCGATCGTCGAGAAGCGGGTGTGGATGCGTCCGGCGAAAAGATCGTCGAGCTGGCGCAGGCGCGGCATCGAACGGTCGAGAATGGTCACGTCGGCACCGAGGCCGACCGCCATGCGTGGCCGCATGCAGGCCGACAACGCCGCCACCGATGACCGTCGACCTTGGCCGGCAGGACGCCCGGAACGCCGCCAAGCAGGATGCCACGGCCGCCATTGGCCTTTTGCAGCGCCGTGGCGCCGGCCTGGATCGACAGGCGACCGGCAACTTCCGACATCGGCGCCAGCAGCGGCAGGCCGCCACGCTCGTCGGTCACCGTCTCATAGGCGATTGCGGTGACGCCGGATGCCGAGCAGGCCCTTGGTCTGTTCCGGATCCGGCGCCAGATGCAGATAGGTGTAGAGGATCTGGCCGTCGCGCAGCTGCACCCATTCGGACGGCTGCGGTTCCTTGACCTTGACGATCATGTCGGACTTGTCGAACACGTCCTTGGCAGTGGCGGCGATCTTCGCGCCAGCGGCCACGATAGGCGTCGTCATCGGCGCCGATGCCGGCGCCGGCCTTCGTTTCGACCAGCACCTCATGGCCGTGCGCCACATATTCGCGCACCGCGCCCGGCGTCAGTCCGACACGATATTCATGATTTTTGATTTCCTTCGGGCAACCGACACGCATGCGCGTTCCTCTCCATTGGGCAAAAGCCGCTTTCCTCGACGCGGTTAGCAGACCAGAATCCGAATGGAATGTCCTTGCAAAGACAGATATGAAATACGCAAATTTTCGCGTATTCTTGCGTCAGATACGTAGATTTCGGTGGAAAGCGCGAATTATGGCAATAGATGCAATTGATGCTGCAATCCTGCGCATTCTCCAGCAGAATGGCCGCATTGCCAATGCCGAGCTTGCCGAGAAGATCGGGCTGTCGGCTTCCGCCTGTTCGCGGCGCGTTGATATTCTCGAAAAAACCGGCGTGATCAGCGGCTATCACGCAAGATTGTCACACAAGGCGCTCGACTACCGGATCATGGTCATCGTGCACATCTCGCTGTCTGGCCAGTTTGCCAAGACGCTGACCGAGTTTGAAGCTGCGGTGAAGCTGTGCCCGAATGTGCTGGTCTGCTACCTGATGTCGGGCGAATACGATTACATCCTGCGTGTGGCCGCCAAGGATCTCGATGACTACGAGCGCATTCACCGGGACTGGCTGTCGGCCCTGCCCCATGTCGTGAAGATCAATTCCAGCTTTGCCCTGCGCGAGATCATCGACCGGCCGAATGTCGGCGTTTAGGACGGAATTTCCCGAGCAATGATCAAGCCGTAATGCCGCTTTCCACGCGATTGCGACCATTGGCTTTGGCCTGGTAGAGCATGGCATCTGCGCGAGACAGCAGGTCCTTCAGCGTCGAACCGTCCTGCGGTGTCGAAGCGACCCCTATGCTGATCGTGACGACAGCCTGATCGCTGGTGCGGACGACGGCCTCGACTCCGGCTCTGATGTCTTCCGCATGCTGGAGCGCAAGCGTGGCATTCAGATCCTCGCTCAGAATGACGAATTCCTCGCCGCCATAGCGGAACAGGTGGTCTGTAGGCCTCAGACGCGCTTTCATGCTGGCAACGATCGCTTTCAGCACGCGGTCACCTTCGGGATGCCCAAGTTGATCATTGACCCCCTTGAAATGATCGGCATCAATAATCATCAGGCTGGCTGGGGTTCCCGTTGCGACGGCGTTGCGAACCAATCGCGTCCCGTCAAACTCGAACCGGCCGCGATCGAGCGTACCTGTCAGGCTGTCGCGCCCGGAGCGCGACAGAAGATCCTCGTAGCGCTCGCGGAATGTCAGATCGTTGAAGATGTCGCCGATCGGCCGCCGTGATACGGCAAGCACCGTGTGATTGGAAAAGTGCAGATAGGTGCCGAGCAGGACCGAATAGAAGGCTGCGGCCCCCATCTTGGCCAGCCATCCGCCCCAGAAGACTTCCGCTGGGGCACCGTTCAGCGCGTGCAAGGCAATGAAAAAACCTGCCTGGTCAAAAGTCAGAACGGCGGCACCGCACAGGAAGAAGCGCAGTGTCACAAACCGGCGCAACCGCCGTCCGAACTTTTCGTAGACGAGGATGATGATCAGCGAGTCGATGTACAGCAGCACCGTGCCCCAGACCATGAGCCAGCCCATTTCGTCAATGAAGGCGAGATCTGCGATGCGGCCGGGTACGACCGGCACAGTCACATGCTGCTGCAGGATGATACCAAGCGAAACCGTCAGGAAATTGCCGATCAGCAGGCCATAGATCGGCTGTCGCACCGTGGCCGCATCCTCCTTGACGTAAAGAAGCAGGATCAACATCAACTTGCCGGAAAACAGCACGGCCGAGCCCGGCGAAATGACGCCGAAGGGCAATTGCACATAAAATACGGCAGCCAGATAGGTTTCGATAAAGTGCATGACACCGAGGGCAGCAATGAACACACCGAGGCCTAGTCTTTGGCGCAGATGCAGCAGTGTGATCATGATCGTCCCGTAGACGAACGCTTCACCCAAAAACAGAAAAAGATTGGTCATGGCACGCTTTACTCGGATTGCATGAATCGTAGTCCTAAACCGCAAGTTTGAACAAAGCTTTATGGTTCGTATGGCTAGATCTGCGGATGAAATATCGCCGGAAAAATGACACATGCACGATTTTTCGGGGTGTCGCGACGGAAAGATCAGCCGTCATCTGGTCCGCTGGCTCGCCGTCGACATCAGCATGTCGCCCGATAGAGGACACCGGTTTCCGGACGACGACATGCGTCAAGACAGAGATCAAGCGTGCAGAGCATATCTGAAAGATCGCGATGCACTTTGTGCCGCGCACGGCAAGGGCTGCAACATTGACGCGCGCACATTGATGAGGCGGGTGAAGGCGCTGGAGGCTCTGCATCGTTCCACACCATGCTTTGACATCGCCGGAATACAACAACGGCGGCACCATGGCCGCCGTTTCTCCAAAAGGCTCTATACCTCAGACCTGCCGTGTCGGCGCATCGTCGGCAAATAGCGAAACCCCATGCTGGTCGATGATCTGTCGGGCCTTGCGGAAGGCGGCGTCCGTGGCGTCCTGCTCTGAACTGAACAGGTCGGCCCGTATAAACGGGCGAACGCGCGTCTGCCCGTCAATCTCCTTCTCGATGATGCCACCAAGCCGGTACTGGGAGCCTTCGCGCTTTGGCGCGGCCTTGATCCGGCAATCTGCATAGGTTTCCGTTTTGCCCGGAACCGCCTCCGCTTCCTTTGCTGCACCACCGGACAAGCCGAACAATTTTGAGAAAAATGAAGCCATGGCGCAGAACCTACCATGGCCAATGGAGCCGGCAAAGGCCGGTTTCCGCAAACTCCACAGAGAAGGTCAGGCGTCATTTTTCTCACAAAGAGAATTAGAATATTCCTCTATCTCTTTGTTTAAAAATAAAATCATATAACCAGGTTGGAGAGAATCTCGTTCTCGGTAATGTCCTGGTATCGCAAGCCGGCGGCATCAAAGGCTGCTTTCAGGCGGAAAAAATTCTCCGGCTTCTTCGTTTCGATGCCGATCAGGATCGAACCGAAATTACGCGCCGATTTCTTCAGATACTCGAAGCGGGCAATGTCATCCTCCTCGCCGAGCATGTTGAGAAAGTCCTTCAACGCGCCGGGTCTTTGCGCCATGCGCAGGATGAAATACTTCTTCAGCCCGAGATGCCGCATGGCCCGTTCCTTGACGTCGGGCAAGCGATCGAAATCGAAATTGCCGCCAGAGACCACGGCGACCACGGTCTTGCCTTCGAGCCGTTCAGGCCCGAGGGCATCGAGTGCGGTGATGGCAAGCGCACCGGCCGGCTCCAGCACGACGCCTTCGACGTTCAGCATGTCGGTGATCGTGACGCAGATCGCGTTCTCCGGGAGCAAGCATGACCTGATCGGCCGTAAACCCTCGCAGGGCCTCGAAATTAAGGTCGCCGATCCGGGCGACGGCGGCGCCATCGACGAAATTGTCCACCTGCTCGAGCGTTACCTGCTCGCCGGCCTCCAGGCTTCGCTTCAGGCTCGGCGCTCCCGCGGGTTCGCAAAAGACGAAGGCAGCCGGATCGACATCGGCCTTGAGATAACCGGTCACACCGGCCGAAAGCCCGCCGCCACCGACGGGCAGAACGACGAGATCCGGCTGGATGCCATCGGGCAACTGCTCCATCATCTCGGCGGCAACGGTCGCCTGCCCTTCGATAATGTCGAAATGGTCGAAGGGTGGAACCATGAAACCATCAATCTTTTCAACATGGTCCTGGGCTGCGTTATAGCATTGGTCGAAGAAGTCGCCAAACAGCTTGATGGTGATGAATTCGACCACCGAAAATCCGTGTCTTGTCGATTTTCTGCTGCGGCGTCGTTACCGGCATGAAAACCACGCCCGGCACAGCGAAGTGGCGGCAGACAAAAGCAAAGCCCTGCGCATGGTTGCCGGCCGATGCGCAGACAAAGGTGCTTGCCGGTCGCCACCAGCGTCGATCACCTTGCGGAAGAAGTTGAAAGCGCCGCGGATCTTGTAGGATCGAACCGGCGAAAGGTCCTCGCGCTTCAGATAGATCGAGGCGTTGTATCTGGCACTCAGATGCTCGTTGAGTTGCAGCGGCGTTGCCGGGAATAGGCTGCGCAGCGCCTCGGCTGCGGTATCGACGTCTTGGCGGTTCATGTCCGGTCCGGCTTCCCTAGAAATTTCTTAGGGCCCCTATGACATATTGATCGCGCGGATGCCACCGCACGCGCATAAACCGGAGTGATTCAATCCTGTTTCGTGGCATCTCTGATTGGGCAACAGTCTCGTCTGCCTTGACTCGTTCTCGCAAATGCAGAACTCTTTCCGAAGGTGCGGGAGTGAAGGGGGTTTCTATGATCGCGCGTCATCGATTGGACATGGCTGTTGGCGCCGCACTGGCGGCAGCCTCGATTTTTGGCATGGTCGGACCGGTTCTGGCCGGGCCACTTGCGGAGGCTGCAGCCAAGGCCGAGGGGCTGGCGGCGAGCGGCGATGCAGTCGGCGCCAGTGATGTCATGCGCCAGGCGATCAGCGACTTCTCCGAATCCCTGCCCTTTTCGCTCGGCAAGGCTGTCTTCGTGAAATCCGAACCCGTTGGCTATGCCATGTACGAACCCAGGGCGGACGCGGTCTTCAAGCCGGGTGAATCGCTGGTTTCCTATGTCGAGCCGATCGGTCTCAGTTGGAAGCAATCGACGGTACAGGGCAAGATCGAGACCCGTTTCACCGTCGATTTCGAGATATTGAACCCGGCCGGTGATGTGCTGGCCGGCCAGAAGGCCTTCGGTGATTTCACCTTCACCGGGTTTTTCCGCAATCAGGAAATCTATTCGACACTGAGCATCGATGTCAGCGGTGCGCCGGCCGGCGACTACATCCTGCGCTTCCACTTCAATGACATCAACAGCGGCAAGACCACCAAGATCGACCAGCCGTTCAAGATTGCCGAAAAATAGTCGCTGATCCCGGCGAACTGGATCGCTTGTGGAAGCTGCCGTCAGACCGGTTTTTTCTCTGCCTTGGCGACCGTGATATCGACAATCATTGCCGCCACCGCAGCCTCTGCTGCCGCAAGCGCATCCTCGTCGCGCGCCCGGATGACGATGTCGGTCGAGAAATTCTTGCCGTCGAATTTCGGATAGGAGCCGATGCTGGTCTCGGGATGCGCCTTCTGCACCTGGGTCAGCGGTCCACCGATATCGCCCTCGCCAAACGGAGAGAGCACCGATCGTGACAGGACCGCAGTTCCCGTCTTCAGTTCCGGCAGGATTGCGTTCAGCATGGCCTGAAACACCTGCGGCACGCCGGCCATCACATGAACATTGCCGATGATGAAACCGGGCGCCGTCGAGACGGCATTCGGGATATGGCGCGAGCCATTCGGCATGCGTGCCATGCGCCTGCGCGCCTCGGTAAATTCCATGCCCCGCCGCTCATACATCGCAGCCAGAAGCTCCATCGCCTCGGGATCATAAACACACTCAACGCCGAAGGCGCGCGAAACCGCATCTGCGGTAATGTCGTCATGGGTCGGCCCGATGCCGCCGGAGGTGAAGACATAGTCGTACTGGCCGCGCAGGCCGTTCAGTGCCGCAACGATTGCCGCCTCGTCGTCGGCAACGATCCGCACTTCCTTCAGGTCGATGGCTGCCAGCGTCAGGACATCCGCGAGATGACCGATATTCTTGTCCTTCGTCCGTCCGGATAGCAATTCGTCGCCAATGGCGAGCATCGCAGCGGTAACGATCGTGTCATGTGTCATGGAAAATCCTGTAAAGGGCTTGGATCGTTCAATGGAAGAATGTCACTGTCAATTTGTGTCGAACAGTCTGTCGCTCCGTTCGCTTCTGGCAGTCAGCCGTGAAACTGTTAAATCTGAAATCCACAAGCAATCAAGCGGAATTGCCAAACCTCAAAACAGGAGATCATGATGGCCAAGGTACTGGTTCTCTACTATTCGGCGTATGGACATATCGAGACCATGGCCTATGCCGTGGCGGAAGGTGCAAAGTCGGCCGGCGCAGACGTGATCGTCAAGCGCGTGCCCGAGCTCGTACCTGAAGATGTGGCAAAGGCGCAGCATTTCAAGCTCGACCAGGCAGCCCCGATCGCAACCCCGGGTGAACTGGCCGATTATGATGCCGTCATCTTCGGTGCAGGCACGCGCTACGGCACGGTCGCCTCGCAGATGCGCAGCTTCGTCGATCAGACGGGTGGTCTGTGGATGCAAGGGCGCCCTGGTCGGCAAGGTCGGCTCGGTCTTCACCTCGTCGGCCACGCAGCATGGTGGCCAGGAAACCACCATTCTCGGCTTCATTCCCACCCTGATGCACCATGGCATGGTCGTTGTCGGCCTGCCCTATGCCTTCCAGGGCCAGATGGGCGTCGAGGAAGTCAAGGGCGGCTCGCCCTATGGCGCCTCGACCATCACCGGTGGCGACGGCTCGCGCCAGCCATCCGAGATCGAACTGGAGGCCGCCCGCTATCAGGGCGCCCATGTTGCCAAGATCGCGGCCAAGCTTTCGGCCTGATCCGCGGCGGTCTTATGCCGTTATAATCTGAAACAGGGGGCGGTCTTCGGGCCGCCCTTTGCTTTTTTGACACGGCTGTTTGGGCAGGCCTTCCGCATAGGCGGATTTCTGAAGCGCGCCCATGCCCATTTCATGCTACCATCGCCATGTCACGACATTCGAAACAAAAAATGCCGGGGAACCGGATCGGTACCGAGCCCGTTCCTCACGGCATGATCGTCCGGATTAGCCGGACGTCGAAGGGAGAAGACGATGTCGAAAATTGTCTACATGATTGTTCCGCATGATGGCGGATGGGCCTACAAGCTGGCGGACGTGTTTTCCGAAAGTTTCCCGACACGCGACATGGCGCTCGCCGCCGCCAAAGCCGCTGCGGCCGAGCAACAGGTCGGTGGCGAGGACGAGGAAATCAGCTTCCAGGACCAGACGGGCGCCTGGCATTTCGAGCACGCGGACGGCGGTGACCGTCCCGAAGCGGTCGTCGACGAACAATAGCACTGCCCTTCAAAAACGCGTTATGCTGCCGGGGGCAGATCCCCGGCGCGAAACACATCTTGACCAACGCCCGATAACTTGTTGAAAGACAGGCCATGCGGACGTGGCGAAACTGGTAGACGCAAGAGACTTAAAATCTCTCGGAGAGATCCGTACGGGTTCGATCCCCGTCGTCCGCACCATCTGATCAATCGCCCGTCGTTCTGTGTGCGCCAAACCGCATTCCTGCAAACATGCCCAAAGGTTGAGCGCCATCTGCACTGTTCTTCAACTGTGAAACGCTTGCAAATCGCCGTCGATTGCCGCTAAAGCAGAAAATCTGGGCGCGCGCCGGATGATGATGCGCGCCTTGGCCTGAACGCCGATATGAAGCTGGAGCCGCGCGTATGTCTCTTCCTGAAAAAGCCTTTCCCGTCTCCTGGGATCAGTTCCACCGTGATGCCCGTGCGCTTGCCTGGAGACTGGCCGGCGAAGGGCGCGAGTGGAAGGCGATGGTTTGCATCACCCGCGGCGGTCTCGTGCCTGCCGCCATCATTTGTCGCGAACTCGGCATCCGCATGATCGAAACCGTCTGCGTGGCGTCCTATCATGACTATGTCGAGCAGGGAAAGATGGTGGTTATCAAGGGCATATCCGAGGAACTGAAGGCCGATGGCGGCCGCGATATCCTCATTGTCGACGACCTCACCGATACAGGAAAGACCGCGGCGATCGTTCGGGAAATGCTGCCAAACGCCCATTTTGCCGCTGTCTACGCCAAGCCGATGGGACGCCCCATGGTGGATACTTTCGTAACGGAAGTCAGCCAGGATACCTGGATCTATTTTCCCTGGGACATGGGCTTCACCTACCAGGAACCGATCGCCAAGGGCACGCGGGGCTGACCTTACGGGTAACGCCCTGTCGCCTTCAGCGCAAACAGTCGGGCGATCAACGTTGAGTTGTGGACATTGGGCTACGTTTGCGGGACATGGCTGCGATCTCTGGCGAGACGGTAAGTGGGGCAAGCCTGCTGCCAGACGTCGGATAGGAAAAGGAAAGATCAATGCGCCGCGAGGCTTATGCCCTGCTCGGTTTGATGGTGCTGTTGACGGCGACCGTGCCGACATGGGCGCAGGAAGCGATCCATGTCGCGCCGGTCAGGGACTACGTCGAAGCCCATGTCCGCCCCTGGATCTCGGATCCGTCCATCATCAGTGCCCTGAAGGACCAGAACGAGGCACTCTCCCATCTGACCTTTCAGGCTGTCATGGATCTGGACAGGCAGTGGCGTGCCGAGTTTGACAGCCCACACAGGCCGTTGATCACTTCGGTTCTGTCCAGTCCCCTGTCGCGATTTCTGATGGAAAAACAGGCGCATTCCGATGGCGTGATCACCGAGATTTTCGTAGTCGACGCCAGGGGACTGAGCGTCGGCGAAAGCGAGGTCTCCTCCGACTACTGGCAGGGCGATGAGGCCAAGTGGCAGCAAACATTCCTTGTCGGCACCGGCGTGCTGTTCATCGACGAGGTGCAGGAAGACGATTCGACGCAAATGCTGCAATCACAGGCCAGCATGACCGTTTCCGATCCGCGCACGGGCCAGCCGATCGGCTCGATCACTGTCGGCATCAATCTCGACGCCCTTTGACGGGCCGATCGACGCACATGCGAATCGCATCGACGCAAACCACAGTTTGCCCCGCCTGACCATCCGCAAAATTGCAGGTCTCGTTAATCCTGCGGATTTTTACCTGCAAATTGTCGGGATTTCCGGTGCGAACCTGCCGCCGGTTTTCACACTTTCCCGCCAAGCATCTGTTTTTGCTGAATTTGCCACCTGTCCCCGTTTTCCACAAGCAGCACACACTATATCTGGTGTTCGCATTTCCTTCACAAACCACCCCTTGACGGAATCGGGTGGGATGCGGTTAATGATTTCTACGTTGCGGCGGCGGCGAGACCGGAAAAGTTACGAGGCCGGTTTGTTTCAATTTTTCGTCTGGTGTTCAGGCGGCCCTGGTGGATGATCCGCCGGTCGCGATGGCGATTTTTTGCAATTCTCCCCTCGCCCCATGCGTCACAAAAAGCTGGCGTAAAGAAGTTGTTAATACTATATTTAGTGTTTGCAGCCAAAATCAGCACAAGATACAGGGTAATCCAACATTGGGTTTCCCGAACATGAAGCGGAAACTGAAGCTGGCTGCGCATCCTCCCTGTGCGGCCGGACGGGGACATTTTGACCGATGCCAAGGCGATCGGACAAGGCTACAAACAAAGGATACGGGACTATGCAGATCGAACGTCGTTTCACCAAGGCCGGTCAGTCGGCCTATGCGCAGATTGAGTTCCGCAAGGCCATCAGCGAGATCAAGAATCCCGATGGCTCGATCGTGTTTCGTCTGGCGGACATTGATGTTCCCGCGCAGTTTTCGCAGGTTGCGGCCGATATTCTGGCGCAGAAATATTTCCGCAAGGCCGGTGTTCCCGCGCGCCTGAAGAAGGTCGAGGAAAACGCAGTTCCGTCCTGGCTGTGGCGCTCGGAAGCCGACATTGCCGCCATGACAGGATCTGCCGAAGGACGAGCAGTACGGTTCCGAAACCGATGCACGCCAGGTTTTCGACCGTCTGGCCGGCACCTGGACCTATTGGGGCTGGAAGGGCGGTTACTTCGCATCCGAAGAAGACGCCCTCGCCTTCCGCGACGAGCTTGCCTACATGCTGGCCACCCAGCGCGTCGCGCCGAATTCTCCGCAATGGTTCAACACCGGCCTGCACTGGGCCTATGGCATTGACGGTCCCGGCCAGGGCCACTTCTATGTCGACCCCTTCACCGGCAAGCTGGTGAAGTCCAAGTCGTCCTACGAGCATCCGCAGCCGCATGCCTGCTTCATCCAGTCCGTCGAGTGACGATCTCGTCAACGAAGGCGGCATCATGGATCTGTGGGTTCGCGAAGCGCGCCTGTTCAAATACGGCTCCGGCACCGGCTCCAACTTCTCCTATCTGCGCGGCGAAGGCGAAAAGCTCTCGGGCGGCGGCAAGTCGTCGGGCCTGATGAGCTTCCTCAAGATCGGCGACCGGGCTGCCGGCGCCATCAAGTCGGGCGGCACGACGCGCCGCGCGGCCAAGATGGTCGTCGTCGACATCGACCATCCCGATATCGAGGACTACATCAACTGGAAGGTCAAGGAAGAGCAGAAGGTTGCAGCGCTTGTCACCGGCTCGAAGATCGTCGCCAAGCACCTGAAGGCGATCATGAAGGCCTGCGTCAACTGCGAGGCCGACAACGACGCCTGCTTCGACCCCAAGCAGAACCCGGCCCTGAAGCGCGAAATCAAGGCCGCCAAGAAGGATCAGGTTCCGGAAAACTATGTCAAGCGCGTCATCCAGTTTGCCCGCCAGGGCTACAAGGACATGGAATTCAAGACCTATGACACCGACTGGGATTCGGAAGCCTATCTCACCGTGTCGGGCCAGAACTCCAACAACTCCGTCTCGATCAAGGACGACTTCCTGCGCGCCGTCGAATCCGACGGCAACTGGAACCTGACCGCCCGCAAGGACGGCAAGGTCATGAAGACGCTGAAGGCCCGCGATCTCTGGGAACAGATTTCCTATGCCGCCTGGGCATCGGCCGATCCGGGCCTGCACTTCAACACGACCATGAACGACTGGCACACCTCGCCCGGCCGCCGGCCCGATCCGCGCATCCAATCCGTGCTCGGAATACATGTTCCTCGACGACACGGCCTGCAACCTTGCCTCGCTGAACCTGCTTGCAGTTCAAGGATGCCGACGACCAAGAACATCGACATTGCCGATTACGAGCATGCCGTGCGCCTGTGGACGCTCGTTCTCGAAATCTCCGTGATGATGGCGCAGTTCCCGTCGCAAGCGAAATCGCCGAACGCTCCTATGAATACCGCACGCTCGGCCTCGGCTATGCCAATATCGGCGGCCTGCTGATGTCGTCGGGCATTCCCTACGACTCGACCGAAGGCCGCGCCATTGCCGGCTGCCTGACGGCCATCATGACCGGCGTCTCCTATGCGACCTCGGCCGAAATGGCCGCCGAAGCTCGGCCCCTTCCCGGGCTTCAAGCCGAACCGCGACATCATGCTGCGCGTCATCCGCAACCATCGCCGCGCGGCCCACGGCGAACACAGGGCTATGAAGGCCTGTCGGTCGATCCGGTGGCGCTGATCCATGGCGAATGCCCGGATCAGGACCTGATCGCCCATGCCACCGCCGCCTGGGACAAGGCGCTGGAGCTTGGCGAAAAGCACGGCTACCGCAATGCCCAGGTCTCGGTCATCGCCCCGACCGGCACGATCGGCCTGGTGATGGATTGCGACACGACCGGCATCGAGCCAGATTTCGCGCTGGTGAAATTCAAGAAGCTCGCCGGCGGCGGCTACTTCAAGATCATCAACCGCGCCGTTCCCGAAGCGCTGCGCACGCTCGGCTACACCGAAAGCCAGATTGCCGAGATCGAGGCCTATGCCGTCGGCCATGGCAATATCAACCAGGCACCGGCCATCAACCCCGGCTCGCTGAAGGCCAAGGGCTTCACCGACGAGAAGATCGACGCGATCAACGGCGCCACCAAGGCCGCCTTCGACATCAAGTTCGTCTTCAACCAGTGGACGCTCGGCGTCGACTTCCTGAAAAACACGCTGAAGGTCACCGACGAGCAGCTCGCCGACATGAGCTTCAACCTGCTGGAGCATATCGGCTTCTCGAGGAAGGACATCGAGGCGGCCAACATCCATGTCTGCGGGGCGATGACGCTGGAAGGCGCGCCGTTCCTGAAGAGCGAACATCTGCCCGTCTTCGATTGCGCCAATCCCTGCGGCAAGATCGGCAAGCGTTATCTCTCGGTCGAAAGCCACATCCGCATGATGGCGGCTGCCCAGCCGTTCATCTCGGGCGCGATCTCCAAGACCATCAACATGCCGAACGACGCCACCGTCGAGGATTGCAAGCGCCGCCTACATGCTCTCCTGGAAGCTGGCGCTGAAGGCCAACGCGCTCTATCGCGATGGCTCGAAACTGTCGCAGCCGCTCAATTCCTCGCTGATCGAGGATGAGGAGGACGAGGATGCGATGGAGGACTTCCTGGCAGCGCCCGCCGCCGCCCAGGCCGTCACCGTCACCGAGAAGATCATCGAGCGCGTCATCGAGCGGGTCACCCGCGAGCGTGAAAAGCTGCCGAACCGCCGCCAGGGCTATACCCAGAAGGCGATCGTCGGCGGCCACAAGGTCTATCTGCGCACCGGCGAATTCGACGATGGCCGCATCGGCGAGATCTTCATCGACATGCACAAGGAAGGCGCTGCCTTCCGCGCGATGATGAACAACTTCGCCATCGCCATCTCGCTCGGCCTGCAATATGGCGTGCCGCTGGAAGAATATGTGGAGGCCTTCACCTTCACCAAGTTCGAACCGGCCGGCATGGTGCAGGGCAATGACGCGATCAAGAACGCCACCTCGATCCTCGACTATGTGTTCCGCGAACTGGCCGTCTCCTATCTCAACCGCCACGATCTGGCCCATGTCGATACGTCGGACTTCTCCAACACGGCGCTCGGCAAGGGCATCCAGGAAGGCAAGACCAACCTGCTCTCGACCGGCTGGACCCGCGGCCACAAGCCGACGCTGATCCAGGGCGGCCAGATCGACCGCGCCTCCGGCGAGCCCAAGGGCGCAGCGACTGCTGCCCCGGCCAAGGCCTCCGGCGGCGCCAATGTCACGGCATTCTCCGGCAGCGCTGCCCGCAAGCTCGAAACGGTCACCGCCGTCTCGATCGCCACCTCCGAAATCGTCGCCTTCAAGCGCGATTACGAGGAACGCGCCGCCGAACTGGCCGAGGAAATCGTCGAGGAAGCCGCAAGCGAAGTCACCGCCCTGTTCTCCGACAAGGCTGCGGCTGAAGCTGCCGCCGCCAAGTCGGACGCCAAGAAGCTCGAAGCCGAGCGCCGCATCCGCTCGATCGCGCAGGGCTATACCGGCAACATGTGCGGCGAGTGCCAGAACTTCACGATGGTGCGGAACGGGACCTGCGAGAAGTGCGACACGTGTGGCGCGACGAGTGGGTGCAGCTGAGCATTGGCTGTGAATCACTAGGAGTTATCAGCCCGAAGGAAACTTCGGGCTGTAATGCTGAGAAGAACAAAATGAGACTCAGCTACATGTTTGAAAAACTCAAGCTTTGAATACCGCGAAATGCCAAAAGCCCACGCGGGGCAAGCAAGCCAGACGGTCGCACAACCTCCCTATCTCCCCCTCGGTGGGGGAGAAAGCAATTTCAGCATCTTAGCTTCAGCTAAGTGCTAGAAATTGCAAGAGAGGGGGTAGGCGACGGCAACAACAATCTAAACTGGTGATGACGTACGGCGGGATCTGATTACCGGCCGAAACAGCTTCTGAGACCGCCAGACGGGCCACTTTAAGAAACTGCGGATCGCGCTGACCGAGCGTTGCATGGAAGTGAAAAGTGACGGCAAGCATCAAAGGCATGGCTGGCGCCGACGATCATCGATCCGGCTCCTGACCGGATACAAGCGATCGATTTAACGCAAAGGTGCCCTCGGCAAAGCGCGATCTACCCCCTCGGCGGGGGAGAAAGCAATTTCAGCATCTTAGCGTCAGCTAAGTGCTAGAAATTGCAAGAGAGGGGGTAGGCATGGGCGTACGAGCGAATCCCGGAAAAGGAACGATCCCCTCACCAACAAAATCTAACACTTAGCCTGACGCTAAGATGTTGATTTTGTATCCTCTCCCGCAGGGGGAGAGGTAATCCGCTTCTTATTCGCCGGTATTCCTGAGTTCAGCCCAAAATCGTCAGGCAAACGGCGTCGAGGTTTTTCACGATCTCCTCGTTCCAGAAGCGCAAAATCCGAAATCCCTCGCCCTGAAAGAACGCGTCGCGGGCGACATCGCGCTCACTCTCGGCATGCTGGAAACCGTCGACCTCGACGATCAGTCGGGCATCGAAGCAGACGAAATCGATAATGTAGTTTTCGAGCGGGACCTGCCGTTTGAATTTAAAGCCTTCCAGCTGGCGATTGCGCAGGACCTGCCATAAACGGTTTTCCGCCAGCGTCGAATCCGCGCGCATGGTTCTGGCGAAGTGACGATGCCGATCGGGAACCTTCTGACGCATGCGGGTTTTCCGAAGGATTAAAAAGGTGCCGCAAGTCTATCTCCCCCTCGGCGGGGGAGAAAGCAATTTCAGCATCTTAGCGTCAGCTAAGTGCTAGAAATTGCAAGAGAGGGGGTAGGCATGGGCGCACCGACGGAACCGGAAAAGGAACGATCCCCTCACCAGCAAAATCTAACACTTAGCCTGCGGCTAAGATGTTGATTTTGTGTCCTCTCCCGCAGGGGGAGAGGTAACGCCCATATTCGCCGGCCTAACCCCTGCCCCGACTGCCCCAGCTAGATCGACTTCAACCCGACCCGCAGTTCCAGCTTCTCCGCGTCTTCCTTGCGCTCGCTATAGCGGTCGGTGAGATAGGCCGAGGCGTCGCGGGTCAGGAGCGTGAACTTGACCAGTTCCTCGCAGACATCGACCACGCGGTCGTAATAGGCGGAAGGTTTCATCCGGCCGTCCTTGTCGAACTCCTGGAAGGCCTTGGCCACGGAGGACTGGTTGGGAATGGTGATCATCCGCATCCAGCGGCCGAGAATGCGCAGCTGGTTGACGGCGTTGAAGGACTGCGACCCGCCGGAGACCTCCATGACAGCCAGCGTCTTGCCCTGCGTCGGGCGCACCGAGCCGACGGCAAGCGGGATCCAGTCGATCTGCGCCTTCATGATGCCGGTCATCGCGCCGTGCCGTTCGGGGCTGACCCAGACCTGGCCCTCGGACCATTCGGAGAGCGCGCGCAGTTCCTGCACCTTCGGATGGGAGACCGGCGCACCGTCCGGAAGCGGCAGTCCCTCGGGGTTGAAGATGCGAACCTCGCAGCCGAAATGCTCAAGCAGACGACCGGATTCCTGCGCCAGCAGACGGCTGTAGGACACTTCCCGCAGCGAGCCGTAGAGGATGAGAATGCGCGGCTTGTGCGTCGAAAACGGCGGTCGCAGCGCCTCGATGTCGGGCTGGCGAAGAAGATCGATGCGGGCGGCGGGCAGTTCGGTCAAAAGGGACTCCAATATTTGCGGAAATCAGATCGACAGCGTGTGGCCGAGGGAGGCAGAGGGAAACAAGGTTCCCTGCCCGCCCCATGAGCGCTCACTCGGCCGGTACGCGCCTGCTATCGGCAGGGAAATACCGGCGACCCATCCACAGCGCAAACTGCACGAGGATGATCAGCACCGGCACCTCGACCAGCGGACCGATGACTGCGGCAAAGGCAACCGGCGAGGCCAGGCCGAAGGCGGCAATGGCAACGGCGATGGCGAGCTCGAAATTGTTGCCCGCAGCGGTGAAGGCAACGGCCGTCGAGCGTGGATAATCCGTGCCCGACCGATTTCGCCATCAGGAAGCTGACGAAGAACATGATCAGGAAGTAGATCGTCAGCGGTATCGCGATCATCACGACATCGAACGGCAGACGCACGACATCCCCACCCTTCAGGCTGAACATGGCGACGATGGTAAACAGCAGCGCCGCCAGCGTGATCGGGCCGATCTTCGGCAGGAACACGTTTTCATACCAGTCTTTTCCCCTGGTCGCCGTCAGGATGCGGCGCGAGAGGTAGCCGGCGAGGAATGGGATACCGAGATAGATCAGCACGGCCTCGGCGATCGTCCAGAAGGAAACGTCGATGACGCTGCCTTCAAGGCCGAAGACCGGCGGCAGCACCGTCAGGAAGAACCAGGCATAGACGCTGAAAAACAGGATCTGGAAGATCGAGTTGAAGGCAACGAGGCCGGCGACATACTGGTTGTCGCCGCGCGCCAGCTGGTTCCAGACCAGCACCATGGCGATGCAGCGGGCAAGGCCGATGAGGATCAGGCCCGTCATATATTCGGGGTAATCGCGCAGGAAGATGATGGCCAGCACGAACATCAGTGTCGGGCCGATGATCCAGTTCTGCAGAAGCGAAATCGCCAATATCCGCTTGTCCGCAAAGACGAGATGAAGCTCCTCGTAGCGGACCTTGGCAAGCGGCGGATACATCATCAGGATCAGCCCGATGGCGATCGGAATATTCGTGCTGCCAACCGAGAGGCTGTTCAGCGCCGCAGGGAGACCCTCAAAGACGGTTCCAAGCAGAACGCCGAGCGCCATGGCGGCGAAGATCCAGACCGTCAGATAACGATCGAGGAAGGACAGGCGAACGGTCGGGACGGCGGGCTGCGCGTGAGCGGCGTGCATGGCGGGTTCCTTGCATGAAAATTTGGCCATGAAAATTCGGCTTTCCGCCCGTTCAAGGCGGAAAGCGAGCGGTCATTGAAATCAGGCCTTAGCCGACGCGCTGGCCTCGGGCATCGACGACGGCCTCACCGTCCTCTTTCGAGAACGCGCCCTGTTGGGCGGTGGGCAGCAGATCCAGCACGGCCTCCGACGGGCGGCAGAGCCTGACACCAAGCGGCGAGACCACGATCGGCCTGTTGATGAGGATCGGATGGTCCATCATCGCATCGAAAAGTGCCGAATCGGCCAGATCCTGGTTGTCGAGACCGAGTTCCGCATAGGGCGTGCCCTTCTCGCGCAGCAGGTCACGCGCACCGATGCCCATGCGGGCAACCAGCTGCTCCAAGAGCGCCCGGCTTGGCGGCGTCTTCAGATATTCCACGACATGCGGCTCGATGCCGGCATTGCGGATCATCGCCAGCGTGTTGCGCGAGGTGCCGCAGTCGGGATTGTGATAGATGACGATATCGACGGCGGTCTGAATGGGGCTGCTCATGCGACGTCAGCCCGCTTGGCTGTCGAGCCTTCCATCTGGCCGATCTCGCGCAGCTTCGCCGTCAGGCTGAGACGCTCCAGGCTTTCGAGAGGCAGAGCGGCGAAAGCGGCGATGCGCAGCTTCATGTAGCGCAGCGTCGTTGCAAAGGCGACGCGCTTTTCGGCATCCGTGCCCTGGACATCGGCCGGATCCTCGACGCCCCAATGGGCCGTCATCGGCTGTCCCGGCCAGACCGGGCAGGCTTCGCCGGCGGCGTTGTCGCAGACCGTGAAGACGAAATCCAGTTCCGGTGCGCCGGCAGCGGCGAATTCGTCCCAGCTCTTCGAGCGCAGGCCATCGACGGGATATTTATGGCCGGCCAGCGTTTCGAGGGCGAAAGGATTGACCTCTCCCTTCGGATAGCTGCCGGCAGAGAATGCGTTGAACTTGCCGCCGCCTTCCTTGCGCAGGACGCTTTCGGCAATGATCGATCGGGCGGAGTTTCCGGTGCACAGAAACATCACGTTGAAGGTCGTCTTGGTCATGGGGACACCTTTTGGTTTTCAGCAGCAGGGTTCAAGTTCTGCGATGATCGGAGCGCAAAGATCCGGATTGCCGCCGCAGCAATCCTTGACGAGGAACAGCGTCAGCTCGCTCAGGCGGCCAATCTCGGCGCGATAGACAATCAACCGGCTGCGGCGCTCGGCTGTCACAAGGCCGGCACGCGCAAGAATGTTCAGATGGGTCGACATCGTATTGTGCGGGACTGCAAGCGAACGCGCGATATCGCCCGCCGGCAGCCCGTCGGGTTCCGCCTTCACCAGCAGACGAAAGGTCTCCAGCCGGGTCGATTGGGCGAGCGCCGCAAGGGCGAGTATTGCGCTTTCTTGTTCCATATGTCGAGAATACTGGAAATATCGACACTGTCAATTCGGTTCGGCAGCGATGTCCCCATTGTCTGTGTCTTCGGGGATTTTCCGGATGATCACCGCGGTCGGCGGCCAACACCGTCGGTCAAACATCCCCAAGCGCATATCCGGCACCCCTGACGGTGCGGATAACCGGATCGGCCTTGCCGAAGCCGATACCCTTGCGCAGACGGTTGATGTGAACATCGACGGCCCGTTCGTCGACGGTCGCGTCATCGCCCCAGAGCGACAGGCGGATCTCGGAGCGTGAATAGACCCGGCCAGGCGTCCGCATCAGGAATTCAAGCAGCTTGAACTCGGTCGGCCCCAGCCGGACTTCCTTTTTCCGGCGATGAACCCGGTGCGATTCGCGGTCGAGCACGATGTCACCGACCTTGATCATGTGTTCCAGCAAGGATGGATTTACCCGCCTCAGCAGGTTCTTTACCCGGATAACGAGTTCACTCGCGCCGAACGGCTTTGTGACGCAGTCATCGGCTCCGGCGGCGAGCCCCGCCCGGGCCTCATCCCGGTCGTCGCCGGCAACAAGCAGGATGACAGGCAGGCGATAGGTCGATCGCGTGGTTCGCAACCGGCGGCAGGCCTCAATCCCGGACATGCCGGGCAGCACGGTGTTCAGGACCAGCACGTCGGGAACGGCAAGCAGCAGGCGCTGCTCAAGATCCGCAGCACTTGAAAGTAGCGTTACGGAGAAGCCTTCGTTTTCCAGCGCCCGCTGCACCAGGGCACGCAATGTCTCGTCGTCATCGACGACGACCACCCTTGCTCCCATCGCGCCCAATGTCCCTTACTGGCCTTCCATCGAATAGCCCGCGCCGCGCACGGTGCGGATGACGTCCTGCATGTTGGAGAGGTTGAGCGCCTTGCGCAGGCGGCCGACATGCACGTCGACGGTGCGTTCGTCGACATAGATGTCATGGCCCCAGACGCCATCGAGCAGTTGCGAGCGGGAAAAGACGCGGCCCGGCGATGACATGAGGAATTCGAGCAGACGGAATTCCGTCGGCCCGAGGCGGACTTCGCGGCTCTTGCGGTGGACGCGATGGGTCTCGCGATCAAGTTCGATATCGCCGCATTTCAGCACCGACGACAGGACTTCGGGCTTGGCGCGGCGCAGCATGGCCTTGACGCGGGCCATCAGTTCCGGCGTCGAGAACGGCTTGACGACATAGTCGTCGGCGCCGGTGGAAAGACCGCGCACGCGCTCGCTTTCCTCGCCGCGCGCCGTCAGCATGATGATCGGCAGGCGTTCGGTCTCCGGGCGCTGGCGCAGCCGCCGGCACAGTTCGATGCCGGAAACGCCCGGCAGCATCCAGTCGAGGATCAGCAGATCCGGCAACGCGTTCCTGAAGGCGGATTTCGGCTTCGTCGCCGCGGTTGATCGTGTCGACCTCGATAGCCTTCGGCCTCGAGATTGTAGCGCAGGAGAACGCCAAGCGCCTCTTCGTCTTCAACGACTGCAATTCTGGGCAGCATGCGGTATCAACTCCTGGAAGCCGGAGCGAGGACCCTGCCCTCGCCCGGCATCTGGCGTCAGATCCGGTCTTCAGAGCGAAGGCGCGCCGATCAGTTGCAGGCGCACCGACGGTGTTGGCGCTGTCGTCCTTCGGACGCTCGCCAACGGGCTGAGCGCCGGTCGCCATGTAGTAGATCGTCTCGGCGATGTTGGTCGCGTGGTCGCCGATGCGTTCGATGTTCTTGGCGCAGAACAGCAGATGCGTGCAGGGCGTGATGTTGCGCGGATCTTCCATCATGTAGGTCAGCAGTTCGCGGAACAGCGAGGTGTACATCGCGTCGATTTCCTCGTCGCGTTCGCGGATGCTGTTGGCCTTCTCGACCGAGCGCGACGCATAGACGTCGAGCACTTCCTTGAGCTGGACGAGCGCCAGCTCGGCCAGATGTTCCAGGCCGCGGGCAAGCTGGCGTGGCAGGCCCGCATTGGCAACGGCGATCACGCGCTTGGCATTGTTCTTGCCAAGGTCGCCGACGCGTTCCAGGTCGGCCGCGATGCGGATGGAGCCGATGATTTCACGCAGGTCGGCCGCCATCGGCTGGCGCCGTGGCGATGGTGATGATCGCTTTTTCGCCGATCTGGCGCTCGGCATCGTCAAGAATGACGTCGTCGGAGATGACCTTCTGGGCAAGCGCGAGGTCGGAATTGACCAGTGCGCGGACCGCATTCAGCCACCATCTGTTCGGCAAGTGCCGCCCATCTCGGAGATGCGGCGGGTAAGGTACTTCAGATCTTCGTCATAGACGGAAGCAATGTGCGTAGACATGATTTTTTCCTTGATCAATCCGGGTTGGAAGACCGCCGCCTCGCCGATATGGAAGGCGGCGAAACAGTCCTCAGCCGAAGCGGCCCATGATGTAGTCCTGCGTGCGCTGGTCATCCGGATTGGTGAACATCTTGTCCGTGTCGTTTTCCTCGACAAGATTGCCAAGGTGGAACATCGCTGTCCGCTGGGAAACGCGCGCGGCCTGCTGCATCGAATGCGTCACGATGACGATCGTGAAGTTGGCCCGCAATTCGTGGATCAGTTCCTCGACCTTGGCCGTCGCGATCGGATCAAGCGCCGAGCACGGTTCGTCCATCAGGATGACTTCCGGGCTGACGGCGACGGCGCGGGCAATGCACAGACGCTGCTGCTGACCACCGGAAAGGCCGGTGCCCGGCTCCTGCAGGCGGTCCTTCACCTCGTTCCAGAGACCGGCCTTCTGCAGGCTGGTTTCGACGATCTGGTCCATCTCCGCCTTGGTGCGGGCAAGACCGTGAATACGCGGCCCGTAGGACGACGTTTTCGTAGATCGACTTCGGGAAAGGGTTCGGCTTCTGGAAAACCATGCCGACACGGGCGCGCAGTTCGACCACGTCGATCGACGGATCATAGATATCGCCGTCGTCGAGCGTGATCTTGCCGGTAACGCGGCAGCTGTCGATCGTGTCGTTCATGCGGTTGAGGCAGCGCAGAAAGGTCGACTTGCCGCAGCCGGAAGGACCGATCAGCGCGGTGACCGTGTTCTGTCGCACATTCAGGTTCACATCGAAAAGCGCGCGCTTCTCGCCGTAATAAACCGAAACGTCCTTGCCGATCATCTTGAAGGAAACGTCATTCATCTTCTTGTCCAGCGCCTTTTCAACTGCTGCTTCTGACATCATGTTCATGTTCTATACCCCACTACCAGCGACGCTCGAAGCGTCTCCGCAAGAGAATTGCGCCAAGGTTCATGACGATCAGGAAGGCCAGCAGGATAATGATGGCTCCGGACGTCCGTTCCACGAATGCACGTTCAGCTTCGTTCGCCCACATGTAGATCTGCACCGGCAGAGCCGTGGAGGGCTGCATCGGCGAACCCGGGAAGTCGACCACGAAGGCGACCATGCCGATGAGCAGCAGCGGTGCGGTTTCTCCAAGGGCATGGGCAAGACCGATAATCGTACCGGTCAGAATGCCAGGTGCTGCAAGCGGCAGCACATGGTGGAAGATGGTCTGCATCTTGGATGCACCGAGGCCAAGGGCCGCGGCACGGATCGACGGTGGAACGGCTTTCAGAGCCGCACGCGTGGCGATGATGATCGTCGGAAGCGTCATCAGCGTCAGGACGAGGCCGCCAACCACGGCTGCCGAGCGCGGCATGCCGGCGAAATTGATGAAGATCGACAGACCCAGCAGACCGTAGACGATGGAGGGCACGGCTGCGAGATTGTTGATGTTGACCTCGATCAGATCGGTGAACCGGTTCTTCGGAGCGAATTCCTCAAGATAGATCGAGGCGGCGACACCGATCGGCAGTGAAAGCACCAGAACGATCAGCATCATGTAGAGCGAACCGAGCGCTGCGACGCCGACACCGGCAGCTTCTGGGCGGCTCGATGCACCATAGGTGAACAGGCCGGTGTTGAACTCCTTGGTCATGACACCAGCATCGTTCAGCTGCTTCATCCAGGCGAGCTGCTGATTGTTGACCTTGCGACGCGCTTCATCGACGTCAAGATCGATCTGCCCCTTGTTGGCCGAGTCGATATTGCCTTCGGCCAGGAGCGACACATTGACCGTCGTGCCGATCACGGCCGGGTTGGCGACAACGACATCACGCAACTGCGTCCGCGCGCTCGCCGAAACCATGTCCGTGGCGCGCTTGACCAGCGCACGATCGGACGGATCGATGTTGAGCACCTTGACCAGAGCGTCGCGAACCAGAAGCGGGTAGTTCGCGGACATCAGCTTGCCGGGATTTTCGGCACGCTCGTTTTTCGGATCGATGATCTTTTCGGAAAATTCGATCGGCAGGGTGATGGTCGTCTGCTGAAAGGCTGTGTAGCCGTTCGAGACAACCGTCCACAGCAGGAGGAACAGGAAGAACAGGCCGGTCAGGATTGCGGCAATGCCGTACATCCGAAAGCGGCGTTCTGCAGCATAGCGACGCTTGATGCCAATGTCGCGACGGGCCGGAGATGCTGTCCTGGTGAAAGACGATGGGACGGGCGAGACAATGTCGGTCATTCGTACTGTTCCCGATATTTGCGCACGATGTAGAGCGCATAGATGTTGAGGCAGAGCGTGATCACAAAGAGCGTGATGCCCAGCGCAAAGGCGACAAGTGTCTGCGGCGAGGTGAATTCAAGGTCGCCCGTCAACTGGTTGACGATCTTGACGGTGACCGTGGTCATCGGCTCGAAGGGGTTGAGCTGCAGGCGAGCGGCAACACCGGCGGCAAGCACCACGATCATGGTTTCGCCGACCGCACGCGAGGCTGTCAGCAGCAAGGCGCCGACGATGCCGGGAAGCGCTGCCGGCAGGATGACCCGCTTGATCGTTTCCGAACGTGTCGCACCCAGACCAAGGGAACCGTCGCGCATGGCACGGGGCACCTGCGGTGATGATGTCATCGGAGAGCGACGATACGAACGGGATCAGCATGATGCCCATGACGAGACCAGCCGTCAGAACGCTCTGCGCCTGAATGAAGCTCGTATAGTCGCCGGTCACCAGACCATTCATCTGGGCCGAGATATCGCGCAGGAACGGCCCGACGGTCACCAGAGCGAAGAAGCCGTAAACGATTGTCGGGATACCGGCCAGAATTTCCAGGAGCGGTTTTGCCGTTGCGCGAACACTCGGCCTTGCATATTCGGCCATGTAGATGGCCGAGAAAAGGCCAACCGGAACCGCAAACAGCATGGCGACGAAGGCAATGTAGAGCGTGCCGGCGAGAAGCGGGATCAGGCCGAACTGACCAGCCGCGCCGGCATCGCCGGCCGCAGCAAAGCGCGGATCCCAGACCGTACCGAAGAAGAATGTATGTGCAGGCACCATATTGAAGAAGCGCGTGGCTTCCGACAGCATGGAGCCGACAATGCCGACCGTCGTCAGAATCGCGATCGATGAGGAAAGCACCAGACCGGCAAGAATGACGCGTTCGACCTGGTTACGGGCGCGGAAGCGAAGGCCCACATTGCGCATGGCATACAGCGCGCCCAGGATGGCAACGGCAAGAACCGTAACGGTCATCAGGATGCGGCTGGTCGCGGCAAGGCCGTTCAGCTTTTCAGCGGCATCGATCATGAATGGTTCGGCTTCGCTGGCAAGCGGGATGCCCTTCGTGGCAAGCACTTCGCGAAGATTGGCGGTGCCCGACTTGACGGCTGCCAGTTCCTCGGCGTTCAGCAGCTTGATGCCGCCGGCCATGGACTGCGTCGTGCCAAGGGTAAGCTCGGTCGTTGCGCTGCCCTGCGAGAGAATATTCTCGGGAAACGAAGCGCGCACCAGACTATCAATGAACATCGGTGCGGCGATCAGCCAGACGCAAAGAATGATAAAGGCGGGCACGACGGCCCAGATCGCAACATAGGAACCGTAATACACGGGACGGGAATGCAAGGCCGACAGCTTACCGCCGGCGAGCGACAAGGATCTGGTTCGGCCGGCGAAATAGCCGACGAGGCCCAAAACTAAAATGATCAACAGAATCAGCGAGGTATTCACGAGCCATTCTCCTCGGCGCGATCAGTCATTGACAGCGGTATCCACAACAATGTCCGGCACGCCGCAATAGGCGTGCCGGACATCGAGTTCACATCAATTACATCACGTTGCCGGCTACAAAAGCCTTGCGGATTTCTTCGCGCTCGGCTTCAGGAGCGGCGACGAGGCCGTAGGCTGCAAGCGGGCTGTCCGGGCCGATCATCTGATCGTCGGTGAAGAATTCAACATATTCCTTCAGGCCCGGGATAACGCCGAGATGTGCCTTCTTGACGTAGAAGAACAGCGGGCGGGAAACCGGATATTCGCCGGAAGCAATCGTTTCGGTCGACGGTACGATACCATTGACGGTTGCGACCTTGAGCTTGTCGGCGTTGTTTTCGTAGAAGGACAGGCCGAAGACGCCGATGCCGTTCTTGTTGCTGTCGATACGAGCGAGCGTTTCGGTGTAGTCACCGTCGATGTCGATCGCCATGCCATCCTTGCGAACGGCGATGCACTTGGCAGCAGCTTCCTTTTCGTCGGCGATCAGAGCCTTGATGGCTTCAGCAGCGCCGGTGTCCTTGCAGCCGTGAGCGAGGATCTTTTCTTCGAAGACTTCGCGGGTGCCGTGCTTTTCGCCCGGGATGTAGGCGGCGATTTCAACGTCCGGCAGAGCGGCGTTGACTTCCGACCACTTCTTGTTGGGGTTGGCGACGAGCTTGCCATCAACGACGATTTCGGCAGCCAGAGCAAGGTAGAGATCCTTCGGCTCGAGCTTCAGGTCGGCATTGCCAGCATCGGTTGCGAAGACGATGCCGTCGTAACCGATCTTGATTTCCTGGATTTCGGTGACGCCTGCAGCCTTGCAAGCTTCGACTTCGCTGTCCTTGATCTTGCGCGAGGAGTTGGCGATGTCGATGGTGTCAGGGCCAACGCCCTTGCAGAATTCTTTCAGACCGCCCGACGAGCCGCCCGATTCAACAACCGGTGTCTTGAAGTCGGGGAAGGTTTCGCCGAAGGTTTCGGCAACGATCTTGGCGTAGGGCAGAACCGTCGAGGAGCCGGCGATCTGAACCTGGTCGCGGGCAGCAGCAGTGCCAGCAGTTGCCATCATGATTGCGACGAGTGCGCAGCTTCCAAGTAGTTTCTTCATGGATTATCTCCCAAAATTCGGATGGACGCTTGGGCGTCGTGATCCGTTTAGAGGGCCTACGTAACAGATTTGTGACAGAATTGTTGCACTATGACGACGATGGTCTCCACCCGCAACTCGCAGCCCGCGGGATAGCAGTGACCCAGCGATTGATTTCAGATGCTTGCGGGCGGCCGATGATCGTTGATCTCGATCCAGTAGCCATCCGGATCCCGTACATAGACCTGGCGGAAGCCGTTGCGGTGCACGCCGATGCGGCCGGGCGTCCCGGGCCAGTCTTCGAAAGCAATGCCCCGCTCGGTGATATCTGCAACGAAGCGATCGAAATCTGCGGTCGAGATCGCAACATGCGTGTCCTTGGTCACATGCGTCGCGCCAAAATCCTTCTCTATGAGATGGATTGCGTCGCCGCCCCCAAGATCAAGCCAGCGCACATTGGGGCTGCCGGCCCGCTCTATCGGCGCGAAACCCATGACATCACGGTAAAATGCAAAACTTGCCTCGAGGTCTGTGACAAGAAGCGCGATATGATCAAGACCGAACCTGTAGCGACCCGCCATCACTCCCTCCCCCTTGGACGTCGTCCTTGGCTCAATTCCCGGAAAAGGGATCAGCCAGTGCAGCTTCGGGACGGCTGATCGGATATTTTGTCGCTGAAATGCTGGCAGCAAGCTTCTGCGGCCCCTTCGCCTTCAGCAATTCGCGAAAGCTCGGATGCATGCCGCCGTCGGAATAGGCGTTCATCGAGGACATGGCCGGCACGGATCCGGTGATTGCCGCGTCGAGTTTTTGCGCCTCCGCATCGATCCTCGCCATAGCCTGCGGCTCGAGTTGGTTGATGGCTGGCGGGCATGCGGCCAGTGCGTCGGTCGGCTCGCCGCCCTCGAATTCGCGATTGAAGACGTAACGGCCTGCGCAGACGGATACCTTTGGCTGACGGCGCGTGACGTTGAAGGCATCGTAGCCTTCCTTCAAAGTGCGCCAGAAAGGCATATTCGCGTTGTCACGATACGCCGCCATGTTTTCGGCCGTCATCCGGAACGGATAGGCCTGAACCTGAAACCGGTCCTGGCCCTTCGACAGCGCCTTCTCGACGATCGCATAGATTTCGCCGACGCCCTGGTCGGTCATTGCGTAGCAGCCCGAAGACGAGCAGGCGCCATGCACCATCAGTGCCTCGCCGGTATAGCCCAGCGCCGATTCCAGCCTGTTCGGATAGCCAAGATTGAAGGACACATAGAATTTCGAATTCGGGTTCAGCATGCCCTTCGAGACATGGTAGAAGCCCTCCGGCGCATGCCGGTCGCCGGTCTTGGTCTTGGGGCCGAGATCGCCGGACCAGCGGCAGATCGGATAGGTCTTGAACAAGGCATAGGCGCCTGATCGGTCGACCTTCCAGACTTCCAGCTCGCTCTCCTGCTTGAAGATGCGCACCAGCACGGGGCTTTCCGGCTGCATACCCTTTTTCGCCATTGCCGCGATCACCTTGCCAGACAATTGCGGCGGCGCCTCGGAAATATCCTCAAGCGACATGCAGGCCGAAAGAGCCACGCCCATGGCCAGCACGGCCGCCGTCCGGGAAAGGCCCCGGCGGACGCTGCGAATGCGGCTTACCGCGCGATGGATGGCAGGAACAATGGGCATGACAGCTCTATGGATCGTAATCGCGACGAAGTTTTGTCGGTTGCCCGACCATGCCTCATCTTATGGCACAGATTCCGCATTTTCGGTTACCGCTTCGTTAAACTCGGTTGACCGACGGCAGGAAACGGACGCCGGACGCCCGTTTCGCAGGGTTTTCCTACTGGCGAACGACGATTTTGGCCTTGTTCGGCACGCGGGTGTAGAGATCGATGACATCCTGGTTGAGCAGACGCACGCAGCCGGAAGACACCGCCTTGCCGATCGATGTCCAGTCCGGATTGCCATGCAGGCGATAGAGCGTGTCCTCGCCGTTCTGGAAGATGTAGAGCGCGCGGGCGCCCAGCGGGTTCTTCAAGCCGGGTTCCATGCCGCCATTGGCGATCGAGTATTTCTCAAGCTGCGGCTGGCGGGCCACCATCTCGTTCGGCGGCTTCCAGCGCGGCCAGGTCTGTCGCCAGTGAATGATCCCGTCGCCTTCCCAGGAGAAACCGTCGCGACCGATGCCGACGCCATAGCGCATGGCCGTGCCACCGGGCTCGACCACGTAGAGAAGCCGCGACGGCGTATCGACAACGACCGTACCCGGCGCCTCGCCTGTCGGATCATCAACACGCTGGCGGTAGTAGCGCGGGTCGATCTGCTGATAGGGCACTGCCGGAATGAGATAGCCACCATCGGACACCGGGCCGTACATTACAGCAAGCTCTGTATCGCTTGGTATGCCGATCGGACGCCGCGTCACGCCCGGTGTTGGCGGCGAATGGCGGCTGACGGTGGAGGTACAGCCGGCAAGGCCGGCCGCAGAAAGCGCCAGCACGCCTAGAAAACCGCGCCGCGAAAAAGTCTCGTCAAATGTCATGGGCTTGTTCAATCCGCCATCCAGTCTCGTAATCCACTTCGGCAAGCCTTGGGAGCGCCGCCGAAATGTGCTTCGGGTTCGAATGAATCGGACCCGTTAGGTCCTTATGCAGCCAAGATCTACGATTTCCAATGCGGCATAGCCGCCAACGCCCGTCTTTCTGCAAGGCTCACCGTATCGTGATCATCGACAGGCGGATGCGTGGCGGCTGGGGTAGAAAAGCAGCATTCCCTAAAATTCGATTCAAAGGCAGAGGTCAATTTTCACGGTCGGGCAAAGCCTGTGTCCTAAGCTGTTTGTGGAGGAGTGATGAAGACACCCGCAGCGGCATGCCAGGAGTACAAGGCGCCATGACCCAGATTGTCACAATGTCGGCCAACACCGCGGCCTATGCGGCTGAGGTGGTAAAGCCGTCTGCGCGAATACGCGGCGATGGCCCGACCGACGAGGCAATCACCCTGTTGTCGGCTCGCCCGGCCCAGGAAGCCCAAGCCGTTCACCGCGCCGTTGCCGCCCTGCGCAATCCGACGGCCCTTTCCCTCATGCTCATGAACTCGAAAGGCCGCATGCCGCAGGAAAGCCGGGCCGAAGCCCTGCGCCGTTACCGTGAGAACGAATGGGACGAACCGGGGCAGGAAGAGCCGAAGGCGGACCAGGAGCCTCGGCCGCAAACCGAAGACGGCATACTCTGAACATCCCCGAATAAAGCCGGCAATCTCGCGAGCGCCGGCTTTTTGGGCTTATTGTACGATCACTTGTGTTTGTGCGCCGCTCCGCCTGCGGCGCCGACCGGCAGCACATAGTCCACTTTACCCGCCTTTTCGAAGGTGAGCGTCAGCGGCACAGTCTGGCCCTCGCCGAAGGGTGTGGCGACATCCATGAACATAAGATGCAGACCGCCGCTTTTCAGTTCCACCGTCTCGCCGGCAGGGATAGCGATGCCGTCATCCAGCTTGCGCATCTTCATGACGTCATTTTCCATCGTCATTTCGTGCAGTTCGACGCGCCCGGCAGCCGGGCTTTCGACGGCGATCAGGCGGTCCGCCTCTCCCCCGTCATTACGTACGGTGAAGCCGCCGCCGGCAACCTTTGCACCCGGAAGCATCGCCCTGACGGCGCCGCCTGAGATTTCCAGCGCTCCGACCTTGACCGTTTCCCCATCGGAAACCGGCGTCGTTGTCATGCCCGACATGCCGGCCATGTGGTCGTGATGCCCGGATGCAGCATCGGCAGGCATCACCGTCAATGACGGTGCCGGATATTTCAGCGCATGGGCGTCCTGCCCCTCTGCCGGGATCTGGTCCCAGGTGACCTTGGCGTCCGTGCCGCAAAGCTGCGTGACCGGAAAGACAATCGTCGTCTTCTTGTCGAAACCGGAAATCCGGCCGCTGATCAGGAACGTGTCGTAGTAGTCGTCCGACAGATTGCCGCCTTTCCAGCGGATTTCAACCGGACCGGCGCTGACGGCCTTGCCGTGATTGTCATAGGTCTTCTGATAGTCGCCCTTGATAACTTCGAGCTCCCAGCCGGCTTTCGGCTGCGGTTTCGCAGAAATAAAGCCCTCCGGCAGCCTGACCTGCACTTCGTTCGTCGGCTTGCCGTCGCAGCCATGCGGAATCTGGACGATCGCCTTGAAGCTCCGTTCCGACGTCGCCGTGTCGGTTTCAAGCGAAGCATGGGCGTAAGCCGTGCTGATGCCCGCCAGCATGCAAGGGACGGAAACGAGGGCAATACCGGTCAAACGGTTGAAACGTGTCTGTGTCATGAAAACTCTCCGAACCGGTCCCCGCATGATCCTCATGCACACCGGCCTCCACCGCTTTTGCGGTTTGATGATCTTGGGTTTGAAATGCCTTGCCTATGCGCTTCAGGCGAAAAGCGGTGGCCCGTGCGATGGTGGCAGCGGGCGAGGATAGGCGATGACAGGCACCTCGATTGTCAGTGCCTTCGAAGGCAATGAGTGAACGCGGACCAGAAGATAACCCGTGTCTGCAGGCGACGGTAAAACCGTGGTTGCTGACAGGCGGCATGCCTCGCAAAAAGGAGGACGACTGTCATGATGTCCCCCATGCTGCGCGTCTGCGCCGACACCATCAAGGCCGAAGCAGATTTCGGCGATCGTGCCGTCTGGCAACAGATAATCGGCAGAAAGATGTGGCGGAAGCTGGCGGGCAAATGTCGGCTCATGGGCAAAAGACAGCAACAGCAGAGCCAGTGCGGCCAGGATGCGCACGCCTGCCTGCAATGTCCGTCGTCCTTGCACTATAACCGTCTCCGTCTCGGACATTGCGTTAGCCCGGCGGCGAGAAAAAAGCAAAGGCCGATTTTGCCGCAGCAGAGGCCCCGATGCCGCTTGGACGAGGACGACAAAAATCTGTTTGGACGCGACATTTAGCGCTTGCCAAGAATGGGCGATGGTCGTTATCTGACACCGATCTTGTTGGGAGAATCCGGCTCGCGCCGGTGCCGAAGGAGCAACCGCCCCGGAAACTCTCAGGCAAAAGGACCAGCAAGGTGCCGGTAGGAACTCTGGAGAGAAGCACTGAAAAATGCGCTCGCCGAAGGGATAACAATCTCAGGCAAACGGACAGAGGGGGCTCGAAGACGCGGTGCGCAGGCATTGCCAGACGTTGAGCCGGTGCGTTTCGCACCAGACCTGGAGGCCGGATTTGGACGACCACACTTCCCTGAAACAAACACCGCTGCATGCCCTGCATCTGTCGCTCGGTGCCCGCATGGTGCCGTTTGCCGGCTATGACATGCCGGTGCAATATCCCGCCGGCGTCATGAAGGAGCATCTGTTCACACGCGCAGCTCTGCCGGCCTGTTCGATGTTTCGCATATGGGCCAGGTCACCATCCATCCGAAATCCGGCACGGATCGAGGATGCAGCGCTTGCGCTTGAGAGCATCGTCCCGGTCGATGTGCTCGGCCTGGCCAAGGGACGCCAGCGCTACGGACTTTTCACCAATGACACAGGCGGCATTCTCGACGACCTGATGATCGCCAATCGCGGCGATCACCTGTTCCTGGTCGTCAACGCGTCCTGCAAGGATGCCGATTTCGCGCATCTGAAGGCGCATCTCGGCGAAAGCTGCGATCTGCAAATGCTTGACGACCGCGCGCTGATCGCGCTGCAGGGCCCACATGCCGAATCTGTGCTGGCCGAACTCTGGGCCGATGTTTCCACGATGCGTTTCATGGATGTGGCCGGTGCGAGATCTGCATGATGTGCCGTGCATCATTTCGCGCTCGGGCTATACCGGTGAGGATGGCTTCGAGATCTCGATCCCGGCCAGCCACGCCGAAGAGGTGACGCGCCGCATTCTCGAGCATCCGAACGTCATGCCGATTGGCCTTGGTGCGCGCGATTCGCTTAGGCTTGAAGCCGGTCTTTGTCTCTACGGCAACGACATCGACACCGGTACGACGCCGGTCGAAGCCGGCCCTCGAGTGGGCCATGCAGAAGGTTCGCCGCACCGGCGGCGCGCGTGCCGGCGGCTTCCCGGGCGCCGATCGCATCCTTGCCGATTTTGCAGATGGCACCGCCCGCCGCCGTGTTGGATTGAAACCCGAAGGGCAAGCGCACCCGTTCGTAGCGGCGTGCCGCTCTTTGCCGATGCCGACGGCAAGACCCCCGTCGGCGACCGTGACCTCAGGCGGTTTCGGGCCGAGTGTCGATGGCCCCGTCGCCATGGGCTATGTCGATCAGGAGCACACCGCCGTCGGCACCAGACTCTACGCGGAGGTGCGCGGCAAATATCTGGCCGTCGCCGTCGCTGCCCTGCCCTTCATCACTCCCACCTACAAGCGCTGATCAGGAGAACCCGTCCGATGCTGAAATTTACCGATGAACATGAATGGCTGAAAATCGAAGACGGCGTTGCCACCGTCGGCATCACCAGCCATGCGGCGGAGCAACTGGGCGATCTGGTCTTCGTTGAACTCCCCGAGGCCGGCGCGACCTTTACGAAAGGGCGACAATGCAGCGACCGTCGAATCCGTCAAGGCGGCGTCCGACGTCTATTGTCCGCTGGATGGCGAAATCGTCGAGATGAACCCGGCCATCGTCGATGACCCTTCGCTGGTCAACAGCGACCCGCAGGGCGCCGGCTGGTTCTTCAAGCTGAAGCTCTCCGATCCGTCCGCGGCCAATGCCCTCCTGGACGAAGCAGCCTACAAGGAGCTGATCGCGTAATGACGACCGCGGCCGATTTCACCTTCACCGACTACAAGCCCTACGACTTCGCCAATCGCCGCCACATCGGCCCCTCGCCGAGCGAGATGGACGCGATGCTCGAAGTCATCGGCTACGACAGCCTCGACGCATTGATCGACGACACCGTACCGCCGTCGATCCGTCAGACGGAACCGCTGGCCTGGGGGCCGGCGATGACCGAGCGCGAGGCGCTCGACAAGATGCGCGAGACGGCCAACCGCAACAGAAAGCTCGTTTCGCTGATCGGCCAGGGCTATTACGGCACGATCACGCCACCGGTCATCCAGCGCAACATTCTCGAAAATCCGGCCTGGTACACGGCCTACACGCCCTACCAGCCGGAAATCAGCCAGGGCCGCCTTGAGGCGCTGCTGAACTACCAGACCATGGTCTGCGATCTCACCGGCCTCGACGTCGCCAATGCCTCGCTGCTCGACGAGGCAACGGCGGCTGCGGAAGCCATGGCGATGGCCGAACGCGTCGCCAAATCCAAGGCAACCGTCTTCTTCGTCGACGAAAGCTGCCATCCGCAGACAATCGCACTTTTGAAGACACGGGCCGAACCGCTCGGCTGGACGATCCTCATCGGCGACCCCTTCACCGACCTGGACGCTGCCGCCGTGTTCGGCGCGATCTTCCAGTATCCCGGCACCTACGGCCATGTCCGCGATTTTACCGCCGTCATTTCGGCCCTGCATGCGCAGGGCGCGATTGCCGTCATGGCGGCTGATCCGCTGGCGCTGGCGCTGCTGAAGTCCCCCGGCGACATGGGCGCCGACATCGCCATCGGCTGCACGCAACGTTTCGGCGTGCCCGTCGGCTATGGCGGGCCGCACGCGGCCTATATGGCCGTCAAGGACGTCTACAAGCGCTCCATGCCCGGCCGCCTCGTCGGCGTCTCCGTCGACAGCCGCGGCAACCGCGCCTATCGCCTCTCGCTGCAGACCCGCGAACAGCATATCCGCCGCGAAAAGGCGACATCGAACATCTGCACCGCGCAGGTGCTGCTGGCCGTCATGGCCTCGATGTATGCCGTCTTCCACGGTCCGCAGGGCATCAAGGCCATTGCCCAGAGCGTGCACCAGAAGACGGTGCGGCTCGCCATGGGGCTCGAAAAACTGGGCTATACCGTTGAACCCGATGTCTTTTTCGACACGATCACCGTCGATGTCGGCAAGCTGCAGGGTGTCATCATGAAGACGGCGGTTGCCGAAGAGGTCAATCTGCGCCGGATCGGCACGACCGAAAATCGGCATCAGCCTCGATGAACGGTCGCGCCCCGTAACGCTTGAGGCCGTCTGGCGGGCGTTCGGCGGCGATTTCACGGTCGCGCGATTTCGAGCCTGGCTACCGCCTGCCCGAAGAACCTTCTGCGCACCAGCGAGTACCTGACGCATCCGATCTTCCACATGAACCGTGCGGAAAGCGAGATGACACGCTACATCCGCCGTCTTTCGGACCGCGACCTGGCGCTCGACCGCTCGATGATCCCGCTTGGCTCCTGCACGATGAAGCTCAACGCGACAGCGGAAATGCTGCCGATCACCTGGCCGGAGTTTTCCGAGATCCACCCCTTCGTGCCGGCAGACCAGGCCGAGGGCTACCAGCGAGATGATCGACCGATCTCAGCGAAAAGCTCTGCGCGGTCACCGGCTACGACGCCATCTCGATGCAGCCCAATTCGGGCGCGCAGGGCGAATATGCCGGCCTTCTGACGATCCGCGCCTACCACATCGCCAACGGCGACGCCCATCGCGACGTCTGCCTCATCCCGACTTCGGCGCACGGCACCAATCCGGCCTCTGCCCAGATGGCCGGCATGAAGGTCGTCGTCGTCAAGGTGCAGCGACAATGGCGACATCGACATGGACGATTTCCGCGCCAAGGCCGAGCAACATGCGGCAAACCTCTCCTGCTGCATGATCACCTATCCTTCGACGCACGGCGTGTTCGAGGAAAACGTCCGTGAGATCTGCGAGATCGTGCATCGTCACGGCGGTCAGGTCTATCTCGACGGCGCCAATATGAACGCCATGGTCGGACTTGCCCGCCCCGGCGACATCGGCTCCGACGTCAGCCATCTCAACCTGCACAAGACCTTCTGCATCCCCCATGGCGGCGGCGGTCCCGGCATGGGGCCGATCGGCGTCAAGGCGCATCTTGCGCCTTACCTGCCCGGCCATCCCGAAACGGACGGCGGCGACGGTGCCGTTTCGGCAGCCCCCTTCGGCTCGGCATCGATCCTGCCGATCTCCTGGAGCTATTGCCTGATGATGGGCGGCGAAGGCCTGACGCAGGCGACCAAGGTGGCGATCCTCAACGCCAACTATATCGCAGCCCGCCTGAAGGGCGCCTATGAGGTGCTCTACAAGTCGGCGCGCGGCCGCGTCGCGCATGAGTGCATCATCGACACGCGCCCGCTGGTCGATAGCGCCGGCGTCACCGTCGATGACGTCGCCAAGCGGCTGATCGACTGCGGCTTTCACGCGCCGACGATGAGCTGGCCGGTTGCCGGCACGCTGATGATCGAGCCGACGGAATCGGAAACCAAGGCGGAACTCGATCGCTTCTGCGACGCCATGCTGGCCATCCGCGCCGAAGCGCAGGCGATCGAGGACGGCAAGATGGACCGGGTGAACAACCCGCTCAAGAACGCCCCCCATACGGTGGAGGATCTTGTCGGCGAATGGGATCGCCCTTATTCCCGCGAGCAGGCCTGCTTCCCGCCAGGCGCCTTCCGGGTCGACAAATACTGGTCACCCGTCAACCGGGTCGACAATGTCTACGGCGATCGAAACCTTGTCTGCACCTGCCCGCCGCTTACGGATTATGCGGAAGCCGCGGAATAGAACACAGCAAAAAGGGCGCTCCGGCGCCCTTTTTCGTATAGCGAACAATCAGTGCGGACGGGGTGTAATCGCGACATCCACCCAGAAGCGTGTAAAGCCCTCGGCAAAGGTCCTGTATCCGCTGACGGACGAGGGTTTCAGGGCATAGGCATTTGCGCCGCATGCGTAGGAAATGTCTATGTCGCGTGGATTGAGCGATGAAGTCAGCATGATGACGGGAAGGATCGCGGTCTTTTCGTCGTTTCGAATGCGTTTTAGGAGCTCCAAGCCGCTCACGCCCGGCATGTTGATGTCGAGCAGGACATAGTCGAAAGGCTCGGCCGTCAACCGCATCGTGGCAAGATCCGCATCATCCACATGGACAATTTCAAGGCCGCCTCCAACTTCGGAAAAGGCGCGCACGACAAATCTGGCATCGATGATGTCATCGTCAACGACGAGCAGTTTTTTCAATCTGCTGTCCAAGATCATTCCTTCCCGGAACTGTTGTTTTTCGGAAAAGCAATGATGAATCGTGCGCCCTTGGTGAAGCCTGTGTCAAGTTCAATCGTGCCGTTGTGGCTTTCGACGATACGTTTGGACAAGGCCAGGCCAATTCCGGTTCCGGGATAGACGCTTTCGTCGCGGTGCAACCTCTGGAATACATCGAAAATCTTCGTCGCAAAGCGCGGATCGATGCCAATGCCATTGTCTTCAACGTAGAAGTAGTCCGTATCGCCGCGGCTTTCGCCAAACACGCGAATGGAGGGTGGTACACCCGCACGCCGGTATTTTATCGCATTGCCGATCAGGTTCTGGGCGAGGCGCTTCAGAAGTTCAGCATCTCCCCGAATCAGTGGCAGGTCGCCCACCTCGATTTCCGCATCTGCGGAACGGATCAGGCTCTCGAGATTGAGTATCGCGTCCGCCACGACCTCGGACAGAAGAACGGGCGTCCAGTTGCCGATCTGATAGGCAATCTGCGAGTAATCCAGCAGGCTTTCAATCAGGCGATCCATGCGCCGCGCGCTTTGGCGCAGATGTGCTGCATAACTGGGCAGATCCCCCAGGTTGCCCGACTGGATGTCGTCGTTGATCATGTCCGAAAACATCGCAATGTGCCGCAAGGGTGCCTTGAGGTCGTGCGAGACCGTGCCGGTGAACTGGTTGAGCGCGTCGTTCTTCCTCTGCAGCTCGGCCGTTTGTCGAGCGATGCGCTCCTGCTGCTGCATCTGCATCGTGATGTCGCGCCCGACGGAAATGACTTCAGAGACACGCGTGCCGTCAAAGACGGCGAGCAGAGACCAGAGCATCCATGTGTCGGCTTGACCTGGCCGCACATGCAGGACCTCGCTGGAGGTGACCCCGGAATTAGGATGCAGGGTTTCGAAAGGCTCGACGGGTTGGTTTCATGATGTATGCCGGGCACATGGTCGAGCAAATCCGTGCCGATCATGGCTTCTGGTGTCTTGCCGAAGAAGTCCGCATAGTTTCGGTTGACGAACAGAATTTCCCGTTCGGGCGTGAAGCGGCCGACAAGATCCGGAATATTCTGCAACAGGGACAGATATTCGTGTCTTTGCCGTTCCAGGGCAATCTCGGTCCGCTTCATCTCGGTCACATCGACGCGCAAGGCGATGGTGTTTCCGTCGCTCGCCTTGAAATTTTCGACGCGCAACCACCTGTTGTCGCCGTAGGGAATTATTCTTGCGAGACCCGTCGGATTGCGAAAATCAGACAGCCGTTTTTCGATCCATTCCATGGCAGTCGGCGAACCGAACGGCGCGTCCGGGTAGTGGCCTCCCTCATAGACGATCTGCATGATTTGCGCTGCCGTCATGCCGAGCCGCAACAGTGGTCCGGCCGGCCCGCAGACGCGGCGATAGGCATCGTTGAAAACGATCAGCCGTTCTTCGCGGTCGAATATCGCAAAACCTTCCGGGATGGCAGCAAGTGCGGTGTCAAGAATCTTGCGGGCATCGCGGCGCGCCTTCTCGAGCTTCAGCATATCGGAAATGTCGTGAATGACCCCGATGACGCCGCAGTTTTCGCCATCAGGCCCGTTTATCAGCGTTGCGCGCAGCCTCGCTGAAAAGACCGAGCCATCCTTGCGCCTGTATTCATAGACCGTGTCCGAAACCGGGCGTTTGTTTCGCGCGGCACTTTCCATGTCGAGGCAGGCTGCGTAGTCCTCGTCGGTGGCATAAAGGATGCGCGCATGTCGGCCGCGCAGTTCTTCTTCGGTGTACCCGAACTGCCGCGTCATCGCCTGATTGACGGCAAGGATCATTTTTGCCAGATCGACGACGACGACTGGCTCGGGAAAGGTCTCATACAGCGTTGCGAAATAGTCCTGCATGCGAGATCTTACAGCCTTTGCGGTGCGCCCTTTAAATAGTCGCGCATAAGAACAGAAAAAGGGACCGGCGCATACCAGTCCCTCCACAAATTCTCATTCTCAAAAAACGTCAGTCAGCCGCCTTGTACCACGGCCCCGCCCTGTGCGGCCAATGCCGCCAGGTCGGCCGGTTTCAGTTCCACCGATTCGCCGCAGCCGCAGGCAGATGTCTGGTTGGGATTGTGGAAGGTGAAGCCCGACCGCAGCGTCGTCACCTCGAAATCCATCTGCGTCCCGAGCAGATAGAGCACGGCTTCGGGTGCAACCCAGACCGTCGAGCCGAGGTGCTCGATCCTGTCATCCCGGGGATTGGGTTCGGTGACGAGATCGATGGCATATTCCATGCCGGCGCAACCGCCCTTCTTGATCCCGACGCGGATGCCCTTGGCGTCGCCGCCGGCATTGTCCACAATCGCCTTGACGCGGCCCGCGGCCGCATCCGTCAATGTCATCACAGCAAAAGCCATCGGCCGGTTCTCCATTCACGATCAGGTTCAAGGCCTGACGCTTCACGTTCAGATGTAATGGCAGACCTATGACGGATCAATATGGCGCCAGCCTGATTATCGCCGAACGCTCAGTACCAGCCGACGGCGACCTGTGCCTCTTCCGACATGCGGTCCGGCGTCCATGGCGGATCGAAGGTCATCGAAACCTCGACGCCCGACACGCCTTCGACCGAACTCGACGGCATTCTCCACCCAGCCCGGCATTTCGCCGGCGACCGGGCAACCCGGCGCCGTCAGCGTCATGGCGATCTTCACCATGCGGTCGTCCTCGATGTCGATCTTGTAGATCAGCCCGAGTTCGAAAATATCGGCCGGAATTTCCGGATCGTAGACCGTCTTCAGCGCTGAAATGACATCGTCGCTCAGTCGCGCCAGTTCGTCCGCCGGAATGGCGGAATGGACAATGCCCTCGCGGACGTCGATCTTTTCTTCGGTCGTATCAAGGCTCATCGGTCTGTGTCCTTACGCAAAGAAGCTGCGGGCATGATCCAGCGCATCCACCAGCACATCGACTTCGGCGCGCGTATTGTAGAGGCCGAAGGATGCACGGCATGTGGAGGTCACGCCGAAGCGTTTCAAGAGCGGCTGCGCGCAATGGGTGCCGGCCCGAACCGCGACCCCTGCCCGGTCGATCACCATCGAGACGTCATGGGCATGGATACCTTCGAGTTCGAAGGAGAAGATACCACCTTTGCCCGGCGCCGTCCCGATGATCCGCAGCGAATTGATGCCGGACAGCCGCTCATGGGCATAGGCCGCCAGATCGGCCTCATGGGCGGCAATCGCGGAACGGCCGATCATCTCCATATAGTCGAGCGCATAACCGAGCCCGATCGCCTGGACGATCGGCGGCGTGCCCGCTTCGAATCGATGCGGCGGCTCGTTGTAGGTCACGCTGTCCTCGGATACGTCGACGATCATTTCGCCGCCACCCATGAACGGGCGCATCTCCTGCAGCCGGTCCGTCTTGCCGTAGAGCACGCCGATGCCCGATGGGCCGTAGAGCTTGTGTCCGGTCATCACGTACCAGTCGCAGTCGAGATCCTGAACATCGACCGGCATATGGACAGCGGCCTGGCTGCCATCGACGAGCACCGGAATGCCACGTTCATGCGCGATCCGGCAGATGTCCTTGATCGGCACGACGGTGCCCAGCGCATTCGACATATGGGTGATGGCGACCAGCTTGGTCTTGTCGGTCAGGCATTTGACGAAATCGTCGATATGGAAAGCACCCTGGTCATCGACCGGCGCCCAGACGAGCTTCGCACCCTGCCGCTCGCGGATGAAGTGCCAGGGAACGATATTGGAGTGATGCTCCATGATCGACATGACGATCTCGTCGCCATCGCCGATATTGGGCATGCCGTAGCCATAGGCGACCGTATTGATCGCCTCGGTCGAGGATTTGGTGAAGATGATCTCGTCGACCGACGGCGCATTCAGAAAGCGGCGCACCTTTTCGCGCGCCGCCTCATAGGCATCGGTCGCCGCATTGGACAGGAAATGCAGGCCACGATGCACATTGGCATATTCATTGGAATAGGCATGCGCTGACCGCGTCGATCACCACCTGCGGCTTCTGCGCCGAGGCGCCGTTGTCGAGATAGACCAGCGGCTTGCCGTAGACGGTCCGCGACAGGATCGGAAAATCCCTGCGGATCGCTTCGACGTCGTAGGCAGGCTCCGGTAGCATATGGTCCATGGCGGACATCCAATCAGCGTGCAATGTCTTGCCGAGCGGGACATACCCGCAAGGCGTCTCAGGCGTGCTTTTCCAGCCAGTCGGCGATGATCGTTTCCAGTGTCTCGATCAGGGCCTCGTTTTCCAGTTCCTCGACGATCTCGTCGACGAAGGCATTGACCAGCATGGCACGCGCCTTGTTTTCCGGAATGCCGCGCGCCTGCAGGTAGATAGAGATGCGTCGGGTTGATATCGATGACCGTTGCACCATGGCCGCACTGGACGTCGTCGGCAAAGATTTCCAGCTCCGGCTTTGCCGAGAAATCGGCGTCGTCGGACAGCAGCAAGCGTGTTGCAGGCCATCTTCGCGTCGGTCTTCTGCGCATCCGGCGCAACCCGGATCTGGCCCTGGAACACGCCCTTGGCGCGGTCGAACAGAACGTTGCGGATCACTTCCGTCGACGTCGTGTTCGGCACGTCGTGACCGAGCGTGAAGGTCACGTCGGTATGCGTGTCGCCGCCCAGCAGATTGATGCCGCGCAGCTTGAAGTCGGCGCCTTCGCCGGTCACCACGCCATGAATTTCCTGGCGCACCAGCTTGCCGCCGGCATTGATGACGAACAGCGTCAGCTGCGCATTCGTGCCGAGATCGAACATTGATCTGGCCGAGATGGCTGTCGTCCGCCGCCCTGCTGCTGCAGGATGATCCAGGTGATGTCGGCGCCTTCGTCGAGGATCAGGTCGCTCACGGACGTCACGAGGCTCGGCGCATCGCTCACCGAAAGATGACGCTCGATGACCGTCGCCTTGCTGACCTGCGCCGAAAGTCACCGGGAAACGCGCATGGCTCTGGCCGCCGGCTCTGGACGACTGCAGTTCGAGCGGACCGTCGAGCTCGGTACCCTCGGGCAGTTCGATCTCGAAACCGTCACGCACGAAGCTGCCGTTGATCCGGCCGATCGCATCGTCAGGTCCGCGCTCGATCAGATCCGGCTGCAGCCGACGCCGTCGGCGCAGGCTCTCGGCATAGCGACGCACATTGATGCCGGCAGGCGGGCACCCTTCTCGTCCGCCTTGCCGTTGAGCACTGCCAGCACCGAGCGAACCGGCGACAAGCGGCTCGACGCGTTGCGGCAAAGGCTGTCGGGTCGTCGGCGGGCACGGTCGCGAAGCAGCGCGCGCAGGTCGGTATAATGCCATGCCTCGACGCGCCGTGTCGGCAGGCCCTGCGGTCTTCAGGTCGCTGACCAGCACGTCGCGCGCCGAGAGCACGGCGCCGTCGCCGGGCAGATCACCGATCTGCGCGGTATAGGCATCGACCAGCGCCGTTTCCGCTGCGGTCAGTCTTGATCGCTGTCTGGATGTTCATGCGATTTCCTCCTCAGGCCGCCGCATCGATGATGTCGGCATAGCCATTGGCTTCCAGTTCCAGCGCCAGTTCCTTGTCGCCCGACTTGATGACCTGGCCCTTGTAGAGCACATGGACGCTATCCGGGCACGATGTAGTTCGAGCAGCCGCTGGTAGTGGGTGATGACGACCATGGCGCGATCCGGCGAGCGCAGCGCGTTGACGCCGTCGGCGACGATCTTCAGCGCGTCGATGTCGAGGCCGGAATCCATTTCGTCGAGGATGCACAGCTTCGGCTCGAGCAGCGCCATCTGCAGGATCTCGCGCGCTTCTTCTCGCCGCCGGAGAAACCGACATTGAGCGGCCGCTTGCAGCATGTCCGGGTTGATCTGCAGCTTGGCCGCGGCTTCCTTGACGCGGCTTGATGAAGTCCGGCGTGGAAAGTTCGGCCTCGCCGCGCGCCTTGCGCTGCTCGTTCAGCGCGACCTTGCAGGAACTGCATGGTGGCGACGCCGGGGATTTCGACCGGATACTGGAACGCCAGGAAAATGCCCTTGGCGGCGCGCTCGGACGGATCGAGTCTCCAGAATGCTCTCGCCGTTGAACAGGATGTCGCCCTCGGTGACTTCGTAATCCGGCGCGCCCGGCGAGGATATAGGACAGCGTCGACTTGCCGGAGCCGTTCGGCCCCATGATGGCTGCCACTTCGCCGGCCTTCACGGTGAGGTTCAGCCCACGGATGATCTCGGTGCCGTCTTCGGCGATGCGGACATGGAGGTTTCTGATTTCAAGCATAGTTGTTCGTCGTTCCCTTCTGGGAACGAGACACTGAACGATCATGGCCGCAAGGTTTTCGCCGCGATAGCGTTCGCGGTCTCGGATGTGGCTCACCCCACCGCTGCCTTCCAGCGAGATCGCCGATCAGCTTCTGCGCTTCGACCGCAAATTCCATCGGCAGTTCCTGGATGACTTCCTTGACGAAGCCGTTGACGATGAGCGCGATGGCTTCTTCCGTCGGGATGCCGCGCTGCAGGCAGTAGAACAGCTGGTCCTCGGAAATCTTCGACGTCGTCGCCTCATGCTCGAACTGCGCCGATCGAGTTCTTCGCCTCGATATAGGGCACGGTGTGCGCGCCGCACTTGTCGCCGATCAGCAGCGAATCGCACTGCGGTGAAGTTGCGCGCATTCGTCGCCTTGCGATGGGTCGTGACCAGGCCGCGATAGGTGTTCTGCGAACGCCGGCGGAGATGCCCTTGGAGATGATCCGGCTCGACGTGTTCTTGCCGAGATGGATCATCTTGGTGCCGCGAATCGACCTGCTGGTGGCCGTTCGACACCGCGATCGAGTAGAACTCGCCGCGCGAATCGTCGCCGCGCAGGATGCAGGACGGGTATTTCCAGGTGATCGCCGAGCCGGTTTCGACCTGCGTCCACGAGATCTTCGAATTGTTGCCGCGGCAATCGCCGCGCTTGGTGACGAAGTTGTAGATGCCGCCCTTGCCGTTCTTGTCGCCGGGATACCAGTTCTGCACGGTCGAATATTTGATCTCGGCATCATCCATGCGCAACCAGTTCGACGACAGCCGCATGCAGCTGGTTTTCGTCGCGCTGCGGCGCGGTGCAGCCTTCGAGATAGGAGACGTAGGCGCCCTCTTCGGCGATGATCAGCGTGCGCTCGAACTGGCCGGTGTTCTTCTCGTTGATGCGGAAATAGGTCGACAGCTCCATCGGGCAGCGAACGCCCTTCGGAATGTAGACGAAGGAACCGTCGGTGAAGACCGCCGCAGTTCAGCGTCGCGATAGTAATTGTCGGTCGGCGGAACGACCGTGCCGAGATATTTCCGCACCAGATCCGGATGCTCGCGCACGGCCTCCGAGATCGACATGAAGATCACGCCGGCCTTCTTCAGCTCTTCCTTGAAGGTGGTGACGACCGAGACCGAATCGAACACGGCATCGACGGCGATCTTCGAGGTCTGCACGCCGGCCAGCATTTCCTGCTCGCGCAGCGGAATGCCGAGCTTTTCATAGACCTTGAGCAGTTCCGGATCGACATCGTCGATCGACGTCGGGCCGGCCGTGCTCTTCGGCGCGGCATAGTAATAGATGTCGTTGAAGTCGATCTTCGGATAGTCGACGCGGGCCCAGTTCGGGCTCTACCATGGTCAGCCAGCGCTGATAGGCGTCGAGACGCCATTCCAGCATCCAGTCCGGTTCCTGCTTCTTCGCCGAAATGAACCGGATGATGTCTTCGGACAGGCCCTTTGGCGCCTTGTCCATTTCGATCGTCGGTCTCAAACCCGTATTTGTACTGGTCGACATCGATCAGGCGCGACCTGATCGATTGTTTCCTGAACAGCAGCCATGTCGTTCTCCAATCAAGCCGGATACAAGGTCCGGCAGCTTGTCAATACGATACAATGTTCGTTGTATCGGCGTATGTAAGGGGCGAAAGCGAAATTTTCACCCCATCTGGCACAGCGGAAATCGGGATTTCCGCAGTTTATTCCTGCCTCATGCCGCAGCGCCCGAAAACCGGCGCCGTGCCGCAATTCGCGCAAATATCTCCGCGCCGCGGTCGATTTCGGCATCCGTCGTCGACGCACCGATCGACAGTCGCAATGCACCCAGTTGCGGATCAAAGCCCATCGCCGACAGCACATGGCTCTGACCGACCTTGCCGGACGAGCAGGCCGACCCTGCGGACAACGCAATTCCTTCAAGATCAAAGGCGATCTGCCCCGTCTCCGCCTTCAGACCGGGAAGGCTGAAGAAACTGGTGTTGCAGAGACGTTCGACATCGCGGCCGTGTATCAGCACATCGGGTGCTGCTGCAAGCATGCGCGCTCTCCAACCTGTCGCGCTGAGCGCCCAGAGCCTTTGCCCGCGCTCCAATGCCGTCGGCGGCAATCCGTGCTGCCGCGCCGAAGCCGGCAATCGCTGCGATGTTTTCCGTGCCCGAGCGATGGCCTTTTTCCTGCCCGCCGCCGCGGATCAGGGCCGCCGGCATCATCATCTCCCCGCGGGACGATCAGAGCACCGGCCCCCTTCGGCCCGCCGATCTTGTGCGACGAGACAATCAGGAAATCCGCGCCGAGCGCCTCGATCGAGACCGGAAGCCGGCCGAGCGCCTGCACGGCGTCAACGACCAGGATACCGCCATGCGCCTTGACGATGCGACGACGACCGCCGCGACCGGCTGGATAATCCCGGTCTCGTTGTTGGCCAGCATCACGGCGACCATCGGCAGACCTGTCGTGCGGTCATGCCCGGCAAGCGCTGCATCAAGTGCAGCAAGATCGATCATGCCTTGCGGCGTGACTGCAATTTCGCTGATCTGGCTCTTGTCGAAACGACCGCCTTCGCGAATTGCCGGGTGCTCGATCGCAGAAACATAGAGATGGCCGATCGGACAAGGGGCGTGCGCCCCATGCGGAAATTCGGCGTCAGCACCAGATTGGCCGCTTCCGTCGCACCGCTGGTAAAGATCACACGCCGGCAGGAGATGCGCCGCAAAGCTGCGCAACGTCGCGGCGGGCAGAGTTCGACAAGCGTGCGGACCTTGCGTCCCTCCGCGATGAACGGAAGAGGCGATTACCGGTCAGATCAAGCGCAGACAGCAACGGCGACGCGCGCTGCGTCGTGCAGCGGCGCCGTGGCATTCCAGTCCATATAGATGCGCGCTGTCGACCATGGTCTCCCTGAAGCAAACGGGCTCGGCGAGCCACGGAAAGGTTCGGCGCCGGCGCATTTTCCTTGAATTTTTCGTGTCCGATTGCCGTAAGAGACGACACTCGCCACGGAAAGCCCGTGTCAAAGTTTTGAACGGTTCTAAACTACGTTTTAAAAAGCTGACTGCTTTCGTCAAGACTGCTCAGCCGTTGAATCGCAGATTAGCACTGAAAATCATGCCCGGAGAGCCAATGCCCGAAATCATTTTCAACGGACCCGCAGGTCGCCTCGAAGGCCGATACCAGCCCTCCAAGCAGAAAAGCGCGCCGATCGCCATCATCCTGCATCCGCATCCGCAGTTCGGCGGCACGATGAACAACCAGATCGTCTACCAGCTGTTCTACATGTTCCAGAAGCGCGGCTTCACCACGCTGCGCTTCAACTTCCGCTCGATCGGCCGCAGCCAGGGCGAATTCGACCATGGTGCCGGCGAATTGTCCGATGCGGCCTCGGCGCTCGACTGGGTGCAGAGCCTGCATCCCGATTCGAAGAGCTGCTGGGTCGCCGGTTATTCCTTCGGCGCCTGGATCGGCATGCAGCTTCTGATGCGCCGCCCGGAAATCGAAGGCTTCATGTCGATCGCGCCGCAGCCCAATACCTACGACTTCTCGTTCCTCGCACCCTGCCCGTCGTCCGGCCTGATCATCAACGGCGATGCTCGACAAGGTGGCACCCGAAAAGGACGTCAACGGCCTGGTCGACAAGCTGAAGGCGCAGAAGGGCATCCTGATCACCCACAAGACAGTGCCCGGCGCCAACCACTTCTTCAACGGCCAGGTGGATACGCTGATGGCCGAATGCGAGGATTACCTCGATCGCCGTCTTGCCGGCGAACTGACGCCGGAACCGGCGGCCAAGCGGATCCGCTAACGATCGATCGACCACATGAAAAAGGCCGGAGCAATCCGGCCTTTTTCATGGGCTGCATCAGGCGCTTGCCTGTTTCGCCAAGCGCGCCGAATCGATGATGCTTGCCCGGTTAACCCGGTTGCGGCCGCTCTTTTTGGCGCTGTAAAGGGCGGCATCGGCGCGCCGCATGACATCCGTGAACAGTTCATTCGCGTCTGTAAGAGCGCAGACGCCGAAACTCGCGGTCAACTGTTGGTGTTCCGGTATGCCGGGAATGCTGAGGCTGGCGAATTCACTGCGCAGCCCTTGAGCGAAAAGAGAGCCGGTGGCTTCATCGGCTCTCGGCAGGAAGATTGCGAACTCCTCGCCCCCCAGTCGGCCGCAGATTGCCTCCGGCGGTGTGCGGTCAATCAGCATGGCACCAAATGCCGAAATCACCTGGTCACCGACCTGATGACCATGGGTATCATTGACCCTCTTGAAGTGGTCGATATCGCAGACGATCAGGCAATGGGGATAGGTGACGACCGGACGCGCAAGGATCCGCGCCACACGCTCGTTGAAACCACGCCGGTTGTAGAGCGCCGAAAGCGGATCGGTTTCCGAGCGTGCCTTGGCTTCGTCCATGATCTCGAACACCAGAACGGCAAGCAGCGTAAGGCCGATCGAGACCACGAGCACGGCACTCAGGCTCTGCGAAATCAACGCATAGGCGCTGCCCAGATAAGACTGCGCGTCCGCGCCTGCACCGAAGGTGACGCTGAAATACACCTTGAACAGGAACTGCAGGGCGGTCGCCGAAAGCAGCCCCATCAAAAGCAGATCCGCCTTCTCCCGCCGCCCGGACCGATAGACGGCAAGCGCGCTGGCAAACGCGGCCACGAAGAAACGGAAGCTGATACCCCAGGGCATGCCCCAGCGTGCTGCGCGGCAAGTCGAAGATCAACAGATTGACCGCGAGCGACACCGCGAAAAACCAGCCAGACAGAAAGACGTTGACGGGCAGTGCGTAAAGCCGGCCAATGCCGAGGCGGATCATGAAGAGTGCGAAAAGAACCGAGGAAAACGCCCCAAAAGACGCGATTCTGTCAAAATCGGTAAAGCGGATGATGAATTCGCAAACAGCCGAAAGGGACGCAACGGCAAAGGACAGGGCAAACCAGCGCCCCGCCTCGGGTATACGGCTGCGTTTCGAGATGACGAGAAAAAACACGCAAAAAAGTTGCGCAATGAGAAAATTGACAGTCAGAAGTAAAAGGGCGCCACTCATCCGTAAACCTGTTTAAGGCCTGCGACCTGCGGACCTCCTCCTTCCGACCGGACCCTCAACCAGCCAAACCCGCCTTTTGAAGAACCGAAAATCTGAACGCTGCGGATCCTACAGGCAGGCCTACCAAAGAACCGTTAATCGCACGAGATCCGGTTGTGCGCTCACCCTTGGACCGGTGCTGCAAAAATGCCGCCGGTGGTCGGCCGGCGCACGCCGGTCGTTCCCGGAAAGGTTATCGGCAATCCCGCGCGCGACCGCACGGCGAGATAGGCCCAGGCTTCCGCCTCCATCGTGTCACCGTTGAGACCGACCGCTTCCGCGGCAATCGCCACCGCATCCTGCGCGGTGGCAAGGGCCGAGAGATCTTCCATGATGATCCGGTTCAGGCGTCCGCCGCCGCAGATGACGAAGGTCCTTGTGCTTTCCGGCAGGTGCGCCGCAGATTTCAGGATGGCGGCGGCGGTCACATGCGCAAGTGTGCGCGCACCGTCTTCCAGGCTTGCATCATTGCCATCCGGCGGCAGGAAATCGTTGCGGTCGAGCGAGCGCCGTTTCGGCGCCGTGAAGAACGGATTTGACAGATAGCGATCGCCCAGCGCCGACAGGATGCGCCCCTCGCTGGCGATCATGCCCCCCTGGTCAAAGGGGATGCCTGCATGGGCCTCCACCCACTGGTCGATCAGCGCGTTGCCCGGTCCACTGTCATAGGCAATGATCGTGCCGTCGGTCCCTATGAATGTCAGGTTGGAAATGCCACCGATATTGACGAAGGTCACCGGTCGTCGGACGTCTGCCAGCGTCTGCAGCCAGGGCAGCATGATAGACCGGGACCAGCGGCGCACCCTGCCCGCCATGGACCATGTCTTCGGCCCGCATGTCATAGACCACGCCAATGCCTGTCTCGCGCGCCAGCAGCGGACCATCGCCGAGTCTGCACGGTGAGTGCCTCGGTCCGGCCGATGCAATACGGTCTGGCCGTGAAAGCCGATGACATCGACATCCTCGGCCATGATATTGTTATGCTTGAGAAATGTCTTGACAGCCTCCGCATGCCGCAAGGTCAGCTCACGTTCGGTATCGGCAAGGTCACCCGGCCTCTGGCGACCGTTCCGTGATGGCTTTGGCATCCTCCAGCGCCTGCTTCAGGCGATTGCGAAAGGCCGCCTCGTAGGCGATTCCCGTCGACGGTCCGCGCTCCACATGGCCGTCGTCCGTCCGTGCGCAGCAGTGCCACGTCGATGCCGTCCATGCTGGTGCCGCTCATCAGGCCGATGGCCGTCTTGATTTCCGCCATGAAAGCGTCTTTCCTTCGCAATTAACCCGATGCAAACAGATGTATTTTGGCGAAAACAGTGCTAAACGCCGCGCCAATATCCAACAAGCGCTAAAATTCCGTCCATCGGAAAACAGCCAACGGAGAGAGACAGATCATGTCCGAATTCAAGTCCGATTTCCTGCACACGCTGAGCGAGCGCGGCTTCATTCATCAGACCTCCGATGATTCAGGTCTTGATGCGCTGTTTTCAAAGGAAACCGTGACGGCCTATATCGGCTTCGATCCGACGGCACCCAGCCTGCATGCCGGCGGCCTGATCCAGATCATGATGCTGCACTGGTTGCAGAAGACCGGTCACCGGCCGATCTCGCTGATGGGCGGCGGCACCGGCATGGTCGGCGACCCCTCCTTCAAGGACGAAGCGCGCCAGCTGATGACGCTCGGAGACGATCGAGCGCCAACATTGCCTGCGATCAAGACGGTATTTTCCAACTACCTGACCTATGGCGAGGGCCCAAGGACGCCCTGATGATCAACAATGCCGACTGGCTGCGTCGGCATCAACTACCTCGAATTCCTGCGCGATGTCGGCCGGCATTTCTCGGTCAACCGCATGCTGTCCTTCGACAGCGTGAAGACCCGGCTCGACCGCGAGCAATCGCTGTCCTTCCTCGAATTCAACTACATGATCCTGCAGGCCTATGATTTCGTCGAGCTCAGCAAGCGCTACGGCTGCCGGCTGCAGATGGGCGGTTCCGACCAGTGGGGCAATATCGTCAACGGCATCGATCTCGGCCACCGCATGGGCACGCCGCAGCTTTACGCCTGACGTCGCCGCTGCTGACCACCGTCGTCGGGTGCCAAGATGGGCAAGTCGCTGAACGGCGCCGTCTGGCTGAACGCCGACATGCTCGTCGGCCTATGATTTCTGGCAGTACTGGCGCAACACCGAAGATGCCGATGTCGTCGCGCTTCCTGAAGCTCTACACGACGCTGCCGATGGACGAGATCGCCCGTCTGTCGCAGCTCGGCGGCGCTGAGATCAACGAGGTCAAGAAAATCCTCGCTACGGAAGTCACCGCCATGCTGCATGGCCGCGCGGCCGCCGAGCAGGCCGCAGAAACCGCCCGCAAGACCTTCGAGGAAGGTGCACTTGCCGACAACCTGCCATCGATCGACGTTCCAGCCGCGGAACTCGAAGCCGGTATCGGTATTCTGGCGCTGTTCGTCCGGGCCGGCCTTGCCGAATCCAATGGCAAGGTCCGGCAGTTCCTGAAAGATGGCGCAGTTCGCGTCAACGACGCAGCGATGAGCGATGACCGCGCGCTGATCGGCACCGGCGAAGTTACTGGCGATGGCGTGATCAAACTGTCGCTCGGCAAGAAAAAGCACATTCTCGTGCGCCCGGTCTGACGCAGGCAGCCTCGCTCGATGGATCCACGCCGCGATGGGAAACCATGGCGGCGTGAAGAATTTTGTAATTCGTGATCAACTGCGATAAATCGAAGGTCGAAGCCGGTTTGTTTCAAACGGACCGGACCATTGGAAACTTTGGGTAGATGCATATGCAGTCCAACGAGCAGATCACACGCCTTTGCAAGGAAAAAGGGCTCCGCATGACGGGGCAGCGGCGCGTGATCATGACGGTGCTCTCGGAGGCAACCGATCATCCCGATGTCGTCGAGTTACACAGACGGGTCAGTTCCGTCGATACCCGCATTTCCATTGCCACGGTCTACCGAACGGTCAAGCTTCTTCAGGATCAGGGTATCCTCGAAAGGCACACATTCGGCGATGGCCGTGCCCGCTATGAACCGGCGGCCCAGGAACATCACGACCATCTGATCAACATCGACACCGGTGAAGTGACCGAATTCCGATCGGACGAAATCGAGCGACTTCAGGAAGAGATTGCCCGTAAGCATGGCTTTTCAATCGTCAGCCACAAGCTTGAAATTTACGTGAAGCCATTGTCGGGCGAGAACGCCAGACGCCCGGCCAAATCCTGATTCGCTCAAGCCGTCATTGATCAACCGGCCCGTCATTGATCAACCGGCAAGCGGTTCATTCCCGTCCGCCTGAACGCGGGCTGCCTTGCGTGTGGACACGACAAAGGCGGCGATGAAGGCTGCAGACATCAAGAGCACGATGGTTGGAGCCGGCGCGCTGTCGATGAAGAAGGACAGGTAGACGCCAAGGAACGCCGCGCTGGTCCCGATTGCCACCGACAGAATGAGCATGGCCTTGAAGGTTCGGGTGAGGAGGAAGGCGATGGCGCCCGGCGCGATCAGCACCGCAATCGCCAGAATCAGGCCCACCGCCTTCAGCGCGCCGACGATCGTCAGCGAGATCAGACAGAGCAGCCCATAATGCAGCAGCCTCACCGGCAGGCCGATGGCGCGGGCCTGCGCCGGGTCGAACGCATGCAGAAGCAGATCGCGCCATTTGACGATGATGATGGCACTGGCAAAGACGGCGATCAGTCCTGTCTCGATTATATCGCGCCAGCCCACGCCCAGCATGTCGCCGAACAGGATATGGTCCAGGTGCACGTCGGACTGGATCTTGACGTAGAGCACCAGACCGAAGCCGAACATTCCGGAGAAGACGATGCCCATGACCGTATCCTGCTTGATCCGGCTGTTGTCCTTGAGGAAGCCCGTCGTCACCGCACAGGTCATGCCCGCGACAAAGGCTCCGATGGCCAGCGGTATGCCGACGATATAGGCAATCACGATACCCGGCAGGACCGCATGCGAGATCGCGTCCCCCATCAGCGACCACCCCTTGAGCACAAGAAAACAGGACAGCAGAGCCGCCGGCACCGCAACGAGCACCGAGATAACCAGCGCATTGACCATGAACTCGAACTGAAAGGGTGCGAGCAGTGTTTCCAGCAGGCTCATGGCGCGGCCTCCAGTGTCCGGCGCGCCTTGCGACGGGCGGCAAGCATTCCGTGTTTCGGCGCGAAGAAAAACGCCGCCAGGAAAACCAGCGTCTGCAGGCACACGATGATGCCGCCGGTAGCGCCGTCGAGGAAATAGCTGACATAGGCGCCGACGAAGCTGCTGATCGCACCGATGGCCACGGCGATGACGAGCAGCCTCGGGAAACGGTCGGTGAGCAGATAGGCCGTGGCGCCCGGCGTTACCACCATGCAGATCACCAGGAAGGCGCCGACCGTCTGGAGGGCCGCCACTGTCGACGCGGACAGAAGCGTGAAAAACATGATCTTCAGCAAGGTCGGGTTGAGACCGATCGATCGGGCGTGGGTTTCATCGAAGAAGACGACCATCAGGTCCTTCCATTTGACCAGCAGAATGACGAGCGACAAGAAGCCGATGATGGCGAGCTGCAACGTATCTTCAGGCGTGATGGCAAGGACGTTTCCGAGCACGATGGTCTGGATATCGACCGACATCGGCGACAGCGAGGCCATGAACAGGCCAAGGCCGAAAAAGGACGTGAAAATCAGGCCGATGATGGCGTCTTCCTTCAGCTTGGTGCGCTGGTTGAGGAACAGCATGGCCGCGGCGGCAAGGCCGCCTGAGAAGAAGGCGCCGATCGAAAACGGCAAGCCGATCATATAGGCTCCGGCGACACCCGGCACGATGGCATGCGAAAGCGCATCGCCGATCAGCGACCAGCCCTTGAGCATGAGGTAGCAGGACAGGAACGCACAGACGCCCCCGACAAGCGCGCAGACCCACATGGCATTGACCATGTAGTTATAGGTGAATGGCTCAAGCAAAAGGGTCATCAGGCGCGGCCACGATCGCTGTCCGGCAGATCGTCCTGGTAGAGAATCAGCGGACGCTCGTCGTCGGTCAGAAGCCCGGTCGGCTGGTGGGTGCTGCCATCAGGACGGTTCAGGACAAAGTGCCGGAGCACGCCGCCGAACGTCTTTTCAAGGTTCGCCTGGGTGAAGGTCTCGCGGGTTGGTCCAGAGGCAAGCACGGTTCCCTTGATCAGCACTGTGCGATCGCAGAACTCGGGCACGCTGCCGAGATTGTGCGTCGAGACCAGCATGACGCGCCCCTCGTCGCGCAGGGACTGGAGCAGCAGCACGATGGCGTCCTCCGTCTTCACATCGACGCCGGTAAAGGGCTCATCGAGCAGGATCACCCGCCCGTCCTGGGCAAGAGCGCGCGCCAGGAAAACGCGCTTCTTCTGGCCACCGGAGAGTTCGCCGATCTGGCGCTTCCGGAATTCGCTCATGCCGACCCGCTCAAGGGCCGTGGAAACCGCTTCGCGGTCTGCGGCCTTGGCAAAGCGCATCATGCCCATATGGCCATAGCGCCCCATCATCACCACGTCTTCCACCAGGACCGGAAAGTTCCAGTCAACATCCTCGCTCTGGGGAACATAGGCCACGAGATTTTTCTTCAGTGCCTGGTCTACCGGCAGGCCAAGAATTCGGATCTCGCCCTTTGCCAGCCGGACAAAGCCCATGATCGCCTTGAACAGCGTCGATTTTCCGGAACCGTTGACGCCGACCAGCGCGGTGATCGTCCCGGTTGGAATTTCAAAGTTCACGTCCCTCAGCGCGGTATGGCCGTTGCGATAGGTGACGGATGCGTCCCTGACGACAAGGCCGGAGGTGCTGGCAGCACCTGTAGCCGCAGTGGCGCTCAAGCCGGACATGACCATGGTCATTGCAGCGCTCCCTGCGCGAGACCTTTTTCCACCGTTTCGGACGTAACCCGCAGGAGGTCGAGATAGGTCGGGACCGGACCATCCGGTTCACTCAGGGAATCGACGTAGAGGACACCGCCGTAGAGCGCGCCGGTTTCGCGGGCGACCTGTTTTGCGGGCTTGTCGGAAATCGTGCTCTCGCTGAACACAGCACCGATCTTGTTGTCGCGGACGCCGTCGATAACCTTGCGAACCTGCTGCGGCGTTCCCTGCTGGTCGGCATTGATCGGCCAGAGGTAAAGCTCCTTCAGACCGAAGTCGCGCGCCAGATAACTGAACGCGCCTTCGCTCGACACAAGCCAGCGGCTGTTCTGCGGGATCGCTTCCAGCTTCTGGCGGATCGGTGTGATGGTTGCCTCGATGGTCAGCTTGTAGGCGCTCGCATTGGCCTCATAGGCCTTGGCGTTCGCCGGGTCATATTTCACCAGCGCGTCACGGATATTGTCGACATAGATCAGCGCGTTCTTTGGCGACATCCAGGCATGCGGATTGGGTTTGCCCTCATAGGGGCCTTCCGAGATACCTATCGGCTCGATGCCTTCAGATACCACGACACTTGGAACGTCATGCAGGTTCTGGAAGAATTTCTCGAACCAGAGTTCGAGGTTGAGACCGTTCCACAGGATGAGTTGTGCGCCCTGGGCCCGCTGGATGTCGCCAGGCGTTGGTGAATAATTGTGAATTTCCGCGCCAGGCTTGGTGATCGATTCAACGATGGCCGCATCGCCCGCAACATTCTTCGCGATGTCGGCGATAACAGTGAACGTCGTCGCAACCTTGAATTTCTCCTGGGCGAACGCACTTCCACCGCCCAGACACAGGGCCACAACACCCACCATCCATACGAATGTTTTCTGCATGAAGCGATCAGGCATCCCTGCCATTCTCCTTGTTGCGAATGAGTTGCAACTGCATCTATAGCCGGACAGAATATTTTTGCAAGGATAACTTGCTCGCATGTGCAGTTCGGTTTGCAACGGCAGGCTCGCAAGTCCAGACCAGCGGAAAAAACCCGGCAAGCGCGCGCCAGCCATCGCTGCCACGACGAGCCGCAGCATCGGCGCTGATCGAACCGCAGGACCTAGAATTCGAAAATGCTGCGGAACACACCGGGCGCGATGATCGATAGCGGATTGATGGTCAGGCGTGGTTTCTTGAAAGGGCCGTCCATCTTGAACGTGATCCCGAGCAGGCCTCTATCGCGGCCATTGCCGAGAATGGCGCCAATAAGCGGCAGTTCACCGAACAGTCGATTGAGGCCATAGGCCGGCATGAATGTGCCGGTCATATCCATCATGCCGTTGGCGTCGCGGATCGTCCCCTGGAAGGTGGCGCCGATATCCCTGCCCCGAACGACGCCGCGATCAACGCGAACCGAGCCCGGATCCAGCAGAATTTCAGCGAAACCCCGCTCGAAACTGGCTGTGCTGACGTCGATATTGCCCTTCACGGCCTGGTTGAGGCTGCGCCCGCTCGGATCGGCGGGTGTCGACACCATCGATTTCAGGCGATCCTCATTGATGAGCGAAAACTTGCGGACATCAATCGCGCCCCGCCAGGAGCCGGCGCCCCGGTCGCGCAGTTTCAGATTGACCAGCCCGCCGCGCATATTGCTGTAGATATCGGCAAATCGGGCAAGCGACGCGGCGTCGCCGCTGGTCAGTTCCAGGGTGTTGTCTGCATCGCCCTTGACGAGCTTGGCGACCACGGCCTGGCCGCTATCGGTTATCGCCGACAAAGAAAGTCCGGTCATATCGCGGCCGCGAAGCTTGTAGACGAAATCAACATTTGACAGGGTCTCATTGTTGAAACCCTTGACCTGGTCTATCCGCGCCTCGATCGAAACGGTTTTGCCGTCCGCACCGCCCTGCACGGTGTCCGCGGGCTTTCGCAATTGATCCAGGACCGGTCGGACATCGGCCGAGGTCCCCTGGATTACCATGCTGTAGCCGCCCTTTTGTCGGGTAACGCCGACGGAATAGTCATCTCCGGAAGCCAGGCGCACCGACGTGAATCGCGCAGTGTTCAGGCCGGCCTTGTCGATCTCCATGCTGCCACGGGCTCCGAACCCGTCACCGGTCAACGCAAAATCGTCGATCGTCGTCTGGCCGTCTCTGGTCGCAGCAGAAAAGGAAGCCTTGGCGCCGATACCGGAACCCTTGGACCAGCCTACCCATGGCAGGGAGAGGGTGGCACGTCCGAGATCGGCAGTGACTGTTTGTTTGTCGTTTTCGTCAATGGACAGGTTCAGGTCGACCGAACCGTCGACAATTCCTGCAAGCCCCGGCGCCATCTTGCGAATGGCATCCCCGTTCAGCGTTCCGGATATTTCGCGGCTGCGTTTCACGCTGCTGGACGCCGCCACGGGTTCGACCACCGACAGATCCATCGGCATGCCATCGATCGTGGCTTTCGAATCAAGCAGGGCCTGATTTTCATCGACGCGCAAGGTGCCTTTGATGTCAGCAATTTCCCGTCCTGCGATCTGCTTGTTCAGCGTCACGCCGTTCAGGACCATTTCGGTCTGCCACTGCGGCGGCGGCGGGTTCTGGGCTGTGACGAGGCCGAAACGCGCGCCGACCTGTGCCGTCATCGGGCCCGAAAAGTCTTCCGCCTTGAACGCCGTCCGCTGCAGGGCGCGGATCGGGCGATAGCTGACCAGCTCGGCGATGGCATCTGCCTCGCCTGCAACCGCGATTTTCATCTCCGCCATCAGCGGCTTTTCGTGGACATCGGGAATGAGGAAGTTGCCGCCGGTCAGGTCGACGGATCGTCCCGACGGGAAATAGGCCGTCCCGCTATTGATGGCGACGTCCATATGCTCGCCCTTCAGGGTGAAATGGCCGAAGGCATCGCGCAAGGGCGGAATATCGCCGGCCAGATTGATCCTGGCATCCTCTATATCGAAGCTGACATTCAGCTCGCTATCGTTGAGTTCGAGCGGCCCGACCGTCTTGCTGATACGGCCCATTGGCAGGAAAACCTCAAGCTTTGCATTCCGCGCAGTGCCGCCGTAAACATTGGCGATAGCCCAGCGGCGCGCAGCCTTGCCCACCCACCAGGGCCAGAGTTGCTTGACCGCGGCCGATTGCACCCGGTCCGTCACGGCGGCAAAGCTTATCTGGGGCGATGTATCGCCGAATGTGAGGGAGAGCGAGCCTGCAAGCGAACCCAGCGCACTGGAAACCGTGAGTTCGTCGAAAATCAGTTCATGCTTGTCTGTGAGAAAACGACCACCCGCCTTGGCATCGAAGATCAATGGTCGATCATTGACATCGACCGGCGAAGCACTGGCCGATTGAAGCAGGAGATCAAGCGCAAAACCGGTGTCGCCGGTTTCGCCTGAGGTGGCGATATCGCTCACCGCTCCGGTAAACGGGAAGGTCGAACGACCGAAATTGACCGCAGACGGAAGAATCTCGACCGAGGCGCGGTCGAAATCATAGCCAAGAGCCACGACGGATTTTTTCAGGTCCGACGTAAAACCGCCGGCATGAAACAGGCCTTCGCCAGTCTGTGCCGTTATCTCGAGCACGGGTTTTATCCCGTCACCGGCACGAACGGCATCGATCTTGAGATCGGCGCGTGAGACAACCCCGAAAGCCTGTTCGAGCCCGGCTTTCGGACGATACAGAAATGGCGCGAGCGGAATGCCTGTGCCGCTGCCGTTCAGGCTCACGATCCGGCCATCCTTGCTGGCCGCCTCCAGCATCAGATCCGTTTGTTGGCCACTCACCTGTATCAAACCCGAAATCTGCATCGAGCCGTCGATCGCGCGATTGAAGTCGAGCCTTTCGACAACGACCGGGATGATACTTTTGCGTGGTCCGGCAAGCGAGAGTTTGAGATCCGACAATCGCACGACATGCGTTTTGCTGCGCGATATCAGCTGCGAAATCCGGTCGATCTGCGCAAACACTCCATCAAGCCCCTCCCCGACCTTTTCAATGCGCAGGGCAGCCAGATCGATCGGCCGGCCCTGCGGCAGAAGTGTGGGGTCAAGCATTGCGCCGTCGGCGTCGAGCCGGGAGATGGCAATCCGGCCCCCGAGAAGCGCCAGCGCATCGAACTCTATGGATACCGACTCGGTCGTCACCAGACGCTTGTTGGAGAGATTTTCCACCAGGGTGACATTCTGGGCCTTCAGCGCCAGCGATCCGTTCATCGTCAGCCGCAAAACGGTACTTTCGACTTCTGCGTGATAGGCATCGCCAAGGGCGGCATTCAGCGCCTTTTGAGCACGCGCATTCAATGGCGCATCGAACGCACCGCTTTCGACGGCCACCAGCAATCCGCCGAACAAAACCCCAAAGGCGATCAGCAGATAGGCAACGCTGCGGCAGGCACCCCAGAGGCGGCGATGACCGGTGGGTGCATGCACGATGCAGGGGTCATGGGCCTGAGCCGAGGGCAGCGAATGGAGCGCGACAATGTCTTGCTTGCGAAAAATGACCTTTTCGCTGGGTATTTCGTTCATCGAGTCGATGAGCCTCCTGCAGATTCAATCCCGGACATAGTGCATTCTGCGTATTCAGCCATGCCCGAAACCTGTCGTCGATCCAAAAATCGCGTGGCGCACACGCACCGGCAACTGGCGTTCTCAACGTCGTGCCGAAGAGTGGGGGACCAGGTAAAGAAGCCTCAGCAGCGAAAACCGCCCTTGGAAAACTCTAGTCAAACCCCGGCGACAGAGCAATGGAACACTGGTGCTTCCATTCTATACCTGTCAAAACCGTGTCGAGATCCAGACTGTCGATCAAATCGTAGGATGTTCCTGACCGGCGATCGTCTTCATTGCGATGATTCTACAAAAGAAAGGGATTTTCATGACCGAACTTACCATGGGAGCACCGGCCCCGGATTTCACATTGCCGCGAGATGGTGGTGAAACGGTCTCGCTCGGGCAATTCAAGGGCAAGGCCGTCGTCCTCTTCTTCTACCCGAAGGACGATACGAGCGGATGCACGGCGGAATCGATCGCCTTCACCGCGCTTTCCGATGCATTTTCTGCGGCTGGCGCTGTCGTGATCGGTCTGTCGCCCGATTCGGTAAAAAGCCACGATAAATTCGCAAAAAAGCACGCACTGTCTGTCATCCTTGCCTCGGATGAGGAAAAAACGACATTGTCCGCCTATGGCGTCTGGGTCGAAAAAAGCATGTATGGCAAAAAATACATGGGCGTGGAGCGCACGACCGTCCTGATCGATGCCGAGGGAAAGGTGGCCAGGGTCTGGCCGAAGGTCAAGGTCCCAGGACATGCCGAAGAAGTCCTTGAAGCAGTCAAGGCGCTCTGAAGAGGCAACAGGGCAGACGGTGATGAGCGAGCTTCCGGCAATCCGCAGCCTGCGCGATGGTGCTGCCCGGGCAATCCGGGCGGACGACCTCGATCTGAAGACAGACCTTGCTCAGGAAACCGCAAGACGGTGGTCGCAGCGCACCCTGTCGCTGCGCTCGCCGCTCGACACAACGGTTCCCGAACGTCCGGGGCGACCGGAAAAGCCCGACCTCATTCCACCCAGGCAGGTCGCCAAACGCGCCTTGACGACAGAGCGGGGCCGCATCGCGCTGATGCACGCAATCGCCCATATCGAACTCAACGCGGTCGATCTTGCGCTGGATATCGTCGCCCGTTTCGCGACGGAGCCCGTGCCGAATTCGTTCTTCGACGGATGGATGCGCGTGGCCTTTGAAGAGGCCAAGCATTTCCGCATGGTGCGCGATCGCCTGCGCCAGATGGGGGCCGACTATGGCGACCTTCCCGCCCATGACGGACTTTGGCAGGCCGCCCACGATACCCGCAACGACCTGACGACACGCCTTGCGGTGGTGCCGCTCATCCTGGAAGCCCGCGGTCTGGACGTCACGCCGGCCCTGCAGGCCAAGATGCGAGAGGTCGGCGATCATGACAGCGCCGCGGTGCTCGACGTCATCTATCACGACGAAAAAGGCCATGTGGCCGTTGGCGCCAAATGGTTCCGCTTCCTTTGCGCTCGCGAGAAGCGCGACCCGGCCACGACCTTCCAGGCGCTGGTGCGCGCGAACTTTCGTGGCCCGCTGAAAGCCCCCTTCAACGATATCGCCCGCGCCGAAGCCGGTCTGACGCCGTCCTTCTACCGCTCGATGACGGCCTCGGTGAACAACTGAGAGCGGCGGCAAAACGCCCGCGGGCAAGGCTTTATTAACCTTAACAGTATCTAATCCACCACCATAAGGACGGCGGGAATCGCAGGTTTCGGGGGTGATCTAGTGTCTGCTCAATCGCAAAGCCGGGTGTTCGGCAAACGTACGCAAAAGCACATCATCATCCTGGCAAGCGGCGACAAGGTTCGGCACATGACCGTGGAGCCGTGGATGGCGGCGCTGGCCGTCTGCTTTCTCTGCGTCACCACCATCGGCTATTTTGCAGCGACCTCCTATCTTGTGCTGCGCGACGACCTGATCGGCGGCACGATGGCGCGGCAGGCGCGCATGCAGTACGAATATGAAGACCGGATTGCGGCCCTGCGCGCGCAAGTCGATCGCGTCACGAGCCGGCAGCTGCTGGATCAGCAGGTGGTCGAGGAGAAGGTCGAAAAGCTCCTCGAGCAGCAGATGGCGCTGTCGTCCCGCCACGGAAAACTCGGTTCGCTGCTTGAGCGCGCCGAAGACTCCGGTCTCTCCAGTGGTGACATCCCGGTCCCGACAGCCAACCCGCTGGCCTATGAAAAGCGTGCAAGTCTTGGCGGCGGCATCAAGGCGATCGAACGATTGATGGGGCTTGGCGGAGCGCAGGCTGATGAAAAGACGACTGTGTCCGCCTATGCACCGCCCTCGACCCTTCGCATCGGATCACAGGAAACCATGTCGGATCGCGCTGACCGGCTCTTTTCCAAGGTGACGCTTTCCCTGAAGGACATCGAGCGCGATCAGGTGGAGCGAATCAGGACCCTGACCTCCGGCGCCTTCGAGACAGCCAACGCAATCGATACGATTCTGGCAAAGACAGGCGTCAGGCCGGAAGCTCTCGCAGGAGACGACACGGCCGAACGCCCAACTCCCGATTTCGCAGATACCGCAATTGGAGGCCCTTTCGTCGAGCCGGAGACGACCGAGGCATTCGAAAACTCCTTGGTCGCACTCGACAGCGCCCTTGTCCGGCTTGAGCGGGTCCGGACGCAGGCGAAAAGCCTGCCCTTCAACAACCCATCGCCGGAAAGCGACATCACCAGCCGTTTCGGCAATCGTCCCGATCCATTCCTCGGTCGGCTTGCGCTGCACGCCGGCATCGACTTTCGCGCACCTGTCGGAACCGCCATTCGATCGACCGGCCCCGGTACGGTCACCACGGCAGCGCGCACAGGCGGCTATGGCAATATGGTCGAGATTGATCACGGCAACGGAATCACCACGCGCTATGCGCATCTTTCGACCATTCTCGTGAATGTCGGGGACAAGATATCGACGGGCGAGACCATCGGAAAATCGGGCAGCACCGGCCGATCGACCGGTCCTCATCTGCACTACGAAATCCGCTTGAACGGGCAGGCCGTCGATCCGATGCGCTTTCTGACTGCCGGCATCAAATTGTCACGATACATCAACTGAGCGCGCCAAGCCGCCATTCACCCTTTAAATTTACCGTCCCTCCCCTGAAATGCCCGGTTTTCTTGACTTTACCCGTGGTTGGGCTTATGAGGCCCCACGACGGCAGGCAAAGCATTGCCGAAACACCAGAGTTCAATTGAACCGGAACGGAAACAGATTTCCCTTTGACCACTTTTGCTGATCTTGGCCTGAGCCAAAAAGTTCTTTCCGCAGTTACCGATGCGGGCTACACCATTCCGACCCCCATTCAGGCGGGAGCTATTCCGCCAGCGCTTCAGCGGCGCGATATTCTGGGGATCGCGCAGACGGGAACGGGCAAGACGGCATCGTTCGTTCTGCCGATGCTGACGCTGCTCGAAAAAGGTCGCGCCCGCGCCCGCATGCCGCGCACGCTGATCCTCGAGCCGACCCGCGAACTGGCAGCCCAGGTCGCTGAGAACTTCGAAAAGTACGGCAAGAATCACAAGCTGAATGTCGCGCTGCTGATCGGCGGCGTCTCCTTCGAGGAGCAGGACCGCAAGATCGAACGTGGCGCTGACGTGCTGATCTGCACGCCCGGTCGCCTGCTCGACCATTGCGAACGCGGCAAGCTGTTGATGACCGGCGTCGAAGTCCTCGTTATCGACGAGGCCGACCGCATGCTCGACATGGGCTTTATCCCGGATATCGAACGCATCGCCAAGCTTATCCCCTTCACGCGCCAGACGCTGTTTTTCTCGGCCACGATGCCACCGGAAATCCAGAAGCTGGCCGACCGGTTCCTGCAGAACCCGGAACGCGTCGAAGTTTCCGTTCGTTCTTCGACGGCGACGACCGTGACGCAGCGATTCGTCGCGACCCACAGCAAGGATTACGAAAAGCGTGCCGTCCTGCGCGATCTGATCCAGAAGCAGGACGATCTGAAGAACGCCATCATCTTCTGCAATCGCAAGCTTGATGTGGCCGAACTCTACCGCTCGCTGTCGCGCCACGGCTTTTCGGTCGGCGCCCTGCATGGCGATATGGACCAGCGCTCGCGCACCAAGATGCTGGCCGGTTTCAAGGATAACGCGATCACCCTGCTCGTCGCTTCCGACGTTGCGGCCCGCGGCCTCGATATCCCGGATGTCAGCCATGTGTTCAACTTCGACGTGCCGATCCATGCGGAAGACTATGTTCACCGCATCGGACGCACCGGCCGTGCCGGACGCTCGGGCGCAGCCTTCACGCTGGTGTCCAAGCGCGACAGCAAATTCGCCGATGCCATCGAAAAGCTGATCGACAAGAAGATCGAATGGCTGAACGGCGATCTCTCCGCCCTGCCCGCCCCGATGGAAAGCCACGAAAGCTCCGGCAAGTCGGAACGCGGCGGTCGCGACGGCAAGTCGGAACGTGGCGGTCGGGGTGGACGGCGTAACGAGCATGATCGCGAGCGCGCTCGCCCGGCGCACGGTCATACCGCGCCACTTCACGCTGCGCATAGCCAACCTGCAGCGTCCGGTCACAAATCGGACATCAAAACAGACGATATTCCAAAAGAGATCGAACCGGTCATCACAAAGGCAGAACCTGTGAAATCAGAACGCAAGGCAGAAACGAAACCGCAGCACGCCGGCCGCAACAGCAACCGTTCTGCACCTGCTCCTTATCCGGCGAACGACGACAACCGCGATCGTCGCAACCGCTACCGTCGCGACCAGGATGACGGCCCGACGCCGGTCGGCTTCGGCGACGATATTCCTGCCTTCATGTTGATCGCTGGCAAAGCCTGATTTTTCAGGGCTTTGCATGCTTCTTCCAGGCGTTGATTTTCCCGGTGTGGGATGTGGGCTTGCCGTCGTAAAAGACGGCAAGCTTTTGCTTTGCCGGCGTCTGAAGGCGCCGGAAGCCGGCCACTGGAATATCGTCGGAGGCAAGGTCGAGCATCTCGAGCCTTCCATGGACGGCGCGCGCCGCGAGGCCGAAGAGGAAAGCGGCCTCGCCATTGGTGCAATCGAGTTTCTTTGCGTCAGCGAGCAGATCATTGCCGCCGACCGCCAGCACTGGGTCTCGCTGATCTATGTCACGCATGATTTTTCCGGAGAGCCTAAACTGACCGAACCCGACAAGCTGTCGGATATCGGCTGGTATGGACTTGACGAGCTTCCGCAACCGCTGTCGCGCTTTGCAGCCGATGCCGTGGCCGCCCTGAAGGCTCAAGCGGCATAGCCGCTATTTCTTGGCCCGCAGGGCTGCCTCATAGGCCAGCCTCACCCAGCGCGCCATCTCGTCTGGATCATCGAAAGCCTCCTCGGGAACGGACCAGTAGGGCATGCGCACCGGCTTGCCCTTGCCGTCATAGGCCCATTGGCGGCTTGCGGCCGCTTCGAATGCCGGCGCGCTGACTTCGTCGGCCTTCAGCAGGATTTCGCCATTCACTTCCAGGGCGAGGATCCGGCCGTCGATATAGATGCCCTTTCCCCCGAACATGCGCCGGATGCTGACCGGACCGAGCGTTTCGAACATTTCCTCGATGGCATCGTTGTCCATGACCATCAACCCTTCAAGATTCCGCCGGCGGCCAGTATCGCATCAACAGTATCCAGATCCAGATGGGCTGCCGGGCCAAGCTCGATGTCGATGACCGGCAGTCCGGATGTTTCGATAACGAAGCGGGCGCCGACATCGCCTTCAAGGTTTCGGATGGCGGCAAATGTTTCGCGCGGTAGGATGACCGGATTACCCCGTTTACCGTCGTAACTGGCACGCACCACGGCCTCGCCATTGGCTTTGATGAAAGCCTCCATCATTGCGCGCAGATCCTCCGTCGTAACCGCCGGCATGTCGGCGAGCATCACCAGCACCCCGCTTGTCTGGCTGTCGACCGCGTCGAGCCCTTTCCTCAATGATGAGGCCATGCCATCGGCAAAGTCGGGATTATCAGCGATGGTCATATCGAGCCCCTGCAGCGCCTTGACGATCTCACCCGATCGATGCCCTGTGACGACGACGACGGAAGCGCCGGTACCAAGCGCCGTTTCGACGGTTTTGCGCACCAGTGGTACGCCACCGAATTCGGCGAGAAGTTTATGCTGGCCTGACGCGCCCATGCGGCTGGCCTTGCCGGCGGCAAGAACGACAACAGCGACACGCACCGTATTGTCCTTGCGGTGAACACGATCGCGCGGCAAGGGTCTGGTCGGTATGTCCATCAACAGGCCGCCGACCCCCATGCCCGAAATCTCCCTGGCAGAGGGGCGCTCTCCCACGAGAATGCGGTCCAGAACCCAATCGAAGCCGTTTTCCCGCGGACTGCGGGCGCAGCCGGGCGCACCCAGAACAGGCGTATCGCCGAGATGGCCGATGATGATCAGATTGCCCGGATCGACCGGCATGCCGAGATAGTCCATCTCGCCACCGGCAAGCTGCAATCCCGCCGGCACCACATCATCGCGATCGGCAACGGCAGAAGCGCCAAACACGACAATCAGGTCGCAGAGCAAGGCAGCCCTGGTGATCGCCTGCGCAATCGCCTCGGTCCGATGCTCCACCCGGACCTCTTCGACAAGCGTACTTCCGGATGACAACAGCCGATCCTCAAGAACCCGCCGCGTCTTGTCCATGACGCTTGCTTTCAACGATGGAAGCGTGGTCGCAACGAGCGCCACGCGCTTGGGCATGTAGGGTTTTACGGCAAAGACCGCCGAAGGCCGAAGCTGCGCGCACGCCGCCTCCACCGCCGATCCGGCGACGGCAAGCGGAATGATCTTGATGGTCGCGACCATATCGCCAATGCGGACCGGTTTGTGATCGGCAAGACAGGCAAGGGTTATCGCCGGATCGACCCGGTTCAAACGATCGACAACAGCGATATCAGGCACGAACACGCCGTTGACTGTCGAATAGATGTTCACCCGCCCGGTCGCGGCGGGCGACGCGCGCATGTGATCGAGCCGGATCATCGCCGCGAGCCTGTTGGCTGCAACATCCTCGAAGAGGTCACCGTCGTCCAGACGGGCAACGACGACATCGCTCACATCAGCCGCTGCAAGCGTGGCGATATCGTCCTGCGTCAGCATATGCCCCTTGGGCAATCGCCTCTCAGACAGTTTCAGGGCGTGGCCGAGAACGCATCCTTCCGCCTCGATGACGGGAACCGGCCCGAATCTCATAGGGCGCTCCCCCGTGGCGACGAGACATTGCGCGAGCGGAAAGCCCGGATGATATCGGCAAGGATCGCAACGGCGATCTCGGGCGGATTGGCGGCCCCGATATCAAGGCCGATCGGCGCCGATATCCGCGCCATGGCGCCCTCTGTTACGCCGCCGGCCTCGCAATCGCTCAACCCGGCTTGCATGGGTTTTCCGGCTGCCGAGCGCCCCGACATAAAAGCAGCCGCAATCCAGGGCGGCTTTCAGCGGAAAATCGTCGATCTTCGGATCATGGGTCACGGCGACGAGGGCTGTATAAGGATCAAGCGGGCGCAATGCCAGAACGTCCTCCGGCCAGTCGGCGACGAGATCGACGCCGGCAAAGCGTTCCGGCGTGGCGAAGGCCGTGCGCGGATCGATGACCAGCAAATCAAAGCCCGCAATCGGCACAAAGCCCGGAAAGCGCCTGGGTAATATGCACCGCACCGATGGCGACGACGCGCGGTGGCGGCAGATAGACATTCAGAAACAGCGTTTCCCCGCCGGTCTCGACCAGCGCGGATTTTCCGCTTTTGAAGGCAAGCCGAACCGCATCCTCCATGCCTTCCGGCGCCGCCTCCCCCTCGATCAGGATATGACTGCGCTCGCCTGAAAGAGCGGTAATCAACACCACCGCCTCCCGGCGCAGTCGCGCAGCATTCAGTACTGAGAGTTCATTTGTCCTCATGCGTCACCCAGTCTTTCGACAAGGACGCGGATCCGCCCACCACAGGACAGGCCGACGCGCCAGGCCGTTTCGTCGGCGACCCCGAACTCCAGCACCTTGGGCTTGCCGTCCTCGATGATATCGATCGCCTCGCTAATCACCGCGCCTTCGACGCAGCCGCCGGAAACGGAGCCGTGAAAATTGCCGTCGGCATCGATCACCAGATGGCTGCCGAGTGGGCGCGGAGCCGAGCCCCAGGTTTCGATGACGGTGGCAAGCGCAACTTTGCGGCCCCCTTTGAGCCATCGTTCGGCGACCATGAGCGGGTCGTTTTCGTAAGGTGTCTGGAGCATCGTGCAGCCTCCCGATTGCAAACTCATTTCCGTCCCATGAACCGGCGTGGGTCGCTGTCTCCGCGTCGCGTTCCCGACAACGCATCCACGAGATCGGCGATCGCCTGAAGATTGTGAACGGCGCGGAATTCGTCGACATGTGGCAGCATGGCCCGGACGCCACGCGCACGCGCTTCAAAACCATCGAACCGCAACAGCGGGTTCAACCAGATGAGCCGGCGGCACGACCGGTGCAGGCGATCCATTTCGCGCGCGAGATCGCCGACATCGTCACGCTCCAGACCATCGGTGATCAGCAGCACGACAGCGCCCTGCCCGAGAACCCGGCGCGCCCAGAGGAGATTGAATTCGCGCAGCGTCTCGCCGATCCGCGTGCCGCCGGACCAGTCCCGCACGGCACCGGTACAATCATCGATCGCCTGGTCCGGATCGCGGTTCTTCATCTGCCGGGTCACGTTGGTCAGTTGCGTGCCGAACAGGAAGGCGTGAACGCGCCGCCGTTTTTCGGTCAGAACATGCAGAAAATGCAGGAAGATGCGGGTGTATTGGCTCATCGAGCCGGAGATATCGGCAAGCACCACAAGCGGTGGATGGATGGTCTTCGGTTCGCGAAAACGCGGCAGGATGAGATCCCCCCCGGTCTTCATCGCATCGCGCATCGTCCTGCGCGGATCGATGCGGCGCGCGCGGCGGGATGCCTGAAATCGCCGTGTCGTCACGCGGTCCATCGGCAGAACCAGCCCCGTCAGCGCTTTTTTGGCCGCCGCAAGCTCTATTGCCGACATCTGCGCAAAATCCGTCTTGCGCAATACCTCGCTGCCGGAGGCGGTAAACCGGGCGTCGATCTCGACTTCCGGTTCGCCGCGTGGCGGGCGCTCGGCCTCCTTGCCGGCAAACAGCGCATCGCTGACCCGTGCCTCGCCAGCCCTTCGTTTTTCCTTCTCGCGCTGATCCGCCATTTTCGGCGAGAGCATGGCGATCATCTTCTCGACGAGATCGCGCGAGCGCCAGAAGAGCCGGAAAGCCTCGTCGAAAACGGCCGTGTCCTCGTGCCGCGAGACAAAGACGCTATGCAGCGCCGCATGAAACTCCGTCCGCGAACCGATACCGATCAAGGTCACCGCCCGAATGGCATCGGCGACAGCGCCGGGACCGATTCTGATGCCGGCCTTGCGCAGCACGCGGGCAAAGAAAACGATATTGTCGGCCAGACGTCCCTCATCAAGGCCCGCCCCGTCATCCCGCTTTTTCATCGCGCTGTCAGACTGCTCGGCCAGGGCTTCCATGCTCAGCCCACGGCCCGTTGTTCGGCCCGAACCTCGTCAAGGATCCTGCGGCCTTCGCTGCCTTCGATACGGGCAATGTCGTCCTGGTATTTCAACAGGGTACCAAGCGTATCGGCAATCGTGTCCGGGTCGAGCGCCAGGCGGTCGAGTTCGGTCAGGGCCGTTGCCCAATCGATCGTTTCGGCAACGCCGGGATTCTTGAAGAGATCGACCATGCGCAGCTTCTGCACATAGGCCACGATTTCCTGCGACAACGCAGCGGAGCAGCCCGGCACCTTGCGCCTGATGATCTCCAGTTCCTGCTCGGCCCCGGGATAGTCGACCCAGTGATAGAGGCAACGGCGCTTCAGCGCATCATGCACTTCGCGGGTGCGGTTCGTGGTGATGATGACGATCGGTGGCTCCTGCGCGCGGATCGTGCCGAGTTCCGGGATCGTCACCTGGAAATCGGACAGCACTTCCAGCAGAAATGCCTCGAACGCTTCATCGGTGCGATCCAGCTCATCGATGAGAAACACCGGCGCGTTGCCCGATTGCGCCGAAATGGCCTGCAGCACAGGGCGGCGGATCAGGTACTTCTCGGAAAAGATATCGCTTTCTATGCGCGACCGGTCGGTGGTTCCGGATGCCTCGGAAAGACGGATTTCCAGCATCTGGGCGGGGTAGTTCCACTCATAGACGGCGGACGAGACGTCAAGCCCCTCGTAGCATTGCAGCCGGATCAGCGGGCGGTTCAGGGCTTTGGCGAGAACCTTGGCAATCTCCGTCTTGCCGACACCAGCCTCTCCCTCGAGAAACAAAGGACGCTTCATGCGCAGCGACAGAAAGAGAACCGTGGCCAGCGCCGTGCCTGCCAGATAGTCGCCCGATTCGAGCATTGCCATCGTCTCGCCGATGGAGGCGGGTATCGTCCCGTTCTGATATGACGTCATGATGCGTTCTCCCTGGGGAAAACCTACAGCGTGCGATAGCTCCGGTCCAGATAAAGCAGAGCCGGTTTCTTCTCCCCGAGCCTGATCGCAACGACCTCGCCGAACAGCACGATATGGGTCGCCACCGTCTTCACATCCACGATCCGGCAATCGAAGGCGGCCGCGGCATCGCACAGCACCGGAGAGCCGGTTTCAAGGGTCGTCCAGGCGCTTTTTGAAAAGCGCAAGTCAGCGTCCAGTTGATCGCGTCCTGAAAAAGCATGGGCAATATCGGTCTGATCGGCCGAAAGAAGATTGAGCGCGAAGCTGCCGCCAGCCGAGAAAATGGCATTGCGCGGATTGGCACCGTTCAGGCAGACCAGAACCGTCGGCGGGCTGTCCGAGACGGAGCAGGCGGCCGTCACCGTGACGCCACGACGCTCACCGTCCTTGGCGGCCGTGATCACCTGAACATGCGCCGCAAGACGGCTCATGGCATCACGGTAGGTCAACGGATCGAGTCGCGGCTTATCCAACACTGCTGTCTCCTGAACGAGTGCTGCCATACATAACCGCTGAAAAGATTTATGAAACCCGGCAGGCGGTAATTTTCTGGCTTAATTGCGGCAATCGTCTTCGCACGCTGGCTGGCTTGGATCTTTTCCTTTGACGCTTGCGACCACATCTTTAAAACATGGCCTTTCTCAAGGTGGAAGCTGCATGTACCGTTCCTTCGTCGCAATCCTGATCCTGACCGGCATGAACATGGCGGCGATGACGCAGGCCACCCCGGCGCGGGCGGAAGGCTTGAAGATCGCCGTCATCGCGCCGACCGAGGGACCATTTGCGCTTCTCGGAAAGCAGATGCTGGATGGCGCGCAGTTCCAGGCACAGGACCGCGGCTCGGAGATCATCCCGATCAATGAAACCTGCGAGGCCGCGGATGGCGAAGCGCTTGCCAAGGCTCTGATCGCCGCTGGCGCGGAGGCCGCCATCGGCTTTCTCTGCACGGAAAGCCTGGAGGCCGTGCTGCCGGCCCTTGCAGAGCAGTCGATCCCAGCACTTTCACTCAGCGTCCGCTCCGATATCCTGATGGAGGATGCGCTACGCAAGAAATGGCCCTTCTTCCGGCTGGTGCCCAGCGCCGGGGCGGAAGCAGCACGCATAACCGACATCATCCTGTCGCGCTGGAAGAACGAGCCTCTCGGCCTGATCGATGACGGTACGATCCACGGGCGCGAGCTTGTCGAAAGCGTGCGCGAGGCGCTGGCGGCGATCGGGCTGACGCCCGTGTTCAACGACACCTACCGGCCGGCCCAGGAACAGCAGGTGGCGCTTGTACGCCGGCTGGCCAAAAGCGGCGCCACCCATGTTTTTACCGGTGGTGACCGCATCGACACGGCGATCATCGCGCGTGACGCAAAGGCAGAAGCGTTTGAGCTCACCCTCATGGGCGGCGAAGCGCTGAGCGCCGCGGACCAGACGGTGCCCCTGGAAAACGGCGTGCTGGCCGTCACCCTGCCGGACTATGCCAGACAGGCCGAGGCAAAACCCGTCAGCGATGCCATGAAGGCCGCAGGGCTTGTGCCGGAGGGATATGTCCTGCCGGCCTTCGCCGCGGCAACGCTGCTGGAACAGGCAAAGGACCAGGCGGAAAAGGATGGAACCGGATTGCTGGATGCGCTGGCCAAAGGCCCCTACCCGACGGCCCTCGGCCCGATCCGCTTCGACAATGCCCACGAGCTTTCGGACAATCCCTACCAACTGATGCAATGGCTGGACGGACGTTTCGTGCCTGTGCCGCCTCTTGCCGCGGCAAACTGATGCGGCCCGGCCCGCTCAACCTGATCACAGATGTCGGCGGCCTGACCGTCGGAAACGCTGCGGATGCGGCGCTGAAATCCGGCGTAACCGTTGTGCTCTGCGATCCGCCGGCAATTGCCGCCGTGCAGGTCCTCGGCGGTGCGCCGGGCACCCGCGAAACCGATCTGCTGGAGCCGCACAACACCGTCCAGAGCGTCGATGCGATCGTGCTGTCCGGCGGCTCGGCCTTCGGCCTCGACGCCGCATCCGGCGTTCAGGCGGCGCTGCGCGAAATGGGGCGTGGATTTGCCGTTGGCCCGCATCGCGTCCCGATCGTTCCGGCAGCCATCCTGTTTGACCTCATCAATGGCGGCGTGAAGGACTGGGGTCGCTATCCGCCCTATCGTGACCTCGGCTATGACGCCGTCCGGGCGGCGAGCGGACATTTTGCCACGGGCACTGCAGGGGCCGGCACCGGCGCCTTGACCGCGACCTTCAAGGGCGGCCTCGGCTCGGCATCGACGCTGCCTGCCAAACGGCATCACCGTCGGGGCACTGGTCGCGGTCAACGCGCTCGGTTCCGCAACGATCGGCGATACCGGACATTTCTGGGCAGCCCCGTTCGAGGAAGACGGCGAATTCGGGGGGCTTGGCGTGCCGCACCCGTTTCCGGGCAATGCCCGCGATCTGCGCATCAAGTTCCGCGGTCGGCAGGCTGCGGCAGAGAACACGACGATCGCCGTCATCGCAACGGATGCTGTTTTGTCCAAGGCGGAAGCAAAGCGTCTGGCGATTGCCGCCCATGACGGATTTTCGCGGGCGCTGTGGCCCTCGCACACTCCGCTTGATGGCGACCTGGTGTTCGCACTGGCGACAGGCGCAAGCGGCAGGAATGTGAGCGTTCAGGATTTCATCGATCTGGGTGCCGCAGCGGCCTCCACCATGGCACGCGCGATCGCGCGCGGCGTCCATGACGCAGAGCCGGCCGATGGCGATCTCCTGCCGTCCTGGCGATCGTTCAGGGACCAGCGGTAACCACAACGGAACTTAGGCCGTTGTTTGATCCCTGAAGCAATGCTATGGCCGGAAAAACCTATGGAGCCTTGCATCATGCCCCTTCCGATCCGGATTTCGCCTTCTATTCTGGCTGCCGATTTTGCAAAGCTCGGTCAGGAAGTGCGCGATGTCGCAGAGGCTGGGGCCGACTGGATCCATCTCGACGTGATGGACGGTCATTTCGTCCCCAATATCTCCTTTGGCCCTGATGTCATCAAGTCATTGCGCCCCTACACGACCGCGACCTTTGATTGCCACCTGATGATCGCCCCGGCCGATCCCTACCTCGAAGCCTTCGCCAAGGCCGGTTGCGATATCATCACCGTGCATGCAGAGGCCGGCCCGCATCTCCACCGGTCGCTGCAGACGATCCGGAACCTTGGCAAGAAGGCCGGCGTTTCGCTCAATCCGGCCACCCCTGAAAGCGTCATCGAATACGTGCTCGATACGGTCGATCTGGTGCTGGTCATGACGGTCAATCCGGGCTTCGGCGGCCAGAAATTCGTTGATGCGACAGCCGAAAAGATCCGCCGCATCCGCGCCATGATCGGCGACCGCCCCATCGATCTCGAAGTCGATGGCGGTATTGCACCCGATACGATCGCAATCGCCTCCAGCGCCGGCGCCAACGTCTTTGTTGCGGGCTCGGCGATCTTCAAGGCCGGTTCGGTCGAAGGCTACCGCAGCGCGATCGACGTATTGCGGACAGCGGCGGAAAGCGGTCAGAAATGAACTGTGCCGCCGGCCTTTGCGCTGGTACCGGCCAATGACGGTCGACCCTGGACGGGCCATGGTCGAACCGCATGGGGTCTTCGGGCGCTCAGGACGACGCCTGCGGGCAGCATTGCCGACCCGCTATGAGCTTCTGCTTGGCATCCCGGTCTGGGGTCTGCTTATGGCCACATCCGCCTTCATCGCGCTGCTGATGCGCGAAGGCGGAGCGACGTTCCAGCTGACAAAAATTCTCGGACTCTATTTCGCTGGTGGCGCCATCGCCTGGCCCCTTTCGATCCTCATCGGTCGTTTCTGTGCTTTGGATCGAAGCGTCGAAACGCGGTTTGCAGCCTATTTTCTCTGTTTCACCATTCTGACGATCGCCGCGACGACCCTGCTGTTTGCCATGGACTATCGCCTTTTCTTCCAGCAATGGCATGCGCCCTTCGGCACCAGGATATGGATTTACCAGTTCGTCTACACCTCGGCGTCGGCCTCCTACCAGTTCGTTGTGATGGGCGTCAGGCTATACCTTCCCTTCGGACTGGCGGTGCTGGTCGGCGTCAGCGTGTGGCTGGCGCTGCGCCCCCACCACATGCAGCGTTGAGATTGCGCGCCATCTTTGCTAGAGGCACAACCAAACTTCCCTGATGACGAAAGCTGAGAGCTCATGATCCCGCGTTATTCCCGCCCGGAAATGGTGGCCATCTGGTCGCCGGAAACCAAATTCCGCATCTGGTTCGAGATCGAGGCGCATGCCTGCGACGCGCTGGCCGAGTTGGGCGTCATTCCCAAGGAAGCCGCCCGCACGATCTGGGAAAAGGGCGGGGCTGCCACCTTCGACGTCGACCGCATCGATGCGATCGAGGCCGTCACCAAGCATGACGTCATCGCCTTCCTGACGCATCTCGCCGAAATCGTCGGCCCGGATGCACGCTTCGTCCACCAGGGCATGACCTCATCCGACGTGCTGGACACCTGCTTCAACGTGCAGCTCGTCAAGGCGAGCGACCTTCTGCTCGCCGATCTCGACAAGCTGCTGGAAGCGCTCAAGCGCCGCGCCTTCGAGCACAAGGACACCGTCACCATCGGCCGCTCGCACGGCATCCATGCCGAGCCGACGACCTTCGGCGTCAAGCTGGCGCTGGCCTATGCCGAATTCGAGCGCTGCAAGAAGCGCCTGATCGCAGCCCGCGAGGAAATCGCCACCTGCGCGATTTCCGGCGCCGTCGGCACTTTCGCCAATATCGACCCGCGCGTCGAGGAACATGTCGCCAAGGCGATGGGGCTTGCGGCAGAGCCGGTCTCGACCCAGGTCATTCCGCGCGACCGTCATGCGATGTATTTTGCGACACTCGGGGTCATCGCATCCTGCGTCGAGCGCGTGGCAACCGAAATCCGCCATCTGCAGCGCACCGAAGTGCTGGAAGCTGAGGAATACTTCTCTCCGGGCCAGAAGGGCTCGTCGGCCATGCCGCACAAGCGCAATCCGGTGCTGACCGAAAACCTCACCGGCCTGTCGCGCATGGTCCGGGCCTTTGCCCTGCCGGCCATGGAAAACGTGGCGCTCTGGCACGAGCGCGATATCTCGCACTCCTCGGTCGAGCGCATGATCGGCCCGGATGCGACAGTGACCCTCGATTTTGCTCTGGCCCGCCTGACCGGCGTCATCGACAAGCTGCTCGTCTATCCCGACAACATGATGAAGAACATGAACAAGTTCCGCGGTCTTGTTCATTCGCAGCGCGTGCTCCTGGCCCTGACCCAGGCCGGCGCGTCCCGCGAGGATTCCTACCGCCTCGTCCAGCGCAATGCCATGCGCGTCTGGGAGGAAGGCAAGGACTTCCTCGAGGAACTGCTGGCCGACAGCGAAGTGCGCGCCCTATTGCCCGAAAGCGAAATTCGCGAAAAATTCGATCTGGGCTATCACACGAAACACGTCGATACGATTTTCCGCCGCGTCTTCGGTTGAGGATTGCGAGGGAGGCGAAAGCGCCTCCCTCCTTCGACCTGTCCGTATTCGGGGCAGATCGATAAAATGCCGGCAAAATCCCTCAAAAAAAATTCAACCTTTTCTGGGACCATTCCCGACTGACGATCGATTACGTCCGGGGAGGATACATGCCACAGCAGCAAGTCATCGAGCGCAAAGCCCGGCGGACAGCGACAACGTTCACCGGAACCGTCACCTGCAAGAACGGAACGAGCCGCGGCGTGGTCAAGGACCTGTCGCCAGCCGGCATCTGCTTCCAGCTTTTTTTCGACATCGATGCCAAGACCGGACAGGAAGTCTCCATCGAGAGCGAGGAACTGGGAAGGCTGACGGGGATCGTGCACTGGTATCGCGGCGACAGGATCGGGATCCGGCTGCTGCATTTTCATCAAACCGCGAAGCGCAGCTTGCGTCGTTCTACAAGTATTTTCTCTAGCCCTCGGCTCAGAATTTCGCGTTTAGCGTGGCCCATGACGCGACATCGGGAACAGTGCCGTCGCGGTACCGAGCCAGGACGTTTGCATTCCGGTCCCCCATCCTTCGCACCACGTTGAGCACAAAGCTGGTTGTGAGACGATGGCCCTTGCTTGTATCCTGGGGCCCAATCCACACGCTTTCGCTTGACTTCCGTTCTCCTCGACCTCACATCGCCTCTACCATGAAAACATCCGAAGCAGACATCCTCATCGTCCCCGGCTACACCAACTCCGGCCCTGAGCACTGGCAGACACGCTGGCAAAGCAAGCTCGCCTCGGCGCGGCGTGTCGAACAAAGCGATTGGGCGAAGCCGGTGCGCGAGGACTGGATTGCGCGCATGGTGGAAGAGGCGAATGCGGCGACCAAGCCGATCGTGCTCGTCGCCCACTCGCTCGGCGTTGCCGCCGTCGCCCATGCCCTGTCGGGGATCGACAAGAAGATCGCAGGGGCTTTTCTGGTCGCACCACCGGATGTCGCCAATCCGAAAATCAGGCCGAAGCACCTGATGACATTTGGCCCCTACCCGCGCGATCCTCTCCCCTTTCCCTCGATGATCGTCGCCAGCCGCAACGATCCTTTCGGAAGCTATGAACATGCGGGCGACATTGCCAATGCCTGGGGCTCCCTGCTGGTTGACGCCGGCGAATCCGGTCACATCAACACAGAGTCCGGCCACGGTCCCTGGCCGGAGGGCACCATGGTTTTCGCCCAGTTCCTGAGCCGGCTGAAACCTTGAACAACAGTCGCGTCAGCGCAGATCGCGGGCTGAGAAAAATGCTGGAAGCGTTTGGCACTTTTCGGCCGAAACACGACAGGCCGATTGCCCTGTTGCCCGGCAAACCTGTTGTAATTAATCTGAACTTCATTGTCGTTGATCATCATCGCTGAAACGAAGCGAGATCGAACATTCGTGTCGAAAACAGAAGAAAAAACAAACGGTCACGAAACACCACAGCCGGTGACGACCGAACACGCTTCAGCGATTTTCGATCAGGTCACGACTGCTGTCTGCATCCTTGACACTGATGGCACCATCGAACTCGCCAACCCTGCAATGGCGCAACTGGCGGGAGTCGATATCGCTCGGGGCAAGCCGTTCGGCCTGATCGTCCATCCTGAAGACCGGGACGTTTTCGACAACGCCCTTCGCAGCGCGGAAAACCCGGCCATCCCCCTGGCGGCGATATCCATTCGCCTGCAGCCGGAAAATTCCGGTCCGGTGCGGACGATGATCAGCGTTTCCAAATTGGCCGGGCAGCAGGCGCAGCCGCGGGTCGTCGTCGCCGTGCAATTGATCGACGGCATACTGAACGTGCTTGAAACCCTGCAGAAAAGCGAGACCCGCTGGAAATATGCCCTGGAAAGTGCGTATCAGGGTGTCTGGGATCACGATTTCAAGACGAACGAATACTTCTATTCACCGACCTGGCGCAAACTTCGCGGTGTCGCTCCCGATGCCCCTGTCGACGGTTCGCTGGAGAAATGGATGGAAGGCGTCCATCCCGACGATCACGCCCATGTAATCGCGTCCATTCGCCAGCAGGATGAAGGCGAAGTCGCCTTCAATGTTTTCCAGTACCGCGAGCGCCACGCCGACGGCCACTGGGTCTGGATCGAAAGCCGCGGCTCCTGCATCGAGTGGTTTCCGGACGGCAAGCCAAGCCGCATCATCGGGACCGATACGGACATCACCGACCACAAGCGCGCCGAAGCACAGCTTGCAGAAGTGACCCGCAAGATGCGGCTCGCCCTCGACGTCTCGAGAATCGGCGTCTTCGACGTCAATCTCGATACGGGTGAGATCCACTGGGACGAGCGGATGATGCAGATCTACGGTATCGACAGACAGGCAAGCCGCAACACGCCTCCGATATGGGAAAAATTCGTCCACCCGGATGACCTGAACAGCGCATCCGCAAGGGTTGCAGAGGGCATCCGGGACCAGAAACCGTTTGTGAACGGTTTCCGGATCGTTCTGGAGGATGGAACGGTAAAGTCCATCCGCTCGAACGCAACACCTTATATCGACATGAATGGTGCAACCAGGCTGATTGGTGCCAATTGGGATGTTACCGAAGACGTCGCATTGCAGGAGGAATTGGCACGCGCGAAAATGCTGGCGGACGCGCGCAATCAGGAGCTTGAGGCAGCAAAGGTTCGCATCGAATACAATGCGCTCCATGACCATCTGACGGGTCTTCCCAATCGACGCTATCTCGATCAGCGGCTCGATGATTTTGCCGGCAAGCGGCTGCAGCACTCCGCAATTCTCCATATCGATCTGGATCGTTTCAAACAGATCAACGACACGCTCGGTCACCAGGCCGGGGACGCGATGCTCATCCACACCGCCAAGACCCTGGCCACTTTGGTGAAGACCGATGATTTCGTGGCCCGGATTGGCGGCGACGAGTTTGTCGTTCTTTGCGGCGGCGGTCGTGTCAGAGCCGACATCGTGAAAATGACCGACGCCATCATCGCCGCCCTTCGTCAGCCCGTTGCCTACAAGGGGCATCTTTGTCGCTTCGGGGCCAGTGTCGGCATAGCCTGGCTCGGTGACGACAAGCACGATGCCAAACAGTCGCTGATGAACGCCGACATCGCGCTTTATCGCGCCAAGAGCCTTGGCCGCAATCGTTATGAATTCTTCACGACGCAACTCCAGAAGCAGATCCATCACGCCAAGAAAACGGCCGACGAGATCATGAAGGGACTGGAGGAGCACGAGTTCGTGCCCTTCTACCAGCCGCAGTTCTCGGCACTTTCACTGGAGATTACCAGCGTGGAAACCTTGGTTCGCTGGCACCATCCGGTGCACGGCCTGCTGGCCCCCGCCTATTTTCTCCAGGTTGCCGAAGACATGAATGCGCTGACGGCAATCGATCGCATCATCGCAGAACAGGCCTTGAAGGATTTCGACGAGTGGGAAAAGATGGAGCTTGGGATCGAACGCCTTTCGGTCAACGTCTCCTCCCGCCGGCTGCGCGATCCCGGTCTGGTTGATAGTTTGAAAGCGTTGAAGATTCGACCCGGCATTCTCTCCTTCGAACTGCTGGAATCGATCTTTCTGGATGATCTCGAGGAATCCGTGAGCGAGACGATCAGCGCTTTGAAGGAACTCGGCATCGATATCGAAATCGACGATTTCGGGACAGGACACGCGTCCATCGTTGGCCTGCTGAAACTCAGCCCAAAGCGCCTGAAGATCGACCGCGCCCTGGTGGAGCCCATAAAGGACGTTGTCGAGCAACGTCGCCTCGTCGGCTCGATCATCGACATTGGCCACTCCCTCAACATCGAGGTGGTCGCCGAGGGCGTCGAAACACTCACGCATGCACAGATCCTGCGCGATCTCGGATGCGACACCTTGCAGGGCTATGCCTTCGCAAAGCCGATGCCGAAGGCGGATCTTCAGGCTTTTGCCAGATCCAGAAGCTGGCACAATCCGGATTTCGCAGGCAAGCCGTTGCAGCAGAGGATCCGCAAGGATCTCATCACGTAAAAAAATCCGCCCAGCCAGGCTGAGCGGATTTCAAACCAAAATTTCAGATTGTGGCCGATCAGCCGTTCTGGATCTGCGTTACTGCTTCAGACAGCAGCTCCAGCATCTTCAGGCGAATCTGGTCGTCGGTCTGGGCGATGCCGGCCGCATCGAAATCGGCGCGCAGCTTGCGCACGACATCTTCATGGCCGACCTCTTCGAAATCAGCAGCAACCACTTCCTTCGCATAGGCGTCGGCATCTTCCTTGCCAAGCAGACCAGCAGCCCAGAGACCGATCAGCTTGTTGCGGCGAACTTCCGCCTTGAACTTCAGCTCTTCGTCGAGAGCGAATTTCGATTCGAATGCTTTTTCGCGATCCTGCATGCTGGCCATGATTCCATCTCCCAAACGATTGAGCGCCTGAACGGCTTGGTGCCCATAAACCAAAACACTGCCGAAAGTGCAATGCGAAGTTTTCGCTCCATCATCACTTTCATGGCAGCGCCATCTAATTCAGGGGAACGGGTAAGTGCGTGATTGTGAAATCTGATCTTTTCGGATATGGACCCGACTAGAAAATGCCGATGGCGCAACCCAAGAGCGCCAGCAACCATAGAGACAAAATTGATGAATCGTCGCCGCCGCATCTACGAGGGCAAGGCAAAGATCCTTTACGAAGGTCCCGAGCCCGGCACGCTGATCCAGTTCTTCAAGGATGATGCGACTGCCTTCAACGCGAAGAAGCACGAAGTCATCGACGGCAAGGGCGTGCTCAACAACCGCATTTCCGAATATATCTTCACGCACCTGAACAGGATCGGCATCCCGACCCATTTCATCCGCCGCCTCAACATGCGCGAGCAGTTGATCAAGGAAGTGGAGATCATCCCGCTTGAGATCGTCGTGCGCAACGTCGCCGCCGGTTCTCTTGTCCAAGCGCCTTGGCATCGAGGAAGGCGTGGTCCTGCCGCGCTCGATCATCGAATTCTATTACAAGTCCGACGCGCTGGACGATCCGATGGTCTCCGAAGAGCACATCACCGCCTTCGGCTGGGCAAGCCCGCAGGAACTCGACGACATCATGGCGCTTGCCATCCGCATCAACGACTTCCTGACCGGCCTGTTTCTCGGCGTCGGCATCCAGCTCGTCGATTTCAAGATCGAATGCGGCCGGCTTTACGAAGGCGACATGATGCGCATCATCCTGGCGGACGAAATTTCGCCGGACAGCTGCCGTCTGTGGGACGTCGAGACCAAGGAAAAGATGGACAAGGACCGCTTCCGCCGCGATCTCGGCGGCCTTGCTCGAAGCCTATCAGGAAGTGGCACGCCGTCTCGGCATCATCAATGAAAACGAACCACCGCGCGGCATCCGGCCCGGTTCTGGTGAAGTAAGTCAGGGAAAGACAACAGTGATCAAGGCACGCGTGACTGTGACGCTGAAGAACGGCGTTCTCGACCCCCAGGGCAAGGCAATCGAAGGCGCGCTCGGCGCGCTCGGTTTCGACGGCATCGGCCATGTCCGCCAGGGCAAGGTCTTCGATCTCGAGATCGAGACTGCCGACAGGGCCAAGGCCGAGGCCGACCTGAAAGCCATGTGCGAAAAACTGCTCGCCAACACGGTGATTGAGAATTACACTATCTCACTCGCCTAAGGGTTGAATGAGGTGGTGACGATGGCCGACGATCACAAACGAACTGATGTATGAACTGCTGAAACGCATCCATGGCAGACGTAGCTCGCTGAAGGATGGTCAGCGTGACCTTCGACTAGAACTGAATCCTGATCCGTGCGCAACCATGATTCATCCGATGCAGCAGGACATTCAACAACATCTACGCGGTTCTATCGCGCATCATCGAGACCCGCCTCGACCGTATCGAAAACCGCCTAGAGCTGCGTGAGCTTGCCGAGGCCCAATCAAGGTTTGAACCGCACCCATGAAGTCCGCCGTCGTCCAGCTTCCAGGCCTCAATCGCGATCGTGACATGATCGCTGCGATCACCAAGATTTCCGGTACGGCGCCAGTCACGATCTGGCAGACCGAAACCGAGATTCCGGATGTCGACCTGATCGTCATCCCCGGCGGCTTTTCCTATGGCGACTATCTGCGCTGCGGCGCGATCGCGGCGCGCATGCCGGTCATGCAGGCAATCAAGGCAAAGGCAGAAGCCGGCGTCAAGGTTCTCGGCGTCTGCAACGGTTTCCAGATCCTGCGTCGAGGCCGGTCTGCTGCCGGGCGCGCTGATGCGCAATGCGTCGCTGAAATTCGTCTGCAAGGAAATCAAGCTCGAAGTGGTCAACGCTGACACGGACTTCACCCGCGCCTACAGCCAAGGGCCAGATCATCCGCTGCCCGGTCGCCCATCACGACGGCAATTATTTCGCCGATGCAGAGACGCTGAAGTCGATCGAAGGCAATGGTCAGGTCGTGTTCCGCTATGCGGATGGCACCAACCCCAACGGCTCGATCAACGACATTGCCGGCGTGATGAACGCGAAGGGCAATGTTCTCGGCATGATGCCGCACCCGGAAAACCTGATCGAGGCTGCCCATGGCGGCGCAGACGGTCGCGGACTGTTCGCATCGGCGCTCGAAGTCATCGCCGCTTAACCTTCTGGCTGGTAGAAGCTTCGATACGAGATCGAATCACCGAGGCTTTCCGATGCGCACATCCCTCATCTTCCGCACACTGGCGCTTGCCGGCGCAACGGGCTTTTTGGCTCTGGTAGCCGGCTGCCAGTCGGACCGGCCGCCGGCCCCGGCTCGCAGCGCTGCGGCGCTGCCGACCATGGAGCGTGTCGCGCTCGGTGCCAATCGCTGCTGGTTCAAGTCGGGCGACGCTGCCTTCAAGGCCTACCGTCTTGCTCCGGAACTCAATTCCTTCTCCGGCCGCCCGCGTATTCTGATCGTGCATCGCAACTCTCCGGAATCGCGGCCTCTCGCCGTTGTCCAGGCCGAGGGACAACCCGCGCAGTTGCAGGCTTTCGGCCCCCTGCTTGATGAGCCCGTCGGCGCCCGCATGAAGACGGATATCCGCCGCTGGGCCTCCGGCAATCCCGCCTGTAACTGATACACGCATCATAGCGCTCGCAGACAGGCAAAAGAGCAGATTGTCGCGCATTCCTCAGCCTTGAGGAATGCGGCTGTGCGGTCAATTCCAGAAGGACTGGCAGGCTTCCCGTCGTGCCTCGGCCCGCGTGACGCCGATGTCATCGAGCTGGCTATCCGTCAGTTCTGACAGCGCAATTCGCGTCCGTGACTTTTCACTCTGCCACATCAGCCAGGCCCACGCGCGCGCAAGTCCCGCCGCAATGCGGCGGTGCGACCAGATGCGGGTTTCGGATGATATTACGCCGCCCGATTGAATTGCCTCTATTGTCACGATTGTCTCTATTGGCTGCATTGTCATCATTGTACCCAATCAATTGGATTGTGCGTTTGCATCAATAGCGACACTGCATAATTGACACGGCAATTGGTGCAATGTAGATAATTGTCACCATGACAAATTGGATCCCCGACCCCACGCAGGGCCAAGGCCCGCTTTACGCCCGTATTGCCGACCAGATCGAGCAGGCGATCATGGATGGCGTGCTCTCGGTTGGCACAAAGCTGCCGCCACAACGCAATCTCGCCTTCGATATCGGGGTGACAATCGGCACCGTCGGGCGGGCCTACACGCTGGTGCGCGAACGCGGCCTCGTCAGCGGCGAAGTCGGCCGCGGTACCTATGTGCTCGACAAGCCGGAAAGCAGGCCCGCAGAACAGGCCGACCCGCTGACGGCATCGCTCGCCGGCACACGCCCCATCAATGCGCCCTCGGGCAAATTGCGTTTCGACAGCACGGCCGCCCCCGATGTCGGCCAGGGTGCGACGCTTGAAGCCCTGCTGCATGACATTACCCGAGAGCATCAGCTGGATATCGCCAGCTATGCCCGCAATTTCCCCGATCACTGGTTCGAGGCGGGAAGCCAATGGCTGGCCAAGGGCAATTTCCGCCCTGCCCCCGATTGCATCGTGCCGACGCTCGGTGCCCATGCCGGTGCGGTTGCGATCATCGCCGCCGTCACGGCACCCGGCGACAAGATCGCTTTCGAGAATCTGACCTATTCGCAGATCAGTCGCAGCGCCGGGCTGATCGGCCGCCGGCAGGTCCTCATGGAATCGGATCAGTTCGGCCTGATCCCTGAAGACTTCGAAAGGGTCTGCGCGCAGCAGCATCCCAAGCTCGCCTTCCTGATGCCGGCTGCGCAGAACCCGACGGTGATCACGCTGTCGCTGGAGCGGCGCCAGGCGATCGTCGATATCGCCCGGCGCCATGGCGTCTGGCTGTTGGAGGACGATCTCTATGGCGCCATGACCGGCGACCCGACGCCGCTTCTGGCCGAACTTGCACCGGAGCGCACGTTTCTCGTCGGTGGCCTGTCGAAATCGGTGGCCGCCGGGGTTCGTGGCGGCTGGGTCGCCTGCCCGCCGCATTTCAGCCAGCGTATCCGTATCGCCCACAAGATGGTCAGCGGCGGCATGCCTTTCCTTCTGGCCGAGCTTTGTGCCCGGCTGGTGCTCACCGGTGAAGGGCGAAGACTGCGTGAAAATGGCATCGCGGAAATCAGGCTGCGCGAGCAGATGGCCCGCGACATATTTTCAGGCCTGGAGTTCAACTCCCATCCGCATGTGCCTTTCCTCTGGCTGAAGCTGCCGGAACCCTGGCTATCCGGCACGTTCAAGAATGCAGCCCTTGCCGAAGGCGTGCTTGTCGATGACGAGGACGAGTTCAAGGCCGGCCGCACGGACAACGTTTTTCACCGCGCCCGCATCGGCTTTTCCTCCCCGCAAAATCGCGAGGAGGTGCGTCACGGCTTCCAGACGCTGCGCCGCCTGCTTGATAGCGGCAGGACGGGCTACGACAGTTTTGCCTGAAGAAAGCCGTCCCTGAGCCAGCAGTGGGTAATTGTCACACCAGTCCCAGATTTGTCGGACGCAGCAGAAACGACTTCTCCGCCGCCGGCTCGTTTGGCCGCTTCATTTCGCCGGTCGAAACCGGCTCGGAATCATCGACGACCTCAAGGGAAAAATCCCTTGCGAACGCGGCACCCTTGCCGCGCAGATAAAACCCGTAGTGAATGCTGCGCGCCGTTTCGGGCACATCGAGAATGATCGAACGGTAGACCCAATCACTGGTTCTGCGGACTGCACCTTCCTCTTCGCGATATTCCATATTGTCGAACCTGATGCTGCCGTGTTCGTTATCGATGCGCAGCCAGATCGTTGCGGCCGAAATCACCGCCTCGGTCCTCAGCCAGGCCGAGAACTTCACCCTGCCACCGATATATGCTTTTGCCTCGATGCTTTGCATCATTGTCCCGAAAGACCTTGTCGCATCGTCCAGCCCATCGGTCTCGGGCCGTCGCTTTATCGAAGCAATCGCTCCGTGATGGGCCTTTTCAATACCCATGTCGTAAAATTCAGGCCGTGAGCCCGCGGGGAACCAGCCTTCAGGCAGCTTGTGAACAGGCCCTTCCTGCACATCGCCTGTGAGCTTTGCAGCGAGAATATTCCAATTCTCGAAACCGAACTGGCGAGCAACAATTTCCAGACTTTCGCCGTGGCCGATCCGGATCTCTTTTTGAGCCAGGACATCGGACAGCGTTTTTGCCATCACTTTCGCATCGCGAAATGTGCGCATTTTTCGATCCCTATCTGGGCGGAGTAAGATGTCACTGCTCGCCTTGCTGACATGACCGCCCGAAACAGGGTTCGATCAACAAATCCGTGCATTCACCATGTCCGATTGGACGCGAGCGGCAGGTCGCATGGAACCAAGAACAAAATAAAAATAACTTCATTCTCCTGTCAAGAGTCCCGCTTTGGTTTGTGATTATGCGTTTTTCCTATCGCACCGGTCTGCGGCTTGCGATAAAGAGGCCCTAACGCTCCCCATATGGATTTCACGGCACCCGATGACCATTTCCAACACCCGCCCCATCACCCCGGACCTGATCGCCTCGCACGGGCTGAAGCCGGATGAATATCAGCGCATCCTGTCCCTGATCGGCCGCGAGCCGACCTTCACGGAACTGGGCATCTTCTCGGCGATGTGGAACGAGCACTGCTCCTACAAGTCCTCGAAGAAATGGCTGAAGACGCTGCCGACCACCGGCCCGCGCGTCATCCAGGGTCCCGGCGAAAATGCCGGCGTCGTCGATATCGATGATGGCGATTGTCGTCGTCTTCAAGATGGAAAGCCACAACCACCCGTCCTATATCGAGCCCTACCAGGGTGCTGCGACCGGCGTCGGCGGCATCCTGCGCGACGTCTTCACCATGGGCGCACGTCCGATTGCCGCGATGAACGCGCTGCGCTTCGGCGCGCCGGATCATCCGAAGACCCGCCATCTCGTCTCCGGCGTCGTTGCCGGCGTCGGCGGCTACGGCAATTCCTTCGGCGTGCCGACCGTTGGCGGCGAAGTCGAGTTCGACGCCCGCTACAACGGCAATATCCTCGTCAACGCCTTTGCGGCCGGCCTTGCCAAGTCCGATGCGATCTTCCTCTCGGAAGCCAAGGGCGTCGGCCTGCCGGTCGTCTATCTCGGTGCCAAGACCGGTCGCGACGGCGTCGGCGGCGCGACCATGGCATCGGCCGAATTCGACGAATCGATCGAGGAAAAGCGCCCGACCGTCCAGGTCGGCGACCCCTTCACCGAAAAATGCCTGCTGGAAGCCTGCCTCGAACTGATGAAGACCGGCGCCGTCATCGCCATCCAGGACATGGGTGCGGCCGGCCTCACCTGCTCGGCCGTCGAAATGGGCGCCAAGGGCGATCTCGGCATCGAGCTTGATCTCGATCAGGTGCCGGTGCGCGAAGAGCGCATGACCGCCTATGAAATGATGCTGTCGGAAAGCCAGGAGCGCATGCTCATGGTGCTGGAGCCCGTCGAAGGAAGAGGTCGCCAAGGCGATCTTCGTCAAATGGGGTCTCGACTTCGCCATCGTCGGCAAGACCACCGACGACCTGCGTTTCCGCGTCCTCCATCAGGGCGAGGAAGTCGCCAACCTGCCGATCAAGGAACTCGGCGACGAGGCCCCGGAATATGACCGTCCCTGGACGCCGGCCAAGGTCGCTGCCCCGCTCGCTGCCAACGACATGCCGCAGGCCGATGTTGCCGATGCGCTGCTGTCGCTGGTCGGCTCGGCCAACAATTCCTCGCGCCGCTGGGTCTACGAGCAGTATGACACGCTGATCCAGGGCAATTCGCTGCAACTGCCGGGCGGCGATGCCGGCGTCGTGCGCGTCGAAGGCCATGCCACCAAGGCGCTCGCCTTCTCCTCCGACGTCACGCCGCGTTATGTCGAGGCCGATGCGTTTGAAGGCGGCAAGCAGGCGGTGGCCGAATGCTGGCGCAACATCACCGCGACCGGCGCCCTGCCGCTGGCCGCCACCGACAACCTCAATTTCGGCAATCCGGAACACCCGGAAATCATGAGCCAGCTGGTCCATGCCATCAAGGGCATCGGCGAAGCCTGCATGGCGCTCGATTTCCCGATCGTGTCGGGCAATGTCTCGCTCTACAACGAGACCAACGGCCAGGGCATCCTGCCGACCCCGACCATCGGCGGCGTCGGCCTGCTCAAGGACTGGTCGAAGATGGCCCGCATCCGCTTTGCGGCCGAAGGCGAAGCCATCCTGCTGGTCGGCGCACCGGCAAGCCTGGGGCACGCATCTCGGCCAGTCCGTCTATCTGCGCGATATCCATGGCCGCACCGACGGCCCTGCCCCGCATGTGGATCTGGCGCATGAGCGCAAGGTTGGCGATTTCGTCCGCGGCCTCATCCTCGATGGCCTGGCACCGCGGTTCACGATTGCTCGTCCGGCGGGCTGGCCCTGGCCGTTGCCGAAATGGCGATGGCCTCCGGATATCGGTGCACGGTTTCGGCGCCCGACAGGCGATGCCGATCCCGGTTTTCTTCGGGGAAGACCAGGGCCGCTATGTCGTCACGGTTCCCGCCGACAAGGCAGCCTCTATCATCGAAGAGGCCATCACGGCAGGTGTGGCGATTGCCGTGGATCGGCAAGACCGGCGGCCCGAAGGTGACGCTTGGGGACAGCACGACCGCTGGCAATTGAGCAATTGCGCTTGGCCCATGAATCATGGTTCCCTGATTTCATGGATGGCGAGACCAAAGTCGCCGCCGAGTAATTTCAGGGAGTATCAAGCATGCCGATGAAACCGGGCGATATCGAAGACATGATCAAATCCGGCATTCCAGGCGCGAAGGTCACGATCCGTGATCTGGCTGGCGACGGCGATCACTATGCGGCGGAAGTCGTGGCCGAGGCCTTCCGGGGCAAGAGCCGCGTCCAGCAGCACCAGATGGTCTACAACGCCTTGCAGGGCAATATGGGCGGCGTGCTGCATGCACTCGCCCTGCAGACCTCGGCACCGGAGTAAGGTTCATGGCCGGCCTGATCAATGAACTGGTGACGGGCGTCGTCGAGAACGTGCTCAAGGAAATCCTGAAGAAGGCCGGCACCAAGACGACGACAAAGCGAAAGCGGCGCCAGACGCGCTCGGCAACGACCGGCCGTTTCAAGAAAACCAAAACGGTCAAGCGCGCAGCGCCGAAAAAGCAGGTCAGCCGGAGGCGCACGGCAGCCTCCAGGAGCAGGACGCGCAGTCGCTAGGACAAGCGTCCGGAAAATTTGTGAGGGCCATCATTTTTTTTCGATTGGATGATGAAAATCGGCGGCGCCCATGTTATCTAGGAAAAATGATAGCCCCGCCCCTTGAAGCGGGCGCAGGAAGGACAAGATCATGAGCGGAATTAACGATTTTATCGACAATGAAGTGAAGAGCAACGATGTCGTTCTTTTCATGAAGGGCACCCCGCAGTTTCCACAGTGTGGTTTCTCGGGCCAGGTCGTGCAGATGCTTGATTATGTCGGCGTCGACTACAAGGGCATCAATGTTCTGGCCGATGCAGATCTGCGCCAGGGCATCAAGGATTATTCGAACTGGCCGACGATCCCGCAGCTCTACATCAAGGGCGAGTTTGTCGGCGGCTGTGACATCGTCCGCGAGATGTTCCAGGCAGGCGAACTGCAGTCGCATCTTGAAGAACAGGGAATTTCGGTGAAGGGCGCGGCGTGATCCGCAGCCTTCCATGACAAGAGCGGAAAAGGCGGGCTACCGCCTTTTTTTATTCCAGAGGATTACAACAAGATTCTAATATTCAAGACCGCTTTTCAGAACCCTCTCCCAATGCCATTTCACCTGGAATGGGCTCAGAGTTACGATGATCTGACGGAACAGGACCGCAATCTTAGACGATTGGTTCGAAATACAATTCCGTGGCGCCGCGTCTGGTGGCGTTCCGACAGTCTTCCCCTCCGTCAGCGCGACGCCATGGGGCCTGAGCCCGAAAACGTATCCGACATGCCGACCGGCCCTCCAGCCCGCCGACGGTCGATTGTCCAGCCGGATGAGCCGGTTGCCTTCCTTACTGCATGCGCCCTGCGCATCCGCCAGGATATAATCTCATGACCACCACATCCGAGACACCGGGCCTTCCGCGCTTTCCAAAGTGCAGTTCGTGGCCCTGATGGCCATGCTGATGGCCATAAACGCAATTTCCATCGACATCATGCTCCCCGGCCTCCAGGAAATCGGGGCAAGCCTCGGCGTGGTCGATGAAAACGACCGCCAATACGTTATCACCGCCTATCTGATCGGCATGGGAAGCGCGCAGCTGTTCTTCGGTCCGCTGTCCGACCGGTTCGGCCGCAAGATCCCCCTGCTTTCCGGCCTCGCCATCTACGGCGTCTGCGCCATTGCCATCGTCTTCGTTCCAAGTTTTGCCGGGCTGCTCGCTCTTCGCTTCGTGCAGGGCATCGGGGCGGCGGCAACGCGGGTCATCTCCGTCTCGATCGTCCGCGACGTCTATGGTGGCCGGCAGATGGCGGAAGTCATGTCGCTGGTGATGATGGTCTTCATGGTCGTGCCGGTGATCGCACCGAGCATCGGCCAGTTGATCATGCTGTTTGCCGAATGGCACATGATCTTCGTGGTGATCGCCCTCTTCGCCGCCCTGGTTGCAACGCTGGTCAGCCTCAAGCTTCCGGAAACGCTTGACGATGACAATCGCCGACCGTTTACCGTAGCCTCCATCCTTGCCGCCTTCCGCATCGTCCTCACCAACCGGATCGCTCTGTTCTATACGCTGGCGACGTCGTTCATCTTCGGCTCGTTGTTCGGCTTCATCAATTCCGCGCAGCAGATCCTCGTCGGCATCTACGGGCTGGGCGTCTGGTTCCCGCTGGTCTTTGCCGGTTTCGCCGGTATGATGGCCGTCGCCTCCTTTGCCAATTCCCGCCTGGTTCAGCGATACGGCATGCGGCGCCTGTCGCATGGCGCACTGATTGGCTTTGCCACGGTCAGTCTTGTCTGGATGGTCGCATCACTCATTGGCCCCGTTCCGCTCTGGCTGTTCATCGTGCTCTATGCGCTCGCGATGTTCCAGTTCGGCCTGATCGGTCCGAACTTCAATGCCATGGCGATGCAGCCGCTCGGCCATGTTGCCGGCACAGCCTCATCCGTACTCGGGTTTAGCCAGACGATCGGCGGCGCAGTGCTCGGCGCAGCGATCGGACAGGCTTTCGACGGTACCGTCTCGCCCCTCGCAATCGGCTTCTTCGTGCTTTCTGCCATCGGTCTCGGCTTTGTCCTGATTGCCGAAAAAGGCAAGCTTTTCAGTGCCCACAATCCGGCGTCCTGATTCCTCCCAGATCAGGACGCCGATTTTCGCTCCAGCATCCCATAGGATACAAAATGACTTCCTCCTCGACGACAGAAGGCGTGAACCAGCAGGGTTCACGCCGGATCGGCCTTGGCTTCCTCGAATTTGTCATCACCATCGCGCTGATGACCGCCAGCGTTGCCATGGCGATCGACATCATGCTGCCGGCGCTGCCGGCCATCGGCACCGCACTGAATGTCTCCGACCCGAATGACGCCCAGCTTGTCATCGGTGTCTTCTTCCTCGGCTTCGGCGTCTCGCAGATTGTCTTCGGCAGCCTTTCCGACGCCTTCGGACGCCGCGCCACACTTTTGGCAGGCCTTGCCTTTTATGCGTTCACCATGTTCCTTGCCGCCTTCGTCGACGACTTTCAGACGCTGCTGATCCTGCGCTTCATCCAGGGCATCGGTGCCGCCGCCGTCCGCATCAACAGCATGGCGATCGTGCGTGACTGTTTCGGCGGCCGCGATATGGCGCGCGTCATGTCCTATGTCTTCATCGTCTTCATGGTTGTGCCGATCGTCGCCCCGTCGATAGGACAGCTGATCATATCGTTTGCCGACTGGTACTGGATCTTCATCGCGCTCGGTGTCATCGGCGCTATCCTCTTCGTCTGGGCTCTGCTGCGGATGCAGGAATCGCTGCCGGTCTCCGAGCGTCAGCCCCTGTCCGTTGCTGCCGTCACCTCAGGCTTTGTAACGGTGCTGACCAACCGCATCACCTGCGGCTATATGATCGGGCTGACGCTGTTCATGGCAGTCATCTGTGCCTATATCGTCACCGTGCAGCAGGTGTTCGGCGTGGTCTACGGCCTCGGGGAATGGCTGCCGCTTGCCTTTGCCGGAACCGCCGGTGGCATCGCGATCGCCAATTTCGCCAATGGATATTTCGTCCGCAGCTTTGGCATGCGCCGTATCTCGCATGTGGCGATGATCCTGTTCACGCTGATTTCCATTGCTATCAGCCTCTATGCGCTGGGCGGACGCCCCCCGTTCATCGTCGCCTATATCGCCTTCAGCGTGCTTCTGATGCTTTTTGCCGTCATCACCACGAACTTCACGGCCATCAGCCTTGAGCCCATGGGCCATATCGCCGGCACCGCAACGGCAATCACCGGCTTCGTCTCGACCACGGGCGGTGCCCTTCTCGGTGGCGCCATCGGGCAGATGTTCGACGGTACGATCTTTCCGCTGGTGGCGGGGTTCGCAGCCTTCGGTGTGCTGACGATCCTTGCGACGCTCTGGGCGGAAAATGGCAAGCTGTTCACCCACCCGGCGGACGACCATGCCACCGTCGATCACGGCGGCCACATGTAATCTGTTGACGGTTCAAACCAAAACGCCCGCCGGACAGACATCCGGCGGGCGTTTTCGTATTCGGCAAATGAGCGTCAGACCGTAAAGACTTCGCGGCGCAGCTGTTCCCAGGTGTCCTTGTCCGAAGCCAGCAGCAGGCCGCCGTCGACATGGTGCGGCAGGTAGGGCGAGCCGTCGAAGCGCGCTGCATAGGCACCGGCTTCCTGCGCGATCAGCGTGCCTGCCAGATGGTCCCAGGGCATAAGCTTCTGGTACATCAGGAAATGAAAATGTCCGGCCGCAAAAGCCCGGTATTCATGGGCAGCGCAGCGATAGCTCGTCGCAATCCGCACCTTCGCCATGTTCGCCATGACTTCCCGGCGTTGCTCCGCTGCGTAAAATCCGGTCGATGCGCATCCGACCAGGCTTTCCAGCGGCACGGCAGGTACCGTCGCAAGCTGCTCCTGCGAACCATCGGCCTTGCACAACCAGGCGCCGGACCCTTTTTCTGCAATCACCCAGTCATTGCCCATCGGGTCATAGATGAGGCCGGCAACCGTTTCGCCCTTGGAAACGACGGCAGCCATGACACCGAACAAGGGCAGGCCTGCCGCATAGTTGAACGTGCCGTCGATCGGATCGACGACGATCGCAAGATCCGCGCCAGCCAGACCGGCCAGCAGTGCCGGATTGGCGGAGACGGATTCCTCGCCGATGAACAAAGCGTTCGGCGCGAGTTCCGCCATCCGCGCCTTGATCAGGCGTTCGGCCGCTTCATCCGCCTCGGTGACCAGATCGATCGCCTCCGTCTTCATCCTGACGTCGCCCGCACCGAGATTGCGGAATTTCGGCAGGATTTCCTTGAAGGCGGCTTCCTGAAGGATATTGGCGATGGCAGCGATATCGATGGCAGATGTCATGCTTTGGGCTCCGCGACGAGAGATTGGAAATCGAACAGCTTTGGATCGAGCAGATGCGAGGGGTTTGTATGGCCGAGCGCCCGCAGCATCGTATCCTTGCGGCCGGGCATGCGCCGCTCGATATCGGAAAGCATGGCTTTCATCGCATTGCGCTCCAGCCCGTCCTGCGAGCCGCAGAGGTCGCAAGGGATGATCGGAAACTCCAGGGCTGCCGCAAACTTTGCAAGATCGTCCTCGGCCGCATAGGCAAGCGGCCGCAGCACCATCAGATCGCCCTCGTCGTTGAGAAGCTTGGCCGGCATGGTGGCAAGCCGCCCGCCGTGGAAGAAATTCATGAAGAAGGTCTCGAGTATATCCTCGCGATGATGGCCAAGCACCAGCGCGTCGCACCCCTCCTCCCGGGCGATCCGGTAGAGATTGCCGCGGCGCAGGCGCGAACAGAGCGCGCAATAGGTGCCACCGGCCGGAACCTTTTCCTTCACGATCGAATAGGTGTCGCGATATTCGATCCGGTGTTCGACACCGATCGAGGCGAGGTATTCCGGCAGGATGTGCTTCGGGAAATTCGGCTGGCCCTGGTCGAGATTGCAGGCGATGAGCTCGACCGGCAGCAGGCCGCGCCATTTGAGGTCGAGCAGCAGCGCCAGAAGGCTATAGCTGTCCTTGCCGCCGGAAACGCCGATCAGCCAGCGCTTCTGGCCTTTCAGCATGCCGAAATCCTCGATCGCCTGACGCACCTGCCGCAGCAGCCGCTTGCGCAGCTTGTTGAAGGACACCGAGGATGGCATCTTCGCGAATATCGGATGCATCCCGTCGTCGCCGGCCGGCTCCGCTCCATGCGTCAGATCGTCCGGATCGATGATTGGTCGTTGAACGGCAATATCCATGACAAAGTCCCGGATGAACGGCGCGCAGTGAAAACCGGCGCGCAAAAACAATGCCCTGCACTTGCCCGCCTAAACCGGCAAGATCAAGGGAAAATGCATCGACAGACGGGAAACTTCGACAAACCGATGGTCAGGCGCCGAAAACCGACCAGCCGGTGCGACTGGCGAGCATTTCCAGCGCCAGCGAGCCGATCTGCGAATTGCCGTTGTGATTGAGTCCCGGCGACCAGACGGCGACGGAGGCCTTGCCCGGCGCGACGCAGAGGATGCCGCCGCCGACGCCGCTCTTGCCGGGCAGGCCGACGCGATAGGCGAAATCGCCGGATCCGTCATAATGGCCGCAGGTCAGCATCAGCGCATTGATTCGCCGCGCCCTCTGGCGCGAAACGACGGAATGTTTCGTCAGCGGATTGGTGCCGGCCGCCGCCAGAAACAGGCCGGCCTTGGCGAGATGGACACAGCTCATCGACAGCGCGCATTGATGAAAATAGGTGCCGAGCACATGCTCCACGGGATGGTCGAGCTTGCCAAACGACCGCATGAAATTCGCAAGCGCAAAATTGCGGTAGCCGGTCGCTGCCTCCGAGCGCGCAACTTCGGCGTCGATGACGATGTCCTCGCTGTCAGCGAGATAACGGACAAAACGCACGATCTCGCCGATGGCTTCCTTCGGCGTATGGCCTGCCAGTACCAGATCGGTGATGGCGATCGCACCGGCATTGATGAAGGGGTTGCGGGGGATGCCATGCTCATGTTCGAGCTGGACGATGGAATTGAAGGCTGATCCGGACGGTTCACGTCCGACCCGCTTCCAGATGTTCTCGCCATGTTTGCCAAGTGCCAGCGTCAGCGTGAAAACCTTGGAGATGCTCTGGATCGAAAACGGCACGTCGGCATCGCCGGCCATGTGCACGGCGCCATCGACTGTGACGATGGCAATGCCGAACCGCTTGGGATCGACGCGCGCCAGCTGCGGAATATAGTCGGCGACCTTGCCCTCACCGAGCCGAGGGGTCAGCTCACGATGGATATCATCGATTATCGACTGCAGGTCCAAGGGTTCCGTGCCTGGCATCAGTCATTCTCCGGATGAGTGCAGCGCAACAAAAAAGCCACTCATCTCTGAGTGGCTTTTCCGAAATTCGCAAGGCCGAAGCCTCAACAAATCAACGCGAATAGAATTCGACGACCAGGTTCGGCTCCATGACGACCGGATACGGCACGTCGGAGAGACCCGGGACGCGAACGAAAGTCGCGACCATCTTGTTGTGATCGGCTTCGATATAGTCAGGAACGTCGCGTTCAGCGAGCGAAACCGCTTCGAGAACGGTGACGAGCTGCTTGGACTTTTCGCGGACTTCGATCACGTCGCCAGCCTTGCAGCGGTACGAACCGATGTTGACGCGAACGCCGTTGACCTTGACGTGGCCATGGTTGACGAACTGACGGGCAGCAAAGACCGTCGGTACGAACTTGGCGCGGTAGACGATCGCGTCGAGACGCGACTCGAGCAGACCGATCAGGTTTTCGGAGGTGTCGCCCTTGCGACGGTCAGCTTCGGCGAAGATCGCACGGAACTGCTTTTCACGAACGTCGCCGTAGTAGCCCTTGAGCTTCTGCTTGGCGCGCAGCTGCACGCCGAAGTCGGAAAGCTTGGACTTGCGACGCTGGCCGTGCTGGCCGGGGCCGTATTCGCGACGGTTGACCGGGGACTTAGGACGACCCCAGATATTTTCGCCCATACGGCGGTCAATTTTGTACTTGGACGATTCGCGCTTGCTCATCGTATTTCCCTTCAACAGGTTACACCGGTCTGTTGCCAAACCGGATCAAGGAAACACGCCCTCCTCTGAACTTCTTTTGAAAGCTCTGACAGGCTTCTCACATTACGCTAACGGAGAATCCACGGGACATGTCGGTTTGCGCATTTCCCCTGTCCGCAAGCGAACAGGAAAGGCATATGCGCTTCATAAAAAACAACACCGGGCATTTCGGCCCGGCGTTGAGCGCGTCTTTAGGTAAGTTTCACAAATTTGTCAACGACCGGCGAAAACAAAGCGTGGGAGAATGCCCTTATTCCGCGGCCGACTTGCTCTCAGCCGGCACTTCGGCGGCATCGGCTGCCCCCGGCGCCGTCTCCACCTGCAGGTCCGGAAACGCGACGATGCGTTTGCCCGAGAGATCGCTGTGCACGACGATCAGCCCCTGCTCCTCGAAATATCCGAGAAGCCGGCGGGCGCGGCGGGCGGAATGGGTCCCATAGGCCCGCGCGATCATCGCATCGGACGGGCATGGCAGGCCGCGCACGGCCGATTGTGCGACCAGCAGGAAGACCCCTTGCAGATCGTCGGTCACATTGCGGGAAAGGCTCAGTGCGGAGGCCCAGATTTCGGTCTCTGCCGTCTGCGGATCGACGCCGGAGCGGGCGACCGCCATCTTGCGGCGGAAAGCACTCAGCGACAACGGCGCACCGGGAACGCGGCGTATCCGGCAGCGGACGAGGAAATCCTGGAACAGTTCGGCATCGGCGCGAAACGCCGCATCGGGATTGTCGAGAATCTCGGCCAGCATACCGTCGAGCAGAGCATCGCGATCCGCCGCCGGCATTTCCGGCACAGGCGCCCTTGGCTCGGCTGCAGCCGATGGCTCGGCTCTCGGTCGTGACAGTTCGGCCAGAATATCCGTGGTCGGCCGCGGCGCACTGGCCCGTCTCGTTATCGGGCGGATCAATTCTTCCGGGTCCGGCGTGAAGATCAGATCCTCGACGTCGGCGACCGCTTCCGGCAGGGGTGTCAGTTTCGGGCTCGTGGAGCGCGCCGACGTCTCGACATTGCCGATGGTCACCGGCAGCGGCCTGCGCGACAAAGCCGGGCCCAAGGCGACGAAGGAGCCGCGCTTCAGATCCCTGAACATTTCAGCCGTACGGCGATCCATGCCCAGAAGATCGGCGGCGCGGGCCATGTCGATATCGAGAAAGGTGCGCCCCATCAGGAAGTTGGAGGCTTCGGCGGCAACGTTCTTGGCAAGCTTTGCCAGGCGCTGTGTGGCGATGACGCCGGCAAGGCCGCGTTTGCGGCCACGGCACATCAGGTTGGTCATGGCGCCGAGCGAAATCTTGCGCGCCTCTTCCGAGACGTCGCCGGCAACCGACGGCGCAAACATCTGCGCCTCGTCGACCACCACCAGGACGGGATACCAATAGTCACGATCAGCATCGAACATGGCGTTCAGAAAGATGCCGGCACTGCGCATCTGCTGTTCGATGTCGAGGCCCTCGAGAGAGAGCACGCAGGAAACGCGGTGCTGGCGGATGCGGCCGGCAATGCCGATCAGTTCGGCTTCCGTGCGCTCGCCCTCGATCACCACATGGCCGAACTTGTCGGCCAGCGTCACGAAATCCCCTTCGGGATCGATGATGCACTGCTGCACCCAGGGAGCGGACTGTTCCAGAAGACGGCGCAGAAGATGCGATTTTCCCGAACCCGAATTACCCTGCACCAGCAGGCGGGTCGCCAATAGCTCTTCGATATCGAGCGGAACGCTCGTCCCGTCGGACGCCGTGCCCATGTCGATGCCGACTTTCATATTCACCTCGTTTTACCCTGCACAGCGCTTGCGTCCGCCGCCACGAAACCGCAAGCCCCGACCCATAGCATCGATCGCCGCGCCATGCGCCGGTCATCGGAGGAAACCCACAGCAAAGAAAGGATTTCTTTACCGTACGGTCAGCCCAAAACCCTGCATCAGCCGGCGTGTCGAAAAGTCCGGACTGCCCGACGTGAAGATGGCCGGGTCCTCGCCGATCAGCGGCACGAAACCATCCGGCAGACGGCACAAGGCTGCGGGCCCGACGGGCGATCGCCTCGGCCGGATCCAGCCAGTCGACCGGCCACGGCGCCAGGCGACGGAAGACATTCGCCATGAAGGGATAATGCGTGCAGGCGAGCACGACGATATCGGTCTTGCGGCCGTCCTTCTCGACGAAACACTGGTTGATTTCAGCGAGCACGGCTTCGTCGGATATCACGTTCGCCGCGAATATAGGCTTCCGCCATGCGGGCCAGATTTTCGGAACCGACCAGACGGACGTGGCACTGCGAGGCAAAGGACTGGATGAGATCGCGGGTATAGGCGCGCTTGACGGTACCGGGCGTCGCCAGCACCGAGACGAGGCCGGAACGTGTGCGCTCGGCCGCCGGCTTGATCGCCGGCACGGTGCCGACAAAGCGCATGTCAGGGAATGCCGCGCGCAGGTCGGCGCCCACAAGCGTGAACGCGGTGTTGCAGGCGATGACGCAGATTTCAGGGTCATGATCGGCAAGCAGTTTTCGAAAGAGCGAAATCACCCGCTCCTTCAGCGCGTCCTCTTCCCAGCCGCCATAGGGAAAGCCGGCATCGTCCGCGACGTAGATGAAATGCCGCTCCGGCATCAGCACGCGCAGCTTCGCGCAACACGGTGAGCCCACCAATGCCGCTGTCAAAAACCAGGACCGGCTTCAGGTCAGAGTTCGTCACCGCCGTCGTCAACCTTTTTCGCGCGTGAATTGTCCGGCGCCCCTGCCCCGCGCGGCGCCTCGCGGGTGAAACGATCAAGTGACGAGATGATGCCCCGCACCAGCCGGATTTCGGATTCGGCAAAGGCAGGACGGGTCAGCACGGCGCGCAGATTGTCGATCAATTTCGGTTTTTTGGCGGCTGGCCGGAAATAGCCGCGGGCCTCCAAGGCCTCCTCGACATGATCGAAAAGCCCCTGCAACTGGTCCTTCGTCGCCGGCCGCTGCTCCAGCGCCTGGAAGGATGTCTCCTCCCGCGATTCCATGCTGGTCTTCATCCATTCATAGGACATCAGCAGAACGGCCTGTGCCAGATTGAGCGAGGCAAAGGCGGGATTGACCGGAAAGGTGACGATCTCGTCGGCCAATGCCACTTCTTCATTGGTCAGACCCGTGCGCTCGCGTCCAAACAGGATGCCGGTCGCCTCGCCGATGTTGAAACGGCTGCGCAGCGTTTCGGCCGCCACCAGCGGCGAACGCACCGGCTTGTAGCCATAGCGGTCCCGCGCGGTCGTCGCATAGACGAAATTCAAGTCGGCAATGGCTTCGGGAAGCGTGTCGTAGACCTTGGCCGCATCGATGACATGATCGGCGCGGCTGGCGGCAGAACGGGCTTTTTCGCTCGGCCAGCCATCACGCGGGCTGACGAGACGCAGTTCCGACAGGCCAAAATTCGCCATGGCGCGGGCCACCATGCCGATGTTTTCACCCAGTTGCGGGTGCACCAGAATGATCGCCGGGCCTTCGGTGAGAAGAACGCGCTCGCTGTTCGTGCCTGCCATGCCTTAGCCTTCCTGTCTTTCGGGCGCTTCACTGGCACACTTGCGCCGGGAAGGGAAGAAGCGCGCAACGCCGGCCTTTCGGAATGCCAGCAGAATACAAGTTCCACTGTCTGGCAATGCCCTGCATCCGCGTGATGGGGGAACCGCCGTCTTCATGACCTGATTGCAGCCGCAGGGGCGATCTCGATACAGCCATTCTAGCCAAAAGTTTCGCCATCACGTGCTTTGCGTCGCGCGCGCACAATGCTATAGCGCAAAACGGTTTTACCTTCACGAAACGGGGCATCCGCCCCCTCCCAAATACGAGGCATACTCCATGACGAAGATCAAGGTCGCCAATCCGGTCGTCGAACTCGACGGCGATGAAATGACCCGCATCATCTGGCAGTTCATCAAGGACAAGCTGATCCATCCCTATCTGGATATTGATCTGGAATATTATGACCTCAGCATGGAAAACCGCGACGCCACCAATGACCAGGTGACGATCGACAGTGCCCATGCGATCAAGAAGCACGGCGTCGGCGTCAAGTGCGCCACCATCACCCCGGACGAGCAGCGCGTCGAGGAATTCGGCCTGAAGAAGATGTGGAAGTCGCCGAACGGCACGATCCGCAACATTCTTGGCGGCGTCATCTTCCGCGAGCCGATCATCTGCAAGAACGTGCCGCGCCTCGTGCCCGGCTGGACCAAGCCGATCATCGTCGGCCGCCATGCCTTCGGTGACCAGTACCGCGCCACCGACTTCAAGTTCCCCGGCAAGGGCAAGCTGACGATGAAGTTCGTCGGCGAAGACGGCACGGAAATCGAGCACGAAGTCTATGACGCCCCGGCCGCCGGCGTTGCCATGGGCATGTACAATCTCGACGAATCGATCACCGATTTCGCCCGCGCCTCGCTGAACTACGGCCTGCAGCGCGGTGTTCCGGTCTATCTGTCGACCAAGAACACCATCCTCAAGGTCTATGACGGCCGCTTCAAGGATATCTTCCAGGCTGTGTTCGAAGCCGAATTTGCCGACAAATTCAAGGAAGCCAAGATCTGGTACGAACACCGCCTGATCGACGACATGGTCGCATCGGCGCTCAAGTGGTCCGGCGGCTACGTCTGGGCCTGCAAGAACTATGACGGCGACGTCCAGTCCGACATCGTCGCGCAGGGCTTCGGCTCGCTCGGCCTGATGACCTCGGTTCTGATGACGCCGGATGGCCAGACGGTCGAAGCCGAAGCTGCCCACGGCACGGTGACGCGCCACTATCGCCAGCACCAGAAGGGTGAGGAAACATCGACCAACTCGATCGCCTCGATCTTCGCCTGGACCCGTGGCCTTGCCCACCGCGCCAAGCTCGACGACAATGCCGAACTGGCACGTTTTGCCGACACGCTCGAAAAGGTCTGCGTCGATACCGTCGAAAGCGGCTTCATGACCAAGGATCTGGCCCTGCTCATCGGTCCGGACCAGCCCTGGCTGTCGACCACCGGCTTCCTCGACAAGATCGACGAGAACCTCAACAAGGCCATGGCCGCCTGAGGCATCTAAAGAGAAACAGCAGAGAACCCGGCCATGCGCCGGGTTCTTTGTTCATGTAACCTCGATATCACGCGCGCTGCGCGCCGCATCGATCCTTTCCACGATCAGCCGGGCCACTTCCTCGACAGGTCGATCAAGGCCGGTGCCGGCAATACAGGGGCCCTGGATCCCGAGCGAGCGGTTGGCGTTCTCAAGCATGCGGGCAAATCGACCGCGCGGCAGCCGCCGACTTGCCTCAGGATCAAGCACCAGCTCAATCATCCTCTGCCGTTTGATTTCGAGAAGACGCACAGCCTCGATGTCGGTCCATCGAATGATCGCCGGGGAAATGTCCGGTACCAGCAGGCCCTCCGGACGGATTGAAACGGCATCCCTGCGGTCAAAGAGCTTGACGAGGCCAACGACGCCGCAGAAACCGAAGAACATGACGGATAAGATGCCGATGAAGAGCCGGAAGGAGCCTGCGCCTTCTTCGGTATAGCCAAGATGCCCGATCCAGATGCCGATGACCACGAAGGCCAGCGCGCCGGCGGCCAGCAGCGCCATTTTCGCCGGCGATCTCCGGACGTTTATAGTCTTGTCCAGAACCATTTCCGGCCTCCTTTTCATCGTCGCTATGCTTCAGCGATTTGCGTCACACATTCCAGAAAATTCCGGTTATAAATGAGACGGGGAAAAAGAGGAGTATTTCGGGATGAATGAGCTGGTTCTGTACACCAACCCCATGTCGCGCGGCCGCATTGCGCGGTGGATGCTGGAGGAAGTCGGCAGACCCTATCGGGTCGAGATACTCGGCTTCGGATCCGGCATGAAAGATGAGGCCTATCGTCGCATAAACCCGATGGGCAAAGTCCCGACGGTCGTTCACGGCGGAAGAATTGTCACGGAATGCGCGGCCATCTGTGCCTACCTCGCAGACGCGTTCCCAGAGGCCGGGCTTGCGCCTGCGCTGGACGACCGCGCCGACTACTACCGCTGGCTTTTCTTCGCGTCGGGTCCGCTCGAAGCGGCGGTCACCAACCGATCGCTGGGGACGGACATACCGGTCGAAAAACAGCGCATGGTTGGCTATGGCGCCTATGAGCATGTCATGGACGCCCTGGAAACCGCAGTCGCGAACCGGACATACATTGCCGGAGAGCGTTTTTCGGCGGCCGATGTCTATATCGGCGCGCAGCTTTCCTGGGGCCTGCAATATGGCACGATCGAGAAACGGCCGGCGTTCGAAATCTATGCCAATCGCATGACTTCCAGAGACGCGGCCCGACGCGCCGGAGCGCTTGACGACGCCGACGTGGCAAAAGTGCAGTGAAGGCATTTTATGGCGGCCGAAAAAAGAAGATCGCTCAAAGCATGGCCCCGCCCGGAAGCTACGGTTGCACCAGACGGTAACCCCTGAAACCAGCAGGCGATCGATCCGAAGACGTCGAGTGCCCCTCCACGCTCACACTTCAGGACATTTGCCAAGGTCGAGGGGCGCGCTATCGGCTGAAGACAAGATTTGCCGGTTCGTGATGGCGCCGCGCATCTCCAAAACATGTCGTCCGAAGAAGGGCACAGGGTCCGGTCAATCTATAACTTTGCGACAGGCCTTAAATCTCTCTGCATGCGCAGGGAGGCGGTGTCTCGCTCCCTGAAACAACCTGAACAAAACCCGCATGGGTCTGCTTCGCACTGCTCCTCAGGGGCGGCGCAACGCTGCCACTGGCGCTTTTGCTACGATCGCATGGGCCGATTGCCGGCAACCGACAATACCCTCTACGTCTGCGGCCTGTCGGCCGGACGATCAGCAGCCATTCTTGACATAGGCGTCGGGAACGGCCTCGGTCCAGGCGATGCTCTCGGCTTCGCCCTGGCTTGCATAGGGTCCGTCGACCACGCAGTAAAAGCCCGGGCGGAAATTGGCATAATCGTTGGTGGTGATGACCCGCAGTCCTGCTCCGCCGCCGGCATTGGGGCCACCCAGGTTGTCGAGCTTGTTTTCCTGATCAGAGGCCTGCTTGCCGCAACCGAGCACCACGTACCAGCCACAACTGCCATCTGACACAAGGATCGGCGTCATTTCGCCGGCATGGCTGGCGGTTGCCCCGTTTGCCAAGGCCATCGCCAAAGCCATGACGGCCTGTGTGTATCGCATGTTCCCCCCCTGTTGCCGCCCCCGGCATAGCCTGATGTTCTGTCTCTGTGATCGCCCGGCGAACCGCACGCGGCGGTTCTCCGGCTGTCATGTTGAGCAGTGTTGATCTCAGCCGGCGATGGCTGCGGCAACGGCCTGAATGGCTTCCGCCGCCTTGTCGCCATCGGGGCCACCGGCCTGGGCCATGTCGGCACGACCGCCACCACCCTTGCCGCCGAGCGCAGCAGAAGCGACGCGAACCAGATCGACGGCGCTGACCTTGGCTGTCAGATCATCGGTGACGGCCACGACCGCACTGGCCTTGCCGTCGCTCGATACGCCGATGAAGGCGACGACGCCGGAGCCGAGGCTCTTCTTGCCGTCATCCGCAAGGCTCTTCAGATCCTTCGGGTCGACGCCCGTGACGACCTTGCCGAGGAACTTGATGCCGGCGATCTCCTGAACCTGATCGGCCGCACCGCCGGCTTCGCCGCCGCCGAGCGCCAGCTTCTTCTTGGCCTCGGTCAGTTCGCGCTCCAGCTTGCGACGTTCGTCCATCAACGCCTCGACGCGGGCGGCAACATCCTGCGGCTGAACCTTCAGCGTCGTTGCCAGCGCCTTGACCCGCTCATCCTGCTCGTTGAGATAGGCAAGCGCCGAAACGCCGGTCAGCGCTTCCAGACGGCGGACACCGGCACCAACCGCACTTTCGCCGACGATGCGCACCAGGCCGATCTCGCCGGTGGCGCCGACATGGGTGCCGCCGCAGAGTTCGACCGAATAGGGACGGTTGGCCTTGGAGCCGCGCAGGCCCTGCCCCATCGACACGACGCGGACTTCATCGCCGTATTTTTCGCCGAAAAGCGCCATGGCGCCCTCGGCGATCGCGTCATCGACGCTCATCAGGCGGGTGGTCACGGCCGTGTTCTGCACGATGATCTCGTTGGCCATCTCCTCGACGACCTTGAGTTCCTCGGCAGTCATCGGCTTTGGATGCGACACGTCGAAACGCAGGCGCTCGGGCGCAACCAGCGAGCCCTTCTGGGCCACATGGGTCCCCAGAACTTCGCGGAGCGCCTCGTGCAACAGGTGGGTTGCCGAGTGATTGGCCCGAAGACGCGAGCGGCGCCCATGATCGACGGTCAGCGCCACGGCATCACCCGTCTTCAAGGTGCCGTCCTCGACGGTGCAGGCATGCACGAACACGCCCTCGCCGCGCTTCTGCGTGTCGGTGACGACGAGTTTCGCGCCATCCGCAACGATCACGCCGGTATCGCCCATCTGGCCACCGGATTCGCCGTAGAACGGCGTCTGGTTGAGAACGATCTGGACTGTCTCGCCCGTGGCCGCCTCGGCAATGACCTTGCCGTCCCTGACGATGGCCAGAACGACGCCCTCGGCGGTTTCGGTGTCATAGCCAAGAAACTCGGTCGCACCGAGCTTTTCGCGCAGTTCGTACCAGATCGTCTCCGTCGCCTTGTCGCCGGAGCCGGACCAGCTGGCGCGCGCCTCGGCCTTCTGGCGCTCCATGGCCGCGGTGAATGCCGCTGTGTCGACGCTGACACCCTTGGCGCGCAGCGCGTCCTGGGTCAGGTCGAGCGGGAAGCCATAGGTATCGTAGAGCTTGAAGGCGGTCTCGCCATTGAACTGATCGCCGTCCGACAGATCGGCGGATGCGTCTGACAGAAGTCCAAGGCCACGTTCAAGCGTCTTGCGGAAACGGGTTTCCTCGAGCTTCAGCGTCTCGGAGATCAGCGCCTCGGCGCGCAGCAGTTCCGGATAGGCGCGGCCCATCTGGCCGACAAGCGCCGGCAGCAGCTTCCACATCAGCGGATCACGGGCGCCCAACAGCTGCGCATGACGCATGGCCCGGCGCATGATGCGGCGCAGAACGTAGCCACGGCCCTCGTTCGACGGCAGCACGCCGTCGGCGATCAGGAAGGCGGAGGCACGCAGATGGTCGGCGATGACGCGGTGGCTGGCCCGCTGGTCGCCTTCCGCCTTGACGCCCGTCGCTTCTTCGGAAGCCGCAATCAGCGCGCGGAAGAGATCGATGTCGTAATTGTCGTGTTTGCCCTGCAGCAAGGCCGCGACGCGCTCCAGGCCCATGCCGGTATCGATCGACGGACGCGGGAGATTGACGCGCTCTTCCTTGGTGACCTGTTCATACTGCATGAAGACGAGGTTCCAGATCTCGATGAAACGATCGCCATCCTCGTCCTTCGAGCCGGGTGGTCCGCCCCAGATATGATCGCCGTGATCATAGAAGATTTCGGAGCACGGGCCGCAGGGACCGGTATCGCCCATCGCCCAGAAATTGTCGCTGGTCGGAATGCGGATGATGCGGTCGTCGGAAAGACCCGCGATCTTCTTCCACAGGCCAAAGGCCTCATCGTCCGTATGGTAGACGGTGACCAGCAGACGCTTGGCGTCGATGGCAAAATCCTTGGTGATCAGGTTCCAGGCAAGCTCGATCGCCCGCTCCTTGAAATAATCGCCGAACGAGAAATTGCCGAGCATTTCAAAGAAGGTGTGGTGGCGGGCCGTATAGCCGACATTGTCGAGGTCGTTATGCTTGCCGCCGGCGCGTACGCATTTCTGCGCCGTCGCTGCCGTCGAATACGGGCGCTGCTCGAGGCCGGTGAAGACATTCTTGAACTGCACCATGCCGGCATTGGTGAACATCAGCGTCGGATCGTTGCGCGGCACCAGAGGGCTCGACTGCACGACCTCATGGCCGTTTTTCTTGAAGTAGTCGAGAAATGTCGACCGGATTTCATTCACGCCGCTCATCTTGCGCCCTTACCCTAGCATCCACACCGTCTTGTGACCGGTTTCACCCGGTCTTGCGGCACCACATCCTCAAAACAGCACAACCGCACAGGCCGCAAGCCGTTTCCCATTCATCAGAACCACAGGCTTTTATCGCCCGGGCAAACCCCTGTCCAGCCAGCAAAAGAAAACCGGCCACCCTTGCAGGGCAGCCGGTCGATTGAGACCTCCAGAAAGCGGAAAAGCGCCTACAAGGAACCATCGTCCCCGTCGTCGCCGGCCTCGGGACCGCCGTTCTCCAGAAACTTCTCGGCGATCAGGCCGGCATTCTGGCGAAGCGCCAGCTCGATCTCGTTTGCCGTATCCGGATTGTCCCGCAGGAAATTCTTGGAATTTTCCCTGCCCTGCCCGAGGCGCTGGCTGTTATAGGAGAACCAGGCACCTGACTTCTCGACAATCCCGGCCTTGACGCCAAGATCCACCAGTTCGCCGGTCTTCGACACGCCTTCGCCATACATGATGTCGAACTCGACCTGCTTGAAGGGCGGCGCCATCTTGTTCTTGACGACCTTGACGCGGGTCTGGTTGCCGACAACCTCGTCGCGCTCCTTGACAGCGCCGATGCGGCGGATGTCGAGACGAACCGAAGCATAGAACTTCAGCGCATTGCCGCCGGTCGTCGTTTCCGGCGAACCGAACATGACGCCGATCTTCATGCGGATCTGGTTGATGAAGATGACCATGCAGTTCGACTTGGAGATCGACGCGGTCAGCTTGCGCAGCGCCTGGCTCATCAGGCGCGCCTGCAGGCCTGGAAGGCTGTCGCCCATCTCGCCTTCGATTTCAGCACGCGGCACGAGTGCAGCCACCGAATCGATGACCAGAACGTCGAGCGCACCCGAACGCACCAGCGTATCGGTGATTTCAAGCGCCTGTTCACCGGTATCCGGCTGCGAGATCAGGAGGTTTTCAAGGTCGACACCGAGCTTGCGGGCATAGACCGGATCAAGCGCATGCTCGGCATCGACGAAGCCGCAGATACCGCCCTTCTTCTGGGCTTCGGCAATCGTCTGCAGGGCAAGCGTCGTCTTGCCGGAGCTTTCCGGACCATAGATTTCGACGATGCGCCCGCGTGGCAGACCGCCGATACCGAGCGCAATATCGAGACCGAGCGAACCCGTCGAAACGGTTTCGACTTCGACGAGTGCGTCTTTTCCGCCGAGCTTCATGATCGAGCCCTTGCCGAACGCCCTTTCGATCTGGGAAAGTGCCGCGTCCAGTGCCTTGCTTTTGTCCACCGATTTTTCCTCTACGAGCCGCAAAGAGTTTTGTGCCATGTGATCCACCTTTAGGTTATTGAAGCTGTCGAGGCAATGAAGACGACCTGGAAAGATTTGTACACTTTTTGTTCCGTTTTGACAAGGGGTAAACAAGTCTATGAATTCATTAAAATAAACCGTATTTGTTCTTTTTTTGTTCAAGCAATTTTTCAGTCTTGCAACAGGGGAACAAATGTGAGGCGCGAGCGATCTCGATCGCCTGTATGATTCGGGGTGAAATGCGCGATGGAGCAGCAATGACGGGCGGATATATCTGTGTTTTCGGCGGGGCTCATATCGACCGGCGGGCCCGGATTGCGGGCGTGACTGCGCCGGGTGCCAGCAACCCCGGAACATGGTTCGAAGAGGCTGGCGGCGGCGGCTTCAATGCAGCCAGAACCCTGGCCCGTCTGGGGCACACTGTGCACATGGTCAGCGCCCGCGGCGGCGATGCGCAGGGCGAGATGGTGGCGCAGGCTGCCGAGGACGCAGGCGTCGTCGATTGCCCCTTCATCTTCCTCGATCGCAAGACGCCGAGCTACACGGCGATCCTGGAGAATGACGGCAATCTCGTCATTGCGCTTGCCGATATGGATCTCTACCGGCTGTTTTCACCGCGGCGGCTGCGCCAGCGGGCCACACGGGAGCTGCTGGCCGGCAGTGGCGTTGTGATCAGCGATGCCAACCTGCCGGCGGAAACCATCGCAAGCCTCGTTGCGGCTTCTTCCGAACAGGGCAAGATCGTCACCGGCATTGCGATCTCGCCTGCCAAGGTGGTCCGGTATGCCGGATCCCTTGACGGCATGACCTTCCTGTTCATGAATCAGGCGGAAGCCCGTGCGCTGACGGGTGGTGATGTCTCGTCCCCGGAGGAATGGCCTGGCCGGCTGCAGGCCGTAGGCCTGGGCGGTGGCGTCGTGACCCGCGGCGGCGAGCCTGCGATCGCCTTTCAGGGCAAGACGGCTGTCAGTGTCGCCCCGCCCGCACTGGATGCGCTTGGCGATGTCACAGGCGCCGGCGATGCGCTGGCGGCCGGTTTCCTCTCGGCCTTTATCAGAGGCGAAGATCTCGGCTCCTGCCTGCGCCACGGCATTGCAGCCGCCGGCATTACCGTCGGGTCGCCGCTGGCTGTTTCCGAAAAAATCTCGGCAGAAGCGGTTTCGCAGGCAATAAGGCTTGTGCCACCGGCAAAAACCCTGTCATGAACGCGCCGCTAAAAGTCGCAGAGGATATGCTATGACCAAGCCGTTTACCCCGTTGCTGCCGATGGAATATTCGGCCGAAGTCGCTGCTGCCAAGGCGCGCAACGCGCCGATCGTCGCGCTGGAATCAACGATCATCACCCATGGCATGCCCTTCCCCGGCAATCTGGAGATGGCCCGCAGCGTCGAGACGATCATTCGCGAGGAAGGCGCTGTTCCCGCCACCATCGCCGTGATCGACGGCATCCTGCATATCGGGCTCGATGATGCAAAGCTCGAGGCGCTTGCAAAGACCAGCGGCGCAATGAAGCTCTCGCGCGCCGATCTCGCCTTTGCGATTGCCGAGCGGCGCACGGGCGCGACGACGGTTGCGGCAACGATGATTGCCGCCGCGCGCGCCGGCATCCGCGTCTTTGCAACCGGCGGCATCGGCGGCGTGCACCGCAAGGCGGAGGAAACCTTCGACATTTCAGCGGATCTTGAGGAACTGTCGCGCACCGGCGTCATCGTCGTCTGCGCCGGCGCCAAGGCAATTCTCGATATTCCAAAGACGCTGGAGGTCCTGGAGACCCGTGGTGTTCCGGTCGTCACCTATGACAGCGAGATATTTCCGGCCTTCTGGTCGCGCGATTCCGGAATCAAGAGCCCGCTTATGCTGAACAGCCCGGCAGCCATCGCCAATTTTCAGACGATGCGGGACCAGCTCGGCGTCGATGGCGGCATGCTCGTGGCCAATCCGGTTCCCCGGGAAAGCGAGATCGCCCGCGAAGAGATGGAGATCTACATCACCCGCGCCCTCGACAACGCAATCCGCGACGAGATTACCGGCAAGGCGGTCACACCCTACCTGCTGGACAGCATCTTCCGCATGACCGACGGCCGCAGCCTCGAAACCAATATCGCCCTGGTCGAGAACAATGCGCGCCTTGCCGCGGAAATCGCGGTGGCGCTGAGCTGAAGGCGCCGCCCGAAGACATGCGGCCTCATCGGATCAGGATGGGGCGATGCTGTCGATCCGGTCAGCCGGCGATCGACGTCTTGGTTTCAAGAACATCAAATGTCTGGGCAGCGTCCATCGGGCGACCGAAATAGAAGCCTTGCATGATCGAGCACCCAAGGCGGCGCAGGATCGCCACCTGCTCCAGCGTCTCCATGCCCTCGACCACGCAGGCGCAGCCAATGTTGCGGCAGAGGTCGACGATGGTCTTGACGATGTTCTGGCTCAGCCCGTCCGCACCGATATCAACGATGAAACTGCGGTCGATCTTGATCTTGCGCAGGGGCAGCCGGTGCACGTAGCCGAGGCTGGAATGGCCCGTGCCGAAATCGTCAAGTGCAATGCCGATACCGCGGTCGATCAACAGATTGAGATTGCCGCGCGCCACCTCGAAGTTTGTCATGACCGATGTTTCCGTCACCTCGAAGTCGAGGCAAAGCGGATCAAAGCCACTCTCTTCCAGAATGGAGAGCAGCGTCTCCAGCGTCGGTAGCGAGACGATGTCACGGGCCGAAAGGTTGAAGGACAATCGCGTTCCCCGAGGCCACTGTACCGCGGTCTCCAGCGCCTTCGTGAAGAGAATGCCCGTCATCCGGCCCATCACGCCGCAGCGTTCCGCCGAGCGGATGAAGACATCCGGTGACACCGGACCAAGCACCTTATTGTTCCACCGCGCCAGAGCTTCGAAACCGAGCACCTGCTGCGTATCGGTATCGATGAAGGGCTGGAACAGGATGTGCAGTTCGCGCTCCAGATCAGCGCTCTTCAATTCCTGATCGACACGGCTCTGATGCATGATTTCCAGTTCATGCTCCTGCGAGAAGACCACGGTGCCGCCCCGGGCATGCTGCTTGGCATGATACAGGGCAAAGTCGGCCTGTTCGAAAAGATGCGCAGCATTGTCGCCCGCTGGCGGCAAACGTGCAAAACCGAGAGAGCCGGAAACCTTCGCCGTTATTCCGTTGAGATAATACGGCTGCTGAAGCTCGGCGCAGACAGCGTTGCCGAGGTGGGCAAGCGCCTTCTCGCCGAGATCCGCCTCGACAATCAACCCGAATTCATCGCCGCCCAGCCGCGCGGCGAAAACATGCTCGTTGCTGAATTGACCAAGCCGCCGCGCCGCCGCCATCAGCAGCCTGTCTCCGACCGCGTGGCCGAAAGCATCATTGACGGGCTTGAAGCCATCGAGATCGACGATGCCGACGGCCAGTGGCCGATTCTCCCTGATGGCAGCCGCAAGCCTCGTCTCCAGTTCGTATTGGAAGCTGCGGCGATTGGGCAGATCCGTCAGACTGTCGAGATTTGCGAGCCGACGGTTTTCGTCGCTGAGCGACTGGGTTTCTTTCTGTTTGGCAATCAGTGCCTTTTGCGACCCGATCAGATCGGTGAAATCACGGTACTGGCTGAACAGAATATAGACCATGGCACCGACGACGAGCACCATGTTGAAGGCAATCGCCACAAATACGGGATTTCCCGTCGTTGCAAAAAACACGGTGTATGGCACCAGCACCGCGGCAGTCACCACAAGGGCTGCGGCCCGCACGTGCATCAGGCAGAAGATGCAGCCGATCACGGTATTGGCCATATAGAAGGCCACATGGCCCTTGGCATAGGCACCCCCATAGGGAAACAGTGACAGCGCCCAGGCCGTGAAGCAAAGCCCCAGGATGCCCGCCAGATAGATCGTTCCCTGCAACTGACGAACGGCCTTTTCGTGCGAAACAACCCGCCGGCGGGTGCGCCACCAGAGCCAGATGCGCGCCAGGCACCCCACATAAAGGATAGAGGGCAGATAGACGCTCAGCAGAAGCGGTGCGCTGCTGTAGTGCGTCAGAGAAAGCGCGATCGTATTGGTCAGGAGCATGAAGTATAGCAGCGGAACCTGCTTCGAGAACGCCGAAAGCTGCGCCTGGATCAATTCTGGATTGTCGGCGTTGACCGCCAAAAAAGCGCGCATCTTCTGCAACATTCTCGCCTCCACCTCACCCGCACGAAACTGAACGAAAAAAATGAAGGTCTTCTAAAAACTCCAGGTTGAAAAGCTTAATATGTATCTCGATGAACCAGATTATACTTGATTGGCAAAAAACAGGTTATCAAAAACATAAAATTGAAAAATATAACGCCACCAATTTGTGCACGTTACACGGCAGCAATATCCGGTTTCATCGCCTTGACAGCAAAACCAGCCGTGACGGACGGGCGCTGCAGAACGTGGTGATGCTGCTTTGCAACGAAGCTGTAATCTTGATGAAATATTAGCCGGTTAGCTTGAGTTGTGGGCAAATGTAAAAAGCTGTGCGGTGATTCCTTGAGGCTTGAAACGCCGCCATCTTGGGTCTATACACCGCCGACATGAGATGTTCTTCAGGAGAATCGCGTTGAGTGAGAAGATCGATCTTGGTACCTTCGTCCTTTCAGAGGACGAAGAATTCATGAATGCAAGCCAGCGTGCCTATTTCCGTGCAAAATTGAATGCCTGGAAAAACGATATCCTTCGGGAAGCACGTGAGACGCTGGGCCATCTGGCCGAGGAAAGCGCCAATCATCCGGATCTTGCTGACAGGGCCTCATCGGAAACCGATCGTGCCATCGAGTTGCGCGCGCGCGACCGCCAGCGCAAGTTGATTTCGAAGATCGATGCGGCACTTCAAAGGCTTGACGAAGGGACGTACGGTTATTGCGAGGAAACCGGCGAACCGATCGGGTTGAAGCGTCTGGATGCGCGGCCGATTGCCACCCTGTCCATCGAAGCGCAGGAACGGCATGAGCGTCGCGAAAAGGTCTATCGGGACGAATAACCGGCAGTCATCAGTTTCAAATCAAGGCGGCGCGGATCTTCTGCGCCGCTTTTCTTTGTTCTGCCGGCACACATCCCCAGCATTCTTGCACCATCATTCTTGAGCCAGCGTTCTGATACTGATGATCGGATGCTCTCCTTGTAGCGATCCTCGTTACGGCTTTCGGTTCCCGTCAATTTCGCTCAGCATGCGGTTCATCTCCTGTTCCAGTGTCGGTTCCTGACGTCCGGCCGGTCCATCCAGATTCGGTTCCTGACGGCCCGCCGCGCCGACAGGCCGGCTGACCTGTTCGGCACGTACAGCCGAGGTCGGGGTCAAACCCTGCAGGTTGCCGGTGATTTCGGCATCAAGAAAACTTTCAAAATCGGCAAGCGGTTTTCCGCCTGCCTGTTGTGGACCAGCCTGTTGTGGAACCATTGCCACGGATGCCTGTACGGGGCGGTTCTGCACCGGCGTCTGGGTTGACCCGCCCGGCGCAAGCACGCGGTTTCTCGCAGCATCGAGAATATCCTCCGGCGCCTTGCTTGGCGGGAAAAGCGTGTCTGCCGCGTTGACCATGGCCGTTTTTTCGCGCGAGCCGACGGGTTGCGGCGACACACGCTCGACCGGTGTCGGGCGCTGGGACGAAGCCTCCTCCCGAATGCGCACCTGCGCCGGTGTGGCGACCGACCGGGGCTGGTCGACGGGCTTGGCCGAACTTTCGCCATAGAGAACATTGGCCATCGCAGAAACGGGCACGGCTTTCGCATCCGGTGCAGGCCTGTTCTGCGCAGGCTGCACCGCGCGGCGCTCAACGGCCTGCTGCGGCAGCACCGGTTCCTGCAGGGCAGGAGCAGATGCCCGCGGCGGCGCTATTCCGCTCTCTATGACGATATCCGTCGGGCCGCCGATCATGATCAGATGCTCGACATCATCACGCCGGACAAGAACCAGCCGGCGGCGTGTATCGACGGCAGCCGCATCGAGGACGGCAAGACGGGGCTGGCGGTTCTTGCCACCGCGGATGAAGGCCGACGAAGGCCGGTTCCGGATGAACCAGAAAACGCCGACGAGGCACAGAAGCGCCAAAGCCACGACGAGCGATGCGACGATAAACTTCGCGCCGTTCGTTCCAAGCATCTCGATCATCCTACTCACTCCGTTTAAGTTCCAAGCGTGCCGCTATTTGACGGCTTTTTTCGGGCCTGTTCAACCCGGCCACCTGAGATTGTCCAAGGCGGAATGACCGATCGTGTTTTTTATCAGTTGATCAAGGCGATGTCGGAGCAAACAGACATTCCTTGTGAATTGATACTGTCTGCGTCCAAGCAAGTGCTTTTTGCTTTTGCCATGCACTGTTAAAGATGATTCTTGCCTGATGTTCGGTGAGGCTTTCCCTCAGCGAACCGGGACAGGTGCAAACGCCTGTCTGCGGGTCAGGTTTGTCGAATAGGCGCCCGGCCATTCCGGATCGGCACTACCGGCGATCAACGAGGCGCGAATGACGAAATTGCGGCAGTCCGGTGACTATCATATGCCGATCGTGGACAGGGGCACCCGTCCCGGCACAGTGCTGCGCATCATTCTCCTGGCCATCGTCCTGACAGTCTCGGCAGCGGCTTTCGTCGTCTTCAAGAACCAGCTGGAAAACGAGATCGTGCTCGGCATTCTCGGCATTCTGGCCATGGTCGGCATTTTCTTCCTGGTTTCCTCGATCATCGGCTTCATCGAGGTCATGCCGCAGTCGCGACCCGATGAACTGGCACGCGCCTTCCTGGATGCCCACGAGGACGGAACGCTCGTCACCGACCGCAAGGGCCGGATCATCTATGCCAATGCAGCCTACGGGGCACTGACGGGCGCGACCAAGGCGACCGATATCCAGTCGCTCGAAACCATGCTGTCGCGCAATCGCGAAGCCACCGAGGCGATCTACCGCCTGACCAATGGTCTCCACGAAGGCAAGGCCGGTCACGAGGAGTTCCGGCTGCTGAAGCCGCTGAGCCCCATCGGCGGCTCTGCCGGCTCCGGCGCGCACTGGTTTCGCCTGAAGGCGCGTGTGCTGCCGCTGGAAGACGGCCAGCACAACCCGCTCTATATCTGGCAGATCTCCGACATCACGTCCGAGCGCGACGATCAGGAACGGTTCTTCAAGGAACTGCAGAACGCCATCGACTATCTCGATCATGCCCCGGCCGGTTTCTTCTCGGCGGGCAAGAAGGGCGAGATCTTCTATATCAATGCCACACTGGCCGACTGGCTCGGACTTGACCTGACCAAGTTCCAGCCGGGCTCGATGAGCATTGCCGATCTTGTGGCCGGCGAAGGCCTGGCCCTTGTCCAGTCTGTCCAGGCCGAGCCGGGACTGAAGAAGACCAAGGTTCTCGATCTCGACCTGCGCAAGGCAAACGGCCAGAGCCTGGCCGTCAGGCTGGTGCATCGTGTCTCCTCCAATCGCGACGGTGCGCCGGGCGAAAGCCGGACCATTGTCCTGTCGCGCGCCGGCGATGACGAAAGCGACCAGTCGGCCTCGATCGCGGCGATGCGCTTCACCCGATTCTTCAACAACACGCCGATGGCGATCGCCTCCGTCGATGGCGCAGGCCGGATCCTCAGAACCAACGCGCCCTTTCTCAAGCTGTTCTCCGCCGTCGTATCGCGCGACGACATGGAACACGGCGCCTTGCTGGAAACGGTCGTGCACGAACCCGATCGGGTCCGCCTGCGCGATGCGCTGGCCGCTGCAAAGGATCGTCAGAGCGACATCGCACCGATCGATCTGCTGCATCCCAAGGACGAGACCCGGCATTTCCGTTTCTATGTGAATGCGGTCATCGACCAGAGCGACCAGGCGCCGGAAGAGGCAGCGATCGTCTATGCGGTGGAGATCACCGAGCAGAAGGCGCTCGAAACGCACATGGCGCAGACCCAGAAGATGAATGCCGTGGGCACGCTGGCCGGCGGCATCGCGCACGACTTCAACAATGTTCTGACCGCCATCCTCCTGTCGTCGGATCATCTCCTGCTCTCCGCACGCCCGTCGGATGCAAGCTTTGCGGATCTGATGGAGATCAAGCGCAACGCCAACCGTGCCGCCGTGCTGGTGCGCCAATTGCTGGCCTTCTCGCGCAAGCAGACGATGCGCCCGACCGTGCTCAACATGACCGACGTCGTCGGCGACCTGCGCATGCTGGTCGACCGGATGACCGGCACCAACGTCAAGCTCGAAGTCGATTACGGCCGCGATCTCTGGCCTGTGCGCACAGATCTCGGACAATTCGAGCAGGTCGTCCTCAATCTGGCCGTCAATGCCCGTGACGCCATGCCGGATGGCGGCGTCATCACGCTGCGCACACGCAACCTCCCGTCCAGCGAGGTTGCCGCCCTCAACCGGCGCGACCTGCCGGAGGAGGACTACGTCATGATCGAGGTGTCCGATCAGGGCACCGGCATTCCCGCTGAGATCATCGACAAGATCTTCGAGCCGTTCTTCACGACCAAGGAAGTCGGCAAGGGCACCGGGCTTGGGCTTGTCCATGGTCTACGGCATCATCAAGCAGTCGGGCGGCTACATCTATCCGGAATCCGAGATGGGCAAGGGAACGACGTTCCGCATCCTTCTGCCACGGTATGTCGAGGAAGTCGTGATGGATGCCGCCGGCAACGTCGTCACGGAAGCGGTCCCTGCCCTTGGAACGGCAAAGCCGGGCAAGCTCGATGAACCCGCCGACCTGACCGGTGATTCCGCCGTCGTTCTTCTCGTGGAAGACGAGGAGGCCGTTCGCCGCGGCGGCAAGCGCATGCTGGAAACGCGCGGTTACACCGTGCACGAAGCCGGCTCCGGCGTCGAGGCTCTGGAGGTCATCGCCGAATATGGCGACACGATCGACATCGTCGTCTCCGATGTTGTCATGCCGGAAATGGACGGGCCAACGCTGTTGCGCGAGTTGCGCAAGATCCACCCGGACATGAAGTTCATCTTCGTTTCGGGCTATGCCGAGGATGCCTTTGCGAAAAACCTGCCTGCAGATGCGAAGTTCGGTTTCCTGCCAAAGCCTTTCTCGCTGAAACAACTGGCCGTCGCCGTTCGCGAAATGCTCGATTCCTGAGACTGTCCCAGAGACTTTCTCGGGGCAAGGCAGCTTGATCTTTTGCTGTCGGCGGACGACAAACGATTTTTTGGGGCGCCACGCTCGGCGCCCCCCGCCCCGCTGTTTTGGAAATCACGCCATGCCGCTTGCTGCTCCACAGACATTCCGCCTTTATATCATGCGGCACGCGCAGGCCGGCTGGACATTGCCGGGCCAGAAGGACTTCGACCGCACCCTTGACGATACCGGCTATGCGCAGGCGGAAATCATTGCGGATCTCGCCGCCGATCGCGGCTACAGGCCGGACAAGGTTCTCTGCTCGACGGCCCGGCGCTGCCGGGAGACGGCGGAAGCCCTGCGCCGTGCGATGGGTGAAGAACTCGATATCGAGTTCAGCGATGCGCTCTATGCCGGCCCGTCATCGATATACACGGATTTCGTCGAAGCCTGGCAGGAAGAGCAGGCCCTGATGCTGGTCGGGCACAATCCGATGATCGAGGAACTCGTGCGCGCCTTGCTCGGCGAGAACGGTACCGCCACCGTCATTCCGACGGGCTACCCCTGCGCCGGCCTCGCCGTGATCGACATCGATCGCGGTCCTTCGGCGCGAGCCTCGATGCCCGGACGGCTTGTGGCATTTCTCAAAGCATAGCGGAAACACGGCCGGCAATCATCGTCCGGCTTCTTTTTTCGGTCGTCTTGCCGTCCTATATCGCAGGTGGATGCGCCGTCCGACGATTTGACGGCGCCAACCGCCCTTGAGCAGACCTCTCATTTCGGAACCGTTCCCGTTGCCGCCAATCCTCACCAGCCTCACAGACGACGCACGCATCGCCTTCGACAACCTGTCCGATCGGGCCTCCGGCTTCGTCAATCCGACATTGCGGCTCGGCGTGACGGGCCTCTCGCGTGCCGGCAAGACGGTGTTCATCTCCTCGCTGGTCCACAACCTGCTCAATGGCGGCCGGCTGCCGGTCTTCGAATCGGTCCGCTCAGGCCGCGTCTCCAAGATCCGGCTGGAACCGCAGCCGGATGATGCCGTGCCGCGCTTCCAGTACGAAGATCATGTGACGGCCCTTGTCCGCGACCGCATCTGGCCGGACTCCACCAGGGCCATCTCCCAGCTGCGCATCACGCTCGACTATGAAAGCGCCAGCGGCTGGAACCGGCTGTTTTCGCCGGGTCGGCTGTCGATCGACATTGTCGATTATCCCGGCGAATGGCTGCTCGACCTGCCTTTGCTCGCCCAGGATTTCCGTACCTTCAGCAATAACACGACCGAGCGGGCCCGCCGCGGCGTGCGCGCGGAACTTGCGTCCGAATGGATGCAACTGGCGCAGGCGGTCAAGATCGATGGACCTGCCGACGAGGGTGATGCGCGCCGTCTGGCAGAGGCCTTCACCGCCTATCTGAAAGCCTGCAAATCCGACGAGCGCTCGCTGTCCACCCTGCCACCCGGACGCTTCCTGATGCCCGGCGATCTCGAAGGCTCGCCGGCCCTGACCTTCTCGCCGCTTGCCGACCTGCCCGAAGGCCGGGCGCCGCAAAGGCTCGCTCGGGCGATGATGGAGCGGCGCTACGAGGCCTACAAGACCCATGTGGTCAAACCCTTCTTCCGCGAGCATTTCGCCCGGCTCGACCGGCAGATCGTGCTGGTCGATGCGCTGCAGGCGATCAATCGCGGCCCTGAAGCCGCTGCTGGATCTGGAGGGTGCGCTGGCCGACGTGCTCGCCTGTTTCCAGTCGGGAACAAACTCCTTCCTGTCCTCCTTCCTGACGCGGCGGATCGACAAGGTGCTGGTTGCCGCCACCAAGGCCGATCACCTGCATCACGAAAGCCATGACCGGCTGGAACGCATCACCCGCCGCCTCGTCTACCGCGCGATCGAGCGCATCGGCATGAGCGGCGCCGGCATCGAGGTCATGGCGCTCGCCTCCGTCCGGGCCACGCGTGAAGCGACCGTCAACCGTGATGGCCACGCGCTGCCGGTCATCGTCGGCACGCCGATGGCAGGTGAAAAGATCAATGGCGAAACCTTCGACGGCAAGCGCAAAACCGCCATATTTCCCGGTGACTTACCGGAGAATCCGGACTCACTTTTTCGAGGGCCTTGATTCAAAACCTGAAGAAAGCCTCGTACCGGATCTCAACTTCGTCCGCTTCCGCCCGCCGCATATCGAGGAAACCGGCGGCGGACTGAAACTCTCGGTGCCGCACATCCGGCTCGACCGGGCGATGCAGTTCCTGTTCGGAGACCGGCTGGCATGACCGACACACCCAACATCCCGCGCCGGAAACCCGCCGTCCTTCACCCTCGAAAGCGCCCCTGCCCCCCAGCCTGAAAAGCCGAGCCGTCGCACGCCCGGCAGCTTCGACGACAACATCGTCATGACATCAGATGCGCAGGATCCCTTCATCGAAACCACGGCTGCCCTGTCGTCAGTCCCGGTGCCCGAAGCCATGCCGCGCAAACGCCGGTTCTCCTTTGCACGCATCGCCGCCGGCGCTTTCGGGCTTCTCGTTTCGCTGGCCATCGGCCTTTGGATCGACAGCCTGATCCGCGATCTCTTCACGAGGGCCGACTGGCTCGGCTATCTCGCCATCGCGCTTGCGGCGATCGGCCTTCTCGCCTTTCTGGTCGTCGTCGCCCGCGAGCTTGCCGGCATCATGCAGTTGAACGCCGTGCAGGCATTGAAGGAAGAGGCCGTCGCTGCCGGCCTGTCCTCATCGCCCAAACCGGCTCGCAAGGTCATGGACCATCTCGTCAGCCTCCTGTCCGCCAAGCCCCAGACGGCCCGCGGACGGACGCGGCTGAAGGCGACCGAGGGCGAGATCATCGACGGCCCTCATTTGCTGGAACTGACGGAGCGCGAGCTTCTGATGCCGCTCGACCGCGAGGCCCGGGCGATCATTCTCGAATGCCTCCAAACGCGTCTCCATCGTCACGGCTGTCAGCCCCCGGGCTCTGGTCGATCTCGGCTATGTGATCTACGAATCGGCCCGGATGATCCGCGCCATGGCCGAGCTCTACGGCGGCCGGCCGGGCACTTTCGGCATGATGCGGCTGATGCGCGACGTCATCGCCCATCTCGCGGTCACCGGCTCGATTGCGGTTGGCGACAGCCTGATCCAGCAGGTTCTCGGCCATGGCCTTGCATCCAAGCTGTCAGCCCGGCTTGGCGAGGGTGTGATCAACGGCCTGATGACAGCCCGCATCGGCATCGCGGCCATGGATCTCTGCCGGCCCATGCCGTTCCGGGCGCTGAAACGCCCGGGCATCGGCGACTTCATCGGCGACCTGACACCCGGCATGTCGGGGAAAAGCAGCCCCGAGCGACGATCCGGCCTGAATTTAGGCTTGGCCCGAAAGGCCAGGTTCCTGCCCTGACGGGCGCCTCGGCGGCGAAAAACTGAAACATATCGTGAGGCCGATTCTTATCGCGGCAAAGCCTGAAGAAACAGTCCATTAACCATTTAAGCGCAAATGTAGCCTCACATTCAGGACGTTGACCTTCAAGGATCGTTTATGTTTTCGCGCCCTTCTTTGATCGCCTGCAGCTTCGCCGCAGCCACATTCTCCGCCCTCTTCGCAACGGCAACGCCGGCACTTTCCGGCAGCCGCGACAAGGCATTCTTCGAGCAGGTTTCAGGCCAGTGGAAAGGCCCGGGCGAAATCGTTGCCGGCAAGTACAAGGGCACGAAATTCACCTGCGACCTGACCGGTGACGTCGCCGAAGGCAAGTCCGCGGGCATCAAGCTCGACGGGTTCTGCCGCGTGGGCGTCTTCAAGCAGCCGATGTCGGCCGTCATCACCCAGACCGGCAACAGCTACAAGGGCAAGTTCCTCGATGGCGCAAACGGCAAGGGTCTCGACATCGTCTCCGGCAACGTATCGAACGACAAGGTCGTCGTCGGCATCAATCGCAAGAAGCTGAACGGCGCGATGATCGCCCGCCTGCAGGACTCCTCGACGATGAACATCACCATCTCGGTCAAGGTCGAGGACACCATGGTCCCGGTGATCGGCGTCAGCCTGTCGCGCCAGGTCGATACCATGGCCGTCGGTTCGATCGAATAGGTTGCAATGCGCAGCTTTCCGAAAAGGGGCACGCCTGATGGGCGGGCCCCTTTCTCGTTTCAGCGGCTGTTTTTCCACCAGTCGGCGTCCACGCAAGCGGCCTCGATGCCGGATACATCGACGCCTTCAAGCCAATCGGCAACTGTCCGGCCGCCGATGATCATCTGCGGCGCAAAATCGGCAAGCGGCATCAGCACGAAACCGCGGCCGGTCATGCGCGGATGCGGGATCTCCAGCTTGTCGGTTTTCAGCACACTGTCGCCATAGGTCAGCACATCGATGTCGAGCGTTCGCGGGCCCCAGCGCTCGAGGCGCTCGCGCTTCATTTCGCGCTCGATGGAGAGACAGGTGTCGAGCAGGTCGTCAGGTAGAAGCGTTGTTTCGACCTGCGCGCAGGCATTGAAGAACCAGGCCTGGTCGGTCTTTCCCCAGGGCGGCGTCCGATAGAGGCGTGACACAGCCGTCACCGAACAGTCGTTGCGGGCATCCAGCGTCGCAAGCGCCCGCGCCATGGAAGCGGCCGGATCACCGATATTGCCGCCAAGGCCAAGTGTTGCAGTCGTCAATGTCATCTCAGGCGAAATGCTCGACGGTAACCTCGACATAGTCGAGAACACCGGGAACCGGCGCATTCGGCTTTCTGATTGAAACCTCGGCACGCCGGATCTGCGGGAATCGCTTGCACAGCGTCTGCGCCACTTCGAGCGCCAGAGCCTCGATCAGGTAGCGGCGGCGCCCCGTGATGATCTTTTCGATCTCGGTGAATGCAATGCCGTAGTGCACCGTATCCTCGATCGAATCATCGACCAGCGCAGTCCCCGGCTCCACATCCAGAATCGCATCGACGAAGAAGCGCTGGCCGAGAAACTCTTCCTCGTCGTGAACGCCGTGGCGCGCGAAGAAGGCGCAGTTCTTGAGCGTGATCGTGTAGGTCGCCATCATGATCTCAATCCTGCCCCTTGTTCCTCGCAGCCAGCATAGCATCTGCCATCAGCAACGCATCCCTGTTGATTGCGACATCATGTACCCGGAAAACAGCGGCACCCGCCATTCTGAGCAACGCCGTCGTCCCGGCCGTTGCGACATCCCGGTCCGCAGCCTCGCGTCCGGTGACCGCACCGATGAACCGCTTGCGCGACGTACCGGCCAGCAGCGGCGCATTCAAGGCATGCAAGCTCGCCGAACCGCGCCATCAGCGCAAGGTTCTCCTCGGTATCCTTGGCAAAACCGAAGCCGGGATCGAGCACGATCCGGTTCGTCGCAACACCAGCCTCGGCGGCAATGTCCAGCGACCTCCTCAGAAAATGAAACTGGTCGGCAATCACGTCCGGCAGTTTCTCGCGGTCGCGGCCCGTGTGCATGATGCACAGACCCGCCTGCGTGTCTGCCGCCACTTTGGCGAGATCGGGTTCGCGCTGCAGGCCGTGAACGTCGTTGATGATATGGGCCCCGGCGGCCACCGCGAGCCGGGCAGTCTCGCAACGGTAGGTATCCACAGAAAGAAGAGCCTGCGTCCGCGCCGCCAGCGCAGCAATCACCGGCAGCACGCGGTCCTGCTCCTGGGCAGCCGAAACCGGATCGGCGCCGGGCCGGGTGGATTCGCCGCCGATGTCGAGGATGGCGGCACCCGCCTCGACAGCCCGCAGTGCGCGCTCGACCGCACCCGCCGAGTTGGCATCCAGACCACCATCGGAAAACGAATCCGGCGTCACGTTGATGATCGCCATCAGCACGCCGGTCGGTCCGAGCGTCAGCCGGCGCCCGTGGCCAACATGCCACTCGAAAGGTTGGAAAGGATCGAACATCATGACTTTCGCCGCCAATGTCAGCGGCTGCCTGCGAATTTGTGTTGCGCTGGGGGTGGCTATGCCCCAAGCTTTGCGCAACTTCAACTGCAGAGACTGCCATGCCGATGCCTTCAGGCCGTATTTCCTCCACAGCCCTGCTGTTTTTGGCGCTTGCGCTTGCTCAAGCCGGCAATGCCGCGGCCGAAACGGTGTTCAGCAAGAGCTTTTCCTACTTTCCCATCGGCGGGCGCACGGCGGAAGATCTGGACAAGGCCCTGTCGTCGCAGGGCCCGCTGATGAAATCGACAGGCGCGCGGCATCCGGGCGCGACGAAAATCAAGTTCGGTGGCACGGTGACCTATGTCAGCCGCGGCGGAAAATGTGCGGTGGGCAGCGCCAAGGTCACGCTCAACACAAAAATCATCCTGCCCCGTTGGACCAACCGCAAGCGTGCCAGCCAGGATCTCGCCCTCGTCTGGGATACGCTGGCCAGCGACATCAAGCGCCACGAGGAGCGTCACGCCGAAATCGCCCGCACCCATGCCCGCAAACTCGAAAGCAGTTTTCTGTCCTTGCGTCCCGAGGCTGATTGCGAGCGCATGCAGGCAAGCGTCGCCCGCGTCAGCGAAACGGCGATATCGGACCATGATCGCGATCAGGCCCGCTTCGACAGGACGGAAGCCGTCAATTTTGACCGCCGCATGATTCGCCTGCTGCAATACCGGCTTGATGCCATCCGCAAGAAGTAGAAGCACCTGCGTTTTTCCAGCCCCGGCCATCCGCTAGACGATGTTCTGCGGTCTGACTTTTCTGGAAACGCAAACGCGATCAAAGACATGGAAAGCCGGGTAACATCCCTGCTGCGCATCGTTCACTGCGACATCGTCGTCGCGGACCCGGTCGCCTTGAACATCACCCCATCAAAAAACCGTCAGAGAAGCCCTGCGAACCTTGCGCCAACCTTGTGCGTCAATAGTATTTCATTGGTGATTTCTAGCGATAGAACAGTGGATGAAGTTGAGCTATAGTCGGATCATAAAGTGAAGGATCGGCAGACAGGCCTCTTCACAGGAATTCAGGGCGTGCCCGAGTAAGCTCATGATGAGCTAAGTGTTTTCCGAGTAACAGTTTCGAATGTATTTTTGCTTGGCTTGATCAATTCGTTTGATCGCCATGATGCCGCATACAGTCGTTCTCCTGGCGTATCCTATTGCTACAGATGTTCCCTCCCTCATCTGTATGCGATGCGCCCTCCTGGCCCCGCTTGCCTCTTCGGTAAGCGGGGCTTTTTTTGTCATTGATACTGGAGTGTGCAGGCAAAAGGAGTGTCGCGTCAGGCCTGGCGCTCGGGCACATGAACGACCAACCCGTCGAGTGCGTCGGTCATCTTGATCTGACAGGACAGGCGCGAGGTCGGCTTCACTTCATAGGCAAAGTCGAGCATATCCTCTTCCATGGCTTCCGGCGCACCAACCGCGGCCGACCATGCGTCATCGACATAGACATGACAGGTGGCACAGGCACAGGCGCCGCCGCATTCCGCTTCGATACCCGGAACGGAGTTGCGCACCGCATTCTCCATCACGGTCGATCCATTCTGGACGTCGAGATCGTTGCGCGTGCCGTCAAAGGCGACGATGGTCAGTTTTGTCATGGCATGTTCCGGATGCTGGCGTTGTTTCGGTGGACCGCATCAACAGTTGCGCCGCCCCATTGAGAAGGCGGCGCGCAATACGGCAAATTCACCTGATTTCTTCCAACAATTCACACCAGCAGTCAACTCGCAAGGACTGTGGCGAAAAGACGGTTTCGGACGGCGCAAAGCCGCCCGTCGCATGGCCCCGTCAGCGGCAGAGCTTGAGGATGAACAGTTCGGCTTCGAGAACCGATGCACCGAGCGCTGCAAGATGCGCCGCATCGGTTGGCTGATCCTCGACGCTTTGCGCTGTCTGGGCGACGGTGAAGGCGCCCACGGCAAGGGCGGCGCCCTTCAAACGGTGCGCAGTCGCAAGGCGGTGATCGACATTGTCGGTCGACAGTTCCTTCATCAGCTGGCGCGTCTGCCGCGCGAACATCTGGAGCACTTCGATTTCGAGCAGCTTGTCGCCCATTGTCTGTGTCGCAAGATGAACCAGATCGATAGGGCGCGATTTGGAGGGACATGCACCACCGAAATTATCCGGGGCTTCGAAAGCGATCTTGAGTGCCGCCATTATACCAATTTCCTTGTTTACTTTTTTAACAACGATGGGGTCCGGCCAGCCGCCCGCATCGTCAACACGCATCCAAATCCTCAACGAGCGGGACGTGCCGATTATTCAACCGACGACCTGCCGAAGCACTCCAGAGACCGAAGACTGCGCAGGCAAGGACTTCAAAGCGAAGTCAGCCCCATCGTTTCCCGTCTGCACTGCCCTCATTAAACCCGGGCGGCGCTGCTATCAGATTAAATCTCGGCGCAATGAAGGCAAGAATCGCATGGCATGGTTAATGACAGTTAAACCGCCTGAATTCCTTGACTTTTGGGAATATGAAGTCGCCCCGCGATTAAGAAGTTGTTAGGATTTTAACGATTGGAGAAGGGCGTTAATTGTCAGAAACAGGTGAATGTGTCACTACGGTACGGTTAGGACAGTTTGTGCCGGCTTGCCGCCACGGTCCCGGTGGATAAGAGCGTCTGTGGCTATCATCTTGGCCACGATGTCACTATCCACGGGTGTGAATGAATTGGGTGACCTGTCAGGGTATTGCGTGAATGTGATGCGTGTATCTTGCCGTCACCGCCCCGATGCGGAGACGTTCCACTTGGACAGGCGTTCCTCGTGGATGAGCGTCGCAAACGGGCAGTTTGGTAACGAGGCGTATCCGTAATGGCGACAAATAAAAGCAACGAATCGATCGACGACAAGGCGTTCCAGGCATTGGAAGATGCGCTGAAGATCGACTTTGACGAGCTTAAGTCAGCCCTGAACGACAAGACTTCCTTGGATGAGCCAGAGGAAAAAATGTCCGAACCCACTGCGAAGACACCGCCGGCTGACCAGCAGAGAAGTGCAAGTCAAAACAGCGCACCGGCGGCAAAATCCGCAAGGCCGCAGGATCAGGCGAAAACCCTGGCGCCGGAACAGGCGCCCCGCGCGCCCTCCTTTGCTCCCGCCAACGACGACGGTCGCAAGACGCCGGCAGCTATTCTGCGTTCTCTTGAAATCCGCTCCAGCCGCACGACAATGCGCATCGCCGCGCTCGTTTCCCTGCTCTGGGCCATCGGTGGCCTGGGCGTCGCCAATCTTCTCTATGGCCCGGAAATCTGGCAGATCCGCTCGCTGGCCGATCTTGCGGCCATGCCGGGTGCTGTCGGCGTTGCCATCTGCATCATACTGCCGGTCATGCTGTTCTTCTCCTTTGCCATCATGATTTCGCGTGCGCACGAACTGCGCAGCGCCGCACGGTCGATGGCGGAAGTTGCGCTTCGGCTTGCCGAGCCGGAAACGGCTGCTTCCGAGCGCATCATGACCGTCGGTCAGGCTGTTCGCCGCGAAGTGTCCGCCATGAACGAAGGCATCGAGCGCACCATCGCCCGGGCGACGGAACTCGAAACCCTGGTCCATTCCGAAGTCAACGCGCTGGAACGCAGCTATAGCGACAACGAACTGCGCGTCCGCACGCTGGTTCAGGAGCTTGGTCTCGAGCGCGAGGCGATCGTTGGCCATGCCGAACGTATCCGCTCCTCGATCTCGGGCGCCCATGCGCAGCTGAAGGACGAACTGGCGCTGGCCGGCGAAGACATCACCACGCGGATCGGCACGTCCGGCGAAGCCTTTGCCTCGATGATCGAGACGCGCGCCGCCGTATTGATGGAAAAATCCAACAATGCGACGCAGACGATCAGCACCATGCTGTCGACGCGCACCGACGCCCTGCTGTCCGGCCTGACGACGGCCGGGGTCTCGCTGAGCAACGAATTCGACAACCGCCTCGAAAATCTGAGCCAGACGCTTGCCAAGCGCGGCCAGCAGCTGCTCGGCCAGTTCGAGACCCGGGCATCCTCGCTCGACGCCAACACCGAAAAGCTGAATGCGGCCCTCAACGAGCGCGCCCGCCAGCTGAACGAGACGCTGATTGCCCGGACACGCGACCTGAACGAGAGCCTCAATGTCGGCCAGCAGGCCATCACCGGCGGGCTCGACGACATCCTCAATTCACTGAACGCGACGCTCGACGAGCGCGGCGCAAGCTTCCGCCAGAGCCTGAAATCGACGGCCGACGACACCATCATGGATCTCGACCTGCGCTCCGGCTTCTTCGAGGAAAAGCTGCAGACGACCGTCGGCACGCTGGCGACAGCCTTCGATTCGCGGTTCCACGAATTCGCCAGCGCCTTCGACAAGCGTGCCGGCATGCTGGACTCCAAGCTGATGGAGAGCCTCGCGCGCATCAACCAGACCGTATCGGGTGGATCCGAAGCAATCGGCGGAATGCTCGACAGCAGCATCGAGAAGTTCGAAAATGCCCTGTCCGACCAGTCGCTGACCCTGGCAACGACGCTTGGCACCACCCAGGATTTCATCGAGGAAACCATCAGCGGCAAGACCGCCGAACTCGGCGAAGCGATCGGCAACGCCCATACCCGCATCGACAACGTGCTGTCGGAACGCTCCGGCGTGCTGATGAGCGCGTTGACGCAGGCGCAGGAACGCATCGAATCCGGCTTCGGCCAGCGTGCCGATACGCTCGAGACCAATCTTGCAGGCAGCGAAATGCGCCTCGCCGCATCGCTGGATGCGCGAACCGGCACTCTTCTGGAGGGCCTGCAATCGGCCCACGGCCGTATCGAGGAGACGCTTGCAAGCCGCGCCGACGAAATCACCAGTGCTATCGCCGCCAGCCAGTACCGGCTCGACAACACGCTCTCGGAGCGCACGTCGGCCTTGACCGGCATCCTGACATCGAGCACGACGGCCATCGAGACCGCGCTTGGCGGCACGGCCGATCAGCTTGGCTCGATCCTGTCGGAGCGAACCGCCGGTCTGTCTGCGGCGCTCGCCTCCGGAACCGAGGGCATCGCCGAAACCATGGCCATGGGCACGGCTGCCGTGGAAATCTCGCTTGGTGGGTCAGCCGAGCAGATCGACTCTATTCTTTCCGAGCGCACGGCCGCCCTTACCGGCATCCTCGCCTCCAACACGTCCGCGATCGAAAGTGCCCTGGGCGGCTCCACCGAGCAGATCGGCTCTGTTCTTTCCGAGCGCACGGCAGCCCTCACAGGCGTGCTGACGTCCAACACCTCGGCAATTGAAAACGCCCTGGGCGGCACGGCAGAGCGCATCGACGGCATACTTTCCGAGCGCACAGCGACCCTGAGAGGTGTCCTGGCATCCAATACATCGACGCTGGAAAACGTTCTGGGCGGCTCCACCGAACAGCTCAATTCGATCCTGTCCGAGCGCGCAGCCAGCCTGTCTGCAACGCTCGAGTCCGGCAGGGATGATCTGTCGGCGGCGCTCGCCATGGGTGCTGCCGCCGTCGATATTTCCCTTGGTGGAACCACCGAGCGGATCGAAGGCATCCTTTCTGAACGGACCAACGCGCTTTCCGGCGTGCTGTCGTCAAGCACCACGGCCATCGAAACCGCCATCAGCGGGACCGTGGAACGGGTTGGCAGCGTCCTGTCCGACCGCACGCAGGCCTTGACGGACGACCTGTCGGCCCGCACCGCAACGCTGGACGGCATGCTGGCCCAGCGCAATGCGGATATCGCAGGCACCATGTCGGCAAGTGCCGCAGACATGGCGGACACACTGACGAGCCGCACTGAAGAAATCGCGGACAACCTGTCTTTCCGCGCCACCGTGATTGCCGAAACCATGTCGGATCGCGTCAGCGACATCGAGAAGCAGCTCTCCGGCCGCGTCTCCGACATTGCCGACAATCTGAGCGGTCGCGTCAGCGAGATCGCCGGCACGATGACGCGCAACTCGGCAGATATTGCCGGTGCCCTCTCCGGCCATGCGTCTGAGATCGCCGCCACCATGGCCAGCAAGGCCTCCGAAATCGAACAGACACTGTCGGGTCGCGCCGAAGAGCTGACGGGGTCGCTTGCGACCACCCACGACCGCATCCGCGCGACGCTCGACGATCGGATCAACGCCATCAACCTTGCCGTCAACGAAGGCAGCAGCCAGCTGGCCGAGGTTCTCGAGGAAAAAACGACCTCCATCGCGACAACGCTCGCAACCAGCGCCAGCATGCTGGAAATGACACTGGAGGAGCGCCAGAGCGAGCTCGGCTCGGCCATCGATCGCAGCGCCGATGTGCTGGACCAGCGCATGCGCGACAGCACCGGCCTGGTCGCCAGCCGCCTGAGCGACACGGCTGACCAGATCAGCCGCGCCGCCGACACGCTGACGAACCGCATGGATGTTGCCGCCTCCGGCATCAATATCAGCCTGGAAGACACCAGCAGCCGGATCGAAAACAGCCTCGGTGTTCTTGAGAGCCGCATCCGCGACAGCGTCGGGACCGTCAACGAGTTCGTCGAAAATGCCGGCCACAGGATCGGCGATACGCTCTCGGCCCGCGTATCCGATCTCGATCAGATGAGCAGCATCGCTGCGGCGCGCATCTCCGACACGCTTGCCGGTCGGACCGACGAACTGAGCCGCGTCAGCGATGCGGCAGCAACCCGTATCACCGACGTTCTCGGCAGCCACACATCCGAACTGGACCGCGCCAGCGAAGCTGCCGCCACACGCATTGCCGACACGCTGTCGAGCCGCACCTACGAACTCGACCGTGCCAGCGAGGCCGCCGCCGACCGCATCTCGGCCAGCATCGCGGGCGGCACGACCCGGATCGAAGAGCGTCTCGGCACCATGGACAAGGCGCTGACCATCGGTCTCGACAATGTCAGCCGCACGATCGAAGGCAAGGCCGCGGGCCTCGTCAACAGCCTGCGCGGCGCCGTTGGCGAAGCGGCCCAGGGCATCGACGCGGAAGCGGCCCGGTCCGCCGACCTGCTGGCCAGGGCGGGCGATGACTTTCGCCCGAGCCATGGCTGCGCGCCAGTCGGAATTCACGACATCGATCGAGCAGACCGCTGCCCAGGTCGCCATGCGCAGTGCCGAACTTGCCCGTTCGGTCGGCGAAGCCTCCGAGACCGCCCGTGCGCGGATTACCGAAACGCAGGGCCGCGTCGCCGAACAGGCCTCTTCCCTGCAGCAGAACCTGTCCGAGGTCGAAAAGGCGCTGGATGCCCGCGGCAACGCGATCCGCTCGACGCTGGACGAAAAGACACGCGAACTCAATTCGATGCTGTCTGGCCGTTCCGCCGAGCTGTCGCGTCTGATCGACGAGGAAGCCCGTCCACTGGTCGAACAATATGCTGCCACCGGCAAGGAGACCGCCGAGCGGATCACGGCCGTGACCCAGGAAAGTGCCGATCGCCTTCGTGCCGAAAGTGCCTCGCTGATCAACAGCCTGACCGCGCGCACCGGCGAAACGCTGAATGCCATTGCCGGCCGCGCCGAAGAAACCGCCAAGGCAATGAAGATGGTCGAGAACCGTCTGCAGTCGACGGCAACGGGTCTGATCGACCAGCTCGCCGCCAGCAACTCGGCAATCGCCTCGGTCATCGACCAGGCAGGCGCCAATCTTGGAGCCATGGACGCGCAGATGGATGCAACCACGGCACGGTTTTCCGAATCGGCAAACCGCGCCTCCGACATGCTCTCGACATCGACCCGCCTTCTCGAAGGCAAGGTCGACAAGCTCTCGGAAATCTCCGGCTCGACCCTGTCCCAGATCGGCGGCATCGTCGGTCGCTTCGAGGACCACTCCCGCGTCCTTGGCCAGGCGTCCGATCTGCTTGGTGCCGCACAGTCCAATCTCGTCAGCACGCTCGAGGAGCGTCAGGAGGCCCTGCGCACCCTGTCCGTCGGACTTGTGCGCCGTTCCGAAGAGATCGAAAAAACCATGCATGCGCTGGAAGGCTTCGTCTCTGGCGCCTTCGAGCGGGCCGAGGAACGCTCGACCCAGGTCGCAGGCAACCTGCGCAGCGGCATCCAGTCCTCCTTCGCCGATGTCGGCCGCTTGCTGACAGACGCCGAAAAGCGTGCGGCATCCGCAGCCGACGCCATGCGCACGGCGCTGGTCCAGGCCGGCGACGAAGCCAGCATGTCGGTGGAAGCCGTGTTTGTTCGTGCTGAGGAACGCTCCAGCCAGATCGCCGGCAATCTGCGATCCGGCGTCGAGGCTTCCTTCAACCAGGTCAGCAAGACGCTCGACAATGCCGAACAGCGTGCCATCAGCGCCTCCGAAGCGATGCGTGCGGCCGTCACCAAGGCTGGCGATGAAGCTGGCATGTCGGTCGAGGGTGCATTTGTTCGTGCCGAAGAACGCTCGAAGGAAGTTGCCTCGCGTCTGCGCGGCAGCGTCGGCGCCTCGCTGTCCGACATCGAACGCATGCTCGCAGAAACCGGCAAGAAGTCCGACGGTGCTGCCCAGCAGATGCGCGAAGCCCTGCGCCAGGCGGTCGAGGATGCGATCGGCAAGTTCAGCGGCGCGACGGAAGATATCCGCCGCTCTGCCAACGAGATCCGCAACGAACTCGACATGACCCGCGAGGAACTGAAGCGCGGTGCCTTCGATCTTCCGGAAGAAGCCAAGGAAAACGCCGCCGTCATGCGCCGCGCCGTCGCCGAGCAGATCAAGGCGTTGCAGGAGCTTTCCGAGATCATCGGCAAGTCCTCCGGCCATATGGAAGTCGCTCAGCCGGTCGTCCGCCAGCAGGTTGTCCAGCAACAGCCCGTTGCCCAGGCGATCGTTACGCCGGCCCCTGCCCGCGTCATCCAGCAGCAGCCGACGCCCGAGCAACGCCGCCCAGCACCGGAACCGGCGCTGCGTGGCAGCCTTGGCCTGCAGCCGCAGCCGATCGCCCAGCAGCCTGCCCGCCAGCCGGAGCCGCCGCTCGACGAGATGCGTGGACGCGCCGAGGAAGGCAGTGGCTGGATGCGTGACCTGTTGCGCGGTGCATCCCGCGAGGAAACCCAACCGGTACAACCGGCCCCTGTTCAACGCGCAGCCGAGGCCCAGCCTGCCGCACGGGCCGGTGACAGCCGCAATCCGCGCCACGTGATGGAATCGCTGAATTCGCTGTCGGTCGATATCGCCCGCGCGATTGATCATGACGCCTCGGTCGACCTCTGGCGCCGCTACCAGCGCGGCGAGCGCGACGTCTTCACGCGTCGTCTCTACACGCTGAAGGGCCAGCAGACCTTCGACGAGATCAAGCGCAAGTATGACCGCGAACCGGAATTCCGCACCGCCGTCGACCGCTACATTGCCGATTTCGAGAAACTGCTCGCCGACGTTGCCCGCAACGACCGCGACAAGATGATGACGCAGACCTACCTGACCTCGGACACCGGCAAGGTCTACACCATGCTGGCCCACGCAGCCGGTCGCTTCAACTAAACCCATCGCCGGGAAGAATCAGCATGAACGGCCTCGCTTTGCGGGGCCGTTTTCGTTTCAAGCCGTCTCTCCAAGGCATGTCGCGCAAAAATGCGCAGCGGTTTTGCGAGAAGACCAAAGGCCTAAAGCGGCCGGAGCAAATCTGAAACGATCGCGAAGCGCTTTAGCAAAGGGTCAGCACGGCTCCCAGGGTGCTCCTGGCAGGCAATCCGGGAGCCCTCAGCCGGCCACCAGCGACATTTCGGGACAACGACGGCCGCGATTGCCCGGACGAGGGAAACACGATTGCAGGCCGCCCCGGCGAGCCTGGTCTGCAGGCATCGAAACATTCACCGCCGCTTACGCCCTGCGAAACCCGCGGCTCGATATCGACAGGCTGTTGCCGTCCGGATCCTTGGCATTGGCATAGTGATAGCCACCGCCATCGTGAATGGGGCCGAACGTGAGACCGTCGGCTGAGCGCTGCGCAACGAAGGCGGCGATATCCTCGACATCGAACACCAGCTTGACGAGCACCTGTCCCATCCGCTGCGCCTTGCCGGCCTTGTGCAGCATCAGGATCGCACCGCCCTGCGGATGCCGCAGCTCGGTGATCCTGTCTCCGGGATCGTCCATGCGGCCAAAGCCGAAATGCCGCCCGTAGAAGAGCGCCGTTGCGTCGACATCGCGGGTGTAGAGTACGATCCTGTTCAGCAAAATACCAAACTCCCGGTCAGAAGCATGAAGGCAACAGACAGCCTGCCCGTCGCAACAGTTCGCGCAAACCATGCGCCGCGCAACAAAAAAGGCGATCCGAAGACCGCCTTTTTTCAATCAGATGAGCAGGACGCTTAGTGTTCCTTGTTGGCGTAGACCGACTTCTTCGTCAGGTAGATCAGGCCGGTAAAGATCAGAAGGAAGATCAGAACCATGAAGCCTGTGCGCTTGCGTTCTTCCAGGTGCGGCTCGGCAGCCCACATCAGGAAGGCCGAAATGTCCTGCGAATACTGCTCGACCGTCTGCGGCGAACCATCGTCATAGGTGACCTGGTCGTCGGAAATCGGCTTGGCCATGGCGAGAGACATGGCTGCATTGAAATGCGGGTTGAAGTGCGTGCCTTCCGGAACCGTCGACGCCTTCCGGCGGCTCCTGGTAGCCGGTCAGCAGCGAGTGGATATAGTCCGGCCCGCCTTCCTGATACTGGGTGAAGATATCGAAGATGAACAGCGGGAAGCCGCGCTCGACGCCGCGCGCCTTGGCGATCAGCGAGAAGTCCGGCGGAGCCGCACCATTGTTGGCAGCGGCGGCAGCTTCGTCGTTCGGGAACGGCGACGGGAAGTAGTCGGATGCGACAGCCTTGCGGGTGTACATTTCGCCATCGGCATTCGGACCGTCCTGCACTTCGTAATTGGCAGCGAAGGTCTTCACCTGGGCTTCCGAATAGCCGAGATCTTCCAGCGTGCGGAAGGATACCAGTTTCATCGAATGGCAGGCGGAACAGACTTCGGTGTAGATCTTCAGTCCGCGCTGCAGCTGGCCCTTGTCATAGTGCCGAAGGGGCCGGAAAACTCCAGTCCATTTCTTCCGGCTTCAGGATCGGATAGTGCGCGGTCGCAGCGGCGTGCTCCGTCGCTTCCTTCAGATCGTGCCCCTCGCCGGCTGCATAGGCAGCGCCGCCCAGGAGACCGGCTGCAAGTGCGAGCGACAGGATGCTTGTAACAAGCTTTTTCATCGGTTCAGTTCCTCTCAGCCGCGCTCAGTTCTTGTTCTTCTTTGCCAGAACCGCTTCCGTGATCGAATTCGGAATGCGCTTCGGGGTCTCGATCAGGCCAAGAACCGGCATGATGACGAGGAAGAAGGCGAAGTAGTACAGCGTGCCAATCTGGGCCAGCAGGGTGTAGAGATCGGTCGCAGCGCGCGAGCCAAGCCATCCGAGCAGGATCGCAGTTGACCACGAAGATCCAGAAGAACAGCTTGTACCAGGGACGGTAGACGGCCGAGCGAACCTTCGACGTATCGAGCCAGGGCAGGAAGAACAGGATGATGATCGAACCGAACATCACCAGAACGCCGCCAAGCTTGGAGTCGATCGGGCCGATGTTGAAGGTGATCGCACGCAGCATCGCGTAGAACGGCAGGTAGTACCATTCCGGAACGATGTGCGCAGGGGTCTTCAGCGCGTTGGCCGGGATGTAGTTGTCCGGGATGGCCGAGATAGTTCGGCATGTAGAAGACGAACCAGGCATAGACGATCAGGAAGACCGATACACCGAGCGCATCCTTCAGCGTTGCATAAGGCGTGAACGGAACGGTGTCGGTCTTGGTCTTGACTTCAACGCCGGTCGGGTTGGTCTGGCCGGTCACATGCAGCGCCCAGACGTGCAGCACGACAACGCCGGCGATCATGAACGGCAGCAGGTAGTGCAGCGAGAAGAAGCGGTTGAGCGTCGGATTGTCGACGGCAAAGCCACCCAGCAGGAACTGCTGGATCCACTCGCCGACCAGCGGGAAGGCCGAGAAGAAGCCGGTGATGACGGTTGCACCCCAGAACGACATCTGACCCCAGGGCAGAACGTAGCCCATGAAGCCGGTTGCCATCATCAGGAGGTAGATGACCACGCCGAGGATCCAGAGGATTTCGCGTGGCGCCTTGTAGGAGCCGTAGTAGAGGCCGCGGGCAATATGCAGATAGACGGCGATGAAGAAGAACGATGCGCCATTGGCATGCATGTAGCGCAGCAGCCAGCCGTGGTTGACGTCGCGCATGATCTTTTCGACGGAATTGAAAGCCAGCCGACATTTCGGCCGCATAATGCATGGCCAGAACGACACCGGTCAGGATCTGCACGATCAGCATGACCGACAGCATGGCGCCGAAGGTATAGGCATAGTTCAGGTTGCGTGGAACCGGATAGGCAACGAAGCTGTCATAGCACCATCCGCGGCAGCGGCAGGCGCGAATCGACCCATTTCTCAATGCCGGTCGTCGGTTCGTAGGTTGAATGATCACCACTCATAGTCAGTATTCCCCTCAACCGATCTTGATAACTGTGTCGGAAATGAACGCAAAAGTCGGAACTGGCAAGGTTCTTCGGTGCCGGACCTTTGCGGATACGGCCCGCCGTATCGTAGTGCGAACCGTGGCAGGGACAGAACCAGCCGCCAAAATCACCGGCCTGACCGAGCGGAACGCAGCCGAGATGGGTGCAGGAACCGATCATGACGATCCAGTTTTCCTTGCCCTTGCCGGCGGAGCGATCGAGATCGCGTTGCAGTCGCGTCGGCAGGAAGATTGGCGTTGCGCGGCGATCGGATCCTTGAGATCGGCCAGCGCAACGGCATTGGCTTCCTCGACTTCCTTGTCCGTACGGTTGCGGATGAAGACCGGCTTGCCGCGCCATTTCACGGTCAGCGACATGCCCGGCTGCAGGCTCGAAACATCGACTTCGATCGACGCCAGCGCCAGGGTCGACGCATCCGGGCGCATCTGGTCGATGAACGGCCATGCCACGGCGGCCGCACCAACGGCGCCGGCCATGCCGGTGGTCAGATAAAGGAAGTCGCGGCGCGTCGGCTCGCCCTGGGTTTCGCTTGATGTTTCGTGTTCGCTCACGGCTAAACCATCCTCTTCACGCAATGTTTCGCGGAAACCGCATCTGTCCCCGGCACGTTTTTCGCTCCATGTGATACTTGAGCGAAAGAACAGCGCCAAATCAATAAGCCGATGCCGAATCCGGAGAAGTTTTTCAACTTCCGGAGCCGACGACCGAAATCCAGTGTTCGCAGGACACAGTCCGGCCACAGATTCCCCAGCATTTCGGCGCGTTCTATGCTTGATCGTCGAATTATGTCCAGCCTTGAAGACCAGGGGTGGGCACAATGTCGCGGGAAAATCGGGCGCCTTCAGGGACACGTGTCGATTGGCCGCGCAGGAGCGTCAATCATTTCGCTGCAAAGCCAATGGCGACAGGGACTTATACGGCCTTATTCGGCGGCCTCTTCGCGCGCCAGGAATCCACCCGACTGGCGAGACCAGAGTTCGGAATAGAGCCCTCCGCGCGTCAGCAGTTCCGCGTGCGTGCCCTCCTCTATGATCCGTCCGCGATCCATGACGACAAGACGGTCGAGGGCCGCGATGGTGGAGAGGCGATGGGCGATGGCAAGCACGGTCTTGCCATGCATCAGCCGGTCGAGATTGGACTGGATCGCCGCCTCTACTTCGCGTCGAGCGCCGAGGTCGCCTCGTCCAGCACCAGGATCGGGGCGTCCTTCAGCATGCACGCGGGCAATGGCGATCGCGCTGGCGCTGGCCACCGGAGAGCTTGACGCCGCGCTCGCCGACATGGGCGTCAAACCCCTTGCGGCCACGCTGGTCCTGCGAGCCTCTCGATGAAGTCGATCCGCCTCTGCCCGGCGGGCGGCCTCGACCAGCTTCGTCTCGTCCGCATCGGGTCGGCCGAAGAGGATGTTGTCGCGGATGCGAGCGGTGCAGCAGCGCCGTATCCTGGCGTGACCATGCCGATCTGCGCCCGCAGCGATTCCTGCGTGACACCGGCGATATCCTGGCCGTCGATCAGGATACGCCCGCCTTCGAGGTCGTAGAAGCGCAGGAGCAGATTGACGAGCGTCGACTTGCCGGCCCCGGAACGACCGACGATCCCGACCTTTTCGCCCGGCCGGATGGTCAGCTGAAAGATCGTCGATCACATCCCTTGCCGTCTTGCCGTAGTGAAAGCTGACATGCTCGAAGCGGATCTCGGGCTCGCGCACCATGAGGTCCGGCGCGCCGGGCCGGTCCGGCAAGCCCGATCGGCTGCGACATCATTTCGGCGGAATTCTGGATCGTACCGATATTGCGCATGATGCCGTTGAACTGGATCATCATGCGGCTGAGCAGCATGTTCAGCCGAAGCACCAGCGCCAGCGTGAAGGCAACGGCGCCGGCGCTGATCATCCCGCGCAGCCACAGATCGACGCTGAGCGCCGCCATGGTCACGATCATGATGCCGGACAGCAGCGCCATCGAGGAACGCACCCCGGTGATGAAGCGCGTGAAGCTCAGAATGGTCTGCTGGAAGGTATCGAAACCCTGCCGCATGTAGCGGTCGTTCTGGTCGTCGCGCGCAAACAGCTTGAGCGTCTGTATGTTGCTGTAGGCATCGACCATGCGGCCGTTGAGCATCGACGAGGCTTCCGCCGTTGCGCGGGAATGGCGCCGGATGCGCGGCACGAAAAAGCGCGCCAGAAAGGAAAACGCGATGAGCCAGGCAAGGACGACGGCGGCCAGCCACAGGTCGAGCTGGCCAACCAGCACCAGCGTCGAGACGGCATAGATCCCGACAAACCAGACGCTTTCCATCAGAGACGTGACGAGATCGCCGGTCGCCTGCCCGCCCGACCAGACCTTGGTGACGATCCGGCCTGAAAAATCGTTCTGGAAAAACGACACCGACTGCCGCGCGACATGCAGATAGGATTGCCAGCGCACGAGATTGTAGAAACCGGGCGTGATGATCTGCTGATCGACCAGCGACATCAGCAGCGAGACGACGAAGCGAACCACGCCGATCAGCACCAGCATGCCGAAAAGCTCGGCACCATGCGCCTCCAGAATGCCGCTCCAGCCCTCGGCCGGATTGACGGTTCCCAGAATATCGACGATGCGGCCCACAAACCAGAACAGCGCCGCCTCGATGGCGGCCGTGATGCCGCCAAGCACGAGCATGGCGATGAAGGGCGCTTTCGCCTGTCGGATGTAGAACCACACGAACGGCACCAACCGCTCCGGCGGGCGCAGATCCGCCTGGGGTTCAAAAGGCCGTATCCAGGTCTCGAAATAGGAAAAGAGAGCGTTCAGGAGCATGGAACCGATATAGGCTGTTTTTGCATTGCGGCAACCGGAAATGACCGCGCAGGGCAGAGTCCGGGATTACAAATAGGCAATGATGCGGAACGCCTGCCCGGGCGCACGGTCTCCCCCGAAAAAAGGGGAGACCAAGACGGTTCCGGACTATTCCGCCGCCGCTTCCTTGTCATCATCGTCGGCGATGAAGCCGCCAGACTGACGGGACCAGAGGTCGGCATAGAGCCCGCCCTTCGCCACCAGTTCGCTATGGCTGCCGGTTTCGATGATCCGGCCGGCCTCGAGGATGACGAGCCGGTCCATCTCCGTCAGCGTCGACAGGCGGTGGGCAATCGCGATCACCGTCTTGCCTGTCCATCAGCGCGAACAGGTTTTCCTGGATCGCGGCTTCCACCTCCGAATCGAGCGCCGACGTCGCCTCGTCGAGGATGAGGATCGGCGCATCCTTCAGGAAGACGCGGGCAATCGCGATCCGCTGGCGCTGGCCGCCGGACAGCTTGACGCCACGTTCGCCGACCTGCGCATCCAGCCCCTTGCGGCCCTGCTGGTCTTCGAGCGTCTCGATGAACTCCCAGGCATTGGCGCGTTTGGCGGCTGCGATGATGTCGGCATCGTCGGCCTCCGGCCGGCCATAGGCGATGTTGTCGCGGATCGAGCGGTGCAGCAGCGAGGTATCCTGCGTCACGACACCGATCTGCGAGCGCAGGCTGTCCTGCGTGACGCTCGGCAATGTCCTGCCCGTCGATCAGGATCCGCCCGCTTTCCAGATCGTAGAAGCGCAGCAGCACGTTCATCAGCGTCGTCTTGCCGGCGCCGGAGCGACCGACCAGACCGATCTTTTCGCCCGGCTGAATGGCAAGCGACAGATCCTCGATCACGCCCTTGTTCTTGCCGTAGTGGAAGCGGATGTCGTCGAACACGATGCTCGCCCTTGCGCGCGGCAAGCGCCGTGCGCCTCCGGCGCATCGACGATGTCATGCTCCTTGGTCATCATGCCCATGCCGTCATAGACAGTGCCGATGTTTTCAAACAGCGCCGAGACTTCCCACATGATCCATTGCGACATGCCGTTGATGCGCATGGCCAGACCAATGGCGATCGCAATCGCCCCAACCGAGATCGCACCATTCAGCCAGAACCAGATGCTGAGTGGCCGAAATCGCGAAACAGCACGATGGCAGTTGTTGATGTCGACCCAGATGTTGAGCAGCGTGATCAGCCGCATCTGCCGATGCACGGTCTGCGAGGAAAGCATCCATGCCCTTCTTGGCATAGGTCTCCTCGCGGCCGGCATGGGAAAACAGCTTCACCGTCGCGATGTTGGTGTAGCTGTCGACGATCCGGCCGGTCATCATCGAGCGCGCATCGGCCTGCTCGCTGCGACAGTCTTGCGCAGCTTCGGGACGAAGTAGGCGAGGATCGCGATATAGATGACCAGCCAGAGCGACCAGCGGCATCACCAGCCGCCAGTCGGCAGTCGACCACCAGCGCCAGCATCGAGACGAAGATAGCTGATCGACATAGACGAAGACGTCGATGATCTTCATCACGATTTCGCGCATCGCCAGCGACGTCTGCATCACCTTGGTGGCGACCCGGCCGGCAAACTCGTTGGCAAAGAAGGTCATCGACTGGCGCAGCAGGTAGCGGTGCATCTGCCAGCGGGCGATCATCGGATAATTGCCGAGCCAGCACCTGATGCATGGTGATCGTGTGCAGGATGCCGACCAGCGGCAGGCCGACCAGAAGCAGCGCCGCCATCCAGATCAGCGTGCGCCTTCTCGTCCTGCAGGAATGTCTCGCGATTGGCGATCGACAGCCAGTCGACGATATTGCCGAGGAACTGGTAGAGGAACACCTCGCCCACAGCGATGAGCATGGAGCAGGTGCCAAGCACGAACAGCCAGGGTGCGGCCGGCTTTGTATAATGCCAGCAAAAGGCAAAAAGCCCCTGCGGCGGAACCTTCGGTTCCTCGTCAGGATAGGGATTGAGGCGGGATTCAAACCAGCCGAACATTGCAAGCTCCATAAACAATGGCGTGGGAAGCGGCGTATCCGCTTCGGATGGATTCAGAAATCAGGACGACGGACATCAAGACGACTGACAGGGAGAAATTTCACGCGAAAATCGCGGCTCTCCGAAAGAATGACGTGCGTTGTAACGTGCTATACGGGAAGAAACGCGGTGGCAGTCAGCCCAGAGGAGCGGGTGACAAGAGCAGAAGGCCGGTGGTCATTGGGAAATCCATGCGTGCCTCCATCCGTTCGCGTTGCAGATGCCGTAGCCGTAAAACGTTTCGATGACGGATGCCAGATTGGTGCTGGCAGAATGTTCCGGATGCGCATCGCTCCTCGGATGGCTGTTGCCAATCGGGCACAGATTGATTATCGCCGGTGATCGACCCCATCAGTCCTGGTGATATGTCCATACAAAACCTCCGCATCGCCCTCTTCCAGCCGGATATTCCCGGCAACACCGGCACCATCCTGCGGCTGGCCGCCTGCCTTGGTCTTGCCGTCGATATCATCGAACCCGCCGGCTTCGACATTTCCGATCGCAACCTGAAACGCGCCGGGATGGACTATATAGCCTCCGTCGCGCTGACCCGGCATGTCAATTGGGAGCGTTTCGAGACTGTCCGGCAGGCGGAAGGCCGGCGTCTGGTTCTGGCCTCCACCAAGGCCGCCCTGCCCTATACCCGCTTTGCATTCGAGCCCGGCGACATCCTTCTGTTCGGACGCGAAAGCGCCGGCGTGCCCGATCACGTTCACGCCGCCACCCCACACCGGATCCTCGTGCCGATGGTCGAGGGCCAGCGTTCGCTGAATGTCGCCATGTCCGTCGCGATGATCGCCGGCGAGGCCCTGCGCCAGATCGCGTCCTGATCGTTCGCCGCCATCTCATTGGCCCGCACGCTGAGGGCCATGCCGGACGCTGCCGTAGGTCCGGCCGATGGTCATGGAATCGGGCATTTTTGCAAGCTCCGCGTTTGAAGTTCAGGGAGCCAATGCTATAAAACCTCAACTATAGTTGAGGTCAATGCGTCATGACGGAAAATGATGATCACTCGAAAACTCGCCGCGAACTGAGCGTCGGCGAGGTCGCGGCCCGCAGTGGTGTTGCCGTCTCCACCCTGCATTTCTACGAAACCAAGGGGCTGATCCACAGCCTGCGCAACCGCGGCAACCAGCGGCGCTATGCACGCGGCGTGCTTCGGCGGGTGGCGGTGATCAAGGTGGCGCAGCGCACCGGCATTCCGCTTGCCGAAATCCAGGCAGCGCTTGCTGACCTGCCCCACGACAGACCGCTGACCGTGCATGACTGGACAGCCCTTTCGCAGCGCTGGCACGCCAGCCTGACGGAGCGGATCAACAAGCTGACCGCCCTGCGCGACCAGCTTACCGCCTGCATCGGCTGCGGTTGTCTGTCGATGGAGGATTGTCCATTGCGCAACCCGCAGGACACGCTCAACTCAAGGGGGGCCGGGCCGCAATTGATCGAGCCGACAGCCTGATCGGCAAGGGCCGATTTCAGTCCGCCGTCGGCAGCCGGCGCATGGTGAATTCGATCTGGTCGCCATCGAGCTGGCGCCAGCTTTCGACCTCGGTCCAGTAGGCAGCCTTCGGCCAGGAATCGAACCATTGCCGGGCTTTTTCGCGCGCCTCGCTGCGCTCCATGCGAAACGTCTCACGCACGAACAGGCTGTCGCTTCCGGCGGGTTTTGCCCGGCGATGCCGGTCGATCTGACGTTTCAGTCCATCGAGCGGCGGGGCCGCCGGTAATCTTGCCATCGACTTCACCTTTGCCAGCCGGACAACTATCGCCAAAGATAGGGCGATTGGCGCGACTTTGCGAGTCCGTTTTCGAAGGCGCCAAGCGAACAGGGGCTGCGGCAAATGTTCAGCTGTCCGCTGAGCGGCGTTGCCAAGGATGGCAAAAAAATGAACTGTGCGCAAAAGAGGCGAATCGGCAAAGTTTAGGGCTGAACGCCCTGCCAATCAGGAAAAAGACGATGGAACGACCGGATCTGCCGCAGGGGCTGCCTGACGATATCGAAGACAAGAAGACCCGCGCCCGCGCCTGGTTCGAAAACCTGCGCGACACGATCTGTGCAGGCTTCGAGACGATCGAGAACGAGTTGTCCGGACCGCTTTCTGACCGCGAGCCCGGCCGTTTCGTGGCCAAGGACTGGAGCCGCGAAAGCGGTGCCGGCGGCGGTGGCCGCATGTCGATGATGGAAGGCCGCGTCTTCGAAAAGGTCGGCGTCCACACCTCCACGGTCCATGGCGAGTTCTCCCCGGATTTCCGCGCCCAGATTCCCGGCGCCTCCGAGGACCCGACCTTCTGGGCATCGGGCATTTCGCTGATCGCCCATCCGGTCAATCCGAATGTCCCGGCCGTGCACATGAACACCCGCATGGTCGTCACCACCAGCCACTGGTTTGGCGGAGGCGCGGATCTGACCCCGGTGCTCGACCGCCGCCGGGTCGATGACCGATCCGGACACGCTTCTGTTTCATCGCGGCATGGAGATCACCTGCAACCGCCATGCGGTCGCCGATCACGCCCGCTACAAGGCCTGGTGCGACGAGTATTTCTTCCTGAAACACCGCAACGAGGCCCGCGGCATGGGCGGCATCTTTTTTGACTGGCTGCACTCGCCCGACGAAAAAGGCGGATGGGACGCCGACTTTGCCTTCACCCAGGACGTCGGCAAGGCCTTCAACCTCGTCTACCCGAAAATCGTCCGCGCCAATTTCAACAAGCCGTGGACGGAAGAGGATCGTGACGAGCAGCTGGTTCGCCGCGGCCGATATGTCGAATTCAACCTGCTTTACGACCGCGGCACTCTGTTTGGCCTGAAAACCGGTGGCAATGTCGAATCGATCCTATCGTCCATGCCCCCCGTGGTGCGCTGGCCCTGAGCGTGCGAACAAAACGCGCCTCGGTGCGTTTCCCTGTCGAGCCAACAACAGGGAGCAACACTCATGGTTTTCAAGGAACGCACATTTTACGGCGAGGCGCCGGAAACGGTTCTGCCTCAATCACCCGCAGACCTGGAAACCCGGGTCGCCGATTGCCTCGCAACGGTCGAAGGGCTGGATGCGTCGGATGTTTCAGTCGTTGCAGGAGACGGCACGATCATCCTGTCCGGAACGGTCATGAGCATTGCCGAGGTCTCGCGCGCCGAGGAGGCTGCACGCTCCGTGGCCGGCGTCGGCGCTGTCGACAATCGGATTGCTGTTTCAGCCGGAGCCTGAGGCTCCGCGCCGCCGGCTTGAACCTCAGATCGCCTTCAGTGTCCAGCTGACGATCTCGGCGGACACCGTCGCAAAGGCAGAATCCAGTGCCGCCACAAAGCCTGCGTTGTCACTGCCGCGGACCGGGACAACGGCGCGGAACGACTTCTGCGCGCGAACCGTGCCGTTCCTGTCGTTGAGGATTTTTGCAAAGATTTCGACGATAGCGGTGTCAGTGCCTTCCGTTGCGATCTCGAAGGAACGGATTTCCGAAATCACCTGATAGTCGATGGCGAGCCCCTCGCCCGGCTTGCCGACGCCGCCGACCTTGCCGGTATTCTCGAAGGCCTGAACGAGCTTGGCCTGAACCATTTTCGGCAGGCGATCGCTCCACTGGGACGCAGCCAGATACTGGATTTCCGAGGCTGAAAGCCGGATCACGACCTGTTCGCTGTCGAGCGCCTTGAGCGCCGTTGGTTCCGGCACGAGGATCTGCTTGCTGGTCGCGTTCGGTCCCTCGATCAGCGGTGATGCCGACAGGCTATAGGTGTCGTTGTTGGCCTTGCCGGCGCAGGCGGACAAGCTCGCAGCAACCAGGCACACAGCGGCGACAACGAACAACGTCTGCCGCGCGACCGTACAAAACACTCGGGAAATTCATGCCAGCCTTACCCTTTACCGATTCAACGGCAAGTTAGAGCGCGGTGCGCTCAAGACAAGCCAAAACTCGCTTACATCGCTGGCACTGGCGCAGAAAGAGCGCCGCCTATGCAGACTTGCCACGCAATTGGACCCAAAACCTAGCGTCGCGTACGTCCGTCATACTGTTTTATCGTCTCGCCGCCGAAGAGCAGACGCTGCGGATCCTTGTCGAAGGTCGTCAGCGTGTTGTCGAGGGTCTGCACGGTGCGGCGCGTATCGCTGATCAGCGCCTCGATATCACGCAGCCCGGAGCCGGAGAAACGCTTCAGGTTTTCAGCGATCGGACCGATCTGCGCGTTGATATTGTCCGCAACCTTGCGGAAGGATTCAAGCGTTGCGCGGGCATCGGCCGACAGCGACGGCGCATCGGCGTCGCCGAGGAAACCATCGACCTTGACGAGAATGCCATCGACGCGTTTCGAGGCCGCATTCAGCGTATTGGCCATCTGCGTGACGTCGGTGATGGTCTGGTCGATTTCCGGCTGACGTTCGGTAATCGTCTGGGCAAACTGGCTGATCGATGCGATGGCCTTGCGGGCATCGGCGCTGGCCGCGGAGACGTCATTGACCACGAGGCCGACCTTTTGCGGGTCGATGGCAGCCACGAGCGTGTCGACACGCTTCAGCGTTGCCGTCGCATCCTTGCCGAATTGCTCATAGGTTTCAGCTGTGCGCCTGAACGTTGCGATCGTCTCCGACACGCTCGAAGAGGCGGCACTCAGGTCGTTGCTCATCTTCTCGACATTGGTGACGATCGTCTCGACCTTCTTCGGATCGACGGACTTCACCAGAGCCTCGGCCGAACCGAGCGTCGAATCGAGTTTCGCTGAGGCTGAATTGATCGAGTCGGACATGCCGCTCACGCTTTCGAGGAATTTGTCGATCCCTTCCGCATTGTCGGCCAGCGATTTCGAGAATCGTTGGGCATTGCCGATCGTGTCTGTCAGCGGCTGACGCACATCCTTGACGAAGCCCTGGAGATCGGTGATCGCGGTATTGGCGCGGTCGAGAATCTTGTCCGCAGTTGCAAGAAGGCTGGTCACGCTCGACTGGTCGGCCGTCAACTGTGCCGGTGTTCCCTTGTCGAGAGCCTCACGCAGGATGTTTTCGTCGCCCTTGTTGCCGCCGCTGAGCTCGATATAGGCAGCCCCGGTCAAACCCTGAATTTCCAGCGTCGCCGTCGTCGATTTCAGAACCGGCGCATCGACGGAGACCTCGGTAACGGCCACGGAATAACGCGGATCGTTGGAATTGATCGCCAGATTGCGCACGGAACCGACGGGAATGCCGTTGAATCGCACCGGTGATCCGACGCTCAGGCCGTTGGCCGAGCCGGGGATGCTGATGACGAGCTCCACCATTTCGCCACTTCGCCCATACTGCGACATCCAGTAGACGAAGCCGAAGGCTGCAGCGATGACCATGACCGTGAAAAATCCGACGATGGTATAGTTGGCTTTAGTTTCCATAGAGACCGGGACCCTCGGACTGCATCATGCATCCTTGCTTCAAACAAAACTGGTGCCGGCGATTTCGCCGGCAAGTATCAAAAAATGAATCAGGACGGTTTTTTGTCCTGCTGTACGATCGAGCGGGCGCGCTTGCCCTGGAAATAGGCCTGGACCCACTCATCGTCGAACGCCAGCATATCCTCGATCGTTCCTTCGACCAGCACACGCTTCTGACCGAGCACCGCAATACGGTCACAGACCGAAAACAGGCTGTCGAGATCGTGAGTCACCATATAGACGGTCAATCCCAGCGTGTCGCGCAGTTTGGCGATCAGTTCGTCGAACTCCGCCGCACCGATCGGGTCGAGGCCGGATGTCGGCTCATCGAGAAAAACCAGGTCCGGGTCGAGGGCAAGCGCCCGCGCCAGAGCCGCGCGCTTGATCATGCCGCCGGAGAGTTCGGAGGGGAATTTGTTGGCCGCCTCGGGCGCCAGACCGACCAGCTCGATCTTCAATCGCGCCAGTTCGTCCATCAGGTCCTGCGGAAGGTCGAGATATTCGCGCATCGGCACCTGGATGTTTTCCATCACCGTCAGCGAGGAAAACAGCGCGCCGTGCTGGAAAAGCACGCCCAGTCGCATATCGAGTTCGACGCGCTCCTCGTCGCTCACGGCATCATATTCGACCCCGAGGATCTTGATGGAGCCGGCACGGCGCGGCAGGAGCCGAAGCACGGTGCGCATCAGCACCGATTTCCCGGTTCCGGAAGCGCCGACAAAGCCGAGGATTTCGCCGCGAAAGATATCAAGATTGAGCTTGTCGAGCACGATGTTCGAGCCGAATCCGACCGTGAGATCACGCACGCACAAGATGGCTTCGCGCTCGCTATCCCGGCTCTCGGCGGTATCATCCGCGCTCATGGGCAGCTCCTCCTGCATCAGAAATCGATCGCCGCGTAGAACATGGCGAACAGCCCGTCGACAAGAATGACGACGAAAATCGATTTGACCACCGATGACGTGACCTGCCGGCCGAGCGATTCGGCGCTGCCGCCCACCTTGAGCCCCTCGACTGCCGCCACGACACCGATGATCAGCGCCATGAACGGCGCCTTGATCATGCCGGCAAGCACGGAGGAAAAGTCGACGGCCTCCTGCAGTCGCGCCAGAAATGTCGCGAAGGTGATGCCCGAATAGCTCCAGGTCGACCACGGCCGCACCGGTCAGCGCCGCAGAAATTGGCGATGATCGTCAGGAGTGGCAGGATGATCGTCAGGGCAACGAGGCGCGGAAACACGAGAACGCCGATGGGGTTGAGCCCCATGACCTTCAGCGCGTCGATTTCCTCGCGCATCTTCATCGAGCCGATTTCGGCGGTGATCGCGCTGCCTGAGCGTCCGGCAATCATGATCGCCGTCAGAAGAACGCCGATTTCCCGCAATTGCAGAATGCCGACAAGATCGACGACGAACAGTTCGGCGCCGAAATAGCGCAGCTGGAACGCGCCCTGCTGCGCAATGATCGCGCCGATGAGGAAGGACATCAGCGTGATGATCGGCACGGCCTGTACGCCCATGCGGTCGATCTGGTTGACGATGGCGGCCGGCGACAGCCCGCTATGGCGGCCAAGCTTCAGCTGCGCGCCGCGCACGGCCGAACCCAGGATGAACATCGCAGCCACGGTGTCGCTCCAGGTCGCCACCACGGCCTTGCCGATGGGTTTGAAGATGCGCTCGAACCGGGACTGCTGCTTCGCGCCGTCACCGGCAGGTTCGCGCAGCGCAGCCGGCAAGGCATTGACGAGTTCGATGAAGCGCGGCTTGTCGCCTGTCAGCTGCACCTCGGCGCCGCTTTGCGTAAGGCCGCTCATGAAGCGGCGGATCAGCCAGGCACCGGCCGTATCCATTGCCGTGATGTCCGTCAGGTCGAAAGCCACGGACCCTGCCGCTGTATCCTTCTCTATGCCCTTCAGCCTGTCCGCCATGGCTTGGACAGAACGATTGCGCCAGTCGCCGCTGAACCGATAGACGCGTCCGGTGGCATCGCGTCCATCTTCGATCTCAACGTTGGCATCGGTCGGGGCATGGGAACGCGTCACGTCGATGAGGTCTTCCAGCAAAGGCTACATTTGATAAAACGTCCACGACTCATAGCCGCTTGGCGCGCATATGTCACCGATGGAAAGCAACAGGCATGCGTCGGCGAGCCCTGAACGAATGACACGCGGAGAAGTTCCATGACGATTACCCTTCATTGCACCGTCGAGCACTTCCCGATCGCCGGTCAGTTTACGATTTCCCGCGGCTCCAAGACCATCGCCTCGGTTGTCACCTGCAGGATCGAGGCTGGCGGTTTCAGGGGCATCGGCGAATGTGTGCCCTACGGACGCTACGGCGAGACCATCGAGGGGGTCATGGCCGAAATTGAGGCGGCGCGTTCATGGATCGAAGGCGGCATGGACCGGCAGCGGCTTCGCGAAACAATGAAACCCGGTGCCGCCCGCAATGCCATTGATTGCGCTCTTTGGGATCTGCAAGCCAAGACCACCGGAAAGCCCGCCTATCTGCTCGCCGGTTTGGAGCCGCCCAGGCCCCTGACGACGGCCTATACGATTTCCCTGGGCGAACCGGAGGTTATGGCAGCGCAGGCGGCGCAATATGCCCACCGGGATCTGCTGAAGGTCAAGGTCGGCACCAGCGACGACGAATCGCGCATTCTCGCCGTCCGGAAGGCCGCGCCGGACAGCGGCATCATCCTTGATGCCAATGAAGGCTGGACGCCGGACAATCTTGGCCATCACTTCGCCATCTGTGTCGCGGCTGGCGTCTCCCTGATCGAACAACCGCTTCCGGCAGGCAAGGACGAGGCGCTCGCCGCCATCGCCCGTCCCGTGCCTGTTTGCGCCGATGAAAGCGTCCACCAGACCGCGGATCTGGCGGCCCTTTGTGCGCGCTACGATGCCATCAACATCAAGCTCGACAAGGCCGGCGGCCTGACCGAAGCGCTGTTGATGCGGGATGCCGCCAGGGCGCTGGGGCTGCAAACGATGATCGGCTGCATGGTCGGCACCTCGCTTGCCATGGCGCCGGCCGTCCTGTTGGCCCAGGGCGCCGACTTCGTCGATCTCGACGGCCCGCTTCTGCTGGCGCGCGACCGGGAGCGCGGTTTGCGCTACGAAGCCTCTCTGGTCTTCCCGCCGACGGCCGATCTCTGGGGCTGAGCCAGGAACGACGCGGCCGCAAAGCCGCAGCCGGCGAGCGCAACAACCGACATGGCATAGAAACCATCGACCCCGTAGGCACTGTAGAGGTAGCCCGAGATTAAAGTCAGGATCGCCGTAAACAGGCCCGTGTAGAAGAAATACAGCCCCTGCGCCGAGGATTCCTGCTCTTCCGGCACGCGTTGAACCAGCCGGTTCTGCATGCCGGTATGCATGATCGCATAGGTGAAGGCGTGGAAACACTGCAGCACGAAATAGCCCCAGAAACCAAGCGGCATCGGAAAGATGATCCAGCGCACCACCGCAAGGAGACAGCCCGAAAAGATCATCGTCCAGATGCTGAAGCGCCGGGTGATCGCCTTGGTAAAGACGAACATGACGATCTCGGCAAACACGCCTGCACTCCAGAGCAGGCCGATTTCGGTGCCCGTGAAGCCGATATGCTGCCAATAGATCGCAGAAAAGGCAAACAGCATGGCATGGCTCGCGTTGACGAGCGTGACGCCGATCAGAAGCAGCTGGAGATCGCGGGCGCGCAAGGCGCGAGGCGGCGGCGAGGTCAGCGTCGCCACGGGTGACGGCCGGCGCGGACGACCAACCCTCGGTGCAGCGATTGCCATGGCGATCGTCAGAAGAAAACCGATGGCCATGGCCGGCAGCACCATGTCGCCGCCGAACATGCCGATCATAACTCCACCCAGCATGGTCGCGCCGATGAAGGCGACCGAGCCCCAGAGCCGCATCTGTCCATAGTCGAAATGCCAGCGGCGCACGCCGGTGAGCGCGATCGCCTCGACGATCGGCACATAAGGCGAATAGACGGCGCCCTGCAGGGCATAGATGACAAGCACGAACCAGAAGCTGTGGGACACGAACAAGGCAAGCGCCGTCAGCAGCGACAGCACGCCCGACCAGACGAGAACCCGCGCCCGCTCGCCGATCCGGTCCGCCAGCAGCCCGACCAGCGGCGCCGTGATCACACGAACGAACAGAGGGACCGCCAGGATGATGCCGATCTCGAAATCATTGAGCGAAAGCGTGCTCAGCCAGACCGGAAAATACGGCATGGCAAAGCCGTTGACGATCAGCGGTGCACAGAAGAGGAGAGCGGTGCGCAAGGCGAAATGTGCCGGCGCATCCTGACGAAACGGAGCCGAGGAAGACGGAATCATGGAATGACCTGATGAATACGTCCGTGCTCTAACACAAGGTTCCGTATTTCAGCCAGATGCCAGAATTCGCGACAAAGTTTTTCAGGCTGCGTGTTGCGCAAGTGCACGGGTCATCAGCATTTCGACTTCGGATGTGTCCTCGCGTTCCACGGGCGCACTTTTCACCTGCGCCCAGGTCAGCAGTTCCATCGTGCCGTCCGGATGCTCGGCAATGGCCGTGCAGCTTTCCACCCAGTCGCCGGTGTTGATGTAGCGGATGCCGTCGATCTCCTCGATGACGGCGTGGTGGATATGGCCGCAGATCACGCCGTCGACATCGGCTGCGGCGGGCTTCTTCCGCCACCACCGTCTGGAACTCGCCGATGAAATTGACCGCATGCTTGACCTGCAGCTTGGCCCAGGCGGAAAACGACCAGTAGGGCATGCCGAGCCGGCGGCGCACGGCCGCCAGACCCGATATTGATGGCGATCGCCATGTCATAGGCCCAGTCGCCGAGATAGGCGAGCAGCCGCGCATTGCGCACGACGACATCGAACTCGTCGCCATGCAGGACGAGATAACGCTTGCCGTCGGCCGCCTCGTGGATGATCGCGCTGGGCCACTTCGATGCCGCCGAAATGCACGCCCGGGAAATCCCGCATGAATTCGTCGTGATTGCCGGGAATGTAGATGATGCGCGTGCCCTTGCGCGCCTTGCGCAGCAGTTTCTGGACGACGTCATTGCAGGGCTGCGGCCAGTACCAGCTGCGCTTCAGCCGCCAGCCATCGACGATGTCGCCGACGAGTATGATTGTGTCGGCATCGTGCAGCCGCAGGAAATCCAGCAGATAGTCGGTCTTTGCCGCCTTGGAGCCCAGATGCACGTCTGAAATGAACAGGGTCTTGTAGTGACGGGTGGATGACGGGTTTGTTGCGGCTGTCATGCCTGCCTCGCGGTTCTGTCGGACTTTGATCCCGCACTCCAAACCAGACTCTTGTTTCAGGAGGATGACAGCGGCATGTCGACTGGCAGAGGACGGCCTGGGCAAAACGCGCTTTCGAAACTATACGCCGCGATTTTTTCATGCAAAAAGAGCCGCGAACGAAAAGGTTAGGATCGAGCATGAACAGCGGCGACAAGGCAAAGAATCCAGAAGTTCCGGAAAGCGGAGATCTCGACGCACAGGCGCTGTTCTTCCACCGCTATCCGCGCCCGGGCAAGCTGGAAATCCAGGCCGACCAAGCCGCTCGGCAACCAGCGCGACCTGGCGCTCGCCTATTCTCCCGGCGTTGCCGCCCCCTGCCTTGCCATCCGCGACGATCCGTCGACAGCCGCCGACTATACCGCGCGCGCCAATCTGGTCGCCGTCATCTCCAACGGTACGGCCGTGCTCGGGCTTGGCAATATCGGCCCGCTTGCCTCCAAGCCGGTCATGGAAGGCAAGGCCGTCCTGTTCAAGAAATTCGCCGGCATCGACGTCTTCGACATCGAGATCGACGCGCCCGACATCGACGACATGGTCAATGTCATTTCGGCGCTGGAGCCGACCTTCGGCGGCATCAATCTCGAAGATATCAAGGCACCCGGAATGTTTCGAGGTCGAACGCCAGCTGCGCGAGAAGATGAACATTCCCGGTCTTCCATGACGACCAGCATGGCACGGCCATCATCGTCGCGGCCGCAATTCTCAACGGGCTGGAACTTGCCGGCAAGGACATCGCCAAGGTCGAAGATCGTTACCTCGGGCGCCGGTGCCGCCGCGCTTGCCTGCCTCAATCTTCTGGTCACGCTCGGCGCGCAGCCGCGAAAACATCTGGGTGCACGACCTGGAAGGCCTCGTCTATGTCGGCCGCGAAGTGCTGATGGACCAGTGGAAGTCGATCTATGCGCAGGACAGCGACAAGCGCGTTCTCGCCGACAGCATCGACGGTGCGGATGTCTTCCTCGGCCTGTCTGCCGCCGGCGTTCTGAAGCCGGAACTTCTGGTGCAGATGGCCGAAAAGCCGCTGATCATGGCGCTCGCCAATCCCAATCCGGAAATCATGCCGGAAGTGGCCCGCGCCGCCCGTCCGGATGCAATGATCTGCACCGGCCGTTCGGACTTCCCCAACCAGGTCAACAATGTCCTGTGCTTCCCCTATATCTTCCGCGGCGCGCTGGATTGCGGCGCCCGGACGATCAACGAGGAAATGAAGATGGCCGCCGTGCGCGCCATCGCAGCCCTTGCCCGCGAGGAGCCGTCCGATGTCGCTGCCCGCGCCTATTCCGGCGAAACCCCGATCTTCGGGCCGGACTATCTCATCCCCTCGCCCTTCGATCAGCGTCTGATCCTGCGCATCGCGCCGGCCGTGGCCAGGGCTGCCGCCGAAAGCGGCGTCGCCAACCGGCCGATCGCCGATTTCGATGCCTATCTCGACCAGTTGAACCGCTTCGTCTTCCGCTCCGGCTTCATCATGAAGCCGATCTTCGCAGCCGCCAAGAACGCCGCAGAAGAACCGCGTCATCTTTGCCGAAGGTGAAGACGAACGCGTGCTGCGCGCCGCCCAGGTGCTGCTGGAGGATGGCATCGCCCGCCCGATCCTGATCGGCCGCCCGCAGATCATCGAAACGCGCCTGAAGCGCTACGGCCTGCGCATCCGTCCCGACACGGATTTCGAAGTGGTCAATCCCGAAGGCGATCCGCGCTTCCGCGACTATGTCGAGGAGTATTTTGCGCTGGTCGGTCGCCGCGGCGTCATCCCCGAAGCCGCCCGCACGATCGTGCGCACCAACAGACCGTGATCGGCGCGCTGGCCGTCAAGCGTGGCGAAGCCGATGCGCTGATCTGCGGCGTCGAAGGCCGCTACAGCCGGCACCTGCGCGACGTCTCGCAGATCATCGGCAAGCGCAAGGGCGTGCTGGATTTCTCGGCGCTCAGCCTGTTGATCTCGCAGCGTGGCGCGACCTTCCTCACCGATACCTATGTGACCTTCAATCCGACGGCCGAGGAAATTGCCCAGAAGACGGTGATGGCGGCGCAGGAAATCCGGCGCTTCGGCATCACCCCGCGCGCGGCGCTGGTCTCGCATTCGAATTTCGGATCGCGCGATTCCGAAAGCGCCTTCAAGATGCGCAAGGCCATCCAGCTGGTGCGCGAACTGGCCCCTGATCTTGAGGCCGACGGCGAAATGCACGGCGATTCCGCGATTTCGGAAATCCTGCGCCGCCGTGTCATGCCGAATTCGACGCTGGCCGGTGAAGCCAATCTTCTGGTCTTCCCCAATCTCGATGCGGCCAACATCACGCTCGGTGTCGTGAAAACGATGACGGACAGCCTGCATGTCGGCCCGATCCTTTTGGGAACCGCCCTGCCCGCCCACATCCTGTCTCCGTCGGTGACCTCGCGTGGCGTGGTCAACATGGCAGCGCTGGCCGTGGTCGAAGCCTCCTATCCGGAATGAAACCGCGGAAGCTTGAACGGAAATTGATCATTTAAACAACCTTAGGTTGTGTTTTTCCGATTATTTTCCGCATACTCAAAATTGCACTGGACAAAGAGGTAAACCGTTAGCATGCTAAAACCCATAAAATAACAGGGTATTGGCGCATGGCTGACCAACAGGCATTCTTTGACCTGCTGGACATTATGGAAAGCGAGAAAGCCGTTGAACCGAAACGGTTTTTCGCCCTGATGCGCAGCACATTCCGCATCGCGAACCTGCTGTATATGGACGTGGAATTGCTGCCGCGCGGCTTGCGCGTCCATCGCCTGCGTCATAGCTTCGATACAGGTCTCGACGACACCTGTTTCGCCCATGATGCAGGTTGTATCGATGCGGTCCTCAAGGTGGCAGCGAGCGACGTCAGGCCCGTGGATTTTGCCGAAGCACGCAGGCGCGCTCCTGATGGCCAGTCCTTGTCTCGGGCGTTGATGTATTTCGACCTTCCGCGGGAAGGCGTGATCCTGCCGCTCCCGGTACCGGCAAGACGCTGCGCAAGGCTGGTCATCCAGGCAGACATGCCCTCTGCCGAATGGACAGCCTACCGTCGCTGTCACCTGCGGGATTTCCAGCTCCTCGCCTGTCTCTTCCATGCCTCTCTTCTCGAAGGCGACGAACGGCGGCGTGATCCGGCGCCAGAGCCAATTGCGCTGACAAACCGGGAGACCGAGGTTCTCGGCTGGGCCGCGGCCGGAAAGAGCTATTGGGAAATCGCCACGATCCTTGGAATCACCGAACGAACCGTGCGCTTCTTCATGACCAATGCGCGGCGAAAGCTGAACGTCGTCTCCAATGCGCAGGCCGTGGCCCAGGCCGTGCGCCAGTCGCTGATCCCGCTTTCGTGATCGTCGTCAATCCTCCACCGTTCACTCTCCCTGATCGCTGCCCTGCCCTGGCCTTGAGCAGGCTACGACCTTCTTACGTGTATCGATAACCTGTCACTACCGCCAGTTTTATGGCCCATCCATTCCTGACAGCATCGTCTCCTCACAACCCGTGACAGGAGCGAACAATGATCAGGATTTTCAACACCAGAAGCAGCAAACGCCATCCGCAGGAGATGGACGCGATGTTCCGACTTCGAAAGCGCGTCTTCCACGACCTTCTGAAATGGGACGTATCGGTGCGCGACAGCTGGGAGATCGACAGCTATGACGATGCCAATCCGCTCTACGTGCTGTCCTACGACGACGGGACGGGGCGGCTGCGCGGGTCGCTTCGGCTTCTGCCGACGCTCGGCCCGAACATGCTCGATGACACCTTCCCGGTCCTGCTCGGCGACAACCCGCAGATCCGCAGTGCCTCGGTCTGGGAATCGAGCCGCTTCTGCATCGATCCGGAAATTTCCCAGGACCGCGCCTCCAATCAGGTGACGATCGCCGCCGCCGAACTCATGTGCGGCGTCGGTGAACTCGGCCTGGCGTCCAGCCTCAGCCATATCGTGACCGTCACCGACGTGTTCCTGGAGCGCATGTTCCGGCGCATGGGCTGCCCCGGCGAACGCATCGGCGACCCACAGCGGATCGGATCGGTCCAGGCGGTCGCCGTCGCCTGGGAGGTGACGGAAGACCTGCTCGAGACCATGAAGTCGGTTGCCCGGATCGACGGTTCGGTGCTCGCAGCCCCCATGTCGCTGGAGACCGCGCGCGCCGCCTGACATCAGGGCAGCAGAGACGGGCTGCCCTGGCAGCCCGTCCGATCCAAAGGCAAAACACGCCTGTTAACGCAAAGTCACAGAGCGCGTTGCACCCGTCGCGAATGCCGCTATGATGGGGGTGCCTGGACCATGCGGATGACCGCAAGACCATCCCTGCGACCCGCTCAGACGAGAGATGAAACACGTGTCCCACCGTTCGGCAGCCATAGCCGCGCTTGTTCTGCCGTTATTCGCGGCCATGAGCGTGTCTGCGCAGGCATCTGCCGTGTGCGACAGGCTGAATGCGCGCCTGTCGAACCTGCCCAAAGTCATCGCCAGCAATGCCGGCACCCGCGACTACACCGCCGCAATCTCCCGTCAGAACCTCGACCTGCGCAAGGCACGCAATGAGCGGCGCCGTCTTGGATGCAGCACCGGCAGCATCATCATCGTCGGTGGGCCGAATGCGGATGCCTGCGACAGCATGGACGCAACCATCGACCAGATGGAAAACGATCTCGATACGCTGAAGGCGCGGCGCCAGCATCTGGTCTCGGGCGGCGACAGCGATGTCAATCGCCGCCGTATTCTGGCAGCGCTCGACGTCAATCGCTGCGCCGAGCAACAGGCCGACGTCATCAAGGCATCCGCGTCGGAGCCCGAAATCCACCGCAACATTCTCGAAGGCCTCCCGAAAGCCGGCGAGACCTTCATGATGCTGCGCGGCAGCACCGAGATCGACGATCTCGGCATTCCATCCCCGGATGGCGGCTCCCTGCGCACGATGTGCGTGCGCCTGTGCGACGGCGCCTTCTTCCCGATTTCGGGAAATGCGACGCCCGCCGATTTCCCGCGCGATTCTGCAGCCTGCGAACGCCGCTGCCCGGGTTCGGAAACAGAACTCTATTATCATTCCCTGACGACGGAAGAGACCGACCAGATGGTATCGGCCGTGACAGGCGAGCCTTATGTGCAATTGCCGACGGCCTTTGCCTACCGCACCCGTGACCATGCTTCCACGGCAGGACAGTGTGGCTGCAAGCCGGCAGCCGTTTCCGGCTTCGGTGTCGAACAACCGGTGACCGCAAGACAAAGCGTGCCTGCCGATGGCTCTTCGATCACGTCGGTCACAACGCCTTCAGGAAATGAGAAGGCTGCCGTCATCGTCGACGACCGCCCCTATGATCCGGCGAATGCAAAAGTCCGGGTCGTTGGCCCGACCTTCCTGCCACCCCAGGAATCGGCGATCGATCTCAAGCATCCGACAGGGCCTGGCTACCAGCCGGTCCAGAGCAACTGATTGATCACGCGCCGGAAACGCGCGCACCCCAGCGATCTTCAAAGATCAGGTCCTCGAGCGGCAAGCGCTGCCGCCAGCCCTTCACCGCCAGCTCCGGCTCCGCGTAAAGCGTATCGACATAGCCAAGACAGAGCCAGGCAATGATCTCGACATGCGCGGGGATGCCAAGGATCTCGCGAATGTCGCAATCGCGAAAAATGCTCACCCAGCCGACACCGACCCCTTCCGCGCGGGCGGCAAGCCAGAGATTCTGGACGGCGCAGACCGTCGAATAGGCATCCATGCGCGGATTGTGGGTGCGCCCGAGAATGACCGTGCCGCCGCGTGTCGGATCGCAGGTGATGCAGATGCTGAGCGGCGCCTTGCGAATGCCTTCCAGCTTGAGTGAACGATACGTGTCCTGCTGCGCACCCGAAAACATCTGTGCTGCCTCTTCATTGGCAAGGCTGAAGGCGGAATGGACACGGGCCCTCGTCTCGACGTCGCGCACGAGAATGAAGTTCCAGGGCTGCATGAAGCCGACGGATGGCGCGCTGTGGGCGGCGTGCAGCAGACGCTGCACGACATCGTCGGCAATCGGTTCGGGAAGGAACTGGTCGCGCACGTCGCGGCGTGTCTCGATGGCGCGGTAGACGGCGTTCTTGTCTTCGCAGGAAAAGGCCTTAGCCTCGACCATGCGGTCGTTGCGTTCCGGTAGCATCGTTTGATCCCCAACAATGCGAAACCTCCCGCCGTCCATACGGGTCCGGTCTATCGTGTCAGGCCGGTCTTCTGACTGCGGATCAACCGATCCCGCCGCCTTCCCGGGGCCCTGCGGCTCCAGTGGCAAGGTCCGCAAACATGCCGGACCTCTTATGGCGTGATCGTCCCCGTCACAGCGTTGGGCACGTTCCGGATGTTCGCCGGATTCCCGATTCTCCCGCTTGCGCAGGCACCTGACAGGCTGGATATGGACATAAGGGGCAGCCGAAAGCAAGGCCGCCCCAATAGCTTGCGGTTCTGCTCAGATCGGCGCCACGGGATGTGGCGAGCCGTCATAGGCGCCCCAGATCGACTGGTCGAAACAGATCACGGAGCCGGTCATCAGGCCGGATTCGGCCGACGACAGATAGGCGCAGGCGCGCGCGACTTCGGCCGGATCGACGAGCCGCCCGAAGGGCTGGCTGGCTGCCGCCTTTTCCAGCCAATCGGCCTGAGCACCATGAAACTCCCGCTGGATGCGATCCTCGCCTTCCGACGCCATCCAGCCGATGTTGAGCCCATTGACCCGGATGCGGTTGCGCAGCACGCGCATAGGCGGTGTTCTTGGTCAGCGTCTCGAGCGCACCCTTGGAGGCGCAATAGGCGCTGATGAAGGGCTGGCCGGCCTTTGCCGACATCGATCCGATATTGACGATCGTGCCTTCGATCTTCTCCCGGCGCATGACCTTGATGGTCTCCTGCATCAGGAAGAACGGCGCACGCACATTGACCGCAAACATCCGGTCGAACAGTTCCGGGCTCGTATCGAGGATCGTGCCGCGGTCGGTGATCGCGGCAGCATTCACCAGCGCATCGACCCGCCCGAACTGCGCGTCGCAGGCAGCAACCACCTTGACGGCATCCTCGACGCGTTCGAGATCCGCCTGGACATAGACCACTTTGGTCCCTGTCTGCGTCTCGATTTCGCCCGCCTTGGCCTCACCCTTGCCGGCATTGCGCCCGCAAATCACAATGCCGGCGGCCCCCCGCGCCGGCAAAAAGCCCGGCAATTGTAGCGCCCAAACCCTGCGTTCCACCGGTCACGATGGCAATCTTGCCGTCCAGCCGCCCATAATCAGTCGTCATTGTCGCTCCTCCATTTGTTGTTGAAACACGAAGACCTTCCCCGCGCATCACGCAGGGAAGGCATGCGGGTTCCGGTTCTAATGTTCAGCTAAGCTTCTTTTCGGCCTGTTTCGCCAGGGCTTCGACCAGCACCGACGCCTCCCAGCCTGCCGCCAATGCTTCCCGCATCAGCTGCGCCTGGGTTTTCGGCGCAAGACCGCCGACCGGTGGGTCGCGGTCGAGATTGGTCGGAAAGGAATAGCCCTCCGCGCAGGAGGCAATGGCGTGATCGGCGCTCGCCTGCGACAGTCGGCCGGAGGCCAGCATGGCCTTGAGGGCGGGATAGAGCACGCCGCTCATCCGCTCGCGGTTGACCGTCTCCATCGCCCGGCCGAAGGCCGAGGAAACCTGCAGCAGATTGGCCACCCGCTTGATGCCTTGCGAGCGATTGGTGCCGGCGGCATGGAACAAGGCCGGGTTGAAGAACACGAGATCGCCCTTCTGCAAGGGGAGTTGCACATGGTGCCGGTCGAAATAGTCCCGGAATTCGGGCCGCTTCAGGGCCAGATAACCCGGCTCATAGGTCTGGCTGAACGGCAGGAACAATGTCGGCCCGCTTTCGAGCGGCATGTCGCAATGGGCAACGGCACCCTGCAGCGTCAGCACAGGCGACAGGCGGTGCACATGCGCTGGAAACTGCTCGATGATTGCAGACGTCTGGAAGCCGAGATGATAATCCCGGTGCGCCGATTGCGCTGCCCCGCCCGGATTGACGCGATTGACCTGCGCCGTCATCTGGTAGCTCGGGCCAAGCCAGGCCTCGCTGACAAGCGCGATCAGCGCATTTCCGTAATAGGCCGCGAAATTTTCCGGATTTCTCAGGCAATGTTTTTCGAGGGAATTCCAGATGCGGTCGTTCGCGCCCGGTTTGGCGAAGTGGTCGCCGCCGCCGGTGTTCGTCTGGTGCTGCTCGTTGATGATGTCGTCGAAGATGATGCTTGCTTCATCGATGACAGCCGTATCGGCATAGGCCTGCTTGATCACGACGACACCGGGTCCCGTCGCAAAGGCCTCGCAGATTTCCGCCAGCACCGCGCGACGTCCCTCCGCCGTCGACGCCGCCTCCAGCACGCTCCCGCCGTCATAGATCAGCACATTGTGCTGCGCAGCCATCGCATGCGGATAGTCGGCAAGCGCAACGCTGCGCTCGACCAGCGCCCGAAAATCCTCGATGTCGCAGGCCGCCTCCGTCAGCCAGACCCGTGCCGCGCGCTGCATGGCGCTGTTGTCCGTCTTCATCCCGTTTCCTCCCGCTGGATGCATCAGACTGCGGACTATACGCCGGGCCGAAAGCTGTTATAGAGCAGGAATCCATCAAAAAACCATCAGAACGGCAGGCCGCCATGGCGCATGATTTTCTGGTCAAGGACATCGCCTTTCAGGCCGGCGTCTCCACCGCAACGGTCGATCGCGTGCTGAACGGCCGCGATGGCGTGCGCCGGCAGACGCAGCAGCGTGTCCATGCGGCGATCGGCGAACTGGAAAAACAGCGGGCCGGCCATGAGGTTCAGGGCCGGAAATTTGCCATCGATATCGTCATGGAAGCGCCGGAGCGTTTCACCGAGACGGTGCGGCACGCCTTCGAGAGCGAGGCGGCGACCTTCATGCCCACCGTCTTTCGCTCCCGCTTTCATTTTGCCGAGATCATGCGTCCCCAGGATATCGTGCAAATCCTTGACCGCATCCGCCTGCGGGGAACCGACGGCATCGTGCTCAAGGCGCCTGATGTGCCGGAGATCAGCCTCGCCGTCATGCGGCTCGAGCAGGCCGGTATTCCCGTGGTCACGCTGGTCACCGACCTTCCCAACGCACCACGCACGGCTTACGCCGGCGCCGACAATCGTGCGGCCGGAGAAACCGCCGCCTTTCTGATTGGAGAACGGTTTGCCGGCGCGCCTGCAACCGTTCTCGTTACCCTGTCCAGCAGCCGGTTTCGCGGCGAGGAGGAAAGGGAAATCGGCTTTCGCCGCACGCTGCGCGACCGCTACGCAAACATCGGCATCGTCGAAATCAGCGAGGGCTACGGCAAGGACGAGGCTACCGGTGTCCTGGCCGCGCAGGCGCTTGAACGACAGGCCGCAATCAACGCCGCCTACTCCATCGGCGGCGGCAACCGTGCCGTCATTGCAGCCTTCAAGGCTGCCGGACGGACCTGCAGCATCTATGTCGCCCATGACCTCGATGCCGGCAATCTGGCGCTGTTGCGGCAGGGTGATATTCACTTCGTCCTGCATCATGACCTGAAGACCGATGTCCGCACGGTCTTCCGGGCGATCCTGCATCGCCATCGCGCCCTGCCGGCACTCGGTGCCCATCAGCTTTCGGCCGTGGAGGTGATCACACCCTACAATATTCCGGCCGGGCTCGGGTAAATCTGCAATCAGTCCTGCGTCGGCTCATAGCGCACGAAGGCAAAACTCTGCCCGTCCGGCGCCCAGCAGGGAACGTTGATCGTGCCCTGCCCGCCGAACAGTTCAAACAGCACGCGGGCATTGCCGCCATCCGGATCCATCAGCCGCAGGCGGACGTGAAGGTCGCGCGGATGGTCGAAAACGTCACCGTCATAGGAGAGGACCAGCAGATTTTTTCCATCCGGCGACGGATGGGGAAACCAGTCGCCATATTGGCTGTCGGTGATGCGCTGGACATCGGACGCATCCGGGCGCACGCGCCAGATCTGCATTTGGCCGGTGCGACTGGAGTTGAAATAGATCCACTGCCCGTCCGGCGCATAGTCCGGCCCGTCATTGCGCCCCTCGCCGAAGGTCAGCCGGGTCTCATTCCCGCCGGTCACGGGGATCGTGTAGATGTCGAAAACATCATTGCGGATGCCGCAATAGGCAAGCGTCAGGCCGTCCGGCGACCAGCCATGCCAGTAGGAAGGCAGGTTCGACGTCACTTGCCTCGGCACGCCGCCGCTTGCCGGCAGGGTGTAGATCGTCGATTTGCCGAATTCGGTCTTGTCGCTGATGACGATCGTCTTGCCGTCAGGCGAAATGCCGTGGTCATTGTTGCAGTTGATGGCAAAGCCGGTGTCGATCCGAACGGGCTCGCCGCCCGCAAGCGGCAGCCGATAGAGCAAACCGTCGCCATTGATCACCAGCGACTGCCCGTCCGGCGCGAAATTCGGCGCCTCGACCAGATCATCCGTCTGCCATAGGACCCGCGCCTCTCCGGTGTTGATATCGTAGATTTCAACGGAACTGCGCATGGCGTCTCTTTCCCGGCTGGTCAGCGGTCGCGCCAAGGTGTTCAGCGGTCGCGGAAGCGATTGGTGATCGGATAGCGGCGGTCGCGGCCGAAATTCTTGCGGGTGATCTTCACGCCCGGCGCCGACTGGCGGCGCTTGTATTCGGCGATATAGAGCAGGTGCTCGATCCGGTGCACCGTCGGCACGTCATGGCCGCGCGCGACGATCTCCTCCGTGCTCATTTCCTTTTCGACCAGGCATTCGAGAATGTCGTCGAGAACCGGATAGGGCGGCAGCGAATCCTGGTCGGTCTGGTTCGGCCGCAGTTCGGCGGATGGCGCCTTGTCGATGATGTTCTTCGGGATCACCTCGCCGGACGGGCCGAGCGCGCCGGGCGGCACGGTGGTGTTGCGCCAGCGCGACAGCGCGTAGACCTGCATCTTGTAGAGGTCCTTGATCGGATTGAAGCCGCCGTTCATGTCGCCATAGAGCGTGGCATAGCCAACCGACATTTCCGACTTGTTGCCGGTGGTCACCACCATGGAGCCGAACTTGTTGGAGATCGCCATCAGGATCACGCCGCGGGCGCGGCTCTGCAGGTTTTCCTCGGTGATGCCGTGCTCGGTGCCCTTCGAACGTATCGGCAAGGGCATTCGATGAAGCCCTGCACCGGCTCCTCGATCGCAATCGACCTCGTAGCGGCAGCCAAGCGCCTTGGCGCAGTCCTCGGCATCCTTGAACGAATCCATCGATGTGTAGCGGTAGGGCAGCATGACGGTGCGCACCCGCTCCTCGCCCAGCGCGTCGACGGCAAGGGCCGCACAGATCGCCGAGTCGATGCCGCCGGACAGGCCGAGCACGACGTTCTTGAAGCCGTTCTTGTTGACGTAGTCGCGCAGGCCGATCACGCAGGCGCGGTAATCGGCCTCCTCCTTCTCCGGCAGGCGCGACATCGGCCCCTTGCCGCAGGTCCAGCCGCCCTCGTCCCGCGTCCACGTCGGAAATGGACACGGCCTCCTCGAACTGGCTCATCTGGAAGGCAAGCAGCCTGTCGGTGTTGACGGCAAAGCTGGCACCGTCGAAAACCAGCTCGTCCTGGCCGCCAAGCTGGTTGGCATAGAGCATGCGGAAGGCCGGTCTCGATCACCTGCCTGATAACGACCTGGTGGCGGACGTCGATCTTGTCCGCGGTAATAGGGCGAGCCGTTCGGCGACAGCAGGATTTCGGCGCCGCTTTCGGCCAGCGTCTCGCAGACGCCAAGATCGCCCCAGATGTCCTCGCAGATCGGTATGCCGAGCCGCACGCCGCGAAAATTCACCGGCCCGGGCATCGCCCCCTGGTCGAAGACACGCTTCTCGTCGAACTCGCCATAGTTCGGCAGATCGACCTTGTCGCGCACGGCAATCACAGCGCCGCCATCAAGCACGGCGACCGAATTGTAGCGGCCGGTCTCATCTTGGCGCGGAAAGCCGATGATCACGCCGGGACCGCCATCTGCCGTGTCGGCGGCCATCTGATCGATCGCCTTGCGGCACGCGCTCAGGAAAGCCGGCTTCAACACCAGGTCTTCGGGCGGATAGCCCGAGATGAACAGTTCCGTCAAAAGCAGAAGGTCTGCCCCGTGCCGCGCCGCATCGGCCCGCGCCTCGCGCGCCTTGGCCAGGTTGCCGACGATATCGCCAACGGTTGGATTGAGCTGCGCGACGGCGATGCGAAACGTGTTGGTGATGGTCTTTTGCGGGGTCATGGCAGGCCTGTGTTCACTTGTCATTCTGGGACGCGACGCGGGTACCGGCCTTATTTAGCGCATCCCTGATCAAAATACCCATTCGGAAGCGGCAGAAATCGAAAAAAATACCGCAGCCCTTGCAGCACGCCCGTGACGGGCTTCGGCCGACGTCTTCGCCGCCAATCACAGGCACGAAAAGCAGGAATGCCGGGAAAACCGGCCGATAGGGCGCGCCTTGACTTATTCATCCTCTGTTCAAAATGACAGCTGTATGACAGCTATACGAATGTTTTGTGATATTGGAGAAAACCTTGGCCAGTGTTGAATCGGTGACGCATACCGCGTCCATGCCTGAGGTTTTCGCCGCGCAGGACAGGCTGACGCTTCGTCACGCCAAGGCCCTGGATCTTGTCCGCAGACTGGCGCTGTCGCTGCTGCTCGCCGTCACTCTGGTGTTCGTCGTTGAGTGGATCGCGCGCAGCTCGATTTCCGAATCCGGCCTGTTCTTCCTTGATCCGATGCGCCCGGCCTGGACAACGGCCGGTGTCTTCTTCCTGGTGTTTCTGGCCATCGACGCCCTTTTCGGCCGCGAAAACTATGCCGCGGTCCTGCTTGCGCCCATCGCGCTCATCCCGGCTCTCCTGACGCAGCAGAAGCAGATCTTTCTCTCCGATCCGCTCTATCCGACCGATTTCCTGTTCGGCCGCCAGATCATGGAACTGATGCCTGTCCTCGTGCGTGACCGCCCATGGACGGCCGTCGGCATCGTCATCGGCCTGGTGCTGGCCGTCATCGGTCTGGCCCTGACGATCCGCTATGCCTGGCGCAACTTTCCGAAGATGTCGCGCAATCGCCGCCTGGCCAATCTGGCGGTGGCTTTGCCGCTGCTTGTCTCGTTCTACCACATCATGGACTACAACAAGTTTTCCTGGGCTCGCGACCGGCTGCAGGTCATTCCGATGATGTGGGACCAGACGGAAAATTACCGCCACAACGGTTTCGTCATGGCCTTCATGCTCAACCTGCCCATGGCCAACGTCACGGCGCCCGCCGGTTACATGAGCGAGGCGATCGACAAGATCCCCGTCAATCCGTCGCTGCCTGTCGGCACCAGCCATCGCGGCAAGCCTGACGTGATCGTGCTGATGAGCGAATCCTTCTGGGATCCGACCCGCCTGCCCAACGTCAAGCTGACGCCGGACCCGATGCCGACGATCCGCGAAATGCAGTCGGGCGACGTGTTCTCGCCGGAATTCGGCGGCATGACGGCAAATGTCGAGTTCGAGGCGCTGACCGGCTTCTCCAACGCCTTCCTGCCCTATGGCAGCATTCCCTACCAGCAGTATATCCGCAATCCGATCCCCTCGCTTGCCACCTTCTTCCGCGGCGAAGGCTATGTCTCGCGCGCCGTGCACCCGTTCCAGAAATGGTTCTGGAACCGCAGCGCCGTCTACAAGTCCTTCGGTTTCGACGATTTCAAGTCGGAAGAAAATATGCCGGTCATGCAGAAGCGCGGCATCTTTGCCTCGGATGAATCGCTGACCAGGGAAATCATCCGTCAGGCGGATGAACTGCGCGATCCGTTCTTCTTCTTCACGGTCACCCTCCAGGGCCACGGCCCCTACGAGGTCAACCGCTATGCGAAGAACACGATCAAGGTCGAGGGCGACCTGGCCGAGGCGGACCGGCAGGTGCTGGCCACCTATGCGCAAGGGGTCAAGGAAGCCGATGACAGCCTGAAGATGCTCATGGACTGGGCAAAGACGCGTGACCGCGAAACGATCATCGTCCTGTTCGGCGATCATCTGCCGCCGCTCAACACCGTCTATTCCAGCACCGGCTTCATGAAAGGCATCACCGCAGAGCGCAAGGGCCCGCTTGAGCAGATGAAGGCGCAGCACGAGACACCGCTGGTCATCTGGTCCAACAAGACAGGCCCGAAGAAAGACGTCGGCAGCATCAGCCCGGCCTTTCTCTCCTATCAGATCCTGAAGCAGGGCGGCTTCGAGCACCCCTATTACACGGGTTTCCTCGGCCGGGTGTTCAAGCAGTACCCGATCATCGACCGCTACATGCTGGTCGATGCCAAGGGCAAGGAAAAGCCAAGCTGGTCGCGCGCCAAGCAGGTTGCCCCTGCCATCCGCGACTATCGTTTCCTGCAGCACGACATGATGTTCGGCAAGCGTTTCGGAACGGATCGCTTCTTCGAATCCCACGCCGAACTCTATCCCACCCCGGCAATGTAAAGACAGGGGCACGAACGCCGCAAGGCGAGCGTGACCCGGCTTCGCAAATCCCTGCGGCGCCACCCCGGAATTTTAATGTCTGAAATCTCGCCGATGCGATAGAACGAGCGCTCATCACTTGCGGAGTCTCGCCATGTCCCACATCAACGACATCTCTCAGATCCTGTTTGGAAAACCGAGGAGCGAACTGGGCGATGTCGAACGGCGGGTGCTCGATCACTCGCACGAACGCAGAATTCTCTCGACGGATACGAATGCCGCCTTCAGCGCCAGCCAGTCCTTCGGCGCGCGCCTGTCCGACAACATCGCGAAGGTCGGCGGCTCCTGGTCCTTCATCGTCGCATTCCTGATCTTCCTTGGCGGATGGGCGATAGCCAACACGGTCCTCCTGACGCGCGAGGCGTTCGATCCCTACCCCTTCATCTTCCTGAACCTGCTGCTTTCAATGGTCGCGGCCCTGCAGGCACCGATCATCATGATGTCGCAGAACAGGCAGGCAGAGAGAGATCGCTTCGACGCCTCGAAAGACTATCAGGTCAATCTGAAATCCGAAGTCGAACTGATCGCCCTGCATCACAAGATCGATACTGTGCTTCTCAACGAAATCTCCGCTTTGCGTGCGGATGTGGCAAGGCTGGAAACGGCCCTTTCGGCCGCGTTGATGCGGCCTTCGCAGCCGTGAGTATCCAACGACCGACCTCTCTCGGGCGACCGTCCGCACCCCGAAGGGCATGATTTGAGACGCCCCGGATGGGTCTGGTGAGGCCGCTCACGGCCAACCGGGCGACAAAGAGTCATCCGGTTGATTTTTATTGAATAAATCGTAAGGCTCACGCGTTATGTTTTCAACAGAGGCTTACGGGAACAACGAGTTTGGAAGCATCTTTTCTCGCTACCCCTTGACCCTGGCAGATTGAACACGAGCATTAGGCTGACGCTACGCCATGAACTGCTTGCCAAACACTCCAGTCGCCGATCCCGCCGAATCCGGGTTCGTTTCAGTACAGGCCCTGATGGCCAACCCGATTTTCATTCCGACCCTGCAGCAGGGCGCGCGACACCTGATCACGCTCTACGACCGCTTTCCGCGCGTCGCCCGGCTGGTCGGGGCCCAGCAGAAATGGCTGTTGACCCATGCGGCCTTCGCGCTTCACCTGGAGCGCGATCCTGCCAATCCGCTCACCGGCATCACTGCAGCGCGCCTTCTTGATATCATTGTCGAATTTGGCGCCGCCAGCCGCAACACGGCGACCGCATTTCTCGCGGAAATGCAGGCCTACAAGTTCATCCGCGACGTTCCGGGCTGCACCAACCGTCGCAGCCGGCCGCTTGAACCCACCGAAGTCAGCCATGAAGCCATGAGCCTGTGGTTCCGCGGCCAGATGCGCAGTCTGGATTTGCTGGATAGCGGCGGTCGCATAGGCATGCTCGAAAAACACCCGCAGATCTTCAACCTTGCCCAGCCGCGGGCGGCCAAGCGGCTGATCGCCAACCGGGCCTGGCGCGAACCGCCGCAGAGCGTCGCAACCTTCGTGTGGACGGAATCAGGCGGGCTGATCCTGGATGACCTGATGACGCGCGTCGTCAATCCGGCTCCTGAAAATGGACTGCACTGGGTGGATCAACTCAGCTTTGCAGAACTGTCGAAGCATTTTGCGATCTCACGCACCCATGTCCGCCGGCTTTTCGCCCGTGTCGAGGCGCTAGACCTGATCGGCTGGGAGGACCGCGCCGTGAGCCCCCGCCTCTGGATCAGGCCTTCGCTGGTCGAGGACTACGCCCTCTGGCAGGCCGTGAAGTTTTCCGCGCTCGACGAAGCCTATCATCGCGCTGTCGAAATGCTGGACCTGCCGCAAGACGCTCCAGCATTTCCCACCGCCGGTAAGCTCGCCTGCGCCTGACAGATCAGCGTGCGGTCAACTGTTCGACTGTGCAAACTGCGCCAGCCCGTCCCCGATCTCGTAGAAGTCGGCCTTGTCGGCGCAGAAGATGTGATAGGCGATCTTCAGGCCGGACGGCTGGTCGAAAGCACCGGCCATCACCGATGTCTCCTTGCTGCCATCCGCTTTCCAGTACAGGGCCGATCCGCAGACGCTGCAGAAGCCGCGCTCCGCATCCGGGCTGGACCGGTAGCGTGTCACCTGGTCAAGCCCTTCCCAGTCGAGCCTTTCGTCGGCAACATTGGTCGTGGCATAATAGAGGCCGGTCTGGCGCCGGCATTGCGAGCAATGACAGGCGCCCGCCTCGCCAAGCGGCCCGCGCACGGCAAACCTCACCGCACCACAGGCACAACCACCCTTGTGAACATCGCCCAAGATCCATCCCCCATTGAAAACAAAGCCGGCCCAGCTTGGAAAGCTGGGCCGGCTTTGTCAATTTCAAACCGATGGGGCAAGGATCAGCGCGGCTGATCGCTGTGCTTTAGCCGTTGGCGACCATGCGTTTTTCGTCACGACCACCCTTCATGCGCTCGGCCAGCAGGAAGGCCAGTTCGAGCGCCTGGTCGGCATTGAGACGCGGATCGCAATGGGTGTGGTAGCGATCGCCGCAGATCCTCGCCGGACAGCGCCCGCGCGCCGCCGGTGCATTCCGTCACGTCATTGCCGGTCATCTCGATATGGATGCCGCCCGGATGCGTGCCTTCGGCACGGTGGATCTGGAAGAAGCTTTCGACTTCCGACAGGATCCGCTCGAACGGACGTGTCTTGTAGTGGTTGAGCGTGATCGTGTTGCCGTGCATCGGATCGCAGGACCAGACGACCTTGCGGCCTTCGCGTTCCACGGCGCGGATGAGGCGCGGCAGATGCTCGGCGACCTTGTCGTGACCGAAGCGGCAGATCAGCGTCAGGCGACCGGCTTCGTTCTGCCGGATTGAGGATGTCGATCAGTTCGAGCAGACCGTCGGCCGGTCAGCGACGGGCCGCATTTGAGACCGAGCGGGTTCTTGATGCCGCGGCAATATTCGATATGCGCGTGATCAGGCTGGCGCGTGCGGTCGCCGATCCAGATCATGTGGCCCGGAGGTTGCATACCAGTCACCCGAGGTCGAATCGACGCGGGTCAGCGCCTGTTCGTAGCCGAGCAGCAGCGCCTCATGGCTGGTGAAGAAATCGGTCTCGCGCAAGCGCGGATTGGTCTCCGGCGTAATCCCGATCGCCTTCATGAAATCCATGGTTTCGGAAATCCGGTCGGCAAGCTTGCGGTAGCGCTCGGCCTGCGGGCTTTCCTTGACGAAACCCAGCATCCACTGGTGCACGTTGTCGAGATTGGCATAACCGCCCATGCGCAAAGGCGCGCAGCAGGTTGAGCGTCGCCGCAGACTGGCGATAGGCCATGATCTGGCGTTCCGGATCCGGGATGCGGGCCTCGTCGTGAATTCGATGCCGTTGATGATGTCGCCGCGATAGCTCGGCAGCTCGACGTCACCCTGCTTCTCGATGTCCGACGAACGCGGCTTGGCAAACTGGCCGGCAATGCGGCCGACCTTGACGACCGGCTGCTGGCGCACCGAAGGTCAGCACCACGGCCATCTGCAGGAAGGCGCGGAAAAAGTCGCGGATCGTGTCGGCGCCGTGTTCGGCAAAGCTCTCGGCGCAATCGCCGCCCTGCAGCAGGAAACCATTGCCGTCGGCAACCTTGGCGAGCGGCCTTTCAGACGGCGCGCCTCACCGGCAAAAACCAGCGGCGGAAAGGTTGCAAGCGGGCTTCGGCGACGGCAAGCGCTTCCATGTCCGGATAATCCGGAACCTGCTGAATGGGCTTCTGCCTCCAGCTGTGTCGGGGTCCAATTCTGTGCCATCTTACTCACCTGTTCATCAACCGGTCTTCCTCGCCGGCATGGTATCGCAAAGTCCCGGGCTTATAGACCTTGTCGGGCGGCTTGTATAGCCATGCGCGCAGGTTGCGCTGCTGGCCACGCACCAGCTCAAAAAACCGCAAATCCGATCGAGGTTCCTCCATTCCGGGCGCTCCAGCGGGTCTGCGAAAACATCGGTTTTCGTCCGCATGCGGCGCCTGGCTTGCGCATCGATGGCCATCATCCATTCGGGGCTCATCGCTGTCCTCCATGTCAATCTGCGATGACAGACACGTAGCCGCTCGCCGCTGGTGACCGTAGATGCGCGACTGAAACAGGCGTTTCATAGCTGTTTGATGCCATTCCCTGCGCTCTGCGCTATACTGTCTGCCTGGATAGGAGCCTTGCATCTTGAACGAAGTCGATTGGGACGATCTGAAGCTGTTCTTCCACGTTGCATCCGAAGGCGGGCTTGCCGGGGCCGTGGCGGTCGCGGGACTGAGCGCGCCGACCATCGGCAGGCGCATGCTGGCGCTCGAGCGCACCATGGGGCGAACATTGTTCATCCGCAGCCAGCAGGGTTACCGGCTGGCGCCGGACGGCGAGGTGCTGCTTCTCCATGTCGAAACCCTGCGCAAGACCATGTCCGACATCACGCGCTGGCACGCAGATGCCTTCTCGCTGCCGATCGTGTCCATCGGCGCGGATATCTGGCTCAGCAGCTTTGTGGCCGAGCGGTCGATGGAACTGCGGGGTCGCACAGACGGCTTTCGCCTCTGCTGCAAGCGGCTACTTCCACAGGAGGATCTTACATTCCGCCACGGAATGATCGGGCTGTTCAGGGATCAGCCACGCAGCGGCAATTTTGCCGTCAGAAAGTCGGTGGATGTGGCCTATTGCGTCTACCGTTCGGACGAGGAACGCTTTAACCGCGATCTGCCATGGGTCTCGATCGGGACCGAAGTGGCCGCCTCGCCTGCGGAGGAATGGGTGTTCCGCAACCATGAACAGAACATCCACAGCTGGACCAATGCGCCGGAGCTTTTGCCCCGGCTCATCACGTCGGGAGCGGGGCGCGGTGTCCTGCCGACCTTTCTCGGCGACACCCTGCCCGGCCTGATCCGCGATGGCGAGCCGATCGACGAACTGACGCATCCGCTATGGCTCACCGTCAATGACGACGACCGGCAACGGCCGGAAGTGCGCCTGACACTTGACCGTCTGGCCGATTTGCTGAAGCGCAACGCCGCGCTGTTTTCCGGTCGGGAGGGCGCGGCACTGCGCCAGCACGTCACCCTTGCTGCCGTTCCCCGTTCTTGACGCGATAGCTCGGCTTGTACATCGTCACCAGTTCCTCCGCCGCTGTCGGGTGCACCGCCATGGTGCGATCGAAGTCGTCCTTGGTGCAGCCGGCTTTCAGGGTGATCCCAAGCAGCTGCGCCATCTCGCCGGCCTCATGGCCGAGGATATGGGCGCCGACGACCTTGCGGTCTGCCGCATTGACGATCAGTTTCATGATCGTGCGTTCACTGCGGCCCGACAGGGTCGCCTTGATCGGCCGGAACTCCGCCCGGTAGACCTCAAGCTCGGCAAAGGCGTGTCCTGCCTGCTCCTCGCTCATGCCGACGGTCCCGATTTCCGGCTGCGAAAACACCGCCGTCGGGATCAGTTCATGGTCCGGAGAGGTCGGATTCTGCTTGTATTCGGTCTCGATGAAACACATGGCCTCATGGATGGCGACAGGCGTCAACTGGATACGGTCTGTCACGTCGCCAAGCGCATAGATGCCCGGTGCGCTCGTGCGCGAAAAAGCATCGACGACGATGGCGCCGCGCTCATCGGTCTTGACACCGGCTGCCTCGAGCCCGAGCCCACGGGTATTGGGTGAACGCCCGAGTGCGAGCATGACCTGATCGACGGTGATGACGCCGTGATGCAGCGTTTCGACGATGCGTTCGCCGCCCTCGCCTTGCGTGATCGACTGCAGCAGGTCACCGCAAAGAATGCGGATGCCCTTTGCCTCCATCGCGGCATGCAGGCCGCGGCGCATATCCTGGTCGAAGCGGGACAGGATTTCCCTGCCACGATAGATCAGCGTCGTTTCGACCCCGAGACCATGGAAGATATTGGCAAATTCGACCGCAATATAGCCTCCGCCGGCGATCAGGATAGACTTCGGCAGCTCCGGCAGATCGAAGGCTTCGTTGGAACTTATGCTGAGCTCATGGCCGGGAAGCGCCACATGCGGCGTCGGATGCCCGCCCGTGGCAATGAGGATGCGTTCGGCGGTGACCGTCTTGCCGGTATTCACCAGCCTGATGCTGTTGGGCCCGGTCAGTTCAGCGCGTGTCTGCAGAATTTCCGCACCGGCATTTTCCAGCCCCTTGCGGTAGAGCCCCTCCAGTCGGGTAATTTCGCGATCCTTGGCAGCGACCAGCGTCGACCAGTCGAAACGGTGCTCGCCGACGGTCCAGCCGAAACCGGCCGCATCCTCGAAATGCTCCGCAAACTGCGAGGCGTAGACGTAGAGTTTCTTCGGCACGCAACCGCGGATGACGCAGGTGCCGCCATAGCGGAACTCCTCGGCGATCGCCACCTTCTTGCCCATGCCGGCCGCCAGCCGACCGCTGCGAACACCACCGGAGCCGCCGCCGATGACAAAGAGATCGTAGTCGAAGGACGTCATGAGAATGCTCCGAGGCAAAGGGTCTTTGGTCTGCTGCCGGTCAGGCGAATCCAGCCGGTTCATCCCTGATATAGGGTTTCACTCGGCAAAAAGAAAAGCCCGGATCGCTCCGGGCCTGCACTTCATCGTGATGACGCACGGGTCGCGTTAGGCGACCGAAAACATGCGATCAGGGCGTCGGCTGGGTGGCCGTCGCATCGGCTGCCGGCTGTGCCGCAGCGATTGCGGCGTCAACTTCTTTCGCGGCCTCGGTGTTCAGGTCGCGCGAGATGCCCGATGCCCAGATGTCGGCTGCCTTGACCATTTCGCGCGAGGCGATCGGCCCGTCATTCAGCAATTTCTTGCCGGCCGCAGAGTTGTAGAACGTCGCGATGGAGTTGAGTTCCTCGACGGTGAACGTCTTTGCGTAGATCGACGCGGCTTCGCTTTCGAGATCGGCGCGGCGCGCAGCCAGGGCCAGCGCCTTTTCATCGACGGTCTTGACGATCAGTTCCTGATAGTTCGGCGACGCCTGGATCATGGTGTTCTTCAGTCGCTCGGCAAGGTTCGGCAGGATATTGTCGAAGCCGTTGGTCGCACCAATCGCTGCGATGGCCGCGCGCGCTGCCTTTACCTGTTCTTCGGTTACATCCTGAGCCTGCACGGCGGAGACCATGGTGGCGGAGAAAAGAATGGTAGCTGCCGCCACCGTGCGGCCGAGGCCTGCAAATTTCATCATGTCTGTAACGCTCCTGTCCGTTGTTCCAGCATCCGCACAGGTCAACACCGGCGCAAATGCGTGCGTATTCAATTCTGTCTTTGCGGCGATAACCCCACGGGCATGCGCCAGTTTATTGTGCTGACAGCATCCTTGCCCCTGCCGGCCCGGCAATAATGGCAAGCGATGCAATGTTTATGAACAAGCCGTGCTCGACCACCCCTGGCAAGGCATTCAATTCGCATGCAAGCGCATCTGCATCAGGAATACGGCCAAAAGATGCGTCCAGAATCAAATGTCCGCCATCGGTCATGAATGGCCCGTCGCTCGCACCACGCACGACGATGTCCCCGGAAAGTCCAAGCCGGGACGCAAGTTTATCAACCGCGCGCCGCGTTGAAACCAGACCGAAAGCATTGACCTCGATGGGCAGCTTGAATGCGCCAAGCGTTTCGACGACCTTCGTCTCATCGGCAATGACGATCATCCGGGCCGAGGCACAGGCAACGATCTTCTCGCGCAGCAAGGCCCCGCCGCCGCCCTTGATCAGGCGCAATTGCGGATCGACCTCGTCTGCTCCATCGATCGTCAGATCGAGTTCGGGCAGTTCATCCAGCGATTTCAGCGGCACGCCAAGTTCGAGGCAAAGGCGCGCGGTACGCTCGGAGGTGGGAACACCCTCGATACGAAATCCACCCGCCACTTTTTCAGCCAGCAGCCGGACGAACTCTTCCGCAGTCGACCCCGTACCGATGCCAAGCCGCATGCCGTCCTCGACATGCGCAAGCGCCGCTTCGGCGGCCTTAATCTTCATTTCGCGGGCGTCCATTGCGCCAGGTACTCCCTTGATGCCTCACCTGTCGGGAATGCCCCTCCGATCAGGCCCTCCCGTTTTCCGCTGAGACACTTACACGCCCGGTGAGACAAAAAAAAGCCAAAATAGACCGCAATGCAGAATTGCGGCAAAGCGCAATTACTCAAAGTTGCGATTGCTTTTCGCCGGTGCTTACCCTACCGCATTGGAATTGCTTAAACCGGTTGCTTACGAGGTTCGACGTGTCTGCATCCCTTGTCGTTTTTGATCTCGATGGGACCCTGGTCGATACCGCTCCGGATCTGGTTGCCAGCCTCAATCACGCCGTGACGCAGGCAGGTCTCGAGCCCGTCACCTATGATGACCTGACGCATCTTGTCGGCCACGGGGCGCGCGCGATGATCGAGAGAACCTTCACCTTGCGTGGGGCGCCGCTGAGCGCCAGCGATCTCGACTGGCAGATGAAGGAGTTCATCGATTTCTACCACGGCTCGATGCCCGGCGATTCCATCCCCTATCCCGGCGTCATTGATGCGATGGATCGGCTCTCTTCCGCAGGCATGATGCTGGCCGTGTGCACCAACAAGCTGGAAATGCTGGCGAAGAGCCTGATCCATGGCCTCGGCCTGGCTGAACGCTTCGTCGCCATCACCGGTGGCGATACATTCCCCGTGCGCAAACCCGATGCCGAGCATCTCCTGTCAACGATCCGCCTCTCCGGCGCCTTGCCGGAAAACACGGTGATGATCGGCGACAGCCTGAACGACATGCTCGTTGCCCGCAACGCCTCCGTCCGCTCGATTGCCGTACCGTTCGGCTATTCGGATGTCCCGATCCAGACATTGGAGCCGGACCATATCATCCAGCATTTCGACGAACTGACCCCGGACCTGATCGCTCGACTGCTCGCGCGGCATTAAAAAATCAGCCATCGGGACAACACAAAAAAAGCGGCCCGAAAGCCGCTTTTTTCAGTTGATTGGCTTGGAAGGTGTCAGCCTTCCGCGCGCCGCGCCGTGCGTGTCGCATCGAGCGCCCGGTTCATGTACATGTCGCGATCATAGACATCGTCGAAATATTCGACCACGCCGTCCTTGTTCGGCCATGCGGTAAAATAGGCGACATAGACCGGGATTTTCTCCGCTACCGTCACACCCTTGTTCTTGCCGCCGGCGATCTCCTTGGCGACGTCGTCGACGGTAATCCCAAGCACGGCTGCCGCCATGCGACGGGGATCGACCAGACGGATGCAGCCATGGCTCAGCGCCCGCTGGTCACGCTTGAAGAAGCTCTTCGACGGCGTGTCGTGCATGTAGATCGCATGGCTGTTGGGGAACAGGATCTTCAGTTCCCCAAGCGCATTGTCGCTGCTCGGCGGCTGGCGTACCGCAACGGATGCGGTCGAGCCGTGCCAGTTGACCGAGGACGACGAAACCGCACGCCCGCCGACCTCCACCTGGTAGCCCAGGCGATCAAGATAGTTCGGGATCGTTGCGCAGTTTCGGCAGCATCTCGTTGATGATGATCGACTGCGGCACGCCCCAGTAGGGGTTGAACTCGACGGTCTGGATCTCGTCCTCGAAGAAATAGGTCTGGTTCGCCTTGCGAGCCGACGACGACCCGCATCGAAAACTCTTCCGCGCCGCCCTGATGGTAGGAGGCCATGAAGGCCGGCTGGTTGATGAAGACATAGCGGCTGCCAAGCTGGCCGGGCAGCCACCGCGCCTGTTCCATGGCAATCTGCACCTTGTTGATCTTGTCGGCCGTCGTATCGCCGCCCGTCAGGATCCGGATCGAGGCCTTGCCGACGATGCCGTCGGGCTTGAGGCCGTTTTCCTTCTGGAAACCCTCGACGAGGGCCACGAGCTCCGGCGTATAGTCCGGCGTGTCCTGATAGGCCTGGAGCACGACCGCATGCTCGGTCTTCAGCGCTTCCGAGCCTTTCAGCTTGATCGCGGCCACAACATTGGCAAGTTCGGGATTGCTGATACCGGGCTTCAGAAGCGTGCCCGGAGCGATCTCGATGCGGGGTGTCTCGGCGGTTTCGGCCGAAAGTTTGTCAAGTTCGCGCTGCAGCGCGGCAAAATGTTCGCCGGCCGGCTTCAGCCCATCGAGAAAGGCCGCGACGTCGTCGCTGGTGGCGAGCTTTTCCAGCGTCTCCTTGAGATCGATGCTCTTGCGCTTGAAATCATGGTAGCCGGAAATCTTGTTGGGATCGATGCGTCCGCGCAGCGTGTCGGCGGCATAGGTCAGCGTGGCGGCGGACAGGCTGATCTCGAATTGCACGAGTTCCTTTTCGCGGGCGATCATGTCGCCACGATCATAGCTGTCCGATGGCGTTGCAACCGCATAGTCCTGCGGATCGAGACCAACTCTCGCTGCATCGGCAAGCACCTTCAGCGCTGCCCGCGCACGCTCCGTCGGGCCGCGCCCATCAACCCAGACAAAAGACGGGTTTGCGCCGTAGAAAGCCTCAACGGCCTTGGCGACCTCGGTGGTTGCCGTCGCATTGACATCGGGGAAAAACTGGCGCGCGTCCGACAAGGGCGCCCGCAGCATCGGCGGAAGGTCGGCACTGCCGATCGATCCCGTCACGACCGGGTCCTGCAGCTTGCCCATCGCGATCCGGCGCAGAGGTTCGGCCTTGTAGGTGTAGTAGCGCGGTCCTGTTACCCGCGGCAGAGGTGTCGAGACCGCCTTGCGCTCGGCCGGCGCAACCATTTCAACACCGGGCAGCGCCGGCGCCTCTTCCTGAACCGCCCGCTTCTTGCCGCGGATCATATCCATGAGCGTCAGCGCTTCGACTGGCTTCACCTGCACTGTGGTCAGCGCGCAGCCGGCGAGCAGGGTCATGATCGCGGCGGTTTTCATCATTTTCATTGGTATATCTGTCCCTGTATCAGCGTTGCCGCCTTGTGCGGCCTGCGCCCGACGCGCGCAGAGCGTCGTGACATTGAACTTATAGAAAAGGATGGTGAATGAAAAGAAAACACACCCTCCCCTTCGCTCCGGCCCACCTCACGAAACCGTGAGGGTCGCTACAGATGTTCCACGTTCGACCCGCGCCAAAAATTTGAATTTGCTCGATTATTTTTTCCGGTTGCCCTGTCCTCGCAAGGCCTGGCGCCTGGAGCGAATTTTCCGTTCGGGAATAGCGGCGCGCTGTGTCTGAAAAGGCACATGCCGCACGGCCGGCGCCGGCGATATCGCGCTTCGCGTCGCCGCTCGGGGCCGATCGCACAAATCTTCCCGTCGCATCAAAAAATCTCGGCGACTTAAACGATTGTAGGAGCCGCGGCGGTGTCGACACCCCTTTACAAACGCATCCCAACTGGGCCACAGAAATCCCCATCACGGCGGGACAGCGGCGCCATCGCGCCTGCCCCGCCCTCCGGTCCAGACACGAACCAGCAGGGAAAATGATGACATCCACGCGCACGGAAACAGATACGTTCGGCCCGATCGAGGTCGCCAGCGACCGTTATTGGGGCGCCCAGGCACAACGTTCCCTCGGCAATTTCAAGATCGGCTGGGAAAAGCAGCCGCTCGCCATCGTGCGCGCACTCGGCATCGTCAAGCAGGCAGCGGCCCGCACCAACATGGCGCTTCAGGGCCTTGATCCGACAGTCGGCAATGCGATCATCGAAGCCGCCCAGGAAGTCATCGATGGCAAGCTCAATGATCACTTTCCGCTGGTCGTCTGGCAGACCGGTTCCGGCACCCAGTCGAACATGAACGCCAACGAGGTGATCTCGAACCGCGCCATCGAAATGCTCGGCGGGGTCATGGGCTCGAAAAAGCCGGTCCACCCCAACGATCACGTCAATATGAGCCAGTCGTCAAACGACACCTATCCGACCGCCATGCACATCGCCTGCGCCGAACGGGTTGTCCACGACCTGTTGCCCGCCCTCAGGCACCTGCACAAGGCGCTGGAAGACAAGGTCAAGGCGTTCGATCACATCATCAAGATCGGCCGCACCCACACGCAGGATGCCACGCCGCTGACGCTCGGCCAGGAATTCTCCGGTTATGCGGCGCAGGTCGCCTCCTCGATCAAGCGCATCGAAATGACGCTTCCCGGCCTGTGCGAACTCGCCCAGGGCGGCACGGCCGTCGGAACCGGCCTCAATGCCCCCATCGGCTTTGCCGAAAAGGTCGCCGAGGAAATCGCCGCGATCACCGGCATCGCTTTCGTCACCGCACCGAACAAGTTCGAGGCGCTGGCCGCCCATGATTCCATGGTCTTCAGCCACGGCGCGATCAATGCAGCGGCAGCAGCCCTCTTCAAGATCGCCAATGATATCCGCTTCCTCGGTTCAGGCCCGCGTTCGGGTCTCGGCGAATTGTCGCTTCCGGAAAACGAGCCCGGTTCGTCGATCATGCCGGGCAAGGTCAATCCGACCCAGTGCGAAGCCCTGACGCAGGTCTGCGTACAGGTCTTCGGCAACAATGCAGCACTGACCTTTGCCGGCAGCCAGGGCCATTTCGAGCTCAACGTCTACAATCCGCTGATGGCCTACAACTTCCTGCAATCCGTCCAGCTTCTCGCTGATGCGGCCGTATCCTTCACCGACAATTGCGTTGTCGGCATCGAGGCGCGCGAGGACAATATCAAGGCGGCGCTCGACCGTTCGCTGATGCTGGTCACGGCACTTGCCCCGAAGATCGGCTATGACAACGCCGCGAAGATCGCCAAGACCGCGCACAAGAACGGCACGACCCTGCGTGACGAGGCCGTCGGCGGCGGTTACGTCACCAATGAGGAGTTCGACGCTGTCGTGCGCCCGGAAACGATGATCAGCCCGTCCTGATCTTATACAACGTCTCCGCTTTCGCGGAACGTATAGGCAAGCCATGCCCTCCGGTGCGTCAAAGCATCGTCGGCATGGCTTTTTTATTGTTATTTTTTAATCTGTATGAGCGATAGTTCATGTTCTTATGAGCAATCTTAACGATGCAAATGACCAATCGTTAAGACTTCCAAAATCTTTTATCCCTAGAAGTAATGATGACAGAAAACGCAATCGAACAGGAGCTTGCCATGCAAACGGCAGCCTCGCAAAAAATTCAAACGCCGGACATAGCGGCCCAGGTCACGCATGCGATGCGCATCATGGGCATATCGCCGATTCCGCGTAACTATGAATTGTACTACGAGGCCTATATCGGCTCGAATCCCAAACTGACAAAGGAACTGGCGGCACTCGGCAGCAAGGCAACACAGGAAGAACTCGACAGGATCGGGGCGCAGTATTTCAGCGACTTCCATCATCCGGCGGGTGTCGATCGCGCTCACAATCACATGGCATCGGAACTGCTGGGATTGCTCACTCTTCTCAAGGAAGAACAGGCCGCGCTGGAAAGCTACAACCGCGTGCTTGGCGAAGCCTATTCCAACATCACCAGCAAGAGCAGCGCCAGCGCGGAAATCCTGCGCCACGCCGTCTCGCTCCTGAGCAGCGCCACCGCCGATACGATGAGCCAGGGCAAGGAGCGTGTCGAGAATGTCGAGTTGAAGACCTTCGAGATGGAGATCATCCGGCAGGAACTCGACGAATACAAGCGCATCGCCAACACCGATTCCTTGACACGCCTTGCCAATCGGCGCGCCTTCGACGAGAAACTGGCGGCAATCTACAATTCAGAGCAGACACGCGCCTATACCGGTCTTCTGGTCGTCGATATCGATCACTTCAAGAAAGTCAACGACAGCTACGGCCACCCGGTCGGTGACAAGATCCTCGCGACCGTGGGCACCGTCATCCGGGCCAATCTGCGTCGTGACGTTTTCGTGGCCCGCACCGGCGGCGAGGAATTTGCCGTTATCCTCACCGACAGCACGGTCGAGGAATGCGTCCAGATCGGCGAACGCATCCGCAACGCATTGGCCAACACGCCATTCAAGAATTCCAAGACGGGCATGAATTACGGCCCGATCACGCTTTCGGTCGGTGTCTGCCCGGCAATGTCTGCCGATGATCCTGTTGATCTCTACAACAAGGCCGACATCGCGCTCTATTGCGCCAAGAATGCCGGCCGGAACCGGACCATCCTGTTCGAGGACGGCATGAAGAAGGACACCGGCAAGAACTGGCTGATCTATCGTAAATAGACAGATGCCTGCAACATGCTCAGGAACGGCGCCCTTCGGCGCCGCTTTGCGTTTGCAGCCGGTTACCGGGGAAACAGCCCGGCTCTCTCCCGCCTCCTAGAATGGCGGCATAGGAGGGAGAAACCGCAGACAGGCGGATGATCTCCCCGACAAACGGGAGAAAACACCATGATCCGCATCACCCTTGCCCTGATCGCTGCATCGCTGCTGGCAGCCCCTGCAGCCCTGGCCGCAGGCAGCGACCGCCCCATCGAAATCGCCTCGCTCCAGAACAGCGCGACAAAGACGAAGGCCCGCGCGAAAAGCGACATCAACATCTCGCCGATCGAGCGGCAGCTGATCGCGTTTGACGAGCTGGCAGCGCCCGGCACCATCATTATCGACAATTCGGAGCGTCGCCTCTACCACGTGCTCGGCGATGGCGTCGCCATGCAATATGCCGTCAGCGTCGGGCGCGACGGCTTCCTCTGGACCGGAACGAACACCGTCAGCCGCAAGGCCGAATGGCCCACCTGGACCCCGCCGGAAGCAATGCGTGCCCGTGAAGCCCGCAAGGGCCGGATCCTGCCGGTCAGCATGAAGGGCGGCATCAACAATCCGCTCGGCGCGCGCGCCATGTATCTCGGCTCGACGATCTACCGCATCCACGGCACCAATCAGCCAGCCTCGATCGGCAAGGCCATGTCTTCAGGCTGTATCCGCATGGCAAACGAGGACGTCGAACATCTCTACGCCAATGTCACCATCGGCACGAAGGTCATCGTTCGCAATTGACAGTCCACGCGATCCGGGGCTTTCAAACCCTGTTTACCCGACGTCAGCTTGCGTAACGCAAGCTGACCAGGCGCAGGCATTCGCGGAACGCCTCCAGATCGGTATAGACCTCCTCCGGTCGGGCATTGCCGACGACAAACACGCCGCCGCGGCTTTCGATGCCGCCATCCAGCATCAGATTGTCGACCATGTCGAAATCCTCGATCGAAAGCCCGTCGGGTCCGCGTGTCCGCCCGTCGGCTGATGTCACCAGGGCGCCGCCATAATAGTCCGCGCACCGCATGAAATGATCGGTCGCAACATTGGTGTAGCCATAGACGACCTTGCCGAGCGCGCACATGAAGCCAAGCTCGAAGCAGGTGCCGACATCGGCGGCCAGCCCGCGAAACGGCGTCAGATTGGCAATGACGGCATCGGCGTCACGCATCATGCCCTCGTTGATCGCACTGATGGCCAGCCCAAAACCCTTTTTCGTGTCGCTGGTCGGCACTTCCAGGTCGCCGGGGCAAAGCGGAATGAAACCCGCCGCGCGCGTCAACTCTGCCTTTTGCCCCAGGATTTCGCCGGCATTGGCCAGAAACACGTCCGGCCCGGCGAGGTAGATTTTCTTCTGCATGCGATCTCTGCCTTCTTCAGTTGCAGGCTGAGTTTAACGACATGCGCCACGCCCCGCCACCCCGGCAATCGCCAGAAGTTCGGGGCGATATTCGAAGTGCATGGTGTCGTAGTGGTACCAGCGCCCGCCCCAGATGAATCCGTGCCGCTCGAAAATCTCGACGATCGCCATGGGAAACCGGTTCTTGTAACCGGGCACATTGCCGGGCTTGCCACCGGACCAGATCCAATAGTCGGCATGGCTCGTGTTGAGATCGATGGCCGCCGCGAAACTGTGCACGGAGAGATTGGATGCCCCCGCGACCCTGCGCCAGTTGAAGGTCCCGGCGCTGGGGATCAGGTATCGCTTCAGGTCGGGCTGTTTCTGAAGCGCATCGCGCACCGCCTCCAGCGCTGTCGCGACACCGTTTCTCGTCGTCACCCGGAGCGTCTGACCGAACCAGTCGACAGGCCTCAGGGTTTGCGCCACCTGTTTTTCCGAGCCGCCGTAAAGCCGCTTGAGCAAGGGCTCGCTGCGGATCCTCCCGGGATCGGCGTTGCGCTCCGGCGCCGTTTCACAGGGGCCGGCAGGATAAATCTGAAGCAGACTGTCCTCGATGTCGCCGTCCGCCAGCATCGCTGCATGGTCCTTGGTGCGGCCGTCGTCAATGGTCATTGGCGGCCCGCCGTCGCGGAAGAACAGGCGGTTGCCCTCCCGTCGCTCCAGCACCTGCGGATAGGCTTCAATGAGCATATCGACCTTTTTCGCAAGGTCGATCTCGGTTGCCACCGCCGCTGACGAGGCGGCGAGCAGCGTCACCATGGCGAACACGGTGACGCGTGCAACAGCGCTGTGCGCCATCTCAGTCAACGGTGATCACAAGATAATCGCCATCCGGTCCGCGATAGATCTTCACGTCCACGAGAACATCGCCCTGAACGAGTGCCTCCGCCGCCGCAGGCTCGATGGTCCCGGCCTGGATCATCCGTTCGGCGCGCTGCCTGTTCGCGGCCGAGGCGAAAAATCGATCGCCCTCGTCACCGGACTGGGACACACCAAAGCGATGGTAGTTCGCCCGGTCCTGGCGGATGATCTGCCAAGGCTCCTGCAGGCGCTCGTTGGAGGAATTGTAGAGATCGTCCTCGCCGATATAGGCGGTGTATTGCTCCACCAGCGAATCAGCCCGCGCCGCGCCCGCGGAAAAGGCGACCGTCGCGATCATCAGCATGGTTGTTGTCAGTCGTTTCATGTCCGGCTCTCCTGCCAATCGTCAGGCAGGCTGCACTGCCTGCCCCGTTGCTCAAACGTGTGGCATGTCTAATTTATTCGAAAGCGTCTCGGCATCTACCACATTGTTTTCGCAGCACGCTCCGGCCATTCCCGGTCATAGGTTTCCCGGTCGAAATCCGCCTTGGCGGCCTTCAGCAGTGTTCCGGGCGTCGGCAGGTCGGCGGGCGCGACAAAACGCTCCGGATTCCAGATCTGTGACCGGATCAGCGCCCGCGCGCACTGGAAATAGACCTCGCCGATGGTGACGACGATGACGCTGCGCGGATGCTTGCCATCGACTGTGAAAGACAGCGTCACATCCGGATCGACGCTGACGACGGCGGTGCCATTGATTCGCATCGTCGTATTCGATCCCGGCACCAGGAACATCAGTGCGACACGCGGATCACGCACGATATTGGCGAGCGAATCGACACGGTTGTTGCCACGCCAGTCCGGCATCAGCACGGTGCGCTCGTCGGCAATGCGCACCACGCAGGCATCATCGCCGCGTGGCGAGCAATCGAGCCCTTCCGGCCCGACGGTCGCGAGTGCGGCAAAGGGTGAGGCCTCGATCATCTGCCGGTATTCCGGCGTCAGCACCTTCGTCACCTTGACGATGGAGGCCTCGCTGGTCGCGCCATAGAGCGTATTGAGTTCTTCCACCGTGCGAATGATCGTCATGCTGCTCTCCAGGGCAAACAATGGCTCTGTCCGCCAAGAGCATGAAACTTTGATGACAAAAGCAAGCAAAATTTCAGGCGACGGCCCGGTCTTGCGGTGTGGCAAGGAAGTCGCAGACGGCGTCGATCACGGGTGGCGCCGACACGATGCGTCGGTGACCCAGACCGTTGGCCCAGAGAAGGCGAACGCGGCTGTTGGCCGCCGCATAGCGACGCGCATGGTCTGCCGCCACCTCCTTGTCGTCCTCGGCGTGGATCACCAGCACCGGCGTCCGCAGCGATCCAAGCAGGCGCGCGGCGTCGAACTCCCGCAGCGGTCGCCCCGCCAGCCGTTCGACGACGGCCTCCAATGCGGCCTGCGTCTTCGGTCTCAGCCGCATGAAGCGCCCGAAATCGGCAAACAGCCAGGCCATTTCGCTCGGCGCGCCGATCAGCACCAGCCGACCGGGAATACGCGCGGGCACGCAGGCCAGCGCCTGGCCGGCGGCACAGGCGAGGCTTGCGCCACCGAAGGAATGGCCGACCGCCGCATCGAACGGCCCGAAATGACGCCAGGCCGCATCGACGGTCTGTACCGCCTGTGGCATCGTCAGGAAACGTCCGGGCGACGCGCCATGCCCCGGCCAATCCAGCGCCACCACCTCGTAACCCGCGGCCACGAGACCGTCGATCAGTGCCGTCAGGTAATCGACCCGCGATCCCCAGCCATGGGCGACGAGCACGCGCTTGCCGCTTGCCCGCGCCGGATCCGGCAGAAACCGGTGCGCGACGGCCGCACCGCCGGCGAGCGACAGCGGCAGGGAGACACGCTCCGCCCGAGCCAGAACGGGTACCGCCTTTTCGAGCGCCGCCGCCTCCTTGGCATTCTTCGGCCGCCGGGCCGGTGTCATGCTGAAGATCTTGAAAGCCAGACGTCCGGCAAGATCGGGCGAGAACAGCGAAACAATGGCCAGCGACACACGGATGACCTTGAGCGCAAAGGATGGCATAGTGGGACTCCGATAATGTTCAATAATGAACAATAAAGTACAAGCATGAACAAAAATCAAGTCGCTTCCGCATCATCAGCCTTTCCCTGGGATCATCCCCGTTTTCGCAGCTGGATCGCCGTCGCCCGCGCCTGCCAGCTGATGCAGCAGACGTTGACGCGCGCGCTTGCCCCGCTCGATATCAAGCCGCCGCATCTGGATATCCTGATCAATCTTTACCGCTTCGAGGGCATCACCCAGCAGGAGCTGGCGCGCAAACTTCTGGTCGGCCGTTCCAACATGAGCATGCTCCTGCCGCAGCTGGAAAAACGCGGGCTGATCGAACGCCGCGGCGACCGCAAGGACAAGCGCGTGCTGCGCCTGTTCCTGACCACCGCCGGCCAGACGCTGACGCAGGAGGCGATGGCCATCCAGACGGCTCTGATCGAACGATCGCTCACCGGCGCACCGATCGAGGATTGCATCACTGTGGCCGAATCGATGGAGCGGATCATCGGCATCCTGCTGGCCGGCGAAAGCGACGGCGCGGAATAGGCAGGGGCGGACCACCCGTTTCAGCGCGGCTTTTCGGCCTTGTCGCGGGTCATGCCCTTTTCCGCCAGATCGCGCTCGTAATCCGCAAATTTTGCATCCCCGGTTTCTCCGAGTTCGCGAAGATAGGTCCAGGTGAAAATCCCGGTATCGTGAAAATCGTCAAAACCGAGACGCACCGCATAATTGCCTGTCGGCGCAGCCGAGATGATCGCGACGTTGCGCTTTCCCGGCACGGTCAGGCCCTGCCCCGGCCCATGGCCCTGCACTTCCGCCGAGGGCGACAGGACACGCAGCATTTCCGCCGAAAGCGCGAAGGACGCGCCGTCATTGAACGTCACGGTCAAACTCTGGCGGTCCTTCGACACGCGCAGTTCGGTCGGCCAGATATCAGTCATATCACGCAGTCTCCATTCGCTTGCCGCAGCTCTACCACGACAGCTGCGGCGCAACAAAGTCCGCGTCTGGTCCTCGGATATTCTTTTCCTGCGCTTGCGTCTTGACGCCGCCGCCTTTGGTCACGACATTGACACTCTAGGGAGAGTGGCTTTGAACACGACCATCATCGACAGAACGGGCGCTGCGGCGCTGAACGACGCGCGGGCGCCGATGGTTGACCCGTTCGGCCGCGCCGTGAGCTATCTGCGCGTTTCGGTCACCGACCGCTGCGATTTCCGCTGCACCTATTGCATGGCGGAAAACATGACCTTTCTCCCGAAAAAGGATCTCCTGACCCTGGAAGAGCTGAACCGGCTCTGTTCCGCCTTCATCGCCAAAGGCGTTCGCAAGATCCGGTTGACCGGCGGCGAGCCGCTGGTGCGCAAGAACGTGATGTTCCTGGTGCGCGAACTCGGAAAGCATGTCGGCACCGGCGCGCTCGAGGAACTGACGCTGACCACCAACGGCTCGCAGCTTGCCCGCCATGCCGCCGAACTGGCCGATTGCGGCGTACGTCGCATCAATGTCTCGCTCGACACGCTGGACCCGGAAAAGTTCAAGGCGATCACGCGCTGGGGCGAGCTTGCCAGGGTGCTCGAAGGCATCGACGCGGCACAGGCCGCCGGCATCCATGTGAAGATCAACGCGGTGGCCCTGAAGGACTTCAACGACCGGGAAATACCCGACATGCTGCGCTGGGCGCATGGTCGCGGCATGGACCTGACATTGATCGAGACCATGCCCATGGGCGAGATCGACGAGGACCGCACGGACCATTACCTGCCGCTCTCGGAAATGCGCGACCGTCTCGCCGAACAGTTTACTTTCTCCGACATTGCCTACAAGACCGGCGGCCCGGCCCGTTATCTTGAAGTGGCGGAAACAGGCGGTCGGCTTGGCCTGATCACGCCGATGACCCATAATTTCTGTGAAAGCTGCAACCGGGTGCGCCTCACCTGCACCGGCACGCTTTACATGTGTCTTGGCCAGAACGACGCCGCCGACCTGCGCACGGCGCTGCGCGCATCGGAGGATGACACCTATCTTTCCACCGTCATCGACGAGGCGATTTCGCGCAAGCCGAAGGGCCACGATTTCATCATCGACCGCGTGCGAAACAAACCTGCCGTCGCCAGACACATGAGCGTCACGGGCGGCTGAACGGAATTTTTATGGCATGACCATGAAGCGTACGTCCCTCTTTCTCGCCGGCGTTACCGCCGCCTTCTCCATGCAGATCGCGCACGCACAGCCAGTAGACCCCCTTCAGGAGCAGATTCGCGCAGCAGAACGTTTCGTCCAGGCGGCGCTTGGCGAAGACTGCGAGATGAACAGCCGCACCGATATTCCGCTCAATTCAGCAGAACCCGAAGACGTCAGCCATTTCGTCTATGACATCCGGTATCGCGTGTCCTACCAGCCCGCGGAGGAAGCGGACAAACAGGTTGCGCTCTTTCAGATGTTCTGCGGCATGGGGGCTTACAATCAGCAGCATGCCTTCCTGCTGCGCGATCCGGAGACCAGCCGCTTCCGCCTGCTCTCCTTCGCCCGCCCGAAGCTTGGGCTTGATTACGCGGATGAGGAACAGACAACACTCAAGGCGCCGCCCCGGATCGATGGCTATTCGGCAAACCATCTCCTGGTCAATGCGACCTTCGATCCGGAGAGCAAGACCATATCCAGCAGCGGCTTCTGGCGCGGCATCGGCGACGCCTGGGACAGTGGCGCGTGGACCTTCTCCGACCTCGACTTCGTTCTGTCCCGATACGAGGTCGATCCGACATACGACGGCGCCACGCAGCCGGATAACCAGAAGAGCTATGTCGTCTATCCGCCCGGGTAGAAAAATTGCAGGCCGGTCAATCGGGCACGAAAAAGCCCGCCTCCGTTTCCAGAGGCGGGCCTGTTGATCAGCTATGGAGCCGTTAGGCCGCGTAGCCATAGCCATTGCCGCGGCCATAGGCCTGCGTCGAACGGCTGGTGCCCGTCTTGAAGCGCTCGATCTTCTCGTTGAGATTGTCAACCTGGCGGCGAAGCCCGTGGATTTCGGCTGTATTCTCCTCGACCATGGCAGCATTCTGCTGGGTGATCAGCTCGACCTCCCGCACGGCCTGGTTGACCTCGTTGAGACCGCGATACTGATCGGCGGCAGCCGATTCGATATTGCTCACCAGCTGGTGGATCGTCGAGATATGCTCGTTGATGACAGTCAGTGCCTTGCCGGTTTCCTTCACCAGTTCCACGCCGCCGCGAACCTGCGTCGAGCTTTCCGAAATCAGCCCCTTGATCTCGCGGGCGGCCCCGGCGCAACGCTGGGCCAGTTCGCGCACTTCCTGTGCGACGACGGCAAAGCCGCGACCAGCATCCCCTGCCCGTGCCGCCTCGACACCGGCATTGAGCGCCAGAAGATTGGTCTGGAAGGCGATTTCGTCGATGACGCTGATGATCGTGGAAATCTTCTCGGACGACGCGTTGATTGCAGCCATGGCGTCGATCGCCTTGGATACGACCTGTCCCGGAATGCCGGGCGTAGTTGTGTGTCTCGTCGACCGACACGGTGGTCTTGCGCGCACTTTCGGCCGTCGAACGGACGATCTCCGTCAGCTTGCCAAGGGCCCGCGAGCTCTGTTCAAGGGCTGCGGCCTGCTGTTCGGTGCGGCGGGCCAGATCATCGGCCGAAGACGCAAGATTGCTGGTGCCGCCGGTAATCTCGTCGGTCACGACGCGCACGTCGATGAGCGTCGCACGCAGCGCCTCGACCGCGTTGTTGTAGGTGCGGGCCATCACGACATAGTCGGCGGACAGATTTTCGGCCATGCCTTCTTCGAGATTGCCGTCGGCAAGCTTGGCCAGGACATCCGACAGCGCGGTGAGCGCCTCCATCTGCTCGGCTTCGATCCGGGCACGCTCGCTGGAACGGCGGGCTTCCTCTTCGGCTGAAAGGGTGCGGGCGGCTTCCGCCTCGCGCTCCAGCCGGACGTTTTCGACGGCGTGATCGCGGAAGACGGCAACCGAACGAACCATGTCGCCGATTTCGTCGCCCCGGTTGCGCCCCTCGATGGCGACTTCAAGATCGCCATTTGCCAGTCGTGTCATGGTTTCTGTCACGCGCTTCAGCGGGCCACGCAGCGTTTCGATCAGCATCAGGCCGCCAATGATGGCGAGCAGCGTGCCGGCAACCATGGCGATGATCGACACATCGGCCGAACGCTGGCTATCCTGCTTGCCGACTTCCTGGGCGCGGCTGACGAAGTTCTCGAGTGTCTGGCTGGCATCCGCCACCAGAGCCGAAGCCTGCGTTTTGCCAAGCTCCCAGCTCTCATCCGCGGCAAGCAGTTCCTTTGTCCCCTCGGCAATGGCGGCAAAAGACGGCTTGAGCTTTTCCGCAAGGTCGCGCAGCGCCGCATTCTTGCTGCCATACTGGGCGAGCTTGCGCGCATTGTCGCGCACCAGCGCCACGTCGCTCAGCACGACGGCGCGCGTCTCCTTGCTCGGGTCCCGATACAACTCGCTGATATGCAGGCGGGTATCGTCCAGCGTCTTGAATGTGGATGCCATGGTCTCGATCAGCGTCTTGAGAAGCACGATATCGCTGTCCATGGTGACGAAACGCTTGGCGGCCGTTTCGGAATTCTTGTTGGCGGCCTTGAGGAAATCCGCCTCGAATTTCGACAGTTTGCTCAGAACGGGGATAAACTTGTTCTTCTTGGCCGTCGCATCTCCCTCCCCGGCAAGAACCTGCTCGATTTTCTGAACTTCTACCTTCAGGCTGTCGATTTCTGCCAGGACCTTCGGCGAGACAATCTTTTCCGCTTCGCCGATCTGCTTGATCAGATGCGGCAGGTATTTGATTGCCTGCTCGATCTTCGCCTCGGGTGCGACAGCCATGGTGACCGGCAGGCGGAACTTCTTGATGCGCTCGGAAAGGCCCTGATAGGCGGCAGCATCAAACAGCAGCGCCTTGGCAAAGCTTTCCTTCGTGCTGGCCTCCTTGCGGATGACATCGACCTGTTTGCGGGCAGCGTCGCTTTGCACGAACATGTCGGCCAGCGCAGCATCCAGCGACGCGCTGACGTTCAGACGCTCGGCTTCAATCGCCCACAGGCCATCGAGCGCGGCGCGCATCTTTTCACCCAGACCGACGACTGCGACGATTTTTTCCTTTTCGGATGCCGGCTCCAGAAGATCTTCGAGTGTGCGGATGCCCGCATCCTGTTCGTCGATCCTGACCAGCAACTCGTCGCGCGCTGTCGCAGCGGGCTTGTCGATAAAGGCCTGCAGCCCGGCGCGAAGATTCTGGAAATCCGACAGGCTGGCAATCGTCTGGCGCGTCACGGTCATATGGCCGTTGAGCGTACTGGCGGTAAAATAGCCAACGAGGCCGATGCCGGCAATCAGCGCGACAAGCGGCACGACGAACAGAAGAACCTTGGTTACGATTCGCAGACGCTGCAGCGAACGATCGATCAGGGACATGCCAGACTCCAGATGTTGAGCAAATCGGACATTCCCGCGGAACTGCCTTCATCTTTGAAGAGCCCATATGTTGCATGCAGTTGAGGCGCGTGCAGCATATTCCGACCAACCCAACGAAAGTCGCCTTCCGTTACGTCAGCCATCATTCACATCATGCGAAAGGACAGCGGATTAATCGGACGATAGGTACCGAAACTTAATATTTCTCCAATCAATACCGCGATTTACCACAGTCGATACAGTAGTCTCCAATAATGTTATTAAATTAGGATATTATAATACCTTGTGGCGATGTCGCCAACTTCACATGGCGACGCCGCACACAGGATAGGCGTTGCATAAATCCGCATCCAATGCTTTACAGTTAAGCAAACAACCCGTCCCGCGAACCACGCGGCGCCTCTTTTGAATGCAGGGGCCTGGACGACAAAAAAGCATCGGCGGACCAGAATAAAATGCAATCTTCCGCCAATCTGCGTGGCGCAATCTTCATGTGCCTTGCCATGGCAGGCTTCACCTGCAACGACGCACTGGTCAAATCAGTCACGGGCGAAATGAATGTCGGCCAGATCATGCTGGTTCGCGGCTTCCTGACATCCGTTCTGGTGCTGGCGCTGGCATATCATTTCGGTGCGATGCGGTCGTTTCGCCTCGTGAAGACGCCGGCCGTCGCCCTGCGGATCGTCGCGGAGGTGGGCGCGTCGATCACCTACATCAATGCGCTCGGCCAGATCCCCCTCGCCAATGCCTCGGCCATTCTCCAGGCGCTGCCCCTGGCAGTCACGCTGGGTGCTGCCCTGTTCCTGTCGGAACCCGTCGGCTGGCGGCGCTGGCTTGCCATCCTGACCGGCTTTCTCGGCGTGCTGATCGTGCTGCGGCCCGGGCCGGAGGGCTTCACCATCGCAGCCCTGAATGTCGTCGCTTCCGTCTTCTGCGCGGCCATCCGCGATCTCTGTACCCGGCGTATCGATCCGGCGGTGCCCTCGCTGTTCATCTCGGTGATCACCGCCAGCGATACGTTGG
>CAWGHM010000019.1:0-25033 GCA_963822365.1 uncultured Alphaproteobacteria bacterium
TCGCTTTCCGATTGCGGCAAGCTCGGCAGCCTGGCCGCCGGCATCGTCATCGAACAGGTCGGTCCGCGTCCGATGATCTCGCTTTCGGCGGCGGCGCGCGATGCAGGCCTGATCTGAGCGTGAAGATTACTTGAAGGCTTCGCCCGGATAAGCGCCCCAGATTTCGCCTTGCGAAATCCAGCCCTCGACGCCCTGTGCTTCGGCATGACACCAGTCGCCATTGCACTCGCCGACATGCACGACCACGCCGGGCTCCATGCGCGCGATGATGGCGCTGTTTGACTGCGGGTCGCGACGCATGTTGACGAAAATGCTTTCGCCCTTGCCGCGCATCCACGGCGCTGTGACGGCTGTGCGATCGCCGGACAGGAGCGCCTGGTTGACCCAGCCCTCGGTGCCGTCAGCATCACGCACCCGGCGCCAGTTGTCGTATTCCTGGATGATCTCCACCGGGATACCCGACTTCAGGTATCGCCAGGCAACCGCATAGTCGAGGCTTGGGCCGACACGCAGGTTGACGCTCTTTGACTTGAGGCTGACGAAGCGCGGCAAAGGCAGGCCGCTCGCGCCCTTGGCCGCCTGCGCATGGGCGGCGGCAGGCGCCAGAATTGAGAGGGCCGTGGCAGCGGCAAGGACAAACCTGAAAACAACGTTACGCATGGCGAATTCCGTTTTCCAAACCAAATCAGGAACTTGCAGCTTCATCCGCGACCGGCCCCGCCGGAATGCGGCAAATCCCATCAGAGACCTGCGAGTTTTGTTTGTCTTCCCCACCGGGTCTGGTAGAAAATGCACTGCAGGGATAACGATCCCCCATCTTGGTTAAAAACCCGTCAACAAGGCCAGACCAGCAGCGATGACAGCGAAGAAAAAGCCCAAGGTGTACATCACCCGCAAACTGCCCGATGTCGTGGAAACCCGCATGCGGGAACTGTTCGATGCCGAACTTAACATCGACGACACGCCGCGCAGTCAGCCCGAACTCGTCGCCGCCGTAAAACGCGCGGATGTGCTGGTGCCGACGGTGACCGACCGCATCGATGCGGCCCTGATCGAGCAGGCCGGCCCGCAGTTGAAACTGATCGCCAGCTTTTCCAATGGCGTGGACAATATCGATGTCGAGGCCGCGGCCCGGCACGGCATCACGGTCACCAACACGCCGAACGTGCTGACCGAAGACACCGCCGACATGACCATGGCGCTCATTCTTGCGGTTCCGCGGCGGCTGACAGAGGGCGCCCAGATCCTCACCGACCGCAAGGGCGAATGGGCCGGATGGTCGCCGACCTGGATGCTCGGACGGCGGATTTCGGGAAAGCGGATCGGCATCGTCGGCATGGGGCGGATCGGCACCGCCGTTGCCCGCCGCGCCAAGGCCTTCGGGCTTTCGATCCACTATCACAACCGCAAGCGCGTGAGTGCCGAAACGGAAGAAAAGCTGGAGGCGACCTATTGGGACAGCCTCGACCAGATGCTGGCGCGCGTCGATTTCGTCTCCGTCAACTGCCCGTCGACACCGGCCACCTACCATCTCCTGTCCGCCCGGCGGCTCGCCCTGATGCAGCCGACCAGCTATATCGTCAACACCGCCCGCGGCGGTATCGTCGACGAGACGGCGCTGATCAAATATCTGCGGGAAGGCAAGATCGCCGGTGCGGGGCTCGACGTCTACGAGAACGAGCCGGCCGTCAACCCGAAGCTGATCAAGCTGGCCAGCGAAGGCAAGGTCGTGCTCCTGCCGCATATGAGCTCGGCCACGCTCGAAGGCCGTATCGACATGGGCGAGAAGGTGGTGATCAACATCCGTGCCTTCTTCGACGGCCACCGGCCTCCGGACCGGGTGCTGCCGAACCGGTAAGTGCAACCGCTACAGCGTCCGGCACATTTCGATGAAGGTTACCCGGTCATAGCCGGGATGGGAAAACTCGCCCGTCCTGACGAAACCCCAGGCAGCGAACACCGCGTGGTTTTCGGTGAGCTCTATGCGCGTCTGGAGGCGCAGGCGCGGCAGGGCGAGTTCACCGGCGCAATCAATGGCGGCGTTCAGGAGTTGGCGCCCGATGCCCCTTCCCTGCATGGACGGTGACACCGCCAGCTTGCCGATATAGAGGCAATCCGGCTCCGGCTTGCAGAAGATGCAGCCGAGCAGTCTCTCCTCGTCCGTCAGGGCATAGGCGATTTCCAATGAAGCCTTGTTCTGCAAGGACAAGGGCGTCAGAGCGAGCGCAGAGGATGGCGGGTCGATGCGGCCGTTCATGAAGGCAAAGGCATCAAGGATCAGGGAGAGCAATCCCTGCCAGTCCGCAAAATCTTCATCGAGCCGGACGAGCCTCATTCTTTCCCCGAACGGCGATAGCGGATGGTCTCGAAGCGGGCCGCGAGCGCATCGTACATCAACAGCCTTCCGACCAGCGGTTCGCCGGCGCCGGTGATGAGCTTGATGACTTCCATAGCCTGCAATGTACCGATGACGCCGGTCAGGGCACCGACGACGCCGACCTCAGCGCAGGAAGGGACGACGCCGGCAGGCGGCGGCTCGGGGAAGAGGTCGCGGTAACGCGGGTTGAGGCGGCCATCGGCTGCCTGCTTCCATGGCTGCAACACCGTCAGCGAGCCATCGAACCGCCCGACCGCGCCGGTTACCAGCGTCACCTGTAGCCGCTCGGCCGTATCGGCCACGAGATAACGCGTTGTGAAATTGTCGGAGCCGTCGACGATGATGTCATAGGCCGAAAGCAGTCTTTCCGCATTGCCTGCATCCAGGCGCTCCCCATGCGCGACGATCTGGACATGCGGGTTGAGGCGGGCAATAGCATCTTGCGCGCTCTCAACCTTCGAGCGGCCGATATCCGGCGTGCCGTGGATAACCTGCCGCTGCAGGTTGGAGAGCGAAACCGTATCGTCATCGACCGTGCCCAGCGTGCCGACGCCGGCTGCTGCGAGATACTGCAGCACGGGGGCACCAAGGCCCCCGGCCCCGATGACCAGCACGCGGGACGCCTTCAGCGCCTGCTGGCCGGCACCACCGATTTCCGGCAGCACGATATGGCGCGCATAGCGCTCGATTTCCGACGATGTCAGCGGTTCCGTGGTCATGATGCCTCAACTCAACCTGAAACCGTGCCGTTGGCAACGGTTAGAAAACGGGCGCGGTCGCCGAGCGCCGAAAACATCGTCTGGTCCGTGCCGGTCATGAAGGATTGCCCGCCGAGATCATCGACGAGATCGAACAGGGCCGCGCGCCTGCCCTCATCGAGATGGGCGGCGATTTCATCCAGCAGCAGGACAGGCGCGTGGCCGGTCATATTGGCGACAAGCCGGGCATGGGCGAGCACGAGGCCGACGAGCAGCGCCTTCTGCTCACCGGTCGAGCAGCGCGCCGCTTCCATGTCCTTGGCGCGGTGACGGATCAGAAGATCGCTGCGATGGGGGCCATCGAGCGTGCGCCCGGCACCGGCATCGCGCCAGCGGCCTTCCTTCAGCATGACCAGATAATCCTCTTCCAGATCGAAGGCGGGGCGATGCCACTGCCCGTCGAGGAAGCCGGATAGTGCGAGATCGGCGGCCGGAAAGACGCTGCCCTCGTTGTTTTTCTCGACAAGTGCCGCGAGCAGCCCGAGCATTTCCTGCCGGGCAAGCGCCATGGAAATGCCGAGCTCGGCCATCTGCCGCTCAAGACCCGTGAGCCAGGAAGGGTCGGGGCGCGGCTCGGACAGGAGCTTGTTTCGGCTGCGCATGGCACGCTCGTAATCCGTGGCGCGGCGACCATGCTCCGGATCGAGCGACAGGACGAGGCGATCGAGGAAGCGGCGCCGGTCGCCCGAGGGACCGGTGAACAGCCCGTCCATCGCCGGCGTCAGCCAGAGAACGCGCAGATGATCGAGCAATTCGTCGACGGTCTTTGCCGGCGTGCCGTTCAGCCGCAGCCTGCGCGACTGACCGTCTTCCGCACCGGCCGTTCCCGTGCCGATCTCAACCGAACCTTCCATGCCCTCCAGCTCTGCGAAAACCGAGAAGCCCCCTTCGGCGCCGACACGCGCGACATCGGCATGGGCCGCCCGACGCAGTCCGCGACCGGGCGTAAGGAACGACACCGCCTCCATGAGGTTGGTCTTGCCTGCCCCATTGTCGCCCGTGAGAACCACATGGCGCTCGTCGAGATCGAGCGACAGTCCCGCATAATTGCGGAAGTCACCGAGCTTGAGACGAGAGAGAAAGACCTTGTGCGGCATTCGGTTTCCGGATTCGTTTGACGCCAGAGAGCTAAGCCGAACAGACGGGGATGGCAAGGCTTGCAGGCGGCGATCGCTTCGACGGATGTTGCCGGAGAAAGCATGACTGCCGGCCTTGTCCACTCTTGCGAACGCAGCGCACGGCATGCTTTATCCGTATGCCGATGGGGAAGCGGAGCGGCACCGGGGGGATTATGAACACAAGTCGTCGAACAGTCGTCAAGCTGGGACTTGCCGCAGGGGCAGCCCTCGTCGCGCCAAAGGCATGGTCAGCGAAACCTGGGACGGTCGCGCCCGAGGACATCATGCGGAACTGGTACAGGCTCGTCCTTGAACTTGTTCGCCATACGCCGACCTATTCGCCACCGGTTGCAAGCCGTGCCTTTGCCTATCTCGGCGTGACAGCCTTCGAGGCGCTCGCGAGCGGCCCGGATAATCTCCAGTCGCTGGCCGGACAACTGAACGGGCTGACACCCTTGCCGAAGCGCGAGACCGGCAAGGTCTATGACGACGCGAGCGTCGTCGATACCGCCATGGCCTTTGCCGCGAAGAACTTCTTCAGCAATACGGGTCCGACCGGCCAGCGGGCGCTCGGCGCCATGTCTTCCAGGATGCGCAAGACCGTCTCCGCCGGCTTGCCCGCTGACGTTCTGGCCCGCAGCGAAGCCCATGGCCTCGCTGTCGGCGAACATATCCTCGCCTGGTCGAAGGATGACGGCGGCTCCGTGGTCGAAAACATGGGGTTTCCGCTCGAATATGCCCTGTCCGAAGGGCCGGAACACTGGGTTCCGACCAGCCTCGTCGCGCAGCAGCAAATGCCGTTGCTGCCCGCCTGGGGAAAGAACCGCACCTTCGCCACGCCAGACGGATCGGCCTGTGGTCTGCCGAACCCGCCAGCCTATTCCGAGGACAAGGCGTCCGAATTCTATAAGGAAGCCTTCGAGGTCTACACCGCCGTCAAGGAAATCACGCCGGAGCAGCGAGCCATCGCCCGCTTCTGGTCGGACGACCCGATGCTGTCGCCCACCCCGCCCGGCCACTGGATCTCGATCGCGCTGCAAATTCTTGCCCGCGACAAGGTGGACGCGGAAAAGACGGCGGAGGTGCTGGCACGGCTCGGGATCACGCTTGCCGATGCCTTCATCGGTTGCTGGGACGCAAAATTCGAATTCGATCTGGTGCGTCCGCTCACCTATATCCGCCGGGTGATCGATCCGAAATGGGAGGCGCTTTTGAATACGCCGCCCTTCCCGGAATATCCGAGCGGCCACAGCACGCAATCGGGTGCGGCTGCGGTCGTGCTTGCGCATATGTTCGGTGAAAACTTCGCCTTCGAAGATACGACCCATGAGGCCGACGGACTGCCGGTGCGCAAATATGCAAGCTTCTGGGCCGCCGCCGAAGAGGCGGGCATCTCCCGGCTTTACGGCGGCATCCATTTCCGTGCGGCCATCGATCGGGGGCTTGAGCAAGGCCGCTGCATCGGCGCCTATGCCAACGCCCTGAAAACGCGGAGATGAGCATGCAGGCCAGGATTTCTCCACTGTCGCTGCTGGCGATGATGTTTGTGGTTGCCGGGGCTGCACAGGCGACGGAAAAGCCTCCGGCGGTCCCCGTCTTTCACGAGGAAACCGCAACCGCGGGGATCGACAGCATCTATGCCGGCGACTGGCAATATATGGTGGGCGGCGGTGTCGCCGCTTTCGACTGCAGCGATGACGGTTCTCCCGACCTTTTCTTTGCCGGCGGAGAAGCTCCGGCCAAGTTCTATCGCAACACCGGCAAACGCGGCGGTGCGTTGCAGTTCACATCCGAGACCAGCGGGCTGGAACTCGACAAGGTTACGGGCGCCTATCCCCTTGATATCGACAGCGATGGCAAGCAGGATCTGGTGCTGCTGCGCATCGGCGAAAATGTCGTGATGCGTGGACTGGGCGGCTGCCGGTTCGAGCGCGCCAACGAGAGCTGGGGTTTCTGGGGCGGCGACGGCTGGTCGACGGCACTGGCTGCCACTTTCGAGCGCGGCGCGGGCTGGCCGACGATCGCCATCGGCAATTACGTCAATCGTTATGAAGAAATGTATCCCTGGGGCACCTGCACGGATAACCGGCTGCATCGCCCGATGGGGGACGGCAAACCGGGGTTTGCAACGCCATTGGCGCTGAAGCCGAGCTACTGCCCGCTCTCGATGCTGTTTACCGACTGGAATCGCTCCGGCACGCCAAGCCTGCGGGTCTCCAATGACCGGGAATATTACAAGGGCGGCCAGGAGCAGCTCTGGCATGTCGAACCCGGCAAGGAGCCACGGCTCTACACACCTGAAGAGGGCTGGAAGAGCCTGCGCATCTGGGGCATGGGTATTGCCAGCTACGACCTCGATTTCGACGGCTATCCGGAATATTTCCTGACCAGCATGGCCGATAACAAGCTCCAGTCGCTGGCCACGCCGTCTTCCGACGGCAAGCCGAAACCGATCTATGCCGATGTCGCCTTTGCCCGGGGCGTGACCGCGCATCGTCCCTATACCGGCGGCGAAGTTCAGCCGAGCACCGCATGGCATACGCAGTTCGAGGACGTCAACAATGACGGCTTGGCGGATCTTTTCATCGCCAAGGGGAATGTTGCGGAAATGCCGGATTTCGCGCTCAAGGATCCAAACAACCTGCTGGTTCAGGGTAAAGATGGCAAATTCGTCGAAGTCGGAGACAAGGCCGGTGTTGCCAGCGTCGACATCGCCCGCGGCGCGGCACTGGCAGACTTCAATCTCGATGGGCTGGTCGATCTGGTCGTCGTCAACCGCTGGAAGAGCGCACAGGTCTGGCGCAACACAAGCGCGGATGCCGGACACTGGGTGCAGTTCGATCTGCGGCAGGATGGCGCCAACCGCAATGCGATCGGCGCCTGGATCGAGGTCAAACGCGGCAACGAGGTCATGCGCCGCGAAATTCTGGTCGGCGGCGGCCATGCCAGCGGACAGATGGGCTGGCACCATTTCGGTCTAAGCGACGCCCAGACGGCCGATATCAGGGTGATCTGGCCGGATGGCAGCGAAGGCGATTGGCAGACGGTCAATGCGGACGCGTTCTATATTCTGAAGCGTGGCAATCCGCCGGAAATCTGGTTGCCGAAATAGGCCCTCCGCGCCCCTCCATCGAAACGAAAACGCCGGAGGCATTGCTGCCCCCGGCGGGATAAACATCTGTCCGGTCGCGAGACCGTCTATTCGATGTCGAAGAAATCCTTCATGCGGGCGAAAAAGCCCGCCGATTCCGGATTATTGTCCTTCGATGACAATTCCTCGAATTCCTTCAGCAGTTCGCGCTGGCGCTTGGTCAGCTTTTGCGGTGTCTCGATCTGCATCTGGATATAGAGATCGCCCACCTGGCTGGAACGCAGCACCGGCATGCCCTTGCCCTTCAGGCGGAACTGCTTGCCGGCCTGGGTGCCTTCCGGCACCGTAACGCGCGACTTGGTGCCATCGAGGGTCGCAACATCAAACTTGCCGCCGAGCGCGGCTGTCGTGAACGAGATCGGCACGCTGCAATACAGGTCTGCACCGTCGCGCTGGTAAAACTCGTGCGGCTTCACCGACAGGAAGATGTAGAGATCGCCGGATGGGCCGCCGCGCATACCGGCCTCGCCCTCGTTGGACAGGCGAATGCGGGTGCCGTCCTCGATGCCGGCCGGGATGTTGACCGACAGCGAGCGTTCCTCGGTGACACGGCCGTGGCCATGGCACTTGGTGCAGGGATCGGCGATCGTCTGGCCACGGCCCTGACAGGTCGGGCAGGTGCGCTCGATCGAGAAGAAGCCCTGGGCCGCACGAACACGACCCGAGCCCTGGCAGGTGGCGCAGGTCGTTGGCTTGGTGCCGGGCTTGGCGCCCGAACCGGTGCAGACATCGCAGGTGATCGACGTGGGCACACGGATCTGCGCGGTCTTGCCGGCATAGGCCTCTTCAAGGCTGATTTCCATATTGTAGCGCAGGTCGGCGCCACGCTCACGACCGTTGGACGATCGCCGCTGGCGTCCGCCGCCCATCATCTCGCCGAAGATATCCTCGAAGATATCGGAGAAGCCGCCGGCATTGCCGCCCATGCCCGCGCCGCCGCCCATGCCGCCCTGTTCGAAAGCGGCATGGCCGTATCGATCATAGGCAGCGCGCTTCTGCGGATCCTTCAGGGTCTCGTAAGCCTGATTGATTTCCTTGAACGTCTTTTCCGATTCCGCATCACCGGGATTCTTGTCCGGGTGATACTTCATCGCCAGTTTGCGGAAAGCGCTTTTCAGCTCTTTCTCGTCCGCTGTTTTCGCAACGCCGAGCGTCTCGTAAAGATCACGTTTCATTCTTGCAGATTGCCCTGTTGAACAGGCGCGCCAAAACCGGCTGCCCGGTGGTCGCCTAATTGCCTTGCAACAGGATTTAGTGAACCTTCAGGCGCGATACCATAGGCAATACACAATCCTGACTGTTTTTTATCAGAAAAGCGCCTTTTTAGATCGCTGCAGGGCCTGTTATTGCGTTAGCCGACTTCCGGCCCGAGCCGAACACCGGGACGATCATGAACTCGCAGAGGATGAGCAGTCCTCCCCAAGGAATTTCATGAAGTAGATCGAGCTTTTGGGGTTTCCGTAGGGATCGATAAAATGGCGGGGAACAATGCCTATTTCCTGCCATTCCAAACGCCGGTAAAGCCGTTCGGCCGGTCCTCCCAACACCGTGTCGAGCAGCAGCAGCGAACGATTTAGGCGTGCGGCTTCGTTTTCTGCAGCCAGCATAAGTGACGTGCCAACGCCTTGCCCCTGAAAGTCGCTATGGACCAGAAGTTTGAATATCTCGGCGCGATGGGGCGCGTTGGGTTCTGGCGACAGATACAGTTGAACGGTGCCTGCAATCTGACCGTTGATCCATGCCGCGAAAAGAATGCGCTCGCCCGCGGCCACGGATTTGAACACGCCTTCCCAATAGTTCTCGGCCTGCTCCGGTTCGAATGGCAATACAAAGCCGACAAGAGCGCCGCCGAGCACGCCATCCCGGAGAATATCGGAAAAGCGATCGAGATGCAGCCCAGCGGTTGCTGTATCGATAACAACAATCTCCATCGAAAGGATCCGATCACCCTTGCTGAAACGGCCACAGGCTACTGCCTGAATACGCCTTCATCAACCAGCTCCATATGAAAGACGATCAGACAGCAAAAAGCCCGAAGCAGAATGCTCCGGGCTCTCAGAATTCAGATCAGATGAAGATCAGGCCGACTTCTTGCGGTCGTCCTCGTCCTTGACTTCCTCGTAGTCGGCATCAACGATATTGTCGCCGTCACGGGCAGCGTCCGCTGCGGCGTCTGCATTTGCAGCTTCAGCCGACTGGGCTTCGTACATTGCCTGGCCAAGCTTCATCGATGCTTCGAGAAGCGTCTGGGTCTTGGCCTTGATGTCTTCGGCATCCGGCTCGGAGGCTTCGACGGCGGTCTTCAGCGAAGCGATCGCATCGGAGATCGCGGTGCGCTCGGCTTCCGAGACCTTGTCGCCGAATTCCTTCAGCGACTTTTCGGACGAATGAATCAGGCTTTCGGCCTGGTTCTTGGCTTCGACGGCCTCGCGGCGCTTCTTGTCGGCTTCGGCATTGGCCTCGGCGTCCTTGACCATCTTCTCGATGTCGGCGTCGGACAGACCGCCCGATGCCTGGATGCGGATCTGGTGCTCCTTGCCGGTGCCCTTGTCCTTGGCCGAAACCTGCACGATGCCGTTGGCGTCGATGTCGAAGGTCACTTCGATCTGCGGCACGCCGCGCGGTGCCGGCGGGATGCCGACCAGATCGAACTGGCCGAGCAGCTTGTTGTCCTGCGGCCATTTCGCGCTCGCCCTGCGAAACGCGGATGGTCACGGCATTCTGGCTGTCTTCGGCCGTCGAGAAGGTCTGGCTCTTCTTCGTCGGGATCGTCGTGTTGCGTTCGATCAGGCGGGTGAAGACGCCACCGAGCGTTTCGATGCCGAGCGACAGCGGGGTCACGTCGAGCAGCAGAACGTCCTTGACGTCGCCCTGCAGAACGCCGGCCTGGATGGCGGCGCCCATGGCGACGACTTCATCCGGGTTGACGCCCTTGTGCGGCTCCTTGCCGAACAGCTGCTTGACGACTTCCTGCACCTTCGGCATGCGGCTCATGCCGCCGACGAGAACGACTTCGTCGATTTCGGCCGCCGTCACGCCGGCATCCTTGAGGGCTGCCTTGCACGGTGCGACGGTGCGCTGAACGAGGTCATCGACCAGGCTTTCGAACTTGGCGCGCGTCAGCTTCATGGTCAGGTGCTTCGGACCGGAGGCATCCGCCGTGATGAACGGCAGGTTGATTTCGGTCTGCTGCGAGGACGACAGCTCGATCTTGGCCTTTTCGGCAGCTTCCTTGAGGCGCTGCAGGGCCAGCTTGTCGTTCTTCAGGTCGATGCCCTGGTCCTTCTTGAACTCGCCTGCGAGATATTCGACGAGACGCATGTCGAAGTCTTCACCGCCGAGGAAGGTGTCGCCGTTGGTCGACTTCACTTCGAAGACGCCGTCGCCGATTTCCAGAACCGAGATATCGAAGGTACCGCCACCCAGGTCGTAGACGGCGATGGTCTTGCCGTCCTTCTTGTCGAGGCCGTAGGCGAGCGCTGCTGCCGTCGGCTCGTTGATGATGCGCAGCACTTCGAGACCGGCGATGCGGCCGGCATCCTTGGTTGCCTGGCGCTGCGCGTCGTTGAAGTAGGCCGGAACGGTGATGACGGCCTGTGTGACCTTTTCGCCGAGATAGGATTCGGCGGTTTCCTTCATCTTCTGAAGGATCATGGCGGAGATCTGCGACGGCGAATATCTTGCCGCGTGCGCTGCAACCCAGGCGTCGCCATTGTCGCCCTTGACGATCTTGTAGGGAACGAGACCCTTGTCCTTCTCGACGAGCTTGGTCTTCGTAGCGGCGGCCGATGAGGCGCTTGACGGCAAACAGCGTGTTTTCAGGGTTGGTGACAGCCTGGCGCTTGGCCGGCTGGCCGACAGGCGCTCGCCGTCGTCGTTGAAGGCAACGATGGACGGGGTCGTGCGCGCGCCTTCGGCATTTTCGATGACCTTCGCGTCCTTGCCGTCCATGACGGCGACGCAGGAGTTGGTCGTTCCCAGGTCGATACCAATTACTTTAGCCATGTCGTTCTCTCCTTGCAGCGGACTGTCAGAACCCGGTCAGGCATTCATTTGACAGCCCCTAACGGGATGGGTTTGCGGATGTTATCGCAGCCGTGGCTGCGGTGATAGGGGCTATATAAGGACCGGCGTTTGCGACTGCAAGACATTGCAGAACCGCAAATCCAGCGAAATCGGCGCGGCCCGAAAGGATTTCGTGGGTCGGTGTCATATTCCGCCCTCAACCATCATGTTTTCATAGGTTTCACAACTGCGAATATGGGGAATGCTCCGTCTCTGCTCCAGTATCCAAGTGGTGTTTCAGCGATGATTTTCGTTAAAGGATTGGAAGACTGGAGCGTGCCCCGCAGCGTGGTTCGCGGGGTAGCGGTGGGCACCAAGTATTTTCCGGCAGGGGTCGGGTTGCTCAAGACCAAATGGCCTTCGGCTTGCCCAGCGTAGCGCCTATCGCGACCGCGACCGGGAAACACGGGCGGCCACCGTCAAGAGCATCCTTCGCTCAATACGGCCCCCCTGCGGCTGCTTGGATAAATGGAATTTGCGCCTGACGTCGACTTATCAGAACCGAGCGCGAAAAGTCTCATGGAAATGAGTGCTTACGTTCGATCGCCACTCACCTTTTCTGACGCTGATATGACTTGACACGCCCATCGCAGAACACCTAAATCTTTCGCACCAAAGCACACCAATTACAGGATTTTCACCTGCGAGATGCCGTCGGTCAAAGTCGTGGGGCAGAAACTAAGATGTTGGTTTTGAATACGTTTCCGGGTTTCGATCCTCACGATCTTAAATCTGCGACCGAAGGCTTGGAAGACGTATTTGTCAAGCTGGATTTATCTCCGTCAGACATTGCTGACATATCGTCATTCATAGAGAATGGTGACGACGCATCTGCTGTCAAGAGAATTGTTGCGGCGCAAAAATCTGTCTCGTTGAACATTGCCCTGTCGCGGGCCATGCTTGCGTCCGGGCACGACACGCGGGCGGTGTTTGACCGCATCGACTGGTCAGCGCCCGCAAAGGTAAGTTCAAGAGCGATCGATATCGCAGAGCCGATGTTTTCGATCGTCATCGCAACACTGAATGTCGCTGATACCCTTTCCTACACACTACGCTCCATCGCCGAGCAGAATCGCAGGGACGTAGAGTGCATCATCATTGATGGTGGCTCCACCGACGCGACATACGACATTGCATCAGGATTTCCGCATGTCGTCAGCCAGTTCGTGGCACAAAAGGACCAGGGATTATACGAGGCCCTGAACAAAGGCGTCGCGATCGCACGAGGCAAACTTATCGGCATCTTGGGGTCAGGTGATTGCTATTTGCCAGGCGCATTTGATGCGGTAGCAGCATCTTACGACACGGAATTTGCGGAAATATATGGCGGCCGTGTGATCGAGCTTGATGCCGATGGCAATGCAGGCCTTCGTCTCGATGAGCCGTGGGGCGTAAACGCTCTCATCAGCGGCATTCCAGTTTGCCATAATACCTTGTTCGTCAAACGTGAAGCCTATCAGGATGTAGGACCTTTTGATAACTCCCTGCGGCTGACCGCCGATGCGAATTGGGCTCATCGCGCAATTCGCATGGGAAAGACCTGCAAGCTGTTGGATAGACCACTCGTTCTGTTTCCTTTGGATGGCGTGTCGAGCACCAATCCTGATCAGATATGGACAGAATCCGCCCGCTGCATTCAGGAAAATTTTGCTGCTTCCAGCCTGTCTGAGAGTGAAGCGCTCACACTCCTGCGCGTCGCTCGCGGCTGGGTGCCAGCCGAGGATGCTGCACCAATCGTTCGCAAGCATGATGATATCAAGCTGAAGATCGCCGTAGCGGAAGCGCTCCGGCTCCGTGGCCACAGTCACGGGGAGATCACCTCTATCGTTGGCAATGCGAGATGGGAGGTACTCGTCGACCACTATTCGCGCCTTGATCCCAAGCCTTCCGTTTCGACTGCCGAACCCTTCATCTCGTTCGTAATTCCCTGCTACAATGTCGAAGGATTTGTCGGCAAGGCCATTGCAAGCATATTGGACCAGGGCGTTGGTGACATAGAAATCGTTGCAGTTGATGACGGTTCAACGGATTCCACGACGCTCGTCCTTGATGCGCTGGCGGCATCCGACCCAAGAGTCAAAGTCCTACGACAGTTAAATCAGAAGCAAGGTGCCGCGCGGAACAATGGTATCGATGCCGCTCGGGGCACCTATGTCTGGTGCGTTGATTCCGATGACTATCTGAAGGCGGGCGTCCTCGATGGAATTATCAAGTCTATCCGAGAGCAGGACATTGATGTCTATGTCGTAAACTACGCAACGGTAGACATAAACGGCAACGAGGGGTTCCCCAGCCCGATAGACACTCGCTTTGCCGGCATGGTCACATCGACGAATTTCTCGGTCGAAGCTTTCATGGCTGTGGCTGGATGGGCGTTCCCACCCTGGCGCTACATCATACGTAAATCGTTGCTGACCGATTCTGGCATCAGATTTCCAGCCAATCTCTTTTACGAGGATCATCCATTCTCGATTGATGTGATATCCTCGGCCGCGCGCATCTTTCTTGATCCGTCTGTCGGATATTATTATTTGCAGAGACCGGGATCCACGGTCAGCAAGAGCGATGAGCGGGCGTTCGATTTTCTGGCGATTCGCCGCTTCTGCCTTGATAAACTAAAGAAAAATGGAATTTTCGAACGCTTCGAGCCCCTGGCCTTGAGCTATGTAATGCCGACCGGCTTCATTGATAATCATGTGCTTGCCGAGCATGCTCAAGACTTCATCGAGAAGGTTGTCGCCGACACGACGGAAGACGAGTTTGCTGTTCTAAAACGCGCAGGCGGATGGAAAGATTTCGCCAGATATATGAAAGCGTTTGAAGCGGAAACACCGTCTGAGAACAGACCTTCTGACTTTATCCGGGAATTTGCTGAGACTGCCATAGCAGCATGTCATACACCTATGGTTAGCCGCATGTTCGGCCACGACATATCTCAAACACTGGCCAGACACGAAATCGTTGGCCTGCACGCGCCAGAACAGTATGGGGAAGACCTGCGTCTCCCGCCGGTGTTTTGTTGGATGAACGGTCACAACATGTATGTGCGCATCGACCTCGCGCACAGGCGTCGACCCAAGCTCATCGTCCATTACAGAAACATCATGCCTGAGCAGGCTATCACTGTCGAAACGGAAGACTTTGTCCTTTCCTGCGCATGCTGTTCTTTCGATGTATCCGAGCCAGCCATGCTGGAAGTTCCGCTTTCGCCGAAAAGCGGCCACGAAATTGTACGCATCAGAGTGTCTGATACGATGTCCGCTGGGGGTCGCGATCTGGGGCTGATGATAGCGGGCGTCGAGATTATAGAAGACGGCGTGGAAAAGTTTCTGAATCCCCCCGGCTTTGCCGGATAGCGTTTGGCCTAGTCGTGCGGCCAATCAATTCGCCATTGCGCATGTTCCATCCGCGAAGACCCGCTTCCGGGTCTTGATGGATCACCCGATCGTGCCAGAAAACGTCACCATCGCCTGGGGATGAGCTGGGGACTGCCCTCACCCGCCCAGAAGGATGTCGAGGAGGGTCGTTCGGCGCGTGCCGGTCTGCTGCTGGCCGACATCTGCGGGCGGGACGAGACCGTCGTCCAGCGGAACGGCGCCTGTCTGTTCGGCCGTGACGGCCGGGCCGTCGCCGGATGGGCCATCATTGGCATCGAGCGTGCGGGAGATGATGTCGAAGAGTTCGTCTCCACCCTTTTCAGGCGCAGGCTGGCCACCCTCGAACACCGGCACGCCGACCGTGCCGAACAGTGGCGATGGCGAGAGGCCCTCGTGCGCGGCGGTCATGAAGACATTCCACGCCTTGGCGGGGAGGCCACCGCCGGTAACCTTCTTCATCGACTTGCCGTCGTCATTGCCGAACCAGACGCCGGTCGTCAGGTTGCTCGTATAGCCGACGAAGAGCGCATCGCGGAATGATTGGGTGGTGCCGGTCTTGCCGGCCGCCTCCCAGCCCTTGAGCCGGGCATTCTTGCCGGTGCCCGACGTGATCACCTTGACCATCATCTGGTTCATCTCGGAGACAATGGCCGGATCGAGAACGCGGGGCGGATTGTCGTAGGTGTTTTCGTACAGGACCTTGCCATCGGCGGTCGATATGCGCCGGATGACATGCGGGGTTGCCTTGAAGCCGCCATTCATGAAGGGAGCGTAAGCAGACGTCAGTTCCACAAGGCTGACTTCCGATGTCCCGAGCGCAATCGAGGCATTGGCCTGCAGCTCGGATTCGATGCCGAGACGATGGGCGAGCTTGGCGACGTTCTGCGGGCCGACCTCCATGACCAATTGCGCGGCGATGGTGTTGAGCGAATCGGCGAGCGCGCTCGTCAGCGTCACCTCGCCACGATATTTCTGGTCGTAATTCTCCGGCGTCCACTTGCCGATGCGCACCGGCGCATCATTGCGCACCGACATCGGCGTGCGGCCGATTTCCATAGCCGCAGCATAGACGAAGGGCTTGAACGCGGAACCGGGCTGGCGCCTGGCCTTGGAAGCCCGGTCGAACTGGCTTTCGGCATAATCCTTGCCGCCGACAAGCGCGCGGATTGCGCCGGTACCGTCGATCGAGACAAGGGCCGCCTGCGAGGCATTCAGCTTCGGCCCGTCCTCGACCAGACTTGCCGAGATCGCGGCTTCGGCCTTCTTCTCCAGGTCGAGATCGAGCGTGGTATCGACGATCAGGTCTTCCTTGATCTCGCCGACCATGGCCGGCAACTGGTCCATGACCATGTCGGCGACATAATGCTCGGAGCCCGACCAGAAGCTCTTCGAGCGCGTCGGGGCCTGCGACATGGCCGTCTTGATTTCGGAATCCGTAACGAAGCCTTCCTCGCGCATCGTCCCCAGAACGACCTGGGCGCGCGCTTCCGCCGCCTGCGGATCGCGCGCCGGCGACAGCCGCGACGGGGCCTTGAGCAGGCCGGCCAGAAGGGCCGCCTCGCCGAGGTTCACATCGCGGGCCGACTTGTTGAAATAACGACGCGAGGCCGCCTCGACGCCATAGGCGTTGGAGCCGAAGAAGACGCGATTGAGATACATCGCAAGGATCTGGTCCTTGGTGTATTTCTGCTCCAGCCACACGGAGAGCAGGACTTCCTGCACCTTGCGCTCCAGCGTCCGCTCCGGCGAGAGAAACAGGTTCTTCGCCAGCTGCTGCGTGATCGTCGAGCCGCCCTGTACCATGCGTCCGGTGGTGATATTGGTGACCATGGCACGGGCAAGCCCGAGCGGATCGACACCGAAATGCGAATAGAAACGCCGGTCCTCGATGGCGATGACCGCCTGCGGGATATAGGGCGACATGTTTTCGAGCGACAGCGCCTCGCCGCCGGTCGCGCCACGATTGGCGATGATATCGCCGCTGACGGCGAGAATCTTGACGTTCGGCGGACGTTCCGGGATCGTCCAGCTTGTCGCACTCGGCATGCGCGCGCCGTAGTAGAGGACCAGACCGGTGACACCGATGCCACCCCAGATGCCAAGCACGAAGCACCAGTAGACGAGCGAACGGATCAGGCCGACAAATCCGCCTCCGGAACCGCCACGGCGTGAGCCGCCACGACTGCGTTCTGTCTTCTTCGTGGGCCGACGGCTGGGGGAGGATTTGGCGCTCGACGATTTACCGGGCGGGGAACGGCCAGTCTTTCCGCCGCCGCTCATGCGTTCGCCGGCCGAGATGCTGAGATCATCGTCGTTGCGTCCGCGCCCGCCCTCGAAGGAAGGTTCGATCCTCTGACCTGATTTGCGTTGTCCTGCCATGCCGGGTCGGCGCTGCCCTATCTTTCGGGTTTCAAGTCACTGATTGCCGGCCGCCCAGACGACCCGACGCCGATGCACCCCCGCAGGCCATCTTCGAACGTGCGATGAACTGTAAATGCGGCGATTTAAGGGGGCGTTAATGATGCAGGGCTGATATGCTTAAAGTCTTCAACCACTTGCCTGCTTGCATCAATATCCCCTTGCTTGCTGCCTCTGCCGCCATCGGGCGTGTCATGCAGCCGGCGCAGCCCCCCCTGCTCGGCGCCCATCGAGACCGGCCGATTGCCCTGCGCGGCAAATCAGTCGATACCGGTTGCATGATCGACTGGAGCTATATCCAACAAAACTACGACTGGCTCGGCCATATCGTCGAGGCGATCGTGATGGCGGCGATCTTTGCGCTCGTGGCCATGCTCTTTTACGAGCGCCGGGTGGCCATTCTTGTCGGGCTGGCCTTTGCAGCCGGCCATTTTCACGGCCGCGAGAAGCGCGACTACGAAGTCAGCGTCAACATGCCGCCGCCGCATCTCGACGGGTATATGATGTGGCGATGGAGCTTTGACCAGGCAACCGACTTCTGGCCTGTGGCCTTCGTCCTCTTTGCCTTGTCGCTTTTGGTGTATTGGCGGGCGCGTCGCTAAATCCTCTGCCAAATCGCCAGCGCGATCCGCCCGCCTGACGGCGCTCAGGCCGGCAACAGCAGCGCCGTCCCATAGAGCCCGATTGCAAAAACCGTATGCGCCACGAGATTGAGGGCCCGCACCGTATTGGCATTCGGCAGTCTTGAGGCCGCCCAACCAATGCCAAGGCCCGGTTGCAGGAGAAACCATCCGGCCCCGACAGTCACTATTCCAAGAACAAAGGCCGGCAGGAATGTCGGCGCCGCAAACCATTGCGCTCCGCCCCAGACGGCCAGAACGATGCCGTAGACAATTCCGACGGCATAGTGCGCAATCCAGCCAAGAGCCGATTCATGCGCATAGGGCTCGGCCTTCGCGATATTGTCGTGGAACACCGTGCCACGGGGAAGATGCCAGAACCAGCGGCCCACCGGTGCCCAGTTCGGCCGGGACTGGCCGAAGACCTTCCAGAGGATGACCGCCCAGATATCCATGAGCACAGTTGCGCCCGTACCGATGACAACACCACGCCACAAAAGTTCTACCACGGATATTCCCTGATGCTGGGGTTTGGAATGATGGCGGCTCTATCAGTCACAGACAGATGCCGAGCAAGCGCTTACCGCCGGAGAGAGGCCTGCAATTTCCTTACTGGACCGTCGGTTCCGGTTCCGGGTCATCGAGGAAGGATTCAATGCCGTCGCGCTCGACGGTGGCGAGAAACTCCTCATAGGCGTCCTTGTCCGTCGGAAACGGCTCTTCCCAGACGGTCAGGCCCTCCTCCTGGTCAATCACTTCCAGCGACCAGGGCCCGCTGCTGCCGGCGACGCGGAAAATATCGACGAGCACGGTGATGCCGTCGGCTGTAAACTCGCCCGCATAATCCGAGTGCTCGTAGTTCGGCTCGTTGTCGTTCATCTCTCGCATCCTGTTTTCCAGCCTTCGCCGGAAGCATCTATCATCCCTGTGACGGGCACAACAATGGCGGGACGCAATTTCGCACAAGGGTTGCGATTTGCACAGCGCATGCGCCGTGGCCGGAACAAAACAGGCCTTCAACCGTTGTGATCGCATCGAAATATGGAGAACCGCCATGGCTGAAACTATGAACCAGGATATCAATGCACTGCGCGAGGAAGTGGCTCGGCTGACGAAAATCGTTTCGGCACAGAGCGCCAAAGCCTATACCGACGTGCGCGAGCGCGCATCGGATGCTTACGACGCTGCAGCCCCCCAGGCCAAGAAGGCAGTCGCTCAGGTTCGTGCCGAAGGCCGTGCCATTGCCGGCGTCGCCCGCGAACATCCGGCAGCCGCCGGCAGCGTCGTCTTTCTGGCCGCCGCAGCAGGCATGGTGGTCGGTTATCTGCTGGGCTCGCAGTCGCAGCCGGAACAGTCTCGCTACTGGTGGCGCTAGTCTTGCGCTCGGCGCATTGCTGCATTGCAATATCAGGCCTATGAATCAGGCCGAGAGATTGTAGACTACAGACATCGAAGCAATGCACCTCCTCCCGCAGAGCTTCGATGATGTGGACGACCCGCTCCTCCTCCCAGGGAAGTCCACTGGATTAGCAACACTCCTCCTCCCAGTTGCTGATCGGTTCTTATTTGAAAAGCCCGCTGCCACCTCCTCCCGGCCGCGGGCTTTTCTTATTCCGGAACCACCTGATTCCAAACGCTAGTCTCCAATTCGGTTTACGGGCCAAAACGCCGCTGCAACTGGTTTTGGACAATCGGATAAAACCCAATATTTACAACGCATAAGCCGAAATTTCGGAAATTAAACTTGACCTTTTCGCCCTTGTCCCTTATGTGCAGCGCTGTCGATATTTGTTAGATGACTTTGGTTTTTGCGACTTGTGCGCAATCGGACGAACTTTCCTTCAGATTCGAACAAATGCCGTTCCGTAGCGTTTACGGTGCGGTGAAACACAATTTGCTAGAGAAAGGGATCCGTTATGGCCACTGGCACTGTAAAATGGTTTAACTCCACCAAGGGCTTCGGCTTCATTCAGCCTGACGACGGCAGCCAGGACGTTTTCGTCCACATTTCTGCTGTTGAACGCGCTGGCATGCGCGGCCTGAACGACGGCCAGAAGATCAGCTTCGAGCTCGTCAAGGACCGCAAGTCCGGCAAGATGTCTGCTGACAACCTGCAGGCTGCATAATATAAAACGGGCGCGCCAGTCGCGTCTGAAATACCTCTGGTATTTGGAAAGGTCGGGTCACCCCGGCCTTTTTTGTTGCCGGCTTTTTGTTGTCTGCATCTGGCCTTGGTGATGCGACTGCGTGTCGATCAGGCGCGCGGCTTGTTTTCTCCGCCATGATCGCGTTCCCTGATGAACTGGGCACGCTCGAAGAGCACGACGACGACGAGCGCCATGAAAAACGGAATGATCAGGTAGAACAGGCGAAAGATCGCCAGTCCCGCGAGAACGCCGACCGGATCCATCTCTGGCAGGGCTGCGATAAAGACAAGCTCGAGCACCCCAAGCCCACCCGGCGCATGCGAGAGCAGTGCCGCGGAGAAGGATGCCAGGAACACCCCCAGTATCACCAGGAAGCCCGGATTTCCCGCTTCCGGCAGGGCGAAATAGATAATGCCTGCGGCACCGATCAGTTCTATGGGAGCGATCAGCAGTTGCCGCAATGCCAATGAGGGTTTCGGATATTCGAGCCGGAACCAGCGCGTCGCGATCGGCCGGAAACCAACCAGGCTGCCGATCAGATAGAGGCCAATCAGCCCCAGAATGACGACGCCCGTCGAGAAGGCCGCTTCGATCGGCAGGAACGATGCAAAACGCGAAACGATTTCCGGCTCGACGATCAGCACGATGCCGAACAACATCGCGGTTCCAAGAAAGAATGTGAAGGAACAGAAGGCAACGAGAACGCCGACTTCGCCCGCCGTCAGCCCCTTGGACTCATAGGCCCTGTATCGCACCACCGCGCCGGAGAACACGGATGCGCCAACGGTATGCGACAGGGCGTAGGCCGTGAACGAACAAACGGTAATGAACCAGAGCGAGATGCGGTGTCCCAGATGCTCCAGAGCCAAATGATCATAGGCAGCCAGCGCGGCATAGGCGACCAGCGTGGAACAACCGGCCAGAATCCATCCTTCGAGCGACACGGCCTCGATGCTTGCGAGGAAGTCTTTCAACGACAGATCGCGCAGTTCATGGAAAAGGCCGTAGAGCGAAAACAGGATTGCGGCCAGGCCGATGACCGGCCAGACGAGTTTACGGATAGTCTTCATGCCGCAATCGTTCTCGACGGGAACCCGCTGACGGATGCAGTGCTGCCCATCCGTCGGCTCCCGTTTCTCTCCAAATCAGCCGCTCCTGCGCGCAGCAGCGGCGGACCACTGGTCTGTTTGTAACAATTCATGATCAGGAAAAGACCATCCCCTCCCGCCCGGGTCAAGGGCGGAAGGCTGAATCGCGGTGAAATCAGGCCGCGAGAGCATCCAGAATGCGGATCCAGGAGCGGATGCCCTTGTGGAACGATTGCAGGTCATACTTCTCGTTGGGCGAGTGGATCCGGTCGTCGGACAGGGCAAAGCCGACCAGCAGCGATTCCATTCCGAGCATTTTCTGGAAATCGCCAACGATCGGGATCGAGCCGCCCATGCCGATGACGACAGCCGGTTTCGGCCATTCATCCGACAAGGCCAGCTTCGCCGTGTTGAGCAAGGCTGAATCATAGGGCAGCTGAATGGCAGGCGAGCCGCCATGGGGGTGGAATTCGACGGAGCAATCCGACGGGATCTTCGATTTGACATAGGTCCGGAAGGCGTCGCGGATTTTCTGCGGATCCTGCTTGCCGACCAGGCGGAAGGAGACCTTGGCGGAAGCCTGCGCGGCAATCACCGTCTTGAACCCTTCGCCGGTATAACCGCCCCAGATGCCATTCACTTCGGCGGTGGGTCTGGCCCAGATCAGTTCCAGAACCGAGCGGCCCTTTTCGCCTGACGGCACGGACAGACCGACTTCGCCGAGAAATTTCTCCGCCGTCTGCCCGAGCGTCTCCCACTGCGCCTTGATCTGGCTTGGTGTTTCCTCGACCCCATCATAGAAGCCATCCAGCGTCACGCGGCCTTCCGCATCATGCAGGCCAGCGAGAATGGCAGACAGGCTGTGAATCGGATTGGCGGCGGCGCCACCGAACATGCCGGAATGCAGGTCGCGGTCGGCGGCCGTGACGACGATCTCTTCTCCGACAAGGCCGCGCAGGCCGGCGGAAATCGCCGGCGTTTCGCGGTCCCACATGCCGGTATCGCAGACCAGCGCATAATCAGCCGTCAGTTCGGCGGCATTGGCCTCGAGAAAGGGCTTGAGCGACGGCGAGCCGGATTCCTCTTCACCCTCGAACAGGATGGTGACTTCGCAAGGCAGACCGCCGTGAGTCTCCTTGTAGGCCCGGCAGGCCTCGACGAAGGTCATCAACTGACCCTTGTCATCGGATGTTCCGCGACCGGTGATGACCTTGCGGCCGTCGCCGATGTCCTTGATGGAGGGCTCAAAGGGCGAAACCTCCCACAGGTTGAGCGGATCGACCGGCTGGACATCGTAGTGACCGTAGAACAGCACGTGCGGGGCACCGGCCTTTGCACCGGCATGGTGCGCAACGACCATCGGATGACCGGGCGTATCACGCACCGAAGCCGTGAACCCCAAACCGACAAGTTCGGACACCAGCCATTCGGCGGCCTTGCGGCACTCGGCCTTATAGGCAGGATCGGTGGAGATCGACTGGATGCGGACCAGGTCGAAGAGCCGGTCGAGGCTTGCGGGGAGATTGGCGTCTGCACATTCGAGCGTCGGGGCAATACTGGACATTTTTCGAATCCTTTTCGTTACGGCCGACCGTAGAGAGGAATCGCGGTCCGTTTAAGTAAAATATTTTGATGGATGGCAAAACACGGCGTCAGCCTCGGCCGCTGTTGGCAATGGCCATGCGCATATATTCCAGCATCAGCTCGCGCTCGAACCGGCGAAAGCCCGATAGAAGCGACTGGTCTGCGGCCAATGCCGCTGCCTTGGCGTCGGCCTCCATCGCCTTTGCTTTTTCGGTGAGGAAAATCTTCTGGGCCCGGCGGTCATCGGGATGCTTGCAGCGCATGATCAGCCCATCCCGTTCCATGCGCGAAAGCGTGTTGGCCATCGTCGCCTGCTCGATGTCCAGCCGATCCAGAAGTTGCTTCTGCGTCAGGCCTTCCTCGCCCCACAACTCCAGCAGAACAGGAAACTGACCGGGGGCAAAGCCGAGTTTTTGGCTTCTCTCCTGCAGAGCGCGGGAGAAATTCTTTGCCAGCAGGCTGGCAAGATATGTCGCTGAATCCATCCGGTTGAAGACCATGTCCATGGTTACGCCCAAAATCCCGAAAAAACAAGATTCATTGCAAGCGATGGATTGCTGAAAGCCCTGCGCAGCAAGGGTTGCGCGCGTTCTACCGGAATAGACAAAAACCGTCATGGCGGAGGCGGAGCCATGACGGTTTTGTCAATCTGGGACAAAGGCCCGGAGAGGGGGGATAGGCCTTTGTCCTTACATCCGGCTTCGGCGGGGGACAGGCCATCCGCCAGATGACGGCGTGTTCAGGCGCCGTTGACTGTGATTTGTGGTTTCAAATGTGGCTTTTCAAGGGATTCGCATCCGGCGTCGGATTACAAATTGGTAACGTTTCTGTGAGGGCCCTCATTTATATGCGGCCCGAAAAATATCCGGGTGCAGAAATTGAAATATGGACGCCCAACGCGCCCCGCGCTATCCCTTCTTCCCATGAAAAAAGGTGATCATCTCTTCCTCGTCGACGGCTCCGGTTTCATCTTCCGTGCCTTCCACGCCATACCGCCGCTCAGCCGCAAGTCGGACGGATTGCCGGTCAATGCCGTCTCGGGTTTCTGCAACATGCTGTGGAAGCTGCTCACCGACGCGCGCGACACGTCTGTCGGCGTAACACCGACGCATTTTGCCGTCATATTCGATTATTCCTCCAAGACCTTCCGCAATGAACTCTACGACAAGTACAAGGCCAACCGCTCGGCTCCGCCGGAAGACCTGATCCCCCAATTCGGCCTGATCCGCCATGCGACGCGCGCCTTCAACCTGCCCTGCATCGAGAAGGAAGGTTTTGAGGCGGACGATATCATCGCCACCTATGCCCGAATGGCGGAGGCGACGGGCGCCGACGTGACGATCGTCTCCTCCGACAAGGACCTGATGCAGCTCGTGACGGCAAACGTGTCGATGTACGACAGCATGAAGGACAAGCAGATCTCGATCCCGGAAGTGATCGAGAAATGGGGCGTTCCGCCGGAAAAGATGATCGACATGCAGGCGATGACCGGCGATTCGACCGACAACGTGCCCGGCATTCCCGGCATCGGCCCGAAGACCGCGGCGCAACTGCTCGAAGAATTCGGCGATCTCGACACGCTTCTCGCCCGCGCCGGTGAGATCAAGCAGGTCAAGCGCCGCGAGAACATCATGGCCAATGCAGACCTTGCGCGGCTTTCGCGGCAATTGGTAACGCTGAAGATCGACACGCCTGTCGATGTCGACCTCGATGCGCTGCATCTGGAGACGCAGGATGGCCCGAGGCTGATCGCCTTCCTCAAGGCCATGGAATTCACGACCCTGACCCGCCGCGTTGCCGCGGCGACCGAAACGGATGCGGATGCGGTCGAGGCGGCAAATGTTCCCGTCGAATGGGGTGCACAGGCCCATGGGCCGGACCTCGACAAGGGCGAACTGGCGGGTGCCCCGTCGGCTCCATCAGGCCTTTCCTCTGCCACCTCGCCCGCACGCGGCAGCGCCGCCCAGGCAGCCGCTGTGCTGATCGACGGCAATGCCAGCGCCCAGACGCCGCAGGCCCATGCCCAGGCACGCGCCGAAAGCTTCGGTACCGCAAAAATCGACCACGCTGCCTATGTGGCAATTCGTGACGTCGCAACGCTGGACGCCTGGATCGCCGAGGCGCGCGATGCAGGGCTTGTTGCCTTCGACACGGAGACCACATCGCTCGATGCGATGCAGGCAGAGCTTGTCGGCTTTTCGCTGGCCATTGCAGACAACAGCAAGGACCCTTCAGGCACGACGATCAAGGCCGCCTATGTGCCCTTGCTGCACAAGACCGGCGGTGACGACCTGTTCAGCGACGGCGTGAAGCTCGCCGCCAACCAGATC
>CAWGHM010000020.1:0-20814 GCA_963822365.1 uncultured Alphaproteobacteria bacterium
CCATGAAGGTGTGGGAGTCCTCGGAGCCGGGCAGCCGGTTGAACACCTCGTCGATCTCGCGCACCTCGACCAGGCCGAGGTCATCGGCCACGACGGTCAACGTGCCGTTGTCCGGGGTGACGAGGTAGTGACCGGATTCGAGCCGGGCGACGACCGACTTGCGGTCGGTGCCGACGCCGGGGTCCACGACCGAGACGAACACGGTGCCGGCCGGCCAGTAGGACACGGTCTGCGCCAGCCGATAAGCGCCTTCCCAGATGTTGAACGCCGGGATCTCGTGGGTCAGGTCCTCCAGGCGCAGCGTCGGGTCGACCCCGACCGCCACGCCCTTCATCTCCGACACCGCGCCGTCCTTCAGGCCGAAGTCGCTCTGATAGACGACGATGCCGACGGTATCCTGGGCCAGCGCGCCGGCGCCCACGAGGCCGATCAACAGTGCCGGCCGCCGACAGGCGCTTCAAGGCTCGTTCAATCAACATCCGAATCCCTCCCATGTACAGACGGCCAAGCCGCCGCGAGTTGTAGAAGGGAGTATAGCGCGCCGCCGGCATCGCGCCACGGGCCGGCGAGCAAGATCAGCAATCGGTGTCGCAGATGCGAACGATACGCGGGCCGCCGCCGCCGCGCTCCTCGGTGCGATTGCTGCCGCCAGGCGTGGCGATACGGACCGCCACCCGCTCGTTGTTGCCGCTGAGCTGGCGGTAGGTTTGAGCGAAGGCGCGGGCATCGACGGCGCTGTTGCCGGCGCGCGTGCCATCGCTGGTGCATTGCATCGCCGTGGCGACGGCGAAGACGTGGAGCCGGCCGTCACGCTCAACCATCAGCGGCGAGCCGGAATCGCCGGGAACAATGTCGCAGTCGTGGTCGATCCAGTGGCCGGGATAAGCGGCGAGCAGCCGGCAGCCCGCATGGCCGGTCAAGCTCTCCGGCCTATCGGCGCTGTAGCCGGCCTGGGTCACCGCGGTCTGGTAGTACACGGTCAGGTCAAGATCGCCATCGCCGAGTTCGAGCACCGGAATGGTGCCCGTCTCGGCGCCGATGGGCTGGTCGAGCACGACGAACGCCCAGTCGTCGCTGACGTCGCCGTTCGGGTTCCATTGCAGTGGCCGGTTGCTGGCTGGAACGATCCGGGTCGCGCGCGCCGTGGCGAACGCCTCGCCGTCCTGGTAGCCGGCGAGGAACACCACGTCCGAGACCTCGATCCGGCCCTCGACATACTCGCTGACGCAGTGGGCGGCCGTCAGCACCAGGCTTCTGCCGACCAGCGTGCCGGTGCAACTCCCATTGGGCGTCAACAGGTTGCCGATCGCGCGCCAGGGATAATCTGAACTGCGCATGACCCGTCGGTCGTCGGCGCCGAACAGGAGCTCCAAGGGCGCGCCCTGGGTGGCCAGTGTCTCGTCGTCGATATCGAAGCCGCACATCCCCTGCGCCAGCGCCGGCAACCCGCCGCCCAGCGCCGTCGCGAGCGCGGCGCCGAACGCGGCCGCGCGTGCCCCCTGCCCCATATCCAGTCCCTCCCTGAGACCGGGCAATATCGCCCCAACTCCATCATGCCCGTGCGGCATTGAGGGTCCGTTAACGGTTTGCGGCGGGATTCCTTGCCAGTTCGCCGGCCAATTCGCTACACCCTTGCCCGGTGGTTTGCTTGGGTGGCCTTCCGATGGAGTGCCCAGGGCTTGACGCGAGCGCGACGCGAGAAGGGGAGCGGCGGTGGCAGCGGGACGGAGCGACATCAAGAAGGTCGTGCTCGCCTATTCCGGCGGGCTGGACACCTCCGTGATCCTGCGTTGGCTGCAGGACACCTACGCCTGCGAGGTCGTGACGTTCACCGCCGACCTCGGCCAGGGCGAGGAGCTGGAGCCGGCACGCCGCAAGGCCGAGTTGATGGGCGTCAAGGAGATCTACGTCGAGGACCTGCGCGACGAGTTCGTCGGCGACTACGTCTTCCCGATGTTCCGCGCCAACGCGCTCTACGAGGGCACCTACCTGCTCGGCACCTCGACCATCCCGGATGGCGCTGGCCGATCAGCATCCGGCCAAGTCCCCGTCCGAACCGCGACAGGCCGCCCGTAACATAGGTGAGCCCGATCGGCAGGCCTTCGATATGCTCGACGGCGGTGTTGATGACGCCCATTGCAAGAATGATCAGGTAGAATTGCGCGACGCGCAGGCCCGGCTGGGTCAGAAGCGAGGCGATGACCAGCAAAGCCGTGACCGCAGCAAGGACGCGGAATGTTCGCCTTGTTGCGCCATGGGCGATGATGATGCCAAGCGCATTGCCGATGATGAAGGTCATCAGGCCGCCGAGCAGCAGGAAGGCGTGGTCTGACTGGCCGCGCGCGATGGCGACCGCCGCCTGCGTCGTGTTTCCGCTCATGAAGGAGACGAAACTGCCCAGATGCAGCAGGCCGATCGCATCGGTCATGCCCGCGAGAAAGGCAATACCCGCCACCAATGTGCCGCCAATGGTCGTCCTGCGCCGCCTGACGATTCGCCGCCGCCGTTCCCGTGTCATGCCTGTCGTCCCCGATCCCCGTCGCTGCCCTGTTGCGTCCCAGTCCCCGCTTAGCCAGGCTCCGCTGCGGTCCTCCCGATGTTTACAGCCTATTCGGCAGCGCGCAACAATGTCGCTTCGCGCGGCTCAACCTCGGCGCAACGCGCCATGGCGCCGGGCAGGGCCTCCGCGAGGTAGTCGATGACGGCGCGAACCCCGGGCAGGATACCATGGCGGGACGTGAAGACGAGATGCACGATCACCTCCTTCGACGTCCATTCCGGCAGAACCGGCACCAGACTACCCGTCCTGAAACCGCGTTCGACGATGTGGTGCGGCAGCATCGCAATGCCGATCCCGTCGATGGCCGCCTGTTCGATGATGCCGAAATCGCTGCAGCCGATGATCGGCATGTGAGAAACGTCGCGGCTGGTTCCGTCCCGATGAAACAGGGTCCAACTATCTGTCGCATGCTGCTCGTTCAGCGACAGGGTCGGCATCTTGCCAAGCGTGTCGATGGTCATCGGCGGCAGGCGCTGCAGAAGGTCGGGGCTCGCCGCGAGATAGCTGCGCGCGGCACCGAGCTTGCGCACGATCAGCTGGTTGTCCGTATCGAGCTCGTCCCGCGCCCGCAGCGCGATGTCGAAGCGCTCCTCGACCAGATCGATCCGGCGATTCGTTGCGGTGATCAGCAGACGGACACCGGGATGGAGGCGATGGAAGGCCGGGACGATATGGGCGATCATCGGGGAGAAGCCGATCGGGCAGGCAAGGCGCACCAGACCCGCCGGTTCGCTTTTTGCCGCAGCGACCACGGCTTCGGCAGCTTCGACGCCGGACAGTATCGTTTCGCAGCGCTCGTAGAAGGCCTGGCCGATGTCGGTCACGCGCAGCTTTCGCGTCGAGCGCTCGAGAAGCCGGACATCGAGCTGCTGTTCCAGCCGCGCGACGTGTTTGCTGAGCTTGGATTTCGGAATGTTGAGAACGCGCGCCGCAGCTGAAAAGCCCTTGTGCTTGACCACAGCTGCAAACAGGGCGAGGTCGTTGAGGTCCTGCACGGGGGGCTCCATCGTTTTCGATTGATTGGTCGGATTGTTTCTAGCAGGAAACGCCCTGTCGAAAAAGTGCCGGCTTATCCGCCGATTGTTTTCGAAACATATGTTGTGCACCGCAATAGACTGCAACAGCCCACGAAGGTGCCATCATGAACGTTCTGCATATCGACTCCGGAATCCTCGGCGATCACTCGGTTTCCCGCCGCCTGACCGCATCGATCGTTGCGCGCCTGAAGGCGCAGACACACGCCGCCTCCGTAACCTACCGCGATCTCGTCGCCGCGCCGCTGGCGCATCTGAGCGGTGCCCATCTGATGGCGGCCTCGGCTGGCCCGGAAGGCATCGAGGCCTCGCTTGCCTCGGAACTTGATGCCGGCCGCGCCGCGCTGGAAGAGTTTCTCAGCGCCGATGTCGTGGTGATCGGTGCGCCGATGTACAATTTCGCCGTCCCGACCCAGTTGAAGACGTGGATCGACCGCATTCTGGTTGCCGGCACCACGTTCCGCTACACCGAAAACGGCGTCGAAGGCCTCGCCAAGGGCAAGAAGGTCATCGTCGCTTCCACGCGCGGCGGCCATTATTCGGGCGCTTCGCCGGTCGCCGCCATGGATCACCAGGAAGCATACCTGACGACGGTCTTCGGCTTTATCGGTATCACCGATGTCGAGTTCATCCGTGCCGAAGGCCTTGCCATGGGTGACGATGCCAAGCAGTCGGCCATTGCTGGCGCTGAAAAGGTCATCGCCGAACATGGCGCGTTCGCCACGGCGGCCTGATACATTTTCGATCTGCGCAAACGCCGGGCATTTCTCTCTGCCCGGCGTTCTGCTGTTCGGCGCGCTTGGCCGCCGATGCTGGACGAAGCGTCTTGAAGGCGCTACAGCGCTGCAATGATTAAATCAGGTTTCCCCTCGCGGGATACCGAGCGCAGCAAAGGGCGGCGAAAATGGACGTCAAGGACAGCAATGGCACGATCCTCAAGGAAGGCGACAACGTCACGCTGATCAAGGATCTGAAGGTCAAGGGAACCTCCGAGACCCTGAAGCGCGGCACGGTGATCAAGGGCATCCACCTGACGGACGAACCGGACGAGGTCGAATGCCGTCATGCCAAGATCAAGGGCCTCGTGCTGCGCACGGAGTTTCTGAAGAAAGCCTGATTGACGGGCTTTCGCCCAGATCCGCGAAACGGATGGCGGTGCATCGACAAAATACCGGTTTGCGCTAGACTGCGGCCATGCAAACGAAGGCTGCCATCCTGTTTCCAGCTATGCTCCTTGCCGGCATTGTCATGATGCCGGGCATGGTTCATGCCGCGCCGCCGGATGCCGGTTGCACCTGCCGCAACCGGGACGGTTCGAAACACGAGATCGGCGAAACGGTCTGCATCCGTGCCGGCAATACGGCCTACCTCGCGCGCTGCGAGATGGAGCTGAACGTCACGACCTGGCGACGGCTGCAGGACGGATGTCCGACGGCCGGTCTGCGCAATTCTCAAACCTCTTTCCAGAACTGATCGCGTCAGCCTTTGGCGAGATGAGCCCGTGCGGCATACATGGCGATGGCGGCCGCATTCGAGACGTTGAGCGACTTGATGGCGCCCGGCATGTCGAGCCGCGCAAGCGCCGTCACGGTCGCGCGCGTCTTCTGCCGCAGGCCCTTGCCCTCGGCGCCAAGCACCAGCGCGATCTTCGGTCCGGCCAGTGTGCTTTCCAGCGGGGCCGGGCCTTCCGAATCGAGCCCGATCGAGGAGAAGCCGAGCTTGTGCAGCTCATCCAGCGCATCGGCCAGATTGGTGATCTGGATATAGGGGATCATTTCCAGCGCGCCGGAGGCGGACTTTGGCCAGCACACCCGATTCGGTCGGGCTATGGCGCATGGTGGTGATCAGCGCCCCGGCGTTGAAGGCCACCGCCGAGCGCATGATCGCGCCGACATTGTGCGGATCGGTGACCTGGTCGAGCACCAGAATCAGCGGGCTGTCTTTCAGCGCCGACAGGCGCCGCACGGGCAGGGGGCGTGTTTCCAGCATGACGCCCTGATGGATCGCGTCGGGGCCGAGGATCTTGTCGATATCCTGCGGCGAGACGATCTCGACCGGAAAGCCGAGTTCCTCGACCGGGCCGATTTCCAGCCGCACCAGCGCATTCTGCGTCAGCGACAGCTTGATGATCTGCCGTTCCTGGTTGTCGAGCGCGGCGCGGACCGTGTGGATGCCGTAGAGCAGAACCTGCTCGGGCAGCAAGCGCCGGCGCCGTCCAGTCACCGGCGGCATTCTTCTTGCGGCGGTCCTGCACGGGTGTGGGAATTTCGCCGCGTTCGCGCTTGCGCATCGCGGTGCGCGCGGCGCAGGGTGGCGTAGTGGGTGTCTTTGGCGTGTCTTGTCGCCCGGATTATCTTTGCTCATAGCTGCCTTATACTGAGGAAGCGGCCGGCTTGGAACCGTTTTTCGCGAAATCCGCAGCGAGCCACGTTTGTAGCGGATTTCGCAATTTTTTGTGACGCATCGTGTTGACAGGATGAAACGGGACGGTCATATACCCGGCGCAGATTGAAGGACGACTTGCCCCGGCCGGACGCGCTTTGATCTGACAAGCTTGGTCGCTTGATCCCGACGGAATAATGGAGGGATGCCCGAGTGGTTAAAGGGGACGGACTGTAAATCCGTTGGCTCAGCCTACGTTGGTTCAAATCCAACTCCCTCCACCATTCTGTCATCGGGATCGATGACCGCACCGCGGGTATAGCTCAATGGTAGAGCAGCAGCCTTCCAAGCTGAATACGCGGGTTCGATTCCCGCTACCCGCTCCAGCAGCCTCCGTAGCCTTCTCTTGATATCTAGATTGAGAAAACTGCTTCAAGCTTTTGAATGCGGCTGTGTTTCCCATTGTTTGCCGGGTGGGCTGGATTTGCGGCTGACAAACCCCATATAGCGGATACGGGACGGGGAACCGTCGCGCGCGAGGCGCAATAATTATGTCTTGCGCAATTCTTCCGAAACCCTTAAACGCCTCCCCAAACCGGCGCCGCCGGATGATCCCATCTATTGATCACAGGATACGCACACCATGGCAAAGAGCAAGTTTGAGCGCAATAAGCCGCACGTCAACATTGGCACGATTGGCCACGTCGACCATGGCAAGACGTCGCTGACGGCAGCGATCACGAAGTATTTCGGCGAGTACAAGGCGTACGACCAGATCGACGCAGCGCCGGAAGAAAAGGCCCGCGGCATCACCATCTCGACGGCACACGTCGAATATGAGACGGCCAGCCCGTCACTATGCGCACGTCGACTGCCCCGGCCACGCCGACTACGTCAAGAACATGATCACCGGTGCAGCGCAGATGGACGGCGCGATCCTGGTTTGCTCGGCTGCCGACGGCCCGATGCCGCAGACCCGCGAGCACATCCTGCTTGCCCGTCAGGTTGGCGTTCCCGCGATCGTCGTGTTCCTCAACAAGGTCGACCAGGTTGACGACGCCGAACTTCTCGAGCTCGTCGAGCTGGAAGTCCGCGAACTTCTGTCGATGTACGACTTCCCGGGCGACGACATCCCGATCATCAAGGGCTCGGCTCTGGCCGCTCTCGAAGATTCGGACAAGAAGATCGGCGAAGACGCGATCCGCGAACTGATGGCTGCTGTTGACGCCTACATCCCGACGCCTGAGCGTCCGATCAACCTGCCGTTCCTGCTGCCGATCGAAGACGTGTTCTCGATCTCGGGCCGTGGTACGGTTGTGACCGGTCGCGTCGAGCGCGGCATCGTCAAGGTTGGTGAAGAAGTCGAAATCGTCGGCATCCGCGCCACGACCAAGACGACGGTTACCGGCGTTGAAATGTTCCGCAAGCTGCTCGACCAGGGCCAGGCCGGCGACAACATCGGCGCGCTGATCCGCGGCGTTACCCGTGACGGCGTCGAGCGTGGCCAGATCCTGTGCAAGCCGGGTTCGGTCAAGCCGCACAAGAAGTTCATGGCCGAAGCCTACATCCTGACGAAGGAAGAAGGCGGCCGTCATACGCCGTTCTTCACCAACTATCGTCCGCAGTTCTACTTCCGCACCACGGACGTGACCGGTATCGTGTCGCTTCCGGAAGGCACGGAAATGGTCATGCCTGGCGACAACGTCACGGTTGCCGTCGAACTGATCGTTCCGATCGCGATGGAAGAAAAGCTGCGCTTCGCGATCCGCGAAGGCGGCCGCACCGTCGGCGCCGGCATCGTCGCCTCGATCGTCGAGTAATCGACGAGCGACGACGGTGGCGAAAGCTGTCGACGGAAAGCCAGGATGTGCAAATGGCGCGCGAGCGCGATTTGCACGCGGCGCCGGCATCGTCGCCTCGATCGTCGAGTAATCGACGCCAGGAAACGGCGCTGCATAAGCGCCATTTCCACGATAACTATTTGGTTGTGAAAGGTCCTGCCGGCGACGGTGGGGCCTTTTGTTTTTGATCGCGTGACCTACATTGCGGCTCATGCGAATTGGCACGCAAGGCGAGGAAGACATCATCATGAAAAAGCGGATATTGTTCACCGGCGGCTCCGGCAAGGCGGGGCGGCATGCGGTGCCATACCTGGTCGAGGCAGGCTACGAGGTCCACAACATCGATCTTGTGCCGCTCGACAGCCCCGGCGTGACCAATCTGATCGCCGACATCACCGATAGCGGCCAGGTCTTCAATGCGCTGTCGATGCACCGCGATTTCCCGGACCTGGAGCGCGGGCAGGGGCCGCAGCCCTTCGACGCCGTGGTGCATTTCGCCGCCGTGCCGCGCATCCTGATCAAGCCAGACAACGAGACCTTCCGCATCAACACGATGGGCACCTACAATGTCATCGAGGCGGCGGTGAAGCTCGGCATCCGCAAGATCATCGTTGCCTCCAGCGAGACCACCTATGGCGTCTGCTTTGCCGAGGGGCATCGTGATTTTCATCAGTTTCCGCTGGACGAGGATTATGACGTCAATCCGATGGACAGCTACGGACTGTCCAAGGTGGTGAACGAGAAGACGGCCCGGGCCTTTGCCGAGCGCAGCGGTTTCGACATCTATGCGCTGCGAATCGGCAACGTCATCGAACCGCACGAATATGACCAGTTCCCGAACTATTTCGCCAATCCGGAGATTCGCAAGCGCATTGCCTGGAGCTACATCGACGCCCGCGATCTCGGTCAGATCGTCGGTCTCTGCATCGAAAAGGACGGTCTCGGCTATCAGGTCTTCAATGCGGCCAACGATACGGTCTCGGCGGATACCCCGACCCGCGAACTTGCGGCCCGCTATTTCCCGAATGTGCCGTTCAAGCGGGAGATCGGCGAATTCGAGGGGCTGTTGTCGAACCGCAAGATTCGCGAAGTTCTCGGCTTTCGCGAGGAACATGACTGGCGCAAATACGTCGGGAAATGACAACGCCCCAATCGCCGATGAAAAAGAGCGCAAGAAATTGCGCTTTTCCATCAAAGGTGCTTGTCATGGCGTAACAAACTGCCTATTAAGCCGCTGACTTGAGATGCGGCCGTTGGAGACGATGGCTCGTGTTTCGGTAAAGGGGCATAGCTCAGTTGGTAGAGCGGCGGTCTCCAAAACCGCAGGTCGTCGGTTCGAGCCCGGCTGCCCCTGCCATTTTCCAGCAGTTGCAAATTCCGCAGGCTGCGCGGAGATGAAGATCGGAAAAGCGACGTGGCTTTTCCGCGTAATTTTGCAAAACCACCGATGACCTCTTGTGGTTTTGAGAATCGGTGGTTATGTAGGGGTTCAAACAGACACGCGGCGCGTGGGGCTGAAACGTCAGCTTTACGGGCCGTAATGGCGTGGGCATTCAATGGCATCCAAAACAAATCCATTTACGTTTCTGCAGCAGGTACGGGCTGAAACGGCGAAAGTGACTTGGCCATCCCGGCGCGAGACGATGATCTCGACGCTGATGGTATTTGTCATGGTCTTTTTCGCGGCCGTTTTCTTTTTTGCTGCGGACCAACTTCTGGGCTGGCTGATTGGCCTCGTCCTGAATGTCGGCATTTGAACGGTTAGGGATGAATATGGCAGCGCGTTGGTACATCGTTCACGCCTACTCGAATTTCGAGAAGAAGGTCGCTGAATTGATCGAGGAAAAGGCACGGCAAAAAGGCCTGAGCCATCTTTTCGAACAGATCCTGGTTCCGACCGAAAAGGTTGTTGAAGTCCGTCGCGGCCGCAAGGTCGATGCCGAGCGCAAGTTTTTCCCGGGCTACGTCATGGTGCGGGCCAACTTGACGGACGAGGCTTATCACCTGATCAAGAATACGCCGAAGGTTACCGGCTTCCTCGGTTCCGATAACAAGCCTGTTCCGATTCCTGATTCCGAAGCCGAGCGTATTCTCGGCCAGGTTCAGGATGGTGTGGATCGTCCGAAGCCGTCGATCTCCTTCGAAGTTGGCGAGCAGGTTCGCGTTTCCGATGGTCCGTTTGCTTCGTTCAACGGCATCGTCCAGGACGTCGACGAAGAGCGCTCGCGTCTCAAGGTCGAAGTGTCGATCTTCGGCCGCGCAACGCCGGTCGAGCTCGAATACGCCCAGGTCGAGAAGGTCTGATCAGAGGACGGCCGGATGCGGTTTCCGCGTTCCGGGGTCCTTGAAGAATTTGCCGGCTTTAAGGAGCCGGTAGAAGGCGGAGTGATCCGCCGAGCGCGTGGGAGGATGGCGATCTTAGCCGGATCGCAGGTCCGCACCACGCAACCGCAGCCGCCGCATCTTGTAGATGTGGCATGAAGGGCCGGGAAACCGGTCATTGATGTTTCGGGCAGGCCGCTTCCGGCGATCGTTCGAAACGAAGACAAAGGCAGAGAGATATGGCTAAGAAAGTTGCAGGCCACCTCAAGCTTCAGGTCAAGGCAGGATCGGCAAACCCGTCCCCGCCAATCGGCCCGGCGCTTGGTCAGCGTGGTGTAAACATCATGGAATTCTGCAAGGCGTTCAATGCCGCCACGCAGGAAATGGAAAAGGGCATGCCGATCCCGGTCGTCATCACCTATTACCAGGACAAGTCCTTCACCTTCATCATGAAGCAGCCGCCAGTCAGCTACTTCCTGAAGAAGGAAGCGAAGCTGACGTCCGGTTCCAAGACGCCCGGCAAGGGCCCGAAGGTCGGCACGCTGACCCAGGAACAGGTTCGCAAGATCGCTGAAGCCAAGATGAAGGACCTCAACGCCGCTAACGTTGAAGGCGCAATGGCAATGGTTGAGGGCTCTGCCCGTTCCATGGGCCTGGAAGTGGTGGGCTGAGACCATGGCAAAGATTGCAAAGCGCGTACAGAAGACCCGTGAGGGCATCGACCCGACGAAGCTCGTTGCCCTGACCGAAGCGATTTCGCTGGTCAAGGACCGGGCGATCGCCAAGTTCGACGAAACCATCGAAGTATCGATGAACCTCGGCGTCGATCCACGCCACGCTGACCAGATGGTCCGCGGCGTTGTCAACCTGCCGAACGGCACTGGCCGCACGGTTCGCGTTGCCGTGTTCGCTCGTGGCGCCAAGGCTGACGAAGCCCGCGCTGCCGGCGCCGACGTTGTTGGCGCGGAAGACCTCGTCGAAATCGTCCAGGGCGGCAAGATCGATTTCGATCGCTGCATCGCAACCCCGGACATGATGCCGCTCGTCGGCCGTCTCGGCAAGGTTCTCGGCCCGCGTGGCATGATGCCGAACCCGAAGGTCGGAACGGTTACCATGGACGTTGCCGGAGCCGTCAAGGCTTCCAAGGGCGGCGCTGTCGAGTTCCGCGTCGAGAAGGCTGGCATCGTCCATGCCGGTATCGGCAAGGCTTCTTTCGATGCCGCGGCACTCGAGCAGAACATCCGGGCTTTCGCCGATGCCGTCATCAAGGCAAAGCCGGCTGGTGCCAAGGGCAACTACGTCAAGCGCGTGGCGATTTCCTCGACCATGGGCCCGGGCGTCAAGATCGACCCGTCGAGCGTCACGACAGTCTAATCAATCCGCCGGGCTTCAAGCCCGGTGACGGACACAGCCGCTTGCGGTTGTGTCCAGACCAAGATTTCCGGCCTTTCGGGGCCGGAAATTCCGGTGTTAAAACCGGAACTCCTGTCCGAGACTGCAGGTGGTTTTCCCTTAATCACTTCGCCTGCATGAGATGGGTAAGACCCGGATTTCGCGAACACGCTGAGGCGTGGAAATTTGGTTCGAACCTCGGCTTGCCTTGTGCCTGATCCGGTCAACGGATCTGCGCAGGGGACAGGATCCTCGAGCGTCGCTCCGGATCGATCTTTGGTCCTCGAGCGGCATAGGCAAACCGACAGGTCCGCGATTTTGCGGTCCTGTCAACTGGAGATAGGCAGTGGAAAGAGCGGAAAAGCGCGAATTCGTCACGGAACTGAACGAGGTCTTCAAGGCTTCGGGTTCGGTTGTCGTGGCCCACTATGCCGGTGTCACAGTCGCACAGATGAACGATTTCCGTTCGAAGATGCGCGCTGCTGGCGGCACCGTCAAAGTCGCGAAGAACCGTCTGGCCAAGATCGCCCTTCAGGGTACGGAGTCGGAAGGGATCGTCGATCTCTTCAAGGGACAGACGCTGATTGCATACAGCAATGATCCCATCACGGCTCCGAAGGTTACCATGGAATTCGCCAAGACAAACGACAAGGTCGTTATCCTGGGCGGCGCCATGGGAGCAACCGCGCTCAATGCGGAAGCAGTCAAGTCGCTTGCGACCCTGCCTTCGCTGGACGAGCTGCGTGCAAAGCTGCTGGGCATGATTCAGACCCCGGCACAGCGCATCGCATCGGTTGTTGCAGCACCGGCAAGCCAGCTTGCCCGCGTGTTCGCAGCCTACGCCAAGAAGGACGAAGAAGCCGCATAAGGCGGTTTTTCGCTGTAAATTTTCAAACAAGTTCGAACCAAGTATAAAAGGAACTATCACATGGCTGATCTCGCAAAGATCGTAGACGACCTGTCCTCGCTGACCGTTTTGGAAGCTGCTGAGCTGTCCAAGATGCTCGAAGAAAAGTGGGGCGTTTCGGCTGCTGCTCCTGTAGCTGCTGCTGCTGGCGGCGCTGCTGTTGCTGCTGTCGTTGAAGAAGAAAAGACCGAGTTTGACGTTATCCTCGCTGAGGCCGGCGCAAACAAGATCAACGTCATCAAGGAAGTCCGCGCAATCACAGGCCTCGGCCTGAAGGAAGCCAAGGACCTCGTTGAAGCCGCTCCGAAGGCTGTCAAGGAAGGCGTTTCCAAGGCTGAAGCTGCCGACCTCAAGAAGAAGCTCGAAGACGCTGGCGCCAAGGTTGACGTCAAGTAATCTTGCTTTCTACAAGGAGAGGTGGCCTGAAAACGGCCGCCTCTCTTTGACCGCTTTTTGAACCTATTACCCAAAAGCCCGTCAAAACGGCTTTTGGGTAATGAGTTCTTCAAGAGGATAGTCCCGTTTCAAAGAGACGACAGCAATCCGCGCTGTGTGTTTTTGAACGTTGGACGAGATTGATGCACTCATTGATTGACGGGGTCGACTGGCCATCGGTTCCCGTCCGTTGCAGGCCCGGATGCAAAATTTGAAGGAGCGACGATGGCTCAGACCCTTTCGTTCAATGGTCGTAGGCGCGTACGCAAAGTTTTTGGTAAAATTCCCGAAGTCGCAGAAATGCCCAACCTCATCGAGGTTCAGAAGGCATCCTACGACCAGTTCCTCATGGTCGACGAGCCGCAGGGCGGTCGTCCGGATGAGGGCCTCCAGTCCGTATTCAAGTCCGTTTTCCCGATCACCGATTTCTCCGGCGCATCGATGCTCGAATTCGTGTCCTACGAGTTCGAACAGCCGAAGTTCGACGTTGAGGAATGCCGTCAGCGCGATCTGACCTACGCAGCGCCGCTGAAGGTGACGCTGCGCCTCATCGTGTTCGATATTGACGAGGATACGGGCGCGAAGTCCATCAAGGACATCAAGGAACAGAACGTCTACATGGGCGACATGCCGCTCATGACCAACAATGGTACGTTCATCGTCAACGGCACCGAGCGCGTCATCGTTTCGCAGATGCACCGTTCGCCGGGCGTGTTCTTCGACCACGACAAGGGCAAGAGCCATTCCTCGGGCAAGCTTCTGTTTGCTGCCCGCGTCATCCCGTATCGCGGTTCCTGGCTCGATATCGAATTCGACGCCAAGGATATCGTACACGCCCGCATCGACCGTCGCCGCAAGATTCCGGTCACGTCGCTTTTGATGGCGCTCGGCATGGACGGCGAGGAAATCCTCGACACCTTCTACACCAAGTCGCTGTACCAGCGCGACGGCAAGAGCTGGCGCATTCCGTTCCAGCCTGACGCCCTGCGCGGCCAGAAGGCATTGACCGACCTGATCGACGCCGACAGCGGCGAAGTCGTGGTCGAGTCCGGCAAGAAGCTCACGCCGCGCCTGCTCAAGCAGCTGACGGAAAAGGGCCTGAAGGCCATCAAGGCAACCGACGACGATCTCTATGGCAACTATCTTGCCGAGGATCTGGTCAACGTGCAGACCGGGGAAATCTTCCTCGAAGCCGGCGACGAGATCGACGAGAAGACGCTTGGCGTCATCATGTCCTCGGGCTTTGATGAAATCCCGGTTCTCGACATCGACCACATCAATGTCGGTGCCTATATCCGCAACACGCTGTCTGCGGACAAGAACGAAAACCGCCAGGACGCGCTGTTCGACATCTACCGCGTCATGCGTCCGGGTGAGCCGCCGACCATGGAATTCGGCCGAAGCCATGTTCAACACGCTGTTCTTCGATTCGGAGCGTTACGACCTCTCGGCCGTTGGCCGCGTCAAGATGAACATGCGTCTCGACCTCGACGCCGCCGACACCGTCCGTATCCTGCGCAAGGAAGACATCCTGGCCGTGGTCAAGATGCTTGTCGAACTGCGCGACGGCAAGGGCGAGATCGATGACATCGACAACCTCGGCAACCGTCGTGTTCGTTCCGTCGGCGAATTGATGGAGAACCAGTATCGTCTGGGTCTGCTGCGCATGGAACGTGCGATCAAGGAACGCATGTCGTCGATCGAGATCGACACCGTCATGCCGCAGGACCTGATCAACGCCAAGCCGGCTGCCGCAGCCGTCCGCGAATTCTTCGGCTCCTCGCAGCTGTCGCAGTTCATGGACCAGGTCAATCCGCTGTCGGAAATCACCCACAAGCGCCGTCTGTCGGCTCTTGGACCGGGTGGTCTGACGCGCGAACGCGCAGGCTTCGAAGTCCGCGACGTTCACCCGACCCATTACGGCCGTATCTGCCCGATCGAAACGCCGGAAGGCCCGAACATCGGTCTGATCAACTCGCTGGCCACCTTCGCCCGCGTCAACAAGTACGGCTTCATCGAAAGCCCTTACCGCAAGATCATCGACGGTAAGGTCACGAGCGATGTCGTCTACCTGTCGGCAATGGAAGAAGCCAAGTACCACGTGGCCCAGGCCAACTCGGTGCTTGATGCCAACGGTTCGTTCTCGGAAGAGTTCGTCGTCTGCCGTCACGCCGGCGACGTTATGCTCGCTCCGCGCGACGTCGTGAACCTGATGGACGTTTCGCCGCGCCAGCTCGTCTCTGTCGCTGCAGCGCTCATCCCGTTCCTTGAAAACGACGACGCCAACCGCGCGCTCATGGGTTCGAACATGCAGCGTCAGGCCGTGCCTCTGCTGCGTGCAGAAGCACCGTTCGTCGGTACCGGCATGGAACCGATCGTTGCCCGCGATTCCGGCGCTGCCATCGCTGCCCGTCGTGGCGGCGTGGTCGACCAGGTCGATGCGACGCGTATCGTTATCCGTGCAACGGAAGATCTCCAGGCCGGCAAGTCCGGCGTCGATATCTACCGCCTGCAGAAGTTCCAGCGTTCCAACCAGAACACCTGCGTCAACCAGCGTCCGCTGGTCACCGTCGGTGACATCCTGAACAAGGGCGATATCATCGCGGACGGTCCGTCGACCGATCTCGGCGATCTCGCGCTCGGCCGCAACGCGCTCGTCGCGTTCATGCCTTGGAACGGCTACAACTACGAAGACTCGATCCTGCTCTCCGAGCGCATCGTTCGCGATGACGTGTTCACCTCCATCCACATCGAAGAATTCGAAGTGATGGCGCGCGACACCAAGCTTGGTCCGGAAGAAATCACCCGCGACATTCCGAACGTTTCGGAAGAAGCGCTGAAGAACCTCGACGAAGCCGGTATCGTCTACATCGGTGCGGAAGTTCAGCCGGGCGACATCCTCGTCGGCAAGATCACGCCGAAGGGCGAAAGCCCGATGACGCCGGAAGAAAAGCTTCTGCGCGCCATCTTCGGTGAAAAGGCCTCCGACGTCCGTGATACGTCCATGCGCATGCCTCCGGGCACCTTCGGCACGATCGTCGAAGTTCGCGTTTTCAACCGCCACGGCGTTGAAAAGGACGAACGCGCGATGGCGATCGAGCGGGAAGAGATCGAACGTCTCGCAAAGGACCGCGACGACGAACAGGCGATCCTCGACCGTAACGTCTATTCGCGACTGCTCGACATGCTGCGCGGCCACGTTGCCGTTGCCGGCCCGAAGAGCTTCAAGAAGGGCACCGAGCTTTCGAACGCCATCATTTCCGAATATCCCCGCTCGCAGTGGTGGATGTTTGCGACTGAGGACGAGAAGGTTCAGGGCGAAATCGAAGCCCTGCGTGGCCAGTACGACGAATCCAAGTCGCTGCTCGAGCATCGCTTCATGGACAAGGTCGAAAAGGTCCAGCGCGGCGACGAAATGCCTCCGGGCGTCATGAAGATGGTCAAGGTCTTTGTTGCTGTGAAGCGCAAGATCCAGCCGGGCGACAAGATGGCCGGCCGTCACGGCAACAAGGGTGTGGTTTCCCGCATCGTGCCGATCGAAGACATGCCGTTCCTGGAAGACGGTACGCATGTCGACGTGGTTCTGAACCCGCTGGGCGTGCCGTCGCGCATGAACGTCGGCCAGATCCTCGAGACGCACCTGGGCTGGGCTTGCGCCGGTATGGGCAAGAAGATCGGCGCCATGCTCGATGCTTATAAGGCGGGCGCTGACATTCAGCCGCTGCGCGATACCATCGACAGCGTCATCGGTTCCGGTCCGAAGGGCGAGCCGATCAAGGACTACGACGATGAATCCATCGTTCGCCTGGCCGAGCAGACCCGCCGCGGCGTGTCGATTGCAACGCCGGTCTTCGACGGTGCTGTCGAAGCCGACGTCAACATCATGCTGGAGCAGGCAGGCCTGAACGTCACCGGCCAGTCGACCCTGTTTGACGGACGTACCGGCGAGCAGTTCGACCGTCAGGTCACCGTCGGCTACATCTACATGCTGAAGCTGAACCACCTTGTGGACGACAAGATCCACGCCCGTTCGATCGGTCCTTACTCGCTCGTCACCCAGCAGCCGCTCGGTGGTAAGGCGCAGTTCGGCGGTCAGCGCTTCGGGGAAATGGAAGTCTGGGCGCTCGAAGCCTACGGCGCCGCCTACACCCTGCAGGAAATGCTGACGGTGAAGTCCGACGACGTGGCCGGCCGTACCAAGGTCTACGAGGCGATCGTCCGTGGCGACGATACCTTCGAGGCCGGCATTCCCGAGAGCTTCAACGTTCTCGTCAAGGAAATGCGGTCGCTGGGTCTGTCGGTCGAGCTGGAGAACTCCAAGCTTGACGAGCTCAATGCTGCCAGCCAGCAGCTGCCGGACGCGGCCGAGTAACAACATCAAGGTGCGTGCCGCTTTTTAAAGTGGCGCGCACCGTTTCCACCCGGTTCCGCGTAGAAGGGACAGGGCAGGGAATGCGGCCGCATTTTATGCGGTCATATCCGTTTCAAGCAGGGGCCGGCGCCCGGGATTGCCGGTTTCCCTGCCAAAGCTGAGGGCGACACGCCCACGAAGGAGACAGGCATGAACCAAGAGGTCATGAATCTTTTCAATCCGCAGGTGCCTGCACAGACATTCGATTCCATCCGGATTTCGATTGCCTCGCCGGAGAAGATTCTCTCCTGGTCTTACGGTGAAATCAAAAAGCCGGAGACGATCAACTACCGCACCTTCAAGCCGGAGCGCGACGGTCTTTTCTGCGCGCGCATCTTCGGCCCGATCAAGGACTATGAGTGCCTGTGCGGCAAGTACAAGCGCATGAAGTACAAGGGCATCATCTGCGAAAAGTGCGGCGTCGAAGTGACGCTGTCGCGCGTTCGCCGTGAGCGCATGGGCCATATCGAGCTCGCAGCACCCGTTGCCCACATCTGGTTCCTGAAGTCGCTTCCCTCGCGCATTTCGACGCTGCTCGACATGACGCTGAAGGATGTCGAGCGGGTTCTGTACTTCGAAAACTATATCGTGACCGAGCCGGGCCTGACTTCCCTCAAGGAAAACCAGCTGCTCTCGGAAGAAGAGTACATGATCGCCGTCGACGAGTTCGGCGAAGATCAGTTCACCGCGATGATCGGTGCTGAAGCGATCTATGAAATGCTCGCCTCGATGAACCTCGAGAAGATCGCTGGCGATCTGCGCTCGGAAATGGCTGACACCACGTCCGAGCTGAAGCAGAAGAAGCTGATGAAGCGCCTGAAGATCGTCGAGAACTTCATGGAGTCCGGCAACCGTCCGGAATGGATGATCATGAAGGTCGTTCCGGTCATCCCGCCGGACCTGCGTCCGCTGGTTCCGCTGGATGGTGGCCGTTTCGCGACGTCCGACCTGAACGATCTCTATCGCCGCGTCATCAACCGGAACAACCGCCTGAAGCGCCTGATCGAGCTTCGTGCGCCTGGCATCATCATCCGCAACGAAAAGCGCATGCTGCAGGAATCCGTGGACGCGCTGTTCGACAACGGCCGTCGCGGTCGCGTCATCACCGGTGCCAACAAGCGTCCGCTGAAGTCGCTGTCCGACATGCTCAAGGGCAAGCAGGGCCGCTTCCGCCAGAACCTGCTCGGCAAGCGCGTCGACTATTCCGGCCGTTCGGTCATCGTGACCGGTCCGGAACTGAAGCTGCACCAGTGCGGCCTGCCGAAGAAGATGGCGCTCGAACTGTTCAAGCCGTTCATCTACGCCCGCCTCGACGCCAAGGGTTATTCCTCGACCGTCAAGCAGGCCAAGAAGCTGGTCGAGAAGGAAAAGCCTGAAGTCTGGGATATCCTCGACGAGGTCATCCGCGAGCATCCGGTTCTCCTGAACCGTGCGCCGACGCTGCACCGCCTGGGCATCCAGGCCTTCGAACCGACCCTGGTCGAAGGCAAGGCCATCCAGCTGCATCCGCTCGTCTGCACCGCCTTCAACGCCGACTTCGACGGCGACCAGATGGCTGTTCACGTGCCGCTGTCGCTGGAAGCCCAGCTTGAAGCCCGCGTTCTGATGATGTCGACGAACAACATCCTGCATCCGGCCAACGGTGCACCGATCATCGTTCCGTCGCAGGACATGGTTCTCGGTCTCTACTATCTGTCGATCATGAACCAGAACGAGCCGGGCGAAGGCATGGCCTTCTCCGATCTCGGCGAACTGCATCACGCGCTTGAAACCAAGTCCGTGACGCTGCATGCCAAGATCCGTGGTCGCTTCAAGTCGGTCGATGAAAATGGCAAGCCCGTTTCGAAGATCTTCGAAACGACGCCTGGCCGTATGCTCATCGGCGAACTGCTGCCGAAGAATGTCAACGTGCCGTTCGACGTCTGCAACCAGGAACTGACCAAGAAGAACATCTCCAAGATGATCGACACGGTCTACCGTCACTGCGGCCAGAAGGACACGGTCATTTTCTGCGACCGCATCATGCAGCTCGGCTTTGCCCATGCCTGCCGCGCCGGCATTTCGTTCGGCAAGGACGACATGGTCATTCCGGAAACCAAGGCCAAGATCGTCGGTGACACCGAAAGCCTGGTGAAGGAATACGAACAGCAGTACAATGACGGTCTCATCACCCAGGGCGAAAAGTACAACAAGGTTGTCGACGCCTGGGGTAAGGCGACGGACAAGGTTGCAGAAGACATGATGGCCCGCATTAAGGCTGTCGAGTTCGATGCGAACGGTCGCCAGAAGCCGATGAACGCCATTTACATGATGTCGCACTCCGGCGCCCGTGGTTCTCCGAACCAGATGCGTCAGCTGGGCGGCATGCGCGGCCTCATGGCCAAGCCGTCGGGTGAAATCATCGAGACGCCGATCATCTCGAACTTCAAGGAAGGTCTGACCGTTAACGAGTACTTCAACTCGACCCACGGTGCCCGTAAGGGTCTCGCAGACACGGCCTTGAAGACCGCGAACTCCGGCTACCTGACCCGCCGTCTCGTCGACGTCGCGCAGGATTGCATCGTCAACTCGGTCGATTGCGGTACCGAAACCGGCCTCACCATGACCGCCATCGTCGATGCCGGTCAGGTCGTTGCCTCCATCGGTGCTCGTGTTCTCGGTCGTACCGCGCTCGACAACATCGACCATCCGGTCACCGGCGTACGCATCGTTGATGCCGGCCGCATGATCCTTGAAGCCGATGTCGTCGAAATCGAAAAGGCCGGCATCCAGTCGATCCGGATTCGCTCGGCTCTGACCTGCGAAATCCAGACCGGCGTCTGCGGCGTCTGCTATGGTCGCGACCTTGCACGCGGAACACCCGTCAACATGGGTGAAGCTGTCGGCGTTATCGCCGCACAGTCGATCGGCGAGCCGGGCACCCAGCTTACCATGCGTACGTTCCACCTTGGTGGCACGGCCAACGTGGTCGACCAGTCGTTCCTGGAAGCGTCGTATGAAGGTACGATCCAGATCAAGAACCGCAACATGCTGCGCAACTCCGAAGGCATTCTCATTGCCATGGGCCGCAACATGGCGATCCAGATCCTGGACGAGCGCGGCGTGGAACGGTCCTCGCAGCGTGTCGCCTATGGTTCGAAGATCTTCGTCGACGACGGTGACAAGGTTCGCCGCGGTCAGCGTTTCGCCGAGTGGGATCCCTACACGCGTCCGATGATGACGGAAGTCGAAGGTACGGTTCATTTCGAAGATATCGTCGATGGTATCTCCGTTCTGGAAGCGACCGACGAAGCCACCGGCATCACCAAGCGTCAGGTTATCGACTGGCGTTCGACGCCGCGCGGTATCGACCTGAAGCCGGCGATCGTCATCAAGGACAAGAATGGCGCCGTTGCCAAGCTGTCCCGTGGCGGCGATGCCCGCTTCCTGCTCTCGGTCGACGCCATCCTGTCGGTCGAGCCGGGCACCAAGGTCTCCCAGGGTGACGTGCTCGCACGTTCGCCGCTGGAAAGCGCCAAGACGAAGGACAT
>CAWGHM010000021.1:0-171830 GCA_963822365.1 uncultured Alphaproteobacteria bacterium
TCCGTTTCTTGGTTCGGTTGGTCTTGCTGACCGTGCGCCGGATGATGACATTGCGCTTGTCGCGCTCGTCGCGAACCCGAGTGACCAGCCCCAGATCACCCATCGTATCGAGCGCACGGGTGATCACCGGCTTGGTCACGCCGAGCACGTTTGCCAGTCCGCGCACGGTGTGCGGTGGCGGAACGAGATAGATCTGCAAAAGAATGGAAATCTGCCGCAGCGTCAGGTCGCGCTTGTCCACCCGCACCTGTTCCAGCGATACGGCATGCCAGAGGCCAAGAGCCTGGGAGGGAGACAGTTCGACCGGCACGAAGCACTCCTGATACGGTGATGCAACAAGATTAGTCTTCGATCGTTACGTAAGCGTTTCGTTTTGTCGAATATTCAGATCCGGCGAAGCGTTTGCCGTATCCGATCGAGATGCCCCTTGCGCCTTTTGTCGTCGGTGCGATCCATATCGTGCAGCGTCAGCATCCGAAAGTCGACGCCTTTTGCGCAAAAGGCGGCAATACCGCGTTTCAGCAACCGGCGGACCGGGTTGCCCATATACAGATGCACCACCCACCAGGGCGACCCCGTCGTGGTCAGAGCCCAGAAAAGCTTGATATTGGTCAGCTTCGGGATGATCCGGCCACCGGCACGATCATGATCGAAAGCGACGCCGGGGGCCAGAACGCGGTCGAAGAACCCTTTGAGGATCGCCGGAAAATTGAACCACCATTGCGGAAAGACGAGTATCAACCCGTCGGCGGCCTGAACACGCGCAACGATGCCGGAAACGTCTGACATATCATAGGGAACGTCGAAATAGCCGCGCCGTTCGGATTCGGTAAGGCGCGGATCGAAATTCTCGCCGTAGAGGTCAAGAAGATCGACGCTATGCCCGTTTTCCTCAAGCGCCTCCCTGGCCGTGCGGGCGACGCTGGCTGCAAAGCTGTCGGACAGCGGATGGGCCAGCACCATCAGAACACGCATCAGAACAGGCTGCCCTGTTTGGGCGGCGTGGCCGGCGCCGGTTTCTCGCCGCGTTTGCGGGGCTGTGATGTCGTTGGAGCAGAGGGAGCGCCGGTATCGCCGGTCACGGCATTGATTGAGCCATCGGCAAATTCGAGCGAAATGGAGACACCATTTTCCAGCGCGGCTGCTTCCTTCACCGGCATGCCGGCTCCGTCGCGCACCAGTGCATAGCCGCGCTTCAGCACGTTGCGGTAGGAGAGCGATTGCAGGATGCGGTCATGCGCCATGATGGCGCTGCGCCTGCGGCTGGTCTCTGACAGGACTGCCTTGTCGGCTCGAGCAGCCAGGCCGGAAAGCCGATCCTGCGCCCTGTGAATTTGTCCGGACAGGCGCGCGGGCAGAGTTCGCAGCGACGCATCCGCAGTCGATATCCGGGTCCGGTGTCGCTGCAGCAGGCGTTCGATGACGTGCTGCGCGCGAACAGCCCGGTCCTGCAATCGCTGCCGCCGGTCATTGAGCCGGTTCGTGAGCATGTCCGGCCGCAGATGGAGCGCCGTGCGTTCGAACTGCCGGCGCTTGTTGGCGGTGTTCATGGTCAGGCCGCGCCCAAGGCCGGCCGACGCCTCGTCAAAGCGACGGCGCGGCAAGGCGAGCAGTTGGTCGAGGGACGGCAGCGCACGGGCGAGCGCCCGAAGGTCCTGACGCCGTCCGTCCATCCGCCGGGTCATCGCCGCTTTCAGCCGTGCCGAAAGCCCGGAAACGGAGGCTTCGAGGTCTGCCTTGACCGGCACCGCCATCTCGGCCGCCCCTGTCGGTGTCGGCGCACGCTGGTCGCTCGCATGGTCGATCAGCGTCCAGTCGGTCTCATGGCCGACTGCGGAAATCAGCGGAATGTCCGACGCGGCTGCGGCGCGCACGACCGCCTCGTCGTTGAAGCTCCAGAGATCCTCCAGGCTGCCACCCCCACGCGCGACGATCAGCACGTCCGGCCTGGCGATCGGGCCATCAGGGGCAAGGGCATTGAAACCTTCGATGGCCGCGGTCACCTCGGCGCCCGAGCCTTCGCCCTGGACGCGCACCGGCCAGACGATGACATGCACGGGGAAGCGGTCGGCGATCCGGTGCAGGATATCGCGAATGACCGCGCCGGTCGGCGAGGTGATGACGCCGATGACTTTCGGCATGTAGGGCAGCAACTGCTTGCGCGCCGCGTCGAACAGGCCTTCGGCGGCAAGCTTGCGCTTGCGCTCCTCGATCAGCGCCATCAGGGCGCCGGCGCCGGCGGGCTCCAGCGTCTCGATGACCATCTGATATTTGGACGAGCCGGGGAAAGTGGTCACCTTGCCGGTTGCGATGACTTCCATGCCCTCTTCGGGCCGGAATTTCAGCCGCCCCATCGTTCCCTTCCAGATCACGGCATCGATGCGCGCCTTGTCGTCCTTCAGCGCGAAATAGGCATGGCCCGAGGAATGCGGGCCGCGATAGCCGGATATCTCGCCGCGCACGCGCACCTGGTCGAAGGCCTGCTCGACCGTCCGCTTGATCGAGCCGGACAGTTCGGAAACCGAATATTCGGTGAGATTGCTGGGCGAATCTGTTTCGAAGAAGGAACTCATAGCCACACTTTGCCGCGTTCATCCGCCGATTGAAAGCCTCGGGCGCCGCCCCTCAACAAGCCATTCTGCATCGCCTTCGTCCCCGCATGAAAAATCGGGCGCATCATGACGCATCGTCAATCAAAGAGGACTTGCCATGCCTGACCGTTTCTCCCGAAATCTTCCCTCGCTCATCAGCCCGGCAACCGCGGCTTTCCCTGTTACCCCGGATGATACGCTCGATCTCTCCGAGATCACCCGCGCGGTCTATATCGGCGCAGGCGGCGCGCTTTCGGTCCGCATGCTTTCCGGCGATACCGTCACGTTTTCCGGCGTGCTGGCGGGAAGCATGCTGCCGCTCCGGATCGATCGCGTGTTTGCGACGGGAACGACGGCATCCGGAATCGTTGGCCTGGTCTAGTCGCGCATCGACCCCTGCCGTCGTTCTGGCGACGGGGTCGGGCGGCGTCCTGCTCCTTGGCGTCATGCGGCACAAGCCTGGCGCATCATCATGGCGATCCGTTTTGACGGTGATCGCTAAAATTTTAAGAGGTGCCTTAAACGAACCTTAGCTCGCTCTATGTCATCTTGCTGTTGGATAGGCGTCCACAGGAGAAACGAATGCTCATTCTGACCGCAACAGCCATTGGTATGCTTGCCGTGGGCACGCGTTCTGCCCTGGGCTGCATGATGTGCGGCTTTCTGATCATCGCCGTATTTGCACTGTCGGCTATGCTGGGAACAGGTCCAGTATCCTGGATTTCGCTGCTGCTGGCCCTTTTGGGCTACAATGCCGGGATAGCGAGCATGCTCGGGCTGCACCTCATCGCCGGGTCCCGCCGCCCCGCCTGACCGGCAGGGCGTCGCCTGAGAATTGGCGATCAGGCACAATCAATCTTTCCTCATAAAAAACCCACCCTCGCAAGAAGGGTGGGTTTTGTCGTTCAGATCGCTTCCCAACCATCCTTGTCGCTGGCGCGGTAGATGGCGTCGATGAGTTTCTGGTTCGCAGCGGAGCTTTCCAGTGGCACGATCTCCTCTGCCTCGCCGAGGGCTGCCTTGGAGAAGGCCTCGACCTCAAGCCTGTACTGGCGGGAATCCTGAAAGCGGAAAATCTGCGATTGACCGTGGTTCTGGTTGGTCAGTTCCAGTTCTTCCGCGCCGTAGCGATCGGCATTGAAGGGGGACTTCACCTCGATGAAGCCCTTGTCGCCGTGGAACACCATGACCTGGCGGGCGGCAAGCTGCGTCGAGATGTAGAAGCTCAGTTCGAAATCGCCGAAATCGGCCCGCACGCTCGAATAGATGTCGGTCCCGAACTCCGGATCGCGATCGGTGTTCGCCTGGACACGGACGGGCTCCTTGCCGGTCACGAACCGCGTCGAGATGGTGGGGTAGACGCCGATATCCGGAAGGCCGCCGCCACCGAGTTCCGGGACGTTGCGCATGTTGCCGGGATCGCGATTGAAATAGGTGAACGCCCCCTGCACATGCCGCAACCGGCCGATCGCACCTTCGGCCAGAAGCGACCGCACCTTGCGCCAGACCGGGCTGTAGGTCACCATATAGGCTTCCGAGACCAGCACCTTGTTGCGGTCACGTGCCTCGATCAGCGCGTCGATATCGGAGGCTTTCAGCGCGATCGGCTTTTCGCAGAGCACATGCTTGCCTGCATCCGCGGCCTTGATCGTCCATTCGACGTGCTGGGATGTCGGCAGAGGGATGTAGACGGCGTCGATCAGGTCGGAGGCCAGCATTTCCTCATAGGAACCGAAGGCATGCGGAACCGAGAAACGGTCGGCCATGGCGCGGGCCTTTGCAATGTCACGGCTGGCGATGGCCGTAACGACGCAGTTCTCCGCATCCTGGATCGCAGGCACGACGAGTTCGCGGCCGATCTTGGCCGTCGACAGAATACCGAAACGCAACATGAATTGTTCTCCTCACAGAAACTGCGCGCACCCTACTTTATAATTCCCGAAACCGGAATCGGTTTGGCTATAAAATTATGAAGCAGATTGAAAGCCTTACCATTTCACCCCGGCGACGGGGCGGGAGATGGGACAAAATCGAGGTACGTGCCCGAAACGCAGGCTTGCCCGAAAAGATTATTGCCGCAGCGGTATGAAAGCCAGCCTTGCTGTCTTATGTCAGAAAGGGATTGAGCATCCGCCCGTTCACATTCTTCGTCAGGGAGAGACATCCGATGGAAAAGCGCAAACTCGGCCGCACCGGCCTTTCGATCGCACCGCTTGTTTTCGGCGGCAACGTCTTTGGCTGGACTGCCGACGAGAAAACCTCCTTCGATATGCTCGATGCGTTTTTCGATGCCGGTTTCAACACGATCGACACGGCCGACGTCTATTCCTCCTGGGCTCCCGGCAACGCTGGCGGTGAATCCGAAACGATCGTCGGCAAGTGGCTCAAGCGTTCCAGCCGGGCGCGGGATGATGTCGTTATTGTCACCAAGGTCGGATCCGAAATGGGACCGGGCAAGAAGGGACTGTCGGAGAAATGGATCATGCAGGCCGTGGAGGATTCGCTACGCCGGCTACAGATCGACACCATCGATCTCTATCTCTCCCATTGGCCGGATGCCGAAACGCCTTACGAGGAAACGCTTGGCGCCTATGAGAGGCTGCGGTCCCAGGGAAAAGTGCGCTCCATCGGCTGCTCCAACCTGGATGCCGTCCAGTTGCGCGCGGCCCTTGATGCTGCCAGCACGGCCAATCTGCCGCGATACGATGTCCTGCAGCCGGAGTACAATCTCTATGATCGCAGCGGTTTCGACGGTCCTTTGCGCAATCTCTGCATTTCCGAGGATATCGGCGTCATCACCTATTACAGCCTCGCTTCCGGGTTCCTGACCGGCAAGTATCGGTCGCACAAGGATCTTGGCGCCTCGGTGCGCGGCGAGGATATCGGCAAATATCTGGATGGGCGCGGCATGCGCATTCTCGGTGCACTTGATGACGTTGCCGCCGATCTCGGTGCCAGGCCTGCGGAGGTGGCGCTGGCCTGGATCATGGCCCGAAGGGGCGTGACGGCACCCATCGCCAGCGCAACCAGCCTTGAGCAACTGGCAAGCCTCGTTAAATCAGCGGCCCTCACCCTGACGGACGAACAGATGGTCCTGCTCAACGAGGCCAGCGAATAGAAAATCCGCCGATGGCTTAACCGTTTGCTGCGCGCATGGATGATTGAGAATGGGGAACTGGAAATGACCGTTGAGATCCGTGATGTGCGGCCCGGCGATGAGGCAGACTGGCGGCGACTGTGGGCCGCCTATGTCGAATTCTACCGGGTCAATATCAGCGACGAGGTGACGGCGGCGACATGGGCCAAGGTCATGGATCCCGCAATGCCGCTGTTCATGCGGGTTGCCACCGAAGATGATGCCGTCATCGGTTTCGCCATCTGCGTCGTCCATGATGCGACCTGGGTAAAGGACCCCGTCTGCTATCTGGAGGACCTGTTTCTCGACGAGGCAGCTCGTGGAAAAGGCATTGGCCGCGCTCTTCTGGACGATCTGGTTGCGCTATCGAAGGCGAGAGGCTGGGCGCGGCTTTACTGGCACACGGATGAGGGCAACAGCACAGCGCGCCGACTCTACGATCACTATACCAAGACCGACGGGCATGTGCGCTATCGGATGAGCTTCTGAGCTTCGACCCTATCCGGATAACCCGGGTAAAGCCCTGCATGGCTCCCGGCATGGTTGGCCATGCCGGGCTTTGTCAGCAGGCCTCTGGGTTCAATATAGCTGCGGATTTCCCGTCTTGGCCGTTCGTGCCACTGGATGTTGAAGGCGAAGAGCTTGGGAAAGAAACAGAGCGACGCATAGGGCAGGTGGTCGTGGATCCACCAGGCAAGCGGCTGCCAGCCGCCAAGTGTGTGGCGCCGGTCCCAGACCCAGGGCACGACGATGCAGGCCGTGGCGCCCATGCAGCCGTCGGCATCACGCATGTCCCAGATATGATCGGCAGCGCTGGCCGCATTGGTCGAGCAGTTGAGCTTGTTGATATTTCCAAACGCATTCACCTGCCGCGACCGGTAGCCGGAGCGGATGTGCAGCCGCCCGAAGGTCGCCTCCAGCGGTTCGAGCAGTTCTTCGCAAAGCCGTGTGCCCGCTTCGATGGCAAGGTCCGGATCATCAGGCACATTGCTCATGCCGTGAATGCTGGCGATCTCCGATTGCAGGAAATCGCGCAGGAAGAAATTCTTGGAGAGCCGCCCGCGGCCGAGATCTTCCAGTCCGCGCATGGATGCAGGTTTGCGCATGTCCAACTCCCCTTCCGACCACCGATGGCCGGAAGGAATTCTAGTTGTGCAATGGCAACCGTCCACCCGATTTCTAACCGTGCAGACGCGCGCGGATTTTTCGCCACGCCATCCCGCGGCTATTCTGCCGCGTGGAGTTGCGCTCCCTGCGCGCGGCGTTTCGCCAGCTGTTCGATAATGACGCGCCCGCGTGCGGTCCCGGCCTTCTCGAAGAACTGCGCGACCGCCTCGACATAGAGCCCGGCCTGTGCCTCGGCGATCGCCTTGGGCAGGGCCGTGCGGAACGTTTCGAAGCAGGCGATATCCGGGTGCGAATAGTTGAGCCGCAGATAGTCTGCCGCCTTGACGTCGCCCAGACCGTCGCCCGGAATGACCGCGATCTTTTCCTTCAGAAGTCCGACCGTGATTTCCTGCGCAGTGACGCCGGTGCCGGAAACATCGACCATCATGCAGAAGCCGTAGGCCGGCGTGACGGGGATCGAGCAGCCCGCGGTCATGGCAATGGTTTCGGCAATGTGGGCATAGTTTCGGCGGATCGTCTCGGTGCTCCTGGCGAGATAATCCGTATCCTGCATGGCGGCGAGCGCCGCATACTGGCCGGGATAGTTGATGTGGATCTTGGTGATTTCCATCTTGGTGAGGAAAGCGCCGCGCAGCAGCGCCGGATGGCCGGCCATGAAGCCGACGCGGATGGCCGGCATGCCGTAGCCCTTCGACATGCCGCTCACCGAAATCACGTGGTCCATCGGCGTCTCGTCGGAATGAAGCGAGGCCATGGGAATCTGCTGCGCCGAACCGTCCGTCTGGTGCGTGTTGTGGGTGACATTGTTGAAGATCACCAGATCATGCCGGCGGGCAATGTCTGCAAGCGCCAGAAGCTCATCGCGGGTCTGGACTGTGCCGAACGGGTTGATCGGATCGCAGACGACGATCATCTTCGTGCGCTCCGTGATCGCCGCTTCGACCTCAGCCGGTTGCAGCCGGTATCCATTCGCCGCATTGAGCTCGATCGGCACCACTTTTGCGCCGCAGGCTTCCGCCGCAGGCACGAAATGGAAATAGCCGGGATCGGTGACGATGACCTCGTCACCTTCGTCGAGGAAGGTGAGATAGGTATAGCCGATGCCGCCCTGTGCACCCTCGACGCCCATGACCTCGAAGTCAGGCCCGAGGCTGCGTCCGAATTTCTTCGTCGCCACCAGCGCTTTCAGTTCCGGCATGCAATCCGGCGGATAGATCGCCAGCTTTTCATGGGTGGAGGCCTGCTGAAACGCCTCCAGCGCCGATTTCGACGGGCCGATGTGGTTGGCCATATAGCCCATGTCGAAATAGCCGGCCCCGGTCACATTGTAGACGCCGCCCGGCGCCACATCGTTCCAGTCGAGGCCGAGAATATCGATCGCCGTTTTGAAAGTGAAATAATTGCCCATGCCCTGCGGATGATGGAGCAGCGTCTTGGCCCGTTTCGACAGCAGTTTTTCCTGAAGTGCGGCGACGTTCGTAGGCGACATGGCTTGCTCCATCCTCGTTTCGAAAAAATTGCCGACCATTCTGTCGACAGGATTGTCGAATAGTTGTTCCGATTTGTTGTGCGAGTCAAGCGCGCGTGTTAATCGAGGGACAGACAGCATCGAGAGCGTTATGGCCGATCAGAAGAAAACACCCTCTCCGGCGCCAGCGGAAAACACCGTGGAGCGCGCCTACCTGTATCTGCGGGATCGCACCGTGAGCTTCGGATACCGGCCGGGCGAGCGGATAAACGAGGTGGAACTGGCCGCTTCGCTCGGTATGAGCCGCGCACCGGTGCGCGAGGCGCTGAACCGGCTCATCGCCGATGGGCTGGTGGTGATGGAGCCGGGACGGGGCTTCTTCTGCCGCAAGCTCAGCGCCAAGGAAATCACCGATCTCTTTGCCGTTCGCGCCGATCTCGAGGTCTCCGCCGTGCGCACCGCCTGCCAGTCTGCCGATCCAGAAGCGCTGAAGACCCTGGCCGATGACTGGGACGCGATCCTTGCGCAGCAGGCCTCCCTGCCGATCGATGCGCTCGTGGCGGCGGATGAGGATTTCCATATCCGGCTGGCGAGCCTTTCCGGCAATGCCGAGCGCGTCCGCTATCTCGGCAATATCAATGCGCGCATCCGCTTCGTGCGCCGCATCAATCTGGAAGAAGACGGACGCCGCTCAGCCTCGCTTGCGGAACACGCCCTGATCCTGGCGGCGGTCGCAAGGGGAGACGCCGAGACGGCCTGTGCCCTGGTTTCCCAGCATCTGTCGATCAGCGCGGAGGAGGTGCTGGCCCATATCCACACGGGGCTGGCAAGGATCTATGCCAGCGAGGTGGCCTGAGGATCACGCCGAATAGCGGAAGAAATCGATGAAGGCCCTGAGCGCCGGGCGCATCTGGCGGCGGCTGGGGTAATAGAGATAGGGCCCGGGATAGGGTTCGCACCAGTCCTCCAGAACGCGCACAAGCCGGCCGTCTTCAAGGTCTTGCGCAACCCGGATCTCGAACACATAGGCAATGCCGGCGCCCGCCAGGGCCGCAACAATGGTCGGGCGGTCGGCATCGAGGATCAGCGGACCGGGAACCGGGACGAAGACCTTTTCGCCGGCTTTCTCGAAATCCCAGACATAGAAGCTGCCGTTCGAAAAGCGTCGCTGGATGCAGCGGTGATGCAGCAGATCGCGCGGATGGACCGGTTTGTCCCTTGTTTCAAAATAGGATGGTGCAGCGACGACGGCGCCGCGCAATTGCGGTCCGATCCGCACCGCGATCATGTCCGCCTCCAGGCTTTCCTCCAGCCGTATGCCGGCGTCGAAACCGGCGGCAACGATGTCGGTGAAACCATCCTCGTGCGATAGCTCCAGCGTGATATCGGGATAGAGGCCCAGAAACTCGCCCAGCCGTGGTGCAAGCAGCATGTCGGTGACGAAACGCGGCGCCGTTATGCGCAAATTCCCGGCCGGCCGGCTGCGGGCTTCCGTCACGGCCTCCAGCGCCGCATCAATCTCCGTCAGGGCCGGCCCCAGCCGTTCGAGCAGCAACCGGCCTTCTTCGGTCGGCGCGACGCTGCGGGTCGTGCGCGACAGCAGACGCACGCCGATGCGCTCCTCCAGCCGCGAGACCGCGTGGCTGACCGCAGACGGCGCGATGCCTAGTTCCTTCGCCGCCCCACGAAAACTCCTATGGGCGGCGACAGCGGAAAAGACGGCAAGCTGGGCGAGATGAGAACGGTCCATTGTTCTATCTGATAGATCAACCTGTTGAGATTTGCATCCATTATCAAACGATGAAGCGGGCGGTAGATTTCAACCTGCCGGACACGGCGCCTGAAAAGGCAAGCACTGCCGGCTTGCACGATTTCCCGAAAGGACAAACCCATGAAAAAACGAAACCTCGGATCAGAGCTCAGCGTCTCGGCCATCGGGCTGGGCTGCATGGGCATGAGCCACGCCTATGGCGGCGCCGACGAAGCCGATTCGATCCGGGCGCTGCACAGGGCCGTCGAGATCGGCGTCAGTTTCTTCGACACCGCGGAAGTCTATGGACCCTTCACCAATGAAATCCTCGTCGGCAAGGCGCTTGGCCCCTATCGCGACAAGGTGACGATCGCCACCAAGTTCGGCTTCCGCGTCTCGACCACTGACAGCCTCGTCAAGCAACTGACCGGCGTCGACAGCAGCCCGAAGAATGTGAAAGCCGTTGCCGAGGCGTCGCTGAAGCGGCTCGGCATCGACGTCATCGACCTCTATTACCAGCATCGTGTCGATCCCGACGTGCCGATCGAGGACACGGTCGGCGCAATGGCCGATCTGGTGAGCGAGGGCAAGGTCCGCACGCTCGGCCTGTCGGAAGCCAGTGCTGCAACGATCCGCCGGGCGCATGCGGTGCATCCGATTGCAGCCGTGCAGAGCGAGTATTCCCTCTGGACCCGCGACCCCGAGGAAAGCGTGCTCGACACCTGCCGCGAACTCGGCATCGGCTTTGTGCCCTTCAGCCCGCTCGGACGCGGCATGCTGACCGGCAAGCTCACGCTCGATGATCTCGGCACAGATGACATGCGCCGCGGCCTGCCGCGCTTCCAGGGCGAAAATTTCGATGCCAATGCAGCCCTGGTCGCCAAGCTCGGAGAGATCGCCGGTGAGAAGGGCGTGACGGCCGCACAACTGGCGCTGGCCTGGGTGCTCGCCCAGGGCGACTTCATCGTGCCCATCCCCGGCGCCCGCAAGATCCGCAATATCGAGGAAAATGCCGCCGCTGCCGATATCGTCCTGTCGCCGGAGGAACTGGCAACGCTGGGTGCGATCATCACGCCGGAAGCGGCGGCCGGCGCCCGCTACACGGAGGCGATGCAGGCCATGACCAATCGGTAATCCCCAATCTGCACGCCTTCCCGTCGCGGCGACCGTTCACGTCTGGAAAGACCTGCGGCGCCGTGGCGGGTGAAGTGCATGGCCGTTTCAAAGGGCACAACTGCGTCTTGTTCCTTTTCCCGGTCGTGGTAAAATCGGCGACACGTCAGGGAGAGACAGCATGTCCGACCAGCAGTCCATTGGTGCGGTGGTTCACCTCTATGTCGATGGCATGGCGTTTTGCAACGAAGCGGCGCTGCGCAAGGCGTTCCATCCGGATGCCAAGATCATCGGCAATTACGAAGGCGCGGTCGAATGGATGTCGCGCGACGATTTCATCGCCGCCGTCCTCGCCGAACCGCCGCTTTCGCCGGGAACCCAGCCCCTGATGGATATCGTGAGCACCGACATCGAAGGCGACGCCGCCTTCGTCAAGGTCACCGACGAATTCGCCGGCATGCGTTTCACCGACTATCTCTCCCTGCTGAAGATCGACGGCCGCTGGGTAATCGTCAACAAGCTGTATCATCTGCACCGGTGAGGCTGTTTGTGGGAGTGGAAGATGTTCACTCTCTCCCCCGTCTTCCCGGACCTGGTCCGGGATCCCGCGCGCGCGTCCGCAGGGTGTTGGCGCGGGGAAAGCGGGGATGAAATTTTGGGGTGAGGGAGGGAATGGCGCGATGCGGACTTTCGGACCAAAATAGACTTTTGCTCGCCGCTGAATGATGCGGCTGCATTACGCCTTTAATTCTAACGTCGAGGTCATCACCTCGCATCCCCGAAAGCGGACATGCTCCACAGCGGTCTTGTGTCGCCTGTGCGCCTTCGAAGCGGACATTGCAGGGCAGGCCCAGCGCAAAATGGGCGGCGAGGCAGGCTGTCGAGGTCAGTCTGTTCGGGCGAAAACGCCCGGCGTCACGCCGACATGCCGTGTGAATGCGACGCTGAACGCGCTGGCTGAGGCGTACCCGATCCGTGTTGCGATCTCGACCAGCGGCGCCTCCTGCCGAACCAACAGGTCTTTTGCAAGCGCCATGCGCCAGCCCGTCACGTATTCCATCGGAGGGACGCCCACCTGCCTTCGGAAGCGGTCGAAGAATGCCGACCTCGACATTGCGGAGGTCTCTGCCAGTTCCTCGACGGACACGCCTGTGCTCGGGTCCTGATGAATGCGTCGCAGCGCTGGAGCGAGGCGGATGTCGGAAAGCCCACGCAACAGTCCGGGAGATGTCTCGGCCCCTCCTGTACTCCGCAGAGCGTCGATGAAGAGAACTTCCAGCAACCGGCTGAGGATCATGTCCCGCGCTGCAAGTCCGCCGACCATCTCGGCGTGAATCATCCCGACGAGAGCCATGAGCCGCCGCTCGCCTCGGGCATGAACCATGTCCGGCAGCAGCGAGCTCAGCAACTGCTTGTCGTTCGCCAGGAAGGAACAATGACCCACCATGGCCGTGACGTCGGCCGGTGCGTCCGGATCGCCGAGGCGGAAGACGCCGGGACCGGTCTCCAGCCGCCGCGGTAACATGCCCGGCGGAGGCGGTTGAAAGCTGCTCATGGTGAATGCGTGGATTTGCGGCACGAGAACGAAATCCCCGGACTCAAGGATGATCGGCGATCTGCCGGCGATCGTCAGCAGGCAGCGTCCTTCCACAATCGCACAATAGAACGGACTACCAAGCTCGCGACGCTCGACCGACCATGCCCCGCCGGCCGTAACCAGCTTGGCGATCGATGGCACGGGCTTGAGCAGCGAGACGATCTCGGCGAGTGGGTCGGACATTTCAGGACTTTCACTAAACAGGTGCGGACGTTCAGATATAGATAATCCTGTTCTCGTCGTCCATCCTGGCGCTGCACAAGGAGACCACACATGACGAAGAACAATCTGATCGATACCGCGCGCCGTATCCCGACCCCTGACGGAGCCCTCACGATAGCCTACTCGCCGATCCGCCTCGACATGGAGGGACGGCCGCCTCTGGAACTGCGTTTGACGGCACCCGCAAAAGGCGATCGCCTCCCCATCATCATTCTGTCGCATGGGTTCGGACCGTCATTCTACGTTCCGTCGAAGGACGGCTACGCGCATTTGGCGCAGTTCTGGGCGGAGCGCGGCTTTGCCGTCATCCAGCCCACCCATGCGAGCTCCCGCGTCGGCGGCCTTCCTGAAGACGCCGAAGGAGCGCCCTTCTTCTGGCGCGAGCGCGTCGCGGAGATACGCACAGTCATCGACCGGCTGTCAGAGATCGAAGAGCGTGCGCCGGCCGTCTCTGGCCGGCTTGACCATGACCGCATCGCGGCGGCAGGACATTCTTTCGGTGGCCACACCGTGAGCCTGCTCCTGGGCGCACGACTGCACGGAGAGACTTTTGGCGATCCACGCATCAAGGCCGGGATTCTTCTCACCACTCCCGGACGTGGTGGAAAGGACTTGACGGAAGAGAACGCCGCGCGCTTTCCGTTCTTCGACCTCGACTTCTCACACCTGACGACGCCGAGCCTGGTCGTTTGCGGCGCAGACGACAATCCGCATTTTACGCCCCGTGGCCCGGATTGGCACGCCGATGCCTACCATGACGCTGTTGGTGCGCATGCGCTTCTGACCCTTCACGGAGTAGGCCACGGCCTTGGCGGCATCGCCGGGCTCGACGCCAAGGAGACCGAGGTCGAGGCGCCGGATGCGCTCGAGGCGACGAAGCGCATGACCCTGGCCTGGTTGAGAACTGCCCTTGGCGATGACGCCAATGCCTGGGCCTCAGCATGTACGGCGTTGAAGGGTCCGGCGAGCAGCCTTGGAACCGTCGTCGAGAAGTAACCGGATAGTTGAGACCACGGCATCGGATAGGCTTTCGGCAGGCATTGATGTGTCATCGAGGCGGGAGCTAGACGTTGCTTGCGCTTCGTTAGCTCTCCGCGACGCCGTTTGGTAGAACAGCCTCACCCGATGTCACTGCGGGGAATGGCAGGGCCTCAAGTCGGAATGACTTCAATGGATTGAACGCGGACAGTTGCGCATGATGCCCGAATGCCGGCTTCTGGTGTCGCCACTCCTATGCCCCGCTGTCATCGCGATAATACCGCAGCGAGTAGCAACCAGAATATCGAGAGGGGTTAAAAAGCCCCCCTCCCCAAATTCCTCACTCAACCCCGCAGAACCCCGCCCGTCGTCTTCGTCGACATTGGCGATGATCTTGCCCGTCAGCGCCTCGAAATCCTCGTCGGTCAGGGTGCGGTCGGCTGGCTGGATGACGACTTCGATGGCGACCGACTTCTTGCCTTCGCCGACGGATGCGCCTTCGAAGATGTCGAAGACGTTGACGCCGGTGACCAGCTTGCGGTCGGCGCTGGAGGCGGCCTTCAGGATCGCGCCGGCTTCGACTGACTTGTCGACCACGAAGGCGAAGTCGCGCTTGACGGCCTGGAAGGGGGAAAGCTCCAGCGCCGGCTTGGTGCGGGTGGCCTTCTTCTTCGGCTCCGGCATGGCGTCGAGAGTGACTTCGAAGCCGCAGAGCGCGCCGGAGACGTCGAGCGCTTCCAGCACCTTCGGATGGAATTCGCCGAAATGACCGAGCACGATCTTCGGGCCGAGCTTGATCGTGCCGGAGCGGCCGGGGTGATACCAGGACGGGCCGCCGGCCTCGAACTGGACATTGCCCATCGGCACGCCGCAGGCTTCGAGCACGGCAATCGCGTCGGCCTTGGCGTCGAAGACGTCGACCGGCTTGCCGCCGCCCTTCAGGCCGTTCGACCAGGAGCGACCGCTGCCTGCAAGCGAGGCGGTGCCGCGGCGGATGCCGCCGGCAACACGGTGCTGGCCTGACGGCGTATCGTTTTCATAGGTGCCGGAGACCTCGAAGATCGCCACGTCGCCGAAAGCCCTTGTCGGCATTGCGCTGGGCAGCCGTCAGCAGGCCGGGCAGCAGCGAAGGCCGCATGTCGGACATGTCTGCTGCAATCGGGTTGGCGAGCGACAGGGACGGCTTGCCGCCACCGAAAAGCTCGGCCTGCGCCTTCGGAGATGAACGACCAGGTGACGGCCTCCAGCATGCCGCGCGAGGCAAGCGCCCGCTTGGCAACGCGCGTGCGGATCTGCAGCGTCGTCAGGATCTTGCCGCTGACGGCGCCATGGCTTTCGAGCGGCTGCCGGCGCGATCTTGTCGACGCCGTGCATGCGCAGCACTTCCTCGACCAGATCGGCCTTGCCATCGACATCCGGACGCCAGGACGGCACGGAGACGCTGACCGTTTCGCCCGATCCCGAAACGCCGAAACCGAGATTCTTCAGGATGGCGATGCTTTCCTCAGTGCCGACTGTCAGACCCGTCAGGCGCTTGACCTCGGAAACAGGGAATTCCACCTGCTTCGGCGTGTAGCCGGCATAGCCGATGACATCGGCTTTTGCCGCCGTGCCGCCGCAGAGCTCCAGCACCAGTTCGGTGGCGCGCTCGAGACCGGGCACCATGTATTCCGGATCGACGCCGCGCTCGAAGCGGTAGCGGGCATCGGTGATGATGCCGAGCGCCCGGCCGGATTTGGCGATGTTCATCGGGTCCCAGAGGGCCGATTCGATCAGCACATCGACGGTGTTCTCGTCGCAGCCGGAATGCTCGCCGCCCATGATGCCGCCGATCGATTCGATGCCGTTGTCGTCGGCAATGACGACATTGGCCGGTGACAGCGTGTATTCGCGCGTATCGAGCGCCAGCACCTTTTCGCCTTCGACGGCACGGCGCACGACGAGATCGCCCTTGACCTTGGCGGCATCGAAGACGTGCAGCGGCCGGCCCTGGTCGAAGGTCATGTAGTTGGTGATATCGACCAGCGCATTGATCGGGCGCAGGCCGATGGCGATCAGCCGCTGCTGCATCCAGCGCGGGCTCGGGCCGTTCTTGACGCCGCGCACGAGGCGAAGCGCAAAGCCGGGGCAGAGATGGGCATCAGTGCCGAGATCGAGCTTGACCTTGACCGGCGTTTCGCCGGCAACCGTGAAGGACGGGGCTTTCGGCGCCTTCAGCGTGCCGAGGCCGGAAGCCGCCAGATCGCGGGCGATGCCGAAGATCGAGGTGCAGTCCGGACGGTTCGGCGTCAGGTTGATCTCGATGATCGGATCGTCGAGCCCGGCATAGGCGGCGAAGCTCGTGCCGACCGGCGCATCTTCGGGCAGGTCGATGATGCCGTCGTGATTGTCCGACATGTCGAGTTCTTTTTCCGAGCACATCATGCCGCGGCTTTCGACGCCTCTGATCGTGCCGACCGAGAGCGTCACATCGATGCCCGGCACATAGGCGCCGGGGGCGGCAAAGGCGCCGACGAGGCCGGCGCGCGCATTCGGCGCACCACAGACGACCTGGATCGGGCTGCCGGCGCCGGTATCGACCATCAACACCCTGAGCTTGTCGGCCTGCGGATGTTTTTCCGCCGTAAGACGACCTTGGCGATGACGAAGGGCTTGAAGGCCGCCTTGTCATCGACATGCTCGACCTCCAGCCCGATCGCCGTCAGGCGCTCGCAGATCTGTTCGAGGGTGGCATCCGTGTCGAGATGCTCTTTCAGCCAGGAGAGGGTGAATTTCATGGGTCTTCTCTTCTCGTCAAACGGGCGGCCTGACGGCCGGAAACATCTCTGCGATTACGCGCTCAAACCGCCGAACAGCGTCGGCATGTCGAGGGGCCGGAATCCGTAATGGGTCATCCAGCGCACATCGGCATCGAAGAAGTTGCGCAGGTCCGGCATGCCGTATTTCAGCATGGCGATGCGGTCGAGCCCCATGCCGAAGGCAAAGCCCTGGTAGACGTCGGGATCAAGCCCGCCGGCACGCAGCACGTTCGGGTGCACCATGCCGCAGCCGAGGATTTCCATCCAGTCGGTGCCTTCGCCGAACTTGACGATCGGGCCGGACGAGCGGTCGCACTGGATATCGACTTCGAAGGACGGCTCCGTGAAGGGGAAGAAGGACGGGCGGAAGCGCATCGTCACATTGTCCACCTCGAAGAAGGTCTTGCAGAACTCTTCCAGCACCCAGCGCAGGTTGGCGACATTCGCCTTGGTATCGACGACGAGGCCCTCGACCTGATGGAACATCGGCGAATGGGTGGCGTCCGAATCCTGGCGGTAGGTCTTGCCCGGAATGATGATGCGGATCGGCGGCTTCTGCGCTTCCATCGTGCGCACCTGCACCGGCGAAGTGTGCGTGCGCAGAACCTTGCGCTCGCCGTTCTCGTCCGGCTGGAAGAAGAACGTGTCGTGCATTTCGCGCGCCGGGTGACCCTCGGGGAAGTTCAGCGCCGTGAAATTGTAGTAGTCGGTCTCGACATCAGGACCTTCTGCCATGGCAAAGCCCATGTCGGCGAAGATCGCGGTGATCTCGTCGACGATCTGGCTGATCGGGTGGATACGGCCGCGCTCAGCCGGCGACGAGCGGACCGGAAGGCTGATATCGACGGTTTCGCGGGCCAGCCGCTCGGTGATCGCAGCATCCTTGAGCGCCGCCTTGCGCGCCGTCAGCGCCTCGGTCACCACCGTTTTCAGCGCGTTGATCGCGGCGCCGCGGGTCTGGCGCTCTTCCGGCGTCATCGTGCCCAGTGTTTTCAGCAGATCGGAAATCGACCCCTTCTTGCCGAGCGCGCCGACGCGCACCGCCTCGATCGACGCCTCATCCGCAGCCGCGGCGATCGCGTCCAGCAGGTTCCGTTCAAGTGTGTCCAGTTCGCTCATGCTTGTGCCTCGATGCGGGAATAGGAAAGTCGTTCAGTGTGTTCGGGCCTGCGCCCCGGTGGCTGATACCAGAAAGTCTGTCGCCGCGATAAAGCGGATGAGGTCCTGGCCGCGCCGCAACCGCAGCAGAAAACGCGCCAGAGGCAGAAAGCCGGCAAACAGCGGCATGACCTGCCGAAGCGCAGCTTCCACCTCTGCGGGCGCCGCGTTCTTCCAGGCTGCATAGGCGCGCTGCGGCGTGTCCGGTTTCAGGCAGCGGCTGGCGATCTGCAGGAACAAAAGCCAGACGTCGCGGGCCTGCGCGACGGGCAGCGGCATGACGGCGGCAGGCTCTTCCTCGAAATCGAGGAAACCGAACCGTCCGTCGTCCAGAATGAAATCGCGCGGGTGCGGTCGCCCATGACAGAGACCGGCCGCGTGCAGATTGCCGAGTTCCTGCGCACAGCGAATGAGCAGGGCGTCATGGGCTTCAGGGTCATCGTTCTTCAGCGCCGACATCTGCTTGCTGATGGGAAGACCCAGATGCGAAAGCACCAGCGCGGTCTTGCTGCGATAGAAAATGGTCGGCGCCAGGAAACCGGCGCGGGTAAAAGCCGTGATCTGGCGCACTTCGCGATCAATCGCCGCTTCCGGCTTCAGGAGCGGCGAAGGCAGAAGGATCGAGCGGCCGGTGATGCGGGCTGCCAATGCCTGAAATCGTGTGCCCAGCCGCAGGCCGGAATCGCGGTAGCGCTTGATCCAAAGGCTGCGGTCCGACAGTTGGACCCGTTCGACGCGCACCGACCCGCCGGCAAGCGCTGCCAGCAATGTCGCAATGTCGCTGTCGTTGATGTCCGGCACCAGGATGGCGCCCTGCCGTTTGTCGTCCACGTCCTGTCTCATCCCATAAGAAAAACCCGCGCCAGCCCTGCCAGCGCGGGTTTCCCAATACTAAAATCAAAGGTTGGGAAGCGCTGGTTTACTTGACCGCGCTTTCAAACTCATTGGTGGTGCCTGCATCCTTGAGATACTCAAGCGCCTTCTTGGCAGCGGCAACGAGCGCGCCGAAAGCTGCCGCTTCATGGATGGCCATGTCGGACAGAACCTTGCGGTCGACTTCGATGCCAGCCTTCGACAGGCCGTCGATGAACCGGCCGTAGGTCAGGCCATGTTCGCGAACGGCAGCGTTGATGCGCTGGATCCAGAGAGCGCGGAAGTTGCGCTTGTTGACCTTGCGGTCGCGGTAGGCGAACTGCTTCGAACGATCCACGGCAGCCTTGGCGGCGCGGATGGTGTTCTTGCGGCGGCCGTAAAAGCCCTTGGCCGCCTTGAGTGTCTTCTTGTGCTTGGCGTGGGCTGCCACGCCGCGTTTTACACGTGCCATTTCATGATCTCCTTAATAATCCAAAAAGCCGATGATCTCAGAGACCGTTGGGCAGGTAGTTCTTGATGACCTTCTTGCCATCAGGCTCAGCCAGCACCATGGTTCCACGCGCATCGCGAATGAACTTGTTGGACCGCTTGATCATGCCGTGGCGCTTGCCAGCGGCAGCTGCACGGACCTTGCCGGTCGCGGTGATCTTGAACCGCTTCTTGGCGGAGGATTTCGTCTTCATCTTGGGCATTTTGCTACTCCATTTTTCTTGATATCGAGATCGACTGACGAGGTCGTCTCCAGCGTAAAGAACGGCCACGGCATGCCCTGCCGGACCGTTCGGACGGCGGCTTATAACCGCAGCGCTTCAAAAGTGCAACGGGATTCTCCAAAAACCAGAAAAGCCGCCCTGCGGCGGCTTTTCAGTATGGACTTCGATCAGTCCAAATCGGCTGCTTACTTCGGCGCAAGCACCATCATCATCTGGCGACCTTCGAGCTTCGGCTCGGCTTCCACCTTGGCGATCGCCACGGTATCTTCCTTGACCTGAAGCAGGAGTTTCATGCCGAGTTCCTGGTGGGCCATTTCACGACCGCGGAACTTCAGCGTCACCTTGACCTTGTCGCCATCCTCGAAGAAGCGGTTCATCGCCTTCATCTTCACGTCATAGTCATGCGTGTCGATGTTGGGACGCATCTTGATCTCCTTGATCTCGATGATCTTCTGCTTCTTGCGTGCTTCGGCCGCCTTCTTCTGTGTCGAATATTTCAGCTTGCCAAGATCAAGGATCTTGCAGACTGGCGGTTCAGCATTCGGCGAGATTTCTACAAGGTCGAGGCCAAGCTCTTCCGCCATGCGGATGGCTTCGTCTGTCGGAACGATGCCCTGGTTGTTGCCTTCGGCGTCGATGAGCTGAACCCGGGGAGTCCGGATGTCCTTGTTTGAGCGCGGGCCCGTCTTTAGTCGGGGCGTCCGTTTTGAACGGTCTGCGAATGGTCGTACTCTCCTCGAGCTATTTCGATCTGTCGATGTCATGAGCAATAGGCGTTTGTCCGGTAATGTGCCGGATACCTGCCGTTGATTGCACTGTCTGAATTACTGCGGCTGTGTCAATAGCACAGCTCTTCTGAAAAATCACCACCTGTCAGATAGGTGACGAATCTGTTTTAGAAAGAAAATCAGAAAGAAACGTCGCTTTTGAAGAGGAAATGCCGATGTCCGCACCCTATCCGGCCGCTACGCTCGCCCATATCGACGTTTCAGGTGAAGGTGCGCCGCGCCGGATCGCCCTGCATGTGCTTCCCGGTGTTGAAGGCAGCGATCTCCCGTGTCTCGTCTGGTTCGGCGGCTATCGTTCCGACATGACCGGCACCAAGGCCGTTGAACTGGAAAGCCATGCCGCCGCCATTGGTGCCGGCTGCGTGCGCTTCGACTATTCCGGCCACGGACTGTCCGGCGGCGACTTTGCCGACGGCACGATTTCGCGCTGGCTGGAAGAGGCTCTGGCCGTTCTCGATCATGTCGGCTCCCGTCGTATGCTTCTTGTCGGCTCCTCGATGGGCGCATGGATCGCGCTTCGCGCCATCGCCGAACTGCGCAAGCGCGGCGAGGGTGAGCGGGTCGCAGGCCTCGTGCTGATCGCGCCTGCGCCTGATTTCACGATTGATCTGATCGAACCGAGCCTGTCCGAGACGGAGCGGCGCTCGCTCTCCGAGCGCGGCTATTTCGAGGAGCCATCAGAATACAGCGCCGAGCCCAATATCTTTACCCGCGCGCTGATCGAGGACGGCCGGCAGAACAAGGTCATGTCCGGCATCATCGAAACGGGCTGCCCGGTGCATATCCTGCAGGGCATGGCCGATCCTGATGTGCCCTATGCCCATGCCTTGAAACTGATGGAGCATCTGCCGTCCGATGATGTTGTGATGACACTCATCCGCGACGGCGATCACCGCCTCTCGCGCCCGCAGGACATTGCCAAGCTCAAGGAGGCGATCAGCGCCATGCTGGGGCTGGCCTGAAGGTCCGGAACGCCCGTTGATGCGGTTTTGCCGCACATCTTAACCATATAATTCATTCCCCATTTCTCAAGATTGACTCAAACCCCGCAAAGTCATTAACTCTTTGTTAACGAATAGAGCAGCGCCCGGACCGGGGTTCGAGCAAGCTGCCATCGCTAACAGAGAGACTGCCGGCGTTAGACAGGGGCATGAACGCCCCTTGAGCCGAGCCACAGGGGACGTGGATGTCGAAGTTGAATGGGGTTACCGGGATCGTTGCAGCCATTGCTGCCGTTTTCGTATCGGCGGGTACTGCTGTTCCCGCACCAAGCGCTGCATCCCTCTTCATGCAGACCGGCAGCGTGACGTCGCAACCGATCGGCCACTACGAATTCTGCCAGACGTTCAAAGCCGAGTGCCAGATCAAGTCGAGATCCACGGTTGCACCGCGCGTCACGGATTTCGGCTGGGAAACCATCCGCGAGGTCAATGCGGACGTCAACAACGAGATTACCCCGATCACCGACATGGATCTTTACGGCCGCGACGAAGTCTGGGCCTATCCCGATGGCGCCGGCGATTGCGAAGACATTGCTCTCCTGAAGCGCAAGCGCCTCATGGAAAAAGGCTTTGCGGCTTCGGACCTTTTGATGACGGTCGTGCGCAAGCCTGACGGCGAAGGCCATGCCGTGCTGACCGTGCGCACCGCCCAGGGCGATTTCATTCTCGACAATCTCGAAGACGAAGTGAAGATCTGGACGAAGACGCCCTACCGCTTCCTGAAGCGCCAGGCATCCGTCAACACCGGCCGCTGGGTTACCATCGAGAATGGTGCGGAAGTTCTGGTCGGCTCCGTCGGCAACTGATCTATCTGAATGTCGTTCGAACGAAATGCGCCCTCCCGGGCGCATTTTGCGTTTTACATCAAGCGTTGCCGATCAAGACACCGGCCGCCAGCACCAGCCCGCCACCCAGCACCACCTGGAATGCCGCTCTCAAAAACGGCGTTTCCATGTATTTGTTCTGGATGAAGGCGATGGCCCAAAGCTCGACGAAGACGACGACGGCGGCGACGATCGTTGCGGTCCAGAAGTGCGGAATGAGATAGGGCAGGGCGTGTCCCAGGCCGCCAAGGGCCGTCATGATGCCGGAGGCAAGGCCGCGCTTGATCGGTGAACCGCGCCCGGAAAGTTTTGCCGTCGTCATGGGCGGCTTCGGTGAAGCCCATCGAGATGCCGGCGCCAACTGACGCCGAGAGGCCGACCAGAAAGGTCTGCCAGGTGTCCTGCGTCGCGAAGGCGGCCGCGAAGATGGGGGCCAGCGTCGAGACGGAACCGTCCATCAATCCGGCAAGCCCCGGCTGCACATAGGTCAGCAGAAACTGCCGATGCGCCGTCTTTTCCTCGTCTTCCTTCACGTCATCAGGCGTATGCTTCTCGCCGAGGCGGCGCGCCAGCGTCTCGTGCGATTTTTCCGCAAGTGCCAGATTGCCCAGCAGTTTCCGTGTCGCCGCGTCTTCGGACCGTGCTGCGGCCTCGAGATAGAACCGATGCGCCGCAATTTCCATCGCTTCCGCCTGGGTCCGGGCGGTCTCGATCGGCATGTTGGCAATCAGCCAGTCCGGCTTGCGCTCCGGAAAATCGCGGACATGCTCGCGCCGGATCAGCGGGATGCGGGGGCCGAAGCGCGCCACATGCAGATCGATCAGCATCTGCCGATGGTGGCTTTCCTCCTCCGCCATTTCCTCGAAGACCCGGGCGGAGTTTGGATAGCTTGTCCGCAGGGCATCGGCATAGGCGAGATAGATGCGGCCATCATCCTCTTCGGCGGAGATCGCAAGCGCCAGGATTTCCTGTTCGCTCAAGGATTGAAGGGGGCGTTTTGACGAACGGAGAAATCGCGACAGCATGAGCTATATTCCAATTTTTAGAATAATTCTAAACTAGGAACGGCAGACGTCGATGTCAATCCGCAAATCGCTATTGGAACGGCTTGACGATGACGAGGATGGCGATGAGGAGAACGATTGTCACCGATATCGCCGGGCCATGCTGCAGAACGGCGGGGGCGGCCATCGCCGGATCATTTTCCATGCGTCGCAGCGCGCCGCCCTGCATGCCGTGCAGCGCCGACAGAGCGAGAACGAGCGCAAACTTGATCATGAACCAGATGGCGGCGTGCCACCCGCCCATGAACACCAGGGTCAGCCCGATAATCCACGCAAGGCCCATGGCAGGAGAGGTGATCCGCCGGTCCCAGGTGCGCAAGGCGGCGATGGCGGTCTTTCGCTCAGCCCCGGCGGCGGGCAGGGTCCGGGAAGCGACGGACATGGCGAGCATGCCGCCAACCCAGGTGATGATCGCTGCCACATGCAGGGCCTTGAGCCAGAGATAGTCCATCGCGACGTGTCCTCCCGTTTGCACCCCCCGCAAGATAGGACAGCGCGGTGCAGACTTGAAGGCTCGGGGGACATCAAGACAGGTGACGCAAAGGTGAGCGCCAGAAGGGCATTCTGAAGAGCGGCGGCTATCGACTCGTTGGGGCGGCGATGGCTAGAATGACGGCAACGACCGGGAGGGTCCTGTTTGACATCCGCCATCAACACCCTTTCATTGGGCAGGGAAACCCTGCTCGACCGCTTCGGGCGGGTGGTGGCGGCGCGGCTCGAGACCAAGACCTCCGGTTATGAGCCCTATACGCCCTCCGATCCGGGAACTCTGGCGCGCACGCTGCGCCCCGGCGACGTCCTCCTTGTCGAGGGCAACCAGAAAATGTCCGCCTCGATCAAGTATCTGACGCAATCCACCTGGTCGCATGCCGCCTTTTTCGCCGGCGACCAGATACCGCTGACGCTCGACCAGGCAGCTTTGCCGATCATCGACCGGCCGCAACTGATCGAGGTCAATCTTGGCGAGGGCTGTGTCGCCGTTCCGCTCAACAAATATGCGACCTACAACACCCGCATCTGCCGACCCATCGGGCTGACGCCGGAAGACCGGAATGCGCTGGTCTCCTTCATGATCTCGCGGCTCGGGTTGAAATATGATCTCAAGAATATCTTCGACATGTTGCGCTACTTCCTGCCGACACCGCCGGTGCCGGTGCGCTGGCGTCGCCGCATGCTGGCCTTCGGCTCGGGCGATCCGACGCGGGCGATCTGCTCGACGCTGATTGCCCAGGCCTTCGAGGGCATTCGCTATCCGATCCTGCCGGAAATCACCCGCGCGCCGGGACGGGCAGCGGCGACGTCCACCTATTCCCGTTCCGAAATCCTGCACATCAGGCATTACTCGCTGTACACGCCGCGCGATTTCGATCTCTCGCCCTTCTTCGCCGTCGTCAAGCCGACGCTCGAATACGGCTTCGACTACAAGCGGTTGCAGTGGTCGGGCCCGGCGGAGGCCGCTGCTACAGCGAAAGATTGAGGGTCTTTTCGCGCACGACATAGGCCCTCTGACGGTCGGTGATATAGTCGCGAACGATGGGGGCTGCGTCGCGGCTCCGTGACAGCTGCATGTGAAAGACCAGCTGGCTGCCCGTCCGGAACATCATCTCGCAGCTGATCAGGTAGAACTCCCACATGCGGGCAAAGCGCTCGTCATAAAGCGCCACGACCTTGTCGCGGTTCATCTCGAAGCGCTCGACCCAGTGTTTCAGCGTCGTCGCATAATGCACGCGCAGGAATTCGAGATCCGTCACCCAGAGGCTGTTCTGTTCGACCACCGAGAAAACCTCCGACAATGCCGGGGAATAGGCGCCGGGAAAGATGTATTTGCGCAGCCAGGCGCTGGCCATTCCCGGCGGGCTCATATGGCCGATCGAATGAATGACAGCGACACCGTCATCCGGCATCAGCGCGTTGAGCTTCTTGAAGAATTCGTCGTAGTGGCTGACACCGACATGCTCGAACATGCCGACCGAAACGATCCGGTCGAAGCGTTCATCGACGTCGCGATAGTCCCGCAGCTCGAAGCGCACGCGCCCTTCGAGACCGGCCGCCTTGGCGCGCTGCGAGGCCAGCGCCTGCTGCTCCTTCGACAGAGTGACGCCGAGCACCTCGACGTCTTCCAGCTGGGCGAGATAGAGCGCAAGATCGCCCCAGCCGCAGCCGATGTCGAGCACCTTCATGCCCGGCCGCAGGCCGAGCTTGGAGGCCAGAAGCCGCAGCTTGTTGCGCTGCGCCTGTTCCAGCGTCTCGCCTTCCTCGCGGAAATAGGCGCAGGAATAGAGCATGTTCTCATCGAGGAACAATTTGTAGAATTCATTGCCGACATCATAGTGATGGGCAACATTCTGCTGCGCCTGTCCCTTGCGGTTGGACTGCTGCCGGTTGCGGAACCGCATCTTGACCGCGCGCAACGCCTTCTGGATCGGATAGGAGCCGAGCGACAGCCGGTTGATCGAAAAGAGCGTCAGGAAATCCTTGAGCGTCGAGCCGTTCTCGAAGCGCATGGTGCCGTCCATATAGGCTTCGCCTGCTGCAAGCTCGGCATTGAAGACGAGTGTCCGGTAGAGCTTCCTGTCCGTCAGCCGCATCGTCACTTCGGGGCCGGGCCCTCCGGAAAAGACATGGGCCTTGCCGTCGGCGTCGATGACCGTCAGCTGACCTTTTTTGATAAAGGCTTTCATCATATGGGACAGCAGAAACATGCGCACCTCGAGATGGAGAAAACGACCTTTCAGCCGCATCCTATCATCGGGTTTGCAAATTGCGCGCCGAAAATGCGGCCCGCATCAGGCCGTTGTCGCCGTTGCTCCGGCTGATGCTGCGACCACCAGAACAGTGCCCGCGATCTGCGCCGCGGTCATTGGCTGGGCGAGCACCAGGAAGCCCGCCAGAGCCCCCATGGCCGGCTCAAGGCTCATCAGGATGCCGAAGGACGACATGGTCATGCGCCGGAGCGCAATCATCTCCAGCGCATAGGGCAGGAGGGGAACGAGGATCGCCAGACCGGCGATGCTGAGTACGCCGTCCGTGGTCATTCTCGCACCATCGACAAGGCCGAAGGGCGTGGCGACGATCGCGGCAATGATCAGCGACATCGAAAGACCCTGCAGTCCCTCGAAGGCATTTCCGGCCTTTTTCATCAGGATGATGTAGAGCGCCCAGCCGGTGGCGGCGCCGAACGCGAAAAGGATGCCGGCCCTGTCGCCGATCCAGCCGGTGCCGTCATGCGCCAGCATCAGCACGCCGGCCCCGGCAATCAGCGGCCAGACAAGCCGCCAGCCAAGTCCGAAGGCAAATGTCGCGACCGCCAGCGGTCCGAGAAAGTCGATGGCGACGGCAAGCCCGAGCGGAATGCGTTCGATGGCCGCAAAGAAACAGAGCGTCATGCCGGCCATGGATGCGCCGAGCATCGCGGCCGTCTGCCATTGCGCGCGGGAATAGCGGAGAACCGGCGGACGAACGATCACTGCCAGAAGCGCCGCCGCCCAGATCAGCCGCATCCATGTGGTGCCGAAGGCGCCATAGGACGCGATTGCAGACGCTGAAAACGCCGACCCGAATTGCACGCTCGACATCGACAGGAGACAGAGCAGGCCGCCGGTCAAGGCTGCTGCCGTTCCTACGCCACCTGTTTTTCCTGCCATGCTGACCTGCTGTTTTCGCCGACGTTCCCGGGCCGATCGTTGGCCGCTCCGGGGATCGGCTCTACCGGAGCAATTGCGGCGCTGCAAATTCAATTTCGTGGCCCTTAGCATCAACGGGCCTGATGCTGCCGCAACATCGCCCGGAACATATTCGCGCCTGATCCGTTCATCCCTGACGAAAATCATTGGTTGAACCCAGGAGAAAACAATGGATGTGAATGGCGTGGGCTGGATTGCGGCGATTATTATTGGCGGTTTTGCCGGCTGGATGGCCGAGCAGTTCATGAAGTCCAACATGGGCCTGTTCATGAACATCCTTCTCGGCATCATCGGCGCGGTCGTTCTCAATGCCATCCTGACATTTGCCGGGATGAGCTTCACCGGTTGGCTCGCCTACCTCATCATCGGTTTCATCGGTGCATGTATTCTGATTGCGGTTGGACGCGCCGTCCGGCGCTGAGCCGCATCCGGCAAGGAGACAAGACAATGCTCACATTTGCAGACGAAGGAAACGGCAGCGGCATGCTGGAAATCAACGGCCAGTCCAAGCCGGTGTCCTATGAACTCGTGGTCGCCCGCGAAGAGGACGACAGCAAGCAGGTGCGCATTCGTCTCATTGCTCCGCGCGACTGGCTTCTGCAGCAGGGCTTCAGCGGCGAAGCCGTGTTGGTACGCGACAACGGCGCCCGCATTCCGGTACGCCGGGAAGGTGGCCTCAGCGTCGAGGACAATGTCAGCGTAACCCTCGAAGGTTACGACGAGACCGAAGCCGGCGTCGAGGCCGAAGAACACTATCCCGAACTGAAAAACTGAGACGGACTTTTCCATTCTCTCAATAAAAAAGGCGCCGTGAACCCGCACGGCGCCTTTTTCATGTCTGGATATGTCGAGAGCCAATCAGTCCTTGGCGCGCTCGACATAGGAGGCGTCTTCCGTCAGGATGACGACGCGGGTGCCGACGCCGATATGCGGCGGAACCATGGTGCGCACGCCGTTCGACAGGATCGCCGGCTTGTAGGACGACGATGCGGTCTGGCCCTTGACGACCGGTTCGGTCTCGATGATTTCCAGCGTCATGCGGGCGGCAGTTCAAGCGCCAGCGCGAGGCCTTCGTAGCATCGACAGCTGAACGACCATGCCTTCCTGCAGATAGGCCTTGTCGTCGCCGACGACGTCGGCGGCGACGGCGACCTGATCGTAGGTTTCCGGGTTCATGAAGTGGAAGCCTTCGCCGTCTTCGTAGAGGAAGTGTGAGGTCGCGGTCTTCGACAAAGGCGCGCTCGACCTGTTCGGTCGTCCGCCAGCGCTCGGAAACCTTCACGCCATCGGAAATGCGGCGCATGTCGATCTGGGTCACCGGCGTGCCCTTGCCGGGATGGAAGTTCTGCGGCGGTCAGAACGACGTAGAGCTTGCCGTCGACTTCGAGAACATTGCCCTTGCGGACCGAGGAGGCGATGACCTTGACCATAAGTCTTCCTTGTAACTGTGCTAGATGCGTCGTAGAGGACGCACGACATATCCGCGAAGACGCCGGAATGAGTTTTCGGGCCGCAACTACCTAAATTTGCGCAAATATGCCAGCCACGCTTTGAAGAAACCGTGAACGAGAATGACTCGACGAATGACACAGACTGCATGCCCGTTGCCTCTCCCTGGTGGACGCCCGGATGTCCATGCCGACCGCCGTGCGATTTCTGCTCGGCCGCAACCGGATTCAGGCGGCATTGCGCGGCTATCTTCGCCGAGCGCGATTTCATCGAGGTCGATACGGCGACGCTGCAGGTCTCGCCCGGCAACGAGGCGCATCTGCATGCCTTCGCGACGGAGGCGATCGATCACGATGGCAGCCGCACGCCGCTCTATCTGCACACCTCGCCGGAATTTGCCTGCAAGAAGCTGCTGTCGGCGGGTGAAAGGCGCATCGCCTGCTTCGCCCATGTCTATCGCAACCGCGAGCGCGGGCCGCTGCACCATCCCGAATTCACCATGCTGGAATGGTATCGCGCCGGCGAGAGCCTATGAGACGCTGATGCGGGACTGCAGCCGAGATGCTGGCGCTTGCCGCCGAGACGGTCGGGCACGAGCAGCTTCACATGGCGCGGCCGGCACTGCGATCCGTTTCGCTGAGCCGGAGCGCCTTACCGTCGCCGAGGCCTTCGAGCGCTTTGCCGGCATCGATCTGCTGGCCATCCATCGATGCAACGACGGCGCAACCGACCGGGACGCTCTTGCCGCCAGCCTGACGACCGCCGGCATGCGTGTCGCCGACGACGACACCTGGTCGGATCTCTTCAGCCGGGTGATCGTCGAAAAGATCGAGCCCAATCTGGGCTTCGGCCGCGCGACCATACTTGATCGAATATCCCGTCGCCGAGGCCGCTCTTGCGCGGCCGACGGCCGCATGATCCGCGCGTCGCCGAACGCTTCGAGCTTTATGCCTGCGGCGTCGAACTCGCCAATGCCTTCGGTGAACTGACCGACGCCGACGAACAGCGCCGCCGCTTCGAGCCGGAAATGGACGAGAAGCAGCGCGTCTACGGCGAGACCTATCCGCTGGACGAGGATTTCCTGGCGGCCCTCGCGCATCATGCCGGAGGCGAGCGGCATCGCGCTCGGCTTCGACCGGCTGGTCATGCTGGCAACCGGCGCCACGCGTATCGACCAGGTGATCTGGGCGCCGGTGCGCCGAGACGGCGAGCGAAGCGCGATGACAGCCGTCTGACCGATCCGCACCGCGACCGAACTGCACGAGGCAGGACTTATCCGGCCCGAAGACGATCGCGGCCATGGATGCGGTGGCGGCGCGTTATGCAATCGCGGTCACGCCGGCGATGGCAGCCCTGATCGATCCGCGACGATCCGCACGATCCGATCGCCCGGCAGTTCGTGCCCGATCGCGGCCGAGTTGATACATCTGCCGGAAGAGCGCGGCGACCCGATCGGCGACGCTGCGCATAGCCCGGTCGAAGGCATCGTGCATCGATATCCGGACCGCGTGCTGTTGAAGGCCGTGCATGTCTGCCCGGTCTATTGCCGCTTCTGCTTTCGCCGCGAAATGGTCGGGCCGCAGGGGCGAGGCACGCTGACGGCGCAGAGCATGGATGCTGCCTTCGCCTATATTGCGGCGCATGCCGAAATCTGGGAAGTCATCCTCACCGGCGGCGATCCGCTGGTTCTGTCACCGCGTCGGCTTGCCGAGATCATGCAACGGCTGGCGGCGATCGAGCATGTGAAGATCGTCCGCTTTCATACCCGCGTGCCGGTCGTCGAGCCGGCACGGATCGATAGCGATCTGGTCGCTGCGCTGAAAGCCAGCGGCAAGACGACCTATCGTCGCGCTGCACGCCAATCATCCGCGCGAACTGACGGCGCAGGCACAGCATGCCATCGCCGAGACTGGTCGATGCGGCATCGTTCATGGTCAGCCAGATCGGTGCTGCTGAAGGGTGTCAACGACGACGTCGAAACGCTGGCAGCGCTGATGCGCGGCTTTGTCGAAAACCGGATCAAGCCCTATTATCTGCATCACCCGGATCTGGCACCGGGCACCGGCCATTTCCGCGCTGTCGATCGCAGAAGGCCAGGCGCTGGTCGCCGCCCTGCGCGGCCGGATCTCCGGCCTCTGCCAGCCCACCTATGTCCTCGATATTCCCGGCGGCCACGGCAAGGCGGTGGTGAGTGCCTCGACGATCGAGGACAATGGCGGCGGTTGTTTCACCGTGACCAATTTCAAGGGCGAGGAACACGCCTATCCGCCGCAGGCTTGAGGTGTTTTCTGCGGAGCGCAGACAGCACAAAGCCGGCCACCTTTCGGGGCCGGCTTCGAAAAAACATCAAAGACCGATCAGCCTTCCCGGATCGGCGCGATCGAGATTTCGACGCGGCGGTTCTGCGCGCGTCCTTCCGGTGAGGCATTCGATGTGATCGGCCGGTCCGGCCCGTAGCCGACGGCCGACATGCGGCGCTGGTCGACGCCGCGCGAGCCGAGATAGTTGGCAACCGAAATTGCCCGGCGTTCCGAAAGGCCCTGATTGTAGCTGGCGCTACCGGTCGAATCCGTATGGCCGTCGACATCGACAAGCGTCTTGTTGAATTTGCGCAGCACGATCGCCACCGAATCGAGCGTCGGATAGGCTCTCGGGTTCATCTGGTCCTGGTCGGTGGCAAAGGTGATGTTTTCGGGCATGTTCAGAACGATGCGGTCGCCGACGCGGGTGACGGAAACGCCGGTATTCTGCAACTGGGCGCGCAGTTCGCTCTCCTGGCTGTCCATGTAGTTGCCGATCAGCCCGCCGCCGAGCGCACCGATGCCTGCACCGACAAGCGCTGCATCGCGCCGTCCGGCAGCGCTGCCGCCGACGAGAAGACCGGTTGCAGCACCAAGGCCGGCACCAATCAGCGCACCGCCGGCTGTGTTCGACATTTTCTGTTCGCCCGTATACGGATCCGTCGTCGTGCATCCGGATAGATAAACGGCCGCGACAGCCAGCACTGCAAATCTCTTGAGCATGGAATCAATGGTCCCTGTTGGTTCAGACTTTGCTTCATACTACCGATTGCGGCAGGAAGATGAAGGGCAAGGACTGACCCATCAAAACTATTGCTTTTCAAGCGCCGGCTTGAATGAGACCGTCCGAAATTGCGAAATATCGGCGCTGACTGGCTCAGTTATGTTCGGGACAGGTGAGAATGACCTTTTTGCAGACCACGCGGCTGACCCTCAGCCCCTGCTGCCCAGGCGACCGCAGTGATTTCATTGCGCTGGAGCTGGACCCGGATGTCATGCGCTTTCTGAACGGCGGACACGCGGTCGATCATACGCGCGACCATCCCGACGCCACGTTCCTCATGCCTCGGGGAACGGAGCCTTATGTCTGGACGGCAAGGCGCTCCAGCAATGGCGCTTTCGTCGGATGGTTCTGCCTGTGGCCGGAGAATGAAGGGCTGGCCGAGCTCGGATATCGTCTGCGCCGAACCGAATGGGGACAGGGGCTGGCTGCGGAAGGAGCCTCGGCGCTCGTCGACTGGGGGTTTGGAAGCGTCGGCTATGACAGGATCGTGGCAACGACGATGACCGTAAACCACGGATCGCGCCGCGTGATGGAAAAGATCGGGATGACCTTTGTCCGAACAATTCCGTTCGACGGGCCCGATCCGATTGCGGGCAGCGAGCATGGCGAAGTCTGGTACGAGTTGAGGCGCCCGGATTGGCGCACGGCTTCCACCTAGCAAGAACGCGGATAAAAACGGGCCGCTGCCTGAGCAACGACCCGCTTGCGCGCATGCATGGTTTGATGCGGTTTACATCGCCGGCAGCACGGCGATGTCGCGGATGTCGCCGCTTGCTCCGGTGATGTCACCGGCTGCCGTGGCCGCGCCGGTTTCAAGGTTGACCGTATAGAGCTTCGAGCCATTGACGAGCCATGCGGTATTGGTGCCGTCCTCGGTGGTCTGCACGTCGAAGGCATAGGTCGAGGCTGCGCCTTCGATGCCGAGCTTGCCGATGGCTTTCAGCGTGCCGTCATTCGGCTTGGTCTGCTGGATCAGAGCGCCGATCGTCGCATCGATGTTGAACATGCCGGTCTTTTCCGGCTTGCCGAAGGAATTGATATAGGCCGCGGCAACAATGTTCGGGGTTTCGCCCTTGTGCATGTCGCCCTCTTCGAAGGCGAGCGTACCATCGACGGTTACTTCGCCCGTATCCGGATGGACGCGGTGATTGGTTGTGCCCGTCATGAAGCGCAGGCGGTCTGCCATCGGGTTGAAGTCGACGACGACCGGTGCGTCATCGATGGCGAGCGGCGTGTTCATCTTGGCGACTTCGGTTGCCGCACCCGTTGCGAGATCGATCGTGACGATCGTGCTGTCCGGCGTCACGCCGATGACGGTCTTGTTGCCGGGACGGAAATCGATGCCGACGAGGCTGTCGACGCCGGTGACGTCCATGGTCTTGGTCACGGCGGGGCTTGCGGTGTCGAACATGACCAGCGTCTTTTCGCCGGTAAGGCCAAGGACCGGCGCGGCAAAGCCGGCAACGGCGCTGCCCATGAGGACGGTCGATGCGATCAGTACGGTCTTGATGGTGGTCATCCCAAGTCTCCTTGTTGAGTGAATTCAGCGGTTGAAGGCATCGTTTTCCGTCGCCTTCAGACTGGAGACACACGGCCGCAGCATTTGGATGCAGCGGCGCGACATTTATTTTTCGCCCTTTGCATCTGAAGACGCCCGTCGCGTGTAGATACGGTCATGAACACCATGTTGGACAGAAGGGCAGAGGAAAGTTTGGACGTGCGTCGCTTGCCGAAACGCGGTGCCGGCCCTAGCTCCGTCACTGGCATGGAGCAGCATGCTCCGGAGGGGGATGGCAGAACCGCAATGCAGGATGACCAGAAGATGCTGTCGGATGCGCTGGATGGATGCGCACGGGGCGATCGTGCGGCCCTGCGCCTGATATTCCAGCAGGAGGGCGCACGGATGATTGCCGTCGCCCAGCGGATCCTGCGGCGACGCGATCTGGCCGAAGATGTGGTGCAGGAGGCTTTCATCCAGATCTGGACCAAGGCGTCGCAATATGCACCCGATCGGGGCTCGGCGCGGGGCTGGATCTATGCGATCGCGCGAAACCGTGCGCTCAACCTTCTGCGCGACGGCAAGCGGCTGGAACTGACCGACACCGACACTCTGGCGCAGCTTCAGGACGCCGCGCATCGCGACTATGCCGCCGATTCCTGGACGGACCTCGACCACCACGACCGCCTGCGCGAATGCCTGTCGCGCCTGGATGAAACCAAACGGCGCAGCGTGCTCATGGCCTATATGTCGGGCTATACCCATGGTGAAATTGCCGGCCGCCTGCAGGTGCCGCTCGGTACCGCCAAGGCCTGGGTTCGCCGCGGCCTTGCCTCCCTGCGGGAGTGCCTGGCATGAGCGAGCTGAGCGAAAACATCGACGAACTGGCGGATGAGTATGTGCTTGGCCTGCTGGATAGCGACGAGCACGTCCGTGTCGAAGCGCGCATCGAAGGCGATGCGATGCTGCGTGCCGCGGTCGCGGCCAGCCGGGATCGCTTTTTGAAACTCGACCTGCTCGCAGATCCGGCGACTGAAGCCGACGGTCTGTGGAACCGCATTGCCTCCGGCCTCGACCATGCCCGTTCAGAGAACCCTGTCGCTCCAGCGAAGGCGCCGGCAAACGACAACAGGGAAGGGCGCTGGCGTTGGGCCGCCCTGGCCGGCATGGCCGCCTCCTTGTTGCTGGCGATCGGGCTCGGTTTCAGCCTGATCATGCAGCCGGAACCACAGGTCGTCGCCGTCCTTGTGAATGAGGCCGGAGAGCCGCTTGTTCTCGTTGAGGATTTCGGCGATGCCTCGGCGCGGATCACGCCGCTTGCCGAATTCGATGTTCCTCAGGGGCGGGTGATGCAGGTGTGGACGCTGCCGTCGAAGGAGATGGGACCGGTTTCGCTCGGTCTGCTGCCGGCATCGCGCACCATGACGCTGGATGGGCCGGCCCTGCCGCAGCCGCAGGAGGCGCAGCTTTATGAGATCACGATAGAACAGGCAGGCGGTTCACCGACGGGCCGTCCGACCGGGCCGATCCTGGTCAAGGGCTTTGCCCGACAGCCACGTTAGGAAATGACCGGAGCGCCCCGCTGTTCGAAGCGCTCCGGTTTGCCAGACTATTCGGTCAGGTTGATTTCTTCCGTGCTGCCGCCCTCGCAGGTGTAGCAGCAATCTTCGCAGGTTTCGGCATTCGCAGGGCCGGTTCCCCAATAGGTCGCCTTGTCGCCGGAAACCCAGGCGCCGTAGCAGATCTTCTCGCCTTCATCGCAGGAAAGCGGAATCTGCTTCGTCTCGCCGTCGTCGAGGTAATAAACCTCATTGTTGCCCGGCCAAACATGGTTGCGATCCTGGCTGTAGAGTTCGACCTCGACGGCATTCGGATGGCTGTTTCTCATCTGGAAAGTGACATCTGCCGCCGTTGCGGCCTGCAGGCCACCGGCAAGCATGAACATGGACAGTGCGACAAGGCGCACGCGGGTGGAGATGGTCTTCATGGGGTTCCCTTTGACTACAAGCCTTCCGGCTAATATTCGCGTATCATGAAGCCAAGACACACAAAATGGGACAGATCGCCAAAAATACCGATTTTCGCCAAATTTTGCTGTACATTTTTGGGCATGACATTTTTTGGCATGAACGCTTCGAAGGGCCGCTGCGAGAGGCTCAGCGATCAAGATGCTTGTAGAAAAAGGTCGAACCGCAATAGCTGCCATCCGGCATCATCGCGTAGTCGGGAATGACGCCGACCCTGACCCAGCCCAGCCGCTGATAAATCGCCTCGGCGGGGCTGTCGGTTGCCGTGTCCAGAACCAGCACGCGCCGGCCGAGCCGGGCAGCCTCGGCCTCTGCCGCCTCCATCAGGGCGCGGCCGAGCCCCAGCCCACGACCCTTCCGGTGAACGAGCAGTTTTTTCAGGTCGGCGCGGTGCGGCTGGTTGGGCGGCAGCCTGATACCCAGCTGCACGGTGCCGAGGATTTCTCCCCCGACTTCGGCCACCAGAAGAACGGTTGCCTCCTGCCCGACGGCCGCGCGGACACCGTCCCAGAAGGATAGGGCATCCGCTGTCGTATAGGGGGCGAGAAAGCCGACCGACGCGCCATCATCGACGCAGTCGGCAAGGATGCCTGCCAGGGCTGGCATCGCCTGTCGGGTCTGGTCTTCGTCAAGTATGCGGATACGGGCATCGGTCATCGTGTCTTCAAGGTCCTGCGGTTGAGAATGACGGCGTAGCGCGCCGGCTCGGAGTGCGGATTGTGGAAGCTGTGGCCGTGGCCAAGCGGCATGAACAGGCAATCGCCTGGCTCCAGCGTGTGGGTCTCCCCGGCACTGGTCATCGTCAGCCGCCCCTCGAACAGCCAGATGTGCTGCGTTGTCTCGGTGTCGGGCGGATGCGGATCGAAAACCACCCGTGCACCGGGCGGAAAATCCACCGCGACGATATCCACCGGCGTCGGCATGCCCTCGGGCGAAACCGCACGGCGGACATAGCCGGTTTCCGGGTCGCGCCAGAGATGTTGGTCCGCATGTCGTGACAGCGGGCTTGCCGGCGCCTCCTGAAAGGCGAAAAATCGCGACAGCGTCGTCCCCAAGGCGCTGCAGAGCCGCGCCAGAAGCTGGGCCGTGGGGCTTGCCTCGCCGCGCTCGATACGCGAGATCATCGCCCGGCTCACGCCCGATTGCAGCGCCAGTTCGTCCAGCGTCAGATTCTGGTCGAGACGGATGGCGCGGACGCGCGCACCGATACTGCTTTCGAGATCCTGACCTGAATTTTCCATTATAAGAGAATTGTAGATTCTTATAGTGGAGTCAACCAATCGAGGCCATGGGCGGAAAATAAATGCGGGCCATGCCGCAGCGGCGATACCGTCGGGCTGGTGGCGAGGCCTATGGTTGCCAGAGGCACCGTGTGCAATTTTGCGCAATGCCGCGTCGGCTATCAACGCCGCATCGCAAGGAAACCGTTATGTCCGACCCTGCAAAATCCGCATCCTCGGTCCTGTCGATCACCAGCATCGTGCTGTCGATGGCCGGCGTCGGCATCGGCAACGGCATGATGTTCGCCTATGTGCCGTTCATGCTGGCCAAAAGCGGCAGTTCGCCGGAGGTCGCGGGTGCTGCGGTGACCGCGCTTGCCTTTGGCGGCCTGGCCGGCTGCGTCGTTGCAGGGCCGATGATCCGCCGTGTCGGCCATGCGCGGGCCTTTTCCTGCTCCATGGCGCTGGTCATCCTCTCGGCGGTGCTGATCAGCCTCGGGGTCTCGCCCTGGCTCTGGGTTCTGGCCCGGGGCATCTATGGCATGGCCGGCAATATCAATTTCATCATCACGCTGAGCTGGCTCAATCACGCCGCTGCCAATAGCTGGCGCGGCAGGGCCATGTCGCTGTTCTACATGATCTATGTCATCGCCATCGGGGTCGGCGCCTGGCTGTTCGGCCAGATCCCGGCCGAGGGCAATCTGGCCCCGATCCTCACCATCTTCTTCACGACGCTGGCGATCCTGCCGATCGGGCTGACGCGCCTGCCCAATCCGCCGCCGCCGGGCAAGGTCAGCGTCGATGTGCCGCTCGTCTGGCGCAACTCGCCGGTCGCCTTCGTCGGCGTTCTGGCCGCGGGTGGATTGTCGATGGCGGTGCAGGGCTTTACCCCCATCTATGCCGCTGCCAATTCGGTCGCCCAAGGGGACGTGGCGCTTCTGATGCTGGTCATGCAGTTCGGGCTGATCTTCATCCAGTATCCGATGGGCGTGCTGTCCGACCGGATCGACCGGCGCATCGTGCTCATCCTCGTCTGCATCCTGATCGCGCTTGCCGGCGTCGTTTCGCTGTTCGTTTCCTTCGCCAACCTGATCCTCCTGATGCTGGTCTTTGCGGTGTTTGCCGGTGCCGTCGAGACGGTCTATTCGATCGCCAACGCCCATGCCAACGACCGCACGGCGCCAACAGATTTCGTACCGCTCGCCTCGACGCTTCTGATGTGCTGGTCGATCGCGGCCACGATCGTCCCCCTGTCGATCACGCTGCTGACACCGGTCTTCGGGCCGAAGACCTTCATCTACGCCGCCATGGGAACGGCGCTCGCCTATGCCGTCTTCGTTGCCGTCAGGCTCAGGTTCCGCGAAACGGTGCCGCCGCACCTGCGGGAGAATTTCGAGATGAAGAGTGCGCAGATGCCGAATGCAGGCGCCCTGATGGACGGGGCGTCGCAGGCCGGTCCGCCGCAGGCCTGAACCCCTAATTATAGTGAACAAAGCCTGCATTTCCCGCTTTGCGGCGCCTGTATGCGCTGCTATATGCGGCGCATGAGCACAACACCTTCAAAGACGCCCCTGTCGCACATCCGCAATTTTTCGATCGTCGCCCATATCGACCATGGCAAGTCGACGCTGGCTGACCGGTTGATCCAGTCGACCGGCGGCCTCGCCGATCGCGAGATGTCCGAGCAGGTTCTCGACAACATGGATATCGAGAAGGAGCGCGGCATCACCATCAAGGCGCAGACCGTGCGCCTGCATTACGTCGCCAACAATGGCGAGACCTATGTTCTGAACCTGATCGACACGCCCGGACACGTCGACTTTGCCTATGAAGTCTCGCGTTCGCTGTCGGCCTGCGAAGGTTCGCTTCTGGTGGTCGATGCGTCGCAGGGCGTCGAGGCCCAGACGCTCGCCAACGTCTATCAGGCGCATCGACAACAACCACGAGATCGTCACCGTTCTCAACAAGATCGACCTGCCGGCCGCCGAGCCGGACCGCATCCGCGAGCAGATCGAGGAAGTCATCGGCATCGACGCCTCGCAAGGCCGTGCTGATCTCGGCCAAGACCGGGCTCGGCATTCCCGACGTTCTGGAAGCGATCGTGCACCAGTTGCCGGCGCCGAAGAGCGAAGGTGGCGACAACGCGCCCCTGAAGGCGCTGCTGGTCGACAGCTGGTACGACACCTATCTCGGCGTCATCGTTCTGGTGCGGGTTCTCGACGGCGTGCTGAAGAAGGGCCAGACCATGCGCATGATGGGCACGGATGCCAAGTATCAGGTCGAACGCGTCGGCGTCATCACGCCGAAGATGGTCACCGTCGATGCGCTCGGCCCGGGCGAGATCGGCTTCATCACCGCCTCGATCAAGGAAGTGGCCGATACCCGCGTCGGCGACACCATCACCGAGGACAAGCGCCCGACCGCCAAGGCGCTGCCGGGCTTCAAGCCGGCGCAGCCGGTGGTGTTCTGCGGACTGTTCCCGGTCGATGCTGCCGATTTCGAGGACCTGCGCGCCGCCATGGGCAAGCTGCGCCTCAACGACGCGTCCTTCTCCTTCGAAATGGAATCCTCGGCCGCTCTCGGCTTCGGTTTCCGCTGCGGCTTCCTCGGCCTGCTGCATCTCGAAATCATCCAGGAGCGCCTCGAGCGCGAGTTCGATCTCGACCTGATCGCGACTGCCCCCTCCGTCGTCTACAAGCTGTTCATGAACGACGGCACCGAGCGCGAGCTGCACAATCCGGCCGACATGCCCGATGTCGTCAAGATCGCCGAAATCCACGAGCCATGGATCCGCGCCACCATCCTGACGCCGGACGATTATCTCGGCGGCATCCTGAAGCTCTGCCAGGACCGCCGCGGCATGCAGATCGAACTCACCTATGTCGGCAAGCGCGCCATGCTGACCTATGACCTGCCGCTCAACGAAGTCGTGTTCGATTTCTACGACCGGCTGAAGTCGATCTCCAAGGGCTATGCCTCGTTCGACTACCACCTGACCGACCACCGCGAAGGCAATCTGGTCAAGATGTCGATCCTCGTCAATGGCGAGCCGGTCGATGCGCTCTCGATGATGGTCCACCGCATGGCGGCCGAAAAGCGCGGCCGCGACATGTGCGAGAAGCTCAAGGAGCTGATCCCGAAGCACATGTTCAAGATCCCGATCCAGGCGGCCATCGGCGGCAACGTGATCGCCCGCGAAACCATTTCGGCGCTGCGCAAGGACGTGACCGCCAAATGCTATGGCGGCGACGCATCCCGCAAGCGCAAGCTGCTCGACAAGCAGAAGGCCGGCAAGAAGCGCATGCGCCAGTTCGGCAAGGTCGACATCCCGCAGGAAGCGTTTATCGCAGCGCTGAAGATGGGCGATGAGTAGGGGCGCTTGCGCCTCAGACTCGAACGACCTGTTTTTCCGCCAGACGCGATGACTATCGGTCGCGCAAATCGCGCGGCCATCCTCCTTCATCCCTGTGCGCGTCACAGGGATTCAGCCGCCCAGGTCCTTGGGCTATAAGCTCATGACCCGACGGACGTCGGGTCGCTGGATCCTCGACCCAAGGGCGAGGATGACGGAGAGCGCGGTTGCCGCATCCGTTTATGGGCCCCCCTGTTTATCAGCAGTCTGCGCACCGCCCTTCTTTTCCCTCCGTCGGAACACAAACCTTGCTCGGGTCCGCTCTCCTATCGGCGACGTCAGCCTGTTGCGCGAAGTACATGAAATATATTTCAACATATGAATTATATTGACATAAAACATCCGTTGCGTTTATCTCCCCCTATCGGACTTCGAGGAGGAAGTTCGGTCTTCATTGGATCAACGGTCGCTCTTCTGGCGCCACCGGACATTTTGGGAGGGGCTTCGGCCTCGAGGAGGAATCTTGCGCAATTTTCTAAGCACGACCGCAATGGCGGTCCTTGCAACCACCCTGTTTGCCGGCGCCGCCAGCGCTGAAACGGAGAACCCGTTTCGCTGCAAGCCGGGCGAAAAATACGTCATGAACGTCATGGTCTCGGGCGTCGAATACTGGTTCCCGGTCTATGAGATGTTCAAGCAGGCCGGCCAGCAGCTCGGCTGCGAGACCGCCTATACCGGCACGCCGGAATATGACGTCAACAAGCAGATCGCCACGTTCGACCAGGCACTGGCCCAGAACCCGGCCGGCATTCTGGTGCATCCGATGAACTCGGACCCGTTCATCGAGCCGATCAACCGGGCGATCGACCAGGGCACCGCCGTCGTCACCTTCGCGGCCGATTCGCCGATTTCCAAGCGCATCTCCTTCATCACCTCGGACAACACCCGCGAAGGCACCTATGCGGCCGACGCGATCGCCAAGAAGATCGGCGGCAAGGGCGAATATGCGGTGCTGGAAAACCCCGGCCAGGACAATCACGACAAGCGCATCACCGCCTTCATCGCCCGCATGAACGAAAAATACCCCGACATGAAGCTGGTCGGCCGCGCGGCGTCCAACCAGGATCCGAACAAGGCCTACCAGGGCCTGATGAGCCTGATGCAGGCCAATCCGAACCTTGGCGCCGTGTTCATGCCCGAGGCCAATTCGGCCATCGGCGCGTCGCAGGCCAACAAGGAGACCGGCGGCAAGATTCTGGTCATGTGCGCCGACGTCAACGCCAACATCCTCGACATGATCAAGGCCGGCGAAGTGTTCGGCTCGATCAACCCGAACCAGGGCATGCAGGGCTATATGGGCTTCATGCTTCTCTGGCTTGCCAAGCATCCGGAACTCATCGACCCGATGAACGACGCCAAGCGCGCCGGCTTCAACCCGATGAGCATTCCCTTCGTCGACAACGGCCTGTCGATCGTCACGGCCGACAATGCCGACGACTTCTACTGGGACAAGTATCTGAAGCGGCGGGGCACGAAGGGCATCGAGGAGTAACCTTATTCGCCGGCTGTCCGGGATGGTTCATTCCGGACAGCCACCGCAAGCGTTCGGGAGGAGACTGTGATGGCGTCGATGCCGGTTCTGGAAATCCGCAATGTCAGCAAGCACTTCGGGCCGATCAAGGCTTTGACGGATGTGAGCTTTGACCTGGAAAAGGGCGAGATCCATGCGCTGTGCGGCGAAAACGGCGCCGGCAAGTCGACGCTGATGAACATCATCGCCGGCGTCTTGCAGCCGAGCGAGGGCGAGATCCTCGCTCGATGGCAAGCCGGTGAAAGTGGCGTCGCCGGCCGTGGCGCAATCGCTTGGGCATCGGTCTCGTCCACCAGGAAATCGCGCTCTGCCCTGATGCGACCGTGGCGGAAAACATGTTCATGGCGACGACCAACCGCAGGCGGCTGCCGTTCATGAACTATGGCCGGCTCGAGCGGGACGCGCAGGTCGTGATGAACCGGCTGGCACCGATCGACGTTCGCCGCAAGGTCGGACGATCTCTCGATTTCCAGCCAGCAGCTGGTCGAGATCGCCAAGGCGCTGACGCTCGACTGCCGGGTGCTGATCTTCGACGAGCCGACGGCGGCGCTGACGGAATCGGAGGCGCAGATTCTGTTCGGGATCATCCGCGATCTGAAGGCGCAGAGGCATCTCGATCATCTATATCAGCCACCGCATGGCGGAGATCTTCAGCCTCTGCGACCGCGTCACCGTGTTTCGCGACGGACGTTATGTCTCGACGGCGAAAGTGGCGAGATCGACGCCGGATGAAGTGGTGCGCCGCATGGTCGGGCGCGAGATCGACCCAGCTCTATCCGGCAAAGCAGGCGCCGGCGGAGCGCACGGACGAGATCATTCTCGAGCGTCCGCGGTCTCGGCGATGGCAACCGTTTCGGGATGTCAGCTTTGCGCTGCGCAAGGGCGAGATCCTTGGCCTCGGCGGGCTGATCGGCTCGGGCCGCAGCGAGATCGCCGAGGGCATCTGCGGCTTGAGGCCGGTGACCGCGGGCGAAGTGCAGCTGCATGGGCAGCGGCTGCAGATCCGCTCGCTATGCGCAGGCCGTCGACGGCGGGCATCGTCTATCTCTCGGAGGACCGCAAGGGCTACGGCCTGTTCCTCGACCTGTCGATCGCCGCGAACATCGCCGTTCTCGATCTCGAATCGCGTGACCGGGCCATTGGGCCTCATGAATTCGCAAGGCCGAGGCCGATCGCGCCCGGGATATGGTCAAGCGGCTCGGCGTGCGCATGGGCGGCATCGACATGCCGGTCTCGTCGCTCTCGGGCGGCAACCAGCAGAAGGTGGCGATCGCCAAGCAACTGTCGGTCGATCCCAAGGTGATCTTCCTGGACGAGCCGACGCGCGGCGTCGATGTCGGCGCCAAGGCGGAAATCCACCGCCTCCTGCGCGATCTCGCGCGCTCCGGCGTCGGCATCGTCGTCATCTCCTCGGAACTGCCGGAACTGATCGGCCTGTGCGACCGGGTGCTGGTGGTCCGCGAGGGCACGGTCGCCGGAGAGGTCGACGGCGAGGCGATGACCGAAGAGGCGATCATGCGGCTCGCATCCGGCATCGGCGGCCACAACAGTTCAAAGGCATCAGAGCATGCCGCATAAAGAAGAAGCAGGGGCAGGAGACAAGGTCATGGCGGACGTTATCGCGACAACGGCACATCAGGCGCGGGCACCCGGCTGGAAACGCATCGGAACAATGCGCGAGACGGGGCTGATCCTGATCATCCTGGCGCTCGTGCATCGTCATGAGCTTTGCCTCGCCGCACTTCCTGACCTTGGGCAACATCCGGGCGATGCTGATGTCGTTCTCGGTCGAGGGCATCGTCGTCGTCGGCATGACCATCCTGCTGATCGTCGGCGGCATCGATCTGTCGGTCGGCTCGGTCGTGCGCTTTGCCATGGTGATCGCGGGCTCGCTGTTCCTGATCGGGCTCGACCCCTGGAGCGCGTCGCTGATCGGCATCATTGCCAGCGGCCTGATCGGCTGCGTCATGGGCTTCTTCGTCACCGGTGGTCGGGCTCCACCATTTCATCGTCTCGCTGGCGGTCATGGTGATCGTGCGCGGCCTCTGCCTGCTCGGCACCAAGGGCACGCCGCTGTCGCTGTTCACGCTGCCGCCCGCGTTCAAGTTCATCGGGCAGGGCACGTTCTACGGCGTTCCCTGTGTCATCGTGATCTTCGTCGTCGTCGTCGTGCTGTTCGATTTCCTGCTGCGCCGGGCAACGACCTTCCGCAAGGTGTTCTACACCGGCAGCAACGAGAAGGCGGCGCTCTATTCCGGCATCCGGACCAACCAGGTGAAATTCTGGATGACGATGCTCTGTGCGACGCTGTGCGGCGTTGCCGGCGTCATCTACATGTCCCGCTTCGGTTCGGCGACCGCCCACCTTCGGCGTCGGCATGGAGCTCAACGTCATCGCAGCCGCGGTGATCGGCGGCGCCAGCCTCACCGGCGGTTCGGGCACCATCCTCGGCGCGATCCTCGGCATCGTCCTGCTTTCGGTCGTCACCAGCTCCTCGATCCTGCTTGACGTCTCCGTCTATTGGCAGGACATGATCAAAGGCTGCATTCTGCTCGCCGCTGTTTCCATCGATCATTTCCTGCACAAGCGGAAGGCTGCCTGACATGTCGCCCAATAGGCCGATCGCCAAACTCAAAGCTGTCAACGCGCCGCGCGAAGAAATCGTCATCGCCCGGCAGATGCACCAGGCGCTGGTGCTGCATTTCCTCGAAGGCCTGACCCAGGCACAGATCGCCGACCAGCTCGGCATCTCGCACGCCACCGTCAACCGCCTGATCAAGCGCGGCCGGCAGCTCGGTCTCGTCGAGATCAAGATCAAGTCGCCGGTCGAACCGCTGGTGGATATGGAAGAAAAACTCGTGGCACTCGGCGGCATCAGCCGCGCCATCGTCGTGCCGACGGTTTCCGACAATCTGCAGACGGCCCTGCAGGCCGTTGGCGAAGCCGCAGCCCGGCTGCTGCTGGAAGAAATCACCGACGGCGACACGATCTGCATCACCGGCGGCAAGGGCGTCAGCGCCGTGGTTGCCGGCCTGCAGGCGCAACGACGCTTCGCAGTCGAGGTCATCCCGGCGACCGGTTGCGTCCAGGGCAAGCACTATACCGACGTCAATCACGTCTCGACGATGATGGCCGAGCGGCTGGGCGGGCGCTCCTATCAGATCCACGCACCGCTGTTTGCCGATAGTGCGCAGGAGCGCGACATGCTGATCAACATGCGCTCGGTCGCCGATGTGTTTCAACGGGCGCGCGAGGCGAAAGTCGCGGTGGTCGGTATCGGCTCGATCCTGTCGGATGATTCCAGTTATTACGACCTGCATCCGTCCTCGAGCACGGATCGCGCCGCAATCGAGCGATCCGGCGCCTCCTGCGAATTGCTGGCCCATCTGCTCGATGACCGGGGCCAGATCTGCGACTACAGCCTCAACCGTTCGCTGGTATCGCTGACGCTGCCGGAATTCGCCTCGATCCCGACCAAGATCGGGGTGGCAAGCGGGCCAAACAAGGTCGGTCCGATCCTCAGCGTGCTCAGGGGCAATCATCTCGATACGCTGGTGACCGACGAGGCGACGGGTGCGCGGGTGCTCGCACTGGCAAGCAGTGAAGGAAGACGGGCATGAGCGGGCAGCAATTGACACGTGAGATCGGTAAATCCGGCGTTTCCGCCTCGGCGGTCGGGCTTGGCACCTGGGCGATCGGCGGCTGGATGTGGGGCGGGACCGACGAGAAGCGACTCGATCGCCGCGATCCAGGCCTCGCTCGATGCCGGCGTGACGCTGATCGATACGGCGCCGGCCTATGGGCTCGGGCGTTCCGAGGAAATCGTCGGCAAGGCGATCAAAGGCCGCCGCGACAAGGTCGTCATCGCCACCAAATGCGGCCTCGTCTGGCACACGCAGAAGGGCCGGCATTTCTTCGATCAGGATGGCAAGCCGGTGCATCGTTATCTCGGCCGCGAAGCGATCGTCCACGAGGTCGAGGAAAGCCTGAAGCGGCTCGGCACCGACCACGATCGATCTCTACATCACCCATTGGCAGGACCCGACGACACCGATCGCGGAAACGATGCGGGCGCTGGAAGACCTGCGGCCGCTGGAAAGATCCGGGCGATCGGGGCAAGCAATGTCAGCAAGGACGATCTTGATGCCTATCTTGCCGTCGGCGGTCTCGATGCGATCCAGGAACGGTTCAGCATGATCGACCGCGAGATCGAGGCGCAGCTTCTGCCGCTCACCAGGGCCAACGGCATCGCGACGCTCAGCTATTCGTCGCTGGCGCTCGGTCTGCTCTCCGGCACCATCGGTCCGGACCGGGTCTTTTCCGGGGATGATCAGCGCAGGGACAATCCGCGCTTTTCAATCGGCAACCGGCAGAAGGCGACGGCGCTTGCCGGTGCCATCCGGCCGGTCGCGGACAAGCACGGGGCCAGCATCGCCCAGATGGTGATCGCCTGGACGCTCGCCCAGCCCGGCGTGACCTTTGCGCTGTGCGGCGCGCGCAATCCCGCGCAGGCAATCGACAATGCACGGGCCGGGACCATCCGGCTGGAGGCTGCCGATCTGGCTGAAATCGATACGGCCATAACGGCGAAACTGACTGATATGGACAGGTAGCGGATCGCCATCATGAAACGGGAAGAGATTTTGGACGGGCTTCGCCAGAGCCCGAAGGTGGACGTGTGTGTCATCGGCGGCGGCATCAACGGCATCAGCGTCTTTCGGGAGCTGGCGTTGCAGGGGCTGGACGTGCTGCTGGTCGAGAAACACGACTATTGCTCCGGCGCCAGCGCGGCCCTGTCGCGCATGGTGCATGGCGGACTTCGCTACCTCGAAAACGGCGAGTTCAAGCTGGTCCAGGAATCGCTGGTCGAGCGCGACCGGCTGCTGCGCAACGCGCCGCATTATGTTGCGCCGCTGCCGACCACGGTGCCGGTCTTCGATATCTTTTCCGGTCTCGGCAACGGCATCGTCCGGTTTCTGGGGCTGACGAGACGCCCAAGCCGGCGGGGCGCTGTCGCCATCAAGGCGGGCTTGAGCATCTATGATTTCCTGACGCGCAAGCGGGCGCTGATGCCGCGTCACCAGTTTCGCGGGCGCCGCGCGACGCTTCAGAAATGGCCGGCGCTCAATTCCGGCATCAGCGAGTTCGGCCACCTATTACGATGCCTGGGTCAGCCATCCCGAGCGGCTGGGCATCGAGCTTCTGCAGGATGGTCTTGGCGCAAAATTCGGGGCGGCGGCGCTGAACTATGCGCAATTGCGTCGCACGGAAGATGGCCGATACCGTGTCGAGGACCAGGTCGGCGGGGTGTCTGTTGCCGTCGAGCCGGCACTGATCATCAACGCCACCGGCGGCTGGATCGACATCGCCAACCAGAGCCTGTTTTCGCCGCAGGCGCGCCCGGCGCCGTTGATGGGCGGTACCAAGGGATCGCATCTGATCATCGACAATGCGGCATCTGCGCGACGCGCTTGCCGATCACATGATCTACTACGAGAACGAGGATGGGCGGATCTGCATCCTCTTTCCCTATCTCGGCAAGGTTCTGGTCGGCTCGACCGACATCCGCGTCGACGACCCCGAAACGCGTGCGCTGCGAGGTCGACGAACGGGACTACATCCTGCAATCGCTGGCCTTCGTGCTTCCCGATATCGCCATCCGGCCTGAACAGATCGTCTTCCAGTTTTCCGGCGTGCGACCGCTGCCAGCCAGCGACCGACAGCTTTACCGGCCGCATTCCGCGCGACCATTTCTGCACGGTCGTAGATCCCGGCGATGGCAGCCCGCCGGTGCTGTGCATGATCGGCGGCAAGTGGACGACGTTCCGCTCCTTCGGCGAACATGGCCGCCGACATGGCGCTGGAACGGCTCGGGCTCCAGCGTCACGCTGACAACGGCCGATCGACCCATCGGCGGCGGGCGGGCATTTCCCGCCGATGCGACCGCCTGGCTTGGGCAGGCCGCTGCGTCGCATAGGCATATCCGGCGCACGCATGGCGGAGCTGTTTTCCCGCTACGGCACGGATGCCCAGGCCGTTGCGGAATTTATCACCGCAGCCCCTGACGCGCCCTTGCCGCCACGCCGGCTACTCGGTGCGTGAAATGCAGTTTCTGATCCGCAACGAGGCCGTCGAACATCTCGACGATCTGCTTTTGCGCCGCACGACGCTTGCCATCTCCGGCGAACTCTCGCTCGCCATGATGGATGCGGTGCTCGACCTGCTGGCTGCAGGAAAAGGGCTGGACACCAGCGCAGCGCGCCAGCGAACGCGACCGTTTTCTCACCCTGCTCAACGAACGCCACGGCGTCGACGAGACCATGCTTTCCGCACGGAACGAACCAAGGAGTACACAATGCAGACACAACAGCAAAGTCCGGATGAACCGGCTGTTCGGCGGCGGCCGCTGCCTCGACGTGGCGATCGATCACGGCGTCTGCAACGAACCGAGCTTCCTCGACGGGCTGGAGGATATCGAGGGCGTCGTCGAGACGCTGGTGTCGCGCCGGGCCCGATGCGATCCAGATGAACTACGGTCAGGCCGATCTGCTGCAGGCCGTGCCGGGCAAGGACAAGCCGGCGCTGGTCATGCGCATCGACATGGGCAATCCCTATAACCGCATCCGCCACCGCGACGATGTGGGCCGTGCTGCAGAACGAGGCCGAGCCGCTGATCGGCGCGCTCGAGATGGATGCGGCCTGCGTCGTCGTCAACCTGTTCATGCTGCCGGACGAGCCGGACCTGTTCCGCCAGTGCGTGCAGAACATTTCCCGCGTGCGGGCCGATTGCGACACGCTACGGCATGCCGCTGATGATCGAGCCGCTGGTGATGCTGCCCAATCGACGGTGCGGGGCGGCTACATGGTCGATGGCGATGCCGACAAGATCGTCACGCTGACACGGCTGGCCCGCGAAATGGGCGCGGATATCGTCAAGGCCGATCCGACCAGCAATCCCGAGGATTTCCACCGGGTCGTCGAGGCGGCGCGCTGCCCGGTTCTGGTGCGCGGCGGCGGCAAGGAGGATCTGCGCGTCGTGCTTCGAAAAATCCGCGGCCCTGATGCGCGCAGGGCGCCATGGGCATGGTCTATGGCCGCAACATCTACCAGCACGCCAATCCGAGCGCCGTGGTGCGCGGCGCTGATGGCGATCATCCATGAGGGCGCCGAGCGGCGAGGAAGCGTGGGCGCTCTACCAGCCGTGGCTGATCGAGCGATGCCCATGATCTATCTTTTGGGGCTCGACGCCGGCAACACCGTCATCAAGGCGGTGATTTTCGACCTGGACGGCAACGAAATCGCCGCGGCTTCCGAAGAAGGCCACAGCCGCATGCCGGCCCCGGCCATGTCGAGCGTGACCTGGACGAACTCTGGACCAATGCAAGGCAGGTCATCCGCGCCTGTATCGCAGCGGGCGAAAATCCGGCCTGAGGACATCGCGGCGATCGGTTGTGCCGGGCATGGCAACGGGCTCTATGCGCTCGATCGTGACGGCGCGCCGCTGCTCGGCATCCAGTCGCTCGATACGCGGGCGTCCGGCGCTGGTCGGAGGAATGGCGCCAGACCGGCGTCGGCGACCGGACCTATCCGATCGCCCGCCAGCGTCCATGGCCCTCGCAGACGCCGACGCTGCTTGCCTGGCTGAAGCGCCACCGCCCGGAACAGTTCAGCCGGATCGGCACGGTGTTCTTTTCCAAGGATTTCATCGTCAACCGGCTGACCGGCGAGCGTGTCAGCGACGTATCCGACATGTCCGGTGCCGGGCTGCTCGATCTTGCCGCGCGCCGCTACGACGCAGGCGCTGATGGAGGCCTATGGCCTTGGCGATTGCCTGGACCTCCTGCCGCGCGCTGATCGAAAGCGCCGATATTGCCGGCACGGTCACGGAAGAGGTGGCGGCGCAGACCGGGCTTGCGGCCGGAACACCTGTGGTCGGCGGTCTCTTCGACGTCGTTGCCTCGCGCGCTCGGCTCAGGCGTGACGCGCACCGGCAGCGCCTCGATCATTGCCGGCACCTGGAGCATCAACCAGGTCATCATCGACGGTCCCGACCTCGACGGCCCGGTCTTCATGTCCTCGACCTTCGACCGCCGCCGCTACATGGCGATGGAAAACAGCGCCACCTCGGCCGCCAATCTCGAATGGCTGGTGCGGGAGTTTTTCGATGGCGGGCATGTGGAAGGCGTTTCGCCGTTCGATGCGGCTTGCGCGCTGGCCGGCGCGGTCCAGCCGTCGGCAGACGATCCGCTCTACCATCCCTTTCTCTACGGCGCCCAGCAGGACGGTCATGCCCGCGCCGGCTTCTACGGCATTGCCGGCTGGCACGACAAAGAGCCATCTCGTTGCGTGCGCTGCTCGAAGGCGTGGCCTTCGGTCATCGCCAGCATATCGAGACGATCCGCAAGGCCGGTGCCGTGTTCAACGAGGCTGTGCTGTCGGGCGGCGGATCGCGCAGCCTGATCTGGCCGCAGATCTTTGCCGATGTGCTGGGCGTTCCCGTCACCGTCGCCCGCTCGCGCGAGACCGGTGCGCTGGGGGCGGCGATTGCGGCCGGAACCGGCATCGGTCTCTTCGCGGATTTCGAGGCGGGTGCGGCGGCCATGGTCCGGACCGAGCGGCACTATCGTCCGGATGTCTCGCTTGAGGCGCATTATGCGAGGCGCTACGCTCTCTATAACGATATAACCGAGGCAATGGCGCCGCTCTGGCGGCGCCTGACGGCGGTTGAGCCTGTTGTTGCTGGAGTGGCGGCGTGACCAAGCGTGCGAATGAGGCGGTGATCGATGCCGGAAGCTATGACTTCATCATCGTTGGCGCGGGATCAGCGGGATGCGTTCTGGCCAATCGGCTTTCTGCCGATCCGAAAAACCGCGTGCTGCTGCTCGAGGCCGGCGGCAGCGACCGGTACCACTGGGTCCATATTCCGATCGGATACCTCTACTGCATGGGCAATCCGCGCACCGACTGGATGATGAAGACCGCGGCGGAGCCGGGGCTGAACGGCCGGTCCTTGCCCTATCCGCGCGGAAAAGTGCTCGGCGGCTGCTCGTCGATCAACGGCATGATCTACATGCGCGGGCAGGCCGCCGACTATGACGGCTGGCGGCAGATCGGCAATGCCGGCTGGGGCTGGGACGATGTGTTGCCCTATTTCCTGAAGTCGGAAGACAATTATCGCGGCAAGTCTTCGATGCACGGGGCCGGCGGCGAATGGCGGGTCGAGAAGCAGCGGCTGTCCTGGCCGATCCTCGATGCCTTTCGCGATGCGGCCGAAGAACTCGGCATTCGCAAGACCGACGACTTCAACGATGGCGACAATGAAGGTTCGGGCTATTTCGAGGTCAACCAGCGCGGCGGTCTGCGCTGGAACACGACGAAGGCCTTTTTGCGCCCGGCGATGAAGCGGGCCAATCTGCGCGTGCTGACCGGCGCTGAAACAGAGCGGCTGGAATTCGACGGCAGGATGGTGACCGGCCTGCGCTTCCGGTTGAACGGGCAGACCCATTTCGCCCGCGCCAGCCGTGAGGTCGTTCTATCCGCCGGGGCAATCAATTCGCCGAAGATCCTCGAGCTATCGGGGGTCGGCCGCCCGGATGTTCTTTCCCGTGCCGGGATCGAGACTACCCATGCGCTTCCGGGCGTCGGCGAAAACCTGCAGGACCATCTGCAGATCCGCACCGTCTTTCGCATCGAGGGTGCCAGAACGCTGAACCAGCTCTACCACAACCTGTTCACGCGGGCCGGCATGGGGCTTGAATATATGCTGCGCCGGTCCGGGCCGCTGTCGATGGCACCAAGCCAGCTCGGTATTTTCGCCAAGAGCGATCCATCTGTCGCGACCGCCGATCTCGAATATCACGTGCAGCCGCTCAGCACCGACCGGCTTGGCGAACCGTTGCACCGTTATCCCGCGGTCACAGTGTCCGTCTGCAACCTGCGACCGGAAAGCCGGGGGACTGTTCATGTCGCCGGGTCGGAGCTTTCCATCGCCCCGGACATTCGTCCGAATTATCTATCGACCACGGGCGACCGGATCGTCGCGACCAATTCCATCCGTCACGCGCGACGCCTGATGCAGGCCGGTGCGATCCAGAAATTCAGGCCCCAGGAGATGCTGCCGGGCATTGAGTATCAGAGCGACGAGGATCTGATCCGCCGGGTCGGCGATATCGCCACGACGATCTTCCATCCGGTCGGCACCTGCAAGATGGGCAGCGACACGATGGCCGTGGTCGATCCGCAATTGCGGGTGCACGGGCTATCGAAACTGCGCGTCGTCGATGCCTCGATCATGCCGCAGCATCGTGTCCGGCAATACCAACTCGCCGGTCATCATGATCGCGGAAAAAGCGGCGGATTCCCTACTGGCATGAGGCTGTCAGCTGAGGATGCGGGCAACTCCTGTAAATGGCCCTTGCCGGCAATGGCGGCGAGTGCCGAGCCTCAACTTGAACTCCCGGATTCTCTCGATTACACCTTGATACGCGCAGGGCCGGAGGATGTTCTGCCGGAGCGATGAAAGGTGTCTGCAATGCACAAGTTCAAGATACTGAAGAACGAGAAGGGCGAGTACCGCGCCCAGTTCGTCTACAATTCCGAAGTCATGGTGTGGTCGGAAAACTACACCTCCAAGGCCAGCGCCAAGAATTGCATCGAATCGATCAAGAAGAACGCGCCGGGTGCTGCAACCGTCGATCTCTCCAAGGAAGAGACCGGTTCCGGCTATCGATTCGAGATCGTCGAAAGCAAGGACGGCCAGCATTTCGTGCGCTTCAAGGCCTCAAATGGCGAGACCATGGTTCGTTCCGAGACCTATGCCTCCAAGGCGAGCGCGAAGAACTGCATCGAATCCGTCAAGAAGAACGGCCCCGGTGCGCCGACGGAAGACGAGACCGCCAGCGCCTGAGGGGGCGGGTGGCCGATCCGGTTCGCCCCGCTCTGCCTGCTTCATGTCCCGAGATCGCGGTCTTTCGAATAATCCATGCCGGAAGACCGTTCTCCCAAGAGGACCATCGCCGGGACCGGCGATGTCGACATGCATCAGTCTTGCCCGTGGGGGTGGCCCGTGGGGGTGGCTACGGGGTGGCCGACGGGCGATGATAGTCACGGCATATCCATGGGCATCATGGAGGAGGGGGCGTTGCGAAGGTGATAAAGGCGCTGTTGACAAGAGCTGTCGCGGTCATGATCGTCGTCTTTGCACGTGCGGTTACGGCGGTACGGGCGATCTGGCCGGATAGCGGGCCGCCGCAGCGCCAGTGCATCTACTTCGCCAATCATTCCAGCCACGGCGATTTCATCCTGATCTGGTCGGTGCTGCCGCCCTGGATGCGGGCCAGAACCCGCCCGGTGGCCGGTGCCGATTACTGGCTGAAATCGAAACTCAACCGCTTCATCGGCTGTGATGTTTTCGATGCCGTGCTGATCGAGCGGGATCGCGAGAAACGCACGCAGGACCCGATCGCGGTCATGAGCGGCGCGCTCGATGCAGGCGCGTCGCTGATCCTGTTTCCCGAAGGCACCCGCAACGAGACGCAGGCACGATTGCTGCCATTCCGCAGCGGTCTCTACAATCTCGCCCTTGCAAGACCCGAAATCGATCTCGTGCCTGTGTGGATCGACAATCTCAACCGCGTCATGCCCAAGGGTGAAATCGTGCCCATTCCGCTGATCTGCACCGTAACGTTCGGTGAAGTCCTGAGGCTTTCGCCCGATGAAGCGCGCGAGGTTTTTCTCCAGCGCACGACCGATGCGCTTCTGGCGCTGGCACCCAAACCTGCGGGAGACGGCCAATGAGTGCAGCCGGTTCAGATCTTCTGCTTCTGCTGTTCGGTGTCGGCGGCGTGCTGGTCCTGGCGTCCGGCATCGGCTTTGTTCTCAAGCAGCGCCTGTCGCCTGATGGTTCCAATGCCGTCATCGAAAACCTCAATGCCCGCATCAATGCCTGGTGGATCATGGTGGCGCTGATCGGCGTCGCCTTTCTCGCGGGCCGCATCGGCGTCGTCGTGCTGTTCGCCTTCTGCTCGTTTGCGGCCCTGCGCGAATTCGTGACACTGACCAATACGCGGCGCGCCGATCACTGGGCGCTCGCCTGCGCCTTCTTCATCGTGCTGCCGGTCCAGTATTACCTGGTCGCGACCGAATGGTACGGGCTCTATTCGATCTTCATCCCGGTCTATGCCTTCCTGTTCATGCCGATCATGGCGGTGTTTCGCGGCGATACCGAACGGTTCCTCATTCGCATCGCCGAGGTGCAGTGGGCCATGATGATCTGCGTCTTCTGCGCCAGCCATGTACCGGCCCTGCTCAGCCTCGATATTCCCGGCTATGAGGATCGCAACGTCCTGCTGATCGCCTTCCTCGTCATCGTCGTGCAGCTCAGCGATGTCTTGCAATATGTCTGGGGCAAGCTCTTCGGAAAGACCAAGATCGCGCCTCGATTGTCGCCGTCGAAGACGGTCGAGGGTTTTGTCGGCGGGGTGGCCAGCGCCACGCTGATCGGCGCCAGCCTCTGGTGGATCACGCCGTTCTCCGTGCTTCAGGCCGGCCTCCTGGCTTTCACGATCGCCATCATGGGCTTCTTCGGCGGGCTGGTCATGTCGGCGATCAAGCGCGATCGCGGCGTCAAGGACTGGGGGCATCTGATCGGTGGTCATGGCGGGCTGATCGACCGGCTGGATTCCGTCGTCTTCTCCGCGCCGATCTTCTTCCACATCGTCCGCTTTGGATGGTCGCTGACATGAATGCGCGGCTTCGCACGCTTGCAGGCTCAGGCGTGGTGCATGTGCTTTTTGCCTTCCTGGCCATGGGCGGATGGGCGGTCTTTGCCAATCGGGCGTATCCGATGCCGAGACCGCTTGTCGCCGGGCTGGTGCAGGGGGCGCTGTCCGCCATGCTGACCCTGTTCCTCAAGACCGGTATCGATCATCTGTCGAAACGGTTTCGCGGCGCCACCGCCTATTGGGCGCCGCCGCTGCTTGTCTGCCTCGCCTCGACGTCCCTGCTCGTTGGCATGCATGCCCTCAGCGGCACGCCGGAGATCCTCAAGACCATCGCCGTGCCGCTGGCTGTCTCGACCAGCTATGCGGCGCTCTACGCTTATTCGATAGCCGGCAAAGGAGATGCGACATGACCGAAAATGCCGGGGACAGGCGGCCGCTCGCCAGCCGCAACACACGCTGGGCACAAGGCATCGCCCGATGGCTGGCGCAACGCGCTGTCACGCCAAACCAGATTTCGCAGGCGAGCATGGCGGCAGCTGCCCTTGCAGGCGCCGCCTTCTGGTGGGCAGGCTATATGGAAAGCGTCGGGCGGATCGTCATGCTGGTCTGTGCCGCATTGTTCTGCCAGTTGCGGCTGCTCTGCAATCTCTTCGATGGAATGGTTGCCGTCGAGGGTGGCAAGGGTGCGCCGGACGGGCCGTTCTGGAACGAGTTTCCGGATCGCATCGCCGATATCCTGATTTTCACCGGCGTCGGCTATGGCATCGACGTGCCGGAACTCGGCTGGGCGGCGGCAAGCTTTGCCGTTCTGACGGCCTATGTCCGCGAACTCGGCCGCGCCAATGGCCTGCCGAGCGATTTCTCCGGTCCGATGGCAAAACCGCAGCGCATGGCAACCATCACCGCTGCCGCCCTGATCTCGACGCTGGAGCCGCTCTGGAGAGGCCGGGACGAGGTTCTCGCCGTCGCCCTGTTCGTGATTGCCGTCGGGGCGGCCGCAACGGTCCTGCGCCGGGGGCTGGGGATTATCAGCGGGTTGAAGTCCCGATCGTCCTGACCCAGGCACGAGCGATGGCAAGGCCCGCCGCATCGGCGGTTTCGCCATGTTTTTCGGCATGGTCCGGATAGGTCGCAAGCCAGGTCGGGTCGATACCATCGATCACGGTCGCGAAGTTGCGGTTCCAGTCCTCGACCACCGCGGTGCTCGCCTCGAAATGGAACTGCGTTCCGTAAGCGGCCCGGCCCATGCGAAAGGCCTGATGCGCGACCGTGCCATTGGTGGCGAGATGCACCGCACCATCAGGCAGCGTGAACGTATCCGAATGCCATTCGAAGATCGGGAAGCTGGCCGGGATTGCGCCAAGCATGGGGTCGCTCGTGCCCTGGTCGGTCAGGTTAACCTCGTGCCAGCCGAACTCCCGCGCGGCACCCAGGATATTGGTCGCGCCATAGCCGCGGGCGAGCAGCTGGCTGCCGAGGCAGATGCCGAGCACCGACTTGTCGGCATCGCCGAAGCTGCGCATCAGAGCCGCCAGATCCGGGAGATAGGGGTGGGTATGGTCGTCAAGCGCGCTCTGGCCACCGCCGAGCACGACGATGGCATCATGTTCGTCAGGTCCGCCGGGCAGGCTGTCGCCGGAAAAGGGTTGCCGCAAGTCGATCTCGATATTGGCTTCCGAAAGGGCGACGCCGACCAGGCCAAGATCGGACCCGGCCATGTTTTCAACCACGAGAACCCGCATATCGCCTCCGCTGCCCAATATCCCCCGGAGATTGATCATGCGCTGCTTGGTCTTTCAAGGCATGGCCGGGATTTTTTACGCCTGTTCCATGCGAAACAGCGCGGTGCTCGGGAGCATGGCATTGTCGGGTCACTGGATGAGACGAGCTCATCAGCAACCCGGATCAAAGGAAACACACCATGCGCAAGATCGTTCTCTCCGCCGCCATCGCAGCCGTCGCCGCCCTGTCCTTTGCCGCTCCCTCGCAGGCCGGCGGTTATGGCTACAACGGCTACCACCAGCAGTATTGCTTCATCAAGAAGATCAAGTCCTACGACTACTACGGCAACCTCGTCATCAAGAAGGTCCGCATCTGCCGGTAATACAGTCGCCGCTTCACTGACCTCCTCCCCGAAACCCGGTCGTCCCTGCGGCCGGTTTTTGGCGTCAAACCGCAGAAAATATGCTATTGTGGTCTCGACGCCTGGATGGCAAAGGCGAGGCTTGAGCGCGTCCGCCTTGACCTTTCGGCCTGAAAGTTGCATTGGACCGCCTTGGTCGCGTTCCAGAAAACGCAGATAAAGATAAAGCCCAGCGGAAAAACCATGAGCAAACCTACGTCCTCTGCCCCCTCGCAGCGCATGCTGAGGGTCGGCGAACAAGTCCGTGCAGCCCTGACCCAGATCCTGCAGCGCGACGAGGTGCGTGACCCGCTGATCGAAACGACGGTCATCTCGATTTCCGAAGTCCGCATGTCGACCGATCTCAGGATCGCGACAGCCTTCGTCACGCCGCTCGGCGTTGTGGACCATGCCGCTCCGATCGAAGCACTGAACAGGCACGCCAAATATATCCGCGGGCGCCTGACCCCGCACCTGCGCCAGCTGAAATACATGCCGGAAGTCCGCTTCAAGGACGATACCAGCTTCGACAACTACAAGAAGATCGACGAACTCCTGCGTTCGCCGGAAGTGCAGCGCGATCTGAAGGACGACGACGACACGAACGATAAAAACGGGGCGTGATGGCAAAGCATATCACTCTCGACGAACTCAACGAGTGGACCTTCGAGCAGCGCCAGACATTCTACCGCACAGGTCTTGCCCGGTTCGACAATGCCGAGGCCGTCCGCCTGGTCGAAATGATGGTTGCTTCCGGCTTGCCCTATCGCAGGGGCGAGGAAATTGCCCATGGCGATCGCGAGATGAAGGCCCTCGAAGCCATCATCTACTCGCCCTACAATGAAAAGCTGTTGCTGGAGGCCGCCTCATCCGGCAAGCCGCCTCTCGGCGCCATCGAACCGCTGATCGTCGAGACCCTGCGCGATGACTACCGCATCGACAATGGCGGCACGATCGCGGCTGGATATCTGATTGCCCGGCGGCTTTACGCGCTCGGCTTTGAAAAGAGCAGCAGCCAGAAAATGCCCGATGGCAGTGTCGCCAGGACCGCCGCGACCTTTCGTAAAAAAAGAGCCTAGATTCATGTCCAGACCCCGCAAACCAAAAGGCCGTGCCATTTCCGGCTGGCTGATCCTCGACAAGCCGCTGGATTTCGGCTCGACCGAAGCCGTCTCCAAGATCAAATGGCTGTTCAAGGCACAGAAGGCGGGACACGCCGGCACGCTTGATCCGCTGGCTTCCGGCATGCTGCCGATCGCACTCGGGGATGCCACCAAAACCGTCCCCTATGTCATGGACGGCCGCAAGATCTATGAATTCGCCGTCGCCTGGGGGCAGGAGCGCACCACAGACGATCTTGAGGGCGAGGTGACGCAATCGTCCGACAAACGTCCGTCGGAGGAAGAGATTCGCGCCTTGCTGCCGAACTATACCGGCGTCATCAATCAGGTGCCGCCACAGTTCTCGGCCATCAAGATCGATGGCAACCGCGCCTATGATCTGGCGCGCGAGGGCGAGACCGTGGATATTCCGGCGCGCGAGGTCGAAGTCTTCCGCCTGTCTCTGCTCGGCTGCACGCCGCATCTGGCACATTTCGAGATCGAATGCGGCAAGGGCACATATGTGCGCTCGCTGGCGCGCGATTTCGGCCGGGATCTCGGCTGCTACGGCCATATCGCATCCCTGCGCCGCAGCTTTGTTGCCCCCTTTGCCGAGGAGAGCATGGTGCCGCTTGCCGATCTGGTGGCCCTGGAAGGCATCGAGAGCGATGAGGAGCGGCTGGCGGCGCTCGACGCATTCCTGATCGATACCGGCGAAGCATTGTCGAACCTGCCGCATATCGCCGTGACCGACGAGCAGGCGCATCGGCTGAAAATGGGCAATCCCATCATCGTTCGCGGCCGTGATGCACCCTTGGCCGAACCGGAGGCCTATGCCACCGCACGCGGCAAGCTGATTGCCATCGGTGAAATCGGCGAAGGCGAATTTCGGCCGAAGCGCGTCTTCACCACAGGTTGAAAAACAGCGCCGGCGTTCCATTTCCCTTCGGGTGGAGGCCAGCGTATGATCGGCCACCCGGCCCAGGGCGCCTTGAGCGGTTCCCTTGGGTCTCGCTCCCCTCCAGGCGGGCGGCGAAATGGTTTGAAGCAGGATACTGCATGACGAGGCGGCGGGCGGTTCAGGTGGACAGGGATTGAACGAGGGACAGCGTGGACTGAATGGCGGGATCTGGTCCCGCCTTGCGGGTTTCCTGCAGGGTGGCGTCCCACGGCGTTTTTCTGTCTATCTCGCCGCGCTTTTGCTGATTGCCATCGTCCCACCCTTCATTTTCTCCGTCGTCATCCTGAAGCGAACCGCCGATGCGCAGGAACAGGTGGTCGCCTCGCTGCTGCGCGCCTCGACCGGGTCCGTGACCCGGATCGTCGAGCGCGAGATCGAGGGAATGCTGACGACGCTCCGCGTGCTCTCGATGACCGAGCAGAACGATCTGCGCAATCTGCAGACCTTGTATCAGCGGGCCGCCGCAGCGCTGCAGCGGACGGATTCCAACCTGCTGGTGATCGATCGTTCCCATAACCAGCTGCTCAACACCCGCGTTCCCTTTGGCACGACCCTGCGAAAATCCTCCGACCCCGAATCGGTCGAAGCCGCCTTCCTGAGCGGCAAGCCACTGATATCAAATGTGTTCTTTGGAAATACCGCACAGAAATGGGTTTATAACGTCTACCTGCCGGTCAAGACCCCGGCGGGGAACACGGACTATCTGCTGACCCTGACGCAGAATGCCGAAAGCATGGTGAAAGCGGTCAATCGCGAGACGCTGACGCCAGGATGGGAGGCGGCGCTGATCGACCGCGCCGGAAACGTCATCGTGTCTTCGGCCCCTGGTGTCCCTTCGGGCAAGCCGTTCTTCATGGAGATTGTTCCGGAGCTGCAGGTCGGTGTCGGCCAGGCATCGCATGAGGGCAGCGCCTACCGTACCGTCACCGAATTCTCGCTGGTCACGGGCTGGCGGATCGTCGCCTGGGCCAAGGCTTCGGAAGTCGATGGAACGGCGCTCCGCTCCTATCTCTGGCTGTCGCTGGGTGGCGTGATCTTTGCAGGGGTCGCGCTTGCCGGCTCCTTCGCTATCGCCCGCATCCTCTCCAGGGGCGTCAAGCAGCTGGCACGCGATGCGCACCAGCTGGGCGTCGGTCGGCCGATTCCGGCGCGCCGTCATATGATCTCCGAACTGGAGGTCGTTTCGACGGCACTCTCGCAGGCGGCGCAGTCGCGCACAAAAGCCGAAAGCGAAATCCGCTTCCTGATGCGCGAGGTCGCGCATCGCTCGAAGAACCAGCTCACCGTCATCCAGTCGATGCTCAACCAGTCTCTGAACAAGGCCGAGAACCCCGCCGACTTTGCGGATGCCTTCCGCAAACGGATTGCCGGCCTTGCCCGCTCCACAGACCTGATGATCGCCAATGCCGCGCAGGGCGTGGATCTGCGCGAACTGGCGCAAAACCAGCTGCAGCCGTTTACTCCTGACGATCCGGCCCGCGTTCGCTTTTATGGTCCGGCCGTGCGGCTCGACACGCAGGTTTCGCAAACGCTCGGCATGGCGTTGCACGAGCTTGCGACCAATGCGACCAAGTATGGTGCCCTTGCCAACAGCCGGGGCGTGGTCGCGCTCGACTGGTCGCTGACATCGACGCATCTGCGGATCGTCTGGCGGGAAAGCGGTGCGGAAATTGACCCGGATGGGGTAACATCCACCCGCAAGGGGTTCGGGACAATGGTGCTGGAACGCATGCTCGCCATGGCTCTGGGTGCCGAGCTGGAGCGGACAATGCACAAGGATGGTATTGAATGGCGCGTGACGATCCCGCGGGAGCGACTTTACGCTCACCTGGTTGATGATGAGGAATAAACACGGATAAACGGAGGGACGGAATGCGGACAACAGTGTACCGGCTCGGGCTGGCTTCAATCTCGATCTTGTCGGCAAATCTTGCGCATGCAGCCTGCACCATTGCCGATCCGACCGGTACGCCGCTGAACGTGCGCGATGCGCCGAACGGCGCGATCGTCGGAACCCTGCCGAACGGTTTTCTGGTGGAGCCCATCGAGGAGCGTCGTCTCGGCTCAAAGACCTGGCTCCGGGTGGCTGTCGACGGCTCGCCGCGCGGCTGGGTCTTCGGCGCCTATGTGACCTGCGAAAGTGAAGACGGCGACAGCATGAAAGCTGCGCCGATGCACCCGCGCGCAGCCCCGAACTAGGCCGTCTCCGGTCGCCAGGTCAGGGTACGGGGCGCCCCCTTTCTTTTTGGTCCGGGATGGTTTATAGGCAGCGCCAGCAAAACACCGACGTCGAAGACCAAGGCATTCTGCTTTCACGGCCGCAGCTGGACGACATCCCGGCTGCTGGCGACCCGAAATCCTAAAAATCGAAAGGATGACACGATGTCGATTACTGCAGAGCGCAAGGCTGCGCTTATCAAGGAATATGCAACGGTCGAAGGCGATACCGGTTCTCCGGAAGTCCAGGTTGCAATCCTCACCGAGCGGATCAACAACCTGACCGAACACTTCAAGGGCCACAAGAAGGACAACCACTCCCGTCGTGGCCTTCTGGCAATGGTTTCGAGCCGCCGTTCGCTTCTTGACTATGTCAAGGGCAAGGACGAAGCCCGTTACACCAAGCTGATTGCTGCCCTCGGCATTCGCCGCTAAGCCTCATGCCCGGCGGGCATCGCTCTTGCGGAGGGTGCCCGCCGGTCGTCATTTTGCATCGGACCGAAACAGTTCCGTCACTGCCGCCATCCTGCACGCCAACCGGCGATAGCAACGGGCGGATGTCAGCAGACCGGATGGGCCGGTCCTGCGAAAACAACCGATGACCTGTCATGGGGCAGGATTGCCGGATGCTTCGGCGCTTGCACGATCGGCCCAAAGCACTGGCTTTCAGGAGCGGAATGACCCGCCACCACGGAAGCCTCCCGCTGTCTTGCCCGTGATGTGTCACATCAGCGGAAACTTGAAGCCGCCTGCGCCACTGATGGCAGCGGCGTGGATTGAAGCATCCGCACACGAAGGACAAAACATGTTCGATACCCACACGGTCGAAATCGAATGGGCAGGCCGCCCGCTCAAGCTGGAAACCGGCAAGATCGCCCGTCAGGCTGATGGCGCCGTTCTCGCCACCTACGGCGAAACCGTCGTTCTCGCCACCGTCGTTTCGGCCAAGTCGCCGAAGCCGGGCCAGGATTTCTTCCCGCTGACCGTCAACTACCAGGAAAAGACCTATGCAGCCGGCAAGATCCCGGGCGGCTATTTCAAGCGCGAAGGTCGTCCAAGCGAAAAGGAAACGCTGGTTTCCCGCCTGATCGACCGTCCGATCCGCCCGCTGTTCCCGGATGGCTACAAGAACGACACCCAGGTCGTCGTCACCGTCGTCCAGCACGACCTTGAAAACGATCCGGACGTCCTGTCGATGGTTGCGACTTCTGCAGCGCTGACGCTCTCCGGCATTCCCTTCATGGGCCCGGTCGGCGGCGCGCGCGTCGGCTACATCAACGGCGAATACGTCCTGAACCCGCATCTCGACGAGATGGACGAAGTCGGTTCTCGATCTCGTCGTCGCCGGCACGCAGGACGCCGTCCTGATGGTGGAATCGGAAGCCAAGGAACTGAACGAAGACGTCATGCTCGGCGCCGTCATGTTCGGCCACAAGGGCTTCCAGCCGGTCATCGACGCGATCATCAAGCTTGCCGAAGTGGCTGCCAAGGAACCGCGCGACTTCACGCCGGAAGATCATTCCGAACTCGAAGCCGAAATGCTCAGGTATCGCCGAAACCGAACTGCGCGCTGCCTACAAGATCACCGAGAAGGCCGACCGCTACGCTGCCGTCGACGCCGTCAAGGCCAAGGTCAAGGCTCATTTCTTCCCGGAAGGTGCTGAAGCCGAAGTACACCGACCGAAGTCATCGGCTGCCGTCTTCAAGCACCTGCAGGCCAAGATCGTTCGCTGGAACATCCTCGACACCAAGAGCCGCATCGACGGTCGCGATCTCGACACGGTTCGTGCCGATCGTCTCCGAAGTCGGCATCCTGCCGCGCACCCATGGTTCGGCCCTGTTCACCCGCGGTGAAACCCAGGCGATCGTTGTTGCCACGCTCGGCACCGGCGAAGACGAACAGTATGTCGACAGCCTGACCGGCATGTACAAGGAAACGCTTCCTTCTGCACTACAACTTCCCTCCCTATTCGGTCGGCGAAACCGGCCGCATGGGCTCCCCGGGCCGCCGCGAAATCGGCCACGGCAAGCTCGCATGGCGCGCGATCCGTCCGATGCTGCCGACTGCTGACCAGTTCCCCTACACGCTGCGCGTCGTCTCCGAGATCACCGAATCCAACGGCTCGTCCTCGATGGCCACCGTTTGCGGCACCTCGCTTGCCCTGATGGATGCCGGCGTTCCGCTTGGCAAAGCCGGTTGCCGGTATCGCCATGGGCCTGATCCTCGAAGGCGAACGCTTTGCCGTTCTCTCCGACATCCTCGGCGACGAAGATCACCTCGGCGACATGGACTTCAAGGTCGCCGGCACTGCCGACGGCATCACCTCGCTGCAGATGGACATCAAGATCGCCGGTATCACCGAAGAGATCATGAAGGTCGCGCTCAGCCAGGCACAGGGCGGCCGCAAGCACATCCTCGGCGAAATGGCCAATGCCATCACCGAAGGTCGTTCGCAGCTCGGCGAATTCGCACCGCGCATCGAAGTGATGAACATCCCGGTCGACAAGATCCGTGAAGTCATCGGTTCGGGCGGCAAGGTCATCCGCGAAATCGTCGAAAAGACCGGCGCCAAGATCAACATCGAAGACGACGGCACGATCAAGATCGCCTCGTCCTCCGGCAAGGAAATCGAAGCGGCCCGCAAGTGGATCCACTCGATCGTTGCCGAGCCGGAAGTCGGCCAGATCTACGAAGGCACCGTTGTGAAGACCGCCGATTTCGGCGCCTTCGTCAACTTCTTCGGCCCGCGCGACGGCCTCGTGCACATCTCGCAGCTCGCTTCCGATCGTGTTGCCAAGACCTCCGACGTCGTCAAGGAAGGCGACAAGGTCTGGGTCAAGCTGATGGGCTTCGACGAGCGCGGCAAGGTTCGCCTCTCCATGAAGGTCGTCGACCAGGCCACCGGCAAGGAAGTCACCAAGGGCGAAGGCGAAGCGGCTGAATAAGCCCTGCGCTTGAGACAGGACTATCGGGCGCGGAGCGGATCGTTCCGCGCCCTTTCTTATTGACACCGCTAGGACCACGACCATGAGCCGCGACGCGCTGAAAACACTTTTTTACCCCTTCGACAACGGTGTATTGCCTGCCCCGCAGGAAGGCGAGCGCGTGCTGTTCCTGGGCGCGGAAGCAGGCTACCGGCTGCCGGAAGGCTTTGGCGCATCGATCGTCGCCGTGCAGGCCATGCGCCCGCTCTATCGCGGTCTGGAGGCTGCCAGGGCCGATGTGTCGCCAGTCGTCGAAGGCGAAGACTATGATGCAGCGCTCTGCTCCTGTGCAAGCACAAGGGCGAGAACGAGGACCGGGTTGCCGAAGCGCTGAAGCGCACCAAGCTCGGCGGCCTGATCGTCATTGCCGGTTCCAAGGAAGATGGCGTGCAGTCGTTGCGCAAGCGTGTCGGCCAGCTCGGCTGGGGTGGCGACAGCCTGCCGAAATATCACGGCGTCGCCTTCTGGTTCGGCCGCCCGGAAGATCCGCAGGACGTCATTGCGAAATTCTCCAAGAAGCCGGTCCGCGTCGAAGGCCGTTTCGACACCGCACCCGGCATGTTCTCCCATGACCGGATCGACGATGGTTCCGAACTCCTGGCATCGCGCCTTCCCGACGACTTCAAGGGCCATGCAGCCGATTTCGGCGCCGGCTGGGGCTATCTCTCCGTGATGCTCGCCGACCCGCGCGCCGAACCTCAAGGGCATCGATCTCTTCGAAGCCGACCATCATTCGCTGGAAGCGGCAAAGGTCAATCTCAAGGCCAATGCAGCCAAAGTCCCGACGCGCTTCTTCTGGCATGACCTGACAGGCGAGGATACGCGCGACAAATACGACCTGATCGTCATGAACCCGCCGTTCCACGAAGGCCATGCCGCCGAGCCGTCGCTCGGTGTTGCAATGATCAAGGCGGCTTCAAAGGCGCTGAAGATCGGTGGCAAGGTGATGCTGGTTGCCAACCGTGGCCTGCCCTACGAGGCGGTCATGGGCGAGACCTTCAAGGAATGGGGCGAAACCTGCCGCAATGCCCGTTTCAAGGTGTTGTGGGGCAAGCGCTGACATCTCCAGCTTTTGCAATTGCTTTATCAGCGAAACGGGTACACGCTTACGCAGTTGCGACCCCGCGCTGACACGCGGGCGCACTTATGGAGTGTGCCAATGCTTTCTGGATCTGGACACCGCCCGCCCGTCACCGAGGGCATCGCTGAAGTGATGGTCAAAGACATCAAGAGCGGTGAAGGCAGGGGCGCGACCTCGGAGGTCCCCCTGGCTTTTCAGACAGGCGCGCGTCCCTCGCTGGACCCTGTCGCCCTCAAGACCACACGCAGCAAACTGATCACGTTCGGCGCAATAATCATCGCCGTCCTGATCGCACTCTGGCTGTCGGTCTAAAGAAAATCGTCTGCCCCAGGCGGGTTCGGCCTATTCCGAATCCGCTTTGTTCAACGTCTCCAGCACCGGCATCGAGGTGATGTTGTAGCCGGAATCGACATAGTGGATTTCGCCGGTCACGCCGCCGGACAGCCGGAGAGCAGATAGAGCGCCGAATTGCCGACGTCCTCGATGCGTGACCGTGCGGCGCAGCGGCGAGTTCTTCTGCTGCCAGGACAGCATGGCGCGGGCATCGGAAATGCCGGCGCCGGCCAGCGTGCGGATCGGGCCGGCGGAGATCGCGTTGACGCGGATGCCGCGCGGGCCGTAGTCGGCGGCAAGATAGCGCACGCGAGGCCTCAAGCGCCGCCTTGGCGACGCCCATGACATTGTAGTTCGGCATGACCCGCACCGAGCCGCCATAGGTCAGCGTCAGCATCGCTGCCGCCGTCGGTCATCAGCTCGGCGGCCCGCTTGGCGATTTCGGTGAAGGAGAAGCAGGAGATCACCATGGTGCGGGTGAAATTGTCGCGCGATGGTGTCGGCGTAGAGGCCCTTCAGCTCGTTCTTGTCGGAAAAGCCGATGGCATGAACGATGAAGTCGAGCTTGCCCCAGCGTTCCTTGAGTGGCGCGAAGACGCGCATCGACCGATGCGACGTCCTCGACATCGCAGGGCAGCAGGAAGTCGGAACCGACTTCGGCCGCCAGCGGCTTGCACGCGCTTGCCGAGCGCCTCGCCCTGATAGGTGAAGGCAAGTTCCGCACCCTGGGCGGCCAGCGCCTTGGCGATGCCCCAGGCGATCGAGTGGTTGTTGGCGACACCCATGATGAGGCCGCGTTTGTCCGTTCATGATGCCGTGTCATGGAATGTCATCCGTTGTAGCGCTGGAAAACGAGCGTGGCGTTGGTGCCGCCGAAACCGAAGGAATTGGACAGAACCGTATCGATCTTGGCATTGTCGATGCGCTTGCGCACGATCGGCACGCCGTCGAATTCGGGATCAAGTTCGGTGATATGGGCGCTTTCGCCGATGAAGCCGTCCTGCATCATCAGGAGCGAATAGATCGATTCCTGCACGCCGGCAGCACCCAGCGAATGGCCGGTCAGCGACTTGGTCGACTGGATGTGCGGGATCTTGTCGCCGAAGACTTCGCGGATCGCGCCGATTTCCTTCTGAATCGCCCACCGGCGTCGATGTGCCATGGGTGTTGATGTAGTCGACTTCGCCCTTCACCGTCGCCAGCGCCTGGCGCATGCAGCGGATTGCACCTTCGCCGGACGGGGCGACCATGTCGTAGCCGTCGGATGTCGCGCCATAGCCGATGAGTTCGGCGTAGATCTTGGCGCCGCGCGCCTTGGCATGTTCGAGTTCTTCCAGAACCAGCACACCGGCACCGCCGGCAATGACGAAGCCGTCACGCGATGACGTCATAGGCGCGCGAGGCGGTCGACGGCGTGTCGTTGTACTTCGAGGACATGGCGCCCATGGCGTCGAACAGGTTCGACATCGACCAGTCGAGATCTTCGTGGCCGCCGGCAAACATCACGTCCTGCTTGCCCCACTGGATCATCTCCGCGGCATTGCCGATGCAATGGGCCGAGGTCGAGCAGGCCGACGAGATCGAATAGTTGACGCCGTGGATCTTGAACCAGGTGGCCAGCGTGGCCGACGCCGTCGATGACATCGCCTTCGGCACGGCGAAGGGGCCGATGCGCTTGGGGCTGTTGTTCTTGCGGGTAATCTCGGCGGCTTCGACGATGCGTGCGCGTGGACGGACCGCCGGAACCCATGATGATGCCGGTGCGCTCGTTGCTGCGATATCGCTTTCCTCGAGGCCGGAATCGGCGATCGCCTGCTTCATGGCGACATGGTTCCAGGCGCCGCCCTGGGACAGGAAGCGCATGGCGCGGCGATCGACCAGCTCGGTCGGATCGAGCTTGGGCGCGCCCCAGACCTGGCATCGGAAGCCATGTTCGGCAAAATCGGGCGAAAACGGAAATGCCGGACTTGGCATCGCGCAGCGATGCGGTGACTTCGTGCGGCATTGTTTCCGATGGAGGAAACAATGCCCAGACCCGTGACAACAACCCGTCTCATGTTGATGACCTTTCTTCTTTAGATCATCTGCGTGAGCGGCAGGGCCGCCGTTCAGGCCGCCTTTTCCTTGGACAGGCCGACGCGCAGGTCGGTGGCCTGATAGATGATTTCGCCGTCGGCCTTCAGCCAGCCATCGGCCGTGCCGAGAACCAGGCGGCCGCGCATGACGCGCTTGAAGTCGATGCCGTATTCGAGGAGCTTGGTCTTCGGACGGACCATGCCCTTGAACTTCACTTCGCCGGTCGACAGCGCCATGCCGCGACCGGGCTCGCCGAGCCAGCCGAGGAAGAAGCCGGTCAGCTGCCACATGCCGTCGAGGCCGAGGCAGCCCGGCATGATCGGATTGCCCTGGAAGTGGCAGGGGAAATACCAGTCGTCGGGACGGACATCGTATTCGGCGCGGATGTAGCCCTTGTCGAAGGCGCCGCCGGTTTCGGAAATGTCGGTGATGCGGTGAACCATCAGCATCGGCGGCAGCGGCAGCTGCGCATTGCCGGGGCCAAACAATTCACCACGACCGCATGTCAGGATTTCCTCATAGTTGAAGCTGGATTGTCTGGTCGTCATGAACTGTCGTTTCCCCACTAGACAAGATTTTTGGTTGACCTGCTTTAGAGCAAGTTGGGCTGAAATGAAGCACAGCCAAGCGCACTTCATCCCGATTTGCCACATTCCCTGGTTAAAGAATAAGGCTAATTTCCGCCGTCGCATACATGATGGAGGTCTCGACAGCCAGAGATAATTGGTTTTGCCCCCAGAATTCGGACCGTTTTCTCGCGGTATGCCGCTCCAGTTCGGCTGGACACTATTGAAAGCATTCGCAGCAAAAGTTATATCGGCACTGGAAAAGCATTTCGCAATAGCCTGAGGATCAGGGATCTGCCGCATGGCGACTGCCGTTGAAACATGATTCGGAAGAAAGACTGCGCCGCTCGGGCCTGCGCCCGACGCGCCAGCGCATGGCGCTTGCCGATCTGCTCTTTGCCAAGGGCGACCGCCATCTCACGGTGGAAGAACTGCATGAGGAAGCGGTCACCGCCGGCGTGCCGGTGTCTCTGGCGACCGTCTACAACACGCTGCATCAGTTTACCGAAGCCGGGCATGATCCGCGTTCTGGCCGTCGAAAGCGCACGGACCTATTTCGACACCAATGTTTCCGACCATCACCACTTCTTCGTCGAAGGCCGCAACGAGGTGCTCGATATCCCGCTCAACAACATCTCGATCGGCAACCTGCCGGAGCCGCCCGAAGGCATGGAAATCGCCCATGTGGACGTGGTGATCCGCCTGCGGCCGAAGCGCGCTGAACCGGCGCGTCTGACGCACAGTTCGACATCACATCACATCGTCCGGATGCCGGCCCGGCCTGGCCTTGTAGACCGGGAAGCGTCCAGCCGTATCGCAGCGCGCCGCCGCGAACGAGGAAGGCCGACAGCGACGCCGAGCGGCGAAGCAGACGATCAGCGGCGACGCCAAGCATCGTTGCGACCGTAAAGACGGCAGCACCGACCAGCGCTGCCGTGACATAGATTTCCGGCCGCAGCAGCACCGAGGGTTCACCGGCCAGAATATCGCGCAGGATGCCGCCGAAGGTCGCCGTCAGCATGCCGGTGACGATGGCCACCGTCGGCGAACCGGTGGCGGCCAGTCCCTTGGCCGCGCCCATCGACGCAATAGGCCGACAGCCCGATCGCATCCAGCCAGACCAGCAGCCGGTAGCGCGATTCCATCAGATGCGCCGTGAAAAAGACGAGCAAGGCCGACGGCGATGCAGACCAGCAGATAGATCGGGATTCTTGACCCAGAAGACCGGCGATGGCCCGAGAATGACATCGCGCAACGTGCCGCCGCCAATGCCTGTCATGGCGGCCAGGAAGATGATAGCCGATGATATCGAGCTGCTTGCGCGAGGCCGAAAGCGCGCCGGTCGCTGCAAAAACAGCAACGCCGGCATAATCGAGAATTTCCAGTATCGGCATCGCGCGTCCCCCTTACGGCCAGCAGGACCATAGGATCGCGGCGGCGTCAACGTTCCATGGTCGACAGGTTCATGCCGCTATTGCGGGAAGACCTGATGTGTCCGACCGCTGACGTAATAGGCGAGAAGACCTGTCCATTCGCGCAATGCCGTTGTCGTCAGCTGCGCGTTAAGCGAAGGCTGGCTGAAATCCGGCCAGAGGGTAATCCGGCCGCTTGTCCTGTAGTCGACCGGCCAGGGGACAACGGGAATCCCGAGCTTGCGGAAAAGGCCGACCGACCGCGGCATATGAAAGGCCGACGTCACGAGCAGGCAATTGCCAAGTCCGTTCGTCTCGAGCAGGTCCTTGGTGTTCGTCGCATTCTCGAAGGTCGTGCGCGAGGTTTCGTCACGGATCAGGCGCTCGGCAGGAATTCCAAAGGCCGTGAAGAAGACCGTGGAGGTCTCCGCGTCGCCCGCATAGGCACCGCTGAAAGAGCCATCACCGCCGGAAACGAGGATCCGCGCATCAGGGTACAGCCTTGCCAGCCGCAATCCCTCGATGAAGCGGTCTGCCGACTGGTTGAATTCCATGCCCCCGCGCGCCGCAATCACCTCATTCTCGAAAGCACCCCCAAGGATGATGATGCAGGAGACATCGGCCGGTGGGGTCGCCGGCCGGGCAAAGCGGTTTTCCAGCGTTTGCAGCAAATAGCCGCCGCCGCTGGTAAACAGCGTCAGAAACAGCAGCGTGACGGCGAGTGCCGAAAAAAAGCCGCGGGTTTTTTCCCATCCGCCTGCATCCAGCAGGATTGCGACAATAAGGCAGACAAACACCAGGGAGAGCGGCTGGGCAAGCAACCAGAATATCTTTGACGCGACAAACATCATGCCTGGAGCTTCCGGGTTCGAGGTCGCTTGGGATAACACGCAACCTTGTCTGACAACAAACCAAGACTTCGACACGCCTGGCTGGCAAGCGTGTCGAAGGCGGGACGGGTATCGAAGGCGCAGATGCTGTTCAGGCGGTCTGCGCAGGCGCCGGTGCCGCGGCTGTCCGGTTGCGACGCAGATAGATGGTCGCCGCTGCAAGAAGCCCGCCGACGGCGATGATGGCGATGGCCAGGAGCGGTCGATAGGCGATCCACGCAATCGCGATGACCAGCGGCCCGATCAGCAGCGTCAGGACTGCAGCAATCGCCGATGTACCGAAACTCACGATCGAACCGACGAAGGGGATGACGTCGGCGATGATCCCGAGAATCGACAGCATCATCGAAAAGCCGATGAACATGCCGATCAGGCCGCCGATGCGGATAAGCCAGGTGATCAGCGTATTTTCACTCTGCGCCGTCTCGAACATCTGCGACGAGGATTCATTGCCGGCCGCACTGAGAAACAGCGTCCGGCCGTTCGACGACTTGTACTCGCCGATCGTCGTTCCCTCTTGCGCGCCGACGAAACTCGCCTGTTCAATGTCCTGACGGGTAAAGCTGATGCGCAGATCGCCGACGGCCGGGCTCTGGCGGTTCGCTGAAACGTAGATCGTGGTGCCGTCGGCATTGACGGGCATGTCGGTTCCAAGCGCCGAGCGGACCCGCTCCAGCACGTCATCGTTCAGCTTTACGGGGTTGTCTTCTCCGAGGTTTGCAACGGCCTCGCCAGCCACGGTGAAGGCGCCGATCGTTGCGCTCGCCACAGTGAACCGATCGCCCTCAAAGGGCATCTGCGGATTCTGATGGCCATCCTGATTCCGGAAGTCGGAAGAATCGATCTGGCTGGAGCTCCACGTCTTCCTGTAGGTATAGGTGGTCACGGTCTCTTCGCCGCCGCCAAGCGTTTTCTCCGTCTTGCTTTCGCTCTGCTGCTCCCACTGGAACATCTCGACCGTGCGCTTGATCCCCGCCGCTCCCTCCGCGGCGATACCGAACATCGGATCCTCCGGCGCACCGTCCGGTTTTACCGGGCCGGAGATGTGGATGAGCTTGCCCTCATTGGCCGGATCAACGGCCGTATTGTCGACCGAGACCACGATGCCTGCGCCCTCGACCAGCGCCCGGTAGGTCTGGACCGATCGGCCTTCGTTCCAGGAAAGCAGCCAGATCATGCCGATGACGAGCAAAGGGCCGATCACGAGGCCGGCAAGGCCGCTTTTCAACCGCGAAAACCAGGATGTTGTCGTTGTTTCGGTGAAGCTCATAATGTTTGTCCCCCAATGGTCTCAGTCCGCAGAACGGGCGATGCGGTCAACTTATTCAGATCGTGAAGTGCTAGCAGAAAATCAGCAGAAGGAAATATACCGGCCATTTCAGGGATTAAAATCAATTGGTCAAGTGCCGCTATTTCTCGGTTTGCCGCTCACCTGCCAGACGGCTGCCCGGATGATTCCATGCGGCAAGCCGAGGAGATGCTCCATTGTATTCTCAAGATAATGCCCCGAAAACGTGCATTCGGTTCAAATCTCACGTTTTGATTCATGTGATGTCAATGCTCATCTCCTAATTTTAGGGTGTCCACAGTGTTGAACACGAAGTTGGCATGATGCCGATCGAGGAGGAGCGTGACGAGGGGTGTCCCTGGCCGCGCAACCCCATGGGACGTTGGCCGCTATGGCATCCCCCTGTCTCGACAGCGATGACGCTGCTTGCGTATCGCTCCACGCTATGGAGTTTTCAGTGAATATTCGCACCCTGACGGCCAGCTTCGCGTTTGTCGCCGCTCTGCTGCCCCTTCGCGCCGAGGCGCTCGACGCGCCGAAGGGAGAGGTCGTCCTGACAGTCACCGCTGCCGCCGCTCTCGACCATCCGAACATGGATGGCACCGCCCAGTTTGACATGGCTATGCTGGAGGCGCTGGCCGGCCGTACCGGCGAGATGGAGACACCCTGGACCGAGGGCAAGGTCAAGTTTTCAGGACCATTCCTTCGAGCGATTCTGGAGGCTGCTGGTGCCCATGGCACCAAACTCAAGGTCGTCGCACTCAATGACTATGCCGCAGAACTCCCGATCGAAGATGTGACCACCATCGATACCATCCTCGCCACCCGCATGGACGGTCAGCTCATGTCTGTCCGTGACAAGGGGCCGCTCTTTCTCATCTATCCCTTCGATAAGGATTCGGCCCTCTTCAATGAGAAGTATTTTTCCCGCTCGGTCTGGCAGATCAAGAGCATTGAGGTCAGCGAGTGACAGTTTCGACCCGGCACAGCGGTGACATCATACGCAAGGCCAGCAAGGCGACAGTCGTGCTCCAGGCTTTCGCGGTGCTGCTGTTGCTGGGCCTCATCTTTCTGTTCATGGACATTTCGCGAAAATATTCCGCCTTGCAGGATGGCATTCGCGAAAATGCGCTTTGGTCAGTCTACCAGCTCGACCGGGAGGCGCGGCGTCTCCACGAAACGCTGCATATCATGCTGGTTGAAAACGACCTGTCGCCAGACCGCGTGAAGACGCTCGGCATGCGCTACGATATTCTGTATTCCCGCATGAACATCATCGACGAGACCAACTTTGAGACGAAATTCAAGCTCGACAATACTATTGCCGGCCAGATCGCTGAAATCAGACAGAAAGTATTTGGACGCGTCTCCACCTTCGATGCGCTTGCTGCTGGCAAGAAGGTCGATCGCTCCGACTTTGAAGCGACCGACCGTGACTTCGAACATCTGGTGGTAAACACCGAGAAGCTTCTCAGCTACACGAACAATACGGTGAGCATAGAGCGCGCCGAAGCCAGGGATGCTGTGCTTTCGCTTCAGGTCAAGTCGGCTTATCTCGTCGGTCTTCTGGTCTGCTGTGTTGTCTTCCTGATCCTGACGCTTCGACGCCAGCTTAAAACCGTCCGCCTGGCCGGTCTCAGCCTCGAGGCAATTTCCAACAAGCTGAACGAGGCCTATCTTGATGCAGAGGCGGGAAATCGTGCCAAGTCACAGTTCATGGCGACCATGGGCCATGAAATCCGCACGCCGCTGAACGCTATTCTGGGGACTGCCGAACTCCTGGAGCTCTCGCCTCTGTCGCCATCGGTGGCACCGGGCATTCAGACAATTCGACGCTCGGGGCAGGCGCTCCTCGAAATCATCAACGAAATTCTGGATTTCGCCAAGATCGAGCACGGGAAGCTCGACGTCGAGACAAGAACCGTGGACGTGCGGGCAGTCGTGAATGCGACGGTCGAGATCCTGCGCGACAGAGCCAGCGAGCACGGCAATTGTATCGCGCTGGATTTGCCGGCAACCTTCTCCGCGCCGGTGATCTCTTCTGATCCGACCCGTCTGAGGCAGGTGCTGCTCAACCTGCTGAGCAATGCAATCAAGTTCACGAAGAATGGAACCGTCATACTGCGACTGCGGGAAATCACAGGCAGGGACGGCGCGGGTCTGCGATTCGAGGTTGTCGATACTGGTATCGGCATCGACGACGACGGCCTGTGCAAGCTCTTCCGTCCGTTTTCGCAGGTTGATGCGTCCATCAGTCGGAAATACGGAGGAACCGGCCTGGGGCTGACCATTTCAAAACAGATCGTCGAAGCTCTCGGCGGAACGATTGGTGTCGAAAGCCGCAAGGGCGAAGGCAGCACATTCTGGTTCGAAATTCCGGCAAGGCCGGCGGAAAATGCGGACGCCGAGGCTCTGGTCGCCATGGCGCACACCTCGCCCCTTCCGTCCCTGAATATCCTGCTCGTCGAGGATAATCTGGTCAATCAGCAGGTGGCAGCCGGTTTTCTCGGGCATCTCGGCCAGAAAGTCACGATCGCGAACGACGGGCTCGAGGCGGTGGATCTGGCCGAGGCGGTCAAGTTTGATCTCATTCTCATGGATATGCAGATGCCAAGGCTGGACGGAATAGAGGCGACAAAACGCATACGCGCATCAAGCGGAGCATCCCGGGCTGTTCCGATCATTGCGATGACCGCGAATGCTTCTGACGACGATCGACGACTGTGCGGTGCAGCCGGGATGACAGGCTTCCAGTCAAAGCCGGTCACCATGCAGCAGTTGCAGGGGATCATTCGTGCTGTCGAGACCGGCGATGCTCCTTCGGAAAAATCCGACGCCGGACAGCCAGAGACCGGCACGGCTTTTGAAGCTCGGCGCGCCGAGATCATCGAGGCACTTGGGGAGGAAATCTTCAACGAGCTGCTGTCCAGCTTCTTCGACGACGCTGCCAATCTTCTCAGGGACCTCCATGCCGCTTTGGCCGTCAACGACTACCGAAACACCGACAGTCTGCTGCATACCTTGAAAGGCGCAGCCAGCAGCGTCGGATTTAGTGACCTGGCGGATCGTTCACACAAGCTGCGCCAGACGTCGATAACCGAAACCACGCTTACCGAACTTCAGGATATGATTACCCACCACAGGCAGCGGCACGTCGCATAAGGAAAGATTACATGCGCATTCTACTGGTCGACGATAACAAGACAAATCTCTCATTCCTGACGAAGCTGGTCGAAAAACTTCCCGGCTGCACGGCCGTTCCGTTCTTGCAGCCCGAGGAGGTGCTGGCAGCAGCGCCACAGCTTGATTACGATATCGCAATCATCGACTTCCTGATGCCGGTGTATAGCGGCATCGAGCTTCTCACGGAGCTCGTCCGGTTCGACAGGTACCGGGACAAGCCCGTCGTCTTTGTGACCGCGGATACGGATACCGCAACACGCATGGCGGCCTTGAATGCAGGCGCGATCGACTTCCTGACGAAGCCGGTCAATCCGCTGGAATTCCAGGCGCGCATCAAGAACCTCGTCGCGCTCGTCGATGCCCGCAACAAGCTTGCCGACAAGGCCGAGTGGCTGCGGGTCGAGGTCGAAAAGGCCGTTGTCGAATTGCGTGCCCGCGAAGAGGAAATCATCGACCGCCTGTCGATCGCGGCGAGCTACAAGGATCTGGAGACTGCACGCCATACCCGGCGCGTGGGTCTTTATTCCGAGGCGATTGCCCGGGCCTACGGAATGGACGAGCGGCTCTGTTCCGATATCCGCCTGGCATCGCCGATGCATGACATCGGCAAGGTCGCCATACCCGATGCGGTCCTTCTGAAGAACGGCAAGCTGACGGAGCAGGAATTTGCCGCCATGCAAAGGCACACTGTCGTCGGCTGCGACATCCTGCGGGAATCGAAATCAAGCCTGCTGCAGCTTGCCGCGGAAATCGCCGGCAGTCATCACGAGCGCTGGGACGGACAGGGATACCCGTTCCGTCTCGTTGGCGACGCCATCCCGGTCTCCGGACGCATTGTCGCCATCGCCGACAATTTCGACGCCTTGACGACGGCCAGACCCTACAAGGACGCATGGAGCGTCGATCGCGCGGTTTCATATATTTCCGACAAGGCGGGTACGCAATTCGATCCGGTCTGTGTCGCGGCGTTCCACATGGCATTGCCCGCCATCCTTCGGGTCATGGAAGCGGACCGCACGGAGATCCAATCAGCCATGTCGGAAGGCTCCCAGCAATCCCGGGAAGCCCATGCCTATTGCCGCGATACGGTCGGCGAAGCCGCCAGCGGACAAAGGCTTGCTGTCGCCTGATCGGGAGACCGGAGACGCGATCGTTCCGGGTGGGAGCAATCGCTGCGACCCCTTTAGCTGATTGCCCAGGCTGTCGCCGAATAGGCCCCGTAAACCAGGCCAGTGGTCACGGTGAGGGCCAGGACGGAAAGGCCGAGACCGATTGTTGCCGCCAGCCCGTCTGCCTCCAGCAGGGCCGCGGCAATCACGACCAGTGCGATGACCGGCAGAAAGTTGCCGAGTGGAATTGGCAAGGCAATGGCGACGGCGAGCAGAAAGATCGGCACGCCGAGCAGCCGTTGGGCGGCTGGCCCCGCAAATGCCGCAAGCCGCCCGGGCCGCAGCATTCGCTCGATCCGGGCAATCACGGGTGCGGTGTGGCGCACCACGAGAGAAATGGTTGCAGCCGACAGGCGGCGCCGACCGACGAAGCCGGGCAAGGTCAGGTGCTCAGCACCGCCGATGATCTGCAACGAGACGATCGCAAGGCAGGTGCCGAACACCAGGCCAAACGGCCCCGGGATCGGGGTGAGCGCCGGCAGTGCAAGGATCAGCACGGTAAAGGCGATGCTTGCCTTGCCCATGGTGGAAATCATCTCGGCAATGGAAAGGCTGCCCCTGCGGGCAGCCTCCTCATTCAGTCTTTGAAGGTGCGCGGACGTGGCGCCTGCCGGATCGGACGTGTCTGATCGTCGGTCATTGTCCGCTTTTGCCGGCGGTTGAGCCGGGTTCCGCGTCATGCTTCCACCTTCTCGTCGCGGGTCTTGATCAGGCTCCAGACCACGCCGCTGCCGATAATGGCAAAGGTGATCCCGAGCGACAGGGCTGCCGGGAACTTTTCGAGCCCCAGGAGATCAGCCACGAAGATCTTCGAGCCGATGAAGATCAGCACAATCGCCAGCGCCGGCTTGAGATAGCGGAAGCGGTGGATCATCGCGGCAAGGGCGAAATAGAGCGCACGCAGGCCGAGAATGGCGAAGATATTGGAGGTGTAGACCAGGAAGGGGTCCGTCGTGATGGCGAAGATGGCCGGGACCGAATCGACGGCGAAGATCACGTCGGCAACCTCGATCAGCACGAGCGCCATGAACAGCGGCGTGATGAACCAGGTGAGCTTGCCGGTTTTCGGATGGGCCTGCTTGACGAAGAAATGCTCGCCGTGATGGCCCTCCGTGACATTGAAACGGCGGCGCATGAAGCGGACGAGCGGATTGTTGGAAATGTCCGGCTCGGCTTCCTTCATGAACAGCATTTTCAGGCCGGTGCCGACGAGGAAGGCGGCAAACACGTAGAGAAGCCAGGAAAATTCGGCGACCAGCGTTGCGCCGACACCGATCATGATGGCACGCAGCACGATCACGCCGAGAATACCCCAGAACAGCACGCGGTGCTGGTAGAGGCGCGGGACGGCGAAGAAGGAAAAGATCAGGGCGATGACGAAGACGTTGTCGAGGGCGAGCGTCTTTTCAACGACGAAGCCGGTCATGTAGGCAAGGCCCGCATCGGCACCGAGATACCACCAGACCCAGCCGCCAAAGGCGAGACCGAGCGAGATGTAGAGGGCGGAGAGCTTGATGCTTTCCCCCACCTCGATCTCCTTGTTTTCCTTGTGCAGGATACCAAGGTCGAAGGACAGGATGGCGATGACGAGAGCAAGGAAGCTCAGCCACATCCAGACGGGCTTGCTCAGCCATTCAATAAAAAGGAAGCTTGTCTCCAAGACGGTTTACTCCACCGGCGTGCGTTGTCGGAAACGGTCCGACATCGCAAGCGCGCCGGAGCGCCTGCCAGAGGGGCCCGGACCAGCGGGTTGGGGGAGATTTGGGAGCGGTCAACCCGCACTTCAAGACCGGGAGAAAGATTTTTTGCGGGTCGGTTTTGGCAGGGTTTGTTTTTGGTAAATGTCCAATCACTGGAGAGATCGGTGATCGCCCGCAGCCGTGACTTTTGATCGACGTCGACCGACGCTCTGTTCGGCGTCACCATACAAATCATCGGATTGGAAAAAGGTTTGGTGGAGCTAAGCGGGATCGAACCGCTGACCTCTTGCATGCCATGCAAGCGCTCTCCCAGCTGAGCTATAGCCCCATAACGGGTCCGGCAAGGCCGGTTTCCGGGAAGTCCGCTGAGGTGTTCGCCTCGGCGGGTGGCGGCTTAATACTTCCGCTTCCGGAAGATGGCAAGCCTTAAAAACGGAAGCATGACGATTTTATTTCGACGCTTCGGATGCGGCTTCCGCGATGCCGCTCAAATCGGTGCGCGGAAGCCATTTTCTTGATTTTCGAGGAGATTATACCTCGTCGTCGTCGTCCGATACGCCGATCAGGTCGCTGAGTTCGTCGTCATCATCGTCTTCGTCGGCTTCGAGGAAGGTGTCGTCGTCATCGGCATCGATCTCGACATCGTCGTCGCCCAGATCCGGAATGTCGTCGCCGTTGGCATCGCCGTCAGCTTCTTCCAGGGAAACCAGCTCGACTTCGGTGTTCTCGGTATCGACTTCTGCGACTTCCTCTTCCTCGGCCTTTTCAAGAACCTTGGCGACCGATGTCTCTTCGAAATAGGACAAGGGATAGGATTTGCCGGTATAGGGGGAAACGATCGGGTCCTTGTTCAGGTCGTAGAACTTACGGCCTGTCTCCGGATCGATGCGCTTTGTTCCAAGTTGCGGTTTTGCCACGCTTCAAAGCCTCTTGAATGGCCGGCGGAACCGGCATTTGCCGGTTTCCCGGCGGTTGAAGGGTAAATGAATTAGCCGGTCCCCATAATCGTCTTGGCCCGATCTGTCAAAGCTTAACTTGTTGGAGGGGCTGCCAGCCGTTTGTTTGTCCGGCAGGATGGCTGTAAAGCCACCCCCGTGCCGTGTTGCGCGAGTATATTGGTCTTTCGCCGTGCAAATGCCATGTCCGAAAACTGCGCTTGAACTTGAGGGCAGGGGCTGGTTTAGAAGTCACAGCCATATATTGGAGTATCCATGACATTCATCATCGCCATCGACGGACCCGCAGCAGCCGGCAAGGGCACGCTGTCGCGCCGGATTGCGCGAGGCATATGGCTTCCATCATCTCGATACGGGCCTGACCTACCGCGCAACGGCCAAGGCGCTGCATCGATGCCGGCCTGCCGCTCGATGATGAGACTGGTGGCCGAAGGCGTCGCGCGCGATGTCGAACTGGCGGGGCTTGATCGCTCGGTGCTGTCGCAGCATTCCATCGGCGAGGCGGCCTCGAAGATCGCCGTGATGCCGGCGGTACGCCGCGCTCTGGTCGAGGCGCAGCGGGCGTTTTCGCGTGCGCGCGCCCGGCACGGTGCTTGATGGTCGCGATATCGGCACCGTGGTCTGCCCGGAGGCGCCGGTGAAGCTCTATGTGACTGCGTCGGCCGCAAGTTCGGGCCCGTCGCCGCTTCGACGAGATCGTCGGCAATGGCATTCCATCCGATTATCTCGAGATTCTTGCCGATATCGTCAAGCGTGACGAACGCGACATGGGCCGCGCCGACAGCCCTTTGCGCCCGGCCGCCGATGCGCACTTGCTAGATACGTCCGAAATGAGTATAGAGGCGGCGTTCGAGGCAGCCCGCACGATTATCGAGGCTGCCCGAAGCAAATAAGCATTCGCATGTTCCGTCCCCGCGCCGGCATTGGCTCCTCGTTGAACGAGAGAGCGGAGGGAACATCGGATTTGATCAACACCAGCCACCGGCGCTTGTGTCCCTTGCGGCACGCCCAGGAGTTTTAATGTCTCAAGCAAACCCTACCCGCGATGATTTCGCAGCCCTGCTGCGAGGAATCCTTTGCCAACCCACGATCTCGCCGAAGGCTACGTTACCAAGGGTATCGTCACGGCGATCGAAAAGGATGTCGCGATCGTTGACGTCGGCCTCAAGGTCGAAGGCCGCATCGCTCTGAAGGAATTCGGCGCAAAGGCCAAGGACGGCACGCTGAAGGTCGGCGATGAAGTCGAAGTCTATGTCGAGCGCATCGAAAATGCGATGGGCGAAGCTGTTCTGTCGCGCGAGAAGGCTCGCCGCGAAGAGAGCTGGGTCCGTCTCGAAGTCAAGTTCGAAGCCGGCGAACGCGTCGAAGGCGTTATCTTCAACCAGGTCAAGGGCGGCTTCACGGTCGATCTCGACGGCGCTGTTGCCTTCCTTCCGCGCTCGCCAGGTCGATATCCGCCCGATCCGCGACGTTACCCCGCTGATGCACAACCCGCAGCCCTTCGAAATCCTCAAGATGGACAAGCGTCGCGGCAACATCGTTGTATCGCGCCGTACGGTTCTTGAAGAATCGCGTGCCGAACAGCGTTCGGAAATCGTCCAGAACCTCGAAGAAGGCCAGGTTGTTGACGGCGTCGTCAAGAACATCACCGATTACGGTGCGTTCGTTGACCTCGGCGGCATCGACGGCCTGCTGCACGTCACCGACATGGCATGGCGCCGCGTCAACCATCCGTCGGAAATCCTGAACATCGGCCAGCAGGTCAAGGTTCAGATCATCCGCATCAACCAGGAAACCCACCGCATCTCGCTCGGCATGAAGCAGCTCGAGATCGGATCCGTGGGATGGCATCGGTGCCAAGTATCCGGATGGCAAGAAGATCTCCGGTACCGTCACCAACATCACCGACTACGGTGCATTCGTCGAGCTGGAGCCGGGCATCGAAGGCCTGATCCACATCTCCGAAATGTCCTGGACCAAGAAGAACGTACACCCCGGCAAGATCCTGTCCACGACGCAGGACGTTGACGTGGTCGTTCTCGAAGTCGATCCGTCCAAGCGCCGCATCTCGCTCGGCCTCAAGCAGACGCTTGAGAACCCGTGGCAGGCCTTCGCGCACAGCCATCCGGCTGGCACGGAAGTTGAAGGCGAAGTCAAGAACAAGACCGAATTCGGCCTGTTCATTGGTCTCGACGGCGACGTCGACGGCATGGTTCACCTGTCGGACCTCGACTGGAACCGTCCGGGCGAACAGGTCATCGAAGAGTTCAACAAGGGCGACATGGTCAAGGCCGTGGTTCTCGATGTTGACGTCGACAAGGAACGCATCTCGCTCGGCATCAAGCAGCTCGGCAAGGATGCGGTCGGCGACGCCGCTACATCCGGCGACCTGCGCAAGAATGCCGTCGTCTCCTGCGAAGTCATCGCCGTCAATGACGGTGGCATCGAAGTCAAGCTCGTCAACCACGAAGACATCGTTTCGTTCATCCGTCGTGCCGACCTGTCGCGCGACCGTGACGAACAGCGTCCGGAGCGGTTCCCGTTGGCCAGATTGTTGATGCCCGCATCACCAATTTCTCCAAGAAGGACCGCAAGGTCATGCTTTCGATCAAGGCTCTGGAAATTGCCGAAGAGAAGGAAGCCGTCGCACAGTTCGGTTCGTCCGACAGTGGCGCTTCGCTCGGCGACATCCTGGGTGCGGCTCTGAAGAACCGCAACAACGATTGATCGTTGATCGACTGAAATGAGAAAGCCCGCGGGAAGCGATTTCCGCGGGCTTTTTGTTTGTTTGCAGCGTGCAGGTTTTTAGACCAGCCCGCCCATGCGCATGTAGAGCGCGTAGGCATCCCGGGTCGTGTCCTCGTCGTCGCCTGATGGGGCATCCTGATCCGCGAGAGACGTCGGTTCGCCCTCGCCGCTGTCCGGCGGTTGATCGTCCTGCTGCGTCTGGTCGCCCGGTTCGTCCTCGTCCGCGGAGGCCTGATGCTCTTCCGCTGCTTCGGCAAACGGCTCGTCGTCCGTTTTCGCCGGCAGATAGGGGATGATGGCAAAGGGGACGGCATCGCGACCGGCCATTCCTTCCAGCAGCCGATGTTGCAAGAGAGGGTCCCGCATCGCTTCATCCGCCTTGGGCAGCGGCGTCCAGCCCGTGTGACCATCGGCCCGTTCGTCCGGGTCAGCCTCGACCTGCGCCACCCAGCTGTCGATCTCGTCGGAAAGTTCTGCGGTCCAGCCGGCTTCGACGTCCATGGTTGCTGCATCCAGCATGGCCTCGAGGCCAGGTAACGTCACCGGTTGCAGGCTTTGCACAGACCCGCCAGCGGCGCCCGATGCCGTTTGCCGATAGGCAGACGTCTCTGCGCTCGCACCCTCCGGCAATGGCAGCGTGTTCTGGACAAGTGCCTTCAGGGTCTCGGCCATAATGCGCACGGGTTTTTCAAACGAGCGGTCCGCGGCCGAGGCCTGCTTCTCATTCTGCTGCTGCTGGGTCCGGTGTCCCTCGGCATCATCGGTTACGGAACGATCATCAAAAGGCGCATCCTGCACCTGTTCGGTGTCGCGGGGCGGCAGCGCCTGTTGCTTTGCCTCCCCCTGTTCAGCCAGAGGCGGTTCAAGGATGTCTGGTGTGGCAATGGAAGGTTCGGCATCATCCGCGATGCTCTGTAGCTGCACGGCAGAGGTCTGGATATCGGCATCAAATTCATCAGCAAAAGCTCCATCCGCGTGGACGTCGCCGGCTCTTGCGGTTTCGCCTGCTGGTGTTCTGGTATCCGGCCGCGAAACGAAAGGCATATCGCCCTGCTGCTCGATCTCGCCTTGCACAATTGCCGACACAAGTGACAGCGCTTCCGGGTCTGCGGCGAGGAAGGCAGTGGCGGCGCGCAGCTGGGGCATCGGTTCCGGGGTAGCCGATCGGGCCGCATTGGTACCGGTTGCCTGTTGTGCCTGCTGTGTCTGGTGTGCTTGTCCGGTCTTGGCGGTGCTCTCGCCCGGCCGCTTGCGGACTGCAACGGTCTCCGTATCGGGGTCGCCTTCACCCAAGACTGTCTCCGCAACGTCCGATGCGGCATCAGAGCCAAAGGTTTTGCGCAAAACCGCCTGAAAAAGGGCGGCATCCGCCGGTGCGGCGAATGTTGCCGGTGTGGACCTCGCAGTCAGGGTCGCAAGGTGCTGTGCCGGAAGCGCAGGCTGCGAAAATGGGGTGCGGACCTGTTGCCCGTTGTCGCGCGACGGGCTGCTCTGGAAGGTGTGGTTCTGAAGGGTGGCGCGCAACCGGCCTGCATCCGACCCGGCCGGGCTTTGCAGGACTTCGGCCAGCAGTCGGACCTGCAAAGCCAGATTTCTCTGGCCAAGCTGTTTTTCCAGGACAACCCTGGCTTCCGGCGGCAGTTTCTCAAGAAAGCCGGCCAGTCGCCGGCCAAAATCGGTACTTGTCTCCTGTGGCAGCGGCGGAAATTTGAGAATGCGCGCCAACGTCTCCATCAGTTTCGTCAGCGCTTCCTTCGGCAGGACCTCGCTGCCGTTGAGGTGGCGGCCAAGAGTTTCGAGAATCTTGAGAATGGCCTCCGCACGAGGGCCGGAGATGGAAAGTGCCGGTGCCTGCAGCCGGTCCCGCGGCTGTATCGCCTCGACCGGGGTGGCGGGTGTCGTCTGAGCCTGCGTCCGGGCTGTGAGAATGGGCATCAGCATCGCAATCTCCTTCAGCTCGTTTGGTGATGGCCATGGGCCGATTGGCTGCGGCCTGCCGGGTTCATAGAATTCCGTCCGGGCCAATGGCCGTGAGCGGACGCATACCTGTCATGTTGGTGAATGGGGGGCGCTTCATGCGCTGCCCGGCGGCATCGGTGCCTGCCCAGACTGCGTGTGCCGTACGTCTGCGACGTGCAGACGTGTATAATGTCAGGCAAGCCTAGCGTGAAATGATTGACGGAATATTAACCATGGACAGGAGTTCTTTGCAGCTTTATCCGCAACAGGTGGTGGCGTAGATCAGGGACCAGTTGTAGCGTTTCTGATGTGTTGCCCCGGGAGGAATGCAATGAACCTGACGAACCTCATCCTGAACACCGACAGCTACAAGTTCAGTCATTTTCTGCAATATCCGCCCGGCACAAAAGGCATATCATCCTACATCGAAGCCCGTGGGCAGGTGGACCATCCGGACGTCGTGTTCTTCGGATTGCAGATGTTCCTGAAGGAATATCTGTCACGTCCCGTGACTTTGGCGGATATCGACGAGGCAGAGGCAATCGTCATCGCCCACGGATTGCCGTTCAACCGCGCCGGCTGGGAACGCATCGTCAACGTCTTCGGGGGTTTCCTTCCTCTGGAGATACAGGCGCTGCCCGAGGGCACGCTTCTGCGCCGTGGCGTGCCGATGGTGCAGCTGGTCAATACCGACCCGCAATCCGCCTGGCTGACCACCTATGTCGAGACGGCTCTTCTGCGCGCCGTCTGGTATCCCTCGTCCGTGGCCAGCAATGTGCGCAAGATCAAGCAGATCCTCCGCCCGTTCCTCGACAAGACCTGCGATGATCCGGAATCGGTCCTGCCGTTTCGCCTCCATGATTTCGGCGCCCGTGGGGCAGCGTCGCTGGAGCAGGCGGGGCTCGGGGGAGCAGCCCATCTCGTGCATTTCATGGGCACGGACACAATGACCGGCATCCTCTATGCCCGCCGCTACTACGGTGCGCCGATGGCGGGTTTCTCAATCCCCGCATCTGAACATTCGACCATGACAGCCTGGGGCATCGAGCGCGAGCCGGAAGCCTTTGGCCACATGATCGATACTTTCGCCAAGGGCGGCACGTTCGGGGTGGTCTCCGACAGCTACGACATCGACTATGCGGTGTCGGAAATCTGGGGCAAGCAATTGCGCAGCAAGTTGAAGGCCAGCGGCGGCACGGTGGTCATCCGTCCGGACAGCGGCGATCCGATCGAAACGCCCGTTCATGTCATCAAGCAACTCGACTATCATTTCGGCTCGAAGCTCAATGCCAAGGGCTACAAGGTGCTGGATCCCTGTGTCCGGGTCATTCAGGGCGATGGCATCTCGAATTCAGACATCAGCCTGATCCTCGGCAGAATGGAAGCTTTCGGCTTTTCGGCGGAAAACATAGCCTTCGGCATGGGATCAGCGCTGCTGCAGAAGGTTAATCGCGATACCTATTCCTTCGCCATGAAAACCAATGCACGGCTGGACGAGACCGGCATCTGGCGCGATGTCTACAAGCGTCCCGCGACGATGAACCTCAAGGCGTCCAAGGCCGGTCGGCAGGCCGTGGTGAAAGGCCTTTCCGGACTGGAGGCGGCACGGCTCGACGACCTCGGAGATCGGCGCAACTACCTGTCCACAGTCTGGAAGGACGGCGAACTTCTGAAAGACTGGAGCTTCGACGACATACGGCTTCGGGCGCGGTGAAAACCTGCGGACCTTTGGCCAGACCGTGTGCCCCGTCTGAACCTCAGTTCACCGTCACCGGCTTGGAGCGCATGCGTGAAACGGTCTCGCGCTCGGCGCGCTTGCAGCGCATCGGCGGCAGGTTGCGGTCCATCAGGTCCATGTCCTCCAGCACCATGTCGCCCATCTTCTTGAAGGCACTGTCGAGCGCGCCGGCGCGGTGCGCCGAACGCAGGAAGCCCTTGAGCGAACGCACGGGATGATCAAGCGGCAGCGGCTCCTGCGGATAGACGTCACTTGCCGCCACGATATGGCCGCTTGCAACGGCGGCCATCAGGGCGTCGAAATCCACCACATTGGCGCGGCTGAGAAGAATGAAAGCAGCACCCGGACGCATGGCTGCAAAGGCCTTTTCGCCGAGGAAATGTTCATTCTCGCTGGTGACGGCTGCCACCACGAAGATGAAATCGCTCGTTGCCAGAACGTCCTCAAGCGTTGCCGGTTGCACGCCATTGTCGATCAGGATGGAAGCCGGCATCCAGGGATCATAGACCTTGATTTTCGTGCGGAAGCCGGAAAGCACCCGGTTCAGCGCCTTGCCGAGATCGCCGAAGCCGATGATGCCGACATCCGAGCCGGACAAAAGCCGCGCCTTGGCATTGCCGTCTCCGCCCCAGAGTTCGCGGCCCTCGCGAAAATCGACATCGGCATCGACGATGCCGCGGGCGATGTTGAGCGCCATGGCAAGCCCGAGTTCGGCAACGGGCTCGGCAAAGACCTGGCCGGTGGTCACCACATGGATGCCGCGGGCAAACAGCACGTCATACGGCATGTTGTTGATCAGGTTGCTCTCGACATTGAGGATCGCGCGCAGTTGCGGCATGCGCGCCAGCGTCGCATGGTCAAGGGGCGGCTGGCCGATGATGAAACGGGTCTGCGAAAGCACATCGTCGCCGAGCCCGGCGATGGTCTCGGGATCGGCCTCGACGATCCGGTATTTCGACTTCAGGTGCGACAGCGCTTGTGGCGTGAAGATGAGATCGAGCGTACGCGGTTCCGGCGCGCTGATCACCAGTGGCCGTTCATCTGGGGTCGTCATGATGGTCTCTCCCTCGCCGCGCATGCCTGCGGTCATGTCCTCTGCCGCGTGTTTTATGGTGTGGCGAGAAGATTGCAAAGGGGCAGATCAGTAGTTCAGCCCGCGCTTCTGGCGCTCGAGCGAGGGGGGGAGCTGGTTGCTGAGTACATTGAGCCCTCCCTGTTCGCAGGAATAGGCGTAGGTGTAGCGCGGGCCGTTGGTCGGTTCGGCCCATTTGTCCCTGCGAACCAGCACCTGCTCGCAAACCTGGGGTTTCCTGGCTTCAAGCTCCTCCGGCGTGCGCACACCAGGCAGATCGGTATAGGCCAAGGCGGGTGTCTGCAGGGCAAACAGCAAGGCCAGCATGATGGCGGGCAATTTCCTGCCGATTTCAGGGGACATATTCATCGCCTCTTCGCAGCGGGCGCCTTGAAATAGTCGGACGGCTGCGTTTCAAAGTCTGGTATCACTTGGCCGGGACATGCGCTATGGCGTGACCGGTATTCGAGATTTCATGTGGGGTTTTCCATGGCAAATACAATACGGTTTCACGAGGGCGATATCGCGGCAGCGGATGCCCGGCGCTATACGGGCGCGATTGCCATCGATACGGAAACGCTCGGCCTTGTTCCCCGTCGCGACAGGCTTTGTCTGGTCCAGCTTTCGCCCGGCGACGGCACAGCCGATATCATCCGCATCGCGCGCGACCAGAAGCAGGCGCCGAACCTCACTTCCATGCTCGAGGACCCGGCACGCCAGAAGATCTTCCATTTCGGCCGCTTCGACATCGCCGTGCTTTTCCAGACGTTCGGCGTCACCACGACACCGGTCTTCTGCACCAAGATCGCCTCGCGGCTGACCCGCACCTATACCGACCGTCACGGACTGAAGGATAATCTGAAGGAACTGCTGGACGTCGATATTTCCAAACAGCAGCAATCGTCTGACTGGGCGGCCGAAACCCTGTCGCAGGCACAGCTCGAATATGCGGCGTCCGACGTGCTGCATCTGCATGCGCTGCGCGAAAAGCTGACGGCGCGGCTGATCCGCGACGGCCGGCTGGATCATGCCGATGCCTGTTTCGCCTTCCTGCCGACCCGCTCGAAACTCGACCTCCTGGGCTGGAACGAAACCGACATCTTCGCGCACAGCTGATCCGTGATGCGGGACCCGCACGACATTCACGCCACCGGTCCGACGCTCGAACCGCTGCGGCTTGCAATCCGGAGCTTGCTTTCGCGCCTGCCGCCCGGCCTTGCGGAATTCACCCTTTTCGGCCTCAAGCAGGCCTGGGCCTGCCTGTTCGGCGCACTGATGCTGTTGCTGATCATCGCAACCAAGCTGATCTGGCAGCCGGAATGGGCGCTCCATCGCTATGACGCTTTGTTCATTGCAGCCTTGTCCATCCAGGTTCTCTTCCTGCGCCTGAAAATGGAAAGCTGGGACGAGGCCAAGGTTATCCTGATCTATCATCTCGTCGGCACGCTGATGGAGATTTTCAAGGTTCACATGGGCTCGTGGACCTATCCGGAGGAGGCGGTTCTGCGCATAGCCGGCGTTCCGCTGTTTTCAGGGTTCATGTATGCCTCTGTCGGCAGCTACATGGCGCGCGCCATCCGCATCTTCGATATGCGCTTCACCAACTATCCGCCGTTTGCCCTGACAGCCCTGCTGGCGCTGGCGATCTACCTCAATTTCTACGCCCATCACTACATCATCGACCTGCGGATAGGCCTGTTTGTGGCGACAGTCCTGCTCTTCGGCCGCGTCCGCATCTATTTTACCGTGGAGCGGAAAGCCCGCTGGATGCCGCTTGTGCTTGCCGCCCTGTTGACCAGCGTCTTCCTCTGGATCGCCGAAAACATCGGCACCGCCACCGGTATATGGCTCTACCCCGGACAGACCGTCTGGCACATGGTATCGCTGCAGAAGCTCGGCTCCTGGTACCTCTTGCTCTATGTCAGCTTTGTCCTGGTGACGATCGTCTGCAAACCGCAGCCGCCCGATGCACTCCCGAAATCTGACTCGCACGGTTAAACAGCAGTTAACGGTTGTGTCCTATCGTGCGAGTACATCTTTTCGATCAACGCCGGAAAACCGACGATGAACATAACCTCCCTGCAGGCTGGCGGATCTGTCGCGACGTCACTCGTCCAGTCGGTTTTAGACGACATCGAGAAGCGTCGGCTTGAAGAGGAAGAAAAGGTCAAAGGCAAAAAAGAGGACAAGATCCTCAAGACCAAGGTCGCTGCCGACGAGGTCGCCCGTTCCGCCAATGCCAGGATCAACGAACATTTCTTCGGTGCGCTGCAGCGGGACGAAAACCCGCTGGCAACCCTGATGGCGCGGTTTACCGCCGTCATGGGCGTGACCCAGGGCGCAGACGAATCCAGCCTCGACTTCGGCACGCGCCTTGAGGATGCTCTCTATTTCGCCGATTACGTGACGAAGAAAGACATCGACGGCAAGCCGATGGAGATCGGGCTTGCCACGTTCGGTGTCTCTGTTGGAGATCTGAACGCGGCCCTCGATGGATCCGACAAAACGCCGACGGCGGAGGCGTCGTTCCTGGCGCGCTTCGTGACGCAGAACGGTCTCCAGCAGGTGGACGGCGAAGACGATGTGGACTACCGCCTGCGGCTGAAGGATCGCGCTGACGGCGGCCCGCCAGGACGCACCGAACAGCGTTGCCGAGGTGGAGAACCGGTCCGGCCTCAAAGATCTCGGCATCAGCGCGGCGCAGATGATCGAAGCGATCAAGCGGCCGTACGGTGATGTCGCACAGGCGATCAAGGGAATACTTGCCGACAAGGCCGCGGAAGACAAATCCACCACGTCCGAAACCACCAAGGTGTTGCAGCGCCTTGAAGATATAGCCGACCCCAAGACCGAGGAAGAATTGAAACTCGAACGGCTGGAGAAGGATCCGACCCGCGTCGAGGATGCCGAAACGCGCAAGGAGCGCGAGGAGGACATCAGGACACTGGAAGCCGCCGACAAGCTCGAAGACATCGAGAAGCTGCAAGACGCTGTCAAGGAAGGCAACGACGCGGCAGCCGAGGGCAAGGAGACGGAGACCGGGGCAGGTTCCGATCCGGTTGCCGCAGCAATCGAGACCATCCAGGTTCTTGCCGCAGGTGCCGAAGTTGCACAGGCGCAGGCCGATTCGGAAACCGATGGTGCGACCACGGTCGGTTCAACGGATGGTGAGGATGCAGCGCAGGCTGCGGACGAAACACCAGATGATGAAGAGACGAAGCAGGCGCAACTGGTTGCTCTTGCCCGGGCCGGGCAGGGCGCGCAGACGCAGGCCGGCGACGCTTCGGCAGAACAGGAAATCTTCGCGCTCAGCATCGACGAGGATGGGCTTTACGACTATCTGGCGAAACGCAAGGCCGCCTGACCCCGCCTGCTGTTTCATGCGTGATCCGCAATCCCCGCAGGTTCTGGCCGGGGGAATGAACCGGCGTTCCTACATCCTGTAGAGGTAAAGCCTGGTTTTCCTGCCATCTGCGACGTCCATGATGCTGGTCGGCTGCTGGTCCGGAACAGAAAAGCTGTTGCTGACGAACAGCGTGCCCGGCCGCATCTCTGCCTTCGCCTTCGCAAACATGCGCGGCATCGGGACCGGCGAGAGAAAGCAATAGACCACGTCGTGGGCCGACAGATCCTCGTCCCATATGCTCCTGTAGATCACCTGCGCATTGGCCCGACCCGAAAATATCACGCGGATCTTCGAGGCAAGAAAGACCAGCGGTGCGGTTTCAAGGCCGATGGCGCGAAGGGTCGGATGGGCGCCGGCGAGATAGGTGACCACCCCGCCCATGCCGCTGCCGAGATCGACGAAGCTATGTGCCTTCGACGTCTGCACCAGATCGCTCAGGGCTTTCCAGGTGCGGCGATTGGTCAGATAGAGCGGCACCTGTTCGGAGGCGCTGTTCCAGTAGATCAGCAGGCAAACGACCAGGGCTGCCGGATAGATCCAGGACGGGATGCTGGAATTATAGGCGACAGCGAGCGGCAGCAGTATCTGGATCGGAACCCAGAGCAATGACAGGCCGAACACCCTGCCGAACGCTGCAGCCGCCACGCCCTGCAGCAAAAGCATCAGCGCGCCTCCCTGAGGGATGCCCCGGCTCAGCAGCCAGAGCCCGCCAAGGGCGAGGGCCTGCGAGAGAAGGACCTTGATCCAGGGGAGGAATTGCTGGCGCAGAATGTTCATGCTTCAAGGTCCGTCCGACGTGAACGCGGCCATGGCAGCCAGGCCGAACCGCGTGATGGCGGTATCTCTCCCTGATGCGTATTTGGACGCCGCGCGTCAAGCCCGGCGCGTGTTTTGACCGGCAGCAGCCTGATCGACAATGCAAACTACCGGCGATGATCCTGCCGAAATCGGCTTCCCCTCGGTGTCTGTGTCAAGGCCCTTGTCATAGACCCGTCACCGTCGGCAGCCAGACAGAGAGTTCCGGTATCAGAACGATGATGACCAGGACCAGGAGGAACGCGATGAGGAAAGGCAGCGCGCCTTTGAAGACATCCATCATCTTCAGTCCGGTCGCTTCCATTGCCAGATAGAGGCCCGGCCCGACCGGTGGCGAGACCAGTCCGGTCAGTGTTGCAACGGCGAGCACGACGCCGAAATGGATCGGATCCACGCCGAATTGCGCCGCAATCGGCAAGAGAACCGGCACAGTCACGATGAGAACGCCGATCCCGTCCAGAAACATGCCGAGGATGAAGATGGCAACGCATACAAGCGCGAGAAAGGTGATCGGCCCGACCGCCAGAGACGCAATGCCCTGCGCCAGCATGTCCGGTATCGCCTCATAGGCCAGCACCCAGCCCAGCAGCGTGGCAAAACCGATCAGCATGATGATCGAGGCCGATGACAGAACGACACTGCGCATGATCGGTACGAAATCTGCCAGTCTGATGCTGCCATAGATGAACACAGCAAGGGCAAGCGCGACCACGGAGGCCAGGGCGCCGGCTTCCGTCGGCGTCATGGCTCCCGAAACGACGCCCGCAATGATTGTCACGGGAATGAGGGCGGGCAGGGCATCGTTGACGATGTCGCGCCAAGCCATGCTCGGCATCATCGTTTCGTCCACCTCCGGAAGATTGGACTTGGACAGCCAGACCGTGACGAAGAAGGCCAGCGTGATGAGGATGCCCGGGATCAACCCGGCGATGAAAAGCGCGGCAACCGACTGGTATGCAAGCACGCCATAGATGATCATCAGCATCGAGGGCGGGATGATCGGCCCGAGAAGTCCGGTGGCCACCGTAAGGCCGGTCGAAAACTGCCGCGTATAGCCCTGACGCTCCATTTCGGGCACCATCGAGCGGGACATGATCGCGATCTGCGCCGTCGCCGATCCGAGGATGGCGGCTGCAAAGGCATTGGTCAGGACGTTGACATAGGCCAGTCCGCCGCGCATGCGGCCGACAAGGCGCATCGATGAACGGATCAGTCGTTCGGTGATCCCGCCTCGGGTCATGATTTCTCCGACCAGCATATAGAGCGGTATGGCGAGAAAGCCGTTGGCCTCGATTCCTTTCACCGCCTGCACGAGAAAGCTGTCGAACAGGACTGTGGCTCCGCTCGACCAGGCGAACAGGATCGCAGCCAGCAAAAGGAGGAAGATGATCGGTAGCCCGAGGACGAGAAAGAGGAAGAATGCTGCAAGTGTGATCATGGCGCCAACTCCTGTGGCCTGGAAGCGAAGCCCGGCCAGGACAGTGTCAATTCGACCAGTTGATGAAAGCTGAGGATGCACAGTTCGACAGTGACGATCACATAGAGATAGGCCCGAGGCAGCCCAAGTGTCGCGGAAGTCTCCATCCAGACCCACGGAACAGCCAGGTACTGGACAGAAAAGACTGCGATCGCCACCGCGAGAACCAGCACCGCCAGACGCATGAACCAGGCAATCCAGCGGCGTTTGACATCGCTGATCCGTGTCCCGAACATGTCGATGGAAATCAGTCTGTTCTCGGCCACCATCAGACTGAAGCCGGCAAAGGTTGCGACGATCATCAGAACGAGCGCAAGTTCCTCGGCGAAGAAGAGGGGGGATGCCAGCACATATCGGCATACGACCTGTAGGATCAGGATGGCGACAACGCCAGTCATGGCCGCAATCGCTACGCCAAGCTCCAGACGCCAAAGCATCTTGTCGAGATTCATCAGCAACTTCATCAAACCCTCCTGAAGCTGGGCAGGGGGCTTGAGGCAAAGATGCGCTCAAGCCCCTATTGGCGTTATTTCCGGTTGGCTTCAAAGAAACTGCGGATCAGGGGATCGCGATCGAGAAACGCCTGACGCACCTCATCCGCCACCTGCTTCATTCTGGGATCGTCAAGCTTAGTGATGTCGGCACCGTCGGCTTTGAGCTTTTCCAGCAATTGCGCCTCGCCGGCGATCTGTGTGGCAATGGCCCAGTCCTGCGTTTCCGAGACCAGTGCCTGAATTCTGGCCTGTTCTTCGCTGGTCAGAGCGGACCACCAGCGCTGGGATACGAGAATGGCGGCCGGAAAGGCCATGTGGTTGGTCAGGATCAGATGGGAGGCCTGCTTGTGCATCTGCAGTCCCATGACGATGTCGATATCCACATCGACCGCGTCGATGACGCCCGTCACGAGCGAGGGCATGATCTCCGGCAAGGGCAACGCCGTGGGAGCAAGGCCAAGCCCCCGCCACCAGGCATTGAAGATATCGTTCGGAAAGGCGCGCACCTTCACGCCCGACATTTCGCTGACTGACGAGAAGGCGCGGGTGGACAGCAGATGTCGCTGCCCGGGAAAGACGTAGCCCAATCCTTTGATGCCCTGGCTTTCCAGCCGTGCAAGCATCTCCTGCGCGGGGGCGCTGCGTGCCGCGCGACCGGCGTCTTCCAGGGTTTCGAACTGGTAGGGCAGGAACCACGCAAGGAAGGACGGATCGCGATTCGCCAGATCTCCCACCGGTACGATGGCGAATTCGATAGCGCCGCTTTGCAGCAGCGAGAGGACTGTCGGTACATCTCCGAGCTTGTTGGCGGGATAGACGGCGATCGTGTCTTGCGCCCCGTCCGACGCAAAGGCTTCGGCGATATGCCGCCCCGCCTTGGTCATGATGTGGGGCTCCGGCGTCGGTGTCGACAGTTTCAGTTCGCGTGCCAGTGCCGTGGATGCAAGGCTGCCGGCCAGCAGCAGCGCCAGCGCCGATGCGATCAATCGTTTTGCGTTCGTCATGTCATTCTCCTCCCAGGGTGACTATTCAGATGGCCTTCGACCGCAGTTCCTCATCTGCAGCGAAGGATGGCGTCTGCCGGTTTTCAGGCGGCTCGGTTAGGCGGCTAATCATGGGGATCAGCGAGGCTATGGATTGGACCGGTTCGATCGCAGCGGCATAGCGGTCGCGCCGCAGCAAGAGAGCCTTGTCCAGGCATTCGCAGAACGGTTTTTGCGAAAAGAAGCGGCTGCTGTCACGAACGATGGGGAATGGTGCGGATACCGGGTTCATCCACTCCGGTGTGAGGCCGATGACCGCGCAGCCCAGCTTTTGCAGGCGGTCCAGCATTTCGGCATTCACCCAGCGTTCGGGCGTTTCGGAAAAGATCAGAACGACAGGTCGGTCAGGTAGCAGCGCGTCGAGCAAGATCTGCTGGCGATCGAGTGCGGTGACGAGCGGTTGCGGTATCATCCGGCCGATGGCCGCTGCTCCTGAAAAGTTCGGAGCCTGCCGGATCAATCCAGCCGAGAATTTTGGCTTGGGCTTGTATTTCATCTGGGCGAAGTAGTCGCGTGCCGGGCCGTAGAGGCCGAGCAGACGGAAGCCCGTGCGGATCAGTCTGCCCCGTTGGACCGACGCGGGCATCATGATCTTGCCCATGCGAAGCGCCAGTTCGATCATCGACCACGCATGCGGCTTGCGCTCGGCCTCGTAGCTGTCAAGCAGATCTTCGGGATCGATCATGCGCAGGGCTTCATCGAGCTTCCAGGCGAGATTGTGCGCGTCGCGAAGGCCGCTGTTCATCCCCTGTCCGGCAAAGGGCGGGGTCAGATGGGCGGCATCTCCCGCCAGGAAAATGCGCCCCTGACGCCAGCGGGCTGCGATCCGCGCGTGGAACGTGTAGACCTTCTGACGCCGGATGGGTTCGTCGCCATCCGGACCGACCTCGCTCAGGAGCCTGCGCGCAAAACTCTCCTCCTCGGCCTGCTCGATCGTTTCACCCGGGTTGAGCTTGAATTCGTAGCGGCGGATGCCGCCCGGACCGGGCAGGGTGATGATGGAGCGGCGCGGATCGCAGAACACTTCCGTGTGGAAGCAACGATTGCGTGTCGAGTGCAGATCGACAATCAACCACGGCTCCCGGAAGGTCGACCCTTCCATCTGGATGTTCAGCGCCTTGCGCACCGCCGATCGTCCGCCATCTGCGGCCACCATGTAGCGTGCCCGCACTGTTCGTACCTGGCCGCCGATCGTGATGTCGGCGAACACATGGTCGCTATCCTGGCGGAAGTCAGCCAGTTCCGCGCCAAAGACGGTCGCCACACTCGGATGTCGCAGGAGTGCCTGCCGCAGCGTTGCTTCAAAGACCGGCTGCTCGAAAGCATTGCGCTTGTCGAACCCGTATTCCTTGACGTGCGGCTTCACCTCGGCAAATCGGCGACCGTCCGGGCCAAGATAGATCGAGCCATATCCCCTGACCGTGATGGCTGCGACGGTTTCCGCCAGTCCGGCCGCCTGCAGCGCGCGCAGGGATTCGTCGTCGATCGAGACGGCGCGAGGCTCCTGCACCGTCGTTTCATTGCGTTCGACAAGCGTGGTTTTCACGCCCATGGACCCGAGCAGGTTGGCCAGCAGCAGGCCTGTCGGACCTGCCCCGACCACCAGGACATCCGTCTCCTCCGGGATGCGCGACATCATCAGAGGGCCGTTTCTGCGATGACGGTGTTGACCAGCCTGCCAAGCTGGCTGATCTCGACCTCGATGACATCCCCGGCCTTCATGTAGAGCGGCGGTTCGCGCCGATCCCCAACGCCACCGGGCGTGCCGGTCAGGATGACGTCGCCGGCCGAAAGCGGGGTGTAGGTGGAAATATAGGCGATCAGCCGCTCCACCGGGAAGATCAGGTCCGCAAGCGTCGCGTCCTGCATCACCATGCCGTTCAGACGCGTCTGGATCTTGAGAAGGCTGTAGTCACCGACCGCATCGGGCGTCACCATGTAGGGGCCGAAGGCGCCGGTGCCGGGAAAGGTCTTGCCAGGGCCGAACTGGTGGGTATGGCGTTGCCAGTCCCTGACGGTGCCATCATTGTAGCAGGCGTAGCCTGCGACATGGTCAAGGGCCCGCTCCTCGGCAATGAAGCGACCGCCCCGACCGATGATGACGGCCATTTCGCCCTCGAAATCGAGCTTGTCCGAAACGGTCGGCAGCAGCATCGGCTGTCCGTGTGCGATCTGGCTGTCTGCATAACGCGTGAACATGGTCGGGTGCTTGTTGTCCGGCCGCTTCGTCTCGGCGCGGTGCGTCTCGTAGTTGAGGCCGACACACAGGATCTTTCCCGCATCCGGCACAACCGGCAACAAGGTCACATCCGACAGGGCAAAATCCGCGGCTCTACCCTTGGCGAAGGCGGCCGCCGCCGGAAGCATGTCGGCTGCAATCAGGGCTTTCAGGCTGGCCAGCCCGGGTGCAAGCCGGTCCGTCAGATCGACGATGCCGTCGTCTGCCAGAATGCCGAAGCCGCATTTTCCAAGCCGGGAAAAACTGATGAATTTCATGATCTCTCTCCCATTTCCGGCTCAAGAGCGCAGAATTGCATTGCCCCATTTGTTCAGCGTCCGGGGATGTTGCGGCCAGTCGATCACGTCGCGATCGTAGATCGTCTCCAGTTCCCCGGAGATCTCGATCCAGTTGCCATCCGGATCGGTGTAGAAGACGAAGAGATTGTTGCCCGGGCCGTGGCGCCCTGGACCCCAGGTCAGCAGTACCCCGTTGGCTGCGAACCGGTCGCAGAACTTCTTGATGTTGTCGAAGGTGCCGGCTTCATAGGAGTGGTGATCGACACCGGTGCGGTCCGACTTGAAGCAGGCAATCGTGTGATGCTCCTGGTTCGTTGTCGTGAAGACCGTGGCGAGATCGCCATTGTCGTGAAGGACCCGGTCGGAGAGGAAGAAGCCGAGCTTGTCGACGTAGAATTCCTTGAAGCCGGGCAGGTCCTGCGTGGCGAAGGTCAGATGTTGCGTCGGCGCATGGATGCCTTCGATGCCCGGCCGATAGGAGACCGTAGGCTCCCTTGCAATTCCAAAGCAGATCAGATGGCCGTCATTGTCGCGGACCGCGAAGGCGCCATCGGCAAAATAGGGAGAAACACTCGGGAGAATGGGAACGCCATTTGCCATCGCGCGGGCGCGCATCGCCTCCAGCACGTCCGTCCGGCTGCAGGCAAGCCCCGCATAGGCCAGCTTCTTGTTTTCGCCCTTGATGGCCACGAAGCGTCGAAGAGGTCCCTCGCAACGGAACTCCTCGGGCGAGACTTCAGTCACCTGCATGTCCATGTTGGCGGCGTAAAACCGGGCGAGCCGCTGCGGATCTTCGCTCTCGAAAGCGACGTGATGCAGGTAGGCGCCTGCGTGAACCGCGAAATTGCTCATGGGATCCTCCGTTAGAAAATTTTCGCCATAATTACCGACAAACGAATAAATGCAATAGCAAAAATAATGAAATTATCATTTTACGATAAAATATGCGATTTTTGAGTGATGATGAGAAGGCTTCAGTCCGCTGAATGGTCGCCTCCGGCAATCTGGGAAGACTGGATGCAGGCTTTATCGCTATCCGATAGAGTGGTTGCGGCACGCGCGCTCAATTTGCTACGTCGTGACAACATTGCTTGGAGAATGCCCATGATGGGAATCACGCGCTACATTCGTATCCTGAAGCTTTTCGATGCGGACAAGCCGAACTGGACCGTTGCCGACATGGCGGAAGCGTTGGAAACATCTGCCAGCACGCTGTACCGGCTCGTGCGCGAAATGGTTGCCGCCGAGTTGCTGGAGAGCACAGTGGAATCGCGGTACCGGCTCGGGCCGATGTTCGTCGAATACTATCGCCGGATCACGATCACCGACCCCCTCATTCGCTCGGGTGCGAAGTTTCTGGGTCCTCTGGCGGAACAGATTGCCATTCCCAGCGTCGCGATTCTGGCGCGACTTTACGGGAAGGACGTCATGTGCGTGGCCGAGCATCGCGGGCACAACGCACATTTCAAAACCAGCTACGAACTGGGACGCCCCATGCCGCTTTTGCGCGGCGCGACGTCCCGGGCTGTTTTATCCAATCTCCCAAAGCGCAATCTGATGACGATTCTCAATGAGGAACTCGGCTCGGACGCCGATCGCAAAGGTCAGCTCATCTCGGAACTGTCAAGCCTGCGCAAGCTGGGTATCTGCGAAACGCGCGGCGAAGTCGATCAGGATCTGGTCGGCATTTCTGCGCCGTTGCGAAACGCGTCACTCGGGATCAATGCCTCGGTATCGGTCATTGTCGAGGCGCGGACGCTCACCGACGATCTCCGTGCAAGGATCTATACGGCAGTCACGGGGGCGGGCCGGATGATCGAAGGCTTTATGGCCGAGATTTAGCGTGGCGGCCGGATAGAGGTCTGGGCAAGCCTCCTGCTGCGGACAGGCCTGCCAATAATGCGCACGCTGTTCGACCTCATCTCCAGCAAGTTGCAGCCGCGCGAGGGACACACGAGTTCTTCCCTCAAGGCAATTCTCGGCCACGCGCCGCACCTCCGGGGGCCATGATGATGAACCCGAGAATCATGCTTTTCGACGAGACGAGTGTGGCTGCACGGACAGCATGCGCGAACTCTTTCGCGGATATTGATGTGGTTAAATCAAAGAAAATTTCCTTTTAAAGGAATAATCAGAGAGAAATTGAATCAGAATTATCGTTTTACGATAAATTTGCCTTGACCTTCTGCAAATTCGTGGCTTAGGTTTTGATGCATGAGGAGATGCATCTTTCGTCGTGCCGCCCGAACCGCGCTCTGTTCGCTGGGGCGCCGATGTCAGAGGCCGCTAGAGGAGAGCAAGCCTTGCAGCAGACTTTTGATCGATCCGCATTCGTCCCGGCGCCGTATGAAGGGTTTACCGGTCAGTTTATCGCCGGCCGCTGGCTGGCTGGTACGGCGGGCAAGGCCGTGCTCGACCGAAACCCCTACGATGATTCAGTTCTTGCGGAAATTACGCAGGCGAGCACTGCCGATCTTGATCAGGCCTTTGGTGCAGCCAAGGCTACGCAGATCCGGTGGGCCTCGACGTTGCCGTCCGAAAGGGCTGCCCTGTTCTTCAGGGCCGTGGCCATTCTCGATGCCCGCAAGGAAGAAATCATCGGCTGGCTCATCCGCGAGTCCGGCAGCACGCGCATCAAGGCTGGGATCGAGTGGGGTGCCGTGCGTGCCGGCATGCTCGAGGCTGCGACCATGCCGGCTGCAGCGCAGGGACACATCATCCCCGTGGACAAGCCCGGCAAGGAAGCCCGCGTCTACAAGAAGCCCGTCGGCGTCGTCGGTGTCATCAGCCCGTGGAATTTTCCGCTGCATCTCTCCAACCGTTCTGTTGCGCCGGCGCTGGCGCTCGGCAATGGGGTCGTTCTGAAACCATCGAACGACACGCCGGTCACGGGCGGGCTTCTGCTGGCGAAAATTTACGAGGAAGCCGGTCTGCCGGCAGGTGTGCTCAACGTCGTGGTGGGCAGTTCGGACGTCATCGGGGATGCATTCTCCCGTCATCCCGTGCCGCGTGTGCTGACCTTCACGGGGTCAACGCCGGTCGGGCGACACATTGCTCGGGTGGCTGGAGAATCGTCGCTGCTGAAGCGCATCGGGCTCGAACTTGGTGGCAATGCGCCTCTCGTGGTGCTGGATGATGCCGATCTGGAGAAGGCGGTCGGCGCCGCGTTGATCGGTCGCTTCATGCACCAGGGCCAGATCTGCATGAGCACCAACCGCATCATCGTCGACGCTGCCCTCTATGATCGGTTCGTCGAGGCATACACAGCGGCTGCAAAATCCGTGAAATTTGGCGATCCGAACGAGCCGGATACGCTGGTCGGCCCTCTTTGCAACGATAGCCAGGTGCGCAGCGTCACGAAAAGCATCGCGCTCGCCCGCGAAAGCGGTTTCCGCGAATGCGTCTCGGGTGCAATCGAGGGGCGTGTCGTGCCACCGCACGTCTTTGCGGATGTCGACAACGGTTCCGCCTTTGCCCGCAACGAAATCTTCGGTCCCGTCGCCCCGATCATCCGGGCGGCGAACGAAGCGGAGGCGCTTGCCTTCGCCAATGACACGGAATTCGGGCTGTCCAGCGCCGTCTTCACCCGGGACGAGGCGAGGGGCCTCGCCTTCGCCCAGCGCATCGAGGCGGGCATGACGCACATCAACGACATCACCATTCACGACTATCCGCATGTGATGTTCGGCGGCGAAAAGAATTCCGGCCTCGGACGCTTCAACGGCAAGTGGATTGTCGAGGAATTCACCACGGATCACTTCGTGTCGATCCAGCGCTAGGGGCGCCGGCGCCATGGCCCAACAGCCCTGGCGCCACTTGCCAACCATACGGGCCGCGGGGGGCGGTCTGCTTCAAAAAAAAGGGGAGGTTTATATGCAGAAGATGTCCGCAGGCGTTGGGCAGGGTTTGCTGCTGGTGGCCGTGGCATGGCTGGCGCCGATCGGATCGACGCTGTTCGCGCCGGTCCTGCCGCAGATGATCGCGCATTTTTCCGATGTACCGCGCGCGGAACTGATCGCGCCGCTGGCGCTGGTGACGCCCGCATTGTTTGTCGCCCTGCTCGCGCCGCTTGCCGGCATCCTGGTGGACAGGACAGGACGCAAGCGTCTGCTGCTTGCAGCGCTCGCCGGTTATGCCGTCGCGGGCGTCGCGCCCTACTGGATCGACAATCTCTATGGCATCATGTTGTCGCGGGTCGCTGTCGGGATCGCCGAAGCAGGCGTGATGACGGCAAGCACCGCGCTGATCTGTGACTATTTCACCGGCCAACGCCGCGCCCATTGGCTGTCGGTGCAGTTTGGATCGGCATCGCTTGTCGCAACCTTCTGTTTCATGCTCGCGGGTTTCCTGGGTGGATTTGACTGGCGCGCACCCTTCCTGGTCTATGGCGCGACGGCGATCTTCATCCCGCTCGTCCTCATGCTCATCTTCGAACCGACACCTGTCACGCCGGAAATGCGCAACCCCGAAGCACGGACCCTGGTGCGGGAAGGCAGAGCACCCCGCCTGTTCACGCCGCGCTTCATCGGCTGTCTCGCGCTGACGCTTCTTTGCGGCATGCTGTTTTATGTCACGCCTGTCCATATTTCGCTGGTCTTGAGCGAGCGCGGTTTCACCGATCCAAGCATGCTTGGACTTGCCAGCGCCATCGGCTCCGTTGGCGTCGTGCTTGGCGCAGTCGCCTTCCGGATGCAGTCGAAACATTCGATCGGCGCCCTGCTCGTCGTGGCCATGGCTGCGCAGGCTGTCGGCTACACCATACTCTATACCCAGCCCTCATGGGGGGGCGGTACCATCGGCATGTTCATCAACAATATAGGTTGTGGCATTTCTCTACCGCTGGTTCTCGCCTTTACGATGAGCAATCTGCCCAGTGACTACCGGGGGCGGGCTTCGGGGATCTGGACCTCAATGTTCTTCATTGGACAGTTCGTCTGCCCCATCGGCGTGAATGCCGTTGCCGCCGCATCCGGCGGGATGGTTGCCGCCATGGCCGCTTTCGCCGGGTTCACGCTTCTGGCGGCACTGGTTTTCATGACCGGATTGATCTTCGGCCATTCCTTCAAGGAGCCGGCCACACCGTCCCGCGACATCAGCCCTGTCCATTGACGGCGCACGGCAGGGGCATGCTGTCCCTGCCGCCGAGGCTGTCGCCAATCCTTTAAACGCACGCGAACTCCACCAGGGGCGCGCGCAAGATAAATAACATCCGAAGTGGGGGATCACGATGGAAATGCAGACGCTTAACTTGAGAGCAACGCTTCTGATGATCAGCGGTTTCAGCTGCATGATCGCAGGCAATATGGCCAACGCGGCCGAGTTCTACCAGACCACGACGCCCGGTGCCACGACCGACATACGGGCCGCTGAACTGCCGCCGGAACCGGGATTTTACGCCATCGGCGGCGCATGGAGCCACTCGCGCAACGCGCTGAACGATGCCAATGGCGATACAATGTTCCCGGATACCGACGAACGCCTTCTCCAGGGTCAGCTGGGCGGGCTCTACGTCTATCCGGGGCAGTTCCTGGGTGGCCGGATGGCGTCCTCGCTGGTCTTTGCCTATGGCAAACACGATCTGACGATCACCGATAGTCTGCCTGTTGACCTTAGCGACAAGCACACCGGATATTTCGATGCCTATTCCGACCTCTTCTTCTGGTCGAAGAGCTGGTATGAGGGGCCGCCGCCCGGATCAGCCGGCCAGCCGGTTCCCGGTCCGGATTTCGTTCCGCCCATGCCCGTCGGCTTCACGCTGGGCCTCGGGCTTGGCGTGACAATGCCGATCGGCGCTTTCGACGGCAACACGGTCGGCAGTCCAGGCTTCAACAACTGGATCCTGTCGCCGAACATAGCCTTCACCTACCGGACCAGACCGATCTTCCTGGACGGAACCGAATTTTCCACGCGGATCTTCTACAATCACAATTTCGAGCGCGAGGATTCGACCGGGGGATTCAACTACCGCGACGGCGACTACATCTCGGCTGATTTCGCCGTCACGGAGCGCTACGATCGGTTCCAGTTCGGCCTTGCCGGCAACATCAAATGGCAGGTCGAGGATGACGAGGGTTCATTGGCCGTTCCGGCGGTGGACGGTCAGCGCCACAAGTCAATTCGCCTTGGTCCGATGCTGGCGATCGACTTTCCGGAGCAGCGCAGCACCATCTCGCTGAAGTTCCTGACGGATGTTTATAGCCGCAACGCATTCGAGGGCAATTACCTGCAACTGAGCTTCATTCGCAAGCTCTGGTAGTCGCTGCTTTCGCGCCGGAGTGCATCAGTCCGATCCGTTTCCAGTGGCATACGTGTTGAGGAAAATGCGGACGGCCGGCTCGACATTCTGCACGATCTCTTCCTCTGTGGCCCCATCGCGAATGGCCCAGAGGGACTGCTCGAACAGGCGGGCCTCGCACAGGGCCTTGAACCGCCATGCCGCCGCCCCCGGGTCGCCGATGCCCAGTTCGAGCCGCTCGGCGGCCGTTGCCAGAATGGAGGCGATGACCTCGATGATGCTTTTCGGGCCATTTTCGAAGAAGATGCGACCAAGCTCCGGGAAGCGGGCGGCCTCGGCGATGACAAGCCGGTTGATCGCCATGATCTCCGGCGACAGCAACAAGCGCAGATAGTTCATCCCCAAGGCCGTGAGCTTCGTCTTGATGCCGGCATCTCCCTCCGGCAGAAGCAGGAATTCCGCGCGTCTCTGTTGACCGGCAGCGATGACAAAGGCGGCAAAGATTTCCTCCTTGGACGCAAAATATCCATAGAGCGTGCCCTTCGAGCCGCCGACCGCCGACGCGATCGTTGCCATGGAAACGGAGCCGTAGCCTTCGCGCAGGAACAGTGTGCCGGCAACGCCAACAATCTCGCTTCTTTTCTTCTCGCTTCGAACACGCATGGCGTCGTTATAACCGGACAGCTCCGTACTGTTAAGTTGACGAGCAGACATTTTTATAATAGTACACATATGTACGGTTATAGGAGGAGATAACATGACACGGCCCTTCCCGAGCAGCCCAGAATTCACCGGGACACTTTACAAGCCCGTCCGCTTTGAAGGTGAGGTGTATGACCTCGAGATCGAGGGAACAGTGCCGACCGAAATCAGCGGCACGTTCTTTCAGGCGTCTCCCGACCCGCAATATCCGCCGATGCTCGGCGAAGACATGTTCTTCAACGGCGATGGCGTTATCAACGCCTTCAGCTTCAAGAACGGGCATGTGGATTTCAAGCGCCGCTACGTCATGACGGAGCGGCTGAAGGCCCAGCGTGCGGCCCGCGCCTCGCTGCACGGCGTCTATCGCAACCAGTACACCAATGATCCGAGCGTCCGTGGCCTGAACAACAGCACGGCAAACACGAATGTGGTCCTGCATGCCGGCAAGCTGCTGGCGTTGAAGGAGGATAGCGCGCCCTACGCGCTTGATCCGGTGACGCTCGAAACCATCGGCCTCTGGGACTTCAACGGCCAGTTGACCAGCGCAACCTTCACGGCGCATCCGAAGATCGACCCGGCCAGCGGCGATCTCCTCTGTTTTGGCTACGAGGCCAAGGGCGACGCGACGCCCGACATCGTCTACTACGAGATCGATGCTCAAGGCCGCAAGAAGCGCGAGACGTGGATTGTCGCGCCCTACGCCGCGATGATCCACGATTTCGCCGTCACCGAAAACTACGTGATCTTTCCCCTGATGCCGCTCACGGTCGATGTCGAGCGGCTGAAGCAAGGCGGCAAGCACTTCCAGTGGCAGCCGGGGCTTGATCAGCTTTTCGGCGTTCTCCGCCGCGATGGCGACGGTCGCGACGTGCGCTGGTTCAAGGCACCCAATGGGTTCCAGGGCCATACGCTCAACGCCTTTGACGATCGCGGTCGCATCTATATCGACATGCCCGTCACCAGCGGCAACATCTTCTATTTCTTCCCGCAATCGGATGGCACGGTTCCGCCGCCGGAGACATTGTCTTCGAACATGATGCGGCTGACCTTCGATATGAACGCCAGTGCCAACACGCTGCAGATGACGCCGCTCACCCAGTTTCCGTGCGAATTCCCCCGCAGTGACGATCGTTACATGGGGCAGCACTATCAGCACGGCTTTGTCATCGCCATGGACCCGACAAAACCCTTCGACGAGGCCAGGATCGGGCGGCGGCCGTTCCAGTTCTTCAACATGCTTGCGCATATCAACGTTGCGACGGGCAAGACCAAGACCTGGTTTGCTGACGATCAGTCCTGTTTCCAGGAGCCGGTCTTCGTGCCCAGGAGCGCCGATGCAGCCGAGGGCGAAGGCTACATCATCGGCCTTGTCAATCGGCTCGCAGAACACTCCACGGACCTGCTTGTGCTTGACGCGCAGCACCTAAGCGACGGCCCGATTGCAACGATCAAACTCCCGATGCGGCTGCGCATGTCGTTGCACGGAAACTGGGTGCCCGATTCAGCAATGCAGGCAAGCCACGTATAGTTGCGTCGCTGTCAGTACCATAGCGGGATCGTTTGCCGGTGCCGGGGATGAGCCATCCCCGGCACCGGTCGATCGGCGCGTTTGCCAGGATCACGGCTTCGGGTCGATGGGCACCTCTGGCGAATTGTCTGATGTCTTCAGGTTGATGCCGTTCTTCTCGAAGGGAAGATGCGGTCAGCCCCGGGCCCGCACCAGATCCGTCAGGCCGACGAGTGCGATGCCGCCGGAGGCGTCGTGCTGCATCTCGGCCTCGCTGCGCGGACCGCACCAGATGTCGGCACAAGAAACGGAATCCGCCATGTCGAGATAGTCGGCAAGGGCGTGTCCGCCGCCGGATCCGTCATTCATCGGCGCGATGCCGGCATAGACCTTGCCGGTCGCGCCGTCGATCGAGATGGCCGTTCCCTGGCGATAGAGGGTGCCGTCAATGGTGAAGACGCGTTTGTCCGGATCGACCTGAATGGTCTTGCCGCCGACGATGCAGGGCTTGTCGAGGGCGCGGGAGAAGGCGGTGATCCGCGGGTGGATCTGCCCATGCTTCGAGTGACAGCAGACAACGAAGGCATTTTTGCTTTCCAGCCGGTGGATGCGTCCGGCCTGCAGCAGTTTTTCCAATGCCCGGTAAACCTGCAGCGGAGCCCGCAGACCCTCCTCCCGCAGACGATCAAGAATGCTGTAGGCGCTGAGCGGTTGCTCGGACGATTGCAGCACAGATAGAACCAGGCTCTGGTTTCTGGTCAGTTTCAGATCATCGGAATGGGCTGCCTGCATCATCATCTCCGGAAAAGCCTGTTGGTGCGACAGCCCGGAACTGCGGTGCAGCTCCGGGCCCAAGTCTCTACGGATCAGTGCGAAGCGCCCGAACCGCCGACAGCCACGATCGAGAAGGGTTTGCCTTCGACGGCGATGGTCCGCGTTTCTTTCAATGTGTCCGCATCGATGACCCGGACAAGGGAATGGCGGGGATCGGTGATCGCGATCTGGCCGTCGGCGACGGCAAGGCGCGGGCGCGGATCACGCCAGTGGCCGTCCTTGCTGTAAGGCTCGGTGATCCTGGCGCTGTTGACGATTTCACCCTTGATGATATCGAGCACATGCAGGTCGCCGTCTTCGGTCAGGATGTAGGCGTTGCGCGGTTCCGCGGGATCGAGCTTGAAATCCACGCGGCGCGTCGGCAGATCGATCAGCCTGTAGGGCTGTTCGGCATCCGCGTCGATCAGGACGAGTTTGTCATCGCCATAATTGCCGAGGAAGAACTGCATGGCCTTGCCGCCGAGCAGCGTGCCGGTATAGCCCTTTGGGAAATCGGCGGGATAGGACAGCATCGTCAGCTTCGGCCCGTCAATGCCGCCGGGGCGGGCAACCAGAACGCCTTCCTTGCAGCCGAAGGCGACAAGCCGCGCCGACGTCGCTTCGCCATGAAGGTCGGTGCATTGTGCCATCTCTCCGACTTGGCTGCCCTTCTCGTCGACGACCCGAAGACCGATGCGCGGCGGCAGTTCATCCGGTTTCGGTTCGGCCTTCGTGTCCGGGACCGAGACGAGCACGAAGCGGCCCATCGTCACCGCCACGCCGTGATGCGCCTTGATCGTATCGACAATCCGCTTTTCCACGTTTCCGTCGAGGATATCGGCTTCGCTGACGATTTCCAATTTGTCGGCGCGGTCGTAGAACAGGACGATCTGGTCATCATGCGGCACGACGTGGCCCGGGCGCTTGCCTTCGAAAGTCACGGGCAGGAGCGACGGATCGGAAACCTCCAGGTCTCGGTGCTCGCCATGATCCGAGAAATTGATCCCGGTCTTGATGACGTGAATGACATCGGCCTCCGTCTGGCCGGCAAACACCGTCTGACCGGAAGCACTTGCCGTTAGCGAAGCGTATCCCTTGACGTCATAGCGACCCAGTTCCTTGCCGTTTTCGAAGTCGATGACGCGCACCACCGGGTTCGAATGGTCAGCAACAAACAGGCGCCAGGCCTCGTTGGTCCCGTGATCCTCGGCAAGAGCACCGGTTGCGGACAGCACGACGCTTGCTGCCACGGCAGCCAGCAGGCGGTTTCGGGTGAGAGACAGTCTCATCGGGTTTCTTCCTTCCTGTTGTCGTTGATTGCGCGGGGCGGCCTATTCGGCGGCCTGTCGCACTGCGCGGCATTTGGCAAAGCCGTCGCTGATGATGTCCCTGGGCAGATCGCGACCGATGAAGACCAGCCTGGTCATCCGATCCTCGCCTTCCTTCCATGGGCGCTGATGGTCACCTTCCAGCAGCATGTGCACGGCCTGGACGACGAAGCGGTCGTCGTCGCCGGTGAACGAGATGATCCCCTTCATCCGCAGCATGTCCATTCCGAAGGCCTGCACCGTCATCTGCAGCCAGTTGAGGAACTTGCCCGGGTCCATGGGTTCCCGCTCGACCAGCGAAAAGCTGGTGACATGTTCGTCATGCTCGTGCTCGTGTCCCTCGTCGAGAAAGTCCGGCTCGACCTCCAGAATGCGATCAAGGTCGAACGCCTTGCGATCCAGAAGGCTGGCGATATCGATATCGCAACGGGTCGATCTGAGGATGCTGGCGGTGGGATTGATCCGCCGGATGCGCTGCTCCACGGCAGCGATGTCGTCGTCACTGACGAGATCCGTCTTGTTGAGCACGATCGTATCGGCGAAGGCCAGCTGTTCCTGCGCCTCGTGGGCGCGGTCGATTTCGCCGAGAAGATGTTTGGCGTCGACGACGGTGACGATCGAATCCAGCCGGGTTTTTGACCTGACATCTTCGTCGACGAAGAAAGTCTGTGCGACCGGTGCAGGGTCCGCCAATCCGGTCGTCTCGATAAGGATGCCGTCGAAGCGGCCGGGACGGCGCATCAGGCCTTCGATGATGCGGATCAGATCGCCGCGCACGGTGCAGCAGATGCAGCCATTGTTCATCTCGAACACGTCTTCGTCGGATTCGACGATGAGATCATTGTCGATCCCCACCTCGCCGAACTCGTTGACGATGACGGCGAACTTCTTGCCATGCGGCTCGCTCAGAATGCGGTTGAGAAGCGTGGTTTTGCCGGCGCCAAGATATCCGGTCAGGACAGTAACCGGGGTCTGTTCAGTCTTTGGCTGTTGCATGGGGGACGTCTCCGGATTGGTGGACGGCATTCCATCGGATTAGATGTTATACCGTTACATTTTGGTTGACGAACGTAATAACATTACCTAAGCAGGGCCTGTCAATCCCAGAGGATGCGATGAGCGATATTTGTCTTGAGTTCAGAAATTTCACGCTTGGCTATCAAGGTCATGCGGCCGTTCATCATCTGAGCGGGGCCGTCGAGCGTGGTTCGCTGACAGCCATCGCCGGAGCAAACGGGTCCGGCAAGTCGACGCTGCTCAAGGGGATTGCCCGCATCCTGAAGCCGATCAGCGGCACCTGCTCGTCGCGCTTCAACAGGCTGGCTTACCTGCCGCAGCAATCCGAACTCGACAGCACCTTTCCGGCGCGGGTGATCGATCTTGTGTCGCTGGGCTTCTGGCAGCGGCGTGGTCTGCTCGGACGGATAACCTCTAAGGACCTGGCTGCCCTGAAGAACTGCCTCGAGGCCGTCGGGCTTGCAGGCTTCGAGAAGCGGCCGCTCGATAGCCTCTCCGGTGGACAGATGCAGCGCGCCCTGTTTGCCCGCACCATGCTGCAGGATGCCGACTTGATCCTGCTGGACGAACCGTTCAACGCCGTCGATGCCCGCACGACGGCTGATCTCGTTGCCCTGGTCAAAGGCTGGGTTGCCGAGGGCCGCACTGTGCTTTGTGTGCTGCACGATCATTCGCTCGTGCGCGAGCACTTTCCCCAAACCCTGCTGCTGGCCCGCAAACCCGTGAGCTGGGGGCCGACTGCCGAGGTCATGACCTCTGAAAATCTCTTGCGGGCGAGGGGCTTTCAGGAGGCCTGGGATGAACGATCCGGCTGGTGCGAAGAGCGGTTGCCGACCGAGGATCACGGACACCAACACCCTGCATCCGGCATGAACGGGACGAAGGTGGCCGCGTATGTTTGAGAGCCTGTACGGACCCTTCCTGCAATATGGCTTCATGCAGCGGGCGCTGCTTGGCTCGCTGATTCTCTCCGTTTCCTGCGCACCGGTGGGTGTGTTTCTCATGTTGCGACGCATGAGCCTGACCGGAGACGCCATGTCTCACGCGATCCTTCCGGGCGCCGCACTCGGCTTCCTGTTCTTCGGCCTCGACATCATCCCGATGACGGTCGGCGGTCTGGCCGTCGGTCTGCTGGTCGCGCTCGGGTCCGGACTTGTCTCACGGTTCACGGTGCAGAAGGAGGATGCCTCCATGGCGGCCTTCTATCTCATTTCGCTCGCCATCGGCGTGCTCATCGTATCGTGGAAGGGGTCGAGCGTCGATCTGATGCATGTCCTGTTCGGGTCCGTCCTGGCGCTCAACGATGCGGCCCTGGGCCTGATCGTCGGGATTGCCGTGACCACATACATCGTCCTTCTGCTTTTCTGGCGAGGACTGGTGGCCGAATGCCTCGATCCGCTTTTCCTGCGTTCGGTGAGCAGAATCGGCGGACCTGTGCATCTGTTGTTCCTCGTGCTCGTGGTTCTCAATCTGGTCGGCGGCTTCCAGGCGCTTGGCACGCTTCTGTCCGTCGGGTTGATGATGCTGCCGGCAGTGGGTGCACGTTTCTGGTCAAACGATGTGCGCAGCCTGTGCCTGATCGCCATCGCCATCGCGATGGCATCCTCTGTCTTCGGCCTTCTCCTGTCCTATCACGCATCCATGCCCTCCGGCCCGGCAATCATCTTTGTCGCCGGCGCCTTCTATCTCTTTTCCGCACTGGTGGGTCGCCGGGGAGTGCTTGCCAGCCTCTTCGTCTCCGGCCGCCACAAGACCGCCTGACACCACAAGGAGTTTTCCATGTTCAGGACATTACGCCTCGCCACCTATACCAGCCTTCTCGTCCTCGCCGGCATTGCCTCCAGCGCATCCGCAGCCGAACTCAAGGTCGTCGCCAGCTTCTCGATCATCGCCGATCTCGCCAGGAACGTCGGCGGTGACCGGGTCGAAATCTCGACGCTCGTGCCCGTCGATGGCGATGCCCATGTCTACGAACCGCGACCGGCGGATGCCGCTTCCCTCGAGCAGGCGCAGGTCGTTCTGGTCAACGGTCTGCAGTTCGAAGGCTTCATGTCGCGCCTGATCGAGACGAGCGGCACCAAGGCCCCGGTCATCGAAGTCAGCAAGGGCATCGAGCCGCTGAAGCCGGCGGAAGAGGAACACCATCACGAGAGTGAGGCTCAGGCGGAAAAGACGCACGATCACGCCGCGGAGGAAAAAGCCGAAGCCGGCCATGGTGATGGCCACGACGGTCATCACCATGATGGCGAGTTCGACCCGCACGCCTGGCAGTCGATCCACAATGCCGAAACCTATGTGAAGAACATCACCGATGCTTTCTGCGAAGCGGATCAGGCCGGTTGCGCCACCTATACGGCCAATTCGCAGGCCTATCTGGCAAAGCTCGGCGAACTGGAGACCGAAGTGAAGGCCGCGATTGCAGCCATCCCGGAAGACAAGCGCACGATCATCACCTCGCATGATGCCTTCGGCTATTTCGAGCGCGAATACGGCCTGAAGTTCATCGCACCCGAAGGCATTTCGACGGAAGCCGAGGCATCCGCCGCCGACGTGGCAAAGCTTGTCGACCAGGTGAAGGAGGACAAGGCCTCGGCGATCTTCGTCGAGAACATCACCGATCCGCGCCTCGCTGAACAGATCGCCCGGGAGACCGGCCTGAAGATCGGTGGCACGCTCTATTCAGACGCGCTGTCCGGCCCGGACGGCCCGGCCGCCACCTATATCGACATGTTCCGCTACAACGTGAACACGATCAAGGCGGCTATTCTGGGAAGCTGATCCCAAGGCTTGCCCGGCGGGACGGTCGGGCAAGCCACCCCCATCAATGACCATTAAACTTAGGTTTCAGGATGTTCGGCGGGCTGTTCAAGCGGCGCAAAATGGCGCGGGAGACCTATAGGGAGCCAGATGTGAGGCGTCTTTACGACCCGGTGCCCGTGACACTGCTGACCGGTTTTCTCGGGTCCGGCAAGACGACCCTGCTCAACGATATTCTTGCCGATCCGCGCATGGCGGGCACTGCCGTCATCATCAACGAATTTGGCACCGTTCCCATCGATCACGATCTGGTGCGCACCGGGTCGGAAACCTATTTCCGCACCACGACCGGCTGCATCTGCTGCACGGCAACAAGCGACATCAGAAGTTCTCTCTCGGAATTGCACGAAGCCCGTCTTCGCGGCGATACTCCCCCCGTCGCACGGGTCGTCATCGAGACCACCGGGCTTGCCGATCCGGCACCGATCATCAACAGCATCATTCCCGGCGGATCGCCTGCCATGGGCCTGCGGGACCATGTGGTTGCCCGGCACTTTCATCTCGCCCGTGTTGTGACAGCCTTCGATGTGCTGAGTGGTCGCGCAAACCTCGACAGTTTCATGGAAGGCTGGAAGCAGCTTGCCTTTGCCGATCATGTCGTGCTGACCAAGACCGATATCGCAGACATGGCCCACGACTGGCCGGCCGAACTGAGGGCTCTCAATCCGGCCGCAGTCTACCATGATCGCCATCGACAGGATTTCGACCTGTCCAGGCTGTTCGGGGAGGGCGCTTACGCCATCACCGGCAAGGTCGAGGACGTGCCGGGCTGGCTGGCAATGGAGAGGCTCGCGCAACATCCGGAACACGTCCATGACCTGAACCGCCATGGCGACGAGATCGAGGCGATCAGCCTGAACCATGACGTTCCGCTCTCGCCGCAGGCGGTAGAGACATTCCTGCACATCGTGACGACGAACATTGGCTCAGGTCTGCTGCGGCTGAAGGGCCTCTTCGCTCTGACCGACGATCCTGAGCGACCGCTCGTCGCTCACGCCGTGCATCGCCGCCTCTATCCGTTGCAGCGCCTCGACGCCTGGCCGGACGGTGATCGGCGCAGCCGGGTCGTCCTCATCGGGCAGGACATGCCGGCCAAACCCATCAGGGATCTGTTTGAGGTGCTGGCTCCGCATGTGGCCGGAAACAGGAGGGGGGCGGCATGAGCGGCGCTTTCGTCAACCCGCTCGCGCGAAACGCTCCGTCTATCATCACAAGGGCACGCGCGATCAAATCCTGGGCTCGCACGCTGCTCACGCTCCCGGAGGAGGCCGTTGTTTCGGTAAGCGAACTCGCCTGCCATGTCCCCGGCTGCCCTCCAAGAGAGACCGTCATCCTCGTGATGCAAAACGGCGAAACGGTGCAGGTCTCGATCCACAAGCGAATGGAAGACGTGACGGAAGACGACCTGATCCAGGCGTTTGCGCCGGAAGCATAGCCCCGAAACGCCAATCGCCGGCGATCAGGAGCTTGGGCAAAGCAGAAGTGCCTTCGATTCCTGTAAAACCGAAGGCAAGATGGCTTTCAGCTTTTAACCGAACCTGCCGTCATGCCGGCCAGAAAATAGCGTTGGGCGACCAGATAAAGCACAAGCAGCGGCAGCGATCCGAGCACGCTCATCGCCATCATCTCGTTCCATTCGAAGGCATGCTGTCCCATGAGAAGCTGGATGCCGATCGGCACGGTGCGCAGATCCATCGACTTGGTCAGCGTCAGCGCGAAAAGAAACTCGTTCCAGGCGAGCAGGAATGTGTAGACCGCTGTTGCGACGATGCCGGGTATGGAGACCGGGACGATGACCCGCCACAGCGCCGTCCAGCTCGAGCCTCCGTCGACAAGCACCGCCTCGTCGAGTTCCTTCGGCAGCGTATTCAGATAGCCCGTCATCAGCAGAATGGCATAGGGCAGGGTAAAGACCATGTAGGTCAGGATCAGCGCCAGATAGGTATCGAAGATCCGGAAAGCCACGACCATGCCGAAATAGGGAATGAGCAGCGTGATGGGCGGTACGGTCTGGGTGCTGATGATGAAGATGTTCAGCGCGTTCTTGAAGCGAAACTGAAAACGGCTGAATCCATAGGCCGTGATGATGGCAATGAGGAGTGTCAGAACGGTTACGACGCCAGCCACGAAATAGCTGTTGATGAAAAACCGGACTTTGACCGGATCATTGAAGATCGTCAGATAGGCCGCGATCGTGAAATCATCAGGCAGCAGCTTTGGCGGCAGGGCGAAAATCTCCCTGTTTGATTTCAGCGAACTGAAAAACATCCAGACGATCGGGAAGGCTGCAAACACCAGCCCGACGGCGAGCCCGACATAGGTGAGCAGGGTTGGCAGGAGAGAGTGCCTTTGGGAACGCTTTGCCATGACCGGTTACCTGCGCTGCTGGTGCTTGATGTAGAAATAGGTGACGCTCATCGAAATGACGAGAATGACGATCGCGCTCGCCGAAGCCAGTGAGAACTCGTAGCGGGAGAAGGCGAGCTTGTAGGTGAAGGTGGAGAGCATTTCCGTCGAATAGATCGGACCGCCGCCGGTCGTCATCCATACGAGCGGGAAAACCTGCATCGTCCAGATGAAATCGAGAAGAGCGATGCTGATGATGATGGGCATGAGTTGCGGAATGGTGATGTACCAGAATTTCTCGACTTCGTTGGCCCCGTCAATGCCGGCGGCCTCGTAGAGTTCTTTCGGAATGCCCTGCAAACCGGCCAGCAGGCTGACCATGTAGAGCGGATAGCCGGCCCAGATATTGGCGAAGGTCAGGGCGTGTATCGCCGTCGAGGTCGAGGAAAACCACTCCACCTTGAAGTCGATGATATGAAGCGCCATCAGCACGCTGTTGACGACCCCGTTCGGATCCAGCAGCAGCCGCCAGATGATGGCGATGATCACCGCTGTGAACAGCCATGGCAGGATGAAAAGCACGCGAAGAACACTGCGGATCAGCGGATCGACGCGATTTGTGTTCAAAAGCAGCGCGAAGGCGAGACCGATGATGAAGTGGAACACCACGCTCATGACAGTGAAATAGAGCGTCTGGCCGACCGACTGCCAGAAAACCGGATCCGCGAACAAAACCATATAGTTCTGGAAACCGACAAACGCGGCACCCTTCTTCATGATGGCCCCATCCATCAGCGAATAGCGCAGCACCATCAGCATGGGAAACAGCATCAACAGGGTGAGGAGCAGGGTCGCGGGCGATACGAAGAGGTAGGGCACCAATTTCCGCAATGTCCGGTAGCGGAATTTGCGCACCTTGGGCCGGGGGTGGCTCATTGCCGGAGCGTTCATGGGCTTGAGACTTTCCAAACTGCCGAAGACTGCGAATGGCACCGGCCGTGCGCGAAGCAAAGCCGGTGCCTGTGAGCGCGGGGTTGCCTAGAATTTGGCCAACCAGGCCTTCTGCGCGTTGGCAGCGGCTTCCTTGGCGGTCTGGCCGCCGTCGAACATCTTCTGCACTTCGACATTCATGTCGCGCATCAGTTCTTCGGCAACCGGCAGGCCAACGAACTCATTGGCCGGATATCCGCTCTGGAAGATCTTGAAGGCCTCGGCAAAGACCGGATCTCCAGCAACAAAGTCAGGCTTTGCATTGACGTTGCCAGGGAAGGCGTTGGCGATCGAAACGAGACGACCGTTCACTTCGGCGCTCATCAGGAATTCCACCAGCTTCCAGGCTTCTTCCTTGTGCTTGCTGCCTTCGCTGACGCCGATGCCCCAGGAGGCATAGGGCATGCCGCGCTTGCCCGTGTAGCCGTCCATGGCCGGCAGGGCGGAGATCCCGAACTTCAGGTTGGGATTGCGTTCGCGGATCAGGTTCACATGGGCAAGCGAGTCGACCATCATGCCGACGCGTCCGTTGACGAATTCCTCGACCTTGTCCTGCTCCTTCTTCGCAAAGATGCCGGGCGATATCACGCCGTCCTTGCCGAGCGACTGGATATATTCGAGCGTGCCGACAACGGCTTCATTTTCCAGATCAGGCTTGCCATCCTTCATCATCGATGCGCCCGAAGACCAGACCCAGGACATCACGTCGTTCTGGATGCCACCAGGCGATTGCAGCGACAGCGGCAACACCCAGCCATACTGGTTCTTGGAAGCATCGGTCATTTTCTTGGCGGCTTCAGCGAATTCGCTTCGCGTCGAAGGCATTGTCTCGACGCCGGCCGCCTTGGCGAGGTCGAGGTTGATGAAAACAGGGTATACGAAGGAGGCCAGCGGGAACATCACGCTCTTGCCATCCACTTTCACGATGTCGGTAATCTGGCTCCGGTCATACTTGGCGTTGTCCATCAGTTCGTCCAGCGAGGCAATGGCGCCCTGCTTGGACAGGCCGTTGACCCATGCACCGTCGAGGCCCACCACATCGCTCAGCGTGCCGGACGCAGCACCGACGACGATCTGGTCACGCGTTGACGAATAGGGGCCGCTGACGAGCGTGACCTTGATACCGGGATTTTTCGCTTCGAAATCGTCCATGATGCCCCGCAGTGCGCCTGCAGGCATTTCTGGCTCCCACCACTGGATGAATTCGATGGTGGTGTCGGCATAAGCCGCTGTTGCGCAAAGCGCCCATGCGGCGACGGCTGCCCGCATTGTATTGCCAAACTGTTTGATATTCATGTCTGCCTCCCGATAGACGATGCGTTGATCGATCCTCCCAGATCGCGATGTGAGTAGGTTCCTGGAGCCTCATGATGTCAACGACGAAATGCGAGAATGACTGAAAATGGTGGCGATTTTTCTTTTGTTTTTCCATTAAAATATTGATTTTTATAAATAATAAAAATTTGCGCGCGGGAAATTTTTTGAGCCCTTACTGTTGCTTGTGGAGCCTTTTTTCTTTACTTTCGTAAACAAATGAAAGGGTGTATTGAAATTCTGTTATCATCGCTGCCGACGACTGGACGACCGTTGATCGATTGAGGCCAATAGTTTTGACGCTGCCGCAGTGCAGGCCGGGAAAAGCTGGCTTCGTCTTGGAGGAGAAAAAGGGATGCGATGCTGGTCGGGCAACACGTCGCGGGTCGGAAACGGTTTCAAATCTCCCTGCCTGTTTTGCAGGTCAGCCGATGTCGCGTATACGCCAGATCAAATTTCGCCCTTGGCAGGGCGTTCTCGGGGGCATTAAGGATTTGAATGGCTAAGAAGACTTACAAATCGATGGACGACTTCGCGGGGGCCTGCGGCGTCTCGCGCCCGACGCTTTCGAAATATTTCGACGATCCCACCCAGATCAAGGAAGTGACCCGCAAGCGGATCGAGACGGCGCTGAAGAAATCGAGCTTCGAGCCCAATCTCTTCGCGCGGCACCTCAACCGCAAACGCACCAAGAATATCGGCATTCTGGTGCCGACCATGTCGGATCCGTTCTACGTTCAGGTCGTCTCCCTGATAGAGTTGGAACTGCGGGCCAAGGGTTTCTGGCCGGTACAGCTGTCATCGCATACGCGACCGGAACTTGAGGAGGAGGCGGTGCGGACGCTGATGTCCCTCAAGGTCGCGGGCGCGATTGTCGCCCCTCTCGGCACCGGCTCGCGCCGCTCTGCCTTGGAGCGACTGACCGATGCGATCCCCGTCGTCTGTTTTGACAGCCCCGCCACCTTCGACCTGCCCTTCGTCGGCAACGACAATGCGCAGAGCGTTGCCGCAATCGTGCAATATCTCTGTCGATCCGGCGAGCCGCCGATCTTCCTCGACGTTCCGCACATGATGGCGAATACCGACGAGCGCACGGAGAGTTATCGCGCGACGATGATCAAAGAGGGGCATTCGCCGCTCGTCATCGATTGCGACGCGGCGCCCTCCTGGGAGTTCGAAAGGCTGGGCTACGAGCAAATGCAGCGCATTCTCTCGAAGGGCGGCCTGCCGGGCAAGACGCTTCTGTGCGCAAACGACCGCTTCGCCTTCGGCGCGATGGCCGCCGCCTTTGCGTCAGGCCTGAAGATCGGCCGCGCGGAGGGCTGCGACGTGCGGATCGCCGGCCACGACGACCATCCCCTGAGCCGCTATGCCTGCCCCTCATTGACGACAATGGCCCAGAATGCACCGGAAATCGCGGCCAAGTCTGTTGAAATCCTGTTGCTCAGCATGGAGGACGATGCTGCCGATCGCGCGCTGACGGCGAACAGGATGATCCTTGAGGCAACGCTCGTAATGCGCGATTCCGCCTGAATTCGCACGGGTTGCTCCGCGTCATTCGCCAAGCGCCGGATCCATGGAGCGCCACGCTTGCACGATCGAGTCCAGAGCCTCCTGCGCTTCCGGTATGATGGCGCCCATCGAGAGGAAGCCATGGATCTGCCCGGGCCAGATGCGAAGATTGGCATGGGTTTCCGCCTGGAGACGTTCGGCATAGGCCAATCCCTCATCGAAAAGCACATCATGTCCGGCAAGGACGGTAAAGGCCGGCGCAACGTCGCGGAGCGATGCCGCGCAGAGCGGTGAGGCGCGCCAGTCGTTCTGATCTGCGCCATCAGGAAGGTAATGGTCCCGGAACCACCGCATGCCATCCGCCGTAAGACCGAAATCCCTGGCATAGCGCCGGTAGCTGTCGGATCCTTGACCTTGGTCCGTCACCGGATAGATCAGGATCTGCCCTATGACGGGTGGCACCGTTGCGTCGCGCGCCATCAGGGCGATGACGGCGGCAAGATTGCCACCTGCGCTGTCGCCTGCGACGAGAATGCGTTTAGGGTCGATGCCGAGTGGTCCTGCCTGCTCCTTCATCCAGACCAGTGTGGCGGCACAGTCCTCCACTGCAGCCGGAAAAGCATGCTCCGGTGCCAGTCGATAATCGGGCGACACAACCACGGCCCCGACCGCGTTTGCCAAAATGCGGCAGACGTCTTCGTGGGTTTCCGGTGCACCGATCACCCAGCCGCCGCCATGAAGATAGAGCAGCGCGGGCGCATCGCGGTCTGGCGTGCCGCGACCGCGCCAGATTTTCAGCCTGACGTCACCGATCCGGCGTTCCTCGATGCTGTCCATCTCTTCAAGCGGGCGCTGCTTCTCGGCGAACCGGTCCAGATATTGCTGTCGTGCCTCCTGCGGCGAGCAGTCCTCCACAGGCTTTTCCGGATCGCCCGGCCATGCCAGTGCGCGCTTTGCGGAATCGTCCAGGCCGCTCATGCAAGCAGGCTCGCGGCTTCGTCTTCGTTCAGTTCCCGCGGTTGCGCGATTTTTCCCTCAATGGTCTGCGCGACACCCGTTTCACCGGCCCGCAGGATAGCCTCCATGATTTCGAGCACATGCAGCGCGAGTGCGCCGGAGGCCCTTGCCGGTCGCGCTTCGATGATCGAGCGCGCGAGATCGGCAAGGCCGAGCATCCGGTAATTGGCGCGGTCGGGCGCTGCAACCGGCCAGTTGATCGCACCGAACAGATGACTTGCCGTATCCGTTTCCTGCCACGGCGCACCACGGCTCGAAACGCCGACAACGCCGCCGAAATTGTCGGGATCGGGAAGCCGAAGCGATCCCTCCGTGCCGTGCAGTTCGATCGGGTGATTGGAGTGGCGGAACACATCCCATGAGGCGCCGAAGGTGATGCTCGCGCCGCATTGAAACTCGAGGATCGACAGGACGCTGGTCGGTGTGCCGACCTTGAAGTGCGTGCCCTTCTTCGGTCCGTCCGCAGTGATGAGACGCTCCTCCTGGCCACTCGTCGCCACGGCCTGGACGCGGCGCACAGGCCCCAGAAGATTGACCATCATGGTCAGGTAATAGGGTCCCATGTCCATGACCGGGCCCGCGCCCGGCTGATAGTAGAAGCCGGGATCCGGGTGCCAGTGTTCCATGCCACGCCCCATCATGAAGGCGGTGCCGGTCACCGGCTTGCCGATCACGCCCGCCTCCATCTGCCGTCGTGCATAGCGACCGGCGGCACCCAGAAAAGTATCCGGCGCCGATCCGAGCGAAAGGCCCTTTGCCGAGGCGGCCTCGACCAGATTGCGCCCTTCGGTCGCGGTCACGCCCAGCGGCTTCTCGGTGAAGACGTGTTTGCCGGCGGAAAGGGCACGCATCGAAATTCCGAAATGGGCTGCAGGGATCGTCAGGTTCAGGACAAGATCGATATCCTTGTCTGCCAGCAGAGTGTCGACGTCCATGGCCCGCAGTCCGAATTCAGCGGCGCGGCGTTGCGCGGCAGCCATATCGAGGTCGGCGCAGGCGGTGATCGCAACGCCACGGAAAAGCGGTGCGTTGCGCATGTAGGCCATCGAGATATTGCCGCACCCCACAACGCCGATGCGAAGTGCCGTTTCGTTTTTCTTTGTCATCTGAATGCCCGGTCCTGCGGAATTGAAGAGGAGGTTTTGAAAGCAGATTATCTGCCGATTGAACGAAGAAAAGAAATTATGTTGACGCACGGTAACATTTAATCTTACGTAGTGACAAGACACTTGGAGGCGTGTCGATCCCCCTTATCTTGTCGAACCATCGGCCTTTGTCGCGCCTCTTGAGGCGACGTTATTCTGGCGGGCATGGCAAGGCGGAGCCAGCGTGCCGATGCAGCAAGCAACGGGCGTGTTCTGCAGGGGTACGACGATCAACGGACAGTCAGGACCACGTTATGAAGAGCACAGACTTGAAAATCGGCTGCCAGACCTTCACCTGGGAAATGCTGGGGAATGGTTGGCAGGGCGGGCCGGACGACCTGCTGCGCGCGATTGCCGACGGCGGATATGCCGGCATCGAGATTACCGACACGATGATCGGCGGCTATGCCGAAAAGCCTGATTCCTTCGCCCGCGCCCTTGGGGATGCAGGCCTGACGCTGGTGTCCTTTGCTTTCGGCTCGCAAAGCGGCTTCACATTGCCTGGGCAGATCGCGGCAGACCTGGAGACGACGCGTCGCTGGGTGGATTTTGCGGCGAACTTTCCCGGCGCGCTCGTTTCGATGGGCTCGGCAACCGTCGTCTCCGATGGGCCGCGCACCGAAAAATTCGCGGTTGCCGCCGAATGCTACAATCGCTCGATGGAGATCGGCAAGGCGGCCGGCGTCACGGTCGCCGTTCATCCCTCATCCCATCACAACACCTTGCTGTTCACGCGCGCCGATTATGACGCGCTGTTTGCGCTACTTGAGCCGGAGGTTGGCTGGGTTCCGGATACCGGTCATATCCTGCGCGGCGGCCAGACGATGACCGATACGCTCGCCGCTTTCCGGGATCGAATCCGCTATGTTCATCTCAAAGATGTCGATGCCGCCGGGATCTGGACAATGCTGGGCGAGGGCGCATGCGATGTGCCGGCAGTCATCGCGTCGGTTCGTCAGGCGCCGCGGTTCAACGGCTGGATCGTCGTGGAGGAGGAGTTGGAGCAGGCCGGCATGGATCCCGCGGCCGCCGTGCGGACAAACCACGAGACCTTGCGCCGGATGGGGGTCTGAGGGAGGAGTGCGATGCGCCAGCAGCATGCCGGCGTCGTCCGGTCTTCAGCCGGAATATGCCGGTCAGGCATAGCGGACTTCGACGCCGAGCTTGTCGAGCCTGCTTCTGATGCTGTGCGGCATATTGCTGTCGGTGATAACAAGGTCGACGCGCGACAGCGAAAACGCCTTGGAGGAGGCGCCGGTATCCCATTTGCTGGAATCGGCCACCAGCACAACCCGCCGCGCCATGCGCACCAGATTGCGTTTGGTCCGGGCGATGTCTTCCGAGACGTCAACGACGTCGAACGACTGATCGATCGCATGGGCGCTGACAAAGGCCTGATGGGCCACCAACCCGCCGAGAACCTTGTCGGAATCCGAGACGATCGTGCTGACCGTACTGGGGAAGACCCGGCCGCCGATCATGTGCACGTCGAGGCCGGGACGATACATGAGGTGCTGGGCGATGTTCATCGCCGTCGTTGCCACCACGACATTGTTGACCGGCGGCATCTGCATGGCGACCTGCAGCAAGGTCGATCCGCTGTCGAAGACGATCGACTGGTTGTCGACGATCTGCCGGGCAGCCATCTGGGCGATCCGTCGCTTGGCGTCGAAATTGCGCTGCATGCGCTCTTCGAATGCCGCAGCCGGCGAATCCGCAGGGATTGCGATCGCCCCGCCATGGGTTTTGATCAGCTGTTTTTTCGCGTCCATGATTTCGAGATCGGAACGGATCGTGACCTCGGACACCTCGAAGAACTCGGCGAGTTGTCGGGTGCGCGCCTGACCCACCCGCTGGAGTTCGAGCAAAATCTGGTGCCGTCTTTGCTCTGCAAGCATGTGTAACCTCGACCGCTTCTTACGCCGTTAGAGACTTTCGAATTTCGAAAGGTAGTTCTGGAAATCATGAGTTAGATTCGCCTTTATGGCGAAATAATCCATAACGGATCGTAGCTAAAGTTTCAAACGAAAGAAATCGAAATATTGAAAGTTGTTTTATTTTCGCGTTAGGGTCTTGCCAACACAAGTCTCAGCAAAACAACGAAGGAACTGCTGTCATGGGTCTCGGAACCAAAATTCGCCTCTCCCGCCTGTTCTCCAATCCGTCGGGCAGGTTGTTCGGCGGCGCGGTTGATCATTTCGTCGGCTATGGCAATGTGCGCGAAGGCGGCCTTGCGGACCTTCCCGGCGCCCTGCGCCGCGTCATGGCCGGCGGGCCGGACTATGTCAGCATCCAGCCGGGTGCCGCGCGCCATCTCTGGTCGGAATATGCCGGCAAGGCCGCGCTGGTCATCCAGGCTGGCTGCTTCACCGCCGACGACCGTATCCGCCAGCTCATTGCGACACCGGAAGACGCCGTGCGCTACGGCGCGGACGCGCTGGCAGTTGCCATTCCTGTGCGTGGCAATACCGAGGGCGAATACATCCGCTGGCTGACCGATACGGTGAATGCCGCAGCGCGCTTCGAAATGCCCGTTGTCGCCCATGTCTATCCGCGCGACTTTTCCGATGGCGGCAAGATCGTCTTCACCCCGGATGAAATCGCCTATGCCGTGCGCATCGGTTACGAGACCGGCGTGGATGTGATCAAGGTCGGCTATACCGGTGATTTCGATTCGTTCCGCGAGACGGTCGCGACCTGCCCTGTCCCGGTCGTTATTGCCGGCGGGCCGAAGACGGAAACCCTGCTCGGGGCTCTGACCCAGACATCGGACGCGCTTCGTGCCGGCGCAAAGGGTGCCGTCGTCGGACGCAACCTCTGGGGTCATGGCGATACCACCAAGGCGGCGCTGGCCTTCAAGCTGGTTATCCATGACAGCATGGCGCCGGCCGACGCCCTGGCCGCTGCGGGCCTCTGAGCGATGTCACGACCTTTCCATGTTCTGGGGTTCGGTGCCCTTGCCATTGATGACATCATCTATGTCGATCGGGCACTCTCGTCGGGAAAGGGAAAGGTCACCAAACGCGCCATGGACCATGGCGGCAACGTGGCCACCGCCCTGGTGGCCATCGCCCGTCTCGGCGGTCGCGCCGCCTTTGTGGGCTGGTTGAACGACCAGCCGGAAAACGATGTCGGCGGGCGGCAGCTCGAGCTTGACGGGGTGGACACATCCCTTGCGCCGCGGGCCGCCGCGTCCCTGCCGATCCGATCGGTGATCACTGTTGATCCCGATGGTGATCGTTTCATTGCCTATGACGACGACGTGCTGCATGGCACGTCGCCTGCCCTGCCTGATGATGTGCTGACGCAGGCGCCGGTCCTGCTCATCGACGGCTATTCAACCCATTCCGAAGCCGTGGTCGCACGGGCGCGGGCCTTGGGGCTGTCGGTCGTCGCGGATATCGAGTGGACGATCGGTGCCGCCTCCGACAGGATCATGGCGCTCGCCGATCACCTCGTGCTGCCCCTTGTCTTCGGTCAGGCCTATACCGGGCAAACCGATCCAAAGGCTGTCCTTGATGGGCTGTGGTCGCCAGAGCGGGCCGCCGTCGTGCTGACCGACGGCAAAAATGGCGCCTATGTCCGGCAAGCGCGTGATGTCACGTGCTGGCATTTTCCCGCCTATGACGTACGGGCGGTCGATACCACGGGGGCCGGTGACTGCTTTCACGGTGCCTATTGCCTGGCGCTGGCGCAGGGACAGGCGCCGCTCGATTGCGTCGCCTATGCCACAGCCGCTGCCGCCATCGCCGTCACGGCGCGCGGCGGGCGCAGAGGACTTCCCGACAACAGCACATGCTGCGCCTGGATGGCAGGCGACGGCGCCCCTGTCGCAATTCCGCTCGCCGTGTGAGGCGCAGTCAAACCCTTGATGCTGGCGGCGATCGGTATCGATGCGCCGCGAATGGCGTTTTCGCTCAGGCGACCCGCCTCAAACCTGGCGCGATTCTCTGTCTGAAACTCTCTATAAAATTACGCGCGTTAAAAAATAAAATCCCACACAATCAAATAAATTTTCTCGATTAAATCCTTATATATCAATTACTTGATTTTCAGTTTTTGATCCATTGCGTCTACCGTTGATGTTTTTATGTTGACTTTCCGGCGCACTCCTGAGCTTTCTAGGGGCGAGCTGAGGGCGATAAGAGGGTCGCCCCCTGGCGTTTCGGAATGACGGGGAGGAAATTGTCATGGCCGTGGTCGTTCTGGATAAGATCTGCAAGACCTATGGGAACAACTACCATGCGATCAAGGAGTTGAGCCTGACGATAAACGACGGCGAATTCCTGATCCTGGTCGGTCCTTCCGGCTGCGGGAAATCGACCGCTTTGCGCATGATCGCCGGGCTGGAGGAGATCACCAGCGGCACGTTGAGCATTGGCGGGCAGGATGTCGTTGATCTTCCGCCAAAGGACCGGGATATCGCCATGGTCTTCCAGAATTACGCGCTCTACCCGCACATGACCGTGTTCGACAACATCGCCTTTTCGATGAAGCTGGCGCGCAAGAGCAAGGCCGAGCGCACCAAGCGCGTCAACGAAATCGCCAAGATCCTGCAGCTCGAAACGCTGCTCGGCAACAAGCCCGCCCAATTGTCCGGAGGCCAGCGCCAGCGTGTGGCGATGGGGCGTGCCATGGTCCGCGAACCGGCTGCCTTCCTGATGGACGAGCCGCTGTCAAATCTCGATGCGAAGCTGCGCGTGCAGATGCGGGCGGAGATTGCCAGTCTGCAACGCCAACTCGGCGTGACGACGATCTACGTCACCCATGACCAGACCGAAGCCCTGACGATGGGCGATCGCGTCGCCGTTCTCAAGGGTGGTGTGCTTCAGCAGGTGGATACGCCCCGGGCGCTCTACAATCGTCCGGTCAACGCCTTTGTCGCCGGCTTCATCGGTTCGCCGTCGATGAACCTCTATGAGGGGCGGCTTCACAATGGCAGCATTCAAGTCCCGGCATTCTCGATTCCGTTGCCGGCCAGCGTCTTCGAGCGTGCGCCCGGTCTTTCGAACTTCGACGGCAAGACCGTCGTTTTCGGAATCCGCCCCGAAGACCTCCATGACAGTCGCCTGCCATCAGGCGCAGCCTTTCCGTCGATTCCGGCCATGGTGAAAACCATCGAAGAACTCGGCTCCGAATTCATCGTGCATTTGAGCGTCGATGCGGTGCGGGTTGATTCCGGTGATCCTGACGCCGTCGAGGACCTGAGAGGGGCCGCCAATACCGTTGCAAAATTCGAGGCTGCCAGCACGATCGAGACAGGCCGGCAGATCGACCTGGCGATAGATCCGACAAAGCTGCACTTCTTCGACCCCGATACACATCTGGCGCTGTAACGGCTTCGCGGTGCGCGACGGTCGTGTTTCGAAGGAAAACCCGACGCCCGCCGCGCAGCATTCAACCAAGGAAACTCGAGAGTTTATTCCATGCCAGCAAAGCAAGAAAAACGCCTTCGCGTCGGCGTATTGGGGGCGGGCCAGATCGCCCAGGCGGCCCATTTCGAAAGCTGCACCAAGGCTGCCAATGCCGATCTCTACGCAATCTGCGACGTCGCCGATGACCTGCGCGAGCGCATGGCGATCACCCATGGCGCCGAGAAAACCTACAATGATTACGACCGAATGCTGGCTGATCCCGATGTCGATGCGGTGATCATCGCAACGGCCGATGCATTCCACGTTCCGGCCTCCATCCGGGCGCTCGAAGCTGGAAAACATGTGCTGTGCGAAAAGCCGGTCGGTCTCACCGTCGAGGAATGCCACGATCTGAAATCCGCTGTCGAAGCATCCGGGAAAGTCTTTCAGGTCGGGCATATGAAGCGCTTCGATGCCGGTCTTCAGGCGGCAAAATCCTTCATCCGCGATGAGATGGGCGCGTTGATCGCCCTCAAAGCCTGGTATTGCGACAGCACCCATCGTTACCCGATGACGGATGCTGTCCAGCCGCTGATTGTCGCAAGCGCCAATGCCAGGAAGCCATCGACCAATCCCAAGGCCGATCTGCGGCGCTATTACATGCTGGCCCATGGCTGCCATCTGATCGATACGGCGCGTTATTTCGCGGGCGATATCGTGTCGGTCGAAGCCCGTCTGTCGGAGCGCGCCGGCATCTGGTGCTGGTTCGTCGATGTCGAGTTTGCTTCCGGCACGCTCGGCCATCTCGACCTGACCGTGCAGGTGCGCATGGACTGGCACGAAGGGTTCCAGATCTATGGCGAGAATGGCAGCATTATCGGCAAGACCTTCAATCCCTGGTACTACAAGTCGAGTGAAGTCGATATTTTCCGCGAGGCTGATGGCGCGACCCACCGGGTGCTCGGGGCCGACGGTCATTTCTATCGGCGCCAGCTGGAAGGTTTCGCCCGCACGGTTCTCGACGGCACGCCGATGGAAGGCGCCGATATCGATGACGGCCTTGCTTCCGTCCAGGCAATGGTGGCGATCGCCCGCTCCGTGGAAAGCGGCAAACCGGTCGCGCTGGCCGACGTGACGGGTGGCGTGTGATGAAGCTCGGCATTTTCGCCAAGACCTTCGAAGGAACTGATCCGCAAACGGTGCTGGGGTCCGTCGCCGCGGCGGGCTTCACCTGCGCGCAGTATAACATGGCCTGTTCCGGGCTTGCCGCAATGCCGGACGCCATCAGCGAAGAAGAGGCGCATTCGGTCGCCGCAGCCGCAAAGGCGAGCGGCATCGAGATTGTTGCCGTTTCCGGCACCTACAACATGATCCATCCGGATCTCGCCCTGCGCGAGGCCGGCCACCGCCGGCTGGCCATTCTGGCAGAGCGCTGCGCTGCCATGTCCACTGGGCTGATCACGCTCTGCACGGGCACGCGCGATCCGCTGGATCAGTGGAAGGCGCATCCCGACAACAATTCTGCGGATGCCTGGCGCGACCTGCTTGATGCCATGGCCAAAGCGGTCGAGATCGCCGATCGCCATGATGTCGACCTCGGTATCGAACCGGAGCTTGCCAATGTCGTCAATTCGGCGGCCAAGGCGCGACGCCTGATCGATGAACTGAAGAGCCCCCGCATCAGGATCGTTTTGGACCCGGCCAATCTCTTCGAGGTGGAGACGCCGGAGGAACAGCGCACTATCATGGCTTCGGCAATCGATCTGCTTGGCGACCGCATTGTCATGGCCCATGCAAAGGACAGAACGGAAGACGGGCGCTTTGCCACCGCAGGCCAGGGTGTTCTCGATTACGCCTACTATCTGCGCAAATTGGCCGAAACCGGCTTTGACGGCAGCCTGATCACGCACGGGCTTTCCGCTTCCGAAGCCCCCGGTGTCGCGCAATTCCTGAAGGCTGGGCTGGAGGGAGCTGAGCGATGAGCGACAGCCGGCTGTTCGAGACGACCGACGGGACGCGACTGAATGTCGATATCTCGGGCGATGGGCTGGCGGTGGTGTTTCAGCACGGCCTGTGCGGAGATGTCGGGCAAACGCAGGAAGTCTTTCCCGCCGAACCCGGCCTTTCCCGCATGACTGTGGAAGCCCGAGGCCATGGCCGTTCGCAGTCCGGCCCGCTCGAGCGCCTGTCGATCGCGACATTTGCCGACGACATTGCCGCCTGCATCGAAAGCCGTTTGCAGGCGCCGGTGGTCGTGGGCGGCATATCGATGGGGGCCGCCATCGCGCTGCGGCTTGCCGTCCGGCGACCGGATCTCGTCAAGGCGTTGATCCTCGCAAGACCTGCCTGGGTGACCGGGGCTGCACCTGAAAACATGATGCCCAATGCCGAAGTCGGTCGTTTGCTGGGGACAATGCTGCCCGATGAAGCGAAGGCCGCCTTTCTCGCCGGACCAACAGGTCAGCGCCTTGCCGCAGAGGCCCCGGACAATCTGGCCTCGCTGACCGGGTTCTTCACACGGCAGCCGACCGCGCTCACGGCCGCCTTGCTGACGGCGATTTCCAGGGACGGGCCGGGTGTGACGGAAGAAGAGGTATCGCGCATCTCCGTACCGGCGCTGGTCATCGGCCACGAGCAGGATGTCATTCACCCGATCGCCCATGCCCGCGTCCTGGCCGAACGGATCCCAACGGCGCGGTTTGTCCAGATCACGCCGAAGACGGTAAGCCGCGCACAGTATGTCGCCGATTTCCAGCATGCCATGCGCACATTTTTGAAGGAGCTTTGAGACCATGACCGCCCCCTCCAAGACCTGGATAGCCGATCTTCCGAAGGATCGCCTGATCGCGGAATTCTCCGTCTGGTCGGCCGACCTTGTGCGCCTGGCCGATGATCTTGCCCGCGTCGAACCCTTTGTCGACGTGTTGCATGTCGATGTCGCCGATGGTCATTTCGCGCCGGCGATGCTGTTCTTTCCCGATCTCGTCGCCGGTGTGCGAAAGGTTTCTGCACGCCCGATCCATGTTCACTTGATGGTGGCCGACAGCATTCTTCTGTCCCAGATCGAGCAGTTCGCCGATGCCGGCAGTGACCTGATCAGTCTCCACGTCGAGAACGAAGCTGTCGCGGATGCGGCGCTGGACCTTCTCGATCGACGCGGTATCGCTGCGGGCATGGTTCTTAAAGTGGAAACACCGGTCGAGACCCTGCGGAAATACGCAGCCCGCCTCGATTTCATCACGCTGCTTGGCACAGCCATTGGCGTCAAAGGGCAGGGGCTGGACGAAAAGGCTGGCGAGCGGCTGCAACAGGCGGGGCAGATCATTGCGGGTTGCGGAGCGGAACATCGCATCGTCCTCGCTGCCGATGGCGGCATTCGCGAGCATACGGTGCCGCTGCTTCGCCAGGCCGGCGCCCAAACCGTCGTTCTCGGCTCCCTTGCCTTCAACGCGCCATCGCTATCCGAGCGCATGGCGTGGTTGCACGCTCTCTAGCCGGCGGGTCGCGGGATGCAGCATGTCGCCATCGGCATTGATCTGGGAGGGACGCAGGTTCGCGCAGCCCTGGTCGGCGAACGAGGCACGATCTTTGCCCAGGTCGAGGATCGGACCGATGCTGCGGGCGGCCCCGAGCGCGTTCTCAGCCAGATTTTCGATCAGGCAGAACGGGTGCTGGCGGCAGGGCAGCCCTTGTCCGTGGTGGGCGTCGGGGTTTCGACACCTGGCCCGGTCGATACGATCGCCGGGATCGCAAGCGATGTGCCGACGCTTGCGGGCTTCGCGGGCTTTCCGCTGAAGGCCGAGCTGCAGAAGCGTTTCGCCTTTCCCGTGAGCCTGGAAAATGATGGCATCGCCGCAGCGATCGGTGAGTGGCAGTTTGGCGCCGGCAAGGGGCACGATAACCTGATCTATGTGACCGTCAGTACCGGTATCGGTGGCGGCATTATCACCGACGGGCGCGTCGTGCGCGGCCGCAAGGGCATGGCAGGCCACATTGGCCATATGTCCGTCATGCCGAATGGCGAAGTTTGCCCCTGCGGCAACAGAGGGTGTTTCGAGGCCTACGGATCGGGAACCGCCTTTGCGCTGCGCGCGCGCACCAGGGCGCTGACCTGCACTGAAACGGTGCTTGGAAAGAACGGCATCGAAGTTCACAGCCGCGACGTCTTCGCCGCAGCCAGAAACGGCGATGACCTTGCGAACCGGCTGATCGAAGAGGAAGCCGAAATCCTCGGCCGCGGCTTCACCAGCCTCATCCACATCTTCAGCCCGGATATTGTCGTCATGGGTGGCGGGCTATCCCATGAGTTCGACCGCATGCAGCCGGGTATCCAGGATTATATCGCCCGGTGGGCCATGCCGGCCTTCAACGACGTTCAGGTCATCCGGGCAGCCCTTGGCCAGAATTCCGGCCTCGTCGGCGCGGCGGCGCTGGCATTCCTTGCCGAAGTGCCACCGGAAAACCACCCGGGCTTTTTCGCCAATTTCTAAAACGAGGACAGGAAAGATCATGCTGACCATCAAGAGACTGAGCGTGGAAGACGCCCGCGTGCTGATCGCCGGCGCGCGCGCAAAGGCTGAGGATATCGGCGTTGCAATGTGCATCGCCGTCACGGACGAGTCCGGCCAGCTGATCGCCTTTGAACGGATGGACGGCGGCAAGATCACGAGCACGATCATCGCGCAGGACAAGGCTTATACGGCGGCCGGGGCAAAGCGCACAACGCAAAGCTATGGCGAAGCAAGCCAGCCGGGCAAACCGGCCTATGGGATTAATTCCGCGATCGCCGGCCGGTTGATGGTGGTTGCCGGAGGCATACCGGTGCTGGTTGACGGCGAAGTCGTCGGTGCCGTTGGTGTCAGTTCCGGAACGCCGGCCCAGGATGCCGAATGCGCCCAGGCCGGCATAGACGCGCTGTTCTCGCAGCCTGCCGGCGCCGCGTGACGACCATCTTGGCGAAGCTGCGGGGGATAGGTTGAGATGCGTCGCGTAACGTGTCGAGAAATGCTGTGGGGTCACCCCGTCATTTTCCCATGAATCTTGCCTAGTGCCCCTCTCGGGCGAGCCAGAGCTCCAGAACTCCAGGAAGCCAGGCGAAAAACGCTTATCCTCGCTTGAGCATGGAAAGGACGCGTCTCGTTGCCTCGACAACGGGCGCATGGGTTTCCATCAGGATCGACACCCTGTCAAAACGGCTGGCATCCCGGTTGACAGCCGAACGCAGGGCCTCGCCGAAGGCCATGCGCAATTCGGTGCCGATGTTGAACTTGCAAATGTTTGTTTGCAAGGCGAGCGTCCTGCGTTGTTCCCACGGTACCCCCGATCCGCCATGGACAACCAGCGGAACGGCAGTCACCATCTCGATCGCCCGTATCCGGCTCTCATCCAGACTGCCGCCTGCGGCCTGTTGCAGATGCAGATTGCCAACGGATATTGCCATCGCATCCACACCGGTTTCCGTGGCAAACTGTGCTGCCTCCTGCGGATCGGTGCCGGCGGAACGTTCGCCAGCCGCATAGCCGACAAATCCGATTTCGCCCTCACAGGAAATACCGGCTGCGTGCGCCATTTCGGCGATCGCTGCCGTCTCATCGATGTTCTGGCGCAGCGGTTTTCGCGAACCGTCGAACATCAGCGACGTGAAGCCCGCATCCACCGCTTCTCTGCATTCCTCGTAGGTATAGCCATGGTCGAGATGGGCCACGACCGGAACAGAGGCGCTTTCGGCGAGATGGCGGAACATCTTTCCCAGAATCGCAATGGGCGTATGGGCGCGGCAGGAGGGGCCGGCCTGCAGGATCACCGGCACGCCTTCGGCTTCGGCTGCGGCCACATAGGCGCGCATGTCCTCCCAGCCCAGGGTAACCAGGCCGGCGACGGCATATCCGTCTCTGAGCGCAGGCTGCAGCACATCCGAGAGCGTGGCGAGGGTCATTTGAACTTCGCGATCATATCCTTGATTCCGGGGATCGTTTCCAGCTGCGCCGAATGGGAAGGCTGGAAATACTGGACCAGCGATCTTTGGCTAAGGCCCCCCAGAATGGTGAAATAGTACATCTCGTACCCTGGAAGCACTGCGCAGGGATGATATCCCTTGTCGATGCAGATCGTTGATCCATCGACAATGTGATAGGCATCTCCCGGCTTGCCATCATCCCGCTGCAACATCTGAACGCCCGAACCATGATTGGGCCGGAAGCGGAAGTTGTAGGTCTCGTCGTGCCTGGTTTCCAGCGGCAGGCGATCCGTGTCGTGCTTGTGACTGGGAAAGCCCGACCAGCCGCCCTGACCGACGGTGAACAATTCGCTGACGAGCAAACGTCCCACCTTGCCGTGATATTTCGTTCCCAGGATATGCTTGATCTTGCGGTGGGTCTTGGTGTCGTCACTGCCATACTGGACCATGTCGATGTCAGCGCTGCGGACATCGAAAGGTTCCAGAACCTGGTCGTAGCGCGCGCCCGCGACGAAGGTTTCCGTGGCCTCGGATGTGCAGACGATCGTCACCCTGGCGCCAACGGGCACATAGACGCCCTGGGGCTCGCCGTCCCATACATCGACGCCACGGTTGCCGACGTCGGCAAAGTGAACGCCCTCGACAGTCACCTCCACCGTACCCGTCGCCGGCACGATGCAGGTCTCATATCCCGGTACCTGATACTCGAAAGCATCGCCCCTCTTCAGCTTGACGATGTTGAAATAGTTGAGTGGAACCAGAGCATCGCCGATGTCGACAATCGGTCTGTTGGCATTGTCATAGGGCGCGATGTGCATGGGATGGTCCTTTCAGGCGGATGTAACGCCGGGATGTGCGGACAGGAAGGCTTCCAGCTCGGCGACGAAGGGCATGGCGGGTGCGCATCCGGGCTTTGCAACCACGATCGAAGCGCATGCCGATCCGCGCAGGATGGCCTCACGCATCGGGCGTCCTTCACCGAGCGACGCCAGAAATCCGGCCAGAAAGCTGTCCCCGGCGCCTGTAGGTTTCAAGGCGGTCACTGGGAATATGCCGGTGCGGAGTTCCTCTCCTTCAGCAAAGGTGATCGCGCCGTCCGGGCCTCGTTTATAGACGACGATGGTCGCACCGGCGGCCCGCAGTGCGCGGGCTTTCTCCAGGCCCTTGTTGATGTCTCCGGCCATGAAGCCGAATTCCTCGTCATTGCCGACGATGACATCCGACAGCTCTGCCGCGCGCGACAGCACGTCTTGAGCCACTGCCGAAGACGGCCAGCTGTAGGGGCGGTAGTCGACATCAAGGATGATGGGAACGCCGGCGGCTGCAGCCAGTTCGAATGCCCGGAACGCGGCAGAACGCGAGGGTTCTGCCGAAAATACGGTGCCCGTGGTGATCAGCCCGCCATAGGCCGTATAGTCCACGGCCTCGACATCGGCGACCGTCATCTGGAAATCGGCGGCATTGTTCCGGTAGATGACCGACTGATGCTCGTCCATCCGGGTTTCATAGACGGCAAGCGAGGTGCGTACTTCCCCCTTGATCGCCGTTACATGGCGACGATCGATGCCGTAGTGATCGAGTTGGTCGAGGCAGTACCAACCGACGGAATCGTCCGAAACCGTGGTCAGCAACGCGGCCTTGCAGCCCAGCTTGCAGAGCCCGGCGGCGATGTTGGCCGAGGATCCTCCCATCGCAACCATCATCGTCGTGGCATCGCGCGTTCGGGTGCCCGCAGGGGCAGGGGTCAGGTCCATTCCGACCCGCCCGATGACCAGAAATGCCTTCTTTGCGATCCGTTCGATGCCCATCACACGCCCTTGCGCTGCAGGTGCCGGGATGCTTCCCAGGCCCGATGGGCCTCGGTCACCGCCGGATCGTCGGAAATCTGCGGCGTACCGCATTCCCACCAGGTGTGCCCCTCACCCGTCCAGCCGTCATAGGGATCGACCTTCATGCAGATGACGCTGGTTTTCCGGGCGGCCTTGGCGCGTTTGAACGCGTCAGCCAATTCTGCGGGATTGGCCACCGTTTCGGCAATGGCCCCTTGCGCACGCGCATGGGCCTCGAAATCCACGGCAAAGGCCTCGGGGATCGTCGGGCAATCCGTCAGCAGATTGTTGTAGCTCTGGTTTCCGGTGTTGTTCTGCAGCTTGTTGATCACTGCGAAACCGCCATTGTCGAGGACGAGAATGATCAGCTTCTTGCGGCTGAGAACCGAGGAATAGATGTCGGAGTTCATCATCATGAACGACCCGTCGCCTATGAAGACGATCGTGTCCTGATCGGGTTCGCGCTCGGCCTGTGCGATCCGGGCGCCCCATGCGCCGGAAATTTCATACCCCATGCAGGAGAAGCCAAACTCCACATCCACGGTGCCCGTTTCAAGCGTGCGCCAGTTTGCCGTCACTTCGGCGGGAAGTCCGCCCGCAGCGGCAACCACGCGGTCGCGCTTGTCGCACAGGTCATTTACGACGCCGATGGCCATGGCGTAGGAGTTGGGCCTGTTGCCGGGGGCGACATTCTGGGCGACATAGCCGTCCCAGGCGGCGCGATGCGCCTGCGCGGCATCGAGCCAGACTGCCGGTGCAGCATATCCCTTCAGCGCATCTGCCAGCGCTGTCAGCGAGAGCTTTGCATCGCCCATGACGGGAAGCGACCTGTGCTTGTCGGCGTCGTGGCGCGCCGTATTGATCGAGATGAACCGCGCTTGCTTCGAAAATGCTGTCCAGGAGCCCGTTGTAAAGTCCTGAAGTCTTGTCCCGACGGCCAGGATCACATCGGCCTCGGCAGCAATGGCATTGGCTGAATTCGATCCCGTAACGCCGATCGGGCCGATATTCAGGGGATGTGTCGCGACCATATTGGCGCGCCCTGCAATGGTTTCCACCACGGGGATCCGGTGCGCTTCGGCAAAGGCGGTCAGTTCGGCAACCGCCCTTGAATATTGCACGCCACCGCCGGCAATGATCATCGGCCTTTCCGCCGTTCGCAGCAGCGCCACGGCATCGGCGATTTCTGCCGCATCCGGGGTCTGGCGACGGATGCGGTGCACCTTCTTTTCGAACCAGACCGTCGGGTAGTCGTAAACCCATCCCTGCACATCCTGAGGCAGGCCGATGAATGCCGGACCACAGTCGGCAGGATCCAGCATCGTGGCAATGGCGTTTGGAAGCGACTGCAGGATTTGCGCCGGATGGGTGATCCTGTCCCAATAGCGAACGACCGGTTTGAACGCATCATTCACACCGAAGGTCGGGTCTCCGAAGTTTTCCATTTGCTGCAGGACGGGATCGGGCAGCCGGGTAACATAGGTATCGCCGCACAGGAGAAGCATAGGCAGCCGGTTGGCATGGGCAAGCGCTGCGCTGGTCAACAGATTGGTCGTGCCGGGACCCGCGCTGGCCGTGCAGAACAGGAAGCGCTGCCGCAGCCATTGTTTGGCGTAGCCCGCCGCCGCAAATCCCATGCCCTGTTCATTTTGGCCCCGGTACAGCGGCAATTCTTCCCTTGCCCCGTAAAGGGCCTCGCCGAGGCATGCCACGTTGCCATGACCGAATATGCCAAGCCCGCCACCGCACAGGCGCATTTCTTCACCGTCGATCACAATGAACTGGTTGGCCAGATAGCGGATGATGGCCTGGGCGGTGGTGAGCGGAATTGTCTCTTCGTTCATGTCCGAAAGTCCCCGTTTGCCAAAGCGCGCGGTCACACTCTGGTGCGATTCCGGCTTGTCAAATATTGAGCCTTAGGATACGAATTTTGCAATCGGTTGCAAACAAAAAGATCGAGCAAGGGGCGAGATGTCGGAGATTGGGATTGGGATCGTTGGTGGTGGCTATATGGGCAAGGCCCATGCCGTCGCCATGCTCGCGGTGGGAGCGGTTTTCAACACGGCCCTGCGCCCGCGTCTCGAAATGGTCTGTGCCATGTCAGAAGACAGGGCCGAACAGTATCGAAAGGCCTATGGCTTTGCGCGGGCGACGGCCTCCTGGGAGGTGCTGGTCGGCGATCCAAAGGTTGAGGCCATTGTGATTGCGTCACCGCAAGATACCCACCGCGCCATTGCCGAGGCAGCCTTTGCCCTTGGAAAGCCGGTGTTCTGCGAAAAGCCGATGGGCGCCTCGCTGGAAGACAGCCGCGCCATGGTCGATGCCGCCAGCGCCTCCGGTTGCGTCAATATGGTGGGTTTCAACTACATCCGCACGCCGGCCAGCCAATATGCGCGGCAGTTGATTGCCTCGGGCGCTATCGGCGATGTGACCTGGTTTCGCGGCGAGCACACGGAGGATTTTCTCGCTGATCCGCAGTCGCCGGCGACCTGGCGCACAACGGGCATGGCAAATGGCACCATGGGTGATCTGGCGCCCCATATGATCAACGCAGCTCTTGCTCTGCTTGGCCCAATCCGCAGTGTCATTGCCGAAGTGGAAACCGTGCACAGGCAGCGCCCGGGCGGCCCTGTCAGCAATGACGACCACGCGCAGATGATGTGCCGTTTCGACAGTGGCGTCATGGGGCAGATGTATTTCAGCCGGATTTCGACAGGGCGCAAAATGGGATACGCCTATGAGGTGACCGGCACTCGAGGCGCGATCCGCTTCGATCAGGAGGATCAGAATGCGATCTGGCTCTACCGCGCCGAAGGCGCCGAGGCCAGTCGTGGCTTCACCAAGATTCTGACAGGCCCGGCGCATCCGGATTATTTGCCGTTTTGCCAGGGTCCCGGACATGGCACCGGCTATCAGGACCAGATCATTATCGAGGCCAAGGATTTTCTCGAGGCCATCCACAGGGGCGAGCCGGCATGGCCGACCTTTCGTGACGGCATGATGGTCAACCAGATTGTCGCTGCCGCACTGGCCTCCTCCGCAATGAAAACTTGGCAGGACGTTGCTGCGTTCCAAGGCAATTGAAAGGTTTTGAAATGAGCATTCGCATCGGCAACGCGCCCTGCTCCTGGGGAATAGAATTCCCGAGCGACCCATCCTACCCCAGCTGGCAAACCGTTCTGGATCAATGTGCTGCGGCTGGCTACAAGGGGATTGAGCTTGGCCCCATCGGTTACATGCCGGAAGATCCTGCCGTGCTTGCGCCCGAACTTGCGGCGCGCGATCTGGCAATTATCGGCGGCGTTGTCTTCCGTCCGTTTCATGACCCGGAAAAATGGGATGACGTCATGGACGCCTCGGTTCGGACCTGCAAGGCGCTGGTTGCGCATGGTGCACAGCATCTGGTGTTGATCGACAGCATATCGCCGCGCCGCGCGCCGACGGCGGGGCGCGCGGAAGAGGCGGAGCAGATGGGCGCCGGTGAATGGGCCGCCTTTCGCAACCGAATCGCCACCGTCGCGAGAATGGGAACCGAAGAGTATGGTCTGACCGTCGGTATCCATGCGCATGCTGCCGGCTTTATCGATTTCGAGCCGGAACTGGAGCGGTTGCTGGGAGAAGTAGACGAAAGCATTCTCAAGATCTGCTTCGACACGGGGCATCATTCCTATGCCGGATTTGATCCCGTCGCCTTCATGGATCGACACATGGGCCGTATTTCCTATATGCATTTCAAGGATATAGATCCTGTGGTCAAGGCCCGTGCCGTTGCCAACCGCACGGACTTCTACAAAGCCTGCGGGGAGGGCATCTTCTGCAATCTGGGCAAGGGCGATGTCGACTTTCCAGCCGTCCGGCAACGGCTTCTGAACGCCGGATTTGAGGGCTGGTGCACGGTCGAGCAGGACTGCGACCCCTCGATGCCGGGCACCCCGCTGGACGATGCGCGAGCAAATCGCGAATACCTGCAATCCATTGGTTTCTGAGGACCTGACACAATGACAAAGCTGAAATGGGGCATGATAGGCGGCGGCGAAGGCAGCCAGATCGGACCGGCGCATCGTCTCGGCGCATTGGCCGACGGGCATTTCGAGTTTGCCGCAGGTGCGCTTGATCATCGGCCGGACGCCGGTCGTGACTATGCCATGCGTCTCGGGATTGCGGCGGACCGGGCCTATGGCGACTGGACAGAAATGCTCGCCGGCGAACGCGGGCGAGCGGATCGCGTCGATCTGGTGACCGTGGCAACGCCGAATGCGACGCATTTCGAGATCACCAAAGCCTTCCTTGAAGCCGGCTTCAATGTGCTGTGCGAAAAGCCGATGACCATGACCGTCGAGGAGGGCGAGGAAATCGTCCGCGTCGTCAAGGCCACGGGCAAGATCTGTGCGGTCAACTATTGCTATTCCGCTTACCCGATGGTCCGCCAGGCTCGTGCAATGGTGCGTGCAGGCGAGATGGGCAAGATCCGCCTGGTCGTGACAAATTTCAGTCATGGACACCACGGAGATGCTGAAAATGCCGAAAACCCGCGTGTCCGCTGGCGCTATGATCCTTCTGTTGCCGGCGTCTCGGGACAGTTTGCCGACTGCGGCATCCATGCGCTGCACATGGCAAGCTTCATCTGCAACGATGAGGTCGAAACCCTGTCTGCGGACTTTGCATCGACCATTGCCACCCGAGCGCTCGAAGACGATGCCATGGTCAATTTCCGAATGCGTGGCGGGACGGTCGGACGCCTCTGGACGTCTTCGGTTGCGATCGGCCGGCAGCACGGTTTCGATATTCAGATCTTTGGGGAAACCGGTGGGCTCCGTTGGGCCTCGGAACAACCGAACCAGCTGATGTATACGCCAGTCAACGGGCGCACCCAGATCATCGAAAAAGGCGAAAGCGGGCTGCATGCGGATGCGCAGCGCCTGTCCAGGGTATCGATTGCCCATCCCGAGGGCTTCCCGCTTGCGGTCGCAAACATCTATTGCGATCTGGCCGATGCCATCAGGGGCGAGGTCCGCGACGGCTTGCCGAGGGCTGAGGACGGCTTGCGATCGATGGCGGCGGTCCATGCGGCTGTGGCCTCGGCCAAGGCGGCAGGTCAGTGGACGGATGCGCGCCCGCCCCTGTTTCGCTGACCCCTTTGCATCTGCCAGGTTCATTCCGAACCGGGCAGATGCAAGATTTGCCTGTCAGGGGGCGTCAGTCTCGCTGCCGCGATGATATTATGGCCGGGATGCGTTTCGATCCGAACTCAGGCTGATGCGGTTGCGGGCAAAGGGCGCAGCGTACCCCGCTCGACAATCTGGCAGGCGAAGATTCGCGCTTCCGGTAAGCGTTCGGGTTCGCGCAGCATGGCCGTTATCAGTTCGATCGAGGAGGTAACGATCTCCCTGATCGGCTGGCGTATGGTGGTGAGATTGATATTCTGCCAGCTGGCGATTTCCATATCGTTCAATCCGATGATGCCGATATCGTCTGGCACGGAAAGGTGCTGGTCCTGTATCGCCGATAGCGCGCCGATCGACAGGACGTCGTCGCCGCAGAAATATGCTTCGGCATGTTCGCCCTTCAAGAGATGCTGCATTTCCGCTCGCCCGGCCTCGAAAGAATAGGCCTTGGCAAAAGACTGGCTGACGCTGATTTGCGGGTGGAGATCGAGTTCCTGCCGGAAACCCCTCAATCGGTCCTGCGTCGAGGTCGCAACCTCCGGCCCGCCCATGAACCCGACCCGCCTGTATCCGCGCGCCACCAGACTTTTTGCGGCCAAACGCCCGGCATCGATATTGTCTATGCCCACCACATGCACGTCCGGCGCGCTGGTTACGCGACCGAAGGCGTGGACAACAGGCACACCCGCATCGCGGAATGCCTTGCCAAAGGCCGGCGGCAGCGTGGATGAGGCAACGACAACGCCATCCACCGAATATTGGCGAAGCATGCGCACCGAGTTTGCGGGATCGGTTTCGTCCGTCAGATTGACCAGGAGGGGGCGCAAGCCCTGCTCCTGCAGCGCCCGGGTAAACAGGTCGAAGACTTGTAGAAAGATCGGGTTGTGAAAATTGTTCGACACCAGGCCGATCAGTTTTGTCCGGCCGGTCGTCAGGCTGGAAGCAAGGACATTCGGGCTGAACCCGAGTTCTGAAGCCGCCTTTTCCACACGCTTGCGCATCTTGGCCGAGACGGAGGCGCCATCGGTAAAAGCACGCGACACGGCCGAGCGGGAGACCCCGGCCCGTTCGGCTACGTCTTTCAAAGTGGGCACCATAGTCTGTGGCCTCCTGCCTGTCTGTGCCCCCTTATAGCGCGACAGTCAGCAGGCCGTATAGGCCAGTGGACCTGCAAAATTTGCAATCGGTTGCACCGAAAAAAGAGCGCGATATGGCCGCCTGATGGCGGATTTCCGTTCGCCTGCTCACCTCTGGCGCGTGCGGTTTCATATTGCGCCCTCGGTGCTCCATTGGCCTGCTCCGGTATAGCGCCAGGCCATATGGCCCTTGTCGTTGAGGCAGAAGAGGCTGAGCCAGCCATTGTCGAACAGCGTCCGAACCTGTGGATGACGCAGCAGAATGTCGGTGATCGCCTCCTTCGGCGCTTCGATCGCGACCGTCAGCCGAAGCGGCTCATGGCTGAACCCCGACCCGTCATGCACCGACTGCCAGGGAAGACCGGCGCGCAGGTTTCCGCCATTGCCTTCGACCACGCCGATCCCGCCCACCACATTGTGCAGCAGCTTGTTGCCGGACCCGAACAGCGACGGTGCCACCACCGATCCGAAATATTGCAGGCTGATCCAGCTGGCGACGATCACCGGCGCGGTCAGGATCAATTCGAGAATCCTGAAGTCATTGTCCCGCTGCCAGACATAGTCGTGCAGGAAGGCCCGCCCGTCGAGCGAGCGTGCCGCCGTCCGCGCGCGCGGGGCTGCGATGAAGGCCTGGCAGCCGGCGAGGCCGAGTTCGGGGCGGACTTCCGACCAGTCCTGGCTGCGTTGAATGATGCTCTTGGCCGTCGCGCCGGGAAGACGCCGGGATCGCTCGGCCCGCGTCAGCTTCCCGGCATCGGCAAGCCATTTCCGGATGCGAACCATCTCCTCGGCTCCGATCGTCCCGTCGAAGTCGTCTTCGAACAGCGTAACGGCATCTGTCGTCGTATCGTGCAGCCCGCCAAGGAAGACGGTGTCCGTCGGAATGCTGATGTCTCTTGCTGCAAGCGCTTCGCGGACAGCGCTGTCGTTCAGCAGGTTTGCCAGCAGGCGCGCATTCACATCCCCCGCATATCCGCCGCAGGCGCCGCAATTGAGCGCACTGGCATAGGGATTGTTGACGACATTTGCACCATGGCCGACGAGCAGCACGAAGCGGGCGAAGCCCTCGGTGAGCGACATGGCGTTCAGCACGCTTTCTGCCATTGCCGTGCGGGTGTCGAGGTCGAGGCTCGGCGAGAAGCTCGGGGCGGTCGGGTCGGGTTTTCTCCCCTTGCCGAAGCCCAAGCCGTCGCGCAGGAGTTTTCCGGCATAGACCGGTCCCATGGCCTCGACGAAGGCGAAGGAGGAGACCGCCGCAAGCTTGAAGCGACCCCAGGCTCTGATCGCCCGCGCACCGAACCGAGCCTGGCGGTCGGCATTTTCATTGGTGCCCACTGCGCTGCAGGTGAAGACCGAGGGCTTGAGCAGAACGGGCAACCGGTGCTCGGAGACGTCGGAGGCAAAACCCCTGTGGCGGGCAGCAAGGCCGAAGAAGCCGGCAAATCCGAGTGTGCGAATGCCCGGATCGATGCTTTCCAGCGCCCGCCGGAAGACTTCCGACCGCACGTCGATGCAGAAAGCTGCCTGCAGCAGGGGGCGCAGGTCCGTGACTTTGTCGATCGACGGAATGGCGAGTGTCTCCGCGAGTTTCCTTTGCGCCGCCCGCTCGGTCGCCACCTGCAGGAGCCCGTCGACCATCATGTCGAAATCTGCCGCCAAAGGCTCCGCATGGGTGCGGCGGACCTCCTGCCACTCGGCGCCCGATTGCAGGCTTGTAGCGGATATAGAGTGCTTCCTCAAAGACCAGCCGGATGGCCAGCAGCTCCAGGGCCGTGGTGTCGGCAAGGCCGTCGCGTTCGGCCGTGAACTGGATGTGCCGGGCAAACTGCGCCCAGCCTCCAAGCGTGAGCAGAAGCTGGTGAAAATAGGTGCCCGGGTCGGAGCCTAGCCCCAACAGGATGGCGGCCCGCTCGATCGCTGCCTGCGGTGTTTCCGGCGTATCGGCCACATGGCTACCGAAGCCGGAAAGCCCGAGAATTTCGGGGGTCAGATCATGGCTGGCAAAGGCGCGCCAGGCAGCATAGGGGCCGTTGCGCCGCGACGCTGCCCAAAGCGCCTGGCCTTCATCGAAGTAGCTGGCAGCAAAGGCCCCTATCCGCTCCGCAACGAGCCCGGGCCAGTCCTTTCCCGAGGCACGCGGCGGCAAGATCGGCGATCGTCGGCAAGGCGGCGATCGCCCGTGGCGCATTTTTTACTGCACTCTTGAGGGTCGCAAGATCCATGTGGCTGAAAGGCGTGCTCGACTGGAGTGCCGCAAGCAGATCCTCGTCGGTGATCTCGCCCTTGCCGATCTTGTCGGCATAGTGACTTGCGCGGCATCGCGAGCCTGAAGCCACCGATCCGGCAAAAGCGGGCCGCAGTCTGGTCAAAGGTTTCCGCGATCTGGCCGAGGAAGGGATTGACCGCGACGGTCGCTGCCAGGGGCCAAGCCGGGGGGATGGCCCGCACGGCTTGATCAGCACAGCGAGACATGGCTTCGCGGCTCAGTGGGTCGTTTGTCGTTGTAGCGAACATCGCTTTACTCCTTGGCGGATGATGGCGCCGTGGCCGTGGCACGCGGTAAGGTCCAGCTGCCGAGCAGGCGGTCGAAGAGGGCATTCACATAGAGACCGTTGGCGAGGTGGACCCTCAAGCCCGCTGCGGCCGGGTGATAGGCCCAGAGTGGAAACAGCGACTGGGCTACCGCGACCGTGCCGAAGCTGAGGACGGTCAGCAGCACGATCGCCCATTCCAGCGGTCCCGCCTTCATTGTGGCTGGTATCGTGCCGAGCATCAGTTTTTCCGCCAAACTCTGCAGCGCGAAATAGGCTGTCGCCGCTGAGATCGAGTAGAGCGAGGTCCGCCAGGTCAGTGGCCATGGCGCAGCCTCTGCAAGACCCTGCGCGACAAGATAGGCAACACCGAAAATCAGTATGGCGCCGAGCGCCACCGCCTGCGGAGGCTTGTCGGCAAAGCCGAACAGCATCCCGATCACGGCGTAGATGAAGAGCGCCAGCAGGAAGGCTCGCCCGACTGCGCGTGCATTCGGGATGGCGACCGGGCCGGGCCGACGGATCGACGCGACCGTCTCGATGGCCGAGCCGGAGGCGAGGAACGCATGCGCCTTGTAAAGCGAATGCGCTACGATGTGCAGCAGGGCGATTGGAAAGAGTGTCAGGCCGCACTGAAGGATCATGAAGCCCATCTGGGCGATGGTTGACCAGGCGAGCGATGTCTTGACCGCCGACTGCGTCAGCATGACCAGACTTGCAAAAAGCGCCGTGAAGCCGCCGACCATGACCAGCATGGCGAGCACCAGCGGTGCCTCCATCATGACATCGGCGAAGCGGATGAGCAGGAAGCCACCGGCATTGACGACCCCCGCATGCAACAGCGCCGAGACCGGGGTCGGCGTTTCCATGACTTCCGTCAGCCAGCCATGCGCGGGGAACTGCGCCGACTTGAGAAGCGCTGCAAACGCCAGCAGGCCCGCAGCAGCGATCGTTGCCGGTTGTCCTTCGCCGGCGCGGGCGGTCGCAAGGATGGTGGCGATGTCGCCGGTGCCAAAGGAAATCCCGAGCAGCACCGCTGCGCCGACGAGGATGACATCGCTGGTGCGCGAGACGATGAACTTCTTGCGCGCCGCCCGCTGGGCTCCGATCCGCTCCGGGTAGAAAAGCAGGAGCTGGTGCAGGAGAAGGCTGGTCGCGACCCAGCCGATCAAAAGTTGCAGGAGCGTTCCAGACTGGACCAGAAAAAGGACGGCTGAAAGCGTGGCCGTCATCCAGCCGATGAACGGCCCCTGCCGGACTTCCCCATCGAGGAAGGTGCCGGCATAACGCAGAACGACCCAGCCGATGAAGGAGACGAGCGCAAGCATCACCAGGCTGACGAGATCCAGCCGAGAGGCAAGTGTCACGAAGCCGAAGCCGAGCGACGGACTTGTGCCTGGCCCGTAGACCGCCAGAACGACACCGCAGAGAACCGCGACGATGATGGCGCCGACAGCCGCCAGTTCAGCGACGAGGATCGCAAGGCGCGGACGAAGGCCCGGCGCCTGGAAGGCGAGGATCGAAGCGCCGAGCAGGAGCAGCGGTGCGGCAAGTGGCAAAGCATGGATCACAGGACAACTCCAATCTTGACCATCGTCTCGCAAGGGAGCGACGGCGAACTGATGGACCTGCTATCAGGCGCGAGAACTCAATAAAAATTCATTGTTTCTGCAAAATCGTTCTATAAAATAGAATGATGGCTGAGTTGAACTACCACCACCTGCGCTATTTCCGTGCCGTGGCCCACGACGGCAATCTGACGCGCACGGCAGAGCACCTGAACCTGTCGCAGTCGGCCTTGTCTGTTCAGATCAAGCAGTTGGAGGAGCGTCTCGGCCATGCCCTTTTCGAAAGACGAGGGCGCCAGCTTTATCTGACCGAGGCTGGCCGCATCACGCTCGACCATGCCGATACAATTTTCTCGGCTGGCGAAGAACTGGTCGAAACCCTCAAGGAAACGGGAAGGACGCGCCGCGCCATCCGCATCGGGGCGCTCGCCACGCTGTCCCGAAACTTCCAGATGGAATTTCTGCGGCCGATCCTCGGTCGGTCCGATGTGGATATGATCCTGCGCTCCGGCAGCACCAGAGAACTTCTCGGGGCATTGGAGGCGCTGAACCTCGACATCGTTCTCCTGAACCAGACGCCGATGACGGACGCCTTGACGCCCTTTATCGCCCAGCATGTCTACCAGCAGCGTGTCAGCCTTGTCGGCAAGCCGTCTTACGGTCAGCCGGGAGCAAGGCTCGTCGATCTGCTTGCCCAGCATCCGCTGATCCTGCCGACGCTCGAAAGCGGCGTGCGCGCGCAGTTCGACGCGCTCGTCGCGCGTCTCGGTATCACGCCGCAGATCGCCGCCGAGGTCGACGACATGGCGATGATGCGTCTCCTGGCGCGGGAAGGAGCAGGCCTTGCGGTTCTTCCGCCGATTGGCGTCAAGGGCGAGCTCGAATCCGGGGCGCTCGTCGAATTCGATGCATTGCCCGGCGTGATCGAGTCCTTCTATGCGGTGACCGTAAAGCGCCGCTTCCCCAATCCCTTGACCCGACCACTGCTTGAGGCGACGCAGGCCGGGAAGTTCAAGGCCGTCTGACGTGCAGACTGTGGCTGCCGATCACCCCATGGTGAGGGCGTTGGTGCGCGGATCAGCAATTTTGCACAATTCGGGCGTCCGCAGGCGAACATTCGGTTGAGAATGATGACCACGGTCCTGGCCGGCACAAGGAAGCGGCTCGGCACTGCAGGCGCATTCTTGATTCGCGGGGAATACCCTGAGGTATGTCGCAAAACCACAGGTGGAGAATCGCTGCCAATACAATCCGTTTATTTCTGCTATCGACTTGATAAATATCAAATACAAATGGGAATTTTTTTGAAGCGGCAAACTAGAGAACAGGGATGAGAGACTATACTGTCGCGAAATGTCGCAGATGTGAGACAAAGGTCAATTACGTTTTTATTTAATACTGAGAAAATTAATTCTGGCGGCCCACGCTCAAGCTGTTCGGGCCGCATAATGCGCCGAGATACAGGAGTAAGAGACGGTGCGCATTCGATCAATTCAGCTGAAAATTTCCCTCCTTGCGGGTATCTGCGTCGTGGCGGCGAGCGGAGCCTTGGTGGGGTACAGCATAATATCTGCCGCAAACAGCAAGGCGTTCGTCGGCGAGAACCTCGATACGCTGACGGAAGACAGCACAAAGAACCATCTCAAGACACTCGCACTTGCTCAGGCAGCCTTGATCAAATCGCCGCTCGACCAGGCCTTTGATTCGGCGCGCAACATGGCCCGGATGTTCGAAGTCTCGGCAAGCGATGACAAGACGGCTTCTGCTTCCGCTGGCGCGCGCCGCACAGAGTTCAACGCCATCCTGCTCAATGTCCTGAAAGACAATCCGGGCTTCAATGGCACCTACAGCGCCTGGGAACCGAATGCACTCGACGGTCAGGACCAGTTGTTTCGCGACAAGCAGAATGTCGGTTCGGATGCGACCGGGCGTTTCCTGCCTTACTGGACACGAAGCGCCGATGGCAAGCTGGCCGTCCAGCCGCTGGTCGAATATGACAGTGCAGAGCTGCACCCGAACGGTGTCATGAAGGGCGGATGGTATCTTGGCCCGAAGAGCGGCGCCGGGGAGAGCATCCTGGACCCATTGCCTTATATCGTGCAGGGCAAGAATGTTTACCTCGCAACCATGTCGGTCCCCATCACCATCGACGGGAAGTTCGTCGGGGTTGCCGGCGCCGACTTCGATCTCAACTTCGTCCAGAAGCTTGCGGAAAACGTGAAGGCATCGATCTACGGCGGCAAGGCCGCCGTCGACATTGTCAGCTACAAGGGCCTTGTCGTTGCATCCAGCGACCATCCGGAAGCCATCGGCCGTCCGTTTGGCGACATCAATCCCATGGCCAAGACCCAGCTTTCCCTGATCCAGGCGGGCCAGGAGACCGTGATCGGCAATGCGGATACATTCATGGCTCTCTCGCCAATCGTGATTGGCCGAACGAAGACACCATGGTCCGTCATCATCGAAGTCCCGAGATTGGTAGCACTGGCGCAGGCCACTGCACTCACCTCATCCCTGGCTGATCGAAACAATACCGATACCTTGTTCCAGATCTTGGTCGGCATCGTGATTGCAGCCGGAGGCATCGCGGCGATGTGGTTCGTGGCCCGCAGCATCGCGTCTCCCATCCGGCAGATGACGAATGCCATGGGCCGGTTGGCGCAGAACGACGTCTCCATCGAAGTCCCCGGCCTCGACCGTGTTGACGAAATCGGCGCGATGGCGGCCGCTGTCTCTGTCTTCCGTGAAAATGCGATACAGAAAACAGCCATGGAAGAAGAGGCTCAAGCCAATCGTTCCCTCAGCGAACGGGAGCGCCTGGAGCGAGAAGCCGAAAAGGCGCGTGAAGCGGCCGAATCCCAGTTCGTCGTCGATTCCCTGGCAACCGGTCTCCAGCGACTGGCCGACGGCGACGTCGCCTATCGGATTTCGACGCCCTTCGCCGCCCATCTCGATACGCTGCGCTTCGACTTCAACAACTCGCTGACAAAGCTGCATGAGGCTCTACGGGCGGTCATGGAGAATGCCCGCGGCATTGACGGGGGCGCGAATGAAATTCGATCCGCCGCAAATGACCTGGCAAAGCGGACCGAGCAACAGGCGGCCTCCGTCGAAGAAACCGCGGCCGCCCTGGAACAGATCACGACGACGATGCGCGACTCCACAAAGAGGGCGGAAGAGGCAGGCGTTCTCGTCTCGCGCACCAGAATTGGCGCTGAAAAGGCCGGGGAAGTCGTGCGCAACGCTGTGCATGCCATGCAGCAGATCGAGAAATCTTCCGGTGAAATCAGCAATATCATCGGCGTCATCGATGAAATCGCCTTTCAGACCAATCTGCTTGCGTTGAATGCCGGAGTGGAAGCCGCTCGTGCCGGAGATGCCGGCAAAGGCTTTGCGGTGGTCGCCCAGGAAGTCCGCGAACTTGCACAGCGCTCGGCTGGAGCAGCCAAAGAGATCAAGGCACTCATCGTGACATCCGGAGAGCAGGTGCGGGCTGGTGTCGCCCTTGTCGGCGAAACGGGCAAGTCTCTGGAAGTCATGGTCGGGGAGGTTCAGCAGATCAACAGCCACGTCAGTGCCATTGTGGAAGCGGCACGCGAGCAGTCGGTCGGCATTCAGGAAATCAACACCGCCGTCAACACGATCGACCAGGGCACGCAGCAGAACGCGGCGATGGTCGAGGAGTCCACTGCGGCCAGCCACAGTCTGGCAGGTGAAGCAGATGCCCTGAACAGACTGATCGCGCAGTTCAATCTTGGCGCTCAAGCGGCCAACCATCAACCGGTGCGGCTGGCTTCAAACAATCCGCGCCCGGTCGCCTCGCCGGCAAAGGCCCTGGGACGCAAGATTGCCAGTGCCTTCGGCGGGGCTTCGGAACAGTCCTGGAAGGAGTTCTGAGCCGCCCTTGTCGCAGATCTGCCGGTTGGCCCGACGGTCGCCATGGGAGGAAGAAATGGCCGCTCCGAAAAGTGCGGAGCGGCCGATAATTCTGAATGCCATTGCCGAAAAGCTGAAGCGCGAGCTGTGGAGCCTCAACAGGTTGTCTCGGCAGAGACCGAGACGACTGATGGGTGTTTTTGAGTTTGGACTGCCGTGCGGGCGATGCCAATCGTACATAGGGGTCCATTCGGGCAGATATGATTTGTGGTGTTCTGATGGTTCTTATGCGCTTGCCTAGCCCCATTCCCGCAATGCCCTACGAATGAAGCGTCCGGCCTTGTTGTTGGTTTTGGGTGCTTGGGGTTTGGTGCGGATGCGCTTGAGGCACTTAGACCAAGCGCCTTGCTGGCTTTTGCAAAGTCCGTGGCTTGCAGCAGGAGCCTTTGTCGGTCATCGCAAGGCGTGACGACGATGCCGGGTTTACTGTTATAGGCGTCGGCCGCGATAAGGATGGCAACGGCGCTTTCGGCCTTTTCGTTCCGTAAGATGCTGGTCAAGGCGATGCGAGATGCGTCGTCGATGCAGGCATGGACCTATTCCCAGCTCACGCCGCGCGATTTGCTCTGGCGGCCCTGTCGCCCGTGACGCCAAGCGGGCGACATCAAAATCGCGCGCCGACGTTTGGCCACCCGCACCGAGGTTGCGCCTTGTGCAAGTTTGCACATTTGCCCAAGATTCCGGCAGTCAGATCAAAAATCATATGCAGTGATGATTAAGAATGTAACATGACTAAAAATCAAGTTATTGATCAAAAAAGTGATCACCTTGCTGCGGGACATGGAAATGACCGTGTTTACACCACGCTAGCCGTGGCCCGCGTGTCGATCGATCAGGCGGAAGCGATCTGGCACGATAATTGATTGTCAGTAAAGTAAGCTGACTGATGGTCTGTCGGCGTTACTCACGGAGCATTCAATGGCAATGGATTTTAGGGACCTTACAATGATCTCCCGGCGCTCGCTGCTGAAGGCGGGTGCAGTTGCCGGTGCCACTGCGGTGGCGCCAGGTTTCATCGGTTCGGCTTTCGCGCAGGACCGGGCCAAGACGCTGGTCATCGCCGCGCCCGCGACGCCGCTGAGCCTTGATGTGGAGAATTCGCTGTCGCTCGGCACGATCGACACGGTCGCCGCCTTCTACGACTATCTGATCGAATTCGGCAAAGTGCCCGATCCAAAGGTGGCGGGCGTTATGCGTGAGGACCTGACGCCGAACGCGTCGCTGCCGGGCGGCTACAATCTCAAGGGCAAGCTTGCCGAAAGCTGGGAATTCGCGCCGGATGGAAAATCGGTGCGCTTCGTGCTGCGAAAGGGCGTCGTCAGCAACTGGGGCAATCCGCTCACGGCCAAGGATGTGAAATATACGTTCGACCGCAAGTTCGAGGTCAAGGGTGCCGGTTCGTTCATGACCTTCGTCATGGGCCTGCCCAACAAGGACGCGGTCGTGATCGAGGATGAGTATGTTGTTTCCTTCAAGCTTGAAAATCCAAATCCGATCCTGATGATCGTCTGCGGCCATCTCGCCAATCCGATCTTCGATTCCGTCAAGTGCCAGGAAATGGCAACCGCGGACGATCCCTGGTCGCGAAAATTCCTCGACACAAACGTGGCAGGCTTCGGGCCTTACAATCTCAAGACCATCGTGCGGGGCCAGCAGATGGTCGCGACGGCGCGCCCCGACTACTACGATGCAAAGCCGTTTTTCGAAACGGTCGTATTCCGTGAAGTGCCGGCATCCGCCACAAGGCTGCAATTGCTGAATGGCGGTGCGGTTGATATCGCCCAGGCGCTGGCCCCGACGGAGTTGAAGAGCCTCGCCGCCAGCCCCGAGGCACAGGTTACCTCCATCGAGGCATCCCAGATGCTATGGGTCGAGCTCAACACGGCTTTCAAGCCGCTCGACAATCCCAAGGTTCGCCAGGCGCTCAACTATGCGATGCCGAAGGACGAGATCGTCAGCACGATCCTTCAAGGATTCGGCAAGAAGCAGACCGCCTTCATGCCGGATTTCTATCCGGGCGCGACCAGCGAATTCTACGATTATGATTTCGACATCGACAAGGCCAAGGCCCTTCTGACTGAAGCCGGATTTGCCGATGGCTTCGCGACCACGCTCGCCTACAATGCCGGCGATCCGATCGAGGAGCCGATCGCCATCATGTACCAGACGGCGCTCAAGAAGATCGGTGTGACCATTGAGCTCAAGAAGCTGCCCGCGGGCACCTTTTTCGACAGCCTCGTCAAGCGCACCGAACCCATGATCTTCAACCTCGATGCCCCCTTCACGCCCGATCCGGGTTTCTCGCTCAATCTCTATTTCCACTCGGCTTCCTTCCTCGATTTCTCAAATTACAAGAACGAGAAGGTGGATGCGCTGATCAAGCAATCGCTGTCGACGCTGGACGAGAAGGCGCGGATGGAGGCGACCAAGGAGGCCCAGAAAATCATCAACGACGAGGCGCCCTGGGCACTGATCGCCAATCCCGGCTTTCATCTGGCGCATGGAAAAGATGTCGGCGGTATTGTCTATTACACGTCGAACCGGCTGAATTTCCAGGATTACAAGCGGGTCTGACATGGCGACTGAACCGGTTGTCCATCGACAAGTGGAACCCAATGTGGAAGCTGGCGGCGGGCCCATGCCCGCCACCGGCCCCGCGCTGGGCACGATACGGGAATTTCTGAATTTTCTCGGCAGCCGCAGGAGCTTCGCGGCAGGCTATATCATCGTTGGTCTCACGGCCCTGATCGGGCTGGTCGCGCCGCTATTGCCGCTTCATTCGCCACTTGATGCCGATGCGACCGCTTACCTTCTGGCACCAAGCTGGACCCATCCGATGGGAACCGATGCTGCCGGCCTCGATATCTTTTCCCGTGTCCTGCACGCGCCGCGGATCGATCTGTTCATCGCACTGGTTTCGACGCTCTGGGCAGCGGTGGTGGGGGGTGCGCTGGGCGCCGCCACCGGTCTCTGGCACGGGAAGCGCGGACCCAAGGGCTTGGCTGCACTGCTGATCCTGCGTGTTACCGATGTCCTGCAAGCCTTTCCCGTTTTTGCGCTGGCACTGGTTCTGGTGGCGGTGCTGGGGCAGGGCGTCAGCTCTATCGTGATCGCTATCGGCGTGGTCAATATTCCGATCTATCTGCGGCTGATGCGCGGCGAGGTCCTCAACATCCGCACCAAGGGCTATGTCGAAGCCGCCCATATTGCCGGCGCCGGCGATTTCTACCTGCTCAGCCGGCATATCGCCCCCAACGCCGCCGCGCCTCTGCTGGCGCAGATGACGATCAACACCGGTGTTGCCGTGCTGCTGGCGGCCGGACTGTCCTTCCTCGGCGCCGGGGTGCGCGCACCGACGCCGGAATGGGGTTCGATGATCGCCATGGGCTTCCAGAATATCGTCACCGGCCAATGGTGGCCGTCAATCTTTCCGGGCCTCGCGCTGGGGCTGACGGTTTTCGGGCTGGGTCGCATCGGTGCCTCGATCGAGGCATGGTCCAATCCGCGCGAGCGTTTGCGGCCCTCGCGCCGTCGATGGAAGGCATTTCTTGCCACGCATGCGCGGCCGGGGGTATCAGCTGATGCAGATCCTGCGCTATCTCGCCGTCCGGCTTTTGTTTGCGGTTCCTCAGTTGCTGGGGATTGCAGCTGTTGCATTCTTCCTGCTCAAGCTCATTCCCGGCGATCCCGCGCCGATGATGCTCGGACCGCTTGCCACGCAGGAGGCCGTCACCAAGCTGCGCGTCGAAATGGGGCTTGACCAGCCGCTGCCGGCACAGTTCCTCGCCTATCTCGGGCGTCTGGCGCAGGGTGATCTCGGCACGTCGTGGCAGACGACCAACCCGGTCCTCGTCGATATCGCCCAGCGCCTTCCGGCAACGTTGGAACTGGTGACCCTCTCGCTGATCCTGGCACTCGCCATCGGTCTGCCGCTCGGCCTGTTTGCCGGGCGAAAGCCCGATGGAAAATCGGCGCGGGTTTCCGATGTTTTCTCGGTTGTCGCAGGCGCATTGCCCGATTTCTGGCTGGCATTGGTGCTGATCTTTATCTTCTACAGCATGTTCAACATCGTGCCGCCACCGATCGGGCGGCTGGACTTCGCCGTGTTTCCCCCACCCGCAATCACCGGCTCCTATGTCATCGATGCGCTGCTGACAGGCGATTTCGAGACGTTCAGGGCCGCTGCCGGACAACTGGTTCTGCCTGTCGTGACGCTCGGGACGATCTATTCCGTGCCGGTGCTGACGATGACGCGCACCACGGTATCCCGCCTCAATGACAGCGATTTTGTGCGCTTCGCCGATGCCAAGGGGCTCAGCCCGGCCCGGGTCTCGCGCCATGTACTGCGCAATGCGATGCCTTCGGTCGTGACCGTGATCGGCATGCTCTACGGTACGCTGGTCGGCAGTGTCGTCCTGGTCGAAGTGGTCTTTGCCTGGGGCGGCATCGGCCAATATGCGGTTTCGGCAGTGCTCAATGCAGATATCAACGCCTCGCTCGGTTTCATCCTCGCCGCTGCCGTTGTCTCGCTTCTGGTGCACCTCATCGTCGATTTCATCGCCCTGCTGCTCGATCCGCGGCTGCGGTCCCAATAAGGAGTTTTTCGGATGAACTATGTGAAGGATACCAGGACGCTGACGCTGGCCGGCGGGCTGGCGGTGCTGCAGGCGGCAATCGCCGAAGCCGAGAAGATCGGTCAGCCAATGTGCATTTCGGTGGTCGATACCGGTGGCAATCTGCTGGCCTTCGGCCGGATGGACGGTTCCAAGGCGCTGTCCGTCATTTCGACCCGCAACAAGGCCGTAACATCCGCGCTGTCCAACGAGCCGACCGGCGGCGCGCATGCCGATGTCGAGCTGCAGGTGACATTGGCCCAGGAAAACAAGTGGACCAACCTGATCGGCGGCATTCCGATTCGTGTCGATGGTTTCGTGCTCGGCGCAGTGGCGGCCGGTTCCGGCACCGGTTCGCAGGATCTTGCCGTGGCGCGGGCAGGCGCTGCGGCCATCCCGGGCGCCGACATGTTTCTCGACTTCAAGCCGATGGGCGCCGAGGACACCGGCATTATCAGGGGATCGCACCCGGAGAATGTTCATGGATGATGCCACGCGGACCGGTCCCTTGCCATCGGCGATCGAGCTGGCAAGGCGGATCACCGTTGGCGAGACGTCGGCGCTGGCTGCGGTCGAGGCGTCGCTGGCCCGCATCGCAGCGCTGGACGACGCGCTTGGCGCATTCTGTACCGTCACGGCAGAACAGGCGCGCCGCGAGGCACAAGAAATCGATCGCCGCATCGCGACCGGTGAAGCGGTCGGGCCACTGGCAGGTGTGCCGTTCGCGGTCAAGGACCTGATCTCCACAGCGGGGGTGCGTACGACATTCGGTTCGCCGCTCTACGCCGACAATGTGCCCGATGAGGACGATATCGTCGTCGAACGTCTTCGCGCGGCGGGTGCCATCATGGTGGGCAAGACCAATACCTCGGAATTCGGTTATGGTCCGATCGGCCGTAACCCGCTCTTCCCGCCGACCCGCAATCCCTGGAAGACCGAACTGACGCCGGGTGGTTCGAGCGCGGGTTCGTCGGTGGCCGTGGCGACCGGCATGGTGCCGCTGGCACTCGGCAGCGACGGCGGCGGATCGATCCGTATTCCGGCTTCCCTCAATGGCATATTCGGCATCAAACCCAGCTGGGGCAGGGTGCCGGTCTATCCCGGTTGTCGCGACGAGACGGCGCCTGGTGCATCGGGCTGGGAGGCGCTCGAGCATATCGGACCGCTGACCCGCACGGTTGCGGACGCGGCACTCGCCTTGTCGATTCTCTCGGGGCCATCGCCGAAAGACAGGCATTCGCTGCCGGCTGAACAGATCGACTGGTTGGACATCGCGGCGCCCTTGGCTCCTGGCCTCAGGATCGCGTTTTCCGCCGATCTCGGCTTTGCGCATGTGGATCCGGAGGTTGCGGCGATCGTGCCGGGGCCGCGCAGGTCTTCGCCACCGCAATCGGCTGCATCGTGGACGATGCGTTTCCGCAGGTCGGCGATACGCAGGCGACGTTCGAAGCTCTGGTGGCGCTCGATACCGATCGCGTTGGGCTGCGGACGATGGCCGGTGCGCAGGGCATTGCCTTCGGCGGAGCGCTTGGCGCCCTACTCCAGAAGCAATGGACCGCCGACGAGTTCACCAATGCCATCATGGATCGCAAGCGGATCGCCAATGTGATGTGGCGTTTCATGGAACGCTACGACCTGTTGCTGACGCCGACAGCGGCCGTATCGGCCTTTCCGCTGCACCTGGACGGGCCGGCCCTGATCGCGGGGCATCCCGTCTTGCCGTCGGCCTGGACGCCCTTTTCGGCTCTCGCAAACCTGACGGGCCAGCCGGCGGCGAGCCTGCCCGCCGGTTTCACGCGCGACGGTCGACCTGTGGGATTGCAGATCATCGGCCGCCATCAGGACGATTTGGGCGTCCTGCGGGCCTCCGCTGCATTTGAACGCGTCCGACCCTGGCAGCATGTCTGGCCGATGGCGGGTGCCTGGAGGCAACCGGCATGACGCACTTCAGGTGGCTGTTCTCGTCAGTTTACTTTGGCTATTGCAACTTTACTGTCGCTCAAGCAAATAATCAAAGGAGTGAATTGGTGCGACCGTTAGCCCACAGTTGGAAAGAGTGATCATGGACGAGTCCGGGGCCAAGAGGAACGAATTGCAGGTCGGGGCGAGGCTGAAACATGCCCGGCTGCTCGAGGGCATTCGCATCCGGGAATTGGCCGAACGCGTTGGCTGTGCCGAAAGCATGATCTCCAAGATCGAAAACGGCAAGGTGGCGCCATCGCTGGCCATGCTGCAGCGGCTGGTGGAAGCGCTGAATCGCGACCTCTCCTCTTTCTTCGGTGCGGATATCAACTCGCCGGGATTGGTGCAGAAGGCCGGCGAGCGGCCGATCTCGACGACCGATGCGATCCGGGGCGGCGAGGGCGTCAGCTACGAGCGGTTGGTGCCGTTTGCGGCGGGCAATCTTCTGGAGGGCAATATTCATCGTATCGAGCCGGGTGGCGGAGAAGATCGACCAGATCACGCATCAGGGAGAGACCGTCGGCTATGTGATCGACGGCGAGTTGGAACTGACCATCGAAAACAGCACCTACAGATTGTCGACCGGCGATTCCTTCTTCTTCAAGAACCATCTCACCAATCGCTACCGCAATACCGGCACGGTCCTGGCGCGCGTCATCTGGGTGAATACGCCGCAAGTGCATTGATCGGTGAGGGATCCGTGGCCACGCCCGAGCGGGCCGCATGAGCACCGACCAGCCCCTGCTATCCGTCCGCGGACTGACCACAAAAATATTGACTGCCGAAGGTCCGCGGACGGTCGTTGATGGGCTCAGCTTTGACGTCAACGACAATGAGATCCTTGCGATTATCGGCGAATCGGGCTCCGGCAAGAGTGTCGCCACGCAATCGATCATGGGTCTGATGCCGAGCCCGCCGGCAAGGGTTGTCGCAGGCCAGGCGCTGTTCGAGGGCCGCGATCTGCTGGCGATGCCAGCGGCCGAGCTCCGTGCCCTCAGGGGAAACCGGATCGGCATGATCTTCCAGGAGCCGATGGCGGCATTGAACCCGATGATGGCGGTCGGCGACCAGATCGCGGAGGCTCTGGTAACCCATCGCGGACTGGCCTGGGGTACCGCGCGCGCCGAGACACTGCGGCTGCTCGACCGGGTGCGGATACCCGATGCTGCCGGGCGGGCCAAGTTGCATCCGAATGCGCTTTCCGGCGGCATGTGCCAGAGGGTGGTGATCGCAGCTGCCCTTGCCTGCAAACCCTCGCTGGTCATCGCCGACGAGCCGACCACCGCGCTCGATGCCACGGTACAGGCCGAGATCCTTGCGCTCATCCGCGACTTGCAGAAGGAGGTTGGCTGCGGCGTCATCTTCATCACCCATGACATGGGCGTGGTGCGCCAGATTGCCGACCGTATCCTGGTGATGCAAGCGGCACGTGCGGTCGAGACGGGAAGCCGGATCGACATACTCGACCGGCCGACGCAGGCCTATACAAGGCTGTTGATCAAGGCGACGTCACCGGCGACGCCCAAGCCACCGGCTCTGCCCGTAGCGACCGTGTCCGCTCCACCATTGGTGATCGAGGATCTGATCGTCTCGTTTGCGCGCACGCGATCGATGACATCCTTCAAAATGCAGGACCGGCTCTTCGCCGTCGATGGCGTCAGTCTGACCGTTTCGGAGGGAGAGACCGTGGCGCTGGTCGGAGAGAGCGGCAGCGGCAAGACCACCATCGCGCGCGCCATTCTGGGGCTTGTCGAGCCGGACAATGGTCGCGTTCTTCTCAAGGGAAAGGACGTCAACACAACCGGAGGCCTGACGCGAGGCCGTGCCCAGTTCGTCTTCCAGGACCCGCAATCGTCGCTCGATCCGCGATATCGTGCCTGGCGTTCCGTCATCGAGCCGCTCCTGCTCGGCGGAGAGAGGGACAAGGCTTTGCTGCGCAGCAAGGCCACGGACCTGCTGGCAAAGGTCGGGTTGGACGCGCGCTTTCTCGATCGCTTTCCCCATGAGCTGTCGGGCGGTCAACGCCAGCGGCTGGGCATCGCCCGCGCGCTCAGCGTCGAGCCTGATCTCGTCATAGCCGACGAGGCCGTCTCCGCGCTGGATGCGACGACTCGCCTGCAGGTGCTCGAACTCTTTGAAAAGATTCAGGCCGAGACAAGATTGCCCATCCTGTTCATCACGCATGATTTTGCCGTCGTGACCCGGATCGCCCATCGCGTCGCGGTCCTGCGCTTCGGCCGGATGGTGGAAATCGGGCCGACGGGATCGGTGCTGGCCGCGCCGCGCCATGCCTATACAAGGGCGTTGATTGCTGCGGCGCAAGGTGGCGAAGTGGGAGCACTTCCGGCGTCGCGCGGTCACAGGACAGGCCTGAAAAACTCCGAGCGTGACTGGCGGCCGCTGGTCGAGGTCGCGCCGGGACATTTCGTTGAAGAAGAGGGAAGGGTGGCATGAGGTTCGACACGATCATCAAGGGCGGCACCGTGGTGACTGCAGCCGACACATTCCGCGCGGATATCGGCATTCTCGACGGCAGGATCGCCGTGCTGGCGGGAGATCTCGATGATGCCGGCGAGATCATCGATGCGACCGGACTGCTGGTGATGCCGGGTGGAATTCGACAGCCATGTCCACCTCGAACAGCCCGGTGCGCCTGGCATCGTGATGGCCGACACGTTCGAGACGGCACGCGTTCGGCGGCGGTCGGTGGCAATACGACGGTTCTGCCCTTCTGCTTGCAGCAGAAGGGTCAGACGCTGCGCGATGCGATCAATGACTATACCGAGCGCGCCCAGGGCCATTGCCATGTCGATGTTGCATTCCATCTGATCGTCACCGATCCGACGCCGCAGGTGCTTGGCCAGGAACTGCCGGCGCTGATCGCGGAGGGGTTTACCTCGATCAAGATTTTCATGACCTATGACGACATGAAGCTCGCCGATCGGGAAATCCTCGATGTCTTGGACGTCGCCCGCGAATACGGGGCGCTGGTCATGGTGCATGCCGAGGGCTACGACTCGATCCGCTTCCTCTCGGAGCGGCTCGAACGTCAGGGCAAGACGGCGCCCGTCTATCACGGCGCGTCACGCCCGGTCGCCGTCGAGCGCGAAGCAACCCATCGCGCCATCAGCCTCGCCGAAATCGTCGAAACCCCTGTCATGATCGTGCATGTCTCCAACCGGCAGGCGATGGAGGAAATACGCAGGGCGCAGATGCGCGGCCTGCCCGTTTATGGGGAGACCTGCCCGCAATATCTCGTCCTGACCGAAGCGGACATGGACCGCGCGGGAATGGAGGGCGCCAAATATGTCTGTAGCCCGCCGCCGCGCGATCTCGACAGTCAGGCGGCGTGCTGGGAAGGGCTGCAGCAAGGCGTGTTCGAGGTTTTTTCGTCCGACCATTGCCCCTATCGCTATGAGGACGAAGCCGGCAAGATGGCGCCGAAGGGCAAGACCAGCTTTCGCTACGTTCCGAATGGCATTCCCGGCATCGCCACGAGGATGCCGATCCTGTTCTCCGAAGGCGTCGTCAAGGGCCGTATCGATCTCAATCGCTTCGTGGCCTTGACCTCGACGAACCACGCCAGGCGTTACGGCCTGTATCCCCGGAAGGGCACCATCGCTGTTGGATCGGATGCCGATATCGTGCTGTGGGATCGGGCGCGCCAAGTCACGATCCGGCATGAAATGCTGCAGGACGGTTGCGACTACACCCCCTATGAGGGCCTTGAGATAACCGGTTGGCCGGTTCTGACGATGTTGCGTGGAAGTGTGCTTGTGAGAGACAACGAACTGAAAAGATCTGTCAGCGGTAACATACTCTCCCGTCGTTGATCGGCCGCTAAGCGGCTTGCCAGACCTGGTTAAAATCCTGGCTGCCAATGCCGCTTTATCCCGAAGAACGACGCGACTGTCTTGCTGCACGACCTCTGGCGGACCCCGGATGGCGTACCTTGTGTGCTCGCGAGGGTCGTCGCCCGAAACCGGTGCCGTGTTCGGGCGACATGCTTTAGTAGACCGTCTCGTAAGCGGCGCAGATTTCGGCCTGCGTCATGTCCTTGAGGTAGGCGATCTCGCCTTGCTTGTGCTTGACGTAGACGTCGGCGAAGCCTTCCGGAAACCAGCCCGTGACGACGGGATTGCTCTCAAAACGCTGAAGCGCAGCCTCCAGCGTCTGGGGCAGCCGGACATAGCCGCGTGCGGCCAGCGCAGCCGTGTCAAGCAGCGACAGGTCTTCCTGTGTGGCTTCCGGCACATCCAGCCCTTCCTCGATCCCCTGAACGCCGGCATGGACGATGGCGGCCAGCGCCAGATGCGGGTTCGCGGCACCGTCGGCTGCGCGGAACTCGAAATTGAACTGCGCCGCCTTTGCAAGGTCGCTCATGTCGGACACCGGGCAGATGCGCACGGATGCCTCGCGGTCGCGAAAGCCGAGATTGTTGAACGCGGCGCTCCAGCGGTGCGGCGTCAGGCGCAGGTATGACACGACGCTCGGCGCGGTGATGGCGACGATCGAATCGAGATATTTGAGGATGCCTGCGACGAACTTGCCGGCGACATCCGAGAGTTCGTGCTTGCCAGAAGGATCGTAAGTTGCCGGATTGCCGTCGTCATCGAGCATGCTCATGTGAACATGCACGCCGTTTCCGACACCTGCCGGATCGCGGATCGGCGTGAAGGTGGGGTCATAGCCGAGTTCGCGGGCGACGAGTGCCGCGAGCTCTCGCGTGATCGTGGAATGGTCGGCAATGGTGACGCCCTTCTGCGGACCCATCGTCACCTCGAACTGGCCGCTGCCGAATTCCTTGAGGATCGTGTCCGGCGTGACGCCTGCTTCCCGCATGGCGGCGATCAACGCCTCGCAGAAATGCCGCTCGGCCTGGAAGCCGCCAAGCGTAAAGGCCTCGCCGATATCGTCGAGCCTGTGCTTCAGCTGGAACTCGTGCTCGAAAGCGCCGTAGAGCGTCACGCCGGCCACGCGTTTCAGCCGCGCCAGCGCTTCTTCGAGGATGGAGCGCGTGCAGAATTCCCACGGACGACCGTCCGTATAGCGGATGTTGCCGAGGATGAAGTTCTCGTTCGGCGCACCTTCCTCGCTCTCGATGCTGACATGTGTCGATGGGTCGGGAATGAGCACGAGATCGCCCAGCGAGCCGAACGGGCTTTCTGCGATGTTGTCAAAGCAGGTGATCTGGACGTTGGTCGGCGTCCAGCCGACGCCCCGCTTCAGCCGCTTTTCCAGTTGCACGAGCGGAAAGGCCTTTCCGCGGATCTTGCCCGACAGGTCGCCGCAGCAGGCAACCATCATTTCCTCACGTTTCATCAAAGTCCCCGTTTGCCTTTGCGCCGTCATACCCCGGCATAGTGAATCGAATGTCATCCCAGTCGTTGATGCGCTTCTGGGTGGATTCCCAGTCCGCCTCGGATACCCGCACGATCAGCGCCTCGACGAGCGCCATGGCGGCCGCGACCGTATCCCACGCCGTTCCCGCATCGATCGGCAGCGCGACAATGTGGTTGGCGCTGCGCGCGGCGGGCGACATCCATTTGTCAGTGACGACGACGATCGTGGTGCCCCGCTTTGCGGCGATCGTTTGTGCGAGGCGTGCGAGGCTCGGCTGGTAGCGCCGGAAATCGAAGATGATGACGACGTCCTTGCGGCGCATGCGCAGCACATGTTCCGGCCACAGCTCAGGATTGTCGGACATATGGTAGATGCCGCTGCGGGTTTGCCGCAGGTGGATGGAAAGGAAAGCCGCGATGCTGTCGCTGACCCGTCCGCCGAGCAGGAAGATGTTGCGGCCCGGATCGGCCAGCAGCTCCGACAGGATATCGAATTGAGCCTGCGAGACTGTCTGCGTCATTTCGGCCATGACAGCCGAGACACGACGGACATACTCGGCGAGGAATTCCGAATGGCCGACCGGCGTCTGGCTGGACTTGAGGTCGAGCGGAGAGCGCTGGCCTTCCTTCAGCTCGGCGATCAGCTGGCGCTGGAGGTCCTGAAATCCGCCGCAGCCAATCTTGCTGACGAAACGGGTGATCGACGGCGCGCTAACGCCGGTCTTTACCGCAAGTTCCTGAATGCTTTGCAGGCCCGTGAAGGGGTAGTCGGCCAGGATCGCATTGGCGATCTTGCGTTCGCTCGCGGTCAGATGTTCCGCCGCCTCGCGAATTTTCGTCCTGATTGTCGATGACGCCGCATTTTTCATTGCCGTGGTGTTTTCCCTCTTTGTTCAGAAATAATCGCTTCTGAAAAAAAATAGTCAAATGGAAAAATAAGATTGACTATGATCCAAAAATTTCTTTGACTTGCGATCATGCTGCCGCGCCACGTTGCGTGGGCAAAGCCATCTTATGCGGATCGGGCCGAATGTTGAAAAGTGCTCCCAGCGACGTGAGATTTTTAAGGGGCGACGATCCCGATCCCGTTGAATGCCTCAACATGGACGGAGCATCCGCATTTTTCCTGACCTGCGAGCATGCCGGCCGCGACATTCCATCGGTCCTTGGCGATCTCGGGATCGCCGGTGACGACATGAACAGGCACATCGCCTACGACGTCGGCGCCGAGGGCCTGTCACGCCGACTGTCCGCCCTGCTCGACGCGCCTCTTGTCCTTCAACGCTACAGCCGCCTCGTCATCGATTGCAACCGCCCCTTCGAGGCTGCGGACTGCGTGGTCGTTCGGAGCGACGGAACCGATATTCCGGTCAACGCCAATATCGACGATCGCGAGCGTCGCCGACGCTATGTGGAAATCCACCAGCCGCTGCACGATACGATCGCAAACGCGCTCGACCTGCGGCTTGCAGCGCACAGGCCGACCTGTCTCGTCTCCGTGCACAGCTTCACGCCCGTCATGCGCTCGACCGGTGCGGTGCGCAGTTTCGAGTTCGGGCTCCTCTACAATCGCGACCCCCGCCTTGCGAAAGCCCTGATCGAGGCGTTCCGCATCGACAATCAGGATGTGACGGCCAGGCTCAACGAGCCCTACATCGTCGATGACATCTCCGATTATACGATCCCGGTTCACGGCGAAAAACGCAATATTCCGCATGTCCTCCTCGAGGTGCGGAACGACCTGATCAACGATGCGCGCGGACAGGAAGAATGGGCCGGGCGTCTGGCCGGCTCCCTGCGTAAGGCGACCACCATGCTGAAGGATATCCCCGATGGCCAATGACCATCTGACAACCCGCGAAATTCCGCTCGACAAGGCGGTATCGGCCATTCTTTTCATCGACGTACAGAATTTTTCGGTCCGGCGCGAGGGAGGCGAATTCAAGGATATCCCTGACGCTGAAATCGCCGGTAAGTACGGCTATTACTTCGAGCGTATCGGCGAGGTCGCGATCCCCAACATGCAGCGCCTGCTGTATGGTTTCCGCGACGCCGGCATCGAAGTGCTGCACACGACGATCGAAAGTCTGACGAGGGATGGCCGCGATCGCAGCCTCGACTACAAGATCACGGGTTTCAACGTGCCCAAGGGATCCTGGGACGGCAAGGTGATCGACGAACTCGAGCCGCTCGAAGACGAGATCGTCTTCCCGAAAAGCTCGTCGAGCGTCTTCGTGTCGACCCATATCGATTATGTGCTGCGTAATCTCGGTGTGAAGCAGCTGGTTCTGTGCGGTCTCCTGACGGACCAGTGCGTCGAGTCCGCTGTGCGCGACGCCTGCGACCTTGGCTATCTCGTCACGCTGGTTCCGGACGCCTGCGGCACCTACACGCCCGAACGAGAGGCATATTCCTTGCAAGCGATCAAGGGTTACTGCCGGCAGATCTCGACTGACGCATTGCTCGCGGAAATCGCCCGCTAGACGGCGATCCGCACCGTAAAGGGACGGAAACAGGAGACATCTTTATATCGGTCCGCATCGAAGACGGAGATGCGGACCAAATCATTGTTAACAGCCGAAACGGCATCAAATAAGGGGAACGACAATGAAGCCATTATCCTTGCTACTCGTTAAGGCGGCAGCGGCAACGCTGCTGTTTGCATCTGCCGCAGCTGCGGCGGACGACAAGATCGTTATCGGCGGCGCGCTGTCGATGACCGGCATCCAGGCACCGCTGGACACGCCCGGTTATAACGGCGCGCTCGTCGCCGTTAAGTATCTCAACGACCATGGCGGCGTCCTCGGCAAGCCGGTCGAATTCATCAATATCGACGGCAAGTCCGATCCCGTGACGGTGGGTAACGTCGCTGTCGAGCTGATCGACAAGGGCGCCGAACTGATCGTAGCGCCCTGCGATTTCGACTTCGGTTCGCCCGCAGGCCGCGAGGCTCAGTCAGCCGGTCTCGTCGGCATCTCGACCTGCGCATCCGATCCGCTCTACAGCTCTTGGTCGCTCGGTGACAAGCAGTTCACGCTCTCCATGTGGAACACCACGATGGGCGCGGTCGCTGCAGACTACGCCTACAAGGAAAGGGGCTGGAAGACGGCCTATGTGGTGACCGACCAGTTCATCGCCTACACCAAGTCGCTGTCGAAGTATTTCGTCGAACAGTTCAAGACGAATGGCGGCGAGATCATTCTCGAGGACACCTACACCAACGGCGACAACAACTTCTCCGCCCAGCTCGCTCGCCTGCAGGCGCTCGGCAAGAAGCCCGACGTCATCTTCGTTTCGTCCTACGGCACGGATATCGGCGTCATCATCCGCGCGCTGCGCGAGGTCGGTTACGATGCGCCGATCCTTGGCGGCGATGCCTATGACGACCCGGCGATGCATGAGGCGCTGGGCGAAAAGCTCGGCAATGACGTGTTCTTCGTAACCCACACATGGATGGGACCTGAATCCCACCCGGACATGCCGAAGTTCATCGATCTCTACAAGGAAATGCACGGCAGCGCGCCGGACACATCCTTCGTTTCCACCGGCTGGGACACCATCATGATGATGGCGCAGGCAATCGAAGCGGCGGGTTCGACGGACGGTGCGGCAGTCGCCAAGGCGCTTGAAGACGGCAATTTCAAGCTTCTGACCGGCGATCTGGACTATGGGACAGCCGAAGAAGGGCACGTGCCCAACAAGGCCGCGGTGCTGATCGAACTGAAGGCCGGCAAGCCGACTTTCGTGGGTTGGCGCAAGCCGGAAACCCTTCCCAAGCCCTGACCTCCTGTTACGGGGACCGGTCTCTTCGACAGGTCCCCGTCAACTTTCGGAAATGCCATGTCTGAAACGCGTCTCGCGGTCACGGATGTCTCGGTTGAATTCACCGGCCTTCGCGCACTCGACCAAGTATCGCTCTGCGTCAACTCCGGCGAAGTCCTCGGCCTGATTGGCCCGAACGGCTCCGGCAAGACGACACTCATCAACGCCATCACTGGCCAGGTGAAGCTCGCCGGTGGCACGATCACCTCCGACGGCCGGACGATCTCGGGCCTCAGCCCCCGTGCCATCGCGCTTGCAGGCATCAGCCGCTCGTTTCAGATCGTGCGTCTGTTCAATGCGATGACGGTACTCGAAAACGTCGAGTCCGCCGCGCTCGCCAAGGGCGACAGCCTGGCCGCTGCCCGGCAAAAGGCACAAGCCCTGATGGCGGAGTTCGGCTTGGCTGAAAAGGGCGATGAACTGGGCGGCAACCTCAGCTACGGGGACAAGCGGCGCGTCGAGATCGCGCGGGCTCTGGCCGCCGAACCGCGCTTCCTGCTTCTCGACGAACCGGCAGCCGGAATGAACGACGCCGAAACGGAAACCCTTCTCCATACACTCGCCGAACTGCCCAAGCAAACGCGGCCTCGGCCTTCTCATCATCGACCACGACATGGGGCTGATCATGCGGCTTTGTCATCGGCTGCATGTGCTGGCTTCCGGCCGGACGATCGCCGAGGGCGATGCCGCCCATGTCCGCAGTCACCCGGCGGTTATCGAAGCCTATCTTGGAAAGGGTGCCGCCCATGCTTGACGTGCGCGACCTCTCGGTCAGCTACGGCACCATCCGCGCCGTCCGCGGCATCAGCTTTTCACTTGGCAAGGGCGAACTGGTCAGCCTGCTCGGCGCCAATGGCGCCGGCAAATCCTCGACCATCAAATGCATCGCCGGCGCGCTCAAGGCATCCGGCGGGTCGGTGTCGCTTGAGGGGCGTGACATCACGTCGGCCAATCCCGAACAGGTCGTGCGTGCTGGACTTGCGACGGTGCCCGAAACCCGCGACGTTTTCCCTGACCTCACGGTTGCGGAAAACCTGATGCTCGGCGCCTATATCCACCGGCGAGACCAGGCCGGAAACCGGCAGAACCTCGAAAAGCTGCATGATCTCTTTCCAAGGCTTGCGGAACGCGCGGGGCAGGCGGCCGGAACGTTGTCGGGCGGGGAGCAGCAGATGCTGGTCATCGCGCGCGCATTGATGTCGCGGCCGACCGTGCTCCTGCTCGACGAACCGTCGCTCGGCCTTGCGCCGGCTATCGTCGAGCGCATCTTCGAGATGATCCAGACGCTGAAGAAATCCGGACTGACGATCCTGCTCGTCGAGCAGAACGCCAATCAGGCGCTCGCCGTAGCCGACCGTGCCTATGTGATGCGACTTGGAACGATCGCCCTGTCGGGAACCCCTGACGAAATTCGCGGCGCGAGCGATCTCAGCGCCCTTTACCTGGGAGGCTGACCATGGCATTCGCGATCCAGTTCGTCATCGACGTGCTGAGCCTCGGTGGCGCCTATGCGCTGATGGCGCTCGGCCTCGTCATTATCTACGGCATCCTGAAGCTGGTAAATTTCGCCTATGGCGAACTCATCATGGTGGCCGGTTACACCATGTTCCTGACCAGCGGATCCGGTCTGCCGTGGCTGCTCATGGCGGCAATTGCCGTCGGCATGGCGGTGGTCTTCGGCATCGTCACGGATTACATCGCCTTCCGGCCGGTGCGCGCCAAGTCGGTGACGGCCGTGCTCATCACATCCTTCGCCTTCTCCAACCTGCTTCAGAATGCGGCGCTTCTCTTCATCTCGCCGCGCCCGAGAAACGTGCCGCTGCCGGCGATCTTCTCGCAGACGGTTGAGATCGGCGGAGCCATCACGCCGGTGCGCAATCTCATCACCATTGGCGCCTCCATCGTGCTGCTTGCCGCCGTCGCGTTCCTGATGCGCAAGACGACGCTCGGGATTGCCATGCGCGCTGCCGCGACCAACTTCACCATGGCGCGCATGCTGGGCGTGCCGGCAAACCTGATCATCTCGTCCGCCTTCGCGCTGTCGGGCTTCCTTGCCGGTGTGGTCGGCATTTTGTGGATTGGTCGCATCGGCACCGTCGTTCCCGGTATCGGGCTGGAGCCGCTGCTGGTCGCCTTCATCGCCACCGTCATCGGCGGCATGCGCAGCCTGCCGGGTGCCGTGATCGGCGGCTTCCTGCTTGCCCTGATCGATACGACGCTCAACTACACGCTGCCTCAGGATCTCCTGAAGTTCCGCGATGCCTTTACCTTCAGCCTTGTCATCCTGATCCTGCTCTGGCGGCCGGAAGGTCTGCTCAAGGGGCCGGCGACCGGCCAGCGGACGTGAGGACACAGATCATGAGACATTCCGCAATCACTGCCGTCATTCTCATCGCCGTCATCGCGCTGCTGGTCGTCGCAACCGAGCTGCTCGGCATCCGCTTGTATGACCGCGTCGTCACCAACCTCATGATCTCGCTGGTGCTCGTCGTCGGGTTGCAGACCTTCATGGGCAATTCCGGGCTGCTCTCTTTCGCCCATATCGGCTTCATGGGGCTTGGCGCCTATACGTCCGCTGTCCTGACCATCCCCGCGCAGATGAAGGGCATGGCACTGCCCGACCTCTATCCCTTCATGAAGCTGGTCGAGGTTTCCCCCTTCATCGCCATGATAGCGGCTGGGCTGGTCGCGGCAGCCGTCGCCGCGGTCGTCGCCTATCCGCTGATGCGCCTCTCCGATGCGGCGGCTGTCATCACATCCTTCGCGCTGCTCGTCGTGCTCTACACTGTCATGAACAACTGGAGCGCCCTGACGAACGGTCCCCGCACGCTGTTTGGCCTGCCAAAGACGACGGACATATCGATCGCCGCGGTCGTTGCGGTGCTCACGGTGATTGTTGCGCTGGTCTTCAAGGAATCGCGGACCGGCAAGCTGCTGCGCGCCTCGCGGGAGGACGAGGTGGCAGCGGCGGCCATGGGGGCCGATATCCCGCGGCTGCGCTGGAAAGCATTCATTCTGGCGGCCTTCATCGCCGGTGTCGGTGGCGCACTCTGGGGCCACTTCATCACCTCTTTTGCGCCAAAAGCCTTCTATCTGAAGGAAACGTTCCTGATCATAACCATGCTGGTGATCGGCGGTGCGACGACCGTCACCGGCGCGGTTGCCGGTACCGTCATTGTAACGCTGTTCTACGAAAGCCTGCGCGGCGTGGAGGGCTATCTCAACGCCATCAAGATCGGCGGGGGACAGGTCATCGGCCTCACCGAAATCGTGCTTGCGCTCGCCATGATCGCGGTGATGATCCTCAGGCCCGGCGGGCTGTTTCCCAGCCGCGAAATCGGACACATCCTCACCCGCGCCAGACGCAAACGGGAGACGAACACATGACCTGGAAGACGGACTACCGCTCATTCTATTATGCCAATGCCGACGAGCCGGACGATATCGTCCTGAACCCCGAGACCACGGCGCTGCTCGTCATCGACATGCAGAACACCTATCTCGATCCGAAGGACACGCCCGAGGAAACCGCCCGCTGGCAGCCCTTCTATGACCGGATGCGCCAGACTGTCATCCCCAACACCGCACGCCTGATCGACGAGTGCCGCAAGCGCAAGGTCGAGGTCATCTATGCGCGCATCGCCTGCCAGAAGCCGGATGGCCGCGACCGCTCGCTCAGCCAGAAGAAGCCGGGCTTCAACTACCTGCTGCTGCCCAAGGAACTGCCGGAGGGGCAGGTCCTGCCGGAACTGGAGCCGCAGCCGGACGAAATCGTCATCACCAAGACGACGGACAGCGCACTGACCGGCACCAACCTGCGCCTGATCCTGCGCAACATGGACATCAAGGACGTCATTTGCTGCGGTATCTTCACCGACCAGTGTGTCTCCTCGACGGTGCGCAGCCTTGCGGACGAAAGCTTTGGCGTCGTTGTCGTCGATGATTGCGGGGCTGCGGCCACGCTCGAACTGCACCAGCAGGAACTCGCGATCATCAACATGATCTATTGCCATGTGGTGCAGCTCGATGAGGTGCTGACCTTCTTCAAGTGACGGAAAAGCCGGGGGAAATGGAATGAGCGGCCTCTATCAGCGCGAAAGCCGATCCGTCTCGACGATGGCCCATCTGCGGTTCTTTCCGCAGGCCGTAACGGGCGGCGACGGGGCGTGGCTGATCGGGGACGACGGGCGCCGGTTGCTCGATTTCGCCGGCTCCTGGGGCGCCGCAAGCCTTGGCCACGCGCACCCCGCATTGCGGGCCGCCGTCGACCGGGCTCTCAGCAGCCAGGCCGGCGCGAGCTATCTCTCGACCGCCAACGAACCCGTCGTTCTGCTCGCCGAAACGCTCTTGTCCCTCGTGCCGGAGCGGGCAAGGGGTCGCGTCTGGTTTGGCCATTCCGGATCGGATGCCAACGAGACGGTGGCGCGCGCGGTGATCGCTGCGACCGGACGACCGCGCATCCTCTCCTTCCGCGGCGCCTATCACGGCGGAACCGCCGGCTCCATGGCGATCTCCGGCCACCCGGCGCAGCAGGGTGTGGAGAAGGCGGCGGGCCTGACGCTGGTACCCTATCCCGATGCCTATGCCTCCGGCAGTCCCGAAAAGGCGCGGGATGCCGCGCTCGCCCATCTCGAAGAGCTTTTCGCCACAAGCGTGCCGCCAGAAGAGGTGGCGGCCTTCTTTATCGAGCCGATCCAGTCCGACGGCGGCATGCTCGTTCCGCCGGACGGGTTCTTCAAGGCGATCGAAACACTCTGCCGCCGCCATGGCATCCTGCTGGTCAGTGACGAGGTGAAGGTCGGGCTCGGCCGTACGGGGCGCTTCCATGCCTTCGAGCATTCCGGCATCGAGCCGGATATCGTCGTCTTCGGCAAGGGGCTCGGCGGTGGCCTCCCCATCTCGGCTGCCGTCGGCCCCGAAGCGATCATGAACCACGCAGCAGCCTTCTCCTTCCAGACAGTGCACGGCAATCCGGTCTGCGCGGCAGCGGCACTCGCGGTGCTGGAGACGATCGAGGCGGAAGGCCTGGTCGAAAAGGCGGGTCTGGTCGGCGGCATGCTGCGGCGGGGACTGGCTGACATGGCATCGAGCCATCCTCTCATCGGCGACGTGCGCGGGCATGGTCTCGCCATCGGCATGGAGCTCGTCTCCGACAGGTCGAGCCGCACGCCGGCGAAACGCGAGACGGCCTTGATCGTGTATCGTGCCTTCGAGCTTGGCCTGGTGCTCTACTATGTGGGCGTCAATTCCAATGTGCTTGAGTTCACGCCGCCGCTGATCCTCAGTGAAAGCGAGGCCGAAAAGGGCCTGAAAATCCTTAATCAGGCGATCGGCGACGTTGCATCCGGCCGCGTCGATCCCGATGTGTTGCAGAGCTTTGCGGGCTGGTAGTGCCATACTGCCGTCCGGCCACCGTCCTGCGAGCCTCCTTGTTTTCGCGCATGTTGACGAGCCAGTCGGCAATGTCCGCTCGGATTTTCCTGCACAGACGGCTCGAATGCGTGCCGAACGGGATCCGGCACGCATTTTAACGGGAAGCCGAACCGGTTGTCAGATCAGACCTGGCACGACAAACACAAGCCAGGCGACGATCGGGCCGATGATCGCGATGAGCGCACTGTAGATCAGCAATTGCCGCAGCACCTGCTGGCGACGATCATCCGGCGCATTGGCCACCACCAGCGCGCCATTGGTTGAAAACGGGCTGGTGTCGACGATCGTCGTCGAGATGGCGATTGCCGCGACAACGCCGACGGCGCTGATGTGACCTTGCAGCAGGAATGGCACGGCGAGCGGAATGATGGCGCCGAGCAGTGCGGTCGATGAGGCGAAGGCCGAGACGATGGCACCGGTAAAGCAGAGCAGCAGCGCCACCAGCAGCGGCATGCCGAGGCTCGATATGCCATTCGCCACGTAGTCGACGGTGCCTGCCTTTTCCATCACGCCGACATAGGTGATGATACCGGCAATCAGCAGCACCGTGGACCAGCTGACCTTGTCGATTGCGGCTTTCTGCGTGGTGGGAGAGAGCAGCGCAAGCACCACCGCAACCGTCATTGCGACAAGGCCGACGTTGAACTTGAAGACCAGCGCGCCGATGCCCAGCGCGGTCAACCCGACCAGGGTCATGATCCGTTCGCTGTTCAGGCGCAATGTCGCCGCGGTGTCTGCCGCCGTTCCGTAGGCATGCTCCCGGATCGGTCGGGCAGGCGTGCCGCCGTGGCCGCGGATCGATTCCGTCACGCCTTCCGGATGCAGTTCCGGCAGGGGGCCGAGAGGTGTCGATGCCTGCTTCAGCACCTTTGCGCCGCCGAAGATGAAGAAGACAAGCACGGCGATCGCCAGGTTGAAGAAGAAGCTGGACAGGAACAGCGACGTCGGCGCGAAGGGCAGGCCGGCTTTTGCGACGATCTGGTTGGTGATGCCTCCATAGATGCTGATCGGCGAAAATCCGCCAGCCTGCGCACCGTGGATGACCATCAGTCCCATCATCACCGGATGGATGCGGTACTGCACGGCAAAACTCAGGGCAACAGGCGCAAGAATGGCGACAGCCGCAGGCCCGAGGGCGCCGAAGCCGGTGATGATGGCGGCGACGAGAAACATCACCCAGGGGATGAGGCCGATCCGGCCGCGCACCATGCGCACGGCACCTTCGACGAGCCAGTCGATCGTTCCGTTGATTTGCGCTATGCCGAAAAGATAGGTGACGGCCACAAGCGTCAGGAACAGGTCACTCGGAAAACCGGCGAAAATGTCGCTGGTTTTCATGCCGATGACCATGGTGCCGAGCACGAAGGCGCCGGCGAATGCCAGTGCGCCCATATTGATCGGCTGGATCGTCGCGATGATGAACATCGCAATGAGCAGCCCTATGGATAGCAATTCTATACTCATGATTCCCCTCCCTCCGGCGCCTCCAGCGCCTTAGTCGTTGCTTTCGAATTGATGTGGTAAAGCCAAGCGCTCTCCTCCCGAGAGCGCGGCCGGCCTACGGTCTACGGTCTCGTGTAGAGTTCGGCATATTGCTGGCGCAGGACATTCTTCTGCACCTTGCCCATGGTGTTGCGTGGCAGGTCTTCGGCGAAAATCACCCGCTTGGGCTGCTTGTAGCGGGCGAGCCGGTCTGTCAGAGCGCCGAGAACCTCTTCCTCGTTGAGCACGACACCGGGTCTGCAAACCACAACGGCGGTGACGCCTTCACCGAAATCCGGATGCGGCACGCCGATCACTGCGCTTTCCACCACACCTTGGATCTGGTCGATCTCGCCCTCGACCTCCTTCGGATAGATGTTGTATCCGCCCGAAATCACGAGGTCCTTGCCGCGGCCGACGATGTGGACATACCCCGCCGGATCGATCTTGCCGAGATCGCCGCTGATGAAGAAACCGTCGGCGGTAAATTCGGCGGCGGTTTTCTCCGGCATGCGCCAATAGCCCTTGAACACATTCGGTCCCTTGATCTCGATCATGCCGGTTTCGTCGGCCGGCAGCACCTTGCCCGAGGCAGGGTCGGTGACGCGCACCGTCACTCCCGGCAGCGGGAAGCCGACGGTGCCTGCAATCCGTTCGCCATCATAAGGGTTCGAGGTGTTCATGTTGGTTTCGGTCATGCCATAGCGCTCGAGGATGGCGTGGCCGGTGCGGGCCTTGAACTCCCCATGGGTTTCGGCCAGAAGCGGCGCGGAACCGGAAATGAACAGGCGCATGGTCGAGACCGCCTTCTGGTCCAGTCGTGGGTTCTGAAGAAGACGCACGTAGAACGTCGGCACGCCCATCATCAGCGTCGCATCCGGCATCAGCGACAGGACTTCCTCCGCATCGAACTTCGGCAGCAGGAACATCGATGCGCCGGACAGCAGGGTCACGTTGGTTGCAACGAAAAGCCCATGTGTATGGAAGATGGGCAAGGCGTGGATCAACCGGTCATCGGCGGTGACCCGCCAGGCCTCCCGCAAGGTCAAGGCGTTGGAGAGGAGGTTCCCATGGGTGAGCATCGCACCCTTGGAGCGGCCGGTCGTTCCGGACGTGTAGAGAATGGCTGCAAGATCGTCTGGCCCGCGCGAAGCGTCGATGAAATCCGTCTGCTCGTCCTTGGCAAGGTCCATCAGCGAGCCGCTGCCGTCGGCATTGAGCGTCTCGACGATCGCGCCATGCGGCTTGGCGACGGTCTCGACGCTGTCCCGCGTGGCGGCGGATACGACGACGAGCCTGGGCTGCGCATCGCCGATGAAATAATCGAGTTCGGCGAGCGTGTAGGCGGTGTTGAGCGGCAGGTAGACCGCGCCGCTGCGCAAGCAGGCAAGGTAAAGGATCAGGGCTTCCGGGCTTTTGTCGACCTGAACCGCCACCCGATCACCGGGGCGGACACCCAGGGCATCAATGGTGTTTGCGATCCGCCCGGATAGCGCCAGGACGTCTCCATAACTCCAGGTGCGACCGCCATTCATCACGATGAATGGTGAAGCGCTGTCGGCGGCCGATTGTATGGCGTCGAAAAGATGGTTGCTCATGGTTGCCCTCCTCCAGTTTCTTGTGGTTACGACCTGCGCTTGCCCTGAAAACGGGCAGCGCCCGCGACCGCATTGGGATCACCCTGCTGCTTCAGCAGGGTCCTAACCGCCGGGGAGGCGGCAACTTCGCCGCGCTGTGCCAGCGCCTCGTGGTTGGTGACGATATCGTCGAGCTTGTAGAGATAGTTGACCATCAGCCCATGTGCCTGCCGCATGGCCTTGGCCGAGCGGTCTCCGAGGAAGTTCAGTCTCTCAAGTCTGGCGCCATTGCCGAGGTGGAAACGGGCGACGGGATCGATCGGGCGACCGTCTGCGGTCTTGGCCGTGAGAAAATAGCGCGCCGCCATCGGCAGCAAGGCGCGCTCGAGCCTCAAAACCTTGTCCTCGTCACCGGCCCAGGTGTGATCGTCCAGAAGCGCCAGTGCCGTCCCGGTCTGCATCCGACAGCAGCGGATCGGTCTCTGCCGTACGGATCGAGGAAAGCCAGCGCGCAAAGCCGGGCACGGGCGACAGGGTGACGAAAGTTTTCAGGCCCGGTAGATCCCTGCGCAGATCGTCTACCACCTGCTTGATGAGGAAATTGCCGAAGGAAATGCCTCGCAGGCCATCCTGGCAATTGGAGATCGAATAGAATACGGCGGTCGTCGCCTCGCTGGCGGCAATCTGCGTCCGTCCCTCATCCAGCACGTCATGGATCGCTTTGGGCACGGTGCGCGTCAGCGCCACCTCGACGAAGACGAGGGGTTCGTCGGCCAGTCGCGGATGGAAAAACGCAAAGCATCGCCGGTCGGAGGGGGCAAGCCGGCGGCGCAGTTCCTCCCATCCGGCAATCTCGTGCACGGCTTCGTAAGCGATGATCTTTTCCAGGATATTGGCCGGCGTCGACCAGTCGATCGGCCGCAGCGTCAGGAAACCCCGGTTGAACCAGGACCCGAAGAGATGGGTGAAATCGGCATCGAGCGCCTGAAATTCGTCAGCCTTCTCCTTGAACTGCAGAAGCTGCTCGCGCATCCGGACAAGCTTCGCGGTGCCGCTTGGGGCATGGTTCAACCGGCGCAACAGCTCCTGCCGCCGCGGTTCGGCCGCCTGGTGAAGGGCGATGATTGACGCAGCGCTCTCGTCGGTGCGGTAGCTGTCGATGGCCCGCGCGAGCTTTGCCGTATCGGGTCCGAACCGGTCGGACAGCATCTGGAAGAACTGCCGGACGCCGTCTGAATCGAGGACGCTCCAGCGCTCAAGAATCTCGGCGGCAAGAGCCATGCCCGAGGCTTCGCCACGGCTCGACAGCAGCATCTCGCAGAGGGTTTCCGTATCCGCTTCAACGGCGACGTCCGCGACGCGCGAGCCGGAAAACAGGAGCTTGCGCCCGCGATCGGTAATGCTCTGCAGCATGTCCGTAAAGAAGGAGGTTTCAGACATGCCTGCGCTCCCGTGATCCCGTTTTCAGACTCGCGCAATCCGCTTTGGCTTCCCATGGCCCGCGTTTGCCGTTAGCATGTAATCTGTCAATTCTAGTACACGATGTCAATGATCTTGTATGCAAGATAATGATTCTCGCATGATGGTGGCGCATATGTCCGAAAATGCTGGCCGGTGGCTCCGGGACGAAATTGAAAACGCAATTCTTTCCAACGAATTCGCCCCCGGCGAACGACTCGACGAAATGGTGCTTGCCACCCGCTTCGGTGTATCGAGAACGCCGGTACGCGAAGCGTTGATGCAACTGGACGCCATCGGGCTTATCGAAATCCGGCCTCGCAGAGGCGCTGTCGTCGTCGATCCGGGACCGCACCGCGTCTATGAAATGTTCGAGGTCATGGCCGAGATGGAGGGCCTTGCCGGCTCGCTCGCCGCCCGGCGGCTGGACGAGGCCGCGCGCGAGGCGATCACGTCCACCCATGCCCGCTGCGAGCAATCAGCCAAGGCTGGCGACAGCGACGCCTATTATTACGACAACGAGGATTTTCATAAGGCCATCTACGCGGCGAGCCGAAGCGATTTCCTCGAAGAGCAGTGCACGCAGTTGCATCGGCGTCTGCGCCCCTATCGACGACTGCAGCTGCGCGTACGCAATCGTCTCCCGACATCTTTCAGGGAGCATTGCGCCATCGTTGAGGCAATCTTTGCCGGCGACGGAGAAGAGGCGCGTCGCCTGCTGCGCTCGCATGTCGGCATCCAGGGCGAGCGGTTCAGCGATCTCGTGGCAAACATGGCGGCCCGATG
>CAWGHM010000022.1:0-36168 GCA_963822365.1 uncultured Alphaproteobacteria bacterium
ATGTTTAACGGATCACAAAAAACACCTTTCCTAATCATGAAGTTGAGGCGCTACAGTTTTGGATTAGCCCGATTTGCTCGTCATTATGACTTTTATGTGATGAATTTCTGAATGCGGCCCGGTGAGGATTTGATTCCCAGAGCCTTGTAGATTCCCTTCAAAACAGGTTCGGCTTCCGTGCTTTTTCGTATATGAGCGGTTCTTCCATCTTTCAAGCGGAAGCTTGCTGTCACACGTTGTTGCACCGACATCACTTCCCGCAATCCCGCCCAGGACTGGTTGATCCCGGCGTCTTGCAGTTTTTTCCGTACCCACTGCACCGCCTGATACGCCAATACGGTGATGAAAAGATGTCCGTCGCCCCGGTTCTCCTTGCTGTGGAATATCGGGCGTAACCCCAACTCGCTCTTCAGACTGCGAAAAACGCTTTCAAGATCGGTCAACATGGTATAAGTACGCCACAGCTTCTCCTCGTCCCAGTCAACTTCGCTGCTACGCAGGCAGTACACGCCGGGATGGGTGGCCATCGTCCCCTTTACCGGAATCTTCTCCCAAGTCAATCCTTTGGCCTTCTTGCCAGTCTCATCGGCGACCAAGTTGACCTTATAATGCTGTCCCGCACCATGGCTTTTCTGCCTGAGGCGACCGATGCGCTCCTGGAGCTTGTCCATGCGCTTTTCTCCGCGAGTCTTGGGGAGGTTGTCAACAATCTTCTGCAACCCGTCCTCGAAGCCCTTGGAAAAGCGTTCGAGCATGCCGCGCTCCTTCAGTTCACGACCCGGTGAATGGCAATAGAGCAGAACCTCTTTTTTATCCGCGCTCACTTCCTTCTGGATCTCCAGTGTATCCCCGCTGGCTGTTTCAATACTAATTGCTTTAGTTTCATCGAATTGCCGCGATCCTCCACGGTTAACCACTAGATAACGGTAACCCTGTTCGATCAACCAGGTAACGTTGGCTTCCGTGGCGATGCCCGCATCCATGATAACCAGCGCGGATTTGGGTGCACTCAACTCTTTCAACATCGTCTCCAGCGTCGTCCCTTCCGACACGTTGCCTTCAAAGCTTTTTGAGCGGCGCACAAATCCGCTCCCATCGAGTACCAGCCCCAGAGTTACCAGTGGGCAGTCGCTACGTTTCTCCTTGCTGCGCCCCCGCTTGGCCTTGAGATTGCTTTCGGCATCACCCTCGAAGTAGGTGTTGGTCAAATCGTACAACGCGACCGTCTCATCCAGGCTGAACAGCAACTTTATGTTTGAAAACAGTTTATCTTCAATGGCATCCCGGTTCTTCATCAAAATATCAGATGCCTGATAGAGCCGGTTGTGCGACATCCTGCCGAATTCACAATCGAGCAATTCCGGCAAAGCGCTTTGATTTAAAAGCCAATTCCAGGTCGATAGTTCTGATGCAGGTTTCGCCATGCGCCCGATCACATTCGCGACGATGGACGATTGCATTGGCCCCACGATTCCGATCTTGTCCAGAATCTTGATGAAGCCAAGCTCGGATAGAGCACACAGGCCAACATGCTCGACACCGGCGGATCGCGGCATGGACTGCTTCAACGAATTGAGATCAACCTCTTGATAATCAACAATTAATTCCGTGAATGGTGTCTGTTCAGAACCTGATGAGGGCTGACTATCTCCCGGTAGGACTACCGCATTCGCCGGTCTCGAAATCAATTTTGCAACGCAATGCTGCGCTTCCCGTTCGATATTTGCCGAACATTCGATCTCCATCATCGTATCCTGTGGAGAGAGCAGCTGTTCTATGCGGCTGCATAACAGCGTCCAGTCATCCTGTTTAATGGTGAAATGTCTACCCAGATTGAGCAAAGTGATCTGGCGCACACGCCCGCCCCGGCGTTCGCCCCGCACCAATCTGAAGGTGAAATAGGCCTCGCCGGTGGAGCTGTTGCTGGTTTGAGCGCGTCGAATAAACATCCGTGAATGCTAGCACAAAAACAGGGGGTACGATCGTAGTTAGTATAAATTATGGCACAACAAAAACTTTGCAGAAAAATAATATCAATTAATCAATATTATAAAAATTTCCAACGTGCAAAATAGGGGAATTTTGGGGTTTTCCCGTTAAACATGGGATAAGGCACATGCCAGCTCCCTGAATAATGATGCAGGCATCCAAAAAATCACAGGGCATCAAGCCTTCATTTCTGAAGGCTTGCGCCATCCCTGTAACTGCCCGGCACAACAAAAAACCGGTGTTATCAGCGTCTGCCTGACTATGGCCGTGCATTTCAGTTGATCTGGTATCGGGCACAGCAATCAGTGAGTGAACATTGTCGGAGAGTAGTTTGAGATTTGCATCCTCGTAATCAATACGCCCGTTATTCTGTGGCATGACAGCCGCTGCCAGTATCAGCGGCCCCATCGGTTGCGCAATTTTGGCAACAAGAGGTGCGACATGCGTTCCGGTACGTCTACCCAAGCCCATGACAATAAATACCATTCCTGCACCATCATCACCAATCAATGCCTTGATGCGTTCACTGTCCTGTTCTGCTGAAGTTTTAATTGCAGGAGTGGCATCGGTCTCCATGCTTTTTGAAATCCAGTCGCCTATTTGCAATTTGCTGCCAGCCAGGCAATGCGCCAGCGCCTGTTCATCGGTGTCAATAGCGAGATACTCAAACTCGCTTATGCCTTTTTCGATCATGTAATCAATCGCATTGAGGCCGCAGCCGCCGATGCCTATCACCTTGATTATCGGATTGACACTGTCTGTATCGAAGAGGGTGGAGCAATGTAGCCACTCCTGTTGATTAAGTCCTTCTATCATTTTGAATCACTGTAATCACAGTCTTGCGGCACGCTCAGTCCCGTTGCCAGTACGGTCACACGCAACTCGTCACCCATCGATTCGTCATATACCGAACCCAAAATCAACGGTGTATACGGAGCCTTGAGCGCCACGCAATCCATCGCTGCGGCCATTTCCCAGACTTTCAATGAATCGGTGGAGGTAATATTCATCAGCATTCCGCGCGCGCCGGAAATAGCCATGTTTTCGATGGCAAGCTCAGCGGCGACCTTGGCACGATCTGGACCTGATGCAGTTGCAGACCCCATCAAGGCCATGCCACTTTTCGATAAGACAGAACGCACATCGGCAATGTCGATGTTAATCATCCCGGATTCATTGATCATTCCCACCATATCTGCAACGAGTCGGTAGATCGATTGATTGGTAATCTCGAATACTTCAGGGATGGTGAGTGAATAGTCCACATTCGGAGGTATATTAGACACGACAATCAGGACGTCTACATGTTCATGCAGGGCCTTGATCCCTTTATCGGCGTAGCGCACGCGATTGCCTTCATAAGTAAACGGATAGGTAACAACGGCTACGCTCAGGATATCCAGTTCGGCTGCAATTTGCGCAACAACAGGTGTTGCTCCAGTGCCTGTGCCACCGCCCATTCCGGTTGTAATGAATACCATGCTCGCGCCGCTTATTATTTCCTTGATTCGTTCACGGTCTTCTTCCGCCGCAGCACGGCCAACGCTTGGTTTTGCACCCGCACCTAATCCTTTAGTTGTTTTAGCACCAATTTGAAGCTGAGTGGTGGCGCGACTTCTGAGTAACGCATTGGCATTGGTGTTGATGGCAATAAATTCGACATCATCTAAACCTTGTTCAATCATGTGATCAACTATATTTTGTCCAGCTCCGCCGATGCCTATCACCTTGATAACTGCTTTTTCAGCATCCACTTATATTCTCCAGTCAGTTTATTTCGCGAGGTGCTGATCATATTGCTTGTGTGCGACACGACGTGGCGCAGTCAGGGCGCTAAATACGCATCCCTGGGCAAATAACACGATGAGCACAAAATGAACGAAGCAAACTGGCATGAAAGTAGTACAGAACTTAATGATGAATTTGGTCATGCCAGTTTCCCTCTCCTCAATCCTCTCCCGTCTACGGGCGAGGAGACAATCGCATCGCTGCGCGAGTTTCAGACATTGCCCGCAGATAGATTCGAGCGAATACCTGTTTTCTACACGCCGAAGATGGTTGCCAATTTCAGCAGTTTTTCTCCCAGCGCCGGAAAACCGACCAGGGTGGTCGGATCATGGCAGCGACTTGGGCTGCCGATGGAAATTATTGAGCCTGAGCCGGTGACCGCCGAACAACTCAAACTTGTTCACAGCGCAGACTATGTAGACAAGGTACTGTCCTGCGAGATCAATAATGGTTTCAGGAATAAGTTACCGGAAGTAGCCGAATCTTTGCGCTATACATTGGGTTCCATGCTCGCAGCAGCACGCGAAGCGATCCGCAATGGTCATGTGGCCGCTGCCCCGTGTTCCGGATTTCACCATGCAAGATATTCATCTGGGTTTGGTTTTTGCACGTTCAACGGTCTGATGGTCACTGCAATGGCATTGAAGGCAGAAGGACTGGTCGAGCAGGTCGGAATTCTGGATTTCGACATGCACTATGGAGACGGAACGGAAGAACTGATTGCCTACCATCGCGCTGAAAGCTGGATTGAGCATTTCACGGCGGGCAAAGGTTATGAGGCTGCTTATCAGGCTGATGAATTTCTGGCACGTATCCCCGAGCGGGTTACGGCGATGCGTGATTGTGATTTGATTCTGTATCAGGCCGGAGCCGATCCACATATCAACGACCCGCTGGGAGGTTTTTTGACCACGGCGCAGTTGAGAGAACGGGACAGGTTTGTGTTTGAAACAGCCAATTCTTTGGGGGTACCCATCGCATGGAACCTTGCGGGCGGCTATCAGGTAGATAGCGGTGGCGGTATTCGGGCTGTTTTGGACATTCACAACAACACCATGCTGGAATGTGTCGCGGTGTACGGATGACGTGATGCTTTCACGTTAATGGTTCGAGTGCGACGCAGCGTGGCGCACACAAGGCGCTAAATATGCACCTGACAAAAAACACTTGCAGGAGCTGAAATGCACGACGACGCAAAACAGGACCCACTGTTCGAGGCGGTAAAACAAATGGTGATTGAAACGCGCACGCCTTCGATTTCACTAGCGCAGCGAACCTTCCGAATTAATTACAGCCGTGCTGCCAGCATGATGAAGGCATTGGAAGGCGATGTTGTCACACCACTGAATGAGTGCGGTTTGCGGAAAATGCTAACTGGGAAAACCAATGAATATCTTTGATTTAAGAAAACGTCCTGAAATAAAAATGAATGGCTGCATGCATGGTTGTTTGGTTATTTTAAACTTTAGAAATGAGGAAAAAATGAGAAATATAGAACTTGTATTTATTACGTGCCTTGCAGGAACTTTGCTCGGTTGCTCAAACAAACCTGCTGGCAGCGACATAGCAGCAGGCGTAAACGCTTATTGGGGAGGCTGCGTAAAAATTACAGATGTCAGTAAAACGAATGGTGTTGAAAACGGCAATACATACCGTGTTTCGTACACATATAAGCTGGAAGTTCTCGATGATAAGTCTCGTTGTTCGCTAGAGAATAGTATGGAATTGATGAAAATTGCCATGGAGGCTAAAGGTGTGGGAGTCGGGGCGGATCCTTATCATCCTGCAAAAACAGGGGATGTTTATACTGTCAGCAATGAAACGATCATGGTCAAGTCGGAAAAAGGCTGGGTTTTCCAATAAAAACATCATGAAATATACATATCAAAATCAATGATGAGGTTGAAAATGGCGACAAAATGTAAGTTTTGCGGCTCTAGCAGTTTCGGCACAACGAGCAATTCAGGTCATCCAAACGGCTGTCATGAACATACGGGTATAGATTCAAAACATTGCGTATTCTGTAATTCAACAAGCTATGGAACCACCAGCAATTCGGGTCATCCTGATGGTTGTCACAAACATGGCAGTGACGGGCGGCATTGTATATATTGCGGCTCGACAAGCACGGGGACGACCAGTAATTCCGGCCATCCGAATGGGTGCCACGAGAGATAATCTTGCGAATAAATTGGGGCGCGCAGCAATAGCCGCCCCGGTTTCTGCTGCCTATCAACGCGTTAATCGATCACCCATCCGGCTTCAAGTAATTGATCGGTATTACTGAAGTGGTAAACAGCATCGGTTGCCTTGTCGTGAATTATCCTTTTTTCTTCCATCAAGTCGAAAATACTGATTTTCCCAAATCTGCCATCCTCATTCTTCATGTGGATATGGTCATCGCGAGTGAGTGGCATTTGATATAACATCTCGCGGGTTTCTTCCCTCAAGGCGTCGGAATAGCCGAAATTGGCAAATTTACCAACATTGATGGCCTTGCTCAATAACTGCTCAACATTCTCCAATTGTTGGTTGGCTTGCTTGCTCCAACTCCATCCGTAGGGACGCGAACTTTCATTGGCAATCAGCGAAAATATTTCTGACAGCGAGAGCAGGTCACGTTCTACGGTGCGTTTGCTTACATTGAAATTGTCCGATACCAAACGTTCAAGGAGTTCCTTTGCGGTGATTTGCTGTGGATGCTGCGGAATATGACGGAGCATGGTCAGCAGGCGTAATAATGTGTCGTTTTGTGATTGCATGATATTTTTCGGTCAATTGGATTATGATGCGGAACAGTTTGTTGAATCGTAACGGACTATAATCCTTGGGTGCGACATAGTGTGCCGCGAGCAAAATGGAGGTTCCCAAATGTTGTCAAAAGTATGTGTTCATCCTTCCAGACGCTTTTGACTTTAACCAGCTACATCACGCAGCACTTTTTGCACTTGGTGCTTGAAACGCCCGGCAAATAAGTAAAGGTCGAGGGGATGAGGCTTAACGACCAAATGAATCTAACGCTGCTTGCTGCCAATGACTGAAATCTGGCAGGATACGCTCAGAATTCGCTTCAAGTTAAGCGCATACAACTGCACAGGAGGCTAACCCAGAACAAGCAAGAGGCTTGCGGCTTTTTGAAGATCGTGCGTATCGAAGCCCTCGGTAAAGCAGTCATAAACCTCTTTGAGGATACGCCGTGCATCAGAAAGTTTGCCTTGCTGCTGCCATAAATGTGCCAGGCTGGTCGCGGATCTCAGCTCCAGCGATTTTGAGCCTTGCAGGCGACTGAGGGCAAGTGCCTCACTGAAACAGGCTTCGGCCTCTGCCGCATTGAGTGCCGAGATTTCAAGTAGGCATTCACCTTTGAGACGGAGCATCTCACTTTTTAAAAAAAAGTCACTCTTTGCATCCATGACCGTGAGCGCCTCATTTATCACGGACAAAGCTTCCTTCAACTGCCCGGAATGTGCATAGGCCTCGCCCAGCAAGGCAAGAAAAAAAGCTTCTATGCCGCTCATCGCGGCGCGAACGATGTTAACGGCGTGCTGAATATGTGCAATTCCCGCCGGCTCACCCTGCATGGACAATGACCATCCATGGAAAGCCGAGCCGGATAACAACCAGAGCGGAAAACCATGTTGATCGGCCAGCATCTTTGTTTCTTCAGCACAATGGCGGGTTGTCTCAATCTGCTTCATCCAGCGACCCAGTGCCATGCTGTGTGCTTTTGCATAGCACAGGCTATAGGGGTGATTTAACTGTTTTGCCAGTGCGAGTGTCTGTTCGGCGACAGCGCGCGCCTGCTCCGGCAAGCCAAGCAACCACAACACCCACGCCAGTTGCGATCCGCTTGACACACAAATATTTTCGCCGACGTGACGTATCATGGATTCGTGATGCGATGGCTGATAAAGCGCCATGGACATTTCCAGATGGAGGCGCGATTTTTCAAGCTGACCGGTCCAAAGCAGGCTGTTTCCCATGGCGTAATGCGCTTGTTGTCTTTGCAATGAATCATTATTCAACTCTGCCTGTCGCAACAACGCTTCTGCGAGTTCGATCGAATGTGCATGGTCAATGCGCGAGCTTGAAGTCAACCACATTCCCCACAAAGCATTATGCAAACCGGTGTTGTCGCCGGCGCTCAATTCCAACGCGCGGGCGTACGCTTGTCCTGCCTCAATGGAGCCGTAGCCCTTTGTGGCAATCAACACGGTACCGAGCTGAGTATTAATTTCCGCTTCCAGTTTATCGCGCACATCGCCGGATGCAAGCATCGACAAGCGTTGCAACCCTGAGCTGAAATGTTCTATCGCTTCCCTGTTCGCACAATTCAATGCTGCGCGTTGACCTGCCTTGATCCAGAATTCAACGGCGAGTCGAGACTCTCCTGCTGCCGCATAGTGCTGAGCGACAATTTCAGGTTGAGTGTTCACAATATCGGAAAAGTCGCTTAGCAATGTTTTGGCGATTCGTTGATGTGCGGCCTGGAGCTGTGTCCTGGTTTGAGATTGATAGGCTGCCTCTTGAATGAGCGCGTGCTTGAACTGCATGACTGAGTCTCGTACCTGCAGAATCAATCCGGCATCCTGCAAATTGTTCAAAGTAGCTTCAAACATAGCAGAAGAATCTGTGTATACCTTGCTCAGCAAATTCAAGTCGAATTCGCGCCCGAGAGTGGCAGCAAGTTGCGCGGTATATTTCGCCTCCCCCATGTTATCCATGCGCGCGGCTAACAGATCATGCAGTGTACCCGGAATATTTACCTGATTATCCAGGGTTGCAATCTTTGCCATCTCCTCGGCAAACAGTGGAACGCCATCTGCACGCTGTACGATGCGACGGAGCGTCGATACCGGGATTTCGCAATTTATCGATGCAACTATTTCCGATATTTCATCTTCAACAAGAGGGGGGAGTGTCAGCACCGGCGCAAGAGACTCATCCCAACGCGCGACAAATCCAGGCCTGGCAGTAAGTACAGCAAAAACAGAAGCATTTCTTTTTAGTTCAATAAATTGCGTCAGCAATTCAAGCGAGGAAGGGTCAATCCAGTGCAAGTCTTCAACAATGAGTAACACAGGCTGTTGTCGTGCAAGTGATTGCAACAAACTCAGCAAAATAGTGATCGTTTGTTCCTTCTGCTTTTGCGGCGATACGGTCATAAGGGGGCGCATCAGCGGCAGGGAGAGCAATTGGGCCAACAGGGGTTGCGCATCCTGAACTAATGTTGGGAAATGTGCGGTGAGATGGCGTTCAAGTTTTTTGAGCTTTATCTCAGACGTGTCATCGTTCGCAAAACAAAAAATAGTTTCCAGCATCGCAATCAGAGGATGGAAAGGCGACTGACTAAACTCAGGAAAGCACTGTAACTCGCGGATTGTATGTAGCTCGCTCCCCAGTCGCTGTTTCAACGTGTGTAACAGACGCGACTTGCCCAAACCCGCCTCCCCCTGAATCAGCACAACATGCTGAACGCCATGGGTGGCAGCAGTCCATAATTGCAGCAGTCTGGCAATTTCGGCACCGCGCCCGATCAATGGCGTTAACTGCACAGAAGCATCCAAACGCGTGAGCGCCCCGCTCTCCTGTATGACCTTGAATATTTCAAAAGGCTGTGAAAATCCTGTCAAAGACTGAACACCCTGACTGATACAATCGAAATATCCACCGATAATATTCCGTGTTTCACGGCTAATTGCCACTTCCCCGGGGGCTGCACTCTGGCGTAACTGGATTGCAATTTTCGAGGTTGTGCCGATGATATCGGGCATAGACGAATCACCGCCGGTGATAATAAGACCGGTGTGCACGCCCGCACGAATCTCAATGCTGTGAGCAATTTCCCGGGTAATAGCCAGGGCTGACTGCACTGCATAGCGAGCAGCATTTTCGCAAGCGTGCGGATAACCGAAATAAGCCAGTAATCCGCCGCCAGGCGATATCGACATAGGCCACCGCATAACGGGAGACCCAGAGATAGCCGGCAAGACCGGCAAGCGCCCCGGACAGGCAATAGGCGAGGAAGCGCGTGCGGCCGACATCGATGCCGGTATAGACGGCTGCGTGCGGATTGCCGCCGACGGCGAAGAAGGCGCGGCCGATCGGCGTGCGCGTCATCAGCACATAGATGGCGACGATGGCGAGCGACGGACAGCCAGGACAGGACCGGGAAACCCGCAAGCGGCGCGCGCGGCAGCGCCTTGAAGGCATCGCTCATCTGGTGCGCATTGATCCAGGCGCCGTTGCTGAGCAGGAAGATCGTGCCGCGATAGATCGTCAGCGTGCCGAGCGTCACGACGATCGGCGGAATATCGAGCTTCCAGACCAGCAGGCCATTGATCGCGCCGAGGGCCGCGCCAAGCGCCACGGCGGTCAGGATGACCAGCGGGATCGGCACGCCGGGAAAGGCGGCATTGATCATCGCCGCGACCATGCCGGACAGCGCCAGATTGGCGGCCATGGACAGGTCGATGCAGCGCGTCAGGATGACGGCCATCTGGCCAAGCGCCAGGATGATCAGGATCGAGGTATCGTTGTAGACGCGGGCCAGATTGGCCGGCTCGACGAAGCCGGGGAAACGCACCGCGATCGCGGCGACCAGCACGATGATGGCCAGGACAAGCAGAATTTCGCGGTTCTTGAGAAGTTTGGCCATTACGCAGCCTCCACAATGCCGGCAGCGGCGCGCACCAGTTTTTCAGCGGTCAGTTCGGAGCGTTCGAAGCGCCCGGCAATGCGGCCCTCGCGCATGACGATGACCCGGTCTGCCATGCCCATGATTTCAGGGATTTCCGAGGAAACCATGATGACGCTCAGGCCCTGCCCGGCCAGTTCGCTCATGAAGGCGTGAACGGCAGCCTTCGAGCCGATATCGATGCCCTTGGTCGGCTCGTCGAGGATGATGACCTTCGGCTGCGTGGCCAGCCATTTGGCGATCACCACCTTCTGCTGGTTGCCGCCGGACAGCGTGCCGACGTCCTGATCGAGCGAGGCGGCGCGCAGGTCGAGCCGCTGCGTATATTCGCGCGCCAGCGCAAATTCATTGGCGAGCTTCAGGAAGCCGGCGCGCGACGTGCGGTGCAAAGACGGCAGCGTGACGTTCTGGAAGATCGGCAGGCCGATGATCGCGCCCTGTCGCCGCGCTCTTCCGGCACATAGACGATGCCGGCTTCGATCGCTTCGGCCGGAGAGCGGATGACGAGAACCTTGCCGTCGAGCTTCACGGCACCGGCCGAGGGGCGTGTGATGCCGATCAGCGACTGCATGAATTCCGAACGTCCGGCGCCGATCAGGCCATAGAAACCGAGGATTTCGCCGCGGCGCAGTTCGAATTGGATGTCCTCGAATTCGGTCGGATGACGATAGCCGGACACCGTCAGAACCGGCTCGCCGATGGCGACGTCGACCTTCGGGAAGACCTGGCCGACGTCGCGGCCGACCATCATCTTGACGAGATCGGTCCTGATCGACATCGGCAATCAGCCCCTCGCCCACCATGCCGCCATCGCGGAACACCGTGTAGCGGTCGGCGATCCGGAAGATTTCGTCGAACTTGTGGCTGATGAACAGGATCGCCTTGCCGTCGGCCTTCAGCCGGTCGATCAATTCGTAGAGCTCGTCGATTTCCTTGTGCGACAGCGCGGCCGTCGGCTCGTCCATGATGACGACGCCGGCGTCGATCGACAGCGCGCGGGCGATTGCCACCATATGCTTGTTGGCGATGCCGAGATCGCGCAGCCGGATCGTCGGATCGATATCGGCACCGACACGGGCCAGCAGCGCGCGGGCATTGCCGTTCAGCATCTTCCAGTCGATCAGGCCGAAGCGGTTTCGCGGCGCATGACCGAGAAAGATGTTTTCGGCGACGGACAACTCGTCGAACAGAACGGTTTCCTGGTGGATGGCGGTGACGCCGTGCGTGCGCCGCGGCCATCGCGGTCGGAAACTGCGTCTCGATACCATCGACGCGGATCGTGCCGCCATCGGGCTGATAGATACCGGTCAGGATCTTGACGAGCGTCGATTTACCCGCACCGTTCTCGCCGATCAGCGCAGTCACGGAGCCGGGATAAAGCGACAGCGAGACATCGGACAGCGCCTTCACGCCCGGAAAGGACTTCGAGATGCCCTCCAGCGTTATGGCGGGCTTCATCCGCGATTTGGTCGTTTCCTGCAGCAAGAGGCAATCCACCGGTGGGATTTGATGTGAACATAGTCGGCGGCTGCGTGCGAGCTCCAACCTCTCCCCGCATGCGGGGAGAGGTCGGATCGACGCGTGAGGGGCCAGGTCTTCATGCGCATGACAGCGAGGAAAGGCCCCTCACCCACCTTCGGCCGCACAAGAGGGGAGAGTGCGACCGCTCAGATCAGAAGATCTTGGCGAACTCTTCGACGTTCGAGGCGTCGTAGACGAACGGGTCGGCCATGGCGCCTTCATTGTTGTCGTCGAGCTTGACGGCGCCCATGCGGCCCATCTTCAGCTCGGCGCCCGGCTTGGCTTCCGCGCCGCCGATCAGGTCATAGGCGATCATGGTTGCGGAATAGCCGAGGTCGATCGGGTTCCAGATCGCGAAGGACTTCGACGCGCCGGACTTCACATGGCCTGCCATTTCGGACGGAAGGCCGAGACCGGTAACGTTGATCTGCCCTGTCTTGCCGGCGTCGGTGACGGCCTGCGCTGCGGCAACGATACCGACGGAGGTCGGCGCGATGATCGCCTTGAGGTTCGGGTAGGACTGGATCAGGCCCTGGGTTTCGCGATAGGACTTGTCGGCAAGGTCGTCACCATAGACGGTGGCAACGACGTTGATGCCCTTGTAGTTCGGCAGCACCTTCTTCATTTCCTCGATCCAGACGTTCTGGTTGGTCGAGGTTGCGGTTGCCGAGAGAACGGCAACGTCGCCACCTTCCGGCAGCTGGTCAGCGGCGAGCTTGATGATCATGTTGCCGATCAGCGGGCTGGACGACGGGTTCAGATGCATCGAGCGGCCTTCCTTGGCCACACCCGAATCCCAGGAAATGACCTTGATGCCGCGTTCCATGGCCTTCTTCAGGGCCGGAACCAGCGCGTCGGTGTCATTGGCGGAAACGGCGATCGCATCGACCTTCTGGGCGATCAGCGAATTGATCACTTCGATCTGGCCTTCTGCCGTCGTCGTCGTCGGGCCGGTGTAGATCACCTCGACATCGCCGAGTTCCTTGGCGGCTTCCTGGGCGCCCTTGTTGGCGGCTTCGAAGAAGCCGATGCCGAGCGCCTTGACGACGAGCGCGATCTTCTTGTCGGCGGCGTTTGCGGTGCCTGCCATCAGCGCCAGCGAAACCGCCGTCGTGACCATCAGAGCCTTGAAAATTTTCATGACATTCTCCTCCCTTTAAAGCCGCATACGGCCACAATGACCGCTTTCATCCGGCTTTGTTCCTCAATATTTGCCGCATGCTTCCGGCGGAAAACGCCTTGGCCATATGGCGGTTGAACCACTCCCCGCTTCCCGCCGGCATCACGCCGACGAGGAAGCATTCTCCTCGACGATGCCGGACCTCGTATTGGCGATGACCAATCCGACGCCTGCATCCTCGAGCATCTGGACATGACGGTCCTCGATGCCCGAATCCGTGATCACCGTGGTGATGCGCTTGAGCCCGCACAGGATGAGGCTCGAGCGCTTGTGAAATTTCGACGAGTCGACCAGCACGACCAGTTCGTCGGCCTGGTCGATCAGCTTCTGTTCGGCCTGGATCAGCAACGGATCGCCTTCCATCAGGCCGAGCGGACCGAGCCCTTGCGCGCTCATGAACATGCGGCGCGCATAGAAATTGCGCGTCACGTCGTTTTCGAAGGGGCTCAGGATGATGTTCTGCTCGCGGTAGATCGTGCCGCCCGACAGCATCACCGTGTTTTTCGAATGCTTCAGCAGATGCTCGGCGATCGGGAATGAATTGGTGAACACCTGCATCCGGCGGTTGGCCAGGAAATGCACCATCTGGAAGGTCGTCGTGCCGCCATTGATGATGATCGGCTCACCATCCTGGCAGAGCGCGACGGCCTCCTTGGCAATGGCCTGCTTCTGGCGGGCATGCAGGCCTTCGTTGACGCTGAAGGGCCGGCCGGCAAGACCGACGAATTGCGGTGGATTGATTGCTTCCGCGCCGCCGCGCACCCGGCGCAGACGCTTCTGCACATGCAGCGCCGCGATATCCCTGCGGATCGTCGCTTCGGAACTGTCCGTCAGTTCGACCAGCTCAGGCACGGTGATGACCGGCTTGTCCTGGACCGCTGACAGAATGATCCTGTGTCGCTCTTTCTCGTGCATGCCATCCTCCAATGCCACCTATGCTTCCATCACGACCGCGCATTGTCAATCACATTCAGTCATATTTTTTCATTGTGCAGTGCAATATGATTGTTTTTGATCGTTTATGATTGACATCCTCCAGAATATTATGTGATCTGATGGCAACGAAAGCGCCCCTGCCCCTGACATGTCAGCTGGCCGGCGCGAAATTGACCGGGAGGAAATGCAGATGCTCGACAAGCAACAAGGCTCGCGCCTTGCCAATCTCTGGGATGACGCCAAGGCAGCGGCGATGAGTGAATCGGAGCGGCTTCTTTACCGCTCGAACCTGCTTGGCTCCGACAAGCGCATCACCAATTACGGCGGCGGCAACACCTCTGCCAAGGTCATGGAAAAGGATCCTCTCGGCGGCGGCACGGTCGAGGTTCTCTGGGTCAAGGGCTCTGGCGGCGACGTCGGCACGATCAAGATGGACGGCTTCTCGACGCTCTACATGGAGAAGCTGGAAGCCCTGAAAGGCCTCTATCGCGGCCTCGACCATGAAGACGAAATGGTCGGCTACCTGCCGCATTGCACGTTCAATCTCAATCCCCGCGCAGCCTCGATCGACACGCCCTTGCATGCCTATGTTCCGAAGAAGCATGTCGATCACATGCATCCGGATGCGATCATCGCGATTGCTGCCTCGAAGAACAGCCGCGAGCTGACGCAGCCAAATCTTTGGCGACGATATCGGCTGGCTGCCCTGGAAGCGTCCCGGCTTCGAACTCGGCCTGTGGCTGTCGAAATTCTGCGCGGAAAACCCCGGCGCACGCGGGCTGATCCTCGAAAGCCATGGTCTTTTCACCTGGGGCGATACCGCCAAGGAAGCTTACGAGACGACGATCGAGATCATCAACAAGGCGATTGCCTGGTTTGAAACAACCAACACGGCCCCGGCCTTCGGTGGTGCGGTCAAGCCGGTGCTTGCGGCCGAAGAGCGCCGTGCCGTTGCACAGAAGCTGATGCCGGTCATTCGCGGCATGATCAGCGCCGACGAGCGCAAGCTCGGCCATTTCGACGACAGCCAGGCCGTGCTCGATTTCGTCACCTCAAAGAACCTTGAGCCGCTCGCAGCCCTCGGCACATCCTGCCCAGATCATTTCCTGCGCACCAAGATCTGCCCGCTGGTGATCGATTTCGATCCGGCCAATCCGGATATCGACAAGACGCTGGCCGGCCTCGAAGCCGCGATTGCCGAATACCGCGCCGGTTACGCCGCCTATTACGAGCGCTGCAAGCGTGACAACAGCCCGGCCATGCGCGACCCGAACGCGGTCGTCTATCTGATCCCCGGCGTCGGCATGATCACCTTTGCCAAGGACAAGGCGACGGCCCGCATTTCCGGCGAATTCTACGTCAATGCGATCAATGTGATGCGCGGCGCGTCCGGCGTCTCGACCTATGTCGGCCTTCCGGAACAGGAAGCGTTCGATATCGAATACTGGCTGTTGGAAGAAGCCAAGCTGCAGCGCATGCCGAAGCCGAAAATGCTGGCCGGCAAGATTGCCCTCGTCACCGGCGGCGCCGGCGGCATCGGCAAGGCAACGGCCAACCGGCTGATGCAGGAGGGCGCCTGCGTCGTGCTCGCCGATATCGACGAGGCGGCTCTTGCCTCGGCCCTGAGCGAACTTGGCGGGCGCTACGGCAAGGATTTCGTCCGTGCCGTCAACATGAACGTCACAGACGAAGCGGCGGTCGAGAAGAGCTTTGCCGACGCGCTTTTGGAATTCGGCGGCCTCGACATTCTGGTCTCCAATGCCGGTCTCGCCTCATCCGCTGCGATCGAGGACACGACGCTGGCGCTCTGGAACAAGAACATCGACATTCTGGCGACCGGATATTTCCTCGTGTCGCGCGAAGCGTTCCGGATCTTCCGCAACCAGAAGGCCGGCGGAAACGTGGTCTTCGTCGCCTCCAAGAACGGCCTTGCCGCTTCGCCCGGCGCATCGGCCTATTGCACGGCCAAGGCTGCCGAAATCCACCTTGCCCGTTGCCTGGCGCTCGAAGGCGCGTCCGCCCAGATCCGGGTCAACGTCGTCAACCCGGATGCCGTCTTGCGCGGCTCGAAGATCTGGTCCGGCGAGTGGAAGGAACAGCGCGCCGCCGTCTACAAGACGGATATGGAGGGGCTGGAAGCGATGTATCGCGAGCGCTCCATGCTGAAACTCAGCGTTTTCCCGGAAGACATCGCGGAAGCCATTTATTTCCTGGCGTCCGACATGTCGGCGAAGTCCACCGGCAACATCATCAATGTCGATGCGGGCAATGCGCAATCGTTTACGCGCTGACGCCGTTTACCGCCTGAGGATAACCCAGATGGCGTGAATGATGCCGGGAATATAGCCGCAGAGCGTCAGGAGGATGTTCAGCCAGAACTGCAGGCCGATGCCGACCTGCAGGAACACGCCGACCGGCGGCAGAAGAATGGCAAGAAGAATACGCACGACGTCCAAGATGGCCTCCAAAAGGGTTCAACAATCGAGACGTGGTAACGCGGTTAGCGAGGAAAAGTTCAAATGCTGGGGAGGAAACCATGAGCGACTTCATCATAGAGCCCGACGTCATTGTCCGGGATAACGAGGCGCGCATCGCCGATATCAAGGCGGATTACGACCACCTCGGCACGCAGCTTGCCCGCCGCGGCATTGATATCGATGCTGTCAAAGCGAAGGTTTCCGCTTACGGTGTTGCGGTTCCCTCCTGGGGTGTCGGCACCGGCGGAACCCGGTTTGCCCGTTTCCCCGGCACCGGCGAGCCGCGCAACATCTTCGACAAGATCGAGGACTGCTCGGTCATCCAGCAGTTGACCAGGGCGACGCCAACCGTGTCGCTGCATATCCCCTGGGACAAGGTGGACGACCTCGCGGAATTGAAGGAGAAGGGCAACGCACTCGGCCTCGGCTTCGATGCGATGAACTCGAACACCTTCTCCGATGCACCGGACCAGGCCCATTCCTACAAGTTCGGCTCGCTCAGCCACGCGGATGCGGCGACACGGCAGCAGGCGGTCGATCACAATCTCGAATGTATCGAGATCGGCAAGGCGCTCGGCTCGAAGGCGCTGACCGTCTGGATCGGCGACGGCTCCAACTTTCCCGGGCAAAGCAATTTCACCAGAAGCTTCGAGCGCTATCTCGATGCTATGAAGGCGATCTACAACGGCCTGCCGGACGACTGGAAGATCTTCTCCGAGCACAAGATGTTCGAGCCGGCCTTCTATTCGACCGTGGTTCAGGACTGGGGCACGAACTATCTGATCGCCCAGGAGCTCGGCCCGAAGGCGCACTGCCTCGTCGATCTCGGCCACCACGCACCGAACGTCAATATCGAGATGATCGTCGCGCGGCTGATCCAGTTCAAGAAGCTTGGCGGCTTCCACTTCAATGATTCGAAATATGGCGACGACGATCTCGATACGGGCTCGATCGATCCCTACCGGCTGTTTCTCGTTTTCAATGAACTGGTCGACGCGGAAACCCGCAAGGCCGACGGCTTTGCGCCGATGCACATGCTCGACCAGAGCCACAATGTCACCGACCCGATCGAAAGCCTGATGAACAGCGCGACCGAAGTCAGCCGTGCCTATGCGCAGGCGCTGCTCGTCGATCGCAAGGCCCTCGAAGCCTTTCAGGACGGCAATGACGCGCTGATGGCAACCGAAACGCTGAAGGCCGCCTTCCGCACCCATGTCGAGCCCATCCTCGCCCTGTCGCGCTATGAAGCCGGCGGTGCGATTGCGCCAGTGGCGGCCTATCGGGCCAGCGGTTACCGCGCCAAAGTCTCCGGCGAACGCCCGGCCTCCAAAAGCGGCGGCGGCGGCATCGTCTGAGTGCCCGCAAAGAGGAAGAAACACCTCCGGCCCCGACATGAAAATGTCGGGGCTTTCCTGTTTTTCAACGGGTGTATCGCCCTTCCCGACATGACCGAGAAATTGTCAGCGGCTCCCCTAACCATTTGGTCGCGGTGCGCTATTTCGCTCTTTGAAATGCAACGGGAAAGGAACCATCCATGGGCATTGAGAGCATTCTCATCTTCATCCTGATCGGCGCGATTGCCGGCTGGCTCGCAGGTATCATCGTCAAGGGCTTCGGCTTCGGTCTGCTTGGAAACATTGTCGTCGGTATCGTCGGCGCCTTTATCGCCGGCGCTCTGTTTCCGCGGCTCGGCGTGCCGCTCGGTGACGGCATCCTCGGCGCCATTCTTGCAGCCACGCTTGGAGCGGTTATTCTTCTCCTCCTGATCCGCGTCATCAAGCGCGCCTGATCCAAACGATCAGCGGCCCGCAGGCGACTGTGGGCCGTTTTCTATTCCAAGATCCATGGGAGCAGCCATGTCAGTGCTTTACAAGACGGACCTCGAACAGGCCATCAAGGCGTTCATCGACGATCATCCGGGTATCCATTCGCGCGACGAAGCAATCGCCGCCGTGCTGGAAAACTGGTTCAGCACCCATGGGTACCTTCCCACCGGCCAGACCGGAACACGGCCTGAAGACCTTGACGCGACAAACGACGACTGAGACAAATCGGCGATAAGCATCCGATTGTCCGTGTGAGCGTCATGAGCCTGTCTTCCGTCAAAGCCTTCTTTTCCGAAAATGCGCCTGACATAACCGTCATCGAGCTTGAGCAGAGCACGGCAACAGTCGCGCAGGCCGCCGAGGGCCATGGTGTGACGCCCGGCCAGATCGCCAAGACGCTCGCCTTGCGCGTCGGCGAAGAGGTGATCCTGATTGTCACGCGCGGCGATGCCCGGCTGGACAACAAGAAATTCAAGGCGAAATTCGCGACAAAGGCCAAGATGCTCGGTTTCGATGAGGTGGAAGCGGAAACCGGCCATCCCGTCGGCGGTGTCTGCCCCTTTGGCCTGATAAAGCCGCACACGATCTATTGCGATGTTTCGCTCAAGGCCTTCGACGAGGTCGTGCCTGCAGCCGGTGCGACCAATGCGGCGGTGCGGATCAACCCGGTCCGCATGGCCGAGTTGTCCAAGGCCGAGTGGATCGATGTTTCCGACGTCTGAGCCATTGCAACGGTCTTGCGACCACAAAAGCTGATTTCATGGAAACAGGGGGCGCTGCGTCACGTCTGCTCGTGCTCGGCGTTGTATTGCGCAGCAAGGGGGAGGTTTTACGGGCTGAAATTCATTCGAATGCAGCCGGAACCCGATCATATCGAGGTCCTGTCTTTCAGGGACAGGATCGCTGATCCTCGTTTCCCATGAGGCGTGGGAACAGCACCATTTCTATCGGTGACTGCCTCGGACAAACCGAACAGCCGAAAGCGATGTCGTCTTTGCGAACGAAATGCCTTGCCTACAATACCAGGATGAACAGCATCACTGATGCGCAGGAAAGCGCTGCAAAGATATTCAGAAGTGTCTTCATGATATGATCTGTCATGCCACACGTCCTTCCAAAACCGGTCAAAAACCCGGAACGGTCGCGTCTGCAGCCGTTCTTCAAGGTGACAACGGAAAAACTGCGTGTTTTGATCCATCGTCGGAACCAGTTTGATCGAATTTACGCCACAAAGATTAAAAAACCGTCACCAAGGGAACCCGCCAAGGATTGGTTAACCTTGTTTCTTCATAAATCGGTAAGTTTTTTCGACATTTCGTTCGGGAAATCGATCGGGACCTCCCGTGTCCCTTTGCGGTCTTCATCGAGCACAGAGGCCTGACGGCCCGCCGGTGACAAAACTGTCCCTGAAACAGCCTTCAACCCGCAATGGGACATGGCAGCACCAGGCTGGTTTGGAAGACCGCCAAACAGTGTCTCGCAAGGTGTTGAAATGCGGTGGGCGCGTCAGCGACCGGCGTTTGTGAAACCGGTCAGGAACGCTGTCAGATTGTTCGAAAGCGCGTCGCAGAGATAGCCGCCCTCCTGGACGATGACGCTTGGCAGGCCGATATCGGCAATGGCCTGCGCGATCCTTGCAAAACCGGGCGTCGAAACCGAGAGACCGCCAAAGGGATCGCCCTCATAGGCATCCAGGCCAAGCGCCACGACCAGGGCATCGGGCGCATAGGCCTCGATCCGCCGCAGGGCTGCGGACAGCGCCTCAAGGAAGCCTTCGTCACCGGTCTTGCGCGGCAGCGGCAGATTGTAGTTGTAGCCGAGACCAAGCCCCTCGCCGCGCTCGTCGGCATGACCCCAGAAGAACGGATAGAAACGCACCGGATCGGCATGCAGCGAGACGGTCAGCACATCGGATCGGCCATAGAAAATACCTTGCGTGCCATTGCCGTGGTGCAGATCGACATCGAGGATCGCGACGCGCCGGCCATCCTTCAGCAGATGCTGGGCGGCGATCGCCGAATTGTTCAGGAAGCAGAAGCCACCTGCGACATCGGCAAAGGCATGATGCCCGGGCGGTCGGCACAAGGCATAGGCAAAACGGTCGCCGGCGAGCACGGCGTCTGCCGCCTCGACCGCACTCCAGGCACTCCAGCAGGCGCTGATCCAGGTATCGGCAGAGATCGGGCAGGCCGTATCAGCCATATGGTAGCCCGCCTGCCCGACGGCGGAGGCCGGATAGCTGCCGCTGCGGGCAAGCGGATGGATATTGGGAATGACCTCCGGAGAGGCCCCTTCGATCCGCTGCCAGCGCAGGAAAATGTTCTGCAGGAAATCCAGATATTCCGGCGTATGCACGGCCGCGATGGGCTTCAGGCCATGATTGCGCGGCCGATGGATCTCCGAACCGGCAGCCTTGGCGCCTGCCAGCAGCCGCTCGATCCGCTCCGGCTTTTCCGGGTTCGGCTGCGGCGCGCCGCTGGAGAGAAACATCTTGGGATCATGGGACTTCTGCTCATCGGCATAGAAGGTCTTCATCGGCAAAGCCTTTCACACATCATCTCAGACGCCGCTCTCGTGCTGGCCGGCCAGCGCTTCGAAGGCATCACCATAGGCCGCATGGATATGCTCGTCCTTCGACCATTCGAGCCCCATGCGCTCGTAGAAGTGCTGCGCCGACAGATTTTTGATATCGACCGACAGCCGCAGATAACAGCCGCCAGTCTCACGCACATGCGCGGCTGTTGCGCGCAGCAGGGCAACGCCGATGCCCGCGCCGCGAAAGCGCTCGTCGACGACGATATCCTGAATATAGGCGCCAGGCCTGCCGCGCCAGGTGGAGAAACTCGGGAAGAACAGCGACATGCCGGCAAATTCGTTGCCGACTTCAGCGATCAGCGCCGTGAAGGCCGGGCGCTCCCCGAAGCCGTGTTTGCGCAGATCGGCGGGCGTCGCCGTCACCTTGGCCTCTTCGCCGACATGCCTTGCGATCATCAGCAAGCCGGAATGAATGGCGTCGGCATCGCCCGCTTCGGCCAGCCGAATGGTGAACGGCGCTTCAGCCATCAGAACGCCACCTTGTCGCCGCCCTTGAGCGCCAGCATGGCCCGCGCCTCGTCGGGCGTGGCGATCTCCAGCGACAGGTTTTCAAGGATGGTGCGGATGCGCGCCACCTGCTCGGCATTGGATTTTGCCAGTTCGCCGCGTCCCAGATAAAGGCTGTCCTCAAGCCCGACCCGTACATTGCCGCTTCATCGTCGCTCCCATGGTGATCAGCGGCATCTGCTGGCGTCCCGCGGCCAGCACCGAGAACCGATACTGGTCTGCGAACAGCTTGTCGGCAATACGCTTCATGTGGACGAGATTTTCCGGATCGGCACCGATGCCGCCGAGAATGCCGAGCACGAACTGGATGAACAACGGCCCCCTGACCAGCCCGCGATCGTGGAAATGCTTCAGCGTGTAGAGATGGCCGACATCATAACATTCGAACTCGAAGCGCGTGCCGCAGCCCTCGCCCAGTTGCTTCAGGATGCTTTCAATATCGGCAAAGGTGTTCTTGAAGATCGTGCCGCGCGTTGCCTCCAGCAGCTGCGGCTCCCAGTCGTGCTTCCAGACCATGTCGGGTCTGGCGAGCGGGAAAATGCCGAAATTCATCGAGCCCATGTTGAGCGAGCACATTTCCGGCTGCGCCTGAAGGGCGGCGGCCAGCCGGTCCTCCAGCGTCATCAGCGAACTGCCGCCGGTGGATATGTTGATGACAGCATCGGTCGCCTGCTTGATGCGCGGCAGAAACTGCATGAACACATCAGGGTCGGCCGTCGGCCGGCCGTCTTCAGGGTTGCGCGCATGGAGGTGCAGGATCGAGGCGCCTGCCTCCGCTGCCGCAATCGCCTGTCCGGCGATCTCGTCCGGGGTGACGGGCAGATACGGGCTCATCGAGGGCGTGTGGACCGAGCCGGTTATTGCGCAGGTGATGATGACCTTGTTTTTCAATGCAGTTCCCTCACCCGTTCACCGGAAGATCAAGCTCGCGCGCCAGAACCTCCAGCGCATCACCCAGAATATCTACCATTTCGCCGACCTGTTGCGCCGTGATGATCAAAGGCGGCGCCAGCATGAAATTGTCGGCTTCGACGCCATCGCCGCGGATGCGCCTGGAATAGATGATCAATCCCCGCTCATAGCAGAGATCGACGAGGCGCTGGTTGGTGCCTTTCGCTTTCGGCAGGGATTCGAAGGTCACGGGGTCGGCGACCAGATCAGCCCCCAGCAACAGGCCCTTGCCACGCACGCCGGCGATGAACGGGAACCGCTTCGAAAGCCTTTCCATTTCGGCCTTCAGCAGATCGCCCATGGCCGCCGCATTGCCCTCGCAATCCAGCCGTTCCATCTCCTCCAGCACAGCCAGACCCGCAGCGCAGGCCAGCGGATTGCCGGCATAGGTATAGCCATGCTGGAAGCCGCCCATGTCGAGCACCGGCTTGACCAGCCTGTGACGAGGCAGCCATGGCGCCGAGCGCCGCGTAACCCGAGCCGATGCCCTTCGACATCGTGACGATATCGGGCCTGCAGTTCCAGTGATCGCCGCCGAGATAACGGCCGGTGCGCGCAGCACCCGTCATCACCTCGTCATGGATGAGCAGGATGCCGTAGCGATCGCAGATCTCGCGGATACGGGCGAAATAGCTGTCGGGCGCAACGAGCGCTGCGGTGGCGGCACCGCCGATGGGCTCCATGATGAAGGCGACGACGCTGTCGGGCCCCTCCTCAAGGATTTTTGCCTCCAGCATATCGGCATAGCGCAGGCCGCGTTCTTCCATGGAGAGATTGTCGCGGTCGCGATAGGCGCGCGGCGCCGGGATCGCCGGCATCGGCTGGATCTGCGGCGCGAAGGTTTCGGTCAGCGCCAGATCGCCGGTCACACCAAGCGCACCCATCGTGCCGCCATGATAGGACGGAAACCGCCCGATGACCTTCCAGCGGCCCGCCTGCCCGGTCGCCACCGCCCATTGCCGGGCAAGCTTGATCGCCGATTCCACGGCCTCGGACCCACCGGAGACGAAGAAGATGCGGTCGAGATCGCCGGGCATCTTGCCCGCCAGGCGCCGCGCCAGTTCTTCCGCCGGTTCGTTTTCGAAATGCAGGCGATAGGCAAAGCTGGTCTTTTCCATCTGCCGTTTCATCGCCTCGATCACATGGCGGTTGCCATGGCCGATATTGCTGACCATCGGGCCGCTCGACCCATCGATGAAACGCTGCCCGTCCGCGGTCCAGAAATAGATGCCCTCGGCGCGGTCGACCAGGGGGCGGCGCAGCCGGGTGACGTAGAAGAGATGGGAAGCCGGACGTTCGATGCTCATGAGGTTTCTACTCTGTCTGATCTATCGGTTGAGAAAACGGTTCAGGACGTTTGCGGTGACGCGTTCGACCATGGCGTCTCTGCGCAGCAGGCCCGCCACCCATTCGCAGGTTCCGGCGTGAAACACCTCGCCCTTGCCGCGCCTGAAATTGACGATCATGCCATTGCTGTAGCGGACCTTTTCCATGTTCTCGTCGCTCGCCTCGCCATACAGCGTTTCGGCGATGAAGCGGCCATCCTCATCGCCGAAGAACTGATCTTCCGGCGCCAGAATGTCGCTCTCCTCGACCTGTGAGGCCATGCCCAGCGCCAGGATTTCCAGCCCTTCCGGCGCGCCGCTGTCGGCTGTCGGATAAGGCAGGCCGTGGCGGATCTCGTAGGACAGGCCATCCACTTCGTAGCCATAGATGTGGCTGTCGGCGCCGAGCACGTCGCCATAGAACAGGCCGGTGCCGGCAAAGGCCCAGTGACCGGGACGATAGACCGGGAAACCACGCACGCCGCGCGGGGCGCAGCCGCCCCACCCCGCATAGACGCCGTTTGTTGCATTGAGCCCGAAGGTCGAAGCGCCCGGCCTGCCGATTTCCGGCGCTTCCCAGGAATTGGTGGCGCGCGTCACGTCGCCGCTCGCATAGACCGGATCTTGCCTGCGGGCGATGTATTTGTAGCAGACCTGTTGGCGCCCCTCATCCTCGAAGCCGCGTCTGCCACATGAAATTGCCGGCAAAGCGCGCGACATGGCCACCCTTGTCGACATAGGCATCGATCGCATCGCGCATCTCCCAGGTCCAGTATTCGTCATGGCCGACGCAGACGACGCAGTCATAACCGTCGAGCAGGTCCGGTCGGAAATGCAGCTCATCCTGGGAGACGAGATCGATGGCATAGCCCTGGCGCTCTGCCCAGCGGAAGAAATGGCTGTCATAGCTCGCCCAGCCGGACGAGGCATATTTCTTCGAATAGCCCCTGGCATAGGCCCATTCCATATGCGGATAGCGCGGCACCGTGCCGGGCGGCAGGCTGACGGTGAGCGGCACCCGCGGCGCATCCGCAGGCAGGACCACGAAGCCGCGGCACCAGGGCCGTTCGCGGCTGACCGTGGTCGCGAACTGGTCGCGGTTTGGCCCGGTGATGCCCTGATAGTGATTGGAGCCGCCCCAGGTGTTGTAGGCTGCCCAGGTTCCGGTTGCCGCCACCTGCAGGATGCGACCGGTTTTCGGTCCGGTTTTCGGCAAGACGATGATCAGGTGATGGCAGAGGATCGGCTTGCCATCGCGCCCATCCGCCGTCAGCGTGATGCGATAGGCGCCGGACGGCCAGCTCTCATGAATCTGGAAAGCATAGGTCGGCGCCCAGCCGCAGCCTTCCACCGAACACTGGTCGGGCGTCTGCTGCCAGGTGGTCGCGATGCCATCCGTGCCGTAGACCGCCGTTTCGACGCCGCCATCGCGAATGATGTCCATGCGGCAGGAGAACGCCGTCGAACTGACATGCAGCTCGACGATTTCGCCGGGTGCATAGGCAAAGGCGCGCGTATAGCACCAGATTTCGCCGCGAGCACCATCCATGCCCGGCGTCTCGTAATAATGCCCGCGCACGGCATGCCGCCGCTCGTCGATGCTCAGCCCGAAATCGGGAAACGGATCCGCCTGATTTTCCACCCAAGCTCCTCAGCCCTTCATCCGCAACAACCGTCGCGAACCTCGAACGAGAGAATGACGGCGGATGATGCCGTCTGCAAATACATAGTGGCAATGGTGCGCATAGAGCTGGGGAATGATGCAGGGCGGACGACCGAAGAGGCAATCATGCTGACGTTGGCGCGGCATCTTCTGCGTCGGCCAAATGCCCAAGCTGGGGGCGAAGCAGGCGGTCACCTCCCGACCGCCTGCTTCGCCAGCGGCAGGGCGGCCCCGCTCGATATTGAGGCGTGTTTGCGGAAGGGGCGGCTCAGCGGCCCGATCAGACCTTCTTGCGGTAACGCCGCGCCACATACACAACGTGGCCGCCGGTCAGGCCCTTGTAGAGTACCGACCCTTGCGAGCCGGAAAACTCGCTCATGAAACGGCGCGTGAGCCAGGAGTTGCGGAGGCGTTGACGCTTGCGCTCTTCGGCGGCATCCAGCGCCGCGACCACGTTTGCGGTGATATCACGGTGGTCCACGAGTTCCAGTCCCGACGCACCAAGCTGCGCATCCAGTTCGGCAATACCGTTGCGGCCGCGCATGTCCGCGAAGGTGAACCAGCCGCCCGGTTTCGTGACCCGACCGACTTCGCGCGCGAAGGCCGCGACATCGCCGTAACAATGGGACGATTCGATATTCACGACGATATCGAAACTGGAATCGTCGAATGGCAATCGTTCGGCATCACCCGTTTCGAAGGCAACGTTCGCGGTATCGGCATTCAGCCGGCGCGCCAGCCGCACGGTGGAGGGCGAATAGTCGAGGCCGGTGACAGAAGCCGGTTCATGATAACGGGCAATGTAACGAGACCCGCCGCCCCGGCCGGAACCAACCTCCAGCACGCGCGCACCGGCCAGCGGCAGTCCCTCGACCGCCTGCCGATAGAGGCCAATGAAGGCACGCTCCGGCTCATCCTCCGGCTTCAGCGGAAACGCATCACCTGCCGCCACATACCCATAGTTCATGAAGCGCCAGTCCGCATCGCGCCAGAAGCGCGACAGAAGATTGTAGATGTTGCGCCAAACCCATTTCTGCACCTTGGGAGACGCGCTGTTTTCCATGACGGCGATGAAGGCTGAGAAGGTTTTGCTGGTCATGCGGATGACGGCCTGATGCTTGAGCCATTTCCAGGGGCGTATCCGTCCATTTCCTGCTCCAGCCATTCCCGGCCGCGGCGAACGAGACTGACGTCGTCACTGTTGCGCGGATTGAACCAGGGAAGATAGTAGCCTGCCAACATTGGCACGCAACGGCGCCAGGTCCCCGGGGCAATCATCGTCAGCCAGAAGAAGCGGCACCAGAAACGAAGGCCTGGCTTGATGCCGTCCGCGCGCAGATAAATGGGCGCGTTGCGCAGGAAGATATAGAGGAAAAAGGCTATCGTGCTGTTCATCGCCGTGATGCGCATCAGATAACGCTTCCAGCCCGGCATGCCCTTGGTGGCCGACATCAGCACGTCATAGGCGACTGCCTTGTGCTCGATTTCTTCAAGCGCATGCCACATCCACAGACGCTTGTAGGCTGGCGCGGCCCCCTTCGAGTATGTCGGCATGGCGCAGCGTCTGCACGGACAAGGTCGCCGTGACATGCTCGATGGCACAGGTCAAGATCACCCGGTGCACCGGATTCTTGATCATGCCGAGGTGGTATCGATCGGCTTTTCCATCGCACGGGACGTCGTAACCGAGTTCGGTAAGCGCCCAGTTGTATTCCTCGTGCTCGCGCGTATGGAACGCCTCCTGCACCGCATAACCGTTGATCTCGGCCGCGAGAGCCCGATCTTCGAGAAGGGGCGTGTAATGTTTGAGGGAGCGGATGAAAAACCGCTCTCCTTCCGGCAGAAAGATCGACAGCCCATCGATCAGACAGGGTTTTGATTGGATCATCGTCCAGCCAATGCCGTTTCCGGTTTGCGCGGATGTTGAAGTGGAGATTGCGCGGGATGATTTCCCATTCATCGGTGCTTCGCGCCTCCGCTTGCAGATTGTCCCGATCCCCATGTGCCCCATGCTCGCCATGTGCCCCAGTCGTCATGTCCCGCCCCATCAGCATAAAGATGCCTCGCCCGGGAAAATGCTAAACAATCCGCTAATGTAGCGCAACTCAAGAAACGAAAATGGAATGTGGGGGACATAAGAATGGTGCCCGGAGGCGGATTTGAACCACCGACACGCGGATTTTCAATCCGCTGCTCTACCAACTGAGCTATCCGGGCATCTTGGCTTTTTTGATCAAGCCTTCCGGTTTCTCGTCGAAACCGCCGGGCGTTTTCCCCGGGAGCGAGCGGGGTTATAACATCTTGTTCGGACGGTGTCCAGCACCAAATGACCTTTTTTTGACAGTGAAATTTTCAGAAAGCGCAATGCATCTGAATATTCGACAACTATTCGCCAATTCAGAGCGTCCTCGCCATCGGCTTTTGCCTCGTCGTCGGCCACCGGGATGGCGTAGGAGCCGGTCAGCCAGCGGTTGAGATCGATATTGCGGCAGCGATCCGAGCAGAAGGGATAGTGTTCGCGGTGCGACGGGCGCCCACATTCGGGGCAGGCACGCGTCTTGCGCAAAGGCTCGACATTGGAGCCCGGCTTTGCATTATCGGCCGTCATGACGATCAACCCTCGAGCCAGCTGTCATGGATGTTGTAACCCTCGCCGCCAAGAAGATTGACGGTCTCGTAGAGCGGCAGGCCGACGACATTGGTGTAGGATCCGACCAGCTTGACGACAAAGCTGCCGGCAATGCCCTGGATGCCGTAGGCGCCCGCCTTGCCGCGCCATTGGCCGGAGGCCAGATAGCTCTCGATATCCGCGCCCGACAGGCGCTTGAAGCGAACCTTGGTATCGACGATCTTCTGGCGCAGCTTGCCATCCGGCGTGATCAGGCAGACGCCGGTATAGACGCGGTGGCTGCGACCGGACAGAAGATGCAGCGCGCTCGAGGCCTCGCTGACCAGATCGGGCTTTGGCAGGATTCGCCGTCCGACGGAAACGACGGTGTCGGCGGCCAGGATATAGCTGTCGTTCCAGCCGGGTTCGCCCTTGATCGCCGCCTGCGCTGCACGGGCCTTTTCGGCCGACAAGCCGCCAGGCCAGCGAACGCGGATGTTCGGCGCGCTTCGGGGTCTCGTCCAGATCCATCGGCATCAGACGCGTCGGCTCGATGCCCGCCTGCGCGAGAAGTTCCACGCGCCGCGGCGAGCCGGAAGCCAGGATGAGCTTTTGTGTCAACGCCATTTCAGCCGGACCGTCCAATCGGAGTTTCGCGAGACAGGATGCGCGGGACCTCGCTTACTTGAAGCGATAGGTGATGCGGCCCTTGGTCAGGTCGTACGGCGTCATTTCGACGAGAACCTTGTCGCCCGCGAGAACGCGGATACGGTTCTTGCGCATGCGGCCGGCGGTATGCGCGATGATTTCGTGTTCATTCTCGAGCTTGACGCGGAACGTCGCATTGGGCAGCAATTCGGTTACGACGCCCGGAAATTCGAGGACTTCTTCTTTCGCCATCTAGGATATGTCTTTCTGTGTTTCGATATGGACGCCAGCGCGTCCTTTAAAAATTTGGCGGAAACTACACAATCGCCGCGGTTTTGTGAACAGCAGCGATCCGTTTTTCCGGTTTGCCTGTGCGCTATGCCATCTTGTCCGGCATTTGTCCAAGCAAACGATGCCTGATCAGCGTCGACAGGTGATTTCTGACCTCGCGATAGGCCGAAACGATCTGCTCGCGCGTGCCGGTTGCCACCGTCGGGTCCGGTGTCGGCCAGTAGACCACGTCGATCGCCATGGATCGCGTCAGTTCGAGTGCTGCATGGTGCGCCTCGGGCGCCAGCGTCACGATCAGGTCGAAATAGTCGTCTTCCAACTCGTCCAGCGTATGCGGCTGGTGGCGTCCGACCGTCAGCCCGATCTCGTCCAGCACCACATCCACGAACGGATCGCGCTCTCCCGGGCGCACGCCGGCCGAGGCCACATAGGTGCCGGCCGGCATCGCGGCCTTGGCGAGCGCCTCTGCCATCGGCGAGCGGATCGAATTCATGCCGCACATGAACAGCACGGACCGCGGCGCCTTCTTCCCGTTTACCGGCTGTTCGAAAGACGCGGCCATCGCCTCTATCCGCGCCAGTAGAGAACGCAGACGAGGGTAAACAGGCGGCGGGCCGTGTCGAAATCAAGCTTGATCTTGCCCGAAAGCCGGTCCATCAGCGTCTGCGAGCCCTCATTGTGAATACCGCGGCGTCCCATGTCGATCGCCTCGATCTGGCTCGGCGTCGAGGAGCGGATCGCCTCGTAATAGCTTTCGCAGATCATGAAATAGTCCTTCACGATCCGCCGGAAGGGCGTCAGCGACAGGATGTGGGTGGCAACCGGCATCGCCGGCTTCCGTCGTGATGGCAAAGACCAGGCGCTTCTCGATCAGTGAAAGATTGAGCCGGTAGGGGCCGCCCGGATGGCCGATCGGCTCGAAGCTGTTCTCCTCGATCAGATCGAAGATCGCCACCGCCCGCTCGTGCTCGACATCCGGCGTCGATCGCCCGATCGTCTCGTCCAGCACGACATCGCAAAGACGATGGCTGCCGCTCATCCCTCGCTCCCGAGATTGAGGCGGATGGCGACGGACCGGGCATGGGCTTCGAGCCCTTCCGAGCGGGCAAGGGCAATCGCCGCAGGCCCCAGGTCACGAAGCTGCTCGACGCCGAGCCTCAGGATCGAGGTGCGCTTCATGTAATCGAGCACGCCGAGGCCGGAGGAAAAGCGTGCAGAACGGGCCGTCGGCAGCACATGGTTGGAGCCGCCGACATAATCGCCGATCACTTCCGGCGTATGGCGACCGACAAAGATCGCGCCGGCATTGCGGATCTGCGGGATCATCGCATCGGCGTCATCAAGCGCCAGCTCCAGATGTTCGGCGGCGATCCGGTTGGCAAGCGGCACGGCGTCCTTGAGATCCGGCACCAGAATGACGGCACCGAAATCGCGCCAGCTGGCGCCTGCCGTTTCGGCCCGCGGCAGGGTCTTCAACTGCCGCTCCACGGCGTTTTCAACGGCCGATGCGAAAGCGGCATCGTCGGTGATCAGGATCGACTGGGCGCCGACGTCATGTTCGGCCTGGGCCAGAAGATCGGCAGCAATCCAGTCGGGATCATTGTTCTTGTCGGCGATCACAAGCACTTCGGAGGGACCGGCAATCATGTCGATGCCGACAGTGCCGAAGACCTGGCGCTTGGCGGCCGCCACATAGGCATTGCCTGGTCCCATGATCTTGGCGACCGGCGCGATCGTTTCCGTGCCATAGGCAAGGGCTGCGATCGCCTGCGCGCCGCCGATGCGGTAGATTTCCTCGACACCGGCCATGCGGGCTGCAGCCAGCACCGCCGGATTGATCTGCCCTTCCCTGGAAGGCACGACCATGACGATGCGCGGCACGCCGGCGACGCGGGCCGGCAGCGCGTTCATCAGCACCGAACTCGGATAGCTCGCCGTGCCGCCCGGCACATAGAGACCGACGGCATCGATCGCCGTCCAGCGCGAGCCGAGGCCGACGCCCATCGCATCCTCGTAAATGTCGTCCTTCGGCAATTGCCGGCGATGGTGTGCCTCGATGCGAACCGCAGCCACCTTCAGCGCGCCCAGAACCTCGGGCTCGACAGCGGCGATCGCCGCGTCGATTTCCGCCTCGGTGACCGCCATGCCGGTGGTCGCGAAATCGATGCCGTCGAATTTGCGCGAATAGTCGGCAAGCGCTGCATCACCACGCTGGCGTATGTCATCGATGATGGTGCGCACGACGGCATTGACGTCCTCGGACACTTCACGCTTGGTCGTCAGGAATGCCGCAAACCGCGTTTCGAAATCGGGACCAAGATAATCGAGCCTGATAGCCAAGGGGTGACGTCCTTACTGCAAAAGCCGGCGGTGGCCGTTATGGCAAATCCGCCGGTATACTGTCATTCGCCGGTCGGGTGCCGGGGTTTGAAACTGGTTTCCCACGCTCCGCCCGTATCTGCAAGCTGAACCTCGATACATTCCACATCCAGCAGGATTGAAGCCTCGCCGGCCAGAACCAGCTCGAGCGTGCCTTCAGGCCCCTCGCCTGCCTGCTCGAACTGCAAAGCGAGCAATGCCAGCACCTTTTCCGGATCCGTGCGGCTGAAACCGATGGAGCGCACGGCGCGGACGCGCTTGAAGAGAAGCACGGCGCGACGGCGCTCAAACGCATTGCCGCGGGCTTCCGCGGTCTCCCAGACGAAGCGGTTGACGACGACGGAGAATTGCCCGGAGCGGGCGTCATAGGTGAGGCCCGCGACCTTGAGCACCGCATCCTGCACATGGGCGGAGACGATCGCCAGATCTTCGGCGTCCAGCGCCATCAGCTTCAGATTGTCCATGCTCTTCCTGTTCCTTCCGGGCGATTTCGCCCGCCGCGATCCTGCCACTGGAGATAGGACGCCAGGGGCAAAACCGCAACAGGAGCAAGAACGGCCGGGCGCCGATCAGTCGCTGACGCGCTCGACATTGGCACCGCAGGCGTTCAGCTTTTCTTCCAGCCGTTCAAAGCCGCGATCGAGATGGTAGACGCGGGAAACCATGGTTTCGCCTTCCGCAACGAGGCCGGCAATCACCAGCGACACGGAAGCGCGAAGATCGGTGGCCATCACCGGCGCGCCCTTGAGCTTCGGCACGCCCTCGATCTTTGCTGTCTGGCCGGACAGCGAAATCTTCGCGCCGAGGCGGGCAAGCTCCTGAACGTGCATGAAGCGGTTTTCGAAGATGGTCTCGGTGATGTGCGAGACGCCGGTGGATCGCGTCATCAGCCCCATGAACTGCGCCTGCAGGTCGGTCGGGAAGCCCGGGAAAGGATCCGTCACCACGTCCACCGGCTTGATGCCGCCGCCATTGCGCACGACGCGCAGGCCGGTTTCCGTCTGGGTGATCGTTGCGCCGGCACGGCGGATCGCTTCAAGCGCGGTTTCCAGAAGGGCGCCGTCCGTGCCTTCCAGAACGACATCGCCGCCGGTCATGGCAACGGCCATGGCATAGGTGCCGGTCTCGATCCGGTCCGGGAGAACCCGGTGACGCGCGCCCGAAAGCGAAGACACGCCTTCGATGGTGATCGTGCTCGTGCCGTGCGCCGCTGATCTTGGCGCCCATGGCGATCAGGCAATTGGCGAGATCGACGACTTCCGGCTCGCGCGCCGCATTGCCGATGACCGTCTGGCCGTTGGCAAGCGTTGCCGCCATCATCATCACATGGGTGGCGCCGACCGAAACCTTCGGGAAAACGTAGCGCGCACCGACGAGGCCGCCCTTCGGGGCCGTCGCATTGATATAGCCGCTGTCGATTTCCATATTCGCGCCGAGCGCCGTCAGCGCCTCGATGAACAGGTCGACCGGTCGCGTGCCGATGGCACAGCCGCCCGGCAGCGAGACGCGGGCCTGGCCGTCGCGCGCCAGAAGCGGACCGATGACCCAGAAGCTGGCGCGCATCTTCGAGACCAGCTCATAAGGAGCGGTCGTATCGGCGATGGTGCGGCAGGTGAAATGGATGGTGCGCGAATAGCTCTCGCCCTGGCGCTCGCGACGGCCATTGACGGAGACATCGACACCGTGATTGCCGAGAATGCGCAAGAGCTGCTCGACATCGGCCAGATGCGGCACGTTTTCCAAGGTCAGCGTGTCGTCGGTCAAGAGCGAGGCAATCATCAGCGGAAGGGCTGCATTCTTGGCGCCGGAGATCGGAATGATGCCGTGAAGCTCGTTGCCGCCCGTAATTCTGATACGATCCATATGGTTCCTACGGGCCCTGCCCGCCTTTCTTAAGCATTCCGTGCGTGTGAAGGTGGCGCTTCCATAAAGGATAGCTTGTGAAAATAGAAGCCTTGCGATGCGTGTTACCGTCGGAGCTGGTCCAGCCGGCAGGATTTTCCAATCAATGCCCCATCAACCGGTCCCAACAGGGACTAATCCGCCGATTCGTCCGTTTTTGCGGCAGGCAATCCGGATGTTTCATCGGCAGCGCCTGCGCGGCGCGCCCGGCCCTGTTGCTTGCGGCGCATGAGATTGTCGCGCAGCGTCTTTGCCGCGCGCGCCTTGCGCTCCTCGGCACGCCGGCGCACCTCGGCACTCATCCCGTCATCATCGGACAGAACCGGTTTGCTCTTGTCGATTGGCTCTTCTTTCTGCTGCATTGCCGTCCAATAGCGCAAATGCACCGCCACCGGTAGTCTCCCTGTGGTTTTCCCGGGATGACGATGGAAACTTCGATTTGCTGCTTGCGCTCCCCGGCAAGCTGTGGCAATAGGCCCTCGCTCCACACGGAACGGACACTGATCCGCTCCCGCAAGATGCTGCTATAGCTCAGGGGTAGAGCACTCCCTTGGTAAGGGAGAGGCCGAGAGTTCAAATCTCTCTAGCAGCACCATTCTATCCCATTGATATCGCTGACCCCTTGCATTCCAGGGCTTTCTGTCCAATCTTCCGTTACAAAGCTCGTAACAAAACGGAAGGTAAAGATGGCTCGGCAACCCCGATATTTGCTCAATCGCGACGGACGCTATTTCGCTCGGCTTGTGATCCCGAAAGAGCTTCGCCCCTTTCTCGACAACAAAACCGAACTTCGCGAAGCACTCGGTCCTGATCGCCGCATCGGCCTTGTCGCGACTTCACTCTGCCGTTGCCGCCCTTCAAGGTCAGATCGCCCGCGCCGAACGCCAAGCACAGATCGCAACCGGCGCACCTGTCGAACCGGGCCGCTACCCCCTGCCCGTCGATCAGATCGCATTCCGCAATTACAAAGACCGCGTCGCGTTCGACACCGAACTTCGCAACATGGATGATCGCCATTCGATGAGTTTTGTCGATGACGTGTTAGTCGAAGAATTGCGCCAAGGCATCGCGGGCGCACTGTCCGACGAAAAACTTGAAACTCTGGTGGGAAAACGCATTGATCGGCATCGCCGCTTAGGCAATATGACCGTCACCAAAAGCAGCCCCGAATGGCGCGCTTTGGCCCGCCCTATGTGCGTGTAGGAACTTGCGGCTGGCGATGATTATGGCGACGGAACCGTGATCGCAAAGAAAAAGGCGATCGATCGACTTCTAAATTTTGAAATATAAACTGTGTTGATTAGATCACACTGAATAGCCGCGAGTTTCGTAGACACCCTCGGGTTAGATTTTCTGTTGTCTCTCGAACTCGACGGGCGACAGCATTCCGTTTCTGACGTGCTTGCGTTTGGGGTTGTAGAACATTTCGATGTAGTCGAACACGTCCTGACGAGCTTCGTCACGTGAGCTATAGACCTTGCCGCTCTCTTCCCAAGCCTGAAACAGGAGATCGGTCTGTCGTTTGTCCTCGCTGGCCCGTTTGCTCAAAGGGTTCTTCAGCCAGGCCTAGAACCCGCTCGGGTGGACATGGAGAAGCCGACACATCGTCCGCACAGAACGTCGCAACGGAGCTATGTGCGCTCTCGGGCCAGAGCTACCACTCGCTTCCCCTCTCGAAAGAGCAAGACCGAAGTCGTTAGCGGTTGCTCGTGCTCATGGCCGCATCGAGGTTCTGATCCTCTCCGTCGGTAGCTGAGGCGGCATCAATCGTGGCATCCCTGATGATCTCGCTGATCTCCCCGAGATAGGCCGACGGAGAGAGATCCAGGCGAACATCGGCGAGTTCGACACTTTTCAGTGCATTGCCCATCGTGTCGGCGAAGGGCGTTCCGCGCGTGGCTGTTTCCTGTGCGGCCTTATAGAGGAGATGATGAGCCTTGTGGCGTCCGATCATCGGGGATAGCTGCATCATGGCAGCTTCAGACATGATCAGCCCTTGCGTGAGCTCAAGATTGCGGGCCATCGCTGCCTCGTTCACCTGGAGGCCGCCGAGCACGCGTTCTGCGGCTTCGGCGATCGATGCGGCGAGGATCGCCATCTCGCCGACGACTATGTCGGACACGTTGGTGGCGGAGGAATCGCCTTCGTCCATGCGCACCATGCTCGACAGGATCAGCGGCATGCGCGCCTCCAGCAGGCCGGCAGAGGCTGACCAGAACGAGGGCTGCGGAGGGGTTACGCTTCTGGGCCATGGTTCAACTCCCGACCTTGCCCATGTGGAAAGCTTCCTCCACTTCGCCGATTTCCGTCCTCTGCAGAAAGACGATGTCGCCGGCGATCTTCTGAAGCGTGCCGGCAAGAACGGCAAACCCGGTAAGATAATCCGCCACTCGGTCGAAGGATGAGCGCACGGGCAGCCGTGCTGGGGCAAGGCCGAGCAGTCGGGCAGCAACTTCTTCCACGGCCCGGCCCTTGCCGCCCATGGCCGCGAAGGTGCCGATCGCACCGCCGAAATAGGTGAGGAAGGCGCTATCCGCCCGGGCCGCGAGACGCTCGCGGCCACGACGCAGTTCCGCATGCCAGGCGGCCGCCTTGAAGCCGAATGTCATCGGCAAAGCGTGCTGACCATGGGTACGACCGGCTTGCAGCGTTGCCTTATGCTGATGGGCAAGCCGGCCAAGATGATCCTCGCATCGCAGAAGAACCCCGATCAGATGCGCGTGGGTCTGCTTCAACTGCAGGGCGATGGCCGTGTCGAAGATGTTCTGTGTCGTGGCACCCCAGTGAATAAAGCCGGCATCAGGTTCGCCGCAGCGTTCTTCCAACTGCTTGAGCACAGGCACGAAGGGGTGTTGCGCAAAGGCGATCTCGCGGCTCAGGCGCTC
>CAWGHM010000023.1:0-19568 GCA_963822365.1 uncultured Alphaproteobacteria bacterium
CAGAATGTCGTCGAGAGTCTCGCCGTTCTCGAGCCGCTGCTTGAAATCGTCCGTGTTCGCCTGCAACTGCTCGTCGCTCAGGCCGCCATGCGGTCCTCGAGCTCGTTGATCTCGTCGACTAGCGGCGTCAAGCGTTTGACCTCTCGGTCGTGCTGGTGCGAAAAACCTTGGCAAACATCGTGTCAGTATCAGGGTCCAGGAAACCGGTTGCAGGCTGCATTCGTATCTAGCGCCACAGGCGGCGGAAAAGTCGTGGCGCGGCGACACAAGGGTTAGACACCGCAACCGGCCCGCAGGTTCACGGCGGAGACCGCAGCATGATCGAGCGCGCCCTGCTCACCGACCTCGACGATCTCGTCGCCGCCATGCGGCAGTACTACGCCGAGGACGACTTGACGTTCGGCGCGAGAGGGCCCGCTCCGCCATGGCCGGCTTACTCGATACGCCGGAGTACGGCGCGGTGTGGGTGCTGCGCGACGCGGGCGCGATCGTCGGCTATTTGGCTCTTTGCGTCGGCTATTCGCTCGAATTGGGCGGCCGCGACGCCTTCATCGACGAGGTCTTCGTGCAGCCAGCCTATCGCGGCAAGGGCCACGGCACGCGCCTGATCGAGGCTGCGCTCGAGACCGCGCGCGCATCCGGCGTGCAGGCCGTGCATCTGACGGTCGAGCGCGGCAATCGCAAGGCGGCCAAGCTACCAGCGCCTGGGGCTTCGAGCCGCGCGAGGCCACGCTGATGAGCCTGCAGCTCGGAATCGGCAGCTCGACCACCTCCGAGCCGGCGAGGCGCCGCACCCGCCGGCCGCCGGCGCGGGCACGGGGTCTAACCCCTCGCGCCTCGCCCCTCGCACCGCACCGCAACCCCGAGCCGCGACCGTAGGGGAGCGGTTGCCGGCCAAACCGTGCCGCAACCGCTTGCTCACGCGCACCGCTCGCAGACTTGGCGGCATTGCGGCGATCGGCCGGCGCGGGTGCGTCCGCCGACGAGTTTGGTACAACAGACTCATGTCGAGGGCTCCGGCGCGTCTCCTGCTCGCGGCGCTCGCCGCGAGCGCCGCGCCCGCCGCGGAATGGACCGCCTCGTTCGACGACGGCCGCATGGACGACTGGCTCCTGCCCCTGCCCGCCCACTGGAAGCTCGTCCCCAACGGCGACGGCCAAGCGCTCTCGCTCGAGACGCCGATGCCCATCGGCGCGCCCCGGCGGCCGGTCAAATTCGCGGTCTTCCAGCCCGCATGCGTCTCCGATTTCGAGCTCGAAGTCGACCTGCGCCGGCGCGAGAAGAGCCTGATCGTCGTGTTCGGGTATCAGGACAGGCTACACTTTTACTACGCCCACCTCTCGGTCGACGACGGCGGCCACAGCGTGCACAACGGATTGTTCAAAGTCTATGGCGGTAGCCGCTACCGCATCGGCGGATTCGACTCCGCGCCCGCGCTTCCGAGCGAGGATTGGCATACTGCGCGCATCGTGCGCGAGGTCGCTACGAGCCGCATCGCGGTCTACATGGACGGCGAAGCCGAGCCGCGCTTCGAGGCCGTCGACCCGGGGTTGCGGTTCGGGCGCATCGGCCTGGGCTCGTTCGACGAGACCGGCGCCTTCGACAATCTGAAGCTCACCGGCGAACCGAGCGAGGCCTGCAGCCCGCAGGCCGAGAGCCCGCTCGACCCTTCCTAGGCGGCGACCCCATGGAAACGATGACGAACGGACTCGAGACGGTAAACCCCAGTGCGCACGCCCGCGCGGCGCGCGTGGCCCTGTTCGACTTCGACGGCACGCTGTCGCTGGTGCGCGCCGGCTGGGAGCACGTCATGGTGCCGATGATGGTCGAGTTTCTGGCCGACACCGATCGGGCGAAAGCGAAGCCGAGCTCACCGAAGTGGTGAGGGCTTCGTCGGCCGTCTCACCGGCCGGCAGACCATCTATCAGATGATCGAGCTCGCCGAGCAGGTCACCAAACGCGGCGGCAGCCCAAGGATCCGCTCGACTACAAGCACGAGTATCTCGATCGGCTGAGGGACCGCATCAAGGCAAGCGCGAGGACCTCGCGAAGGCCGCGATCCATCCCGAGCGCTACCTCGTGCCCGGCAGCGTCGCCTGCTCGAAGCCCTGCGCGCCCGCGGCCTGACGCTCTATCTGGCCAGCGGCACCGACCAGGCCTTCGTGCGCGAAGAAGCGCGGCTGCTCGACGTGGCCGCTATTTCGACGGCGGCGTCTTCGGGGCGCTCGACGATTACAAGACCTTCTCGAAGAAGCATCCTGATCGAGCGCTGATTCGAGGGCGAGTTCGCGGGGCGAGGAGTTCATCGGCTTCGGCGACGGCTACGTGGAGATCGAGAACGTCAAGCAGGTGGGCGGCGTGACCGTGGGCGTGGCGACCGACGAGCCGGAGTGCTGCAGGTCGATGCCGTGGAAGCGCGACCGGCTGGTCGGCGTCGGCGCCGACTGGATCGTGCCGAACTTCGCCGCCCACGACGAGCTCATGGCCACGCTGTTCCCGGCGTGAAGCGAGCGGCCGTCGCCATGCGCCACCAAATACCCGCTCTTTGACCGCTCCGCTGCACATTCGGCCACTCGACGAGCGCGCGCACGACCTGGAGCTTGGGCTACGGGCTCGAGCTCGACGACCCAACGCCGGCGTTCGAGCATCCGGATCTGGCCACCGTCTGACCAAGCGCCTGGAAGCCGCCCGTACGAGGGCGGTGCGGCACGCATTCTCATGATGGGCGCCCACGTCCTCCGCGCGGGAGTCAACCGGCATCTGATCGACCTGATCGAGCGCGGCTTGATCAGCCACATCGCCATCAACGGCGCCGGCGCCATTCACGACTACGAACTGGCGCGCATCGGCGCCACCACCGAGAGCGTCGCGCGCTACATCGCGACGGGCGAATTCGGGCTGTGGCGGGAGACCGGCGAGCTCAACGAGATCGTCTCCGAAGCGGCGCGGCTCGAACTCGGGCTCGGCGAGAACGTGGGCCGCCGGATCGTGCGAAAGCTTCCCGCATCGCGACCTCAGCGTCTTCGCGGCCGCCTACGCTGCTCGGTTCCCATCACCGTTCACGTGGGAATCGGCTACGACATCCTGCACGAACATCCCAATTGCGACGGAGCCGCGTTCGGCGCCGCCAGCTATCGGGACTTCCTGATCTTCGCCGTTCGCGTGGAGCGCCTCGCTGGTGGAGTTGTGCTCAGCTTTGGATCGGCTATTATGGGTCCGGAAGTATATCTAAAGGCGCTCGCCATGGCTCGAAATGTGGCCCGGCAGCAACAACAGGAGATCGGAGGTTCACCACGGCTGTTTTCGACTTAGTGCCGATTCGCGGCGATATTCATCGCGAACTCGACCGAGACCGATCCGGGCTACTACTTCCGCCCGCACAAGACGATCCTGGTAAGAACGGTGGCTGACGGCGGAGAAAGCTTTTACATTCGAGGCGACCACCGGGCCACGTTCCCGGCTTTGCGCAAAGCGGTACTCAAGGCGGTGGGATGATGGATTGGGCGAAGCTTCTCGATTCTTTTGGAAAGTCGAGTATCCTGGTCGTGGGCGATATTTGCCTCGACCGCTGGTGCCGCTACGACCCCAAGCAGAGCGCGGGCTGAGCGAACCGAAGGGATCCTGGAACACGACCTGCATGCGGCTGCGCAAGGGGCGCATCTGCGTGAACGTGTAACTGTCGATATCGCTGCCGACGAAGCTGATCCGGCCTTTCGACGAAATCAGCCGCGTCAAAGCCAGGCCAAGCGTCGTCTTGCCGGACCCTGATTCGCCGACGACGCCCAGCGTCTGGCCGGCACGCAGCGTCAGGTCGATGCCATCAACCGCCTTGACGTGATCGACCACCTTGCGCAGGAAACCGGCCTTGATCGGAAACCAGACCTTCATATCGCTGGCCTGCATGACCACCGGCTTCGACGTATCGGAGAGCGGCGGCGAGCCCTTCGGTTCGGATGCCAGAAGGTGGCGGGTGTAGGCATGCTGCGGATTGGTGAAGATTTCCGCGGTCGGCCCCGTCTCGACGATCTTGCCCTTGGTCATGACGCAGACGCGATCGGCGATCTTGCGGACGATGCCGAGGTCATGGGTGATGAACAGCATGGACATGCCGTGCTCGTCCTTGAGCTTCTTCAGAAGTTCGAGGATCTGCGCCTGCACGGTGACGTCGAGCGCCGTCGTCGGCTCGTCGGCGATCAAAAGTTCCGGCCGGTTGGCGAGCGCCATGGCGATCATCACACGCTGCCGCTGGCCGCCCGACAATTCGTGCGGATAGGCCGCAAGACGCTTTTCCGGCTCGCGGATGCCGACCTGATGCAGCAGTTCGAGAACCCGCGGACGCGCTGCCTGTCCCTTGATCCCCTGATGAAGTTCGACGATTTCAGCGATCTGCCGCTCGATCGAATGCAGCGGATTGAGCGAGGTCATCGGCTCCTGGAAGATCATCGTGATGTCGTTGCCACGCACCTGGCGCAGCTCTGCATCCGACGCCTTCATCAGATCCTTGCCGTTAAACAGAATGCTGCCGCTCGGATGACTTGCCGCCGGATAGGGCAGAAGTTTCAGGATCGAATTGGCGGAAACCGATTTTCCAGACCCTGACTCGCCGACCAGCGCCACGACCTCGCCGCGCTTGATATCGAAGGACACGCGATCAACAGCCAGCGATGTATTGCCACCCTGATGGAAGGCAACCGAGAGATCGCGGACGGAAAGAATGGGGTCTGTCATGAGGCCAGGCTTTTCAGGAGGGAGGTGAGGGTCGGGATGTCGGGGCGGATGACGGTGAGCGGGGCGACGTCGTTTGCATCTGTCGCGAAAGATTGCGGGAGGCTGTAAATGCCTTTGATTCCGTGGTCGCCCGTGAGGATATGCGAGCAATTCGAGCCTATGGCCGTTGACAGGTGGATGGCGTCCGGAAGTTTCAAGCCAGTGTATGCCGCCCTAAGAAGGGCTCCATATCGCAGTATCCGACGGCTGACGGACGGAACTTCAAGCCAATCGCTGGTCAGAATAATACCGTCATAAGTCTGGATTAGATCGTCGTCCTTGTTCTTGTAGGGTGCAACCAACAATTCGGACAATGTCAATTCGCTCGACACGAATTTTGGCTTGCCGGAACGTTCAGTTCCCAACAGGTCGAAGAGTTGAGCGCCAATTTCATCTCGCCATTCATAGGCTGCTATGAAAATATTGGTATCGAGATAAATTCTGCGAACGGGACCCATTAATCGTCCCACTCATCCCGCAATGCACGAATGCGGGCAACGGCCTCATCCATTGTCACCGAAGGCCGATCCTGAGCCCTGATCCGCTGTATCGATTCGCGCAGTTCCTGTACGGTCATCGGCTTGCGATCGACCTGCCGCATATTCTTGAAACCGGGAAACATATCGTCTTCCACCGTTTTCCGGTCTGACGATTCTGCCTCTATGACGATGCGCACCTTCGCGTCCCTCTCCAGCCCCTCCCGAAGATCCTCCGGCAGCTTCGACACGGGATAATGTTCAAACGTGACCTTGTTCATGAGAGCATCACCTTGGATATTGCTTTCACATGCAGGTTAACCCGAACCAATGCGAATGGCGAGGTCTGCGCCCTCACCGGAACGTCTTCCGCGGATCGAACGCGTCGCGGGCGGCTTCGCCGACGAAAATCAGCAGCGACAGCATGACCGACATGACGACGAAGGCCGTTAGTCCAAGCCACGGCGCCTGCAGGTTCGACTTGCCCTGGCTGATCAATTCGCCGAGCGAAGGCGAGCCGGGGGGCATGCCGAAGCCGAGGAAATCGAGCGAGGTCAGGGTGGTGATCGAGCCGGACAGGATGAAGGGCAGGAAGGTCAGGGTCGCCACCATCGCATTCGGCAGCAAATGCCGCCACATGATCGTGGCATTGCCGACGCCGAGGGCGCGGGCGGCGCGGACATATTCGAAATTGCGCGCCCTGCAGAAATTCCGCCCGGACGATGCCGACGAAGCCCACCCAGGAAAACAGCAGCATGATGCCGAGCAGAACGAAGAAGCCGGGCGGCAGGATCGCTGCAATGATCAGCAGAATGTAGAGCACCGGCATCGACGACCAGATCTCGATGAAGCGCTGCAGGAGCAGGTCGGTCCAGCCGCCGAAATAGCCCTGCACGGCGCCGGCGGAGACGCCGACAACCGCCGACGCAATGGTCAGTGCCAGGCCGAACAGGACCGAAATCCGGAACCCGTAGATCATGCGGGCCATGACGTCGCGCGCCTGGTCGTCCGTTCCGAGCCAGTTGAGATTGCCCAGCGTGCAGCCGGGATCGTCGCTGCCGAGCGGATAGGCCGAGCAGCGTTCCGTCCCGTCCATCAGCCAGAAGGGCGCGGTCGGGGCGGAATGCGGGATGTTGGAATTGGCCGTCTGGTAGGAATAGCGGATCGGCGGCCAGATCATCCAGCCATTGGCATTGATCTCGTCGCGGATAAAATCGGAGCGATAGTCGGTCTCGGCAAGGAAGCCGCCGAACTTCTCCTCGGGATAATCGACCATCACCGGCACCAGGATTTCACCCCTGTAGGAGGCGATGATCGGCCTGTCATTGGCGATGAACTCGGCAAAGAGGCTGAGCCCGAAGAGCACCATGAAGATCCAGAACGACCAGTAACCGCGGCGGTTGGCCTTGAAATTCTGCCAGCGACGCTTGTTGACCGGCGAAAGCAGTCCCTTTTTCGGCGCGGTAACGGCTGTCGCGGTGGAAACGATCGTGGTCATCAGACATCCCTCCGCTCGAAATCGATGCGCGGATCGACCCAGGTGTAGACGAGGTCTGAAAGAAGGCCGACGAGAAGACCCATCAGCGAGAAGATATAGAGCGTCGCAAAGACGATCGGATAATCACGCTTGACGATGGCGTCATAGCCGAGCCGCCCCAGCCCATCGAGCGAGAAGATGTATTCCGTCAGCAGCGAGCCGGTGAAGAAGGCCGAGATGAAGGCGCTCGGGAAACCGGCGATGACGATCAGCATCGCATTGCGGAAGACATGACCGTACAGCACCTGCCGGTCGTTCAGGCCCTTGGCGCGTGCGGTCGTGACATATTGCTTCTTGATCTCGTCGATGAAGGAATTCTTGGTGAGCAGCGTCGTCGTGGCAAAGGCCGAGAGCAGAAGCGTGATCAGCGGCAGCGTCATGTGCCAGAAATAATCGAGAATCTTCTGCCACCAGTTGAGCTGGGCAAAATTGTCCGAGACGATGCCACGCAGCGGGAACCAGTCGAAAAACGACCCGCCGGCAAACAACACGATCAGTAGAATGCCGAACAGGAAGCCCGGCACCGCATAGCCGATGATGATGATGCCCGACGTCCAGACATCGAAGCTCGATCCGTCTGACACCGCCTTCTTGATGCCGAGCGGTATGGAGATCACGTAGGAGAACAGAAGGATCCACAGACCGAGCGAAATCGAGACGGGCATCTTGTCGAGGATCAGATCGATGACCGAGGTATTGCGGAAGAAGCTCTCGCCGAAATCAAAGCGGATGTAATTCCACATCATCTGGCCGAAACGTTCCAGTGGCGGCTTGTCGAAGCCGAACTGCTTTTCGAGCTTGGCGATGAAATCCGGATCGAGCCCCTGCGCGCCGCGATATTTCGACGATGTCTCGTCGTTGAAGGCGCCGCCTGCCAGATCGCCGCCACCGCCTGAAAGCCGGTCGCCCCCCTGGTTCTGGCCGGTCAGATCGGCAATCACCTGCTCCACCGGTCCGCCGGGCGCAAACTGGATGACGGCGAACGAGATCGCCATGATGCCGACGATCGTCGGGATCATCAGCAGCAAACGGCGAAGGATATAGGCACCCATCAGGAACGCCCCCGGTTGGCGGCTGTGACCGCGATCGCCATGATGCCCTGTCCATGCAGCAGATCAGCCTGGTCGCACCTGTCTATGCTCAAATCCGATCGCCTCTTCGCCTGTTGTCCGCAGCCGTGCGACGCGCCGCCTGCGAAACTGATTCGCTGTTGCGCATTTGGAATCCACAGCGCCCTTTCGCGCAAGGCCTCATTGTGCCGCCGCCGCCTTGTGCCACCAGATCAGCGGAAAGCCGGTGGAATATTCCGGCAGGTTCTCCGGACGGATCAACTGGGTGGAGTAGGCAATGCGCGACGTGCGCGCGGTGTAGCTGGGGATCGCATATTGATGGGCGAGAAGAACGCGATCGAGCGCCTTGGTGGTCGCGATCAGATCGTCGCGGTCCTTGGCGAAGATGACCTTGCGGATCAGGGCATCCACGCCCGGATCACTGATGCCGGCATAGTTCTGCGATCCGTCACGCTTGGCCGATTCGGAACCCCAATATTCCGCCTGTTCGTTGCCCGGATTGAGCGACTGTCCCCAGCCTGCATACATGACGTCGAAATCCCGGTTGCGCCAGCGGTTGGTGTATTGCGAATCATCGACGGAGCGCACCGTGACCTCGACGCCGATCTTCTTGAGGCTCTGGGCATAGGGCAGCGCCACCACCTCGATCGTCGGCCCGTCCAGCAATATCTCGAAGCCGAACGGTTCGCCTGTCTTTGTATTCGTCATGCGGTTGTTGCGGATTTCGTAGCCGGCTTCCTTGAACAGGGCGATTGCCTTGCGCAGGTTGTTGCGCACCTTGTTCTGGTCGCCGCCGACGGGATTGACATATTCTGTCGTGAACACCTCCGGCGGTACCTTGTCCTTCAGCTCATTGAGGATTTCGAGCTCGCGGCCCTGAGGCAACCCGCTCGATGCCAGTTCAGAGCCGTAAAAGAAGCTGTTGATGCGGCTATACTGGTTGAAGAAAATCGTGCGTCGCAATTCCTCAAAGTCGAAGGCAAGATTGAGAGCCCTGCGCACCCGCACATCCCGGAATTTCTCACGCCGCAGGTTCGGGATGAAGCCGACGAGCACACCACTGTTGCGGCTGTCGTTTTCCAGTTCCTCGCGCTTGATCCGGCCGTCCTTCATCGCCGGAAAATCGTAGGATGTCGCCCAGCGCTTGGCCCGGTTTTCAAACCAGTAGTCGGCATTTCCCGAGCGGAAGGCTTCGAAGGCGACATCCAGATCGGCGTAATAGGTGTAGTTCATCGAGCCGAAATTATTCTGGCCGATGTTGACGTTGAGGTCCTTGCCCCAATAATCGTCCCGTCGCTCGTAGCGGATCGTTGCGCCGGCATTGAACGCGGCCACCTTGTAGGGACCCGAGCCCATCGGGATCTCCAGGGAGGTCTTGGAAATGTCGCGCTGCTTTCCATTCGCATCCTTGCCCTCCCACCAGTGCTTGGGAAGGATCAGCAGTTCGCCGACAATCTTGGGAAGCTCGCGGTTGTTCTTTTCGTCGAAGGAAAACGTCACCTCACGCTCGCCGGTCTTCTCCGCCTTGGTGACGTGCTTGTAGTAAAATTCCTTCTGCGGATCATGGGCCTTCGCCATGTCGAAGGAAAACACCACGTCCTCCGGCGTGACGGGTTGTCCGTCCGCCCATTTGGCTTTTGCATTCAGCCTGAACTTGACGTAGCCGAAATCGTCCGGATAGGCGATCGCCTCGGCGAGCAGGCCATAATCGGAGGCGATTTCGTCCAGCGAGCTTTTCAGCAGGGTTTCGTAGACCAGGTTGACGGCTGGTGGGGACGCAAGGCCCGCAGCGATCTCGCCCTTGGCCAGAAGCGAATTGAACGTGTCGAAAGTGCCGGACGCCGTCAGTCGCAGATCGCCCCCCTTTGGCGCGTCCGGATTGACATAGTCGAACCGCGGGAAGCCCTCCGCATATTTCAGCTCGCCCACGGTTGCCGTGCCAACCTGCCAGGCGGGCTCCTCCTGGGCGGAAACCGCAAAGTGGGAGACAAGGAAGAGCGGAAGCGCAATAAACGCCGATCTCAGTCTCAAGCCAATCTGCAGCATGCAGGCAATCCCCTTTTTTCTGTTCCAGTCTTTGTTGCCCCCGAGAATAGGCAAAATCCGGGCAATTGACAGGACCTGCCTCAAATCAGGCCATATTTTTGCATCACATCCGGTTGAACCGCGCAAGGCTGACACAAAGGCGATATGGGACGCTGCCGCGGCAAGGCATCGATTCGGCATATTCCGGGACAGGCAGGACATGACATTGGAAAAGACTGGGGCAAGTGCGGGTATCTTCCGAAGAATCGGCTTGGCCGCTCTGGCTGCAGCCCTTTTCAGCGGGGCGTTTGCCGACGGCATCGCGCATGCCGCTGAAAGCACGCCCGCCAAACAGCTTTTCGGCAAGGTACGCCTGCCCAGCAATTCAGCGGCCGCACCCATCGGCTTCTATGCCAAGGGCTGTATGGCTGGCGCGGTGGCTATCCCCACCGACGGGCCGACCTGGCAGGCAATGCGGCTGTCGCGCAACCGGCGCTGGGGCAATCCGGCAATGATTTCGCTGCTCGAACAGTTTTCGCGTGACGCCGTCAGTCTTGGCTGGGGATCGGGCATCCTGATCGGCGATATTTCGCAGCCACGCGGCGGGCCGATGCTGACCGGCCACGCATCGCACCAGATCGGGCTGGATGCGGATATCTGGTTCCAGCCGAAGCCGGCGCAGCCGCTCTCGGCCGAGGCGCGCGAGGACATGCCCTTCGTCTCCATGCTCGACAAGAGCAAGTTCCTGACCGTCAACCCAAAGCGCTGGACCAAGACCCACGCGAACCTCGTCATGCAGGCGGCCAGCTATCCGCAGGTCGAGCGGGTCTTCGTCAATCCGGCGATCAAGAAGAAGCTTTGCGAGACCTGGACGGGCGACCGCGGGCTGCTCGGCAAGGTTCGGCCCGTTTATGGCCATGACGAACATTTCCACATCCGGATGCACTGCCCTTCAGGGGCTGCAAACTGCAAATCGCAGGCAGCGGTTACGCCCGGTGATGGCTGCGACAAGTCGCTTGCCTGGTGGTTTAGCAAGGAACCCTGGGCAAAGCCGGCGGTCAAGCCCAACGCCAAGCCCGTAAAGCCGCGCTTCACCATGCTCTCCGACCTGCCGAAAGCCTGCGCTGCCGTTCTGGCGGCGCCGGCCGCGTCGGAAAAATCCGCAACTTTCGGCACCGCCTATGCAGCGCAGCCGGCAGGCGACGCAGATGCGGCCATTCAGAATGTCATCAATTCGACAGCCGGCGATCTGCCGGACAGCGATATTCCAATCCCGAAGGCGCGACCGGCGCTGCAGTAGCAACCGGGAAACAAGCGGCTCAACGCCGCTGTTCAGCGCCGACACACTGTTGTACTGAGCGATCAAATCGATTTAAATAGCGCTCGGTCACGGTCGCTCTTTGCGGCCGATTTCAATCGGGGGAGCGACATGGACGGTCGGAAATGCGTTGCGCTGATTGCGCATGACCAGAAGAAAGACGATCTCGCCGCCTTTGCAAAGATCAACGAAGCAGTTCTGGCCACTTGGAAGATCGTTGCCACCGGGACGACCGGCGGCCGCGTTCAGGATGCCTGCCCGAGCCTCGACATCGTCAGGCTGAAAAGCGGCCCGCTTGGCGGCGACCAGCAGATCGGCGCCATGATCGCCACCGGCGACGTGCACATGCTGATCTTTTTCACCGACCCTTTGACCGCCATGCCGCACGATGTCGACGTCAAGGCCTTGATGCGCCTTGCAACGGTCTACGATATCCCGATGGCTCTCAACCGTGCCACCGCGGAACAGTTGATCGACTTCCAGCATCCCTGATACAGCTACAAGCGCCGCGCGTCAGACGAGACGACAAGAACGGAACGCCATCATGCTCACCGACACAGACAGCCACCTCACCTTTCCCATCCTCATCGGCGACATCGGCGGCACCAATGCACGCTTCGCGCTGCTCGTGGACGCCTTTGCCGAACCGAAACTGTTTCCGATCATTCCGACCACGAACTACGCAAGCATCGAGGAAGCGCTGCAAACGAGCATTCTCGACAAGACCTCGGTGCAGCCGCGCTCGGCGATCATCGCGGTTGCAGGACCGGTCAAGGGCGACGAGATCCCATTGACCAATGCCGGCTGGGTGATCAAGCCGCAGGACATGCTCAGCGCCCTTTCGCTGGAAGATGTGATCATCATCAATGATTTCGAGGCTCAGGCCCTTGCCGTCGCCTCGCTTGGCGCGGAAGGGCGCGAACAGATCGGACCGGGCGCGATCCTCGAATCGGCATCCTGCGCCGTTCTTGGCCCCGGAACCGGCCTCGGCGTGGCCGGTCTCCTGCATGCACGCCACACCTGGTTTCCGGTTCCGGGCGAAGGCGGCCATGTCGATGTCGGCCCGCGCAGTGAACGCGACTATCAGCATCTGGCCCTTTCTCGAGCCGATCGAGGGCCGCATCTCTGCAGAACAACTGCTTTGCGGCCGCGGCATCATGAACATCTATCAGGCCGTCTGCGCCGCCGATGCCCGCGAGGCGCCGCTCGCCGACCCGGCAGCGGTGACGACCCATGCCATGGCCGGCACTGATACTGCAGCGATGGAGACCATCTCTCTGTTTTCCACCTATCTTGGCCGGGTCGCCGGTGACATGGCGATGATCTTCATGGCCCGCGGCGGGGTGTTCCTGGCAGGCGGCATCTCCCAGAAGATTCTGCCGGCGCTGAGAAAACCGGAGTTCCGGCAGGCCTTCGAGGACAAGGCGCCGCATTCCGAGCTCCTGCGGACCATTCCGACATTCGTCGTCACCCATCCGACGGCCGCGCTTTCCGGCCTTGCCGCCTATGCCCGCACGCCGGTGCGTTTCGGTGTGGCAACAGAGGGACGCCGCTGGAGAAGTTGAAGGCGCCAGCAGCGCGCGGACTCGCCAAACCCGGATCAAGGGACTATAGAGCGCGCTGGAACGTAGCGTCTTCCCTTTGCGCTGCGGCTTAAGGAAATCAGGTTGAATCAAACCAAGTCAAAGCTGCCGGCGGTCGATCGCGAGACAATCACCAGCGTTCTGAAGCGGGTGATTGCAGAAAACGGACGCACCCATATCCGGGGTTATGCCTTCGCCATCGCCTGCCTTGTCGTCGTTGCCGCCACCACCGGCTTTACCGCCTGGATCATGGAAGCGGTCGTCAACGAGGCCTTTGCCAACAAGCGCGCCGATGTTGTCCTCTACATCTGCGGCGCGATCTTCGTTGCCTTCGTGCTGCGGGGCTTTGCAACCTATGGCCAGGCCGTGGCGCTGGCGAAAATCGGCAACAGTATCGTCGCCAGCTATCAGCGCCGGCTGTATTCGCATCTGATGGCGCTGAGCGTCGGCTATTTCTCGGATTCCCGCTCGGCGCGCATCTGCCGCCCAGATCAGCCAGAATGTGTCCGGCATCCGCGATGTCCTGAACATGACGGTCACTTCGATCGCCCGCGATCTCGCTGACGTTGATTGCACTGATCGGCGTGATGATCGGCAAGGACTGGCTGCTGACGCATTATCGTTTTCGTGATTGCACCGCCGCTTCTGATCGGCCTGCGCTATATTTCGCGCCGGTTGCGGCATGCCACCCGCGAATCCGTGGAGATCAACAGCCACGTCCTCGGCGCCATGCAGGAAACCATCCAGGGCATTACCATCGTCAAGGCCTTCACGATGGAACACGAGTTGAAGACCAAGGTTGAGACGATGATCGACCGGGCCGAAAACCGCGCCAACCGAATCGCCCGGCTGCAGCGAGCGCACCGCGCCGATGACCGAAACGCTTCGCTGGCTTTGCGATCTCCAGCGTGCTTGCCTATGCGGCCTTCCGCTCGATCTACAACGACGTTCAGCCGGGTGCCTTCTTTGCCTTCGTCACCGCATTGCTGATGGCCTACGATCCGGCGCGACGCCTGGCCCGTCTGCAGGTTTCGCTGGAGCGCGCAGTCGTCAATGCGCGGATGATCTACGAAATCCTCGATACGGTTCCGCACCAGCGCGACAAGCCTGACGCCCGCGAACTGGTCCTCAGCGGCGCACAGATCGAGTTTCACAACGTCCGCTTCGGCTATAATCAGGGCGATGACATCCTGAAAGGCGTCAGCTTCACGGCCGAGGGTGGCAAGACCACAGCGCTTGTCGGCCCGTCCGGCGCCGGAAAATCGACCGTGATCAGCCTGATCCCGCGGTTTTACGACCCGTCAGAGGGCGAGATCCGCATCGACGGCCAGGACATCGCCGGTGTCACCAAACAATCACTGCGCAATGGCCTCGCCTATGTTTCGCAGCAGCCTTATCTTTTCGAAGGCACGATCCGCGACAATATCCGCTATGGCCGGCCGGGCGCGACGGACGCCGAAGTCGAGGATGCAGCAAGGCTCGCCTTCGCCCATGACTTCATTCTCGCCCAACCGCAGGGCTACGATACGCCCGTCGGCGAAAACGGCATCACGCTGTCCGGTGGCCAGCGCCAGCGCCTGTCGATCGCGCGCGCCCTGGTCCGCAAGGCGCCCATCCTGCTTCTCGACGAAGCCACCTCGGCACTCGACACCGAATCGGAGGCAGCCGTGCAGAAGGCGCTGGATCATGCGATGGACGGGCGCACGGTCGTCGTCATCGCCCATCGTCTCTCGACCGTGGTCAATGCCGACAAGATCATCGTCATGAAGGACGGGCTGGTGGTCGAGGAAGGTACGCATGAGGCGCTTGCGCAGCGCAGCGACGGTCTTTACGCTCGGCTCCACAATCTGCAGGGCAACACCGCGCAGACCGTTGACGATGCGGTATTCGAATGACGTCAGGACAGGCAGGAACGATGAGCGGTGCGGACATGAAACTCGTGGTGGTCGGCGCAGCCGGACGGATGGGCCAGACGCTTATTCGAACCATTCATGCCATGCCCGGCGTGCGCGTCTTTGCCGCCGTCGAGCGTTCGGGTTCGCCGTTTATCGGCCGTGATGCCGGAGAAATCGCGGGGCTTGGCCCGACCGGCGTTGTGATTACCGATCGAGCCACTCGAAGCTTTCGTCGAAGCCGAAGGTGTGCTGGACTTCACGTCGCCGTCGGCAACCGTGGAATTCTCGGTTCTCGCCGCACAGGCCCGCATCGTTCATGTGATCGGCACGACCGGCTGCTCGGCGAGCGACGAGGAAAAATTCAAGGCGGCCGGCCGCCATGCCCGTATCGTCAAGTCAGGCAATATGAGCCTCGGGGTCAATCTGCTCGGCGTTCTGACAGAGCAGGCGGCGCGGGCGCTTGGCGCCTGACAGCTGGGATATCGAGATGCTCGAAATGCACCACAAGCACAAGGTCGACGCGCCATCCGGGCACGGCGCTGCTGCTTGGCAATGCAGCGGCCAAGGGCCGCGGCATCGATCTTGCCGACGCAGTCCGTGCGTGTCCGCGATGGTCATACGGGCGCGCGCGCCGACCGGCACCGATCGGCTTTGCGACGTTGCGCGGCGGCTCGGTGATCGGCGAACATTCCGTCATCCTTGCCGGCGAAGGCGAACAGGTGACCCTGTCGCACAGCGCCACCGACCGCTCGATCTTTGCGCGCGGCGCGGTGACTGCCGCTCTTTGGGCGCGCGACCGCAAACCCGGCTTCTATTCCATGCTCGACGTGCTCGGGCTGTCCTGACCGACCATTCAATCCCGAGAGGAAATCAATCATGAGCGGAACCCTCGTGCTTGTGCGCCACGGCCAGAGCGACTGGAACCTGAAGAACCTGTTTACCGGCTGGAAGGATCCGGACCTGACGGCGCTCGGCATCGAGGAAGCCAATGCCGGCGGCAAGGCACTGGCCGATTACGGCATCAAGTTCGACGTCGCCTACACGTCGGTGCTGACGCGCGCGCAGCACACGCTGAAGCTCATTCTCGAAAATGTCGGCCAGACGGGTCTGGAGACGATCAAGGACCAGGCGCTGAACGAGCGCGACTACGGCGATCTCTCCGGCCTCAACAAGGACGATGCGCGCGCCAAGTGGGGCGAGGAGCAGGTGCATATCTGGCGCCGTTCCTACGACGTGCCGCCACCGGGCGGCGAAAGCCTGCGTGACACCGGCGCCCGGGTCTGGCCCTATTACCTGACCGAAATCCTGCCGCGCGTGCTGCGGGGCGAAAAGGTGCTGGTCGCAGCCCACGGCAATTCGCTGCGCTCGCTGGTCATGGTGCTCGACCGCCTGACCAAGGAACAGATCCTCGCGCTCAACCTCGCGACCGGCGTGCCGATGGTCTACAAGCTGAAGGCCGATTCCACCGTCGCTTCCAAGGAAGTGCTCGGCGATATGTCGGCCGCGCATTGAGCTGACGGAATACCGACTGCGAAAGGGCCGCATCCGCGGCCCTTTTTTATGCCTTCCCGGCTTCCCAGCCGAGCATGGCGCGCTTGCGGGTCAGGCCCCAGTGATAGCCGGTCAGGGCACCGCTCTTGCCGAGCGCGCGGTGGCAGGGGACGACGAAGGAAATCGGATTGCGGCCGATTGCGGCGCCGACGGCGCGGGAGGCTGTCGGCTGGCCGATATCGCTGGCGACCTTGGAATAGGTCACTGCCCTGCCCATCGGGATTTTCAGAAGGGCCTGCCAGACCCGGATCTGGAAATCAGAGCCGATCAAAACGACACGCAGCGGATCGTCCTGCCGCCACTGGTCGGATCGAAGATGCGCGCCGCATAGCCGGCAGTCGCCGCGCTGTCTTCCACATAATCTGCATTTGGCCAGCGGCCCGCCATGTCCTCGAAGCTCGCCTTTTCCTGTCCCGCATCGTTGAAGGCCAGCCCCGCCAGACCGCGATCGGTGACCATGACGAGCGCCACGCCGAAGGGAGAGGGATGGAAGCCATAGCGGATGGTCAGGCCGGCGCCCCGCGCCTTCCACTCACCCGGCGACATCGCCTCATGCGTGACGAAAAGGTCATGCAGGCGACCGGGGCCGGAGAGGCCCAGTTCGTAGCTGGTTTCCAGCAGGGGCAGGCCTTCATGTCCCAGAAGCCGCTTGGCGTGATCCAGTGTCACCGCCTGCAGGAAGGCCTTGGGCGAGAGACCGGCCCAGCGCGTGAAGGTCTTCTGCAGCTGGGTTGGCGATTGGCCAAGCTGGCGCGCGATGATTTCCAGCGAAGGCTGGTCGCGATAGTCCTGCGTCAGCAGTTCGACGACGCGGCTGACGGTTTCGTAATCGCTGCCATCAGGCGTGATGTCGATCGGCATGGATGTGGTGATGCTCATACCTGTCTCCTTGGTTCGGAGAGATAATCATCCACACCCGACCGGAACCACCCGATTCTTGATCACGAACAGGAATTATCGCCGTTTGACCGTTGCCAATGCGCCGGCAAAAGCGGTGGCAAACGTCTCCCGATCGTCGCGATTGAGGAAGGAGCCGATATCGGTCGCCTTTCGCCGGTCGCTGAGCGACATCGAGACGATGCCGATTTCCTCGTGGCGGGCAATGTGGAACCGTGTCCAGAAGGGATTGAAACGATGCTCCGTCATCCGGCCCGTCGGCGTGAACTTGCGCACCGAGACATCAAGCCGTGAAACGCTGACCTCCTCGCGGGCGCGCGCGGCGCGGTAGTTCAGCCAGAAGGCGCCAAACAGAAGCAGGAAGTCGAGCCCGAAGAAGAATACGACCGGCCATGCGCCGATGATCCAGAACACGACGGCATGGACCAGGCTCATCAATCCGGCAATCATCACGAAAACCTTGAAACCCTTCATTCCAAGCGAACGATGCGGCGTCAGCTCGGCGCAAAAGACCGGCTGTTCATTGGCCGTTGTCTCGGCGTTGCCAGGGTTCATGACGTCGGATTATAGATGCGACATGAAAAACGTGAAGCCCAAATCCGTGCTGCAGGCGGCCAAACCGAAAACCGCGACAGTCCGTCGCGCCGTCAAGCGCCCGAAGACCATCTATAGCAGGCCAGAAATCTCCGAGATCTTCCGCCGGTTCTCGATCCAGCGGCCCGAGCCGAAGGGCGAGCTCGAACATGTCAATCCGTTCACGCTGGTCGTTGCGGTCGCGCTTTCCGCGCAGGCGACCGATGCCGGCGTCAACAAGGCGACACGCGCGCTGTTTGCCATCGCCGACACACCCGAAAAAATGCTGGCGCTGGGCGAGGAAACGGTTCGAGACTACATCAAGACCATCGGGCTTTATCGCAACAAGGCGAAGAACGTGATTGCGCTTTGCGAGAAACTGATTGCCGAGTTTGGCGGAGAGGTTCCGCGCACGCGGGAGGAACTGGTTACGCTGCCGGGTGTTGGCCGCAAGACCGCCAATGTCGTGCTTTCCATGGCCTTCGGGCACGCGACCATGGCCGTCGACACCCATGTCTTCCGCATCGCCAACCGGCTCCGTCTGGCGCCAGGCAAAACCCCGGATGAAGTCGAAGATCATTTGATGCGGATCATTCCGGATGCGTATCTCTACCATGCGCATCACTGGCTGATCCTGCACGGGCGCTACTGCTGCAAGGCACGCAAGCCGGAATGCGAACGCTGCGTCATAGCCGACATCTGCAAATCGGCGGAAAAGACCAACGAGATCCCCGCCCCGCTGGTCGAACTCCCGGCGCAGATCATTTAGCCTAGAAACCGTCGATCAGGGCGGGAATGGCTTTTTCGCAATCGGTGCGGACACTGCCTGCCTCAAAAGCGCGTGCGGCGCGCCCTTGCCGGCCTTTGCGAACCGGCCCTGCCTTTCCGAGACAGCGTGACAACCGGGAAATCCGGGCGTCCTTCGCTTTTTCCTTCCATCCTTCTGGAAATCCGCTATGACCGGAAACCGACTGAGGCAAATTCCGGGCGGTTCCTGATGACGACATTTGACGTTCTGACGATTGGCAATGCCATCGTGGACATTATCGCGCGTTGCGATGATGCTTTTCTCGTTCACAACGGCATCATCAAGAGCGCCATGAACCTCATCGACGCGGACCGCGCCGAACTGCTCTATTCCCGGATGGGACCAGCCCTTGAAGCCTCAGGCGGCAGCGCCGGCAATACAGCCGCCGGCATTGCAAGCCTTGGGGGCAAGGCTGCCTATTTCGGCAAGGTCGCAAACGACCAGTTGGGGGAAATCTTCACGCACGACATCCGGGCGCAGGGCGTGCATTTCGCAACGCAGCCGCTCGACACAGTGCCGCCGACGGCACGGTCGATGATCTTCGTCACCGAAGACGGCGAGCGTTCGATGAACACCTATCTCGGCGCATGCGTCGAACTGGGTCCAAAGGATGTCGAGCCTGACGTGGTTGCCGATGCCAAGGTCACCTATTTCGAGGGCTATCTCTGGGATCCACCGCTTGCCAAGGATGCGATCCGCGAATGCGCCAAAATCGCCCATGCGAACGGCCGGGAAGTGGCGATGACCCTGTCCGACAGCTTCTGCGTCCACCGCTACCGCGCCGAATTCCTCGAACTGATGCGCTCCGGCACGGTCGATATCGTTTTTGCCAACCGCGCTGAGGCTTTGGCACTCTACGAAACGGACGATTTCGAGCTGGCGCTGTCGATGATTGCCAAGGATTGCAAGCTCGCCGCCGTGACGATGAGCGAGGAAGGCTCGATCATCCTGAGAGGCGAAGAACGCGTTGTCGTAGAGGCAACCAAGGTCAACCGTGTCGTCGATACGACCGGCGCCGGCGATCTCTATGCAGCCGGATTTCTGTTCGGCTATACCACTGGCCGGTCA
>CAWGHM010000024.1:0-447143 GCA_963822365.1 uncultured Alphaproteobacteria bacterium
CCGATATCTGCTTAATCGCGACGGACGCTTTTTTGCTCGGCTCGTGATTCCAAAAGAGCTACGCCCCTTCTCGACAATAAAACCGAACTTCGCCAAGCGCTCGACCCTGATCGGTCAACGGCCTTGTCGCGCCTTCATTCTGCAGTTGCCGCCCTCAAGGTCAGATCGCCCGCGCCGAACGCCAAGCACAGATCGCAGCCGGTGCACCCGTCGAACTGGGCCGCTACCTCCTGCCCGTCGACCAGATCGCGTTCCGCAACTACAACGACCGCATCGGAGATCACCCAGCTGAGGAAGAGCGACATACGTTTGGAGGGCGACATTCCAGTGATAGGGATCAGGCCAGATGCCGGCACAGTGAAAGCGCCGTGATTGTGTCTGTGACGCCGAATCACGGAGGCGTCAGAGATGAATGGCAAAACCGACACCAGCGAGAGTGCCTGGAAGGAAGAGGCGCTCTCTGCGGCAACCCTTCCCGATAAGCGATTGGCCCGCCGGCTACGACGAGGAAAAAATTTCTGCGTCCGGCCCCAGGAACATGGGTTGCGCCGTGATAGGAATCGAACCAGCGGCAGGTGGTCAGATAGATTAAGTATCTGAAAAAACATACGTCGTAGGATGATGCATTTTTACAGAACCCTTCGATTCGAATCGCCTAAAAATCGCGAGATCCGAGACCGTAGCTGAATATGTTGAAAATGCCGAAACGCTTTCCAAACTTGCCTCGATCGGCGTTGATTATGCCCAGGGCTTCCATATCCACAAGCCCGAGCCGATTTCAGCAGTGGTCCTAGCGGCACGAGCAAGACCTGTATGGCTTCCACCCTCGACCTGGCAGCCTGTCAGAAGTAACTGTCTGTCGGCTTCGCGTCAGCGGTCGCGTTGGTCAGCGAGATGATGGAGGCCCGTGTCCGCAGGTCACCACCAGCAATCGGCGCCTCTCCGATAACTTCCATCTCCCCGTCGATCAATACGAGATCGTGACAGCAGAGATAGTGGGATGAGCCATCCCAACTGAACTCATATTCTGCTGGCAGGCGCAGTCGGGAGAACTGCACTGACACACCGGGCCAACTTTTGGCCAACGCGATTTCGGCGTCCGCTCCGCTGTCCTGGAATTGAATCTGCAACTCACCTTTTCGTGCCATTATCAAGCAATAGCTAATGGAATTTGCGTGAAACTTGCGCCGTCAGATTCTTTGGGCACGGAAGGTCTCGCTATGCAAGAAATCGCAATAATGCACAGGAATTATGCAATCTTAGCCCATATATTCATCAAGTCTTAAATGTTAACGCCCAAAATTTGGGTCAACAGAAGTGACGCTTGTTCATTGTTTTCTGAGTAAGCGCGCAACAACCTATTGTGATTTTGGAGAACCGGAATGCTGGGATTTGGTGCAGGCTCCGACGCCAAGGCTATACTCGAGGCGATGAGCAAATCGCAGGCGATCATCGAGTTCAAGCTCGACGGCACCATCATCACCGCAAACGAGAACTTCTGTCGCGCACTGGGCTACCAGCTTTCCGAAATCATCGGCAAGCACCATCGCATTTTCGTGGATCCGGCAGAAGTCGCATCCGCCGACTACCAGGATTTCTGGGCCAAGCTCGGCCGCGGCGAATTCAATCAGCGCCAGTTCAAGCGGATTACCAAGGATGGCGGCGAAGTCTGGATCGAGGCCTCCTACAATCCGGTGTTTCGCGGCGGCAAGCCCTACAAGGTCGTGAAGTTTGCGACCGATATCACCGCGCAGAAGCTGAAGGCTGCCGAAGACGCAGGCAAGCTCGCCGCCATCTCGAGGGCGCAGGCTGTCATCGAGTTCACGACGAAGGGCGAGATCATCACGGCCAACGACAACTTTCTGACGACCGTTGGCTATCAGCTATCAGAAATCCAGGGCAGGCACCATTCGATGTTTTGTGACCCGGGATATGCTACCAGCGACGAGTATCGTTCATTTTGGGAAAAGATTGCCGCCGGCGATTTTGACGCACGCGAATTTATGCGTGTCGGCAAGGGTGGCAAGCGCATATACATTTTGGCATCCTACAATCCCATTTTCGACATGAACGGAAAATTGTTCAAGATCGTGAAAATTGCAATGGATCTTACCACCCGAGTGAACAATGTTGACCTCCTAGCGAGTGCATTGAAAGCTCTGTCGGAAGGTGACCTGACGCAAAACGTTACGACGCCGTTCCTGCCGACGATGGAAAAACTCCGTGTTGACTTCAACGGCGCATCGGCGAAACTGCGCAGTACGATGCAGGGGATCTCGCAGAATGCCGGTGCGATCGCCGCGGCATCGCAGCAGATCCAGTCGGCCTCGAACGATCTCTCGAAACGCACCGAACAGCAGGCTGCTTCGGTGGAGGAGACTGCGGCAGCGCTTGAGGAGATCACCACCACCGTGGCGGACTCCAGCAATCGCGCCCAGGAGGCCGGGCAATTGGTCCGCAAGACCAAGGAGAATGCCGAGCATTCCGGCCATGTTGTGGGCCAGGCCGTCGATGCCATGGGCAAGATCGAGAAATCGGCTGGCGAAATCGCCAACATCATCGGCGTCATCGACGAAATTGCCTTCCAGACCAACCTTTTGGCGCTGAATGCCGGCGTCGAGGCCGCGCGCGCCGGGGATGCCGGCAAGGGGTTTGCCGTCGTCGCCCAGGAGGTTCGCGAACTGGCCCAGCGCTCGGCAAAGGCTGCCAAGGAAATCAAGGAACTGATCAGCGCATCCAATCAGCACGTCAAGAGCGGCGTTGCGCTGGTCGGTGACACGGGCAAGGCGCTGCAGCAGATCGTCTCCCAGGTCGTCCAGGTCGATGGAAACGTCGGGGCGATCGTCGAAGCCTCCAAGGAGCAGGCGACGGGCCTCAAGGAAATCAATACCGCCGTCAACACCATGGACCAGGGCACGCAGCAGAATGCGGCGATGGTCGAGGAGACGACAGCCGCCGCCCACAGCCTGGCCCGCGAAGCGGAGAAATTGTACCAGCTGCTTGGCGAATTCAACATCGGATCGGGCAATGCCACACATCGTGCGGCACCGGCAGCGGCCAGCTATCAGTCCCGCCCTGCCGCTTCGCCGGCCCGTCAGATGACCGCCAGAGTGGCTCAGGCGTTCAATGGCAATGCAGCGCTCAAGGGCGGTGATAACTGGGAGGAGTTTTGATGTTGAAACCCCAGCACCTTGCCGGTCTCGTGGGCGATCAGATGGAAATCATTGCCTTTCGCCTGCAGGGGCAGGAGTTCTGCGTCATGACAAAAACCATCCGCGAAATCCGTGGATGGTCTCCGTCAACTCCGGTTCCCCGATCGCCGCGTGAAATGCTCGGTGTCATGAACTTGCGGGGTATCGTCATTCCCGTCATCGATCTGGCAACCAAGCTCGGAATGCAGGCAACCGTACCCAACGAGCGCAGCGCCATTGTGGTGGCCGAGATCCATTCGATGGTTGTCGGGTTTCTGGTGGATCAGGTCTCCGATATTCTGAGCGTCAGCGGCAGCCAGATCCAGCCGATTCCTGATGTTGTGATCGCCTTCGACGGAAGTTTTGCCGATGGCATCATAACGCATGAAAGCGGAATGATCTGCTTCCTCAATCTGGCCCGGATGTTTCCGGCAGACGAGGCGCACGCCTACGCGGCCTGATCAGCCACCATTTTCGAGTGGTCCTCTCCCGTCGAATGCCCGACACCAGGGCTCGAAATCGCACTTCCGATCTCCGCGGCAGGCTCGCCCCGTAGCCGGGAATTCGGACGCAGGACCACCATCGCCGACAGGCCGGACATTCGCGCTGTCGACAAATTCGGCCAAACCCTTGATTTCATGCTGTCTGAGCACCGCAATGAGACTGCGGCCAGCGCTTTCTTCGCCCGCGCGATCGAGACCAATGGTTGGCCCGAAAAGACCGGCATCGACAAGAGTGGTGCAAGCCTGGCAGGATTGCAAAACATCAACTGGCTGCTGCTGTTGCATGGATGGTTCTGGCTAATCGAGATCCTGCAGGTCAAGGAACTCAACAACATGATTGAGCAAGACCACCCGGTTTATCAAGAAGCTGACCCGCCCCATGAAGGGCTTCAAATCCTCTGGTCTGCGTCAGCAACACGGGATGGCATCGAAGTGGCCCACATGATCCGCAAGCACCAATTTTCAACCAGTGGCCAATCGGCATTTCAGGAATTCGCTGCACGCGCTGCATAATTGTGTCCAGCTAGTCACCGTTTCTGCGGCCTTTCCAAAAGTTTGCGACAAAGCCTGATGCAGATGGTGGGATCCTTTGCGGAGTTCGAACGCGCCATGATCCGGGAGAGGACCACGACGAGCCTGCGGCGGGCGGCGTATGGACCGCGCTGCATGCTGGATCAATCTTGCAATTTTCGATCGCAGCCACGTAGGTGCAAAACGTTGAAATTTGATACCTTCACCAATGCTTCCAGCGGAGCTACCGGAATGAACCTACGTCCCGGTGCACGGTGCGGGCTGTAGATTCATTTAATATCTATGTCTTCAGCGACCTTAATCGCTTCCGCCGCGAGAATTTCGTAGTGTTTTGTGCGCCCGCTGCGTTCACGCCAATAGAAGCCGACTTCCCGACGCTCCTCCCAATCGAGAATTCTAAGCAACTTGACGTCGTCATCCTTGCGAAATTCCGCGCGCGCGTAAAGCTCCGGGAACAGCGAGCAGCCCATTCCGATCGAAACCATTTGCCGTATAGAATCGAGGCTCGTGCCTTCATAGTCGTCGACCAGGGTAGCGTCGGCGGCCGCTACCAGATGGCGAACATTCTCCAAAAGCCGATGTCCACTGCCGAGCGCCAGAAGTCTCTCGCCTCGCAGGTCGCCGATTGCGACCGCTTCACGTTCTGCCAGACGATGCTCGGCAGCCACGCCGAGGTACAGTTTTTCATTGCCGATCCGTCGGAATGTCAAACCCGGTTGCTCCGGCGCCGGCCCGAGTCCACAGTCAAGGACACCCTCCGCGACGGCGGCTTCGATTGCTGTTGGACGGTCCTCCCGAATGTAGATTTTTAGTGACGGAAACGCTCGGTGTATGCCGGGCAGAAAGCGCGGCAAAAAATAGGGGCCGAACGTCGGGGCGGTTGCCATTCTGATTAATCCGCCCAAGGATTGCGTGTCATTGAATGTTGTCTCAATGGCGTCATCCACCGCGGTCAGCGCTATCCGCGCACCCCGGACAAACTCAAGTCCCACCGGCGTCGTGATGACGCTGGTCGGCGTTCGCTCGAAGAGGGTCACGCGAAGCGCGTTCTCAACCTGGCCGACTTGTACGGAAAGCGTCGGCTGGGAGACGTGACAGCGCTTTGCCGCCTTTCCAAAATGCCGCAAGTCGTCCAGGGCGACGATGTACTCCAGCTGTCGAAGGGTCGGACGATACGGCATTTGCGATAGGTAACAGCTATCGCCGCTATTTCAATAATGAATTGGAACTATTGAGCCGCGGCTCCGATATTGAGGGTGCAACAGCAAAGGAGCCTCAAATGGACCAGTTTCTAAAAGCCCTCCGCCACAGAAAGGCGCACGTGCAGTCAACGATCGACGATGAGCAGGCTCGTCCCGCTCCCGATGGTCTTCGTCTGACCGCTCTCAAAAAGCTCAAGCTGCAATTTCGCGAACAGATCGAATTCATCGAGCGGCAAAACCGGCACACTGCGCCCGTGCTCACCCCGGTCGTCAGACGGCGCCCGATCAGATTTCTCTCTTGAACGGAGGGTGAAATGATCCTCGACCGAACAGGGTCGGATAGGCGGAGGAAATCCGGTTCCTCCGAAGTGTCGTGGAACGCTATCGCGCAATCAAGCGCGGTTTCGGAATTCGTCCGTCCACAGGCGCTGAAATCGCCGCAAGGTGCAATGGGTGGCGTCGCCTATCGATATTTGCGGGTGGCTGATGCGTTCCGTGGAGTATTCAGGAAGCCGAGTGATCCTTTACAAGCTTGGCGCTGACAAGGACTTCCCGCGGTGCCTGTTTGCGCCAGACTTTCTGGAAGCTCTCGACAACGTTGTCGCTGGATACGGCAAGGCCTGGAAGGGCGACCCAGTCCGGTGTCTGCCTTCCCAGAAGAGCCAGCACACAGGTCTGTGCCACGGCGACACCCTGCAGATAGGGCTGTTGAGCACCGATTCCGCAGATCATGCCATCCGAGGCGAGGTTGATAGCGGCTTCGCGACCGAGATCGACGGTCGTCACCGGCAGGTGGCGGCCTGCCCGTTCCAGCGCCTTGACCACTTCCATGGCAGGCGTGTCCCAGACCACGAAGAGGCCCGCGAGGTCGTCATTATCGGATATCAGCGTCAAAGCATCTGAGCCGGCTGTTTGTATGCTATCGAATTTGCGTACGAACAACCGGATATCTGGGCGGTTCGTCAGCATCCATTTGTTGAAGGCTATTTCGCGTTCATTGGTGGCGAAGAATTCGGCATGATAGGACAGCACGCCCACGGCAGCCCCGTCCGCCAGCCGTTTCGCCAGAAAGGCGGCTGCGATCGTGCCGAGACCGAAATTGTCGGCCGAAACCAGCGCGACGTAATCGGAGCCCGGAAGAAGGCCTGTCGGGACATTGTCGAGGAGAAGCAGCCGGATCCCCGCCTGCGAAACGCGCCGGTGCGCATCGGCGACGGACGCACAAGCTTCGGCCGGCGCGTTCTGGCGACCGGCGGCGGCGAAACGGCAGCGCGTTATTCCGGCATTGACACCAAGGCGATCAAGTTCCGCGTGCTCGTCATATCCTCGACGGCCGCTGCCTTCGCCGGCATGCTTTATGCGGGACGGCTGCAGTCAGGCCGGTTCCAGCTGGGCGAGGGCGACGAGCTTTCGGTGATTGCGGCAGCGGTTCTCGGCGGCACCAGTCTGTTCGGTGGCAAGGGAACGATCATCGGCACCATCGTCGGCGCCCTGATGATCGGCATGATCAACAACGGGCTGATCCTGATGGGGCTGGAATTCTCCCAGCAGCTCATCGCGCGGGGCGGCATCATCATCCTCGCCGTCGCCCTGTCGCAGAAGCGGAGCTGAGCCATGTCCCATGTGACGATTATCGGCACTGTCACCGCAAAGCCCGAAACGCGCGAGGAGTTGCAAACGCACCTTTCGGCCCAGGTGGCCCCGACGCGCTTGGAACCCGGTTGCATCAACTACGACTTCCATGTCGATGCGGACGATCCCTGCATGTTCGTGTTCTACGAGAACTGGCGCAGCCAGGCCGACCTCGATGCCCATATGAAGATGCCGCATCTGCTGCCGCTTGTGAGCGAGATCGACAGACTGCTCTCCCGTCCCGTCGAAATCCGCCACCTGAGAATGCTCAGCGGGACTGAGTAGTCGCGTTGACGCAAGGCACGGGTCGTGTCGCCGCCGTGGCATGGAGAATTTCCGCACGATCGAAACATTGCAGAAAAAGCGAAAGCAGCTTCGATCCGTTTCGTTCCTCAATCCTATCTCCAAAGCGAAAGGCATAGCCCAATATACCTGGAAAATGATTGTAAAGTAGCGACTTCGAAAAACTGGAAGGCGCATTGGAGGTTGGATTCTGTAGTCTGTTGGCCAATTTCTTGCTCCGCTTAGATAAACTCCAAGAGGCGAAACTCGAGAAAACCTGGCGTGGGTTCAGATCCGTTCAAGACATGTGATAGCGCCTCTTGATTTAGCCATTTCCGAACATCGAGACTCTCAATGAGCGGCCGTGTTCACAGGCTGCACGTCGATGTCCCCTTGATATGTAACGAGGTTTCGGCAATGACTACTGTCTATCTGCCTCGATCGGGAAGCGTATGAGACAACACGATAACCGGGCGTGGTTTTTTATGATCCCCGCCGCTGCAATTCTGGCATTCGTGGGCATCGTTCCATTGATGACCGTTTTCAACTACTCGTTTTTCGATATATTTACGTTCAAGCAGATCTATTGGGTCGGCAGTGAATGGTACCGCGACATCGTCTCATCGGAGCGGTTCCACGCAAGCCTTCTGCGCAGCCTGCTGTTTTCGGCGCTCGTCCTTTCCATACAACTGCCCCTGGGTGTCGCAATCGCGCTCACACTGCCAAAATCCGGCCGTGCGCGTATTCTCGTCTTGATGCTTCTCACCCTGCCGCTGGTTGTGCCGTGGAACATGATCCCAATTATTTGGCTGAACCTTATCAATCCCGAGACCGGTCTGGTCGGGCGCGCTCTGGCCGGAACGGGCTTCGACTACAAGTTCAACCCCTTCCATACCTGGGCTGTGTTGCTGGTGATGGATACCTGGCACTGGCTCGGCCTTGTCGTCGTCCTTGCCTATGCCGGGTTATCTGGCATTCCGCAGGCCTACTACCAGGCAGCGGCGATCGATAGCGCGTCCCGGTTTCAGGTCTTTCGCTACATCCAGTTGCCGCGGCTAAGCGGCGTGCTGTCGATGGCGGTGCTGCTGCGCTTCGTCGACAGTTTAATGATCTATACGGAGGCATTCCGCATCAACGCCGGCGGCCCGAATGCCGCGACCATGTTTCTGAGCCTCGATCTCGGCGAGGAGATAAATGCGTACAATTATGGACCGGCCGCTGCGCGATCGATGATCTACTTCCTTTTGGTTATGACGCTTGCCTGGGTTTTCAGGACCGTGATGAACAATCGTGTTCAGATGGACGTGCGGTCATGACTGGGAGGGGCCGCCGCGTCACGGCGCATCAGTGTGCAAGGCTAGTCATCTATCTCACTCTGGCGGCGTTCATTCTGCTGCCCTTCGTCCAAACGGTGATCATCAGCCTCACGTCTACCTTGCCGCGCGAAGGCATTGTTGAAGGCCAGTTCAGCCTCGTCAACTATCAGAATATCTTCCGAACGCCCGCGCTGACGGCCTCGATCCTAAATTCGTTGTTCTACGTGATGGTGAACGTCGTCCTCTGCCTGGCCGTCGCTCTGCCTGCAGCCTATGGTTTCGCGCGCTACAGCTTCGTCGGCGACCGGCATTTCTTCTTCCTGCTGTTGACCTTCCGCATTACGCCACCAGTGGTGTTGTCATTGCCAATCTTCATCCTTTTCGCACAGTTTAACCTGATCAATTCGGCGGTCGGCATCGCCCTTGTCCATTGCCTGTTCAACATTCCGATCGCGATCTGGATACTTGAAAGCTTCATCTCGGCGGTCCCACGGGAATTCGACGAGACCGCCCTTCTCGATGGCCATTCACATACGGGCTTCTTTATCCGCCATCTTATACCTGTCATTGCGCCAGGCATCGGTGTCGCCGCATTCTTCTGTTTCGTCTTCTCTTGGGTGGAAGTCGTGTTTGCGCGCATCCTGACCGTGACGGCAGGAAAGCCGATCACCATGGCGATCAATTCACTGTTCAGCTTCCAGACGGATATCGGCCTTGTGATGGCGATGACGGTGTTTTCACTGCTGCCCGGTGTAGCGATGATCTATTTGGTGCGAAACCATATCGCCAAAGGCTTTGTCATCCGGACATGATACCCGAGGTAACGTGATGGCGAAGGGCATTTTCCCATACGGCCAGCCTAAGCGATACAAGGTAGAACAGGCTGGACTTATCGCTCGCGGTTGTTGCTGACATTCCGCATGGGCCGAAAACGAAGTTTCGTGCAAACACCGGTTCGTCCGGGATTGGCTCATTCCTGCAATCTTAGTCAGCGAAAAGCGCCGGGAACCGCCTCACAAAAGTTCCATAGATATGCCGACGCCTGACAGATGTGATTTGGGGCCTACACGACGGACACCGTGAGCTCGTCGTTTATACAATGACTCTGGAGGAGATCTTTCTGCGTCCATGCAGGACGCGGATGATTTCAATGGCACTGCCATTGAGCCGATAAAGAGTCAGATACTCACCTGAGACCAGATGCCGAATGCCAGGCGCGATATCGTCGCGCGCAACTCCGGAGTAGGGGTGTCGGGCGAGATTGTCACAGCGTGCTTCAATCGCGTCAAGAACACGGTCAGCTACAGATATGTTGTCAACGGCTATGTAGGGCCAGATCTCCATAAGGTCCTCGTCCGCACGATTGGTATGGAATGTTCCTAAAGAACATTTTGAGAGGCTTGAGAGCGATTGCGCAATGCCTCGGAGATTTCGTTGCGTGCGACACCAATGAGTTGTTCCATTGCATGACGTGCGCTGTCCGGCTGGCGCATTCGGATCGCCTCCAGAACGTCGTGATGCTTGATGATTGCTTGCTCATGCGACTGGCTGGCGCGATTGGTCAGGCGGAAACTGGCAAGCAGAGCGGCGCGGATGGCTGTGGCAAATTGCTGGTAGACCCAGTTGCCGCTGGCATTGATGATCGCGGTGTGGAAGTCGAGGTCTGCGCGGCTCCATTCTTCGGTGTCGCGCGCATTTGCCTCGACCATTTCCTCGAAAGCTTTTGAAATCTGGAAAAGCTGGCGGGCCGTGGCGTTCGCCGCGGCTTGGGCTGCGGCGGCTGGCTCCAGCAATTGGCGCGCGTCGATCAGCGAGATGTAGAACCGTTCGTCGGCGCCGAACTTCAACATGGCGTCGAGAATGATTGGATCCAGATAGTTCCAGTTTTCCCGCGGCAGAATTGTGGTGCCCGCACGGGTTCGCGAGCGGATGATACCAAGCGCTGACAGGTATTGCATCGCTTCCCGCAGGGTTGTGCGGCTGACACCGAATTTCTCGGTCAACTCGGCCTCGTTCGGTAGAATCGATCCTTCGGCCATTTCACCAGAAATAATCATGTCGACAAGATGCTGCAGTAACGCTTCGCGCACACTTCGCTTGCCGCTTTCCGCGATCGGGAAACCGTTGGCTGACACCATGCCCGCCGTTCGTCCAACTGTCATTCTCGTCCTCCAGCAAACAGTCTGCCGAACTGGGTTGCCCTTTAAGCTTTGACCGGGATTTGCCCTGTTGTCAAATTTCCCGATCCTATCTCTATAATAAATACTATTTATATGAAGTCGCGATTTTCGTACTCGTTCTATTCAGAAGTTTTCTGTGTCTGTGTTAAAGCATTGAAAATCAATATAGAAATGAAAACTGAAACAGCGGTCTCGATTAAGAAGGAGACTGAGCCGCGACCGTCGGCGAGTCCCGGAAAAAATAAATCGTATTTATATTGACAATAATATGATGAACTCTATTCTGATGATACCGCGCCGGAGGTGAAGGCGCGCTCGCGGGGTCTACTCGCGTCACGAAGAATTCGAATGGGAGGAGCCTATGAAGCTCATGACAACTGCCGCTTTGACGGCAATGACGATGTTGGCCTTTGGTGCGGTGACGGGTTCCGCCTCGGCGCAGGATAAGGATCTGAAGGTCGGTGCGATCTATATGGATGCACAGGGCTTCTATGCCGGCGTTCGCAAGGGCATCCAGACCGGGGCGACCGACGCCGGCCGCAAGCTTGAGATCATCGAAACCAATGCGCAGGGCGATGTCAGCAAGGAATCGTCCTTCATCGACTCTCTGATCTCTGCCGGCGTCCAGGCGATCATTGTCTCGCCGGTCTCGGCCGATGGCTCCTATCGTGCCATTCAGCGTGCGCATGATGCCGGCATTCCGGTCGTCTGCTACAACACATGCCTCGGCGAAAAGGACATGAAGGAGTTCGTCTCCGCCTATGCCGTCGGCGATCCCTATGACTTTGGCCACAAGCTGGGCGATGCTGCTGCGGACTATTTCCTGGCGGAAAAGAAGGACGCTCCGAAAATCGCCGTTCTCAACTGCGAATTCGTCGAAGTCTGCGTCACCCGCCGCAAGGGCTTTGAAGAAGCACTGATGGCCAAGGTGCCGGGCGCCCAGATCGTCGCCAACCAGGAAGGCGCGACACTCGACAAGGCCGTCTCGGTCGCGGCGACGATGCTGTCGTCCAATCCGGATCTCGATGCCTTCTTCGGTGAAGCCGGTGGCGCGACGCTGGGTGCGGCCCGTGCCGTCAAAAGCCAGGGGCGTGTTGGCAAGACGGTGGTCTTCGGTGGCGACATGACAACCGAAATCGCCCAGGAACTGGTTGATTTTACGGTTATCAAGGCGGTCGTGGACATTTCCGGCCAGGGGCTTGGCAAGCTTGCCCTGGCGCAGGCAATCAAGTCGATCGACGGACAGGCACCGGCCGACATCAAGGTGCCCTACGACATCGACCTCTATAACTCGGCGGAATCGGCGAAGGGTTGGCTCGAAGCCCATTCCGACGGTATTCCTTGATCTCCCAAGCTGCGCGAGCCTCGTTGACGCGCAACTGACCTGACCGACCGGGTAGACATGTCCGTCTGCCCGGTCGGGCCACGCCATGATCGCGATGGCGCAACACTCTCTGAACAGGTTTTCTCATGACCAATTCCGCGGCTCGCCAAAGTCCCGCTCGTACCATCATCGCCTCGATCGAAAACTGCACGAAGCAGTATCCGGGCGTGCTGGCGCTGGACAATGCCAGCTTCGATGTCGCCGCCGGCGAGGTCCGGGCGCTGCTGGGCAAGAATGGAGCTGGAAAGTCGACGCTGATCCGCATGCTGACCGGTGCCGAAGTTCCGGATGTCGGCACGGTGCACATTGGCGGCGAGGAACTGACCCAGACCGGCTCCGCCCGTGCGCAGGAATCCTTTTCGAAGGGCGTGCGCGTCGTCTACCAGGAACTTTCGCTCGTGCCAGGCATGACGCTGGCCGAAAACCTGTTTCTCGGACGCTGGCCGCGCAAGGCCGGGATACTCAGCTATTCCGAAATGGAAACGCAGGCTGCAGAGGCCATGGCGCGCCTCGGTCTCGACCTGCCGCCGTCGCGCCTCGTCGCCGGGCTGAGCCCCGCCGAGCGCCAGTTGCTGGAGATCGCCCGCGTGCTGCTGGGCAAGCCGAAACTGGTCATCCTCGACGAGCCGACCAGTTCGCTCGCCGCCGCGGAGGCGGAAAAAGTCATGACCGCCGTCAAGCGCATTGCCGACGAGGGCATCGCGGTCATCTATGTCAGCCACCGCATGAACGAGATCCGCCGTATTTCACAGTCGGCAACCATCATGCGCGACGGCCGGATCATAGACACTGTCGATGTCGCCGGCGCCGATACGCGCGAGATTGTCCGGTTGATGCTGGGCTCGGAGGCGGCGCAGGCTGCCGTTCTCGAAACGAAGACACGCGAGACGGTCGTGCTCGAGGTGGCGGATCTGGCACTGGAGCCCAAACTCTCCTCGATCTCCTTCAGTCTGCGCCAGGGCGAGGTTCTCGGTATTGCCGGCCTGCTCGGTTCAGGGCGCACCGAACTGCTGCAAGCGATCATGGGCGTGCGATCTTTCGATCGCGGGACCGTATCGGTCGATGGAAAATCGGTGCGGCGACCGAAATACAAACGCATGCTCGAGGCAGGCTTCGGCTACACGCCTGAAAGCCGCAAGGAAGAGGGTATCGTTCCCTTGCTCGGCGTCGACGAGAATACCGTCTCCACCGATTTTGCAGCGGTCAGCAGCAACGGCATTCTCTCGGCAAACCGGATGGCGCAGGCAACGCGCCGAATTGTCCAGCGCCTGCATATCAAGACCGCCGAAACCGATACGCCGATCGGCACGCTCTCAGGCGGTAACCAGCAGAAGGTGGTCATCGGCCGCTGGGTCCATGCCGACAGCCGCATTCTGTTGCTCGACGAACCGACGCGCGGCGTCGACGTCGAGGCAAAGGCCCAGATCTATGCCATCATCCGCCAGCTTGCCGCCGAAGGCCGCAGCATCATCTTCGTCTCAAGCGAGATCGAGGAATTGCCGCTCGTCTGCGACCGCGTCGTGGTCCTGCGCGAAGGCACGCTGAAGGAAGAATTCACATCCCCCGATATCGATCAGGACGCCGTCATGGCCGCCTGCATCGCCGGTCACTGACGGAGAATACGGTATGTCCCTCGAACAGGCAGCACAATCACCTGCATCCGCGAAACGGCGGCGCGGTGGATTATCTCAGCACATGAACGAAGTCAGCCTCTTCGTCGCGATTGCCGTGCTCTACATCGTCTTTACCACCACCGCCGGCGGCTTCATGACGTTCAACAACCAGATCAACATTCTGCGCGACGCGGCGACCATCGGCATCGCCGCCTGGGCTGCTACTTTGATCATCATCTCCGGCGAGATCGATGTCAGCGTCGGCCCCATGGTTGCCTTCATCTCCGTGGCGCTCGCCTATCTCCTGCAATGGGGTATCCCGACGCCGATCGCCTTCGTGTTCGCCATCGCGATCGGGGCAGCCATTGCCTCGATCGCCGGTATCCTGCGTGCCTATTTCGACGTCCCATCCTTCGTGGGTACGCTCGGCCTGTGGAGCGCGCTGCGCGGTACGGCTCTGTTCGTCACCGACGCGCTGCCGGTTTCGATCGGGCGCAACGACATCGTCGATCTGCTCGACCGGCCGGTGCTTGGCGTGCCGCCGGCGGCCATCATAATGCTGGTTCTTTTTGCCGTGTTTGCCTTCGTCAGCCGCAAGACCGCTTTCGGACGGTCAGTCTTTGCGATCGGCGGCAATCCGCATGCGGCATTTCTATCGGGCATCAATGTCGCCCGCATCCGTGTTGCGCTGTTTGCCATTGCCGGGGCGATGGCTGCGGTATCCGGCATCCTGCTCCTGTCGCGGCTCGGCTCGGGCAATGCGACGGCTGCCAGCGGACTGGAATTCGATGTGATTGCCGCCGTCGTTGTCGGCGGCACGGCCCTTTCCGGGGGGCGCGGTTCCATGCTCGGAACATTGCTTGGCGTGCTCGTCATCACCTTGATCGGCAACGGGCTGGTGCTTCTCGGCATCAATCCCTTTTTCCAGCAGGTCGTGCGCGGCTTGATCATCGTCGTTGCGGTGCTTGCCAACATTCAGGCGATCAAGCGCGGCGCGGCGCGCAACAAGGGCTGATCCGGTGAGCATTGTCGATCTCAGCAACGGCGATCTTTCAATCCGCATCTCGACGCGCGGCGGCATTATACTTGGGTTCTGGTGGACGCGGGAGGGCATGCCTGTGCCGTTGCTCCGCGAGGCTCCCGATGACGAAGCCGATGCGCTTGCATCCGGTTGTTATCCGCTCGTACCGTTTGGCAATCGGGTGAAGGACAACCAGTTTCGATTGAACGACAGGGATTACCGGCTGCGGCCGAATACCGATTGGGACAGGCACTATCTCCATGGTGAGGGATGGCAAGCGGACTGGCGCATCGGCCAAAGGGACGCCGCGATGGTGGAACTCGTCTTCGATCATGATGCGGACGATGCAACACCTTACAGCTATTCCGCAGTCCAGCGCTTCTGCCTGAAGGAGGGTTCCCTCGAACTGACGCTGTCCGTCACCAATCGGGGAAGGGAGGCGCTCCCCTTCGGTCTCGGCTGGCATCCCTATTTCCCGATGACGCCGAAGACCACATTGCTGGCGCCGGCGCGGAAGTACTGGACGGAAGTGGAAAACTGGTTGCCCGGAGAAGCCATCGACATCCCCATCGACGTCGATTTCAGCGATCCGCAGAGACTGCCCCACCGCTGGGTGAACAATGGTTTTGAAGACTGGTGTGGGGATGCACAAATCGTCTGGCCCGAACGAACAGCGCAACTGTCGCTGACGGCGGATCCGGTTTTCCGCCATGCATTCATTTTTCTCTCCGACACGCAGTTCGACCCGGCTTTCGCACGCGATTATTTCTGTTTCGAGCCGATGACGCATCTGGCAAATGGCCACAATTTGCCCGGGCTCGGCGATCTCTGCGTATTGCAGACGGATAGGACCCTGAGCGGCAGCATTCGAATGAAACCGTCGATCTGGACGGATCAATAGCAGTTGCCGCCAATCGAGCGGCTGGAGAATGGAAAATGTCCCAAGGGACGGCATACGACTATATCATCATCGGCGGCGGCAGTTCCGCCTGCGTCGTCGCAGCGCGCCTGGTCAAGGACGGCAAGGCACGGGTGTTGATGCTGGAGCGCGGGCCGCGCAAGGCCAATCCGATCATGCATTTCCCGGCCGGCTACATGAAGTTCCTCGCCAAGGACACCTATCTGTCGATGCATCAGACCAAGCCGCAGGAGCAACTGAACGGTCGTGGCCCGATCGTGCCGCAGGGCAAGGTTCTGGGCGGCGGCAGCACCGTCAATGCCATGGTCTACATGCGTGGACAGGCGGCCGATTACGATCGCTGGAACGAAGCGGTCACGGCACCCGGCGCCAACAACGATGGTGCATGGTCCTACCGGGACATCCTGCCTTACTTCAAGGCGCAGGAGGACAATGATCATCTCGGCGGTGAATTTCACGGCGTCGGCGGTCCGCTGAAGATTTCGGACCTTGGCCATACCAGCCCGATGACGCGCACCTACGTGAAAACACTGCAAGGCATGGGCATTCCCTACAATCCCGACTTTAATGGCGCCGAGCAGTTCGGCGTCGGCTTCATGCAGCATACGATCGACTGGCAGACCCGCCGTCGCTGCAGTGCCGTCGATGCGTTCCTCGCGCCGGTGATGAACGATCCCAGGCTGACCATCGAGACCGAAGCGACGGTCACCCGCATCATCCTGGAAAACGGCCGGGCTGTCGGTGTCGACTACATCCAGAACGGATCGAAGAAGACCGCCAGGGCCGGCGTCGAAGTCATTCTCGCCGCTGGCGCCTATCAGACACCCAAGCTGATGATGCTCTCCGGCATCGGCCCGGACGACGAGCTGTCACGCCACGGAATCCGGACCGAGATCTCCCTGTCCGGCGTCGGCAAGAACCTGCAGGACCACTACGAATGCCCTGTCGTCGCGACGACGAAGGGCTCGTTCGGCTACTATGGTGCAGATCGCGGCTGGCCGATGATCAAGGCGGGGCTGCAATATCTGCTGTTCAAATCCGGTCCCGCGACCACGACGGGTGTCGAAACCTGTGCCTTCTACGATCCGGACGGCAACAATGCCGAACCGACGATCCAGATGTTCTGCGTGCCGACGGTCTATCTGGACCGCGATGTCATGGGCACCGATCCCGGTGATGGCGTGACGATCAACTCGCTGCTGCTGCGGCCGAAGGCACGCGGCAGCGTGACCCTTGCGTCCGCCGATCCGTTCGCCAACCCCGTTGTCGATACCCAGATTTTCAGCCATCCGGACGATCTGCGCCTGACGATCGCCAGCTTCCGCTTCGCCCGTACCGTGCTCGCAGCATCGCCAATGCGCGAACTGATCGACAGGGAAATCTTTCCCGGCACGGGCGTAACGAGCGACGAGGCGATCGCCGATCATTGCCGTCGAACGGTCAAGACCGGTTATCACCCGGTCGGTACCTGCCGCATGGGGCACGATCACGATCCGGACGCGGTGTTGACGCCCGACCTCAAGGTGCGCGGCATGGATCGGCTGCGCGTGATCGACGCGTCGATCATGCCGACCATCGTCAGTGGCAATACCAATGCTGCAGTCCTCGGCGCCGCCGCGAAAGCGGCTGACCTCATTCTCGCCTAGGCCCCGCGATGTCCGGTCTCGGCTTCATCACAATTCAGTTTGCGTCCAGCACGAAGGCATGACTCGATGAAAATCACCAAGCTCACCACCTACATCGTTCCGCCACGCTGGCTGTTCCTGAAGGTCGAGACGGATGAGGGCATTGTCGGCTGGGGCGAGCCGGTGGTCGAGGGGCGGGCGCTGACGGTGCAGGCCGCCGTCCACGAACTGGAAGACTATCTGATCGGCAAGGACCCCTTCCTGATCGAAGACCACTGGAACGTCATGTATCGCGGCGGCTTCTATCGCGGTGGTGCGATCCACATGAGCGCGATCTCGGGCATCGACCAGGCGCTCTGGGACATCAAGGGCAAGGCGCTCGGCCAGCCGATCCACTCGCTGCTCGGCGGGCAGGTGCGCGACAAGATCAAGGTCTATTCCTGGATCGGCGGCGACCGTCCCGACCGACGTTGCCAACAATGCCCGGGATCGTGGTCGCCCGTGGTTTCAAGGCGATCAAGCTCAACGGCTGCGAGGAAATGCAGATCGTCGACAGCTGGGACAAGGTCGAAAAGGCGGTTGAAACCATCGCCACCATTCGCGAAGCGGTCGGTCCCTATATCGGCATCGGCGTCGATTTCCACGGCCGCGTGCACAAGCCGATGGCCAAGGTGCTGGCCAAGGAACTCGATCCCTACAAGCTGATGTTCATCGAGGAGCCTGTGCTGTCCGAAAACCAGGAGGCGCTGCGCGATATCGTCAATCACACTTCCACGCCGATTGCGCTCGGCGAACGGCTCTATTCGCGCTGGGATTTCAAGCAGGTCCTGTCGGACGGCTTTGTCGACATCATCCAGCCGGATCTCTCCCATGCCGGTGGCATCACCGAATGCCGCAAGATCGCGGCGATGGCGGAAGCCTATGACGTGGCGCTGGCGCCCCATTGCCCGCTCGGACCGATTGCCCTTGCCGCGTGCCTGCAGGTCGATGCGGTCAGCTACAATGCCTTCATCCAGGAGCAGAGCCTCGGCATTCACTACAACAAGAGCAATGACATTCTCGACTACATCTCCAACAAGGAGGTCTTCCAGTATGCCGACGGCTATCGTCGCGATCCCGCAGGGACCAGGTCTCGGCATCGAGGTGGACGAGGCCTATGTGATCGAGCGCGCCAAGGAAGGCCATCGCTGGCGCAATCCCGATCTGGCGTCATGAAGACGGCAGCTTTGCCGAGTGGTGAGATAGGAATCGAGACTATGACGGATCGACTGAAGGGTAAGCGGATCTAATCACAGGCGCTGCGCAGGGCATCGGCCTGGCGATAGCTCGAAAGCCTGCGCGAGGGAAGGCGCGAGCCTGTTCCTCGTCGATCTCGATCGGGACCTCCTCAAGGCAGAAGGTCGAAACGTTGCAGGCTCATCCGGAGCCAAGGTAGGCTATTCGGTCGCCAGCATCGCCGATGCCTCCGCGATTGTAGCGGCGGTTGAGCAGCGCGGCGGCTGAGATCGGGCCGCTCAATGCCCTGATCAACAATGCTGGCGTCAATGTCTTTCACGAGCCTCTTGAGACCAGTGACGACGCGAATGGCAGCGTTGCTTCGACATCAATCTGAAGGGCGCATGGAACTGCTGCAAAGGCGGTACTTCCCGGACATGATCGCGCAAGGCGGCGGTGTGATCCTCAACATCGCCTCGACCCACGCCTTCACCATCATTCCTCACACATTCCCCTATCCGGTCGCCAAGCACGCGCTGCTCGGCATGACCAAATCCCTCGGCATCGAATACGCGTCAGCAAGGGCGTGCGGGTGAATGCGCTGGCGCCCGGCTATGTGTCCACCCAGAAGGTCATCGACTACTGGAACAGCTTTCCCGATCCCGTTGGCCGCCAAGGCCGAGACGATGAAGCTGCATCCGGGCGGGCGCATTGCCACGGTCGAGGAGATCGCGCTCGCGGCCGTGTTCATGATCTCCGACGAATGCCCCTTCATGAACGCCACGTGCCTGACGGTGGACGGTGGCCTCAGCGTCCTGCACCACGGATAACGTAGAGCAGCTGCGGCAAATCTAAATGCCCGAGTTTCTGTTGGATTCCGAGAACCCGTGCAACGTCGACGAAACAGCGAACGGTGACATCGTTCAGCGGGTCTTTGGTTATGTCTCGAATGAATTGTCCGTCGATTTTCAGATAATCGACTGGGAAGCGCTTCAGATAACGAAATGATGACGCTCCTGCACCAAAGTCATCAAGAGCGACCCGGACACCCCTCCTGCGCACCTGCTCGATGAACGTCGTCGCATCCGCCAGATTCGTAACAGCTGCGGTCTCGGTGATCTCAAAACACAGTCGCCGACAAACCGAATCGCCGGCCTCCTCAAGGATTTCAATGGCGTGCCGGTGAAAAGAACGGTCGCCAATGGAATGGCCAGAAAGATTGATACTAATCGTCTCTGTCTCGGTCGCCTCCGGCAGGAGAGCAATCCATTCGATCGCATTTGTCAGCACCCATTGGTCGACGCGCGTCGCAAGATTGAACCGTTCCGCAGATGGCAGAAAAGCCGAGGGTCCGATCAAGTTTCCTTCGTCATCCTTCATGCGGATCAGGAGTTCGACGTGGCGCCCGGCCTTCTTCCCGCAAATAGGGCGAATATTTTGTGCGAAGAGAACAAACCGGTTATCGTCCAATGCTACCTCTATCCGCGACGCCCAACGCATCTCGCCGGAACAGGCAGCCATTGCCTGATCGGTATCGACCCAGATATGAACTCGGTTCCGACCGCCTTCCTTAGCCGCATAGCAGGCATTGTCAGCAGCCTGGAGGATAGACGCAAGTGTTGGCATTGTCCCATCGATCGGAACGAGCCCGATACTTGTTCCCACACGGAAACGCTTATCGTCATGGACAAACCTGAAGTCACGCATTCGGTCACACATTGCCTGTGCAATACGTCCCGCGTTCTGTGGGGTGCAGGCTTCGAGAATAACTGCGAATTCATCACCACCTAAGCGTGCCAGAGTATCGCCAGAACGGATCGTATCCGCCAGCAATCGGCTCACCTGCTTCAAGAGATCGTCGCCAACGGCATGGCCGCAGGAATCGTTGACGATCTTGAATTGATCGAGATCGATATAGAGCAAAACGTTCGAGGATCCGTCACACCGCGATTTCTCAAAGACAGTTTGCAATCGTCTGTCAAACTCTGCCCTGTTTATCAGGCCGGTAAGCGGATCGTGGCTGGCCCGGTGGCGCATCTCTCGCGACAAGCGACGTCGTTCACTGACGTCATGGAAAACGAGAACGGCACCGAGTGTATCACCTTCAGAATTTCGGATGGGTGCTGCCGAATCCTCGATACTGAACTCCCGCCCATCGCGGGCCACCAGCATCGTGTTTTCATTAAGCCCTACGGTGTCCAGTGTTCGCAGACAAGCAGTGATCGGATCCGGTGCCCGTTGCCGCGTCTCCTCATTGATAATATTGAAAACCTCGGTGCTTGGTTGCCCAATGGCATCGCTCGCTAGCCAGCCGGTCATGCGTTCGGCAACCGGGTTTAGCCACTTCACAATACCCAATGCGTCCGTCGTCATGACAGCGTCACCGATCGAGTGAAGCGTCACGCGCATTAGTTCGTGTTGCTCTGAAAGCTCAAGCGACATCTTGCGTTGCGCTGTTACATCCCAGGCCGCCCCAATCAAACGTGTTGCCCGACCGGTGGCATCTGCGACAATCTTCGCCGAAATCCTGATATAATGCGTTGAATGATCAGGCCTGATAATCCTGTATTCTTCATTCAGCGGGCGGCGCTCTGTAATCGCCAGCTGAACAGCGCCTTCGATACGTTCGTAATCGTCCTTGTGGATATGCCGCCGCGACAGGTCCGGTACGCGCTCGAGATTCCGTTCCGGGAGTCCGAACAGGCGATACATCCAAGGATCCCACGTAACCAGGTTCTTGACCAGGTCGAAGTCCCAAATTCCAATGCCGCCGCTCTCCGTAGCGATCGCCATCCGCTCCGCGAGGATCCGCCGCTCCTCCTCATCTTGCTTCTGTCGGTTGATGTCGACATGGGTTCCAATCATCCGGATTGGATTGTCATCATCGTCACGCGCAACAACCCTGCCACGATCGAGGATCCATACCCAAGTGCCGTCCTTGCGGCGCATCCGGAACTGTTCCTCAAAATATGGTGTTCTTCAGGCGATGTGATTGCGATCGGCTTCCTTTGCCCGCTGCCTATCGTCCGGGTGCACTAACTCCAACCAATTGTCGATTGCATCACCGAACTCCTGCCGCGAATAACCGAGAAGTTCGCACCACATGTCGGAATAGTAGGTGCGTCCCGACCGGAGATCTGCATCCCAAATACCGATGCGGCCGTTCTCGGTGGCTGCCGCCAATTGCTCGTTAAGCCGTTCCAGAGCGGAACGTTGTTTGACTCGCTCGGAAATATCCTGGAATGCACCGCTTATGCGGTTGGGCTTATCGCCCTCGAACTCGACCGAACCCACGGCGCGAACCCAAATCAGCGCACCATTTGCTTTGATGAATGGGAGTTCGAGATCCCAACCCTGGCCAGTGGCCATGCTCCTATCAACTGCATCCAGAATAACGGGTCGGGCCTCGGGGGCATAAAAGGCGATAGCCTCGTCCATCGTCGGCACATATCCTGGATCGACGCCATGAATGCGGCAGGTTTCGTCGGACCAGACAATGGCGCCCGTCTGAAGATAAACCTCCCAACCTCCGACCCCGGCCAAATTACCAGTCCGATCGAGGAATGTCTGCTCCTTACGGAGTGTTTCTTCCAAAATCTTACGAAGTGTGATGTCCTGATGCGTCCCAAACATCCATTCGGGTTTGCCCTCGGGAGTCCATGTGATGACTTTGCCTCGATCCAATACCCAAACCCAATGGCCATCCTTGTGGCGGATCCGAGCTTCGAACTCGTAGGCTTGAGACTTTCCCTCGAAGTGCTCCTTGAGGTATTCTTCTGACGAGTACAAATCGTCGGGATGTGCATTTATCATCCATGTATCGATGGAGATTGGCTGCAGTTCGGCAAGCGTGTAGCCGATGATTTGTGCCCATCGCTCATTAAAGCGGGCTTCACCAGTCTGAACGTTCCACTCCCAGGTTCCGGCCTGCGTCCCTTCGATAATGTTGGCGAGACGTTGCTTTTCCGCGGCAAGGCTTCTTTCCGCACGTAGCCTGAACGTGACGTCCTCAACGACCGCCATCGACCGTATAGGTTGACTTTCGACATCGCGCTCCAGCGTTGCAGACAGCAGCACGTCGATAATTTCTCCGGCGCTGGTGAGCATTTGGTATTCGACACGATCACAATGACCGGTTCGAAAAAAATCCGGGAGGATGGTGCGCGACTTCAAGCGTGACTCTTCCGTCAGAAAGTCTGACGACAAACGGCCAATCACATCATCGCGGCGATACCCCAAAACCTCGAGCCATCGAGCACTCACGCTCAGCAACCTGCCGGTGGCATCGATGGAATGCATCATTGCCGGCGTTGTCTCATACAGCCTTCGAACGCGGCCCTCGCTTTCAATCGCTTTGCTCGTGAATAGCCCCGAGATTTGTAGACGCCTTCTTTCCTAATTTTGAGGCAAGAAGATCATCATGAGCAAATCGAATTTCAGCGAAGAGTTTAAGCGCGACGCGGTGCGTCAGATCACGGAACGGGGCTATCCGGTTGCGGAGGTTTCGCAGCGGCTGGGTGTCAGCCCACACTCGCTTTATGAGTGGAAGAAGAAGTTCTCCTCGACGTCTGGTGACCAGGGTAGCGACCAGTCCGAAGAGATCAGGCAGCTTAAAAAGGAACTGGCGCGGGTCACCGAGGAGCGCGACATATTAAAAAAAGCGACCGCGTATTTCGCCAGGGATGCAAAGTGAAGTACGCGTTCGTTGCCCAGCATCAACAGCGGTTTTCGGTGCGAATGATGTGCCGCCTGTTCCGCATCCATCCCAGCGGGTTTTATGCCTGGCTTCGGATGCCCTTGAGCAAGCGTGCCTTTGAGGACAAGCGGCAGATCGATCTGCTCCAGACGGCTTGGGAAGAGAGCGGCAAGGTCTACGGGTATCGCAAGCTTCATGACGACCTGCTCGATCACGGCGAGACATGCTGCCCCAACCGGGTTGCGCGTCTGACGCGGATTGCCGGGATAAAGGCTCAGATCGGCTACAAGCGCCGTCCCGGAGTTTATGGCGGCAGGCCTTCCATTGTCATCGACAACACTCTGGACCGTCAATTCGACGTTGCTGCTCCGGACAAGGCGTGGGTCACGGACATCACCTACATCCGGACCAACGAAGGCTTCGCCTATCTCGCGGTGGTGATCGATCGTAAGCGCTCATTTCCATGCGCCTTGACACGACCCGTTTGACCGGGGCGCTTGTCGGCCACTCGTATGGGATCAGACCGCAGCGGTCTTGGCGAAGTTGAATGGTAGCAGGTCGGTGATGTCGGCGTCGGTTGGACGCTGCGGCAATTCCGTGAGGATGTGGCGCAGATACGCCAAGGGCTCCACGCCGCAGGCGCGACAGCTCAGCATGATGCTGTAGACGACAGCACTGGCCCTGGCTCCGTCCACGGTGTCACTGAACAGCCAGGATTTTCTTCCAGTGGCAAAAATCCTGATATCGCGTTCGAGGAGGTTGTTGTCTATCGGCATCCTGCCGTCTTCTGTGTAGCGCGTCAGGTACTCCCATTGGTTTAGGGTGTAGGACACGGCATCGCCAAGCTTGGTATCCGGCAGGACCTTCGGTGCTATGTTGTCAAGCCATGCCTTCAGAGCATTGAGGACTGGCACGCTGTGCTGCTGGCGGAAACGGCGGATGCAGTCGGCCTTCGTCTCTCCGGGATCCGGAGTTTTGTCTCTAGCCTGACTTTCAATCCGGTAGAGCTGTTCGAAGAACTTCAACGCCTGCTCCGGCGGACCACCACCCTTCTTCCGTGTCTTCAGCGCATCGACGAAGCGCCGCCTGGAATGCGCCATGCATCCCAGATGGGTGGCCCCTGTCAACGTCCGCCAGGCGGTGTAGCCATCGCTCATCAGGATGCCGCGGTAATCGCTGATGAAGGCCTGCGGATAAATCTGGCCGCGGCCCGGTTGATAATCGAGCAGCACGATCGGCTCATTGCTGTCCTCTCCACTCCGATAGGCCCACATGTATGATGTGCTGGTGGCCTCCCTGTTCTTTTCCTTCAGGACCTGGACCGTCGTCTCGTCGCCATGGATGAGCGGTTGGGACCGAAGCCGTAGCTTCAGTGCGTCATAGATGCGGGAGAGATGCCTCTCGCTCGATCCGACCACCCAATGCCCCAGCGCGCCGCGGCTGACGGGAACGCCGGCGCGTTCGAAGGCCTGGGCCAGGCGATAGAGCGGCGTGCCGTCGACGTATTTATGGACCAGTGCAAATGCCAGCGTCGAGGCCGTGGCGATGCTGCCCGGCAAGGGCTGTGCGGGCATTGGCGCCAGAATGACAGGCGTGTTGATGCCGGTGCGGTCGCAATGGCGGCAGGCGTATTTGAACCGCACATTCTGCAGGACCTTGGCCTTCACCTCGATATGGAGCTGCTCGGTGACCGCTTCACCCATGCGATGCATCTGATGACGGCAACAAGGGCAGGCCTTCTGGTCGTCGGCAAGGTCATATTCGACACGCTCGCGCGGCAGGTGTTCCGGCAGTGGCTTGCGGCCGCGCTTCTTGCCCTCCGGCTTCTCGGTCGACGCAAAGCCTGTGTCTGGCAGGTCGACGAGATCGCCGCCGTTGGCAGTCTCATCTTCAACGGCAACCTGCTCGGCCTCATTGAAGAGACGATCCACGTGCTTTTCGCTTTTCGGCGCAAAACGATGGAGCCGTGCCAGCGCCAGCTCTTCTTCCAGCTTGACCACGCGGGCGCTGAGCGCTTCCTTCTCAGCCTTCAGCGCGGCGATCTCGGCAGCATTGGCCGCCAACTGCGCCATCAGTTCTGCAATGCTGGGTTCGCCGGATCGATTCATCGTAGTTTTGAATCTGAACCGCACAGCCGCGTCAACTACAGACGTCGAGAGCCGTCAGCCGGCGATCTGGTATTGCCGAACCGGATGGCGCACCATCGCGTCGATATCGATGCCGTCGAGGATCCAGTGAAGCTGCTCGGTCGAAAGCGTCACCACCGCCGTCTCCCGACGCGGCCATCGGAACCGGTCTTCGGTCAATCGCTTCAGAACCATCACAAAACCGGACCGATCGAAGAACAGGAGCTTCATCCGGTCGCGACGGCGATTGCAAAAGGCGAAGACCGCAGGCGCAAACGGGTCGAGCTCCATTGTCTCCTGAACCAGGACAGCGAGGCTGTTGATGCCGGCGCGGAAGTCGATCGGTTCGCGGTGCAGGTAGACCTTGAGATCAGCGCCCAGTCTGAACATGGCAAAGCGCTCCAATGATCGCCGTCAACGCATCCACATCACCGTATTCCAGCGTGAGCTTCATGCCATTCGGCAGCACGCCCGGATTTTGGAAGAACCCGACAGCGTGGCCGCTTCCCCGTGATGCCGGGTGGTCTTCACCACGTGCGACCTCCATATTCAGCGAGCCGGTTCTGACAGCTCGGCTGCAATCTGCCGCTACGACCGGGATAAACGCCGATCGTGAGAATGTCGCCGGGGAAGCTAGACTCCCTGGCATCCTTGACCCATTTGCGCAGAAGGTTGGCATTGATGCCATGGGCAAGCGCAAGGCCGGATATCGAAACACCAGGCTCAAGGCAGGCCGCAATAAGCCGCGCCTTTGATCCTGGATCATAGCGGCGTCGGCCATCACGCCCCACCAACCGCACACGCAGTTTCTGCTCTTCGTCACTCATATTTGGTGTCCACCTATTTTCAGTGGACACTTCATGCGGCAGAGGCCGCGATGGGAAAAGGTGCGCCGAAATTAGCGCTTACGATTCGATCGCTATTCCCGGCCGTGTTATCGGCTGGTCGATGCAGAGCCGTCCAGAGCGCAACGGATGTCGTGCTGCAGGCGTTGCTGATGGTTGTCTGGAGAGGCCAAAGCCAAAGGAAAAGGTTCTAGTGCATTCGGATCAGGGATCGCAATTCACCAGTATCGACTGGGCAGCGTTCCTGAAGCACCACAATCTGGTTCATTCGATGAGCCGACGGGGCAACTGCCATGACAGTGCCGTCGCTAGAGCTTCTTCAATCTGTTGAAGCGGGAGCGGATACGCCGAAAGGTCTATCGATCAGCGACGAAGCTCAGGCAGGACGTGTTCGACTATATCGAAGATGTCCTACAACCCGAAGCGCAAACATGTCAGAAACGGGATGCTGTCGCCGCGTCGAGTTCGAAAAGCAGCAGAAAACGTAACCGGAGTGTCTCGAAACTCGGGGCTATTCGTGGCAAATGGCACGAGCACCTAACAAGCAGACAGATCGCTTTTTTCCGCTGTTAGCGCAATCTTGCTTTACCGATCAAAAAATTGCTAGCTAGCATTCCATTCAAGTTGACGTGATCCGCGATCGAATGGGACACCCAAACCCACACGATGTGTGACCCGCTAGCCAAGTTCCCTATCATACGCCATCACACTTACGTGATCATATCATAATACCAAGTATTTAGAGAACTTCTGATGCACAGAAAAACATCCGCAGTGACAGCCAGAATATGCTCGGTCTGGAGCGAAATACGCTCATCGGCTTGCTGTCCGCGCTCTTATTTTTCGTCGTCAGTACCGCGCTATCCGTTTACACGGTCCAAAACGTTCGCGACAGCAATGCAAGAGTGACGCAAACCCACGGTCTTGTCGTTGCACTCGACCTGTTGTTGATCGACATCCAGGCATGCTGAGACGGCTCTCCGCGGGTTCCTTCTTACCTCTGAAGAGGTTTATCTACTCGCCCACCACCGCGCCCTACCTCAGGTTCAAAGCCGCCTGGACACCATCGGTTTAGCGACGACAGCCGAAATGCGGGAAAGCGGTAGCGTCAAGGAACTACGGGTGTATGTCTCGTCCAAACTTGAGGTGATGGCGCAAACGCTTGAGGTATTTCAGAGGCAAGGAGTGGCGGAAGCGTTGTCCCTGGTAAAAACGGACCGTGGCCGCAGCGACATGGACGGCATCCGCAATGTCATCTCCCAACTCCGCAACGAGGCTGGTGAAGAGCGGAGCCAGCGCCTTGGCGACATGAACGCCTCCTACATCATCGCATGGGCGAGCGCACTTGCGTCCGGGGCGCTTGGTGCATAATCCTGACGCTCGCGATCTCCGCACTTGTTCGCAAATCCACACTGGCGCAAAAACGCGAGCAGTGGCTGCGAGATGCACAACTCGGCCTGGCTGCAGCCGTCTCCGGCGAGCAGCCAATCGGGGAGCTTGGTAAAAACATCCTGGGCTTCCTGACGAACTATCTCGGTGCCGTGGCCGGTGCCATTTATGTCGAAAACGCTGGCCGGTTTCATCGCATGGCCGCACATGGCGTGCCGTCGGACGTGACCTTACCTGCGAGCTTCGGCCAAAACGACAGCCTGTTCGGCCATGTCTTGCGGGATCACCGTCCGATCGCGGTGGGCGAGGTTCCTGATGGTTACATCTCGTTCGGATCCGGTCTTGGACAGCACAAGCCGCCGCTATCTCGCCTTGGCGCCGGCCATAGTCGAGGGCGATATTCGCGGCGTATTCGAACTCGGCTTCCTGTACCCTATCAGCGATCAGACGTTGTTGCTTCTCGAACAGGTCTCAGAGCTTATTGCTGTCGCCATCCGCTCCGCCGAATTCCGAACTCGCCTGCAAACTGTGCTTGAAGAAACGCAACGGCAGTCGGAAGAGCTGCAGGTGCAGGGCGAGGAACTGCGCGTTTCCAACGAGGAGCTGGAAGAACAGGGCCGAGCGCTGAAGGAATCGCAGGCACGGCTGGAGCAGCAGCAGGTCGAACTGGAACAGACCAACACCCAGCTGGAAGAACAGGCGCAGGAGCTGGAGCGGCAGCGCGACGATCTGGAACAGCGCGAATGCGGCGATCCAGCTCAAGGCGCGGGAGGTGGAGCAGGCCAGCCGCTACAAGTCCGACTTCCTCGCCAACATGTCGCATGAACTGCGCACGCCGCTGAATTCATCGCTGATCCTTTCCAAGCTGCTGGCCGACAATCCCGAACGACAACCTGACCGCGGAGCAGGTGAAATATCGCCCAGACGATCCAGTCGTCGGGCAATGACCTGCTGAACCTGATCAACGACATTCTCGACCTGTCCAAGATCGAGGCGGGCCATGTCGAGATCAACCCCGAGGCGGTGTCTGTCGAGCGGACTGCTGAACGGGCTGCGCCAGATGTTCGATCCGCTGGCCACCGACAAGGGCCTGAACTTCGACGTTCGACGTTGCCGCCGGACGTGGCCCCGGTGATCGAGACCGATCCCCAGCGGCTGGAGCAGGTGCTGAAGAACCTGCTCGCCAATGCGCTGAAGTTCACCGAAAAGGGCGGCGTCACGCTCGCTGTCAGCCACGCACGGCGACAATCGCTGCCTTTGCGATCACGGATACCGGCATCGGCATTGCCGAAGAGCAGCAGCAGCGGATCTTCGAGGCCTTCCATCAGGCCGACAGCACGATCAGCCGCAAGTTCGGCGGCACCGGGCCTCGGTCTCTCGATCTCGCGCGAACTGGTGCGCCTGCTGGGCGGCACGCTTCCAACTGAAGAGCCAGCCTGGGACAGGGCAGCACCTTTACCGTCATCATTCCGGCAGACTTCGACCGTGCGCCGGTCGCAGCCCCGCGACGCAAGACTTCGCCTATGCGCCCGCTCCCGTCGCAGAACAGTCTCCCGACCAGATACGGCGATCAACGCACCGACGCCGAAGGCATGGCGATCGTCGAGGACGACCGTGAGGCGTCGAGGGCACAGCGCCGCAAGCTGCTGATCGTCGAGGACGACTCGTCCTTTGCCTGATCCTGCGTGATCTCGCCCGCGAATTGAAGTTCCAGGCGCTCGTCGCCGGAACCGCGCAGGAAGCGCTGGATCTCGCCCATCAGTTCTGCCGAGCGCCATCCTTCTGGATGTCGGCCTTCCCGACCAATCCGGCCTCTCGGTACTTGACCGACTGAAGCGCGATGTGCGCACGCGCCATATTCCGATCCACATCCTGTCCGGCGAAGACTATTCCGACCGGGCCATGTCGCTGGGCGCCGTCGGTTATGCGCTGAAGCCGGTGCAGCGCGATCATCTGGTCATCGGTCATCGAGTCGCTGGAGGCAAAGGCCGAGCAGACGCTGCGACGTGTCCTGATCGTCGAGGACAACGCCGTCCAGCGGGATGCCGTTTCCAAGCTGCTCTGTCGTCGCATGACGTCGAAACCGTAGGGGCTGGGACTGCGGCAGAATGCATCTCGCTGCTGGCCGAACAAACCTTCGACTGCATGGTGCTGGATCTATCGCTGCCGGACGCTTCCGGCTTTGCGCTTCTGGAGACGCTCAGCGAAGCCGGCATGCATTCCTTCCCGCCTGTCATCGTCTACACCGGTCGGGTTCTCTCTTCCGAAGAAGAGCAGAGGCTTCGCCGCTACTCGAAGTCGATCATCATCAAGGGCGCGAAATCGCCGGAACGCCTGCTCGACGAAGTCACGCTTTTCCTGCACCAGGTGGTCTCCGAACTACCGGACGAGCAGCAGCAGATGATCCGCAAGGCGCGCAATCGCGATGCCTTACTGGAAGGACGGCGCGTCCTGATCGTCGAGGACGACGTGCGCAACGTCTACGCCCTGACCAACATCCTCGAACCGCGCGGCGCGCTGGTCGAGATCGCCCGAAACGGTGAGGAGGCGCTGGAGAAACTGGAGCAGTCGTTGAGCCAAGCGGGATGGACGCGATCGATCTCGTGCTGATGGATGTGATGATGCCGGTCATGGATGGCCTCACCGCCACCCGCCACATCCGCAAGAATCCAGCATGGCAAGAAGCTGCCGATCATCACGCTGACCGCCAAGGCCATGCCTGACGACCAGCAGCGCTGCATCGAGGCTGGCGCCAATGACTACATGGCGAAGCCGCTCGACGTCGAAAAGCTTCTGTCGCTCGTGCGCGTCTGGATGCCGCAATGACGGAGACATTCGAAAAGGTCGAGGACATCGAGATCCGGCTGCTGCTGGAGGCGCTTTATCATCGCTACCATTATGACTTCCGCAGCTACGCCATGTCATCGATCCGGCGGCGGTTGCGTCAGGCGCGCGAGCAGTTGGGCTTTGCGACGATTTCGGCCATGCAGGAGCGCGTACTTGCATCGATCCTGACATGCTGGCCGACATGCTGCGCTACCTGACCGTGCAGGTCAGCGAGATGTTTCGCGATCCCGTCCTATTTCGCGGCGATCCGCGAGAAGGTCATACCGCATCTGCTCACCTACCCATCTCTGAAGATCTGGATTGCCGGATGCAGCTCCGGCGAGGAGCTCTATTCCTTCGTCATCCTGTTTCGCGAGGAAGGGCTGGAGGAACGGACGCTCTTTTATGCGACGGATATCAACCCGGATGCGCTCGCCGATGCGGAGGCCGGAATCTATGACATCGAGCGGGTCAGATTATTCACTGAGAACCACCGCGAATCCGGCGGCAAAGCGTCTTTGTCCGACTATTACGCCACCGGCTATAACCGCTGCATCCTGGACAAGAGCCTGCGGCGCAACGTCGTGTTTTCGGACCATAGCCTCGTGACGGACCAGGTCTTCGGGGAGATGCAGCTCGTCTCCTGCCGCAATGTGATGATCTATTTCGACCGGGATCTGCAGGATCGGGCCGTTGGTCTGTTTCGCGATGCGCTGCCGCGCAACGGCTTCCTCGGGCTGGGCTCGAAGGAAACCCTGCGCTTTTCAGCGCATACCGATAGCTTCCGGGAATTTGTCCGCGAGGAGAAGATCTATCAGAGGATCGGCTCATGAAGGACAATGCAAAAGGTGCGGTAATCATCGGTGCGTCCGCTGGAGCGCTCGACGCCCTGTCAGTGATATTGCCACCCCTTCCGGCCACATATCCGTTTCCGATCTTCGTGATCGTGCATTTGCCGCCCAGAAAGTGCAGTCTTCTGGCCGAGATTTTCGACCGGAAATGCCAGCTGCGCGCGATCGAGGCCGAAGACAAGGAGCCGGTGGAAGCCGGAGCGATTTACTTCGCACCGCCGAACTATCATCTTTTGCTGGAAGGTCGAGCCCAGATTTCGCTCTCCAGCGAGGAAGAAGTGCTGTTCTCGCGGCCTTCGATTGATGTTGCGTTCGAAAGTGCTACGGACGTCTGGGGCGACCGACTGACGGCTATCGTACTCACCGGCGCCAATAACGACGGCGCGCAGGGTCTTTCGGCAGTTGTCCGTGCTGGTGGAACCGCAATTGTTCAGGACCCTGAAGGCGCCTATGCACAGGCCATGCCCGAGGCTGCCATTCGCGCATGCCCAACCGCGAAGATCATGACATTGTCCGATATTTCAACCTTTTTGCAGAATAAATCCCGATGACAACCGCTGTTAAATTTCTCCTCGTTGACGACCTGCCAGAAAACCTTCTCTCTCTGGAGGCCTTGCTGCAACGTGATGATGTGACGCTTCTGAAGGCGCGGTCAGGCGATGAAGCTCTTGAGCTGCTCTTGCAGCACGATGTGGCGCTGGCGCTGATCGACGTTCAGATGCCGGGCCTGAACGGGTTCGAGCTAGCCGAACTCATGCGCGGAAACGAGCGCACCCGGCGGGTGCCGATCATCTTTGTCACAGCGGGCACACACACGGCCGAGCGGCGCTTTCAGGGGTACGAAGCAGGCGCCGTCGATTTCATCCAGAAGCCGATCGAGCCCGACATCCTGCGCAGTAAGGCGGAAATCTTTGCCGAACTTTATCGTCAGCGCGGACTGCTTTCCCAACAGCGCGACCTGCTTGAAGAGCAGACACGCGCCCTAAAGCTTGCCGATACACGAAAGAACGAATTCATCAGCGTCCTTGTCCATGAGCTGCGCAATCCACTGGCCGCCCTCAACGGCGGTTTGAAGATTTTGTCTCGAAAGCCTGGCGAAGAAAAATTCGACCAGATTCACGGTCTAATGCACCAGCAGCTGAACCATGTCATCAGGCTCGTCGACGATCTGCTCGACGTGTCGCGAATAACTCAAGGCAAGATCAATCTCATCAAGTCTGAATTCGACTTAAAAGATGTGGTTTACACTGCGCTGGAAATGACAAAACAGGCGATCGAGGAACGAGAACATACGCTGACTATCAGAGTACCAGAACAGCCCTGCACGATACTCGCTGACAATGTCCGCCTGACCCAATGCGTTTCAAACCTCGTCAACAACGCCGCGAAATACACTCCGAGCGGCGGTCAGATCGGCGTTACGCTGGAGGTCCGTGGAGACGCCTATAGCATCAGCGTGACAGACAACGGGCTTGGTCTGACCAATGAAGCTTCGACGGCGATCTTCAAGATGTTCGAGCAAGTCGAAGAACATCGTGATCACTCGCATGGTGGACTGGGGATCGGTCTCGCTCTCGTCAAGCAGCTCATGGAGTTACACGGCGGCGACGTTACCGTACGGAGCGATGGTCCTGGTTCGGGCAGCGTGTTTGCCCTTGAGCTGCCGAGGTATGCGGTCCTGCGTCAATAGAGGCGAATGAATGCTTCTAGGATCTGCTATTTTGGCTTCGAAGGACACACGTGAAGGCGCAAAGCATAATTTTACAGCTTCAAGATCCCCCTAGCGGGAATCTAAGGCATCTGCCGAGTGATCTGCTTTCGACGAAGCAACAGCAGCATCTAATTCACTCGCTTTCAATCTGGGCCGGCACAGACTTAAATTGTGGCCATCTATAAACCACGAGTTGCGCCTGGATGGTTGCCATTCGTCGCAAGGACCCTAGATGCCCCGTCTCAACATTTTTAGCCCCCGTCGAGGCGTCATGACCGAACCATTCTCTTTTCATTGGCTGGCGCGCTCCGGCTACGCGGCACGCGGGCTTGTTTACATCCTCGTCGCAGGACTTGCGCTTTTCTCGTCATTAGGCGGGGGCGATCCAAATTCCAAATCCGCGCTGCAACTTGTTCTGGAACAGCCGTTCGGCAGGATATGGCTTGGTCTGATCGCTATAGGTCTTGGAGGATTTATCGCGTGGCGCCTGGTACAGGCGTTCGCCAACGCAGATGGTCATCCGAACTCTTTGAAGGGTTACATCGCCAGGATCGGTATGCTGGTCAGCGGGATAACCCATTTGGGCCTGGCAACCTTTGCAGCCAGCCAAGCGCTCACCTTGGGTAGTGGCACTCAGTCCGGTGGAGAGGACGCTATCAGTGCGTGGGTCATTGCTCAGCCGTTCGGACGCTATCTCCTTGCCGGAGTTGGGCTTGCTGTCATTGGCGCCGGCGTCGCCCAAATCGTCAAAGGGTATCGACACGGCTATCGCAAATACATGGACATTCCAGCAAATGCCGGGACCGTCATAGACTGGATTTGCCTTTACGGTCTGGTCGCCCGTGGCGTGATCTTCGTCATCATCGGTGTGTTTTTCTGCTATGCCGCTTTTGCAGTAGATCCCGATCAGGCGGGCGGGATGTCCGATGCCTTGGCATGGGTCCGCCATCTTCCGTTTGGAGCGGTGCTTTACGCATTCGTCGCACTCGGCCTGCTCGCGTTCGGTCTCTACGGATTTGCTGAGGCCGCATACCGCAGGATACAGGTGCCGGCCGTGGCGAAATACAAACGTGCTCTGCCCCTTTGAAAGGCTGCTAACGCGTCTTCAGGACACGACAGCGTCCGCTCATTCCTGCGGCTGGGTTAGAGGTCGTGGTCAACCTTCACCGCATAGCATTGTGCTACGCTATTTTTCGCAAAGTCGTCGTTCGCCCCGGTAGGGTTGATAGGTGCAATCGGCAACACGGAACGAGCGATAGGTTTGCGAGCAGACGCGAATGTTGCAGGCCGCTGAGGGCTGCTGTTCGCCCGTTAACGTCTGATCTTCGAGATCGGCAGAGGGCGCGGGTTCGGCCATAGCGACCTGCATGAATTCGCGCCAGATTCGGGCTGGTAGATCGCCGCCGGTTACTGCCTTCATGGGCGTTCCGTCGTCGTTACCGACCCAAACACCGGCGACCAAAGGTTCGGTGAAACCGACAAACCAGGCATCCCGGTTGTTCTGGCTTGTGCCCGTCTTGCCCGCCGCAAATACCCCGGGAGAGGCTTCGCGTCCGGTCCCACGCTCGACGACCAGTTGAAGAAGCTGAACGAGATCTGGCTGGTACTCTGAAATGTCCACCGAAGGTTTGACTTGCGGCCCGATGCGAAAAGCACGCGGTTGCGCCTGCGCCTGAAAATCGATCACGCCCCATGGCTGAACGGGGGATAACCCGGCGCGTACGGATGCATAGGCACCCGTCAGGTCCAGCAGGGTGACCTCGGACGCTCCAAGCGACAGCGCTGGCCCAATGGTCAGGGCTGCGTCTATGCCAAGCTCTTTGGCCGCCGCAGCGACGTTGTCTATTCCGACGTCCTGTGCGAGGGCAACGGTCGCGGCGTTGAGAGAGCGGGCAAAGGCCTCCGCGAGTGTGACACGGCCACGAAAGCCACCGCCGGAATTCTCGGGCGACCACCCGTCGATCGATATGGGCTCGTCGACAATCTGATCACGCAGGTCATAGCCCTTTTTCAAGGCAGCATAGTAGACGAACAGCTTGAACGTGGATCCGGGCTGACGCATGGCCGTGGCGGCCCGGTTGAATTGGCTGGCCTTGTAGTCGCGTCCTCCGACCATTGCGACAACGGCGCCGTCCGGTGTCATCGCCACCAAAGCGGCCTGCGATACGCCGAGAGCTTTTCCTTGCCTGTCCAGCGCACGGCTGATTATCGTTTCCGCGGCTTGCTGGAGGCGCGGGATGAGGGTCGTGCGCACTGTGATCGAACCGGTCGAGGCGCCTGCAATTTCGCGGGCTTGTCCGGAAACCCAGTCGGCAAACCAGCTGCCGGAACGCGGCGTGGGCGTTGTCACGTCCAATGCAGCGAACTCGGCTTTTGCGGCCGTGGCTTCTTTCACGTTCAGCTTGCCGTTTTCAACCATGGCGTCGAGGACGGTCACCGTGCGTTGTCTCGCGCCCTCGAAATTGTCGATCGGATTGAGCTGGCTCGGCGCCTTGAGGAGACCTGCCAGCATCGCCGATTCCCTGACGTCGAGCGCGCCAATGTCCTTATTGAAATAGATGCGTGCCGCCGCCGGCATTCCCGTGGCGCCGGCGCCGAGATAGACCGCGTTCAGGTAGCGTGCCAGAATTTCCTGCTTGCCGAGCTTCCATTCCAGCCAGAATGCGATGACCACTTCCTGAAGCTTGCGCTTCACCGTCCGATCGCTTTCCAGATACAGAACTTTGATCAGTTGCTGGGTGATCGTGCTGCCGCCCTGCACAACTTCACCGGCCTGCAGGTTCCGGACGAGTGCCCGGGATATCCCCTTCAGGTCGACACCATAATGATCGAGGAAGCGCCGATCCTCGATCGAGAGGACCGCGTCCACCAGATGCGGAGGAAATTCTTCATAGTTTGCATGGGGACCCTGGAACGGTCCCTGCCGGACCAAGGGCTGACCATCCGCTGTTTCGAGCACAATGGTCGGCTTCAGGGATCCGTCAGCGATTTCCGCCCAAGGGACGTCCTTCAGAGCCCAGAAAAAAAGGCTGGGCAGAACGACGAGACAGCTCAGTGAAACCAGAGGGAAAACACCGCGCCAGGATCGCCACCCCTCCCATTTCAACGATCGCCAGGAGAGCGTTTTGTTGCGAAGCCCAGATAGCCTTGTCCACGCGCTGCTCGAAAGCGCAGCCAGGCGCACCGTCGACCCGCCAAGTTTCGACTGCAGCGGCGCGGTCTCGAAGGTCTTTGATCTTTCCTTCAGATGGGCAGTTGCCTGTAGAAGCCTGGCTTTGCTGCGCGCCCAGATTACGCCGAGGTCGTCGCGCAGGGCGGACACAAGTTCTCGAACGGCACGCGCGCTGCGTTGAAAGCTAGGAGCATCGCTTTCGATTCCGCTGGAATATTCATCGGCGTCATCGCGCGGCGAAACTTCTTCCTTTCCGGCATCGGCTTGCGTGTTGTCCGTCTTTATTGATCCACGCACTCTGCGACTGCCTTTGTTTCACACATGTTGTACCTGGACATTGCTGTCCTGCTTCCTTGTTCCAACAATTAGTGCTGGGTACTTGGTGGTAAAGGGAGTGATCGCAACTCGTCGCATAACCAATAGCTGAAATCGGCGGACAAAACTGTTAAGTGTTGTACTGAGGAACGAGGCGATCACGTATGAGAGGGAGACAAAGAGCAAGGCTCAGTCCGGATGGGGAATAGTCCATTGTTACTTCTGCACCAAGCTGAACCGTAAGCACTCGCTCGAACAGCATACTGCCGAATCCTTTGCGGGTAGGAGTTTCGACACGCGGCCCTCCGCGTTCCCTCCATGTTAAGGAAAGTTGATCGCCGTCTGAGTTTGATATGACGGTCCAGTCGATCTCCAACACGCCAGTTGCGATAGACAGAGCACCATATTTGACCGAGTTTGTTGCCAGCTCATGGAATGCCATTCCGAGAGGGACAGCCTGATCGGCATTTAGCGAGACTTCGGGGCCTTGAAGCTGGATTCTCTCGCTGTCGTTATAGTGTCCCAGTTCCGCGGCGAGTATGTCGCTGAGCGAGGCAGTCTGCCAGTAGTCATCCGTCAGGAACGTATGGGTGCGCGCGAGTGATTGTACTCTGGCCGAGAAGGTCCTGTAAAATGCATCTATGGTCGCTGAGGATCGTGCCGTGGCGCCCAGAACCGCCTGAACATTGGCCAGCGTATTCTTTACGCGATGATGTAACTCACGAATGAGAAGGCGCTGTCTCTCATCGGAGCGATCACGTTCGTCGAGCAAGGTTTTAACTTCCAATTGCCGCCGTCGGGCGCGAACAGCTGAACGCACGGCCGCTACCAAAGCCTGCGGACTAAAAGGTCTCTCGAGCGTAACAGCATACTCGCTTAGAAAATTCAGCCTGGTATCGACAAGCCCGCCGCCCCGGCTTGTTAGAAGGATTACCGGGAATTCTGACCATGGCGGTTGAGCACCGACCCATTCAGCAAGCCGGCTTCGATTTTCGTTCAGCAGTGCCTCATCGGTGACAATCAAACAACAGGCGGACGCGAAGCGGTCGACGCAATCGTTCACATCGGTACAGATCTGACCGGTAAGCCCCTGCTCTCGCAGTATGCCAGACGCAACAGTTGCGTCACGGCCAATGGGTGCCAAGATAATCGCGTCATTGATCAAATGCATCGCTCGACCGATTTCCCATGAGATCACCTTTGGCACCGTGGTATCGGGGAACACCGGTCAAAACTCCGGAAAATTCCTCAAGTGCTTTACCAACGGAGACCCCAGTTGCTGAGAGGGTAAACTCTCGGATTGTGTCTTCGTGGGTGCCTGTACGTTTTTTCACGACCGATACAGCGCGTCGTATTCGACCTTGAGCCTCAAAGTAACGAAGCAAAATGACCGTATCGCTCAGGTAAGTAAGGTCAACCTGCGAAGTCATCTGCCCGACCAAGCCATGACTGGCGAGCAACAGTAATGTCACGACGCCCTTTTGGTTCAAGTAGGTGCTTATTTCGTGCATTTGCAGGACAAGGTATTGCTCCTCCGGCATCGCATTGAGATAGCCTGTCAGGCTGTCAACGACCACCAACTTGGCGCGCTGGACTTCGACGGCATTTTGAATACGGCTGGCGAGCTCCCCAGGCGTCAGCTCGGCGGGGTCGATCTGATCAAGCCTCAACAGGCCACTCTCAAGGTACTTCTCTAGCGCCATCCCCATGCCTGCAGCTCGTTCCTTCACGACGCGAAGCGTTTCGTCAAAAACCATGAAGTATGTAGGTTCGCCCCGTTGCAGGGCCGCGTATACGTACGAGAAGGCAATTGATGACTTGCCGGTACCTGACGGGCCCATGAGCAGCGTGGTCGTGCCCCGCGCAAGACCGCTCTTCATTAGAACGTCCAGATCCGTGTTGCTGCGCGCGTCATGTCCTGTCTCTTCGGAAGAATGATCAGCCGCCACAAGACGTGGGAACACGCTTACTCCTCCCGGGCGGATTACAAAATCATGGTAGCCGCCGCGGATTTCCACACCGCGCATCTTGATGACGCGCAGGCGCCGCCTTTCCCCACCATAGATCGGCACAAGCTGCTCCAGACGCAGTACACCGTGACAAACGCTATGAAGATTGAGATCGTCCTGCTCGCCCGTGAGATCGTCGAGCATCAAGACCGTGCTGTTTCCCAAAAGGAAAAAACTTTTCAGAGCCAAGACCTGGCGCCTATAGCGCAGAGTTCCTTGCGACAAGAGGCGAATTTCCGACAAGGAGTCAAAAACGACACGGTCTGGCTTGAGGCGATCGACTTCCGCCAAAACCATCTCGACGGTCTCACCCAGTTCCAGATCCGACGAGTGAACGAGTGTCTGCCGATGCTGAGCATCAAGGCTCAACTCCGGCGGGATAAGTTCGAATATTTCAATACCAGTTAAATCAAACCCATGCTTGAATGCGACGGAGCGCAACTCCCTCTTGCTCTCAGACAGCGTGATATAGAGGCAGCGCTCACCGCGATCGCGCCCGTCGATCAAAAACTGCAAACCAATCGTCGTCTTGCCACTTCCCGGCCGGCCTTCAACAAGATGCGAGCGACCGCGGGCAAAACCACCACGTAGAACATGGTCAAGGCCCGGCACGCCGGAGGAAATCGGTTCAGCGTCAGCTTCTGGCTCTATTTCGTTCTGCATACCTTACCCTTACAATTTTTAAGCAAACTGGGTCAGGGATGAAAGTTTTCAACGCGCAACCACACTTGGTGCGGCGAAAATTTGTGCGAAGCTGTTATTTGAAGGTAAGCACAATTGTCGATGCACGTTGAGCGGCAGCGGCAGCGGCAGCGGCAGCGGCAGCGCTATCACGCCGGTTTCGATATCCAGCTCTATTTTCCCGCGGTCGTCGTTGAATAGTTGAACGGCAGCAGGTCGTTGATTGCGGCGGCTTCGTCCCGCTGCGGCAACTCAGTGAGCACTTGTTGCAGCGAGGCGAGTGGGTCGACGCGAAAGGCGCGGCAAGTCAGGATTAGACTGTAGATAACGGCGCTGGCGCTGGCTCCGTCAGCGGTATTGCTGAACCCACGATTTTCTTCCGGTCGCAAAGACCCTGATGTCGCGTTCCAGAATATTGCTCTCGATCCGCATCCTAGCGCGTCAGATAATCCCATTGGTTGCGGGTGCAGGACACGGCATCACCGAGCTTTGTAACCGGCAAGATCTTCGGCGCAACCTTGGCGAGCCATTCGTTTAGAGCGTTCAAGACCGGCAAGCTGCTCTGTTGTCGGAAACGGCGAACGCAATCGGCCTGCGTTTAATCTGCGTCGAGCTTTTTGTCTCGCGCCTGCTCTTCGCTCCGGTAGAGCTGCGCGAAGAACCCGAGGGCCTGTTCCGGTGGTCCGCCTCCATGCCGCACGAAGTCGTTTCGCAACGCGGCCCCAGCCCCAAGATCCGGTCCATGCTCCATGTACGACACCCCAGACATGAACGGCGCCTAGCGAAAGACGCCTGTCAGACCTTGCCTGTTGGCAGCAATTGGGCTCTCTAGGAACTACCGCCTTACGAGAGATGCGGCTCAGCAAGTCCGCTAGTTGTCATAGGAGACGCCGTTGCAGAGCCTTAAAGATGGACGGTGGCTCAATGAGCCCACAAAAGCAAATGTTTCGGATACCGAACTTTCCGTAACGACTGACGCCAACACAGATTTTTGGCGAGAGACACATTATGGCTTTGTGCGCGACAGCGGCCACTTCTACGCATTCCATGCCGAATGCGATTTCACAGCCCAGGTTCGAGTCCAGGCACATTTTGAACATCTTTACGATCAGGCTGGCCTCATGGTCAGGCTCGACGAAAGACGGTGGGTCAAGACCGGGATCGAGTTCTCGGACGGATATGGATTGCTCGGCAGTGTGCTGACGGATGGAGCCTCCGACTGGGCAACGGGGCGATATGACGGCGAGCCATCAGATTTTTGGGTAAGGGTGACCGTCCGGAGCGGCGTTCTACGAATACAAGCTTCACACGATGGGCAGACTTGGCCACTGGTCCGCCTCTGCCCATTCCCGGAAGCGGACCATTATCTTGTCGGCCCTATGTGCTGCACTCCCGAACGTGCAGGCTTGGAGGTAAGATTTAGTGAGTGGCAATTGGGGCGGGCCTTGCGCAAAGACCTCCACGACCTGACGTAGCCATCAGGTAATCCCCCCGCCAATTAACGGGTATCACGGGAACATGGAATGAGCATCGCCTCCTTTTACAAGTGGCGTTCGAAGTATGGCGGTATGGACGCCTCTACGATCAGCCAGATGAAGGCTATGGAGGATGAGAACCGTCGGCTGAAGAAGATGTATGCGGAGATGAGCAAGCAGGCGGAACTGCTCAAGGAGGCTTTAGGAAAAAAATGACACGGCCATCTCAACGCCGGAGCCTTACGGCAAATGCGGGCATTTGCCTATCGGCGTTGAGATGGCCGGGAAAGCTGTGGCATTGCGCGGGGTGAGCATTGCACTTGCCTGCCGCACTCCCGGATTTGCTGATAAACTCGTGATCAGCAATGGTGATGCAAACCAGTTACTTCAGTCACAGCTTGCAAAAGCGCGCATGGGAAATTCGCCGCTTGTGCAGTCAATCCCGGTGGCAGGAGATGCAGAAGATCAGGCACTTGTTCTCCATGTATCCCGATCAAGCGCAACAAGGGAAATATTCTCCAAGGGGCGTGCCGTTCTGATTGCCACGCCTGTCGGCTAGGTCGGACCACCAGACTTGCGCGTCATCTGCGTCTGACCCGCGTCGAGGCTCGGATTGCTCGCGGATTGCAACGGGCAGATCACTTGCAGATACAGGCAAAATCCTTGGTATCGGACATTAGACGGTGCGAAGCCATCTGAAGTCGATATTCCGCAAAACTGGGGTTAATCGTCAGTCTCAACTCGTTGGATTGCTCTCGGGGCTTGGGACGTTGCGAGGAAGTGGACATTGATGAGATCCATTTGATCGCAAGCCAATCTCGCTCGGCTTTCTCCGAGCGGTATCGTGTGACGGGTTGTTCCACCCGTTTCCTATCTTGTCGCTTGGCGAATGCGGCTGGCAACCTCAGGTGTACCTCATTGCGTGCAGCCATGGGCAGTCTAAATCGCACAGAATAGTAAGGCTGGCTTCTGCGCAAGCTAGCGATTTTATCAATCACATTAAGCTAAATTATACGCGTAAGTTGTATAAGGAGCCTACCCGGCTGATATCGGTTAGAGTTGGTAGCGAACATGATTAGAAACCTTTCCAAGAAGATTCCGCTGACACTATGCTCGCTGATGCGGGACAAAGGCGCAAATTTTGGAATTTTAGCAGCGCTCACTGTACCGATACTGCTGGTTGCGGCAGGTGGCGCGGTCGACTTCTCGATCGGAATATCGGAAAAGACCCGCCTGCAGGGCGAACTCGACGCGGCGATCCTGGCGGCTGCCAAGGAGACGGACGAGACGGCGCAACGCAGCCTCGCCGAGAGCTACATGACAGATCTAGCGGTGTCCGAGACGGAACGGAAGGCGCTGGAAGCGGCTGGAACTACGCTGGCCCTGAAGAGGAATGCCGATGGCAGCCTGACCGGCAACTACAAGAAAGCCCATCCCACCTATATCCTTGGCATCGTCGGCATCAAAGAGATTCCGCTCGGCGTGACGGCAACGGCGATCACGTCGGGTACGTCAGCCGGCAATGGCTGCATTTACGTGCTTGGCAACCAGAACCAGGCAGTGCTGATCAATTCCGGTGCCAATCTGACGAGCACTGCCTGTGCGGTGAATGTGCATTCGACCGCCTCGCCGGCCTTCATAATGAATTCCGGGTCAAAGATCGCCACGGCAAAGTTCTGCGTGAAGGGCACCCAATACATCAAGAACGGCGGAACGCTCACCAATCTGGAGACCGGCTGCACACCGGCGGCCGACCCCCATGCCGGCAAGCTGGCCGAGCCCAGTATTCCGGGCAATTGCATGACGCAGGGCACGATGGACGGTCAGACAATATCGCTGAAACCCGGCATGCATTGCGGTACCACCTTCAATGGCAGCCCGACGGTCACCTTCCAGCCCGGTCTGCACATCATCAAGGGCCGCATGATCCTGAATTCGGGTGCAACCGTCGTGGCCGAGGGCGTGACCTTCTACTTCCCCGATGTCGACAGCGAGTTGCGGGCAAATGGTGGCCTGACCCTCACGGCAACCGCTCCCACGACGGTACCAACCGCCGGCATTTTGATGTTCGAGAAAACCTCGGACACGGGAAACAATGCCAACAAGCGGCAATACGTCTTCAACGGTTCGAACGGCGAGACGCTGAAGGGCATCATCCACCTGCCAAACCGCGACGTGACCTATAACTCAACCACAAACCAGAACAGCGAGATTTCGCTGGTGGTCAACAGCATGATCATCAACTCAGCCAACTGGCAGGTAGAGCCCTACAAGGGCATTGAATCCGCCAACGGCGTGGCGAGCGTGCGGCTAGTGCAGTAGCGCCGTAGGGAGGCTCGGCTTGAGAGTCTTCCACTAAAGGCTAAAGGAGCGTTGGTGCACGGATCCTTTATTGGCGGCGACGTAGTGGGCTCGGGTGGCAACAACGCGGCTGACTGAACATGCCTTTCAAACACAACGCCTGCCGCCACTATCGAGAAGCGGCACGACTTGGACATCCCAGAATCGATCGTTACCCCGCGCCGTCTTGGCAGAGCCTGTGAAGCGGGCTGGACGCCCCGAGGCAGCGATTGAGACGGCATTGCGGGCGGCGACATTACCCTTGTCCGCCCAAAAATCAGGCCAGGGGCATCCCTTCAAGGAATCAAAGTCATCCACCTCCATGACGCGCTTGCCGCCTTCGGACATGAAAAGAACATGTCCCTCGAGGTCGAGAATCTTGATGCAATCATCTGAGGTGGAAAGCACAGCTTCCAACAGCGCGACCGGGTTCACATGGTCGGCGAGAAGCGCGTCGGCCAGTGATTTAGCGGGCCCATCGTTGGTGTTTGAACTTGGACATAGCGACGAGCATGTCTTTCGAAGAGGAACTTTCAATCTCGGTAGCAGATGCAGTTGCACAAAGACAGGCTCGCGAGCGAGAGACTGCCGGCGCCCGGTGCCCCAGCTGAAAAGCCCGCTTTTCTCAACTGCGCCTCAACTTGTGCCGCCGCGAATGCGGCCAGCTGCACGATCGTCATCCACCCCTCATCCGAAACACCCTTACCCTTAATGTCGCTACCAACAGAAACGGGAGCTATCGTACAATCGATGTGGACAACAACAGCGCAGGTATCCCGGCATCATCCGCATCTGTGACAAGCAGGATGTCCAGTCTATCTCCGTCCTCTCGGACACTGATACCTTCCACTTTGTACGGGCGGTCAAGTTGCTGCATGGAGAGCAGTTGGCCGTCGTGACTGACGATGCCGATCGCAGCACCGACACAAGGCCCGTCTCGGTAAGCATCTTGCGTGTCTTCCGCTACTGCGCAGAACACCATATCACCGCTAGCTAACGCCGCTGCGTCAGTGAAGCCGAAGGGAACGCCGGCGCTCAAACCTAGGTTGAGCGATTTGATACCGGATGGGTGGATGGGCTCGGCCTCGTCACTTTGCAAAGCAGTGAGAAATTGCCAAAGGCAGTAGCTGATGATTGCGTTGTCGGCCTGCCCCTTGTTTCCGCGCTGGAAGAGACGCAACTCATCGCCAACGACTGCTGCGCCCTCAATATTAAGCTCTTCAAATGTCTCGTGAAGCGGACCGAGAATTGGGGACATATTGAGTTTTTGAGGGGGACCGCAGACTGTTCCATCGCGGTCGAGAATGAGGAGGGCGCCGCGTCCTCGGTTTGGCCGTGATGCTGATCCGAGAGCCAGCAGTGCGCCATGCGGAAAACTCTCGAAGGCTGGAACCAGGGTAAGCACCTCAAGATCTGGCTTCATCCGTTTTCGTTCAGCTTTTTCGTCGGGTAGCACCCCCTCAAACAACCGGACGAGACGTCCGGGGTCAGGCACCTGTGTGGAAAATACACCCAGATGAAGCTCGTCGTCAGCAACAACATAAATCGTTGAGCCCACGCATACGAGACCGCTCGCGGCGCTTAAGTGCAAAGGTCGCTTTTTCGTAGCCGCCGCCGAGATGTTCAGCGCGCGTATCTCGGTAACGGTAATCATCGCTGTGTCCTACAGGCCCGAGTGAGCGGCTCCAGCCCTGCACTTGGGGAAGAATTGTTTATCGTGTTCGAGACGAACACAGGCCGGAGCTGCAGACTGCACATTGATACTTCGTCGTTTTGGCGGTCATCTTCGCCCTGTGCGGGGGGCTGTTTTTTCGGCACCGCGACCGGCGCTGTCGAAGCCCAGAATGTGCGCCCCCGCATCGTCGGCACCCTTTCGGATTCGATTTATCCCGAAGTCGCCAGCCACTATCTCTGAATTTTCTGGCTCCGGGCACGAACAAGCGTCCAAATAGGTGCAACCACGTTCCCCATTACAACCACGGCAACAGCACCAACCAGGATGGCGAGGGCTGCCTGCATGGCGGATGTTGCGAACCATCCGACGATCGCCGGAGCGAAGGCGAGGGCGGTAACGACGCCAACGGAGGCATCATGGATAATATGCTCAGGAGCGGCGTAGCCGAGTTGTGCCATACCATGGACGAGGATGCTTCCTCCAACCCAAAGCATAGCCGCAGTGCCAACGGCAGCCAGCAACTTGAGGAAGACCGGCATGCCGTAGACCAGCCCCCTGCCCGCGACCTGGGCTACTGATGAGGAGGTCTTGGTCATGGCAATACCGACATCGTCGGCTTTTACGATCAGCGCGACGAAGCCGTAGACTGCAAGCGTGATCAGGATACCGACGGCGGCGAGCACGAAGCCCTGCATGTAGATGCTTGTTTGAGAAACATCAGCTAGCGTCAGCGCCATAATCTCAGCTGACAGGATGAAGTCAGTGCGGACCGCACCGCTGACCTTCTGGTTCTCCAGGGCAACCGGATCCGTTTCCTCGCCGAGCACTACCTTTTCATGTCCATGCGCCGCATGCGGGAAGAACACGGCGTAGAGCTTCTCAGCGCCTTCATAGCAAAGATAAATGCCACCAACCATGAGCAGCGGGGTAATAACCCACGGGGCAAAATATCCCAGCAGCAGTGCGGCCGGAAGGAGAAACAGTAGCTTGTTCTTCAGCGACCCCAGCGCAATGCGGCCGATGATTGGCAGTTCACGTGCGGGGCTCAGCCCCACCACGTATCGCGGCGTGACGGCTGCATCGTCGATCACGATGCCTGCCGCCTTGGTCGTGGCCTTGGCCGTCTGCGCCGCGACATCGTCCAGCGATGCGGCGGCCAGTTTTGCAATTGCCGCGACGTCGTCGAGAAGCGCAATGAGACCGGTTGCCATGAGTGATTGTTGTCCTTTGGATTGAGCGCCGCTCGGGCGTGCCGACTGAATGGGTGGGTTAGCGTGTTTTGTCGAAGGGAACGAAGACCGAAATCGCCTTTTCTCTGATGCTAAACGACACCGGTGTCTTTGTCTTCAACTCACCGTCAAGGTTCACAGCACGCGGTCTGCTGGTCCGGATTGTCAGATCCTTGGTCGAGAAGGCGCGGACATCCGCCCATTTGCCGTGCGTGCCCTTTCGCAAACTCGGGAGCAATGCCAGCAGCTTCCACCAATGGTCAACTTCGAGACTGTAGAAGTCAAGCAAGCCGTCGCTCGCCGTTGCGTCCGCATGAACCGTCATCCCGCCCCCATAGAAGCGACCATTGCCAACCGAGACTTGCAGCGTGCGAAGTTCCTCGGTCTGACCATCATGCTCAAGAGTTGCGGTGAAAAGCCGGGATCGGGCAAGCAGACGCGCTGCGACTATGCCATAACCGAGCTTGCCCCAGCGCTTCTTGGCCTTTTCAGTTAAGGACATTGCCAGGTCGGCACTGAAGCCCACGCTCGCGACATTGAAAAACAGATGGCCGTTCGCGTCACCCAGATCGATATCCGTGGTGTTGCCCCCGGCTATGACATCGATGGCGGCAGTCAAGTCGACCGGAAGTCCGACGGTGCGTGCGAAATCATTGGCTGTACCCAGAGGAAGAACGCCTAACGGTAGTCGTGTCTTCAGCAGCCCCTCTGCAGCCGCGTTCAAGCTTCCATCACCGCCACCAACAATGACGTAATCGACAGAGCCGCCATGTTCTTCAATGGCTTGTGATGTCGTCCCGGTATAACCTTCTGGCAGTTCAACAAACCGAACCGAGGCTTGGACGAGTAACTTTCGCACTTCTGGCAGGCGAGCCTTGCCGCTTCGGGAATTCGGATTGACCAGCAAAAGGGCCGTTTTACCTATCATGCGGCGAGGTTCCTGCTGGTATGGCGCCTGTGCGAAACCGGCTAGCACGTAACTGGCTCTCTGGCTCGTTGTTGACCGAGTCAGGAAGCATGATGCCGCTGAAGTCGAATACCACTTCGCGGGTATTGGGGTCTATGCTGGTGAGCACCGAGTGTGAGTTGGCGACCAGTTGGAAGCTGCTCAGATCCAGGTTCGATCGAAGGTATCTCGGAGCAGGACATCGGTTGCTGGTGCATTACCGGTATTCTGGAAGCGGATCAGGTATTCCAGCTGCTCATCATCGGCTATGTAGTGCGCTTCCGTGTATCCGATTGGAAATACCTGCTTGTCGTTGGGGTCGTAGGCGCAGGTGACTTCCATTTCCAGGGTCTTCTCTCCGAAGGCGACCTGCTGATCCTTCGTAGAACCCACTAGATCTCGACATGACTGGTAAGGAACTCACCGATATGAGTCCACCGTAGGTGTATGGAGTTTGACATCATAGAAGAACATCTGGCCGGGAAGGAGGTTCTCATAGCTCATATAGACCGTATTCCCATTCACCGAATCGATGGCTGTTACAGCCTGATGGCCTTGGAAAAGCTGTCATAGGTCAGTGCGACGATGCCATCTATGGGTACATTGCCCATGTTACGGAAGCAGATGTTGTGATTACGCAGCACATCACAGGGATAGCCATTACCTGGAGGATAGAGGTCGATAGCAGATGCCGAAATCTGGTTCTTCATTGCTCACACCGAATTCGATTGGCTGGTTCCAATTGTCCTCGTGAAGCATTGAAGATTAGGGTTTGGGGAGTGGTGTTGAAGGGAAAGAGCGGATTGTCCAGCACCTTGAAGCCGTAGCTATCGCTGCCCACTGAGTTCTTAAAGAAACGGCCCTCATCATTGGTGATCAGGATGATGCTATCAGGCAGTGTGAGGACCTGCTGGAATGGGAGACCATATTCAGTGGAATCCTTGATGCCGTTCTCGTTCTCATCGAAGAATACGATGCCTTGGCTGAGGAAGCCGCAGGAGCCGTCATCCATGGTAGCTGCGGGGTTGTAATTCTCAGCGCCTAAAGTCATGCAGCCATAGATGTATTCGCATGTCCCGTTATCACATGTTGCATCAGGATTGAAATCTCGGCAATTGGATCAGTGCAGCCACAGTCGGTATAGCAGCAAGAACCATTATCGATCCACATTGTTGCATCAAAATTACAGGCGCTCGGGTCGATGCAGCCTTCACCAGACAGATTCTCATACCAGGCGATCTTATCGTCAACTAGCAGAAGCAGAGAGCACATCCATATCTCCATCCCCATCCAGGTCTTGCGGCATAGACAGATTGGCTCCATTTGCATGCGTAGTGATCGATTGCTGAGCACCGAAGTACTCCGCTTCCATCGTTCGCATACCAGGCAATCTTATCATCATAATACAGAAGCCGAGAGCACATCCATATCCCCATCACCATCCAGATCTGCGGCATAGACGGAACTGGCTCCATCTGCTTGCGTCGTGATGACCTGCTGAGCACCGAAGTTCCCGCTGCCATCGTTCGCATACCAGGCAATCTTGTCATCCTATTCAGAAGCGGAGAGTACATCCACATCCCCATCCCCATCCAGGTCTGGGGCAAGGACAGATTGAGCTCCATATGCTTGCGTAGAGATGATCTGCTGAGCTCCGAAGCTCCCGCTGCCATCGATTCTCATACCAGGCAATCTTATCATCACTCATGAGAAGCGGAGAGTACATCCACATCCCCATCCCCATCCAGGTCTTGGGCATAGACAGATCGAGCTCCATATGCTTGCGTAGTAATGAGCTGCTGAGCACCGAAATTCCCCCTGCCATCGTTCTCATACCAGGCGATCTTGTCGTCATAGAAGAAGCAGAGAGTACATCCTGATCCCCATCTCCATCCAGATCGGCTGGATGGACAGATCGGGCACCATTTGCTTGCGTAGTGATGATCTGCTGAGCACCGAATACTCCGCCTCCTTGATTCTCATACCAGGCTATCTTGTCGTCATTCAGTAGAAGCAGAGAGCACATCCATGGTCCCCATCCCCATCCAGGTCCGGCTGCATAGACAGACCAAGCACCATTCGCTTGCGTAGTGATGATCTGCTGAGCACCAAATACTCCGCTTCCTTGATTCTCATACCAGGCTATCTTAGAGTCACTAGCAGAAGCAGAGAGTACATCCATATCTCCATCCCCATCCAGGTCTTGGGCATAAGACAGATTCGAGCTCCATCTGCATTGGTCGAAATCAGCTGCTGAGCACCGAAGTTTCCACTTCCATCGTTCGCATACCAAGCTACCTTATCATCACTAATCAGAAGCAGAGAGCACATCCAAATCTCCATCCCCATCCAAATCCTGGGCATAGACGGACCATGAACTCCATTTGCATTGGTCGAAATCACTGCTTCGTACCGAAGTTTCCGCTTCCATCGTTCTCGTACCAGGCGATCTTACCATCATCCAAGAGAAGCAGAGAGCACATCCATATCCCCATCCCCATCCAGGTCTTGGGCATAGACGGAAAAGCTCCAGTTGCACTGGTCGAGATCAATCTGCTGAGCACCGAAGTTCCCGCTTCCATCGTTCTCATACCAGGCGATCTTATCATCATTCATGAAGCCGAGAGCACATCCATATCTCCATCCCCATCCAGGTCTTGGGCATAGACGGATATGAGCTCCATCTGCGTTGGTCGAGATCACTAGCTGAGCACCGAAGCTCCGCTTCCATCGTTCTCATACCAGGCGATCTTATCATCAATATGAGAAGCGGAGAGCACATCCATATCCCCATCCCCATCCAGGTCTTGGGCATAGACGGACTCGAGCATCATTTGCATTGGTCGAGATCAATATCTGCAGTGCACTGAAGTTTCCGTCTGCCATCGTTCTCATACCAGGCGATCTTATCATCAACCATGAGAAGCGGAGAGCACATCCATATCCCCATCCCCATCCAGGTCTTGGGCATAGACGGAGTTGAGCTCCATCTGCAATGGTCGAGATCGCCTGCTGGGCACCGAAGTTTCCGCTTCCATCGTTCTCATACCAGGCGATCTTATCATCATTTTGCGAAGCCGAGAGCACATCCATACAAGGTGTTCACGGACTGAACACGATCTGCCTGGCTGATATGTGCATCGCAGCATAGATCGTCAATGGTACCCTTGCGCTACGCTATTACCGCCATCTCGGACGAAAGGAGACCAATTTGTCCGAGGTCATCACCTGCCTGTTCACCCTCTCGTTTGCAATGCTCTTCAGGCCGACCATCAGCGCCTGCAGGGTGTCCCTGCTCCGACGTATTGGCTGAAGGTTGCCCGCCTAGTGGCATTCGTCAGGATGTTGGCTGATTTGCAAGCCGCCAGTCTATCGGTCCCATCGCTGGTACGCGCCACATTCTGTAGTGTGACACTCCCCACATCTGTCGGGTTCGCGACGACTTCGAAATCGTCACTGTGGTGCACGCCTCTCAGTGAGGGCGAGAGGCCTCGACGGCAGCCCTCTCCTACTTTCGGTCGGACTCGTCTGCTCCTGGATCCACCGCAGAGAGTTTTGGAAGGATAAGCGGCACCGCCGCAAGAATGATCCAGACAATCAGCGTCGAGAGGACGGCCGTTGCTTCCAGTCGGAGACCAGCGATCACACCTATCCCAGCTGTCGCCCAGATACTGGCCGCTGTTGTAAGCCCTTCGACCTCACGCTGTGCCGAGCGAACCATAATCGCGCCCGCGCCGAGGAAGCCAATGCCTTGCACGACTCCCTGCAATACGCGTGACAGATCACCAATTTCCATGCCGGTCTGCAGTGGACCTATGACGAAAAGTGCCGCGCCGACGGAGCAGGTAGGCTCTGACCAGAAACGCCCGACTGTGCGATAGCTTGATGTGTGCGACCTGAAGCTTGGTGCGCTCGCCGCCGATCACGGCATAGTCCTCACCCAATCGAATTGGAATGCTTCGCCTGCACGGAAAGACAGATGTTTAAAGGTCCCATGTGGATCACTCCGTTGCCCCCGTCGCTGACCGCTTTGGGGGAAGGTCACATGGCTCAGTTCTCAATGGAAATTGTGCACCTAACCGGCTCAGTCCGCGTGGAAACCAACACACAGGTCACGTTTCCGAATAGCGCGAGGTTGGCGACGAAACATCGCCTGCATGCGGGACGAACTCGACCAAAACGGCATGAAGCCGATTTTCGAAACCTCGTGGAAAATCGCACGGTACGTATAGAAAGGATGAACTGGCGAAGGCTTCCTTGTTACCGCCGAACGCTTAGGTTTGTCTCTTCCAGAAAAATACACAGGCCCGCGACTGCGGGCCTTTTTTGTGACTTCGGTGGCCGGGGAGACACACCGATGGGGTCGAGGGAGGCATACGAAAGCCTGCCTCCAAGAATAATCTATAACATTCAATAGATTAATTCCACTCAGAGACAATCTTGGAAGGTTTTGACATGTCGCCAGATGCGCGGATGTGAAACTTCCATCGGAAGCGCCGGTCAAGGCTGCGGTCGGTCGTGACGAAACGGTCAATGGCCAGGGCCAAGATCATCCAGCAACGCAGGTCATGGCCAGTCGGCGTAGCCGGAAGACAGGATGGTTTCAGACCCCGCTGATGCCCTTGCAACCGTGCGATAGCCGGCGGGTGAAAGCCCGGTCTTGCGCTTGAAGAAATGGCTGAAATAGGTCGGGTCGCGAAAGCCGAGACTGTCGGAGATTTCCTGGATATTGCGCGCCGATCGTTCCAGCCGCAGCTTTGCCTCCTGCACGACGCGTTCGTGCAGGAGCTGGATCGGCGACCGCCCCAGCGCCCTTTGGCAGATCGCGTGGAGCCGGTCGGCCGTGACGCCGAGTTCTTCGGCATAGTCGCTGATCGGCCGGTGGAGCCGGAACCAGACTTCGACCAATTGCCGATAGCGCTGCAGGATCGAGCCGCTTTCGCCCTGTCCACGCCGCTCGATGCTTTCGTCGCCGGAGATGCGCCAGACCGCCATCAGGATCAAACGCATATAGGCGGACACCACCATCCAGGAGGCGCGGGCGGGATCGGCCAGTTCGCGGACGAAACCGGATATCAGGGGATTGACCTCGCCCAAGGAACCCGCGTCCACTTCTTCGATCAGTTTCATCTGCTCGATGAAGATGCGCAGCGAATAGGATTCCACCTTGTTGCCGATCGCATCGACCATGATCTGCGGAGATGCGCCGATCAGAAAGGCCTGCGCGCCGGCGGCGATCGACATTTCGCAACGCGCATGGGGCGGCAGGAAGGCGAGCGTCGTCCCATGCAGGGCGTGATGCTCGCCATCGTCGAAATGCAGTTCGCCATCACCCTCGATCAGAAGAAGGAAATGATGGAAATCGGCATAGAGGCCCTTCTGGAAGCGGATGCGCCGATGCGCCAGCGACGGCTCCCGCCATTCGCCCCGCGCATGATGATGAATGCCGCCATCCGTCGTCATCATTCCCTCCCGATTGCGACCGAAACGATGCCCTCATCGCCTGATAATTACAATATTAAACCAAAAAATCACATTCCATCTGACAAGGATCAGCGTAGTCTTTTTCCCTGAGCCTTTGGGAGGAGGCACCTTGACAGACCCATGCAGGACACGCGGCCTTCCGGCCGGTCCCGTAGGTGCGTCTTTCTCCCGTCGGAAAAACGCAGACACAGCCTGCCATACGACAGGTGACGCAAGACAGGTGACGACGGTGTTTTTGGCAAAGCTGATGATCAATGACGAGGCGATGGATGCGTCCGATATGGCGACCTTCGAACGCGTCGATCCTCTGACCGGCGATGTCGCGACAATTGCGGCTGCCGGCTCCATCGCCGACATGTCCAGGGCAGCCAATGCCGCCGCCGCCGCCTTTCCGGCCTGGTCCGAAACCGGGCCGGGCGAACGCCGCAGGCTGTTGAATGCCGCCGCCGAAATCCTGACCGCCCGCACAGCCGATTTCGTCGCCGCCATGACGACCGAGACCGGCGCCACCAAACAATGGGCGGCGATCAATTGCAGCCTCGGCGCCGATATCCTGCGGGAGGCAGCGGCGATGACCACGCAGGTCACCGGCGAACTCATCCCGTCCGGCATTCCCGGCAATCTTGCCATGGCCATGCGGCAACCGGCCGGCGTCTGTGTCGGCATCGCACCCTGGAATGCACCGATCATTCTCGGCACCCGCGCCATCGCCATGCCGCTTGCCTGCGGCAACACCGTCATTCTCAAGGCCTCCGAACTCTGCCCGAAGACCCATTGCCTGATCGGCGAGGTCATGCGCGAGGCCGGCTTCCCGCGCGGCGTCGTCAATGTGGTCACCAATGCGCCAAAGGATGCCGCGGCCGTCGTCGAGGCGCTGATCGCCCATCCGGCCGTGCGCCGCATCAATTTCACCGGATCCACGCGGGTGGGGCGGATCATCGCCGAGGCTTCGGCACGACACCTGAAGCGCTGCCTGCTGGAGCTTGGCGGCAAGGCGCCGTTCATCGTGCTCGCCGATGCCGATATCGACGAGGCGGTGGCCGCTGCGGCCTTCGGCGCCTTCATGAACCAGGGCCAGATCTGCATGTCGACGGAGCGCATCATTCTGCTCGATGCGATTGCCGACGAATTTGTCGGCAAGTTCCAGGCAAAGGCGGCAACGATTTTTGCCGGCAACCCGCAGGACGGCAACACGCCGCTTGGCACGCTGATCAATGCCGAAGCCGTCCGGCGTGTCAAGTCGCTGATCGAAGATGCCCAGCAGAAGGGCGCCGTCCTTCTCTGCGGCGGCCGCTCCAACGGCACGCTGATGGACGCAACCGTCGTCGATCACGTGACGCCCGCCATGCGCATCTACCGCGAGGAAAGTTTCGGGCCTGTCGCCGCGATCATCCGCGTCGGTTCCTGCGACGAGGCCGTGACGGTTGCCAACGACAATGAATACGGCCTGTCGTCGGCTGTTTTCAGCCGCGACATCAATGCGGCGCTCGCTGTCGCCAAACGGCTTGAAGCCGGCATCTGTCACATCAACGAGGCGACCGTCGCCGACGAGCCGCAAATGCCTTTCGGCGGGGTGAAATCGAGCGGTTACGGCCGGTTCGGCGGCAAGGCGGCGATCGACGAATTCACCGAACTGCGCTGGATCAGCTTGGGCATCCGGCAAACGCGAATACCCGATCTGAACACCCGCAGGACGGTGCCGGATCGGCTTGGAATGATGAGCAAAGTCGGGCTGGGAGGCCCGCATACAGGGAGGATAATTTTCATGACTGGCAGTTTCCGCAACGGCAAATTCGACCCCTCGGCACTGACGCGCCGTTCCTTCGTCACTTCGGCAGTCGCCGGCGGGGCAGCCCTGGCGCTGTCCGGCCGCACGGCCTTCGCGCAATCCGGCGACACCCTGAAAGTCGGCTTCATCAGCCCGCGCACAGGCCCGCTCGCCGGCTTCGGCCAGACCGACGGCTATGTGCTCGATCTCGCCCGCAAGGCGTCTGGCATCGGTTTCCAGGCGGGTGGAAAGACCTATCCGGTCGAGATAATCGACCAGGACACCCAGTCCGATCCGTCCCGCGCCGGCCAGCTGGCCAAGGACCTGATCAACAATCAGGGCATCGACCTCATGCTGGCGGTATCGACGCCGGAGACGATCAACCCGGTCGCTGACGCCTGCGAGGCGGCTGGCGTACCCTGCCTCTCCACCGTCATGCCCTGGGAAGCCTGGTATTTCGGCCGCGGCGCCAAGCCCGGCGAACCCTCGCCGTTCAAATGGACCTATCATTTCGGCTTCGGCGTCGGCGAATTCCACAAGACCTATGTGTCGCAGTGGAACCTGATCGAGACCAACAAGAAGGTTGGCGTCATGTATCCGAACGACGCCGATGGCAACGCCATCCGCGCCAATCTGGCACCGCTGCTGGCCAAGGACGGCTTCACCATCGTCGATCCCGGTGCCTATGAAACCGGAACGACGGATTTCTCCAGCCCAGATCGCGCTGTTCAAGAGCGAAGGCGTCGAGATCTTCAACGTCCTTCCCGATCCCGCCGGATTTCGCAGCCTTCTGGCGCCAGGCGGCCCAGCAGGGGCTGACCCGCCAGATCAAGATCGCGCAGGTGGCCAAGACCGGTCTCTTCCCGTCCGACATCGAGGCGCTCGGCGATCTCGGTTTCAACATCTCCAGCGCAGCCTACTGGCACAAGGCATTCCCTTACAAGTCTTCGCTCACCGGTGTTTCCGGCACGGAGCTTGCCGACGGCTACGAGGCGGAGAGTGGCAAGCAGTGGACCCAGCAGCTTGGCGCCAGCCTGTCGCTGCTCGATGCGGGCTTCGAAGCCCTGAAAGCGGCGACAGATGCCAAGAACAAGGAGGCCGTGGCCAAGGCGATTTCGACGCTGAAGACGACGACGATTGCCGGTACGGTCGATTTCACCACGGGCCCCGTTGCCAACGTCTCGCCCGGCCCGATCATCGGGACGCAGTGGGTCAAGGCGCCCGAAGGTTCGAAGTTCCCGCTCGACTATGTCGTCACCGAGAACGCCACCGATCCGAATGTGCCGGTCGCGGCAAAACTCACCGCCTACAACGGATAAGTGCCACAGTGCGGATCGAAACAAACCAGCAGCCGCCGGGAGAAGCTTTTCTCTCGGCAACCGGCATCCACAAGCGCTTCGGCGCGCTTGTGGTTCTCGACAATGTCGATTTTGCCATGGGCCAGGGCGATGCCGTCGGCATTGTCGGCCCCAACGGTGCCGGCAAGACGACGCTGCTCAGCGTGCTGTCGGGTGCATTTCCGCCAAGTGCCGGAAGCATCCACGTCAACGGGATCGATGTCACCGCCCTTTCGGCTGCGGAACGCTGCCGCTCCGGGCTGGTGCGCACCCATCAGGTGCCAAAACCCTTCGGCGGCATGACCACCTTCGAAAACGTCTTCGTTGCCGCGTCGCACGGCGACAGTGTCAGCCGCGACGAGGCTTATGAGCGCGTCATCGACAGCCTGACACTGTGCGGCATGCTCGATGTCGCCAATCGGCGGGCCGATACGCTCGGCCTTCTCGACCGCAAACGCCTGGAACTGGCGCGGGCGCTCGCAACCAAGCCGAAGCTGATGCTGCTGGATGAAATTGGCGGCGGTCTTACGGACGGCGAGGCCAGCGAACTGGTCACCACCATTCTCGAACTGCGCCGCCGCGGCATCGGCATCGTCTGGATCGAGCATATCGTCCACATCCTGTTGCAGGTGGCCGAGCGGCTGATCTGCATGGATGCCGGCCGGATCATCGCCGATGGCGAGCCGAACGCCGTGATGGCCGATGCTCACGTCGTCAAGGCCTATCTCGGAGGCACGCCGGCATGACCATTCTCTCCGTGCAAAACCTTGATGTCCGCCATGGCCTGCTGCAGGCCGTGCGCGAGGTCAGCTTCGACCTGGCAAAGGGCGACGTGCTGGCGCTGGTCGGTGCCAACGGTGCAGGCAAGACCACCTTGCTGCGTTCGCTTGCCGGCGCGCATCTTCCCGCCGGCGGCCGCATTCTTCTTGACGGCCGGGACATGACGACCGTCCCCTCTCATGAACGCATTGCCATGGGCATAGCGCTGGTGCCGGAGGGACGCCGCCTGTTTTCGCAGATGACCGTCGAGGAAAACCTTTTGCTCGGAAAAACGGCGGGCAGGCCGGGTGACTGGACCATCGACCGTGTGTTTTCGGCCTTCCCCAATCTCGTGCCCCGACGCCATGCCAAGACGGGCCATCTCTCCGGCGGCGAGCAGCAGGCAACAGCGATCGGCCGGGCCTTGATGAGCAATCCCGATATTCTGTTGCTCGACGAAGTCTCGCTCGGACTGTCGCCTCTCGTGGTCGATCGGGTCTATGCGCAATTGCAGACTTTGCTCACCTCCGGCACCACGATCATTCTCGTCGAGCAGGATCTTAGCCGCGCCATGGGCGTCGCAAGCCGCGTCATCTGCATGCTGGAAGGCCGCGTCGTGCTCGATAGCCCGGCGCAACAGGTCACGCGCGAGCAGGTGACAAAGGCCTATTTCGGTCTCAACCGCGACAATCACGGGAGGGCAGCATCGTGATCGACACGATCATCCAGGGCATTCTGCTGGGCGGCTATTACGCCGTTATCGCCTGCGGCCTGTCCTTCATGTTCTCCGTCATGCGGATCATCAATCTCGCCCATGGCAGTCTGGCCGTCGCCGCCGCCTATGGCCTCTGGCTGCTGGCGACGACGTTCGGCATTTCGCCCTTTCTAGGCCTGCTCATTGTGCTGCCGGCCATGGCCGTCATCGGCTGGCTGCTGCAACGCTACCTCCTGGAGCGCAGTGCCCGCGGCGGGGCGCTTCTGCCGATCCTCACCACCTTCGGCCTCGCCATCGTCATCGACAATCTCATGTTCGAGCAGTTCGGCGCCGACACCCGTTCGCTCGCCCCCTTTATCGGCAGCCTGTCCTATGACAGCTGGGAACTGCCCGGTGGCATCTATGTCGGAAAGCTCGCGGTGATGACGATGGTCACAGCCGTCGCCCTTCTGGGCGGCCTGCAGATCTTCCTCAGCCGCTTCGCGCTCGGCCGCGCCATCCGGGCCACGGCCGAGGATCCGGATACAGCGGGCCTCGTCGGGATCGATGCCCGCAAGGCCAATGCCGTTGCCACAGCCATCGCCATGGTCACGGTCGGCATTGCCGGCGCGTTTCTGGCGATGCGCGCCACCTTCGATCCCTATTCCGGCGGTCCGCAATTGCTGTTTGCCTTCGAGGCGGCCGTGATTGGCGGCGCCGGCTCGCTCTGGGGCACACTGATCGGCGGCATCGTTCTCGGCCTTGCACAGTCGCTCGGCGCGAAAGTCCACCCGCAGGGCTTTCTGATCGGCGGCCATGTCGTTTTCCTCATCGTGCTGTTTGCCCGGCTTTTTCTCATCGGAACGCCGATCATGGGCCGGATGCGGCCTGGCAAAAAAGACGTTGCCAAAAGCGCCCCCTCCAGAATCCGTGCCGCCACCCGGAGCAACCCATGACGATCAACGCCATGACAACCAAGGCCGTGACAACGAACGCCATGACCACCCCCTCCCACGGCATAACCGTCGAACGCTGGACGCGCGCCTCACGGCTGGCACTGGCTTGCGTCGCCATCGCTCTGGCGCTCTTCGCGATCGCCCCGCTTACCTTCGGCGCCGGCACCATCGACCGTTTGACGGCCCTGTTCATCTACGTCATCCTGGCCGCCATGTGGAACGCGCTGGCCGGTTATCGGCGGGCTCGTGTCCGTCGGCCAGCAGGTGTTCTTCGGGCTCGGCGCCTATTTCACCATCCGGCTCGCCGATGCCGGGCTCAACCCCTTCCTGTCGATGTTTGCCGCAGCCCTGATCACCGGAGCGATCTCGCTGCCGCTCTCCTTGTTCATGCTGCGGCTGAAGGGCGGCGAATTTGCCATCGGCATGTGGGTCGTCTCCGCGCTGACCCACATGCTCGTCAATCTCGACAGGCTGATCCAGGGAGAAACCGGGACATCGCTGATCTCGCTCAACGTCTATGACAGCGGCACCCGCCGGGTCGTCATCTACTGGCTGGCGCTTGCCTCCATGGCTGCCTTGCTCGGCATCCTGTTCGCGCTGCTGCGCAGCCGGGCGGGAGCCGCAATCCAGGCGATCCGCGACAATGAGGATGCAGCGACCTCGCTCGGCGTGCGGTGTTACCGCCACAAAGCGCCTGCTGTTCGTGCTTGCCGCCTTCGGCATCGCGGTCGCCGGTGCGCTCTGGCTGGCGACGGCCACGACATTCCAGCCCAAGACCTATTTCAGCGTTCAATGGACAGCCTACATGATCTTCATGGTTCTGGTCGGCGGCATCGGCAAGTTCGAAGGCGCGATCCTCGGCGCAGTGCTGTTCTTCGTCATCGAAACCTTCTTCGGTGCGATGGGCGTCTGGTACCTGATCGGCCTTGGCGCGACCGCCGTGCTGTTCTCGCTGTTCCTGCCGCAAGGCCTGTGGGGCGAAATCGAACGCCGCTTCGACCTGCGGCTCCTGCCCGTCGGCTATCGGCTCAAGCGCCCGGGGCCAGCGAAACCAAACTCGAAATGACCGTGTACCGGGTCTCCAAACCCCAATGCGAAAGGTAAAGACATGCTCTTTGGAAAAACGATTCTGGTCACCGGCATAGCGTCCGGCATCGGCGCACGCACGGCGGAACTCGCGGGACAGATGGGCGCCGACGTCATCGGCGTCGATGTCCGCGACCCTGCGAACACCAGCGCCGCCTTCATCAAGGGCGATCTCTCCACGGCAGCCGGCGTGGCTGACATTGTCGCCCAGTTGCCCAAGCGCATCGATGCACTTGCCAATGTCGCCGGCCTGTCGGGAAACACCGGCGTTATCTCGACGCTGTCGGTCAATTTCTATGGCCTGCGTGCCCTGTCTGAGGCTGTGGCCCCGCGGATCCGTGAAGGCGGCGCGATCGTCAATGTCGCCTCGATTGCCGGCTATGGCTGGCGTGCCCATCTGGAACGGGCAAAGACGCTGGTCGGGATCGAGGGTTTCCCGGACGTGGCCGCCGTCGCGGCAGAGCATGGCCTCAAGGATGAAGAAGGCTATCCGCTGTCCAAGGAACTGCTTCTGCTCTGGACCATGCGCGCCGCCCACCAGCCGCTGTTTCGGGATCGTGGCATTCGCGTCAACGCGGCAAGCCCCGGCCCGGTCGAGACGCCGATCCTGAAGCAGTTTCGCGCCGTGCTGGGCGATGCCAGGGTCGACAGCGACATTACCCGCGTCGGGCGTGCCGGCACGGCAGCCGATATCGCGCCGGCCGTGCTGTTCCTTTGCTCGGACGGCGCCCGCTGGATCAACGGAACCAACCTTGCCGCCGATGGCGGTCTCGAAGCCTCGATCAACGCCGAAGTCCTCGGTTTCTGATACACTTTTCTCAGGAGACTTTCATGACGATTACACTTCTCATCAATGGAGCGGATCGCGCTGCTGCAAGCGGCCGCACCTTTGACCGCCTTGACCCTTTCACCGAAAAACTGGCAAGCCGCGCCGCCGCCGCCGGGCTGGACGATGTCGCGGCCGCCGTCGATGCTGCCGTCCGCCGCTTTCCCTGCCTGGTCGAAGACCGGGCCGGGCCTGCGCCGCAAGCTCTTGATGAAGGCTGCCGACATCATGGACAGCAAGGTCGGCGAATTCACGCAACTGATGACCGAAGAGACCGGGGCCACGGCGCCATGGGCGGGCTTCAACGTCATGCTGGCAGCCAATATCCTGCGCGAGGCGGCCTCGATGACGACGCAGATTTCCGGCGAGATCATTCCGTCCGACAAACCCGGAACGCTTGCGATGGGCGTGCGCCAGGCGGCGGGCGTCTGCCTTGGCGATCGCGCCCTGGAACGCGCCGGTCATTCTGGCCACCCGTGCCATCGCCATGCCGATTGCCTGCGGCAACACGGTCATCCTCAAGGCATCTGAACAATGCCCCGGCACGCACCGGCTGATCGCGACGGCGCTGACGGAGGCCGGCCTTCCCGCCGGCGTCATCAACGTCATCACCAACGCGCCGGAGGATGCGGCCGATATCGTCGCCAGCCTGATCGCCCACCCCGCCGTCCGGCGCGTCAATTTCACCGGGTCGACCAAGGTCGGCAAGATCATCGCCAAGCTTTGCGGCCAGCACCTCAAGCCGGCCCTTCTCGAACTTGGCGGCAAGGCGCCTCTGGTCATCCTCGATGATGCCGATATCGATGGCGCCGTCAACGCCGCGATCTTCGGCGCCTTCATGCATCAGGGCCAGATCTGCATGTCGACGGAGCGGATTATCGTCGATCGAGGCCATTGCCGATCGAATTCGTCGCCAAACTCGCGGCCGCGCGCCGCCCAGCTTCCGGCCGGCGATCCCCGCGGCCACGTCGTGCTCGGCTCCCTGATCAGCCTCGATGCGGCGAAGAAGATGGAAGAACTCATCGCAGACGCCACCGCCAAGGGCGCCACGCTGGTCGCCGGCGGCAAACGCACCGGCACCGTCGTGGAAGCGACGCTGCTCGACCATGTGACATCGGACATGCGGATCTATGCCGAGGAATCCTTCGGCCCGGTCAAGCCGATCATCCGCGTAGCCGGTGAGGAAGAGGCGATCCGCATTGCCAACGACACCGAATACGGGCTTTCCTCCGCGGTGTTCAGCCGTGACGTCCAGCGCGCCATGGCTGTTGCCGCCAGGATCGAATCGGGTATTTGCCACATCAACGGCCCGACGCTGAACGACGAGGCGCAGATGCCCTTCGGCGGCGTCAAGGGCAGCGGCTACGGACGCTTCGGCGGCAAGGCGGCAATCGCCGAATTCACCGACCTGCGCTGGATCACCATCGAGGATCCAAGCCAGCATTATCCGTTCTAAGGTTTGTCTGGACAACGTGCTCTTGCGGAAGAAGATCTAGCTTGTCCCGCAAGAGCACAACAGGCCCGTGTGCCGCAGGGTTTCCCGCTTGCAGGGACATCGAGACGGGTTCGGCAATTCTGAGTGCCGCCCTGCCGGGCGGCAAGTGTATGGTCGCAGCCGGCGCGAAAAGGTCGAGCCGGCTGCAGGCCATCAAGTCTTATTTGCCCCAGATTTTCGCATATTGATCGCGGTATCCGTTGCCGGGATCGAAGATGTTCTTGTCGCCGCCATCGGCACTGATATTGGCCTTGGTGACAACATGCAGCGGCGAGGTATAGCCCGACCATTCGACCTTTGCGACCGCGCGGTTCAGTTCGTCGACCAGCTGCCAGCCCTGCAGGTTCAGCGGCTCGGCGACCGTGACCGACTGATACTGGCCTGAGCGAATGCGCTGGTAGGCCGATTCCGAACCGTCACCGGCAGCAACGGCCTTGGGTGCGCCGTCGCCGGCAATCCCTGCGGCAGCCAGGCTCGGGCCCATGAAGTCGAAGTAGATGTCGTTGATGGCGAGAGCATGGGTCCAGCTGGCACCATATTTCTGCAGCAGCGAGGTGGTCAGCGTCGGCATCCGGTTCGACGTGTCGGCGATTGGCGTATCGACATATTCCAGAACCGTGCCGCCGAGCGCTTCGATCGTTTCCTTGATCTTGTCTGCCTTGGCGATGGCGATGGCATAGGTGGAATCGGTGAAGATCACCACGCCCGGCTTTCCGCCGGCATCTGCAAAGGCCCATTTTCCGGCTGCGGCCGAAACTTCCATGGCGTCCGTGGAGACATTGGCAAACAGGCAATTGGCCGGATCAGGACCGATGACCGGGCCGGCATGCCAGCTGACCATCGGGATACCCGCATCGCAGGCCTGCTTGAGGGCTGCCTGCTGTTCGACCGCGTCAAACCCGTTGATGATGATGCCATCCGGCTTCAAGGCGAGTGCCTGGCCGAAGGCGCCGGCACGGCTCTGCACGGAACCGGCGCCATCAAGAACGGTGACCTCCCAGCCGATCTTGGCGCCTGCTTCCTGGATGCCGTTGGTGACGCCCAGAATGCCGCCATTCTTCATGTCCGCGGCAAGCACGACGATCTTCTTGCCGGCTGCGGCGGCCGGTCCGCTGGTCGGACCATCCCAGACGGTCTTCTCGCCGGCATATTTCTGTACCTCGGCCATCGCATCCGATATGGCGTCGGCGTGAGCAGGCATGGCGGCCGTCAGCGCCAGGATCGATACGGCTAGGGCTCTCTTCAGCATGGTTTTCCTCCCAATGTGGCTGAGTTATTTCGACTTCGCGCCTTTCTTGCGTTGCGCGTATCCGGCGATGCCGATCGCAATCAGCAACGTCGTTCCGTTGAACAGCGGCTCTACCCAGAAGCTGCCGCCGAATTGTTGAATGCCGGAAATGCCGACCGCAAGGATCATCACGCCGACGATCGTGCCCCAGACATTGACCCGCCCGGGCTTGATCGTGGTCGAGCCGAGAAAGGCACCAACGAGCGCCGGAAGCAGGAATTCGAGACCGACCGATGCCTGTCCGATGCGAAGCTTCGAGGCGAGCAGCACGCCGGCAAGCGCCGTCATCAGGCCGGATGTGATAAAGGCGCTGATGACGAATTTCCGGGTCGGGATGCCGTTCAGTTCGGCGGCGCGCTGGTTGGCGCCGATGGCGTAGAGATAACGACCGATCGGCGTGTATTCGAGCGCGACCCACAGGACCAGCGTGATGACAAGCACATAGATCGCGGTGATCGGCAGTCCGAAGACGAAGGTCCCGTTGATGCGCATAGAAGGCATCCGGCAGGGCGCCGACCATCTGCCGGCCGCCGGTGTGCCACAGGGCGATCGCATAGAGGATCGTGCCGGTTCCAAGGGTGGCGATGAAGCTGTCGATCCGCGCCACTTCGACCAGAAGGCCATTCAGCGCACCGGTGATGATGCCGAGCACCAGCACGATGCCGACGGCGACCGGCCAGGGCAAGCCATACATGGTCTGCAGGCTGATCGCGAGGATGTGCCAGAGCACGATGCCATAGCCGACCGTGAGGTCGATGCGGCCCGCGACCATGGGGATCATCGCGGCAAGCGACAGGAGCGCGATGATCGCCTTGTCCGACAGGATGGCCCGGACATTGAGCATGGTCGGAAATGTATTGGGCAGCAGGATCGAAAACAGCAGGATCAGCCCGAACATCAGGATGACAAGTCCATAGGTCGGGGCGAGACGGATGATCTTCTGTGCAGCGGACATGCCGCGAAGTTCGTCCTTGGTGGGTTCGACGGCATTGGATTGTATTCCGGGCATGGCGGTCCTCAGGCGGCTTCACCGGCCGATGCGGCCTGGATCAGGGATTCGGTTGAAAGTTCGACGCCACTCAGTTCGGCCACGGGCAGGCCGCGGCTGAAGACGATGGCGCGATGGCAGATATTGGCGGTTTCCTCGAAATCGGTGGACACGACGAGAACGCCCATCCCGCTGGCCAGCGCCTTGTAGAGCAGGTGGTAGATCTCGGCCTTGGCACCGACATCGACACCGGCGGTCGGATCCTCGGTGATCAGCAGCTGGCGGTTGGAATCCAGCCAGCGTCCGACGACGATCTTCTGCTGGTTGCCGCCGGACAGCGCCTCGATGGCAAGGGTCGGATCGTTCGGCGACAGCCCGACGCGCCGGCCCATGTCAAGGGCGAGCGCATCCTCGCCCTTCGGTGACAAAAGACTGAGCAGGCGCCGCCCGGTGGCCGATGGATTGAGAAAAGCATTCTCCCGGATGGACAGGCCCGGCGCGACGCTTTCGCCGATGCGGTCGCGGGCGACAAGCCCGATGCCCGACTGCATGGCGCTGCCGGCATTGGCAAGGTTTGGCGATACGCCGTTCAGCGTGACTTTGCCGGCATGCGGCATGAGACCGAACAGGGCGCGACCGACATCCTCGTGCCCCGCACCGCGAAGACCGGCAAGGCCGAGCAGTTCGCCACGGCGGATCTCGAAGCTGACGGGCCCGACAGAACCCGTTGCCAGGCTCTGCACCTTGAGGATCGCCGGCCCTTCGAGCACCGGGGGCCTGGCGATTTCGCGGGCCTTGCGCCCGACGATCAGACTGACCAGCTCTTCCGGGGTCGTGTGTTCGATGGCGCGCATGCCGACCATCAGCCCATCGCGCAGCACGGCGACGCGATCCGCGATGCGGAAGATCTCGTCCAGGCGATGGCTGACATAGATCATGCCGACGCCACGCGCCTTGAGGGGACGCAGGGCGGCAAAGAGGCGCTCGACTTCGTCCGCAGGAAGGCTGGCCGTCGGTTCGTCCAGCACGAGAAAATCGCAATCGGCGGCAAGAGCCCGGGCAATCGCCACCAGGGACTTCTGCGTCCGCGTGAGGCTGGAAATGCGCGCCGTTGCGGAAAAATCGGCTTCGACCAGGGCAAGCGCCCGATCGGCTGCCGCTTCGGTTGCCGGCCAGTCGATGCGGCGGCCCTTTTTCACATAACCGAGTGACAGGGCAATGTTTTCGGCAACGCTCATCCATTCGATCAGGCCAAGGTCCTGATGGATGAAGGCGACCTTCTGCCCGCCCGCCTTGCCGGCCTCATGGACATAGGATGCGCCGTCGATGAAAACACCACCCTCGTCGGGGCGGTGAATGCCACCCAGAACCTTGATCAGGGTTGATTTGCCCGCACCATTCTCGCCGAGCAACGCGACGATCTCGCCACGCTCCACCTTCAGGGAAACGCCTTTCAGCGCCTTCGTGCCACCAAAGGATTTTACGATGCGATCGAACAGCAGGCCGTCTGATGACGCTTGCATTGACTCTCCTCCCCCGTCCCGACAGATCTTGCGTCTGGTTTACCGGTAACGTAACTAAACTACTCAGGCGATCGGCCTTGTCAAGAAGAAAGTTATCGATAACATTATGATCGTGATTTCCCTCCCATCCAGCGATCGGAGTCCCGCATGAGGGCCAATCTGGAGGATATCGCCCGGGCGGCGGGTGTATCGAAGATGACGGTCAGCAGGGTCCTTCGGGACGGGTCCGGCTTTTCCGATGACACCCGCAAACGGGTGATGGAAATTGCCGAGAGGCTGGGTTATCTGCCCAACCGGCTGGCCGCCGCCTTCGGCGCCGATCAGGCGGGTACTTTGGTCGGCATGTGTGTTCCCCGGCTCACATCCGGTCTGTTCGGCCATGTGCTTGACGGGGTCGACCGCGCGCTTGGCCGCCTCGGCTACCAGTTGATCATCGGCGCCAATGATCATTCGATGCTGGAGGAAGAGGCCTGGATCCGTCAGGTGGTGAGCTGGCGTCCGGCCGGTCTCATTCTATCCGGGCGCCATCACTCGCCCGGAACGATCGATCTCCTGCGCAGTGCCGCCATTCCCGTCGTCGAGATTTGGGACCTGACCACCAGCCCGATCGACATGTCCGTCGGCTTCTCCCACACGGATTGCGGCGCCGAAATGGCCCAGCATCTCATTCGCCGGGGCCGGCGCCATGCGGGCTACATCGGTGCGCTGGCGCGATCGGACATCATGGGCCAGGCCCGTTTCGAAGGTTTCCGCGACGCGCTTTCGCGCGCCGGACATCCCCTGGTCGACAGCGAGATGCTGCATGATGCGCCGGGTTTCTATGCCGGTTATTATGGCCTTGAAACCCTTCTCAGCAGGCGGGACGATTTCGATGTCGTCTACTTCCACAATGACGAGATGGCGATTGGCGGCATGGCCTTCTGTCAGGCCAGAGGCCTGCGGGTTCCCGAAGATATCGGCATCGCCGGCTGGGGCGGGATGGAAGCGGCGTCGATCCTTCCCAAGCGGTTGACGACCACCGTGGTGCCGACGACCGGCATCGGCAAGGCTGCCGCCGAGGCGCTTGTGGCCAAGCTCAAGGGCGAACCGGCGCAGACCGTGACGATCGTCCCCACCCGCCTGGTTCCGGGAGAGACAGGCTAAAGCGTCTGGCCATCAAGGCATCTGCATGCCGCGCCGATTGAGGACGATCGAATAGAGGCTGGTGGTCGCCGTGATGAAGAGGCGGTTCTTGGCCCGTCCGCCAAAGCAGATATTCGAAACGGTTTCCGGCACCAGGATCTTGCCCATGAGATGTCCGTCAGGGGCGATGCAATGCACACCATCTGCGGCCGAGGACCAGAGATTGCCATCGCTATCGACGCGGATGCCATCGGCGCAGCCGGGCGTGATCGTATAAAAATGGCGACCGTTGACCGGCAAGCCGTCCACCATCTCATAGACACGAATATGCTGCGGATCGGCGGAAAACATCCGGCCGGTATCGGCAACGTAAAGCAGGCGTTCATCGGGGCTGAAGGCAAGCCCGTTCGGGCATGCCATGTCGGTGATCACGGCCTCGATTTCGCCTGATGGCGCGATGCGATAGATCGCGCAGGCAAGCTCCTGCTCGGCCTTGTATCCCTCGTAATCCGTCATGATGCCGTAGTGGGGATCGCTGAACCACACCGACCCGTCCGCAGCGACGATCACATCGTTCGGGCTGTTCAGCCGTTTCCCCTGGTAGCGGTCGGCCAGGACCGTGATCGAACCGTCCCATTCGGTGCGCGTGACCCGGCGCGTTCCATGTTCGCAGCTGATGAGCCGGCCCTGCCGGTCGCGCGTATGGCCATTGGCGTAGTCCGATGGCTGCCGATATGTCGTCAGTCCCTCTTCCGTCCAGCGCAGGATCCGGTTGTTGGGAATATCGGAAAACAGGAGGCAGCCGGCATCGCCGAACCAGACCGGCCCCTCGACCCAGTCAAATCCTGACGCCAGCCGTTTGACCGGCGCATTGCCCATGACGAAGCGGGCAAAGGCCGGGTCGATGATTTCGAAAAATGACATTTCTCGTGCTCTCCCCGCACTTCAAGGTTAGGGACAATACCGGCCGGCATCAAGCCATGAGCAAGCCTTTGGCCGGACAGTTTGTGCAACTGTTCAGGTCGAGAAAACGATCTGCGCCTTCATCGCCTGGCTGCGGTCGGATGCCAGCTTGAACGCCGTTTCCGATTGGCCGAGCGCTACGGTGTGGGTGATCAGCGGTTTGACGTCGATCAGCCCCTTGCGCATCAGTTCCACGCCGATGGCGAATTCGGAATGAAAGCGGAAGGAGCCGCGCAGGTCGAGTTCCTTGGCTGTGATCGCCATCATCGGCAGGCTCATGTCGCCACCGAGGCCGAGCTGGAGAATGACGCCCCGCGGCCGCATCGCCGGTATGGCGCCGGCAAGGGCTGCCGCCACGCCGGTGCATTCGTAAAGAACGTCGAAGGTGCCCTTGTCCGCCGCATAGTGTGACAAGGCGTCCGGCTCCTTGGCCGTGTTGATGACGCGGTCCGCCCCGACCTTTGCCGCCACCGACAAGGTGAAGTCGGACAGATCCGTCGCGACGATCTCCGCAGCCCCTGCCCTGCGTGCCGCCAGGATCGACAGGACGCCGATCGGGCCGCAACCGGTTACCAGCACGCGCTTGCCAAGCATGTTGCCTGCCCGCGTCGTGGCATGCAGCGTGACAGCCAGCGGCTCTGCCATCGCGGCCTCGCCGGCGGACAGGCCTGTCGCATCGACGCACTGGATGGCGTCGGCCACCAGACTTTCGCGAAACGCCCCCTGGATATGCGGGAAGGGCATCGCGCTGCCATAGAACCGCATGTTGAGGCAATGATTGGGCAAGCCCTCATGGCAGTATCGGCACTGCCCGCAGGGGCGGGAGGGAGACACCGCCACGAGTTGACCGACCTCGAAGCCGCTGACGCGGGGGCCGATGACATCGACAAAAGCCGAGACCTCGTGGCCAAGGATCATCGGTTCGCGCAGGCGCACCGCACCGAAGCCGCCATGATTGTAGTAATGGAGGTCTGATCCGCAAATTCCGCCGGTCGCCAGCCTCAACCGCATCTGGCCGGCTTGCGGCACTTCATCGGGGCGATCTTCGATCCGCAGGTCGCGGGCGGCATGAATGACTATGGCTTTCATCAGAGCACCGGAGTGAGGAGGGTTGCACCGGAAAAATGGGCGCCGAGGTTGTCCCGGACGAGTTTGCCCATGGCCTTGCGGGTCTCTTCCGTACCGCTGGCATGATGCGGCTGCAAGAGAACGTTGGGCAGGGTCAGGAAACGCGGATTGAGATTGGGCTCGCCTTCGAAGACATCGAGGGCAGCGGAACCGAGCGTGCCGGCTTCCAGAGCAGTCAGCAAAGCCTCCTCATCGATATTGGACGCCCGGCTGATATTGATCAGCATGCCTTCCGGACCCAGGGCTTCGATGACCTCGTTGCCGACGATATGACGGGTTGCGGCGGACGCAGCGAGCGTCACGAACAGGAAGTCGGAGCGGGCAGCAAGGGCAACCGGATCCGCGATGAATTCCCAGTCCTTGGCAAAGTCCTTGGCCGAGACATCGCTATAGGCAATTTCCAGGTCGAAACCGGCCAGCCGCTTGGCGACCTCGAAACCAATTCGACCGAGACCCAGTACCCCTGCCCGGCGGCCCCAGACACGGCGCTTGAGGGGATAGAGACCCTTCTGCGCCCATGACCCATCCCGCACCCAGGTTTCGGCGCCAATCATGCCGCGCGACTGCACCAGCATCATCGCGACCCCGAGATCCGCCACGTCATTGGTCAGGACATCCGGCGTGTTGGTGACACGGATGCCGCGGGCGCGGCAGGCATTGAGATCCACGGCATCATAGCCGACGCCATAGACGCTGATGACCTCCAGATTGGGGCAGCCAGCGATCATGGACGCATTGGCACCAAGCTCGCCGCGCGTGGCAATGCCACGGATTTTCGGGCCCACTTCGGCAAGAAACGCTGCCTTGTCCGACGCTTCGAAATAGCGATGCATCTGGAACTGGGCATCCAGCGGACCCTGGTCCCATTCCGGATAAGGTCCCACCTGCAGGATGTCGGGCTTTGTCATGATGTCTCCGATCTGGATGCTTGACATTCGTTTGTTATCGATAACATATACAAACCTATCGACGCTTGTCGAGAGAGAAATCGAGAGGAGGACGCCATGGCACTCAACCTGTTTGACCTGAAGGGGCGCCGCGCCTTGATCACCGGCTCGTCCCAGGGCATCGGATTTGCGCTGGCAGAGGGGCTCTGCGCCGCGGGTGCCGAGGTGGTGCTCAACGGGCGTGACGAAACCAAGCTCAAGGCTGCTGCGGCGCGCATCGTAGGTGCCGACACGCTGGCTTTCGATGCGACAGACCATGAGGCGGTGCGCGCTGCTGTCGACGCCTACGAGGCCTCCGGCAAGCCGATCGACATCCTCGTCAACAATGCCGGCATGCAGCATCGCGCGCCGCTGGAAGACTTTCCCGCCGAGGCCTTCGAGCGGCTGCTCCAGACCAATATCGCAAGCGTGTTTCACGTCGGCCAGGCCGTTGCCCGCCATATGATCGCGCGTGGCCGGGGCAAGATCATCAACATCGCCAGCGTCCAGACGGCCTTGGCCCGCCCCTCGATCGCACCCTATACAGCGACCAAGGGTGCCGTCGGTAACCTCACCAAGGGCATGGCGACCGATTGGGCCAAACACGGTCTCAACTGCAACGCCATCGCACCCGGCTATTTCGACACGCCCTTGAATGCTGCCCTTGTTGCCGATCCGGACTTTTCAAACTGGCTTGCAAAGCGCACTCCGGCCGGCCGCTGGGGCAAGGTCGAGGAATTGCAGGGCGCCTGCATCTTCCTCGCCTCGGACGCCGCAAGCTTCGTCAATGGCCATATCCTCTATGTCGACGGCGGGATCACGGCGTCGCTATGACATTGCGTCTTGTCATCATGGGGGTCGCCGGCTGTGGCAAGTCGACCGTCGGCGAAGCCCTCTCACGTCATCTCGGCGTCGACTATCGCGATGGCGACGACCTTCACACGGCCGATGCAGTGGCGAAGATGCGCAGCGGCATTCCGCTCAGCGATGAGGATCGCTGGCCCTGGCTGGAACGCATTGCCGCAACCTTGAACGACGGTGCCCCGCTGATCCTGGGGTGCTCGGCCCTCAGGCGCGTCTATCGGGACCGCATCCGGTCTGGCGCGGGCGGTCCGGTCGGATTTGTCCATCTGGCGGGAAGCCGGGAATTGATTGCGCAGCGCATGGCCACCCGCGACGGACACTTCATGCCGTTGTCTCTCCTGGAAAGCCAGTTCGCAAGCCTGGAACCGCCGGGGCCAGACGAGGCAATCAGTGTCGAGATCGACCAGTCGACGGATGACATCGTCGCCCGGATCCTGCCCTATCTTGAAGGAACGCAACCATGACTGACATCATTGCCCTGATCGGCGCCGGCGCCATGGGCGGCGCAATCGGCGCCCGCCTCGTCGAAACGGGGACTCGTCTCGTCGTCTATGATCGAGATCCGGACAAGGTTGCGGCTCTTGTGGAAAAGGGCGCCATCGGTGCAGCCTCGGCTGCGGAGGCGGCTGCCAGGGCAAAGGCGGTGATCCTGTCGCTCAATTCAGCAGCGATTGTCCGGGCGGCCGTCTTTGGTCCGCAAGGGGTGGCCGAAGGTGCCTCAACGGGCACGCTGATCATCGACATGTCCTCGATCGATCCGGAAACAACCAAGGCCATGGCGGCGGACTGTGCCGCAAAGGGCCTGCGCTGGGTGGATAGCCCGCTCTCCGGCGGGATACCCAAGGTCGCGACCGGACAGCTGACCCTGATGCAGGGCGGTGCAGCGCCGGACGTGCTGGAAGCGCAACAGCATCTTGCAAGGCTTGCCGGAAACCAGACCCACATGGGCGGCCCCGGCGCCGGGCAGACAACCAAGATGATCAACCAGGTGCTCTGCGGCCTCGGTTTCCTGGCGGTTGCCGAGGCAACCGCTCTTGCTGAAGCCGCCGGCGTCGATGTGCTGAAAATCCCGGAGGCCCTGCGTGGCGGCCGCGCCGACAGCGCGCTGCTGCAGGAATACATGCCGCGCTTTTCGGCCCGCGACTACCGCCGGACAGGCCGGATCGACAACATGGTCAAGGATCTGAACGCCGCCCAGGATCTGGCGCGGCTCACCAATACCGCCATGCCGCTGACGGCGGTCTGTGCGGAAATACATCGCATGCTCACCGCAGCCGGGCTGGGTGGCGAGGATCAGGCAGCCCTGATGGAGTTCTTCAAGGGGCCGAACAAGGAGATTTCAGAATGATTACCCGCTACGCCCTCTTCGAAGGGAAGGTGCATGAAGGCCAGAACGATGCATTTCGCGAGGCCGTGCGGACAGAGATCCTGCCAAAATGGAGAGCCTTTCCCGGCGCCATCTCTGTACGCGTCACCTTCGCTGAAAGCCGCGACGAAGGGGCGCCGGAATATCCGATGATCCTCGCCATCAACTATCCGGATCTGAAGGCCGTCGATGCCGCGCTCGCTAGTCCCGTCCGCACTGAAGCGCGGGCTGCGACGGAATCGGTCCTGGCCCGGTTTTTTACCGGTCGCATCCACCATCATGTGACGACCGCACTCGAATTTGAGCCCGTCTGAGCGGCCTGGGGTGGGACTGGATTTTGGGCTACGATAACGATACCACAACGGGATGAGCACAACGCGCAAAACCCCCACCATGGCTGATGTCGCCCGCCTTGCGGGCGTCTCGCCGATGACGGTGAGCCGTGCATTCAAGCAGGATACTTCGGTGAGTGAAACCACGCGAAGTGCCATTCTCCAGGCTGCGGATCACCTCGGATACGTCTTCGACAGCACGGCATCGAACCTGCGCTCGCAGCGCACCGACTTCGTCGCGGTCACAATTCCCTCCATCAACAACGCGAACTTTGCCGATACCGTGCGCGGATTGTCGGAAGGGCTGAAAGCTCGCGGCCTGCAGATCCTGCTGGGCTATACCGACTATGACATCAACGAAGAAGAACGGCTGATCGAGCAGTTGCTGCGCCGTCGGCCGGAAGCGATCGTGGTGACCGGCGGGCGCCATACGCCACGCTCGCGACGACTGCTCGAAAATGCCGGCATCCCGGTGATCGAGACCTGGGATCTCCCGGAGACGCCGGTCGGCCATGTCGTCGGCTTTTCGAATGCCGGGGCGGTTCGAACAATCGTGGATCATTTCGTCTCCGCCGGAATCACGCGCATTGCCTTTATCGGCGGCGATGCCGATCGCGATACCCGCGGCACCGATCGCCGCGCCGGCTTCATCGCCGCCATGACGGCGCATGGCCTTCAGGCTGATCGGCTGATTGCCGCCGGGGTGCCGCCGATCTCGATGCGAGAAGGCGCCGAGGCCATGGGACGGCTTCTCGACGATCTACCCGACACGCAGGCGGTGATCTGCGTGTCCGACCTTTCGGCCTTCGGTGCCCTGACAGAATGTCAGAGGCGGGGCGTGAACGTGCCCGGCCAGATCTCCGTGGCCGGCTTCGGTGACTACGAGATTGCCAATATCTGTGTGCCGTCTCTGACGACCATCAATCCGTTCCCGCGAGAGATCGGCGCCCGGGCGGCGGAACTCATCCTTGATGTGCTGGATGGCCGCCAGCCGGAACCTGCGACCATCATGGTCACGCCCGAATTGATGCGGCGGCACTCCACGCCCTGACGCAGGGCGATCGCAGATGAGCGCGCCCAGAGCAAACAGCCCGAATGTGTTGCTTGCGCGGGGCGACAATGGCGTTGACGGCTGTGTCGCCAAACGGGGCGACACAGCCATCCTGACCGGCGTTCCGTGAAGAAAACCGGGCTATTGCGCCTTGAAGCGGTCGATCAGATCGCTCAACAGCTGTTGCGTGGTGTCCGCTGATCCTGTCTCGACATAGATCCGCATCTCGGGCGCGTTGCCGGACTGGCGGAAATGGACCGTGTCGCCGTTCGCAAAAACCATGCGCACCCCGTCCAGCGTCGAGATTTCCACAGGCGCTGCGATCCGCATGTCGAAGGCGGCCCTGAATTCGGGAGAGGCTTCCACCGATTTCAGGAAAATGCCCGCCCTTTCCGCCGAAACATCCTTGACGCGATCGGCCTTCATGAAGCGGGGCGGCAAGGTCTCGGTGATTTGCGACAGCCTTTTCCCCTCGGATTTCGCGAGCACAAGGCAGGCAACGGCGGGCAGGATGGCGTCGCGCGTCGGCAGGCGCTGCAACGGGCCTTTTGCCAGCACGACATCATCCTGCAGCAGGAAACCGCCATTGGCTTCGAAGCCGACGACGGGATGCGCTTCAGCTTTCGCCATTGCAGCCACCACATGGGGTGAGCCGATCATTGTCCGCACGACGGTGTCGAACCAGCCGGATTGCTCCACGGCACTGGTCGACGACAAGGGGGTGACCACCGTCTTTGCCCCGATGGCGCGCGCCGTCAGCATGCCCAGAACGTCGCCATTGATCTGGCGCCCGGTATCGTCGATCACCAGCGGCCGGTCGCCATCGCCATCGGTGGACACAACGGCGTCGAGGCCATGCTCCAGAATAATGGCCTTGGACCGCGCCACATCGTCCGGGTCGAGCGCCTCCGTATCGACAGCAACGAAGCGGTCGACCCGGCGGAACGGCGTGCATTGCGCACCCAGCTTCTCGAAGATCGCCACCGTCAGATCCCGTCCGACAGCCGAATGCAGGTCGATGCCGATCTTCATGCCGGCAAGGGCATCGGGTCCGAAGGCGTCCAGATAGCGATCGATGTAAGCAGCGGCGACGTCTGCCAGGGGCGCGCCCGGAGCGCTCCCGCCGGCGACGATGCCTTCGGCCAGCATGACTTCCGCCCGTTCGCGTACCGGTGCTTCGTCGGTCTTCAGGAACTCGCCGTCGGGCCGGTAGAATTTGATGCCGTTATAGCTTTCCGGAATATGGCTGCCGGTGATCATGATTGCCGGCGCCGCGCGGGCCATAGCATAGGCGGCGACGGCTGGGGTCGGGACCTCGCCTGCCCAGACGGCAGTCCAGCCTTCCGCCTCGATGGCTGCAAGGCAATAGCCGGCAATACGCGGGCTCGATTCGCGCAGATCAGCGGCCACATAGGCCGTGCGGCCCTCGCCTGCTGCCGCGCAGCGCTCCAGAAACGCCCGCACGTAGGCTGAACAGACGTCCGCCGTAAAATCAACCGCAGGCCCACGCAGGCCCGATGTTCCAAATGCTGCTGCCATGTGTGCTTTCAGAGCCCCTTTTGTCTCGCGCAACCGTCCCGTCGCGCCGGAATAAACTCAAGACGACCTATGCCGCCCTCCCCGCAATGGACCCGACCTCGCTTGAAAAATCCAGTCCGGCACGACCCGGAGCGACTGCGAAATCCGCCAGAACAGGGGTATCGACGAGCGATGAAGCCTGCCGATCTATTGCCTTGAATATTTCCACCTGTGTTTACGAAACAATGACACATCAAAAATAAATCTATCGGCAGACCCAGCTTTGCCGCGCCGAGCCCGAGCGATCTAGCATCGGCATGCCGGAAAACTCAACGACAATATGCGCGCAGGATAGATCGAAAGGCGCGGAATGGGCGAAAATCCTGAACCAAAACTGGCACAATCGTCCGCCAGGGCGCTTGTCCGGCGATTTCAGGTGCGGCGATGACGCCAGGATTTCTGACGATCATGACCCCGCCTCGGTCATTCCGGAACTTCGGTGGTCCCCGCACGTTTGGGTAGCAACGGATGGGAAATCGAACGATGATGATGCGGATTGTGTTTGTGGTTATCCTGGGCTCGGTGCTCAGCATACTTGTGGTCAAATATGCAGAGCACGACATGCAGGCCGGCGTGCCGATGGCGACGCCAGCCAATGCAGCGGAAGTTCTCTAGCAGAAACTGTCGCGCAGTTTCCCGTTTCTGCCTGTCACGACGGGCAACGTATCAGGCGACAGGCGGCGTTCGCGGCGCCTGTGCGACCATGCGCGCATAGTCGATTGCCGACAGCATGTTGACGTGGTTGGCCTTGCCTGTGCCCGCGATGTCGAATGCGGTCCCATGATCGACGGACACACGATCGATCGGCAGGCCCAGCGACACGTTGACAGCGGTTTCGAAGGCCACCAGCTTGATGGGGATATGCCCCTGATCGTGATATTGCGCGATGACGAGATCAAAGGCTCCACCATAGGCGCGCGCATAGACTGTATCGGCAGAAATCGGACCGACGACATCTATGCCCTTGGCCCTGGCAAGTTCGACGGCGGGCACCAGAAATCTGGTATCTTCATCTCCAAAAAGGCCGCCCTCGCCGCAATGCGGGTTGATGCCGGCGACCGCAATCCTTGCCTTCTTGCCAAGCCTGAGGAAATGCTTGTGTCCGGCCTCTATGGTTGCCAGCACACGCTCCACCGTGGCACGCTCGATCGCGGTACGGAGTGACACATGCGTGGAGACATGGATGGTGTTCAGCCGCTCGGATGCCAGCAGCATGAACGAGCTCTTCGATTGCGTCAGATGCGCCAAAAGACCGGTATGACCATCGAAATGGTGCCCGGCGAGGTTCATCGCCTCCTTGTTGATCGGTGCCGTCACCATGCAATCGACTTCTCCGGACAGAGCAAGTTCGACCGCACGCTTGATGTAGCGGACCGATGCATCGCCGGCGACCGGGCTGACCTTGCCGATGTCAGGCAGGGGACCGTCGATTGCCACCTCGTCCACGGCGATGACGTCGCTGCCGTTGGCCGGATCAGCCGAGAACCGCAGGCTGGTGCCTGTCGAACGGTTTGCCCGTTCCAGCGCCTCGACATTGCCGACGACGACAAAATTGCCGCGATCGGACTGCGGCAGGGATGCCAGTGCCTTGACGATAACTTCCGGACCGACGCCTGCGGGGTCTCCGAGCGTGATGGCGACACGCGATGTCTTGCCCATGAAATTCTCTCCTCCATGCTCTGCGGTGGCCAGGTGTGGCGACCGCAAGGGCGTGTTTGTCTAATAGGCTGCCTCGTAGATCGACAGAATGTCGGCCTGACTGAGATCGCGCGGATTGTTGTCGAGAAGCCGGCGAATGGCGAAGGCATCGCTGGCCATGGTTTCGAGGTCACTCTCGGGAACACCCACGCCTGACAACCGCATCTCGATGCCGAGCGCGCGGCAGAAGCCGTGGGCCGCCTCGAAGACTGCGGGCTGCGAGGATGCGCCGGTCAGCCCGAGCGCGGTTATGATCAAATCGGTTTTTTCCGGAACGGCGGGTGCGTTGAAGGCAAGCACATGCGGAAAAATCAGCGCATTTGCGGCCCCATGGGCCACGTGCCAGCGGGTGCCGAGCGGATAGGCGAGCGCGTGACCGCCTGCCGTATTGACCGGGCCGAGGCAAAACCCGCCATAGAGCGAAGCCAGCGACAGGCCGGCCCGCGCCTCCGCATCGGAACCATCGGCAACGGCGCGGGCAAGGAAGCGTCCGACCAGCCGCACGCCTTCGATGGCATAGAGATCGATGAGCGGATGGGCCTTGCGATTGGTGAAGGCCTCGACGCAATGCGCCATGGCATCGACGCCGGTTGCAGCAGTGGTCGCGGCCGGAACTGTGAAGGTCAGACTGGGGTCAATGACGGCGATATCCGCCAGCATGTGGATGCTCTCGACGGCGAGCTTGGCCTGGGTTTCCGGATCGGTGACCAGCGCCCGGATGCCGGCCTCGCTGCCGGTGCCCGAGGTGGTCGGCACCTGCGCCAGACCGACGCGGCGGGGTGAAGCCACCTTGTTCGGACCAACGACCTCGCGCAACGTCTGGCTCGACCCGGCCAGAACAGCGGCCAGCTTGGCCAGATCCATGGCGCTGCCGCCGCCGAAGCCGACGACCAGATCGGCATTGACCGCATTGGCGACCTCGAGCAGGCGCTCGAGATTGTGAATGTCAGGCTCCGGCCGCACTTCGGCAAAAACAGTAACCTCGCCCTTGAGCCCAAGACCATCGACGCGCGAGGCGTTGAACGCATCGGAGACAACAAGCACACGACGGAAACCCTGATCAGATGCCCACTTGCCAAGTCTCTCGGCAACGCCAACGCCGAACTCTATGATCTGCGGCCGGATAAGGGTGATTGGCGCGTACAAGCTGCTCATGGGCCATTCCTAACTGATACCGTCTCAACGATCGCGTGCTTCGACCAAACAACATGTAAATTTGTTATATAAAACTGCCACCGCTTGCAAGATCAAAGGATGAATTATCGATTTTTTTGAGAACCCGGCATACCATGCTACCCCAAAATCTGCATTAAATTACTGTTTTAATGCATTATTTCTGAGCATAAGCTTCAACAGGAAGATCCCGGCACTCGGCCTCCGGCTCACCATCGCGCCCTTGCTGAAATGTAAAAATAGGGCGAGAACCGCCTATCCACCGACTGGCATTTGCGGCTTCTTCCCGAAAATTTTACAAATCGCGCCCCACCACAGATAACATCGCCGCAGCTGAAGCCGCCGTCCACCACGATCGCCGTCCGCTATGCGTCGAGACGCACATATTTGATGGCCCGTCGATAGTAGGTATAGGCGATGTGCAGCGCGCCATCCGGCCCCTCTGCGATGGATGGATAGGAATATTCGCGGTTGAGCGCATCCTTCGAATTATTGGTCAGGCAGTAGCCATCTCCGGTATCGAGATCGCGCCGGTCAGCAAAAGTCAGGCCGCCATCGGTCGATATCGAAAGGCTCAACGGTGCCCGCGGAACACCCCAGATTGCACCGCGCACCTTGCCTTCCGGCTCAGCGACAGCCAGGGCCGGAGCGCCTTCCTCCGCCTCGATTTCGTCGTAGAGCGAGAGCCGCCGGTCCGTCGACATGGATGCATTGGAATGATTGTAGACGATGCCGATACGCCCGCCGGAGAGCGAAACGGCCTGGATCGACGAGTTGTTGTTGGGCAGTTCCGTCGGCTCTGGCACACTCCAGCTCAGGCCGCCATCGATCGACCAGCTGCGGAGAACCTGTTCTGCAAAGCGGTTTCGATAAAAGGCCACCATCCGGTCGCCCCCGAGGGCGACGATATTCATATGCACGGCGCCGATGCTCTCAGGCACGTCCGTCATCGTCCAGGTCTGGCCTTGATCGCCAGACACCAGCACCGCTGCCGTATCGACATTGCCGGTCCAGCGCTGACCCGGCTCGCCGACGCAGCGGAAGACCGGCAATAACCAGATGCCCTTGTCATTGACGACGATTGGCTGGCGCACAAAGGTTCCAGGCGTATCGCAGAGCACTTCGGGCGGGCCGAAACTGCGACCACCATCCTCTGAAATCCGACGCTTGACCACGGCGCCGTCCTGGTTTCCGGAGACCTGCGACGTATAGAGCAGCCAGACGCGGCCATCGGGCGCTGGAAAGACGATCGGGTTCTGCTCGGACTTCGCCGGATCGTCGGACATCTTTTCCGGGGCAGACCACCGGTCGGTGCCCGGCGTCAGGCGCGACATGTAAATCGAAATATCGCCCATGCCCTCCATCGTGCCGCCGAACCAGACGCAGGTCAGCGAGCCATCCGGGAGAAAGGCAAGGTTTGCAGCATGGTTCTGGACACAGGGCGATGGCAGAAACGCGTCGAAACGACCATTCTCACCGGGAAAGGGCTTGATTTCGCCCGTCATCAGCGGCGGGATTTCCTCAGGGCGCAAACCGGATTTATCCGTCATCGCATCATCCTCCCACTTTCCAGGGCTTTACGGCAGCTGTGCAAATTTCAGGGCAAGATCGGCCTGATCGGCAGGGCTCAGAGCCATCAGGGGCGGGCGTGGCTGCGCCCAGGCCGGCTCGCCATGCCTCAGACCCACCATCGCCTTTATCGTCGGGATCTGGACGTAGGAATTTGAAAGGCTGCGATAGGCATTGATGCGAGCCTGTGCCGTCTCGACAACCGCGGCCTTTGCCGGATCATTGGCGTGGTCGTAGACGGTGCGCAGGGAATCCGCGACGAGATTGGAGGTGGCGGTGATGCAGCCGGCACCGCCTGCCTTGACCAGCGGCAGCAGAAGAGGATCGGCTCCCGCCAGGACTGAAAACCCGGGGAAAGCTGCGAGAAGCGCTTCCATATTGGCGAAATCGCCTGCCGAATCCTTGATGCCGACCACCGTATCGGGGAAAGCCTCGATGAGGCGACCGATCAGCGGCAGCGACAGGGGAATGCCGGATACCTGCGGGATGTGATAGAGAACGATCTGCAGCCGTTCGTCGCCGATGGCCTCTATGATCCGCGCATAGGCGGCAAAAAGCCCCTCGTCGGACACACCCTTGTAGTAGAAGGGAGGCAGCATCACGACACGCCTGACACCAAGCGACAGGGCATGGCGCGTCAGCTCGACCGTTTCGGGGATCGCTGCAACGCCGGTGCCAGGCATCAGTTTTTCGGGCGATATACCTGCCTTTATAACGCCTTCCAGAAGGCTTCGACGTTCCGCCGATGAAAAGGAATTTGCCTCGCCGGTGGTGCCGAGCAATGCGACGCCATGGCACCCATCATCAAGCAGGCACTGGCAATGGCGGGTGAACAGGCCGAGATCCGGGCTGTGATCGGCATTCAGCGGCGTTGTCGCAGCGCTGTAGACACCTGTGATGCGCGGTGCTGTTGTCATCGGCCATCTCCTCCCGACCATGTGAAGCCGCAGCCTTACGGCAATGCGAACGAGCTCGCTTTTCCGTTAAACCATGACAAGTTGTCAAGGCGAAAAAGCGGACAGGAATAACCGCAATTATCTATCCTAATGATTATAAACAATAAAATATGATGACTGCATTTTCGCATGCTCATGTTAGGATTTTTTATTGACATATTTACATTATGGATCCAGTGTCTGGCCTCATCATGGCGCGGCAACCTGCGGGGAAACCGACAGAATGGAGGGCGCGATGATTGCATCTATTGGAGGATCAGATGTCTAATCAGAACAATGAATTGGCTTCGCCGAAGGCGCAGCTCACCCGCCGCAGCGCCCTTAAAATCGGCCTTGGTACCAGTGTTGCCGTTACGCTTTTCGGCATGGGCGCCCGCATCGTCATGGCCCAGGAGGGCCAGGTGCTGAAGGTCGCAAACCCGGCATTCAACCAGGATTGGTCGCCCCTGCGCGGTGGTGGCGTGCCCTTCCGCTGGAACTCGGCCTGGTGGGCTTCGCCGATGTATTTCGATGCCAAGGGTGATCTACACCCTTATGTCTTTACAAGCTGGGAGCCGTCCGACGACAACAAGACCTGGACCTTCAAGATCGATCCGAAGGCCGTCTTCTCCGACGGCAGCAAGATCACGGCGGAAGATGTCAAGGGTTCGTGGAACGTTGCCTCCATGCCCAATACCAAGAGCCAGCGCGCCGATCAGGTCCTGAGCAAGGTCGCCGGCTTTGCTGAAGTCAGCGGCGGTACGGCAAAGGAGATCTCCGGCGTTGCGACCCCGGATGAAGGCACCGTCGTCGTGACACTCGCCGCCTCCGATCCGATTTTCCACATGCGCATCGCCAACCACATTGCGCCGATCACCAAGGCAGCGCAGTCGCGCGGCGAAGATGGCGAGGAAGTGACGGACTGGTACATGCCCGCCAACGGCGCCGTCTATTCCGGCCCGTTCAAGCTGACAAGCATCGATCTCGACGGCGGCAAGCTGGTCTTCGAAGCCAATGAGAACTTCTTCGGACCGAAGCCGAAGCTCGCCCGTATCGAAATCTCCTCGATCGAGGACAATGTCACGGCGACGTCGCTGCTGAAGTCCGGCGAATTCAACGCCCATACCGAACTCGTCACCTCGACCATCATCCAGGACCTCGGGCGCCGAATTTGCATCCGGTCCGCTGATCCCGACCAGCCAGCATTTCTGGTTCAACAGCAAGCGCGCGCCGATGGACGATCCGAAGGTCCGCCAGGCGCTGATCATGGCTGTCGATCGCGATGGGCTGATCAAGGCCTCTTTCCCGGATGGCCCGCACAAGAAGACAGACCAGGTCATCAACTCCGTGCCGGGTGCCGAAAATTCCGGCTTCGAACCTTACCCCTATGATCCGGAAGGCGCAAAGAAGCTGCTCGCCGAATCCAGCTATGGTGGGCCCGAGCGCCTGCCGAAGCTGTTGTTCGTCGGTATTTCCGGCCCTGCCATCGAAGCGGCGGCCCAGTATATTGCCGAACAGTGGCGCCAGAACCTCGGCATCACGGCCGTCGATATGAAGCCGCAGCAGGACGCCTATGCCGGACCGGACCAGAACGCGGTGCAGATCTTCCGCGACGACGTCGGCACCCGCGTCCCGGATGCCGTGTCCTATCTCGCCGGCTCCATCGCCTCGACCTCGTCCAATGCCCAGAACAAGATGGGCGGATACAAGAACGACAAGGTCGACAGTCTTCTGACTGAAGCTGCCACCAAGGCGGTCGAGGATCCACAGCGCGTGGCACTTGCACAGGAGGCCCAGAAGGCCTTCCGCGAAGACTGGCAGTTCATTCCCTGGTACGCCCAGACCATGTCACGCTGGGCGAGTGCCAATGTCTCGGGCATGGACAAGAACCTCGACTGGCAGGTCGTGGCGCCCTGGGACATCTCGATCGCCTGATCGACCAGACCATTTTCTCAAGACCTCCTGTGCGGGAGCGGTTTTCCGCTTCCGCACAAAACTTGAATGCCGGAGTGCTGTCGAACGCCGATGATCGGCCTCCGGAGCACTTTCCTTTGTAAACCATGGGTGGGAGACTGCCATGCTGCGTTACATCACGACGCGTTTTGTCGTCTGGATACCATCCGTCCTGCTCGTCATGCTCGGCGTCTATGCACTGGCCTATTTCGGCGCTGGCGACCCGATCAAGCTGATCTTCCTGCGCGCACCTGGCGACGTCGCCTACAATCCGGAGCGCATCGAGGCGATCCGCGAAAGTGCAGGCCTCAACCGGCCGTTCCTCGAGCAGTTCGCCACGTACATCTGGAACCTATTGCACGGCAATTTCGGAAACTCGCTGACATCAGGCCGGTCCGTCTGGGCGATGATTTCGGCAGCGGCGCCGGTCTCCTTCAAGCTCGCCCTCTGTTCCATTCTCCTCACCGCCGTCGTCGCCATTCCGCTCGGGCTGATCGCAGCGCTGAAGCAGAATACCCGCACTGACTATGCCATTCTCGGTTCGGCGCTCTTTCTCTGGGCGATCCCGGCCTATGTCGCCGGCCCGATGCTGATGGTGCTTCTGATCATGGTCATTCCCGGATCGAACGTGCCCTATGGCTGGGGCGGCGTCTTCGATGTGCGCATTCTCCTGCCCTTGTTCGTCCTGTCCTTCCAGCCGATTGCGCTTATCGTTCGCCAGACCCGCTCCGCCGTGATCGAGGTGCTGTCTGAAGATTTCGTGCGCACCGCGCGTGCCAAGGGCGTGCCGGAAATGGTGGTGGCGCTGCGCCATATCCTGCGGCCGGTGCTCACCCCTGTTGTCACCCAGCTTGGCCTGATCATGATCACCATCGTCAATGGTGCGATCTTCGTCGAGCTGGTCTTCGGCCTTCCCGGCCTTGGCCGCCTTACCGTTCAGGCGCTGACCAACACCGATTACCCCGTCATCCTTGCCATCACGCTGATTGGCTCGTTTCTGGTGATGATCTCCAATCTTCTGGTCGACGTGCTCTACCCCCTGCTCGACCCGCGCGCCAACGATACACGAAGGAGCCGCTGAGCATGTCCGTCATCCCCATCGCTTCTGCCCCCGACTTCAAGGAAGAACCGCCCGTCAGCCTGTGGCGCGACGCCTGGTACCGGCTGCGCCGCAACCGGCTGGCCGTCTTCGGGCTTGGCATCGTCGTGCTGCTCGCCTTCACGGCGCTGTTCGGACCCTATCTGACGCCGTTCGACTTTCTCAGCCAAAATCTTGACGCCCGCAACATGGCGCCGTCGCTGACGCATCTGTTCGGCACCGACGATCTCGGCCGTGATGTCTTCAGCCGCGTGGTCTACGGCACCCGCACGGCGTTTCTCGTCGCCATTGTCGTCACCGCGATTGCCGTCGTGATCGGCGTGACGCTCGGCGCCATGGCCGGTTTCTTCGGCGGCTGGCTCGACCGGATCGTCATGTGGCTGACCGACATGACCATGTCGATCCCCAACCTGCTGCTGGTCGTCGTCATCAACGCCTCCTTGAAATCGCCGATCTCGATGTGGATGGAGAGCCGCTATCTGGCGACGCTCAATCCGTTCTACCGCGAAACCATCTGGGTCGATTTCCTGCTGGTCTTCGGCTCCATGGCGCTGATTTCCTGGCCGCCCTATGCGCGCCTCGTCCGCGCCCAGGTGCTGTCGATCCGCTCACGGCCATATATTACCGCGGCACAGGCGCTTGGCCTTACCAACCGGATCATTCTGATGCGCTATGTCGTGCCGAATGCGCTCGGGCCGCTGATCGTCGCCGTCAGCGCCGGTCTCGGCACCGCCATGGTTCTGGAAAGCGCCTTCTCGTTCCTCGGCGTCGGGGTCAATCCGCCAACGCCGAGCTGGGGAAACATGATCTCCGACGGCCTGCGCGTCTGGCAGCATTATCCACATCTGCTGGCCGCACCCGCCGCCGTGCTCGGCCTCGCCTCCGTGGCGTTCTCCTTTCTTGGCGACGGTCTCAACGACGCCCTCAATCCGCGCGGTGCAAAATGACCATGATGAAGGCAAGCGAGCCACTGCTCGACGTCAAGGGGCTGACGATCGAGATCGAGACGCGCAACGGCCCGGCGACCATCGTCGACGGCATCGACCTGCACGTGAACAAGGGCGAAACGCTCGGCGTCGTCGGCGAATCCGGCTGCGGCAAGAGCCTGACCATGCTCAGCCTGATGCGGCTCCTGCCCAACAAGATCCGCGTGACCAAGGGTTCGGCGCATTTTGCCGGCCGCGATCTGCAGACCATGTCCAATTCGGAGCTGCGCAAAGTGCGCGGCGGCGATGTCGGCTTCGTCTTCCAGGATCCGATGACCTCGCTCAATCCTGTCATGCGCATCGGCCAGCAACTGGCCGAGCCGCTGATCTATCATCGCGGCATGACGAAGGCGCAAGCCCGCAAACGCGCAGGCGAACTGCTCAAACTTGTCGGCATTCCAGGCGCTGAGGATCGTCTCGATGCCTATCCGCACGAGCTTTCCGGCGGCATGCGCCAGCGGGTGATGATCGCCATCGGCCTTGCCTGCGACCCGCAGCTCCTGATCGCCGACGAGCCGACGACAGCGCTTGACGTCACGATCCAGGCGCAGATCGTCGATCTGGTAAAGGAACTGCGCGACAGGCTCGGCATGTCGATCGTCTGGATCACCCATGATCTGGCGCTGATTGCCGGCCTCGTCGATCGCGTCGCCGTGCTCTATGCCGGCACCGTCGTCGAAGACGCGCCTGTAGACGATCTGTTTGCCCGCCCGGCACATCCCTATACGCAGGGGCTGCTTGCCTCGATCCCGAAACTTTCGGACGAGCGCGCAAGCCGCCTGAGCTCGATTGGCGGAACGCCGCCTGAACCGGGACGCCGACCGAAGGGCTGCCCCTTTGCGCCGCGCTGTCCGCTGGTGGAGGCCATTTGCCACGAGAGAGTGCCGGCCCTCGAAAACCTCGCCCATGCCGGGGCGCATCGCGTCGCCTGCTTTGTGGCGCAACGAAATCTGGAGGCCGCATGATGGGCGCCCAACCGCTGATGCGCATCGAAAACCTGGTCAAGCATTTCCATGTGCGCCTTGGCGCCTTCGGAGAGCGGGCGGCCACCGTGCATGCGCTTGATGACGTTACCTTCGACATCATGGAAGGCGAGACGCTGAGCCTCGTCGGTGAATCCGGCTGCGGAAAGTCGACGACCGGCTTTACCTTGCTCAACCTGCACCGGGCAACCGAAGGCAAGGTTGTCTATCAGGGGACCAACATTGTCGCGCTTGATGAAAAGGCGATGCGGCCCTATCGGCGGCAGTTGCAGATCGTTTTTCAGGACCCCTATTCGACGCTCAATCCCCGCATGACGATCGGCGAGGCCGTTGGTGAGCCGATCCTGTTTCACAAGCTGGCGACGAAGGCGGAACTCAAGGACCGGATCGCCACGCTTCTGGCCGATGTGGGCCTGCCGCCGCGCTTTGCATCCCGCTACCCGCACGAACTGTCCGGCGGCCAGCGCCAGCGCGTGGCGATTGCCCGGGCTCTTGCCTGCCAGCCGAAGTTCATCGTCTGCGACGAGGCGATCTCGGCGCTTGATGTGTCTGTGCAGGCGCAGATCATCAACCTTCTGCTCGATCTGCAGCAGAAATACGGGCTGACCTATCTCTTCATCGCCCACGACCTTGCCGTCGTGCGCCATATCAGCGACCGGGTCGGCGTCATGTATCTTGGCCGCCTGGCCGAACTGACCAGCCGCGAGGAACTCTTCGACAATCCGCTACACCCCTACACCAAGGCGCTGCTTTCGGCCGTTCCGGAAGCCGATCCCGCCCATGAGCGCAGCCGCAAACGGCAGGTGCTGCAGGGCGATGTGCCAAGCCCTCTCTCTCCACCGTCGGGCTGCCGGTTCCATACGCGTTGCCCGATCGCCATGGACGTCTGCAGCAAGGTGGTTCCGGAATGGCGGGAAGCCCTGCCCGGCCATCACGTCGCCTGCCATGCCGTTACGCAGGGGCTTTCAGGCGACGGAGGCCTGCCTGGATGACATTTCTTGCCGTCATCATCGCCGACGACCTGACCGGGGCGCTGGATACCAGTACACCCTTTGTTGAGGCCGGCTTGACGGTGGCTGTGGCAATCGAGCCGGAGGCCCTTGCGCAGGCTTTGGCCTTGAACACGGATATTCTGGCGATCAACACGGCATCCCGCGCCTTGTCGTCCTCAGAGGCAGCCAACCGCGTCAGGCAGATCCTGACAGAGTTGGGTTCGGCCTGCCCGGACGTCCTGTTCAAGAAGATCGACTCGCGGCTGAAGGGCAATGTTGCGGCCGAAAGCGAAGCTTTGGCTGAGGCCAGCGGCCGCAGCCGGATCGTTGTGGCACCTGCCATACCGGACCAGGCGCGCCTGACGATCGGCGGAGCCGTGACCGGGCGCGGTGTCGAGACACCCCTGCCGATCCGGCCACTGTTCGGCGAGACCCAATTTTCCGTGGACATCGTTGATGCGTCGAATGATGCAGATCTGGATCAGCTTGTCGCCGGCCTTGACTGGGCCGCCAGCGTCGTCGTCGGGGCGCGCGGTCTCGGCAGCGCACTTGCCCGTTTGCTTGCGGCACCTTCGCCGAACCACGTTTCGTTCACGCCGACAGACGCCACGCTTTTTGCCTTCGGCTCCCGCGACCCGATTACAGCCAGCCAGATCAATCACCTGCAACAGGCCGGTCGCGTGACTGTCGTCATCGACGCGCCGGCAGGCTCTATTGCGGAGACCGAAACGCCCAGCCTGCCCGCCGTCATCCGCTGCACCGGCGATCTTGCCGACGATCCCGAAGCGGTTGTTTCGCGCTTTGCGGAAGCAGTGGCCCGGATCGTATGGAAAACGAACCCGGACATGCTGATGATGGGCGGCGGTGATACGGCGCTTGCGATCCTGCGTTCTCTCGGGGCAACCGTCCTCAAGCCCCTCGGCGAGATCGAGGCCGGCGTGCCCTGGTTCGACATTCGCCTTGGCGATGGCCGCCCCTTGTTGTGCGCTGTGAAATCGGGGGGCTTCGGCAAGAGCGATTCTTTGCTAAAACTCATTCCGGAGAATCTGCTAATGCAGATCGAAACCGGCAAACCGGTGATCGATAACAGGTGTGGTGATAAGAATGGCGCATGACGTCCCCTCGACCGGCGAACCCGGCCCGACCGCCAAGGCCGAACGGGGTAAATCGGTGCGTCTGGTCGATCGCGTCTTCGACCAGTTGCGCGAACGCATCCGTTCCGGAAATTACCCGCCTGACTCCCGCCTGCCCGGCGAACACGAACTGGCCTCCATCATGGGCGTTTCGCGTCCTATCGTGCGCGATGCGCTCGGGCGTCTGCGCGAGGAAGGGCTTGTCTACTCACGGCAGGGTGCCGGTACCTTCGTCAGCGCACAGGCCTCGCCAGCGACCCATCTTGCCTATTCGCCGGTCAAGACCATCGCCGATATACAGCGCTGCTACGAGTTCCGCCTGACAATCGAGCCGGCCGCCGCTTATTTCGCCGCCCAGCGCCGCGATGAGGCGGCGATCCAGAAGATCGCCGCAGCGCTCGCCGATCTGCGCGAGGCGACCAGCCATCAGCTCCATCGCACCGATGCCGACTTCGTTTTCCACAAATGTGTGACCGAAGCGGCCAACAATCATTATTATACCGCGTCCATCGATGCGCTGAAGCCGCACATCGCCGTCGGCATGCACCTGCACGGATTGTCCCTGATGGGGCCGCGCCTCGGTCTCGAGAAGGTTTTCCAGGAACACAATGCCATCTACCAGGCAATTGCCGATGGACGGGCAGACGATGCGCAGAAGGCGATGCGACTGCATCTGGAGGGATCGCGCAATCGTCTTTTCGAAGACAGGGTTCTCGACCTGTCCTTCTGACAGGCGAGAACCTTGCGCTTCGATATGGTCAGCCGCCTATCGAGGAAGCGGCCACCCGGCCAGGACCTTAGTTTCCGACGTCGGAAATACTTATGACACCGGCAGCGACGCCAACAGGGCGGCTGACCAGATTGAGGAACTTGGCAAAATCAACGGACGGATGCCTTGATGCGTAGATCACATCGCGGCTCTTGACCGGGAAGGTCTGCCCGACGATCAGACTGTCCGGCTTCGACATATCCAGTCGATAGACAATCGGATAGCGGCCGACATTGTCCGGCGTCATGCCCTTGTTGAGCATTTGATTGAAGCGTTCATTGCCAAGCAGGCTCATGACCACGTCAGGCTCTTCATAGCGGAATACGAAGTAGCCCTTCATATCGACAGCATCATCATTGCCACCGCCGGCCATCGCGACTGCCTCAAGCAGGTTGAGGTCATTGGCGCCAAATTCGACGCGCTTGTTGGCTTTGGCGGCACCGAGGACAGTGAAGGTGCGCGGATCATGCGTCACGAAAATCTGGTCTCCGGGCTGGACCCGGACGTTTTCCGACGGATTTTCGATGATCGACTTGAGAAGCGCCGTTCCGGTCTTCTTGCCGCGAACCAGCGTCACATAGGTTTCATAGGGCTGCGATGTCGGGCCGCCAGCCTTGGCAATGACCTCATTGATCGTTTCGCTGACAAGGCTGAGTGGAACAAGCGCGGATCGACCCACAGCACCGGAAACAGTCACATTGCGAGAGGCGGTGCTGACGCTGGTCACGATCACGTCCGGCTCGACAGCCTTGTTGACCAGTTGCTTCAAGATCGTCTGGCGGGCCTGTTCCAGCGTTTTTCCGGAGAACTTCACGGAACCGACATAGGGAATTGCGGCTGTTCCATCGGGCTGGACGACCAGGTCGATGCCAGTCTGCTTGGAATCGGCGGTGGAGAAGAGCCCATCGCTACCAGCTTCGAATATCGTAACCTTCAACTGATCGCCGACGCCGATGACCACCTGGCCAACGCCGCCGCCAATGCCGAAGCGCCGGTTCAATGCCGTCGCGACGTAGTCGGAAACAAGCCGCGCGGAACGCCCATCCACATCGACAACATCAAAGGGCACAGCGCTTTCGCGGCCAATCTGCTCGCCAGATTTTCCGGCATCCGAAAGGATATCCGATGACACCGGTCCCTCTCCGGGAACAGCCTGACACCCCGTCAAAACGGCACAAATCAGGATCGCTTTCAAACGGACCAATTAAAGCACTCCGATATCAGGGCCTTCACATCATACTCGCGATGGATTGCACTGCAGCATTCTAGAAACGGGAATCCCGATGGCCCCTTGAAAAGCATAATAGAGCATCGACAACAAGTCATGCGGACCGCATTTCGCCCAAATAATTCACAGTGCGCCTTTCCGGCAATACCCGTTAAACAACGGTTACCGCCTGCTTCCATAATTGTTTAGGCTTATCCTGCCGCAGGTGTATCTTCGGCAGACAGGGTTGAAACGTATGGAAATTGGGTTAAAAGCTCACTAATATGCGGGGCAGCTTTTTGACTAAGAGACTGCTGGCATACCAGAGAATGAGGTTCCGATTGCCATTTCGCGTCTTAACTGCAATCAGGTTAAATTCACAGCATATCAGAGCGTTCGATTGAATATGACAGTTGAAATCATTGGGCGTGCCTGTGCCGCTCCTGGAGCAAATTCGCCTCAAGCGCTGTTTAAAGTTTTGCGCCAAGGCAAGTGCACCGTTACGCGCATCCCGTCAGATCGCTGGGATCAGGCGCGCTTCTGGCACCCTGTGGGTAACCAGGGCAAAACCTATTCTTTTGCCGCTGGCGTGCTCGATAACATCTATGATTTCGACCCAGCCGCTTTCGGCATGTCGCAGCGCGAAGCCATGCATATGGATCCGCAGCAGCGTGTGCTGCTGCAACTTGCCTGGCGGGCGCTGGAAGATGCGAATATTTCCATTCCATCGCTGCAGGGCGAAAATGTCGGCGTTTATGTCGGCGCATCAAGCCTCGACCATGCCAACCTGACGGTCGAAGATCCGGCGGCGGCCGGTCCGTATTTCATGACCGGCAATACGCTCTCCATCGTATCCAACCGTATCTCGCACATTTTCGGCCTGAGCGGTCCGAGCATGACGGTCGATACCGCCTGCTCCTCTTCGCTGGTGGCACTCGACCAGGCCATGCGGGCGCTGAACGCCGGCGAGATCGAGACCGCCATCGTCGGCGGCATCAATATTCTCGCGCATCCGCTGCCCTTCGTTGGCTTTGCGCAGGCTCGCATGCTGTCGCCGGAGGGGCTTTGCCGCGCCTACGATAATGACGGTGCAGGCTATGTCCGTGCCGAGGGCGGCGTTGTCTTCATCCTGCGGCGCTCGGATCGGGCAAAGCAGGAAAAGGACCGCAGCTACGCCAAGATCATCGCAACCGGCGTCAATTCGGCCGGGCGGACAAACGGCATTTCGTTGCCCTCGCGCGAAGCGCAGGCCAATCTGTTGCGCTCGATCTATCAGGGCAACAATATCGATGCCAACCAGGTGGCATTCGTCGAAGGCCACGGCACGGGGACCAAGGTCGGCGACCCGGCAGAGGTCTGGTCGATCGGCACGGTCATCGGCGCCAATCGCGGTGCACCCGTTCCAATCGGCTCGATCAAATCGAATATCGGCCACACGGAGCCGGCATCCGGCCTGTTCGGCATGCTCAAGGCTGTCATGGCACTTGAGAACAACTATCTGCCCGCCTCTCTGCATTTCGAGACGCCGAACGAAAACATCGATTTCGACGGGCTCAACGTCCGCGTCACCGCAAACCCGATCGAACTCCTGCGCGGCAAGCGTGCGCGTCTCGCAGGCATCAATTCCTTCGGCTTCGGCGGCGCAAACGCCCACGTCGTCATCAGCGACCCGGACCCTGTCCAGGAAGACAAAAACCGCAACAACGCAACCGGCCATGTGTTCATGGCGAGCGCGCATACGACCAACAGCCTTGAGGAACTGCTGAAGTCCTACAAGGCCAATCTCGGCAAAGCATCGAAGGAAGAGACACGCGCCATCATTGCGGCTTCCGGGGCCAACCGGACGCGCATGCGTCATCGTTTTGCCGTTCGCAGCGATCAGCCGGAGGATATCGTCCGTGCGATTGCCAGCCATCTTGAAAAACCGGCCTCCGACATCGGCGAGACCGGTGAAGCACTGACGAAGGACGCCAAAGTCGCCTTCGTGTTTTCCGGCAATGGCTCCCAATGGGCCGGCATGGGCGTCGAGGCATTCCGCGAAAACCTGCATTTCCGCCAGTGTTTTACCTCGGTCTCCGCGCTGTTCAAATTCCATTCCGATATTTCTCTGACCGGACTTTTGACCGATCCGGACCTCGACAAGAAGCTGTCCGACACCAAGGTTGCCCAGCCGCTGTTGTTTGCCGTGCAGGCATCCCTTTCAGACTCGCTTGTTGCCATGGGCATCAAGCCAACCGCCGTGTTTGGCCATTCCGTCGGCGAGATCGCTGCCGCCTATGCCGCTGGCGCGCTGTCGCTGGTGGATGCCGTGTCGATCGTCGCCAAGCGCTCGCTCCACCAGGATCTGCTGGCCGGCCAGGGAACCATGGCTGCGGTGATGCTGGGCGAAGAACAGGCTGCTGCCTTTGCCAAGGCGCGCGGTCTGGAACAGGTCTGCGTCGCCGCCATCAACGCCCACAATTCCGTGACGATTTCCGGACCGGCCAACGAGATCAAGGCGTTCCGCGATGCGGCCCGCAAGGCAAAAATCCCGGTTCAGATTCTCGACATCAACTATCCGTTCCACCATCCCATCATCGATCAGGCGAAGAAATCCTTCCTTGCCGACATTCCGGATATCGCGCCACGCAAATCGGAACTTGTCTATCTCTCCACGGTTACGGGAGAAAAGCTCGACGGCACGCATCTTGATCCGGACTACTGGTGGAAAAACGTCCGTGAACCCGTACGCTTCCAGGCAGCGACCGAGGCTGCAATCGCCCTTGGCTGCAGCCTGTTCATCGAGATTTCTCCTCGTCCCATCCTGTCGTCCTACGTCAAGGAGACGGTGAAGCAGTCCTCGGTTCCCGGCGCGGTTGTGCCGACGCTCCTTCGCGACCCCGGCGAAAAGGGGCAGGATCCGATTTCGCGTGCCATGGCGCGTGCGATTGCGCATGGCGCCTCGTTCGACGAAGCGCGGTTGTTTGGCAAGCGCAACGCCTTCGTGCGGGTACCGAACCTGCCCTTCGAGACCGTGGAACTGCGTCCGACATCGACCAGCGATGCGACGGATCTGTTCGGGCGCGGCAGCAAGACAGCTTATACGCTCGCGGGTTGGCGCTCCGATCCGAACAGCGGCAGCTGGAAGAATCATATCGACGCCCATCTGTTTCCCGACCTCGCCGAGCACATCGTCGATGGCAAGGCCATTCTGCCGGGCAGCGGCTTCATCGAAATCGCCGTTTCCGCGGCGCAGCAATATTACGGCACCACAGAGGTTGATGTCACGAACCTGGAGATCGTCCGGCCGCTGGAACTCAGCGAAAATCGGATGGTTGAATTGTCAACTCTTCTTTCGCCGGAAACAGGTGACATCGAAATCCGCTCCCGCGAGCGCCTGTCGGAAGACGACTGGACGGTGCATGCCGTGGCGCGCAGCCGCAAGCCGATCGCCCAGAGCGAGCCAATGTCCGGCAATGCCTTTACCGGCCTCGAAAAGACGGCAACCGTCACGCCTGCAAAGGCCTACGAGACGGCCCGGCAGTTCGGGCTCGACTACGGCCCGCGGTTTCAGCTCCTGGCAAAAGCCGTGTCCTACGGCGATCGCTTCATCGACGTCGAACTGAAAGAACCGCAGGAAGCGGGTCATCCGTTCCTGACCTACAGTCTCAATCCAATTTCGATCGATGCGACATTCCACGGCCTCGTTGCCCTGTTCGACCGGTTCACCGGTGAACTCGGTGGAGCACCCTATATTCCTGTCCGTTTCGGATCCGTGCGCGTGCGCAATTCCGGGCAGACGATCAAGCGTGCCGTCGTGGAAATCGAACGCATCAGCGCCAATTCCATCAAGGCGAAGTTCCGGTTCTTCGACAAATCGGGGGACATGATCGCAGCCTTTGATGACTGCCGTTTCCGCCGGACATATCTGCGCCAGCACAAGACGCTGGATACACTCTCCTTCCACTACGAAGCTGTGCTTTCCGAGCGCGATGCTGCATTTGCGTCAGTGAAGGCGGCAACACCTTTGTCGCTTCCGCTTCTGTCGCTGCCTGAAGAGGCCGGCATCGACAATGCGACTTTGCTTTTCAACGCGGCGATATACCGAGCCTGTCACGAGATTGCCCTGAAGCTGGGCAAGGGCAGCGCGCGGGTCAATACCCGTTCATTGCCGGGTGATTTCGCATTCCGCTGTTTCCTGGCCAACTGTCTCTATGTTCTGGAAGACGCCGGGCTGTGCGAGCAGAAGAACGGCAGCTGGAAGATTGCCACCGAATTCTCACTTCCCCCGGTCGGCGACATTCTCAAGGAGCTTTACGGCGAGCGGGCGGAGCGTGCTGTTGAAGCGGTTCTGATCAACAACGCCTATGCGGAGGCGCTTGACCGGATCGATAGCCTCGTTTCGACAGAAATGGCGGGCGGTGATTCCGATGGCATGACGCAGACCGCGCCCTTTATCAGCGAGGCGACGCTGGATCACCAGATCGTGCATTCGGAATCCAGCCGCCAGCGGATGGAACTCGTCCTTGCCGCCGCTGAAAAGGCGTTGCAAAATGCACGCGGAAATTCGGATCTGCGAATGGTCGAAGCGGGGACGGTCTCAGCCGGCTTCACCCGTCGGCTTGCAACGCTTGCCGCGCGCTATAATGCGAGCCTTATCGTTGTCGAGCCACGCGAGAACGCCCAAAGATCCCTCGAAATCGCCTTTGAGGAAGACGCACGCGTTCGCGTTCTGAAAAAGGACGAATTCGCTTCCATTCCCTCTTTCGGCCTGATCGTCAGCGCGTCCGACACGCTGTTCACGCTGGTTGACGAGGATACTGCGATCCGCAACGCCGTTCGCGGCTCGCTCACCGAGCAGGGCGCTCTCGTTGCCGCAATCAATGCCCCGACCGTCTTTAGTGATTTTGCCTTTGGCCTCACGGACAGCTGGTTTGCCCGTAGCCAGTCGGTCGAATTCCCGATCGGCAAGCTACCGACGGTCATCCAGTGGCAGAAGTGCCTCACGGATCTCGGACTTCGCGATGTCGTCGTCGATGACCGGGAATTGTCGCACGGGAATATCGTTACCGTCGAAGCACGCGGCCCGGAAACCGGGGACGTCGCCCAAAAGCCCGTCGAAACTGCCGTCGAGGCCAGCAGATCCATTCTGGTGCTGCACGAAGGCAACATGTTCGACCTTCTGCAATCCGTTCCGGCGGGAATCGACGAAGGCTCCCTTGTGCCTGTGCATGTCACCGGTGATCTCGACGCCGACAAGGCACGCTTCCTGGAGGTGTTCGAAGGCTTTGGTGGCAAGCCGCTCAGGGCGATCTATGTCTCGGCCGCGACCACCGGCGAACGCATCGGCGATTCCGATATTCTGCAAAGCCGTGTCCTTGCACTCAGTGCATTTGCCGAAGCCCTTCGCCAGCATTTTGGCGGTACCGAACCAGGTGCCGACATGCGGCCGAAACTTGTTATCGCGGCACCGGGCGGAGCCCCGGTCACAGGCAGATCACAGGGCTCAAGCATCAATAGTGGCCTTTGGTCTTTCGCACGCGTTATCCAGAACGAATACGATCTCGTCGATATTCACCTCGTGGATTTCACCGGCCTTCGCGATACGGGGACCGGTGGGCAGCTTGCCGCGGCGATCTCGATGCTGCACCGTGACGGTGCGAATCGTGAATGGCTGTTCGACGGCAAGACGGGCCTTTTGAGCGAATTGCGCGCAGTTCCTGGTCCGGTAGACGCGGCCCTGCGCAGGACCTCGAACTTTAAGGCAGCGACGATCCGCCAGCGCGTCAGTTCTCAGGTCGGCAGCATTGCCTGGGAAGAATGTGACGTCCCGAAGCCGGGACCCGGCGATATCGTCGTGGCGGTTGCCGCCACCGGCCTCAATTTCCGTGACGTCATGTGGGCCATGGGCCTTTTGCCGGAAGAGGCGCTGGAAGACGGCTTTGCCGGCGCGACAATCGGCATGGAACTCTCCGGCCATGTCGTGGCCATTGGCAGCAACATTACCGATCTCTCGATCGGCGACGCGGTCATGGCGATCGCACCGGCTGCGTTTTCCACGCATGCGGTCGTTTCACGCTCGGGCGTGGCAAAACTGCCGGAAACGGTCAGTCCCGTTGCCGCCGCCACCGTGCCGGTGGCGTTCCTGACTGCCTATTACGCCATGGTCGAACTCGGGCGGATCCAGGCGGGCGAAACCATCCTGATCCACGGTGCTGCCGGGGGCGTTGGCCTTGCTGCGCTGCAGGTGGCCAAGCTTGCGGGCGCCAAGGTCATTGCCACGGCGGGCACACGCGAGAAGCGCCGCTTCCTCAAGATGCTCGGCGCCGATCATGTCTTCGATTCCCGCACGCTGGGCTTTGTCCAGGATGTGTTGCGCGTCACCGACGGCCAGGGCGTCGATCTGGTGCTGAACTCCCTGTTCGCCGAAGCGATGGAGCAGAGCATTTCGCTCGTCAAGCCGTTCGGCCGCTTCCTCGAGCTTGGAAAACGCGACTACTATGGAGACAGCAAGATCGGCCTGCGTCCGTTCCGCCGCAATGTCAGCTATTTCGGCATCGACGCCGACCAGCTTCTCGTCAATGCGCCCGAACTGACCAAGCGCATCTTTACCGAGATCGGTGCGCTGTTCGAGGAAGGCAAGCTCGTGCCCCTTCCGTATCGTGCCTTTGACTTCGACGAGATCGGCAATGCGTTCCGTTTGATGCAGAATGCCGGCCATATCGGCAAGATTATCGTCCTGCCTCCCGTTGCCGGACAGCATCAGGTGGCACGGCGCGCGTCGGGCCGGCTGAGCGTTGATGCAGCCGGGGTACATCTGGTCGTTGGCGGCATCGGTGGCTTCGGTCTTGCTGCTGCAAACTGGCTGGTCGAGAAGGGTGCGCGCAATATCGCGCTCTGCTCGCGCCGCGGCGTTGCCGATGAGGAAACGCTTGAAGCGATCCGCCGCTGGGAAAAGAAGGGTGCATCTGCCACGCTTCACGCCTGCGACATCACCGACGAAACGGCGGCTGGCGAACTCCTGAGCACGCTCCGGCAGATCGGGCCGATCAAGGGCATCATCCATGCCGCCATGGTTCTGGATGATGCGCTGATCAACAACCTGACACGCGAACGCAACCAGCCGGTCATCGATGTGAAGGTGAAGGGTGCCGCCGTGCTCGACAGGCTCACCCGCGTCGATACGCTCGATCACTTCATCCTGTTTTCCTCGGCAACGACGCTCGTCGGCAATCCGGGGCAGGCCAATTACGTCGCAGCCAATGGTTATCTCGAAGGTCTCGCCCGCGCACGCCGCAGCGAAGGCCTTCCCGGTCTTGCCGTGGGTTTCGGGGCAATTGCCGACAAGGGCTATCTGGCCAAGAATACCGACGTCAACGATCTTCTGGCAAAGCGCATCGGCAAGACAGCGCTGAAGGCGCAATCGGCACTGGACCAGGTGGAGAACTACATCCGCAGCGAACCGGGCACCGTCGATGCGGCCGTCGTGATGATTTCGGAATTCGACTGGACGGCGGCGCGCAACCTGCCGGTGGTCAAGCAATCGCTCTTCGAAGTGATCCTGCGAACTGCCGACCAGTATTCGTCCGGCGGCGATGGCAGCACCATGGATCTTGTGGCCATGATCGAAGGCAAATCGCCGCAGGAAGCCGAAGACATTCTTTATGAACTGGTCGCAGGCGAAATCGCTGCTATCCTGCGCGTCTCGAAGGATACCATTTCCCGGAGCAAGATCCTGAAGGAAATCGGACTGGACAGCCTGATGGCCGTGGAACTCGGCATGAGCTTCCAGCAGAACACCGGCTTCGATATGCCGCTGAGCGGCGTTGCCGACAACACGACCGTTGGTGACGTGGCCCGCAAACTGCACGAAAAAGTCAGCAAGCGCGATCAGGGCGGTGAAGAACAGGACGAGCCGGGCGACAGCAAGCTGGTCAACGACTTGGCGCAACGCCACCTCGGCACGGCCACGGAGAAGGCAGCGAGCCAATGAACAACGAAGACGACCGACAGGCCGTGCCCAAGATGAACAGCAGCGTGAAGGAAAGCCTGCTGGATCGCATGCGCAACGCACATCAATCTTCGGAACGCAACCGCATGGCGCGGTCGGAGCGCGATGTTCCTCCTCCGGTCAGGCGCAAGCAGACAAGGTTCGAGGACCTTCCGGAATACAAGCAGGTGCTTGCCCAGACGCTGGCAAGCGAGCAGCTTGGAATCGGCAATCCCTTCTATCGGGCGCACGAAACGGCAGCCGGTGCGACGACCGTCATCGACGGGCGCAAGCTGATCAACTTCGCGTCCTATGACTACCTGGGACTGAACCAGCATCCGCATGTGCTGAGCGAAGCGCGTGAAGCGCTCCAGACTTTCGGAATCTCCGCCTCTGCGAGCCGGCTTGTGGCAGGCGAACGTCCGGTTCATGCGGAACTGGAGGGGAGAATTGCGGCGTTTTACGGCGTCGAGGCGGCCGTTTGCTTCGTCAGCGGCTATCTGACCAATGTCGCGGCGATCAGTTGCCTGATGGGACCAAAGGACCTCGTCGTCCATGATGAGTTCATTCACAACAGCGCCCTTGCCGGGATCAAGCTTTCGGGTGCAACGCGGCGGCTTTTCAAGCACAACGACCCAACCGATCTCGAGCACGTTCTGCGCACGGTATCCGGCGATTATCGCCGAATCCTCGTTATCGTCGAGGGCGTCTATTCCATGGATGGCGACGTCGCCAACCTGCCGTCAATCGTGAAGCTGAAGGCCGAATATGGTTTCTGGCTGATGGTTGATGAAGCCCATTCGCTCGGTGTCCTGGGCAAGCGTGGCAAGGGCACGTTCGAGCATTTCGGCATCGATCCGCGCCAGGTCGATATCTGGATGGGTACCCTCTCAAAGACGACCTCAAGCTGTGGCGGTTATATTGCTGGCAGCGCAGCGCTTGCCGCAGTGCTCAAGGCTTCGGCGGGCGGCTTCGTCTACAGTGTCGGCCTTGCTCCGGTCCTGACATCGTCGGCGATCGCAAGCCTTGATATTCTGGAGAGCGAACCGGAACGCTCGGCGTCCCTGAAACGCAACGGTGCGCTTTTCCTCAAGCTCGCTCAGGAGGCCGGTCTCGATACAGGGCTTAGCGCGGGCTTCTCGGTGGTTCCGGTGCTTGTCGGCGATTCACTGCGAGCCGTACAGCTTTCCAATGATTTGCTGACGGCTGGTGTCAATGCGCTGCCGATCATCCATCCGGCGGTACCCGAAGGTCTTGCCCGCCTGCGCTTCTTCATTACCAGTGACCACACGGAAGAGCAGATCCGGCAAACGGTGGCGCTGACGGCCGAAAAGCTGAAGGATCTGACGGATCGGAACTTCGGTCTCGGTTCCGTCGATATCCAGCAGATGATGAAAATGCTCGCCGCGCGCTGATATCGAACCGATTGCGGGCCGCCCCATGACACATGTTATCATCACGGGTGGCTCGAGCGGCATTGGCCTTGCCATCGCGCGTCTCTATGCGGCCCGTGGTGCGAAAATCTCCCTGATCGCAAGGACCATTGCAACCCTCGAGGCGGCGCGCACCGCTTTATCATCCGACGACGGCATCGACCCGGCACTGATCGGAATTGCCTCGGCGGATGTCGCGGACGGCTTACAGATCACGGCTGCGATCGGCGCCTGCGAGGCCAGGTTCGGCCCCTGCGACATTCTCGTGACCGCGGCCGGCATCGTGCATCCCGGCCGGTTCGAGACCTTGTCTTCGACGGATTTCGAACGGCAGATGGCCACCAATTTCCATGGCAGTGTCCATGCGGTGCGCGCAGTCTATGATGGCATGCTGAGCCGCCGCAGCGGCCGCATCATGCTGATCTCCTCCGGGGCCGGTCTCATCGGGATCTATGGCTATGCCGCCTATTGCGCGTCCAAGTTTGCGCTGCATGGCTTTGCCGAGGCTCTTCGGTCGGAAGCGCGGCCAAGCGGCGTCCTTGTGGGGGTCTGCTTTCCGCCGGATACGCAGACACCGCAATTCGATGGGGAAATTGGACTGCGCCCTCCCGAAGCGGCAATCGTCATGGGCAAGGTTCAGCCGTGGTCAGCCGAGGCCGTCGCCAGCCGTATCGTCGCTGCCCTGGACAAGGGACGCTTCGAGGTGTTCTTCGGCCCATCGCTGCATGCGTTGGGTCGCTTCGGTTCAACGGTAAAACCGATCCTGAACTGGTGGTTCGACCGCGCCATCCGCGACATCGGCAGACACCGAACGTGAAAGGGCACAGTGTCCTTGTATAAGCCCGGAATTGCCTTTAAACGTTGCGGAATACCCATCAATTGGCCTAGGGCATCATTGTAAAAATCGAAGGTATCCGTTTGGCGTTGACGTCGATCCACTTGCACGACAGCCCTGTGTTGCTGACGCTTTTCTGTTTTGCGCTCTCCTGTATCGTCGTCCTGTTCACGGATCGCTTTGCCCTGCCCAAGCGCGAGCGCAGGAGACACCGCCCGCCAACAAGTGCGAAACAGTATGCGATCGAGGCCATCGCGCGACTGCCGGTGATCTTTCTGGTGTTCGCAGGGTTTTTCTCGATCTCCTGGCGACCGCTCTATGCGGGTGCGGGAACGATGAGCTTCTTCGTGATCTTTACGGGGATTTCACGCGCTAAATTCAGGTTCATACGCGAACCGCTGGTGTTCTCCGACATCGCCCTGGTCGCCGATGTTTTCAAGCACAAGTCAATCTTCTACGCCAACTCGCTCAACGTTGTTTTCTGGTGCGTGTCCTTCCTTTATGTGTTTGGCGTTTCCGGGCTCTACATGTATTTCGAGCCTGCGATCATTCCCGACCGGCACTGGTTCCTGTGGGTGCTGGTCATGCTCGCAATAGCCGATGCACCATGGCTTCTCCTGTTTTACGGTCCGGTCAACCGCTGGACCGCGGACATGGTACGGATGCTTGTCGACAAACCGGTCGCAAAGATCAGCACCATCCGCTTCGGCACCTTCACATCCGTCGTGTTCCATTTCATCATGTGGCTCGGTGCGCGTCGCGAAAAGATCGTTCTGGAATTGCAGGAGCGTTTCTTTGCTGCGGTTCATGATCTGATCGGCCATGATGCGGATAACAAGGCGCCGCTGATCATCGTCTGGCAGTCCGAGTCCTTCCTCGACATGCGCCGGCTGGGCGTCGATACCCTCAATCTTCCGACACTGGACCGCCTCCAGAAACGCGCTTCGCAATGGGGTGTGCTGGCGACGGTTTTTGAGGGCGGCTATACGCTGCGGACGGAATTTGCTGTTCTCAGCGGCCTCTTGCCCGACGATCTTCATGTCGATGCGAGCTATCCCTATCTGCGCGCCAGCCACTATACCGACGTCGTCTGGCCGACGAAGCTGAAGAATGCAGGCTGGAGCACGCATTTCATCCATCCCTATGACCGCACCTTCTTTTTGCGCCACAAGGCCATGCCGCAGCTCGGCTTCGAGAAGATGACCATGCTCGACGAGTTCGGGCACGACATCGCGCGCGATGGTCCCTATGTGTCTGATGCGACCCTGACGCAAAAGGTCATCGAGGAAGTCGAGGCCCAGACGGACGCCAAAGGCAGCCTGCTCTTCATTGCTTCCATGGCCAATCACGGCCCCTGGGAACCGGGCCGCTGCGGCGACCTGACCAATCCTGTCAGCATCTATCTCGAAATCCTGCAGCAGTCGGATGCCGCACTCGGTACGCTGGTCGATCACCTCGACACCCTCGACCGGCCGGTCTGGCTTGTCTTCTACGGCGACCATGCGCCGCTGCTGAAATCCTTTGCCGATCCCTTCCCCGATCCGCGCACCGATTATTACATCGTGCCGCTTGGCTCCGTGCGCAAGTCCAAGGGTTCGCCCGTGCCGCCACAAACCGAAGAGCCCTGGAATCTGTTCAAGGCGATGCTGAAGCATGCCAATCTGCAGAAGGATGAACTGCAATAGTGGGTCAACTGAACAGCATGGAGTACATTCCACGGCTCAGGAGGCATGCATGATGTCCGGTCGAAGCCGCGTCTTCCTGTTTCTGCAAGGCTCCTCCTCGCCGCTCTTTGCCAAGATCGCCTATCGTCTGGAAGAACGCGGCCACACTTGCCTGCGGATCAACCTCAATGCGGGCGACTGGATTTTCTGGCGCAGGCCAGGCGGGTATAATTTTCGGGGGCGCCCGGCCGACTGGCAATCCTATCTTGCGGCCTTTATCGAGCGACATGCTGTCACCGACATGGTGCTTCTCGGTGAAGAACGGCCCTACCATCGGGCAGCCCTTCCCGTTGCCAAAGCAGCATCCGTTGATGTCTACGTCGTCGAGATGGGGTATCTGCGACCCGATTGGCTGACATTGGAGCGGGACGGCATGTCGTCGAACTCCCACTTTCCGGTAGACCCTGCCCAGATCCTCAAAGCGGGCGCCGGACTGCCTGAACCGGACTGGCGCCGCCGACATCAGCAGACTTTTATCGCGGAGGCAGTCTATGACCTGCTTTACAACCCGCCGAACGTTTTCCTCTGGTTCCTTTATCCGCATTATCGTCGGTATGGGCTTTTTCACCCGCTGGCGGAGTATGCCGGATGGCTGGTGCGGCTGGCTGGCGAGGCAAGGCGCAAGAAGGCAGCGGTGGCGCTGATCGAACGGCTTTCGACCGGCGGTGTGCCATTTTTCGTCTTTCCGCTACAACTGCAGACAGATTTCCAACTGCGGGCCCATTCCCCCTTCAACGGCCAGCACCAGGCCATCGACGAGGTTCTTTTCTCCTTCGCCCATCATGCACCCTCCGGCAGTTTGCTGGTAATCAAGGTGCATCCGCTCGACAATGGTCTCATCAACTGGCAGGCCTATATCCGCAAGGCAGCGGAGAGACTGGCCATTGCGGGGCGCGTATTCTATCTCGACGGCGGGGACCTGAATGCGCTGCTGCAGAAATGCGATGGCGTCGTGACGATCAATTCAACGGTCGGTCTGCATGCGCTTCAACAGGAGCGGCCCGTGAAAGTGCTGGGGAGCGCGATCTTCAATATCGAAGGCCTGACCGACCAGGCGCCGCTGGATGATTTCTGGGCTTCGCCGGCAACACCGGACGAGACCTTGCGCACGGCTTTCCTGCGCCTGCTTGCGGCCTCGATCCAGGTGCGCGGCAATTTCTATTCGGCAGAAGGCACGGATGCCGGTGCGGCAGCGATTGCAGAGCGGCTGGACGAGCGCACGGTGAACCAGCCCGATGCCTTTGTCGATCCACCGCCGCGGCAAAAGCCGACGAAGCGCGCCGCTCGCGCGCTTACTGACCCAGCCAGATCTTGATGCCGTAGCCGACGATACCGACAGCGAGCACACCCGCCGCCCAAAGGGCGACGAACCAGAGCAGTTTGCGCGGCAGGCTGTTTTCCGCCATCAGTGATAGCCCTCTTCCGGATTGACCTTCCCGCGAAACACCCAATAGGCATAACCGGTGTAAATCAGGATGATCGGCACCAGCACCACTGCGCCGACGAGCAGGAAGGCAAGGCTGGAATCCGGCGCCGCCGCATCCCAGATCGTGACCGATGGCGGCACGATGAAGGGATAGAAGCTGATACCGATGCCGGCATAGCCAAGGACGAAGAGGGCGAGCGCCGCCAGGAACGGCTGGACATCGCGGCCATTGCGGATACCCAGGAACAGAAGTGCAAAACAGCCAAGCACGAGCGCTGGAACGATGAAGCTGAAGATCGCAGTCGGCCAGCCGAACCAGCGATCAAGATAGAGCGGATTGAGGAACGGCGTCCACAGACTGACGACGCCCATCGCGGCGATGGTGGCAAAGCAGGTGCGGAAGGCAATGCGTCGCGCCTTTTCGTTCAGCTCGCCGCTGGTCTTCATCACCAGCCAGGTGGCGCCGAGAAGCGCATAGCCGATAACCAGCGCCACGCCGGTGGCAATGGAAAAGGGTGTCAGCCAGTCCCACCAGGCGCCCGCATAGGCGCGATCGACGACCGGGATACCCTGCACCAGAGCGCCAAGCGCCACCCCTTGCGAAAACCCGGCCAGCATCGAGCCGCCCGCAAAGGCCCAGTTCCACAGGAACTCGCCGCGCTTCGTGCGCCAGCGATATTCGAAGGCGACGCCACGGAAGATCAGCCCGAGCAGCATGGCAATGATCGGCGCATAGAGTGCCGGCAGGATCGTCGCATAGGCCAGCGGAAACACCGCCATCAGTCCACCGCCACCCAGCACCAGCCAGGTCTCGTTGCCGTCCCAGACAGGGGCGACCGAATTCATCATGACATCACGGTCGTGTTTTTCCGGAAAGAACGGAAACAGGATGCCGACGCCGAGATCAAAACCATCGAGGATGACATAGGCCAAGACGGCAAAGGCGATGATGCCGGCCCAGATGAAGGGAAGGTCAATGGCCATGATGCGTACTCCCGTGATGGCTTCCAGTGGCAGGACCAGGCGTAATCCCGGCCGTTCTGATCGGGCCGTCGTCGAGATCCGGCATGGGATCGCGTGGCAGGCGCTTCATCAGTCGCAGAATGTAGAACGTGCCGGCCCCGAAGACGAGGAAGTAGACGATGACAAAGGCAATCAGCGACGCGGCGACGGCCGGGGCCTCGACCGGCGAAATCGAATCCGCCGTCAGCAGGTGGCCGTAGATCGTATAGGGCTGGCGGCCGACCTCGGTGGTGATCCAGCCGGCCAGCACGGCAACGAAACCGGAAGGACCCATCAACACCGCGACGCGGTGCAGCCAGTCATTGCTATCGAGCGTGCCGCGCCAGCGGCACCACAGGCTCCAGAGACCAAGACCGAGCATGGCAAAGCCGATGCCGACCATGACCCGGAAGGACCAGAAAACGATGGCGACCGGCGGCTCCAGTTCGTCCGGAATGGTATCGAGACCGGCCAGAGGGGCGTTGAGATCGTGTTTGAGGATCAGGCTCGACAGCTTCGGAATTTCGATGGCGTAGTCGATGCGCTTCTCCGCGGAGTTCGGAATGCCGAACAGGATCAGCGGTGCGCCATTCGGATGGCTTTCATAGTGCCCTTCCATCGCCATGACCTTGACCGGCTGATGTTCGAGCGTGTTGAGGCCATGGAAGTCGCCCGCCATGATCTGGATCGGCGCGACGATCGTCGCCATCCACATGGCCATGGAAAACATGGTGCGCGAGCGTCTGGGTGCCGTGTTGCGCAGGAGGTGCCATGCGCCGACGGCACCGACGACCAGCGCGGTGGTCAGGTAGGCGGCCAGCACCATGTGCACCAGGCGATAGGGGAAGGACGGATTGAAGACGATCTTCCACCAGTCCAGCGGAATGAACTGGCCGGCCGCATTCATCCCGAAGCCATCGGGGGTCTGCATCCAGGAGTTCACCGCCAGAATCCATGTGGCAGAGATCAGCGTACCGAAGGCGACCATGCCCGTGGCGAGGAAGTGCAGCTTGGGTCCGACCTTGTGCAGGCCGAACAGCATGACGCCCAGGAAACCCGCTTCGAGGAAGAAGGCCGTCAACACTTCATAGCCCATCAGCGGCCCGATGACCGGTCCGGCCTTGTCGGAGAAGACGCTCCAGTTCGTCCCGAACTGATAGGACATCACGATGCCCGAAACCACGCCCATGCCGAAAGCGACTGCAAAGATCGTCTTCCAGAAATTGAACAGGTCCATATAGACCTGATCCTTCTTCCAGAGCCACAGCGCCTCGAGCACGGCCAGATAGCTCGCAAGCCCGATGGAAAAGGCAGGGAAGATGATGTGGAAGGAAACGGTGAAGGCAAATTGTATGCGGGCGAGCAGGGTCGCGTCAAAAGTTTCGAACACGGTGCATTCCTTTCCTCGGTGATCACCGTCTGGTTCTGCCCCGGTTTTTTGCTATTGGGCGGACGTTTGAACCATTGGTTTCACCGTCCCTTGAATCTGCGTCAAAGCGGCCAAAGGTCAATGCCATTTTGCCGCCATAGTGTCACACTGCGACAATCGCGCGCCTGCGGCATTGTCGACCGGCCTCAAGACCTGCGTGAGACACATTGCCTTTGAATAGAACTTGTATCGATCAAGTCGATTTTTTGACTCGCATTTCTGGAAAATGCCAATTGCGTAAAATTGTCGATATCGGTTTAAGCGGGCCGAAAACTGTCTCCCCTACAGTCTGGCTATCGGAGAACGAAACCACCAAGCCTGGTTTTGCAGCATGAAGCGTCCCCGTATGTCGGAATGAATCCGGCAGACAAAAAACCCGACACTGTCCGGACAGGGGCAGATGGTCGGAACAAAAGGGACAGGGACATGAAAAAGCTTTTCCTCGGAATCTTTGCCGCGATTACCTTCACGATCGGCGCGATGGCGCCATCGCATGCGATGAACATCAGCTCGGCGACCCGCTCGATCGCAAGCACCATGCCGGTTGAGACCGCACGCTTCAGCGAGCGTGCGAAATTCTCCCGCCAGCTCTTCTGCCTGCAACTGGGCAATGACTGCCGCACCGGCGGCAAGAACGTGGTGGCATATACAAACAAGCTGCGCACCGTGCTCGCCTCGGTCAATCGGACCGTCAACCGCGCCATGCCGGCAATCCGCGCGCAACGCGAATTCCTTTCCTTCAATCCGCTTCCCGGCCTGAGCGAAGACTATGTGATGATGAAGCGCACGGGGTTGATCAAGGCTGGCGTGCCGGCCAGCGCCATGCGGATCGCCGACGTGACGCGGCCCGATGGGCGTCGCCATTCGGTTCTGGTCGTCGCGACCACAACCGGCGACTTCGTGCTCGACAATCGCCAGCAGGCAATCGTCAAGCGCCACAACAGCGGCTACAGCTTTGCTTCTCTCGCCGAGATGCGCTTTTTCGACTGAGCGCCCGGCGCTTGCCCACCTTTACCTGACGACCTGAAACTGTCCCGACTTGCCGCAGGAAGCGATTCCTGCGGCCTTTTCCGTTTGACGGGGATAGAGGCGAAGGCCACCTTCAGCTTGACGGCAGATAGGCCTCGACAAGCTCCGTCCAGAAAGCGGCACCGATCGGCAGGAGATCGTCGTTGAAATTGTAGCCCGGGTGATGAAGCGGCTTTTCCTTGCCTGTCGTACTCGTACCCAGGAAGAAATACGTGCCCGGGCAAGCCTTCAACATATAGGCGAAATCCTCGCTGCCCATGAAAGGCCGCGCGAGATCGACGACCTTGTCGGGACCAGCAAAACGCACGGCAAGATCCCGGACGAAATCCGTCTCGGCCGTGTGATTGATCGTGGCATCGTAGGATCGCTCGTAGCGCACCGTTGCGGTCATGCCGAAACTTTCGGCCTGATGGCGTGCGATCATGGTGATCCGGCGCTCCAGTTCGTCGCGAACCTGCGGATCGAAGGAGCGGATGCCGACGATGATCTCGGCCCGTTCCGGGATGATGTTGCTGGCGGAACCGCCATGGAAGGAGCCGACGGTGATGACGCTCGGATCCATCGGATGAATGTTGCGCGAAACGATGCTCTGCAGCGCCATGATGATGGAAGCGCCGCAAACGATCGGATCGGCGGTATCCTGCGGTTCGGCACCATGGCCGCCGCGGCCGTTGATGGTGATGCGCGCCTCGTCGACCGCCGCCATGATCGGCCCGTCGCGCAGGGCGAACTGGCCGAACGGCAGGTTGGGCTCGTTGTGAAGCGCAAAGACGGCGTCGCAGGGAAACTTTTCGAACAGGCCCTCTTCCATCATGATCTTGGCGCCGCCGAAATTTTCCTCCGCCGGCTGGAAGATCAGGTGCACGGTTCCGTCGAAATTGCGGCGCTCGGCGATGGCGCGGGCCGCCCCCAGAAGCATGGTCGTATGGCCATCATGGCCGCAGGCATGCATCAGGCCCGGCGTCTTCGACGCATAGTCGAGACCGGTCTCCTCCAGGATCGGCAGGGCATCCATGTCGGCGCGAATGCCGATCGAGCGGCTGCCGGTGCCGTTGCGCAGGGTCGCGACCAGCCCGGTCTTGGCCAGTCCGCGCGTAACCTCATAGCCCATGGCCTGCAGATGGCCGGCAACGACGTCGGAGGTTCGCGTTTCCTCCAGGCCAAGCTCGGGATGCGCATGCAGGTCGTGGCGGATGGCGACGAGCTCCGGCATGGCGTTCGTCAGCGAAATATTGATGGTCATGTCAGGCACCACGGGTCGGTATGCGATTTTCGAAATATTTGAAGGCGATGACCATGATCCCGGTGAGGATCATGTAGATGAGCGCAAGCAGCAGCAGCGGCTCGTAGGTGAGGAATGTTTCCTGACGGACGCGGGATATGACCGCATAGACGTCAACGACGGTTATGGTTGCCACCAGCGGGGTCGATTTCAGCTGCAGCACCGTCTCCCCGTTCAGGGTCGGCAGCGCCCGATGCAGGGCCCGCGGCAGCCAGATGCGCCGGAACAGGGTCCAGCGGCTCATGCCATAGGCGCGGCCGGCTTCGAGTTCGCCGGCCGGCACGCCGGCAAACGCGCCGCGCATGACCTCGCCCTCATAGGCGGCAAAGGAGATCGTCAGCGCTGCCACGCCATAGGGCCAGGATTCGCGCAGATAGGGCCAGAGGAAGGATTGGCGGATCGCCGGGAACTGGGGAAACAGCGAGCCAAGCCCGTAATAAAGCAGCCAGAGCTGCAGCAGAAGCGGTGTTCCGCGGATGATGGTGCAGAACCAGCTCGCCGGTCCCTTCAGCCACCATGGGCCGGTGACCTGGACGAGGCCGAGCGGCACGGCGAGGAGAAAGCCGAGAAAGGCCGTGCTGAACAGCATGGCGAGCGTGACCAGGATGCCGCTGCCAAGCCGCGGAAGGTAACGCGGAAGCCAGTCCCAGCGCATGAACCAGGCGATGCAGAAGATCAGCGCCGCAAAGGCCAGGATCAGGACGATCCGGTGCGGCTTGAAGAAGCTCTCGGGCTTGGGCAAATCCCCGGGCGTGAAGGCGACGGCATGGGTCGTGGTGTCGGTCATGACTGCTCCACGAAACCGCGCCGGGCCCGGCGCTCGATCATATGGATGAAGACGTTGGAAACAAGCGTCAGCAATAGATAAAGCACGCCGGCGGCGAGGAAGAAGAGCAGGTAGGACTTCGTGGTGCCCGCGGCCTGACGGGTGACGAGCGTCAGTTCGCTGAAGCCGACGACCGCCAGAAGGGCGGTATCCTTGGTGGCGATCAGCCAGAGATTGGACAGTCCCGGAATGGCATAGGGCAGCATGGCGGGTAGCGTCACCCGGGTCATCACCTTGGTCGGCGACATGCCATAGGCCCGCGCTGCCTCGATCTGGCCGGCAGGCACTGCCTTGATGGCGCCACGCAGCACCTCGGTGGAATAGGCGCCCTGCACGACACCGATGACGAAGATGCCGGCGACAAGACCGCTGATGTCGATCGTGCCGTAGCCGATCAGCGTCAGGACATGATTGATGGCGTCGGTGCCGGCGTAATAGAGCAAAAGGATCAGGACCAGTTCCGGCACGGCACGCACGATCGTCGTGTAGCATTCGAGCAGGTCGCGCAGGATAGGCCCGCCATAGATCTTGCCGAACGCGCCGCCGACCCCGAGCAGTAGCCCCAGAGAATAGCCACCCACGGCGATCTGCAGCGAATTGAGGAATCCGCGCAGGAGCACCCCGCCCCAGCCGGGGGGCGAAAACGCAAGCAGGCTCCAGTTGACGAACGAACCCGGATCAGCGGCCATTTAACCTGATACCCGTTGGAAATGGCCGGCGGTCTCCCGCCGGCCTCGACAGTGCGATGATCGAAAATCAGCCGCCGTAGACGTCGAAGTCGAAATACTTCTTCGAAAATGTCTCGTAGGTGCCATTTTCGCGGATCGCCTTGATCGCCGCGTTGATCTTGCCCTTCAGTTCCGTGTCTTCCTTGCGGATGCCGACACCGACACCGGCGCCGAGAATGCTCGGATCATCCTTGACGTTGCCCTTCTTGTCGCAGCAGGCAGCACCCTGCTCGCTCTTCAGGAAGGCGTCGAGCGTGATGGAATCGGCCTGGACAGCGTCGAGACGACCAGCAGCAAGGTCATTGTTGGCTTCGTCCTGCGTCTGGTATTCCTTCAGGGTCGCACCGGCCGCAACGAAATACTTGTTGGCGTAGTCCTGATGAATGGTCGAGACCTGCACGCCGATCGTCTTGCCGGCGAGGCCTTCCGGTGTCGCTTCAAACGTCTGGTCCTTCGGACCGATGACGGCAGTCGGGGTGTTGTAGTATTTGTCGGAGAAGTCGATCGTCTTCATGCGCTCTTCGGTGATCGACATCGAGCCGATGATCACATCGATCTTCTTGGAGGTCAGGGCCGGAATGATGCCATCCCAGGCAACCGGCGTGATCACGCAATCAAGCTTGGCCTCGGCGCAGATCGCCTTCTGGAATTCGACTTCCCAGCCCTCCCAGTTGCCCGATGCGTCCGGCGAGGTGAAGGGCGGATAGGGTTCGGCGGCAAAGCCGACCTTGACTTCCTGGGCAGCGACCGAGGCGGCGCCAGCGAGGCCGACCGCCAGCGCGACGGAGAGGATCTTGAGCGTGTTTTTCATGGCTGTTCCCTTTTTTGGTTTGTTGAGCTCTGAAATGATCAATGGATCGAGCTGATGAATCGTTTCAGCCGTTCCGATTTCGGCGCGCCGAAAATCGCATCCGGCGGCCCCTGCTCCTCGATGAGACCATCAGCGAGGAAAACGATGTGATTGGCAACTTCGCGGGCGAACTTCATCTCGTGGGTCACGAGAATCATCGTGCGCTTTTCCTTGGCGAGATCGCCGATGACGGCAAGCACTTCGCCCACAAGTTCAGGATCGAGCGCCGAGGTCGGCTCGTCGAACAGCATGACCAGCGGCTGGATGGCGAGCGCACGGGCAATCGCCGCGCGCTGCTGCTGACCGCCGGACAGGAAGGCCGGATAGGCGTCGCGCTTTTCGTAGAGACCGACGCGGCGCAGCAGGGTTTCGGCCGTCGCCATTGCTTCGGCCTTCGACTTGCCGAGAACATGGATCGGTACTTCGGTGACATTCTGCAGGATGGTCATGTGCTGCCAGAGATTGAAGCTCTGGAAAACCATGCCGAGCTGGGTCCGCAACCTCTGCACCTGGCGGCGATCGGCCGGCATCTGGCCGCCATGCCCGTCCTTTTTCATGGCAATCGTCTCGCCGTGAATGGTAACGGAGCCCGCAGTCGGCAGTTCGAGCATGTTGATGCAGCGCAGGAAGGTGGATTTTCCGGAGCCGCTACCACCGATGATCGCGATGACATCGCCTTCCTTGGCCGTCAGCGAAACACCCTTCAGCACCTGAAGCGGCCCGAAACGTTTGTGCAGATCAGTCACTGCAATCGCCTGGGCACTCTCCGTCATGAATGATCTGCCCGTGTCAGGCAGAGAGCCGGTCTTGAACACATGAAAACAGTTCCCCTGGTTTCGTCGTGCGGCATTTTTGCCTGTCACGCTGTTTCATGACCTCATCGTTGCACTTGTGCAGAAATTATTCAAGCGTATAATAACGGAAATGCTGCATATTTTGGCAGCCCCTTCACGTGATCAATTTTCCAACAGGAGTTTAGAATGACCGCTTATGGTTCGCAGGAAATGTCGGCCAATCTGACGCGCGTGCTGATGCGCCGGCCGGGGGCGAGCCTGACATCGGCCGATCCGGCGAAGTGGCATTACGGCCCGACCTTCGATGGCGAAAAGGCCATCCGGCAGTATGACGTCTTTGCTGGCCTGGTTCAAAAATCCGGTGCCGAAATCCTCTGGCTGGAAGACAAGGGCGACGGTCTCGCGGATGCGATGTTCACCCACGACCCCTCGCTGATGACCGATCATGGTGCGGTGCTGCTCAACATGGGCAAGCCGCTTCGCGTTCCGGAAACGGCGCTGCATGAAGCGGCCTACAAAAAGGCCGGCATCCCGATCCTCGGCCGCATCGCCGCGCCGGGCACCGTCGAAGGCGGCGACTGCATCTGGCTCGACACTGAGACGCTGGTCGTCGGCCGCGGCGTGCGCACCAATGAGGAAGGCATCACCCAGCTTGCCGAGATCCTGCTGCCGCACGGGATCACCGTGCTCAGCTACGACCTGCCGCTCTGGCAGGGGGAAGAGGCCTGCCTGCATCTGATGTCGGTCATGAGCCCGCTGTCGAGCGGCCTCGCCCTGGTTTTTGCGCCGCTCCTGCCGGCCTCCTTCTACATGCTGCTCAAGGAATGGGGCGTGGCGATGATCGAGGCGCCGGCTGACGAGTTCCATGCCAGCAACGGGCTCAGCCTCAACGTGCTGCCGATCAGGCCGAACGAAGTGATCATGGTTGCCGGCTTCCCCAAGACCAAGGCCGCCATGGAAGCCGCCGGCTGCACCGTGACCACATTCGAGGCCGACGCGCTCTGCATTGCCTGCGAGGGTGGGCCGACCTGCCTGACGCGGCCGGTCTTGCGGCGGGCTGTATGAGCCGCCGCGCCTTTCATAGAGCGCCGGAAGGCGAGCGTCGGCATGACCTCATCGAGGCCACGCTCGACTGCATCGCCGAATTCGGCCTGAAAGGCGCGACGCTTCGCCAGATTGCCATCCGGGCCGGCGTGACCGCCGGGCTGGTGCGCCATTATTTCGACAGCAAGGACCAGATGGTCGCCGAAGCCTATCGCGCGGTCATCGCCTCGCTGACGGAAAAGGCAGAGGTCGTAAAAGGCGATCCGGAAACGCGGCTGCGCGAGTTCATCGTCATCAACCTGACCGAGCCGGTGGCCAACAGCCGCAGCCTGTCGCTCTGGGCTGCCTTCATCAGCCAGGTCCGTGTCGATGCAACGCTGGCTGCGATCCACCGCGAGGGCTATCTGAGCTTTCGCAACGCGCTGGAAGGCCTGCTTGCGGATTTCCTCATCGCCAGGGGGCAGACACCCGCCGACGGGGAATGCCGCAGGCTTGCCATCGCCATCAACGGCCTGATGGACGGATTGTGGCTGGAGGGCTGCCTGGCCGGCGATCTCTTCCACGAATCCGAACTGGTAACCATCGCCATGACCTCCATCGAGGCCATGCTCGGACTGCCGTTGACACAGACCAACAACAGGACATGAACAAGGGAAAATCGCCATGCGTTACGCTTCGATTACCGATCGCCTGGCCGATCTCGGATCCGGAAAATGGGCGCTGCACATTCGCGCCCGCGAAATGAAGGCCAAGGGCGCCGATATCATCGAGCTGACCATCGGTGAGCCTGACCTGCCACCGGATCCATCCCTGATCGCAGAATGCCAGCGCGCCATGAATGCTGGCCGCTACCGCTATTCCAACGGCCGCGGCGAAACGCCGGTTGTCGAAGCGCTGACGGCGAAATATGCCCGCCGTCGCGCCGGTGTCACCGCAGAAAACGTGATGTGTTTTCCGGGCACCCAGACCGCGCTCTTTGCGGTGATGCTCGGGCTGGTCGAAGCCGGCGACGGCGTTCTCACCGGCGATCCGCTCTATGCGACCTATGAAGGGGTCATCCAGTCGACCGGCGCGCATCGCGTGACCGTGCCACTGCGCCCCGAGCACGGGTTTCACATGCAGGCCGCCGACCTTGAAAAGGCGATCACGCCGGAGTGCCGCGTGCTTCTGCTGAACACCCCGCACAACCCGACGGGTGCTGTTCTGACCGCCGATGAAATCGCCGCCATCGGCGACGTCTGCCGCCGGCATGATCTCTGGATCATCTGCGACGAGGTCTATGAGGAACTGGTTTTTGCCGGCACTTTTGCCTCGCCCTTTGACAATCCGGACCTTGCCGACCGCACCATCGTCGTCTCCTCGATTTCCAAGTCGCATGCAGCGCCCGGCTTCCGCAGCGGCTGGGCGATCGGGCCGGCCGAATTCACCCATCGCCTGCTGCCGATTTCCGAAACCATGCTGTTCGGCGTCCAGCCCTTCATCGCCGACATGACCGCCTATGCGCTTACCCATCCGATCGAAACATCCGCCCTGATGCGCGCCTCCTACCACGCGCGCTCCAACCGGATCACCGCAGCACTGACCGGCGCACCGGGCATCGTGCCGCTGCCGCCGGAGGCCGGCATGTTCATTCTGCTCGATGTCAGCGGCACCGGCATGTCCGGCGAGGCCTTCGCCTGGATGCTGCTGGAGGAGAAGGGCGTGGCCGTGATGCCCGGCGCATCCTTTGGTGACGAGGCCCTGTCCTTCGTGCGCATGAGCCTCACCGTGCCGGAAGCCGCAATCGATGAGGCCTGCCGCCGCATCCGGGCGCTGGCGACACGAATTTCCACCCCTTTGGAGCGCCGCGCATGAGCGAGATGATGAAAACTGTCGGTGAAGTGCTGGTCGATCTCCTGGAAGCCAATGGGGTCGAGGTCGTTTTCGGCATTCCCGGCGTACACACGGTCGAGCTTTATCGTGGTCTTGCCGCCTCGCCGATCCGCCACATCACGCCGCGCCACGAACAGGGCGCCGGCTTCATGGCCGATGGTTATGCCCGTGTCAGCGGCAAGCCGGGCGTGGCGCTGGTCATCACCGGGCCGGGCCTGACCAACACGATCACGGCGATGGCTCAGGCCCGGCAGGATTCGATCCCGATGCTGGTGATTTCAGGCGTCAACCGGCGCGATTCGCTCGGCCATGGCCGCGGCATGCTGCACGAACTGCCGGACCAGCAGGGTATGATGAAGACGCTGGCGCTCTATTCGCAGACACTGCTCAACCCCGGCGACCTTGCCTCGATCGTCGAGCGCGCCTTTTCGGTCCTCACCTCGGGACGGCCGGGGCCCGTGCATATCGAAATCCCGACCGATGTCATGTCTGCCCGCATTCCAGGCCCTGTGCTGCGCAAGGCCAATGTGACGCGGCCGCGTGCCGATTCAGAGACGATGCAGAAGGCCGCAATCCTCTGCGCGGCCGCCTCCCGCCCTGTCATCATCTGCGGCGGCGGTGCGATTACTGCGGAGGCCGAAATCCGCGAACTGGCCGAGCGCATCGATGCGCCTGTTGTCATGACCGTCAATGCCCGCGGCATGCTGGCAGGCCATCCCCTCAGGGTGCCGGCCAGCCCGAGCCTGAAGTCCGTCCGCGCCTTGCTGTCCGAATCAGACCTCGTCATCGCGCTTGGCACGGAAATGGGCCAGACGGACTATGACATGTATGCCGATGGCGGTTTCCCGATCCTTGGCAATCTCATCCGCACCGATATCGACGCGGCCCAGCTTGCCCGCGGACCGCATGCCGCCCTGTCCATCCTGTCGGGCGCAAAGGCCGCAACGTCAGGCATTCTGGCTTTCCTCACCGGGTCTTCCAGCAATAACGGCAAAAACCGAGCGGCCGCGACCCGCAAGGCGGCAATGAAGGAACTGACGCCGAAAATCCGGATCGAGATCGACGTCATCGACGCGATCTACAAGGCCCTGCCGGATGCCGCCATCGTCGGCGATTCGACGCAGGTGGTCTATGCCGGCAACCTCTATTGCGATGCACCGCGGGCAAAATCCTGGTTCAATTCGGCGACCGGCTTCGGCGCGCTCGGTTATGCGCCGCCGGCAGCCGTCGGCGCGGCCGTGGCGGATCCGGGCAAGCCGGTGATCTGCCTGGTGGGCGATGGCGGCATCCAGTTTTCGCTGGCCGAAATCGGCTCCGCGGTTGATGCGAGCGCCACCGTCATCTTCCTTGTCTGGAACAATGACGGCTATCAGGAGATCGAATCCTACATGGTGGAGCGGGGCATCACCCCTGAGGGCGTGAAGCCGTCAGCGCCCGATTTCCTGCTGACAGCCCAGGCTTACGGCGTTCCCGCCGTCCGGCTTTCGCGCGCCGAGGAACTGGGCGAAGCGCTGACCACCGCCGCCCGGCGCAAAGGCCCGTCGCTGATCGAAATCCACCAGACGCGGACGTCCGGCGTGACAGCTTGACCGCCTGCATCGGCGATCCAAGCCCTGTTCGGGCCCTGTTCAGGCCCCTGTCCAGGCTTGCTCGCCGGTGGTAAGGTTTGACTTTGCCGCCTCTTGATGATTTTTAGGCCCCGATTGTGAACCGGATCGTTTAAAAGTCGGCGCGAAACATGTGCCGGCTCGACGATGGAACCGGCAGGAAGGGCAATGTCCTCATGGACATGAACGGCAACAGCACGAAACAGGGACAGGCAGGACGGTACTTTGCCGTGCTGTGGATCCTGTTTGCGGCCCTTGCCATGCAGTTCGTGCTTTCGGCGCAGGGGTTCTCTGCTCGGGCATCCGCCGTTGAAAAGGCCGGGAATTTCTCTGTTCCGGAAAGCGGGTCTTCCGATCAGGCCCTGTCGCGATCTGCCCTTCGGGCAACACAGGTGGCCGACCTGCGGTTCACCTCCGACCGTCCGGACGGCAAGTCCATGCCCGGCGGGCCAGGGCCGTTTCTGCTGCCCGGCACAGCCTTCTTCTCTCCGGCTTCAGGCCGCTGCCTCAGCCAGCCCTCATGTTCGCCATCCGCCCATGCGGATGCGACCGGTCATCATTTTCGTGTCCGCGCGCCCCCTGTTCTGCGGGCCTGACATGAAACCGGGCGCGCAGTCGCGCCCATACTCATCTGACGATTGAATCTCCCTTGTGCCGGCCATTCCGTGGGCAAGGGTAAAAATGGAACCTAATCATGCGCACTTCGAAATGGGCCATGCTGGCCTATGCGGCGATTACCCTGTTCGGGATACTCGCCGCTCTCCCCAATATTCTGACGCCGGCGCAGCAACAGCAGTTTGCGTCCTATCTGCCCGTCGGCCCGGTGACGCTTGGTCTCGACCTCAAGGGCGGTTCGCATCTCGTTCTGGAAGTCGATGCCGCCGGCCTGCGCCAGGCACGGCTGAACACGTTGCTGGACGACACGCGCGGGGCCCTTCGCGCCGAGCGCATCCCGGCGTCTTCGGCCCGCATCAACGGCGATGCCGTTGTGGTAACGATCGCCGACGAAGCCAATCGCACGAAGGTCCTGCCGAAAATCCAGGAACTGGCGGTGCCGACCGGTACGCTCGGCTTCGGCACGTCTACTTCGGATATCGAAGTGACCACCGTTGACGACACCATCACGGTGAAGCTTACGGAAGCCGGCCTGACCGAGCGCATGACGGCCGCCGTCGACCAGAGCCTCGAGATCATCCGCCGCCGCGTCGACCAGGTGGGCGTTGCCGAACCGCTGATCCAGCGCGTCGGTTCCGACCGCATTCTCGTCCAGCTGCCCGGCCTGCAGGATCCGACGCGTCTGCGTCAGCTGCTTGGCTCGACGGCGCAGATGAGCTTCCACATGCTCGACCAGAGCGTCGATCCCAACGGTGTTGCGCCGCGCGGTGTCGATATCCTGCCGGGCGCCAATGACGGTGCCAAATATGCCGTCGAAACCCGTGTTGCGATCGCTGGCGACCGCCTGGCCGATGCCAAGGCCGGCTTCAACCAGCAGACCAACGAGCCGATCGTCTCCTTCACCTTCGACACGCAGGGCGCTCGCCAGTTTGCCGAAATCACCCGCGACAATGTCGGCCGTCCCTTCGCCATCGTTCTCGACGGCAAGGTCCTGACTGCCCCCGTCATCCGCGAGCCGATCGTCGGTGGCCAGGGCCAGATCTCCGGTAACTTTACCGCTCAGGAAGCAACGGTTCTGTCGGCGCTCCTGCGCTCCGGCGCCCTGCCCGCACCGCTGACCATCATCGAAGAACGGTCCGTTGGCCCGAACCTCGGTTCGGACTCGATCCGCATGGGCATCTATACCGGTCTTGCAGGCTTCGTTCTCGTCGTCTCGCTCATGGTCCTGCTTTATGGCTCCTGGGGCATGATCGCCAATGTCGGCCTGCTGCTGCACACGATCCTGACGATCGGCGTGCTCGGCATGCTCGGCTCGACGCTGACCCTGCCCGGTATTGCCGGTATCATTCTGGGTATCGGCATGGCGGTCGACGCCAACATCCTGATCAACGCCCGTATCCGCGAAGAAACAGCAGCCGGTGCAGGTGCCATGAAGGCGCTCGATATCGGCTTCAACAAGGCCTATGCGACGATCATCGACAGTAACGTGACCACACTAACAGGCACGATCCTCCTGTTCATGTTCGGCACGGGCCCGGTTCGCGGCTTCGCGATCACCATGATGATCGGCATCGTCATCTCGATGTTCACCTCGATCACCGTCGTGCGCCTGATGATGCAGCAGTTTGTCGTCCGTCGCAAAATGAAGAAGCTGGATATTCCGTGGCTGTTCGGCCAGGTGCGTCACCTTCCGTCCTTCTCGTTCATGCGCGGCCGGTTCGTTGCCATCGGCATGTCTGCCTTCCTGTCGATCAGTTCGATCATCCTGTTCTTCACGCCTGGCCTGAACTACGGCATCGATTTCGTCGGCGGTATCCAGGTCGAGGCAACATCGAAGGTCGAACTCGACCTGTCGAAGCTGCGCGGCGAACTGGAGGACCTGAACCTCGGCGAAGTCGCCCTTCAGGAATTCGGCCAGAACAGGTCTGTCCTGATCCGCGTCCAGCGTCAGCCGGGCGGAGAGCAGGAACAGACGGTTGCGCTGAACAAGATCAAGGAAAGCGTTACCGAGGTCATTCCGGATGTGAGCTTCGAGCGCACGGAAGTCGTCGGCCCGACGATCAGCGCGGAACTGGCGCGTTCCGGCTTCCTGGCCGTCGCGCTCGCCATGCTCGCCATCCTGTTCTACATCTGGTTCAGGTTCGAATGGCACTTCGCCGTGGGTGCCATCGCGGTGCTCCTGCTCGACATCACCAAGACGATCGGCTTCTTTGCGCTCACCGGCATCGACTTCAACCTGACGGCCATCGCCGCCGTGTTGACGATGATCGGCTATTCGGTGAACGACAAGGTGGTGGTTTACGACCGCATGCGTGAAAACCTGCGCAAGTACAAGTCGATGCCCTTCTCCGACCTCATCGACATGTCGATCAACCAGGTTCTCGCCCGTTGTATCTTCACCTCGATGGCCACAGCCTTCTCGCTGGTGCCGATGGCGATCTGGGGTGGCGATGCCGTGAAAAGCTTCGCCTGGCCGATGATCTTCGGCGTGATCGTTGCGACCACCTCGTCCATCTATATCGGCGGCCCGATCCTTCTGTTCCTCAGCCGCTGGTGGAAGGAACGCGAGGCAAGCCGTGCACCGGTTCCGGGCGAGATCAGCAAGGCCTGATTTCCTGATATCATCATTGAAATCGATCAAGGCAGCCTGCGGGCTGCCTTTTTCTTTGCCAGGTCATGCAGGTGTCATGAATCTATGGCAAGGCATGCCCAGCAGATGCGCCAATTCGCAGCACGCAAAAAATAATTCCTATTTTTGTGTTTCAAATTGACAAAAATAGTAGATTATTCTACATACAGCCACAGAGCAGATGCTCTGCCCGTTGAAGCAACCGCAGCAATGCCTGCTCGAACAGCCAAAGGAGAGTGCCTTGAACGCTATCATTCGCATCACCGCTTTCCGTGGCTGGCATGCTCTTTGTCGTGCACCGGTGAAAGCCACATCCATTCGCGCGATTGGCCGAATGTGATCACCTCACAAGCTTTTCCCCTTTCCACGATTTGAATGAACCGCGCCTGGCGCGGCAGGAGCATGCGTCATGAGCAAACAGGTTATCGAATATGGTGGTGAAGCCGTCGGTGTCGTCGTCCCGGACGAACACGGGCTGAAGTTTCTCGCGGTCAAATACAATGTCTGGGATCTCGATGCCCAGAGGTTCCGTTCCGTCGACGAAGCAAGGGCCGCGATCCGGCAGCTTTTTGCACGGCAGGCGACCCGGCGCGCCTCGCAGCCGACGCTGGCCGTGGCTTGAGATTCAAGGCCGACGCCGGGTCGTGATCCGCGCCAGATCAGGCTCCGGCAATCATATCGGTGCTTGCAGCGCGGGCTTTGGCAAATTTTCACAAAATCTGTATATTTGCCATGATTGCGAATGTATTGTGCAGCCTTGGGCCGGAGGGATCGACGGAACTCCAGGATTTTGCTGTATCTGCGGGAAAAGCGACTGTCATGCTGACGAAAAAAGGCAAATACGGACTGAAGGCGCTGGTTGACCTTGCGGCGCTGGCTCCGGGTGAGACTGCTTTCATCAACGAAGTTGCCAGTCGTAACAATATTCCCAAGAAGTTTCTCGACACGATCCTGCTGGAACTGCGCAATGCCGGCATCCTGCGGTCTAAAAAAGGACCGGGCGGCGGTTATTCCCTCTCACGCCCGGCCGCTGATATCCGGATCGGTCATGTGGTGCGCACGCTGGATGGCCCGCTCGCGCCGATCCGCTGCGCCAGCCGGACCGCTTACGAAATGTGCGACGACTGCAACGACCCGGAGACATGCGAAGTCCGCCGCTCGATGACGACGGTCAGGGATGCGATTGCCGAAATTCTCGACACGATGACACTCGAGGATTTCGTGCGCCATGAGCGCCTGCCGATTGCGGCAGAAGGCGAAGCCGTGGAAAAACTGGCGGGCTGAATCCTGGGGGCCGCGCCGGTTTCCCATTGACAACAGCGGGTCATCTCCGGTTTTCGATGACAGTGACATCCCCGGGACATCCCTGGTGCAATTATTGATCATTGAGCCTATGTTGCGGCATTGGTCAGGCGATTGGTATCGCCGGTGTGAATTGATCCCTGTTTGGCAGCCTGCGTTGCTGGCGTTCAGTGATCCGGAGTAAAGTGAATATGGGTCTAAGGCAGATGGATACGGGTACGGAGACGGAAGCCGCAGTGGTCGGCTCGATCACCCGGACGATGGCGAAGGCGGTCGAGGGTATCAGCGCCCTGGCGGCGCGTTTCGCATCAGACCCAAATCTCAGCAGCAGTTTCGTCAAGGCCGTCGAACTGATCGCCAATAGCGGCGGTCGCGTCGTGGTGTCCGGCGTCGGCAAAAGCGGTCATGTCGGCCGCAAGATCGCCGCCACCATGGCCTCCACCGGCACATCCTCCTATTTCGTCCATCCGACCGAAGCCAGCCATGGCGACCTGGGCATGATCACCTCGGACGACCTGCTGATTCTCTTGTCCTGGTCGGGCGAAACGGCCGAGCTTGGCAACATGCTGACTTATGCCAAACGCTTCAACGTTCCGGTGATCTCGGTCACCTCGAATTCCGAAAGCCTGCTTGCCCGCAATTCTGCCGTGGCGATTACGCTGCCAAAGGTGGTCGAGGCCTGCCCTCATGGTCTTGCACCCACGACATCCGCCATGCTTCAGCTGGCGGTCGGCGATGCGCTGGCCATTGCCCTCCTGGAGCGCCGCGGCTTCTCGGCCGAGGATTTCAAGACGTTTCATCCCGGCGGCAAGCTCGGATCTCAATTGCTTCTCGTCAGCGAGCTTGCCCATTCCGGCGAGGCTGTTCCGCTTCTGCCGATCGGAACGGCAATGAGCGACGCGGTGATCCACATGTCGACGAAGGGCTTCGGCGTGCTGGGCATCGTTGATGAAAAGGGGCTTTTGATCGGCGTCATCACCGATGGCGACTTGCGCCGGCATATGTCGCAGACCCTGCTTTCGGAAACTGTCGATACCATCATGTCGCGCAATCCGCGCGTGGTGAAGAGTTCGATTCTCGCCAGTGCCGCAATGGAATTCATGCAGGCGCAGAAGGTAACGGTTCTGTTTCTCGTCGATGAACGCGGCGCGCCGACCGGCATTCTCCACATCCATGACCTGCTAAGGGCGGGTGTCGCCTGAAGCATGTGCCTGCGGGATCAATGAAGGCTATTGTTTTCTGTGGCTAAAGCAGGCCGCCCAAAAATGGGCACCGGTTTCGGGACGACGACATGCGTCAAGCAAAGCGATAAAGCGCAAAAAGCAAATCGGAAAAATCGCGATACGCCTGAGGTGAAAGGCGAGAGCAGGCGTCAGCCTGGCTGCGCGGCACCCTAAGCCTATTGGAGCGACCGTGCTGCGACGGAGGACCGCACATGGCGGGCGTCGCATTGTTTATTCAGCACGGTGCTGAACAAAATCGTGGCGCCAATCGCAAGACTGGCGCCACGAAGAGAAATCAGGCTGCGGCAGAAGCGCTGTCAGCGAGCGGAACTTCCGCAATCGTCTTCAGAACCTGCGAAGCGATCTGGTAGGGGTCGCCCTGGCTGTTCGGGCGACGATCTTCGAGATAGCCCTTGTAGCCATTGTTGACGAAGGAGTGCGGAACGCGGATCGAGGCGCCACGGTCGGCAACGCCGTAGGAGAACTTGTTCCACGGAGCCGTTTCGTGCTTGCCGGTCAGGCGCTTGTCGTTGTCCGGGCCGTAAACGGCGATGTGATCCATCAGGTTCTTTTCGAAGGCAGCCATCAGGGCTTCGAAATATTCCTTGCCGCCGACTTCGCGCATGTACTTGGTCGAGAAGTTGCAGTGCATGCCGGAGCCGTTCCAGTCGGTGTCGCCGAGCGGCTTGCAATGATATTCGATATCGATGCCGTACTTTTCCGTCAGGCGCTCAAGCAGGTAGCGGGCCATCCAGATTTCGTCGGCGGCCTTCTTGGAGCCCTTGCCGAAAACCTGGAATTCCCACTGGCCCTTGGCCACTTCGGCATTGATGCCTTCGTGGTTGATGCCGGCTGCGAGGCACAGGTCGAGGTGCTCTTCGACGATTTCGCGGGCAACGTCGCCGACATTCTTGAAGCCGACGCCGGTGTAGTACGGACCCTGCGGAGCCGGGAAGCCGTTTTCCGGGAAGCCGAGCGGACGGCCGTCCTGGTAGAAGAAGTATTCCTGTTCGAAGCCGAACCACGTGCCTTCGTCATCGAGAATGGTTGCACGCTTGTTGGTCGAATGCGGCGTGACGCCATCGGGCATCATGACTTCGCACATGACCAGGGCGCCGTTGGTACGGGCCGGATCCGGATAGATCGCAACCGGCTTCAGAACGCAGTCGGACGAGCGGCCTTCAGCCTGCATCGTCGACGAGCCGTCGAAGCCCCACAGAGGAAGCTGTTCCAGCGTCGGGAACGTTTCGAATTCCTTGATCTGGGTCTTACCGCGGAGATTCGGTACCGGAGTGTAACCATCGAGCCAGATGTACTCGAGCTTGTATTTCGTCATTTCAAACCTCTCATGGGTTGATGATGCGCAGCACCAGGAAAACCTGGATCGTGCCCCGCCGCCAACGGCTGCAATCTTACATGCATGGCGCGTGCCAGTTTAGCGCAGGATGCGAATTTTAGCGCAGCAAGGCCGTTTGGGCGGCTGCACAGTTCTTGGACGCCGGCCATCAGCGCTGGCGACGGAAAATATGCGAAACAACTGGCATAATTGAGTTTTTTGAGATGAATGGGCCGATTTTCGGAGATTTTCGCGTCAATTTTAACCAAAAATAGCGCCCGCTGCGCATTTTTTACACAGAACTCGCGACATTTTGTCTTTTCGTGCAGACGCACAAATTTTGTTTGAAAAAGACGAGGTCACGGCGTGTGCTTAAAAAATAGCCTATTTTTTAAGCTAAGTGATTTTTTTTTAATCAGATACGCGCATTTCCTGCGCAGACGTGTTATAGTCAGGAAAATCGATCCACGAGGGTCCGCAACGCAGAAAGTGTTTCACATGGCAGTTATTTCAATGGGCATCTCCGCCCAGATCTTCGAGTTCCCCATCGGTGGCCGCAAGTTCGGTCGCCGTCGCTTCGATCAGACCGGAACCGTGGCCGAGTTCAAGCCCAAGCAGGTCATGGTTGTGGATTACAGCAACTGGTATCACGAAGAAGCCATGCGCGAAGAACAGACGCCGAAGTCCTAGCTCGGCGTCTTCTTCGGTCGCGCAAGCGCAGCGTCGCTATCGTTCCGCCGAACGCGGGTAGCCTTGCGGGAGATGCCTGTCAGCCGCCGCGAATGGATCCGCGCCAGACGAAATCGGCATGAAGCCGCCTTGACGATCGGGACTGCCGCAGTTCCGGATCCATCTCATCCCCAAGCCAGGACACGGCTTCCATCGCAATTGTCTCGACCGGCTGTGCGAACGTGGTGAGGTTGTACGACGACCAGGAGGCTTGCTGGATATCGTCGAAGCCTGCCACGCAGAGTTCGTCGGGAACCGAAAGCGAAAACTGGTGCCGCGCCGCATCCAGAAATCCGCAGGCCAGCAGGTCGGTTGCGCAAAAAACCGCATCAGGACGAAGCTCTCGCGTCATCAGCTTCTGCGCCAGAAGCTTGCCGCTTTCATAGGTCGTTCCGCCGTATCGCTCGACAATGACATCCAGCCCGTGGGCCTTGGCGGCTTCCACGAACCCATCCTCACGCGCCATCAGGCTGGGCGTGCGGGCGTCCGAATTGGCGAAGGCCAGACGGGTGCAGCCGGCACGCACGAAAGCCGTGACAACCCGTCCTGCCGCTTCCCGATCATCAAGGTTGATTTTCAATGTTCCTTCCTGCTCGTCATCGCGATTGATCAGGACAAGGCGCTGGCCGCTCTTGAGGCAAAGCTCCGCAATCGACTTGTCCGGCATTCCGGAAAGAATGATCGATGCGTCGGCGCGGTAGCGGATGGCCTGGCGCAGCGCCAGATCGACGCTGCCGTCGGAGCGGTCGGTATTGACCAGCATGGCGATCTTGCCGGCGTTCTGGAGCTGCTGGGTCAGCGCCTTGATCAGGCTGGAACGATAGGGCGTTGCCAGATCCGAGACAATCAGGCAGACGATGCCGCTTTCGTTGCGCATCAATCCGCGGGCTAGCTGGTTGACGTGGTAGCCCAGCGCCTCGGCCGCCTCGACCACCTTGCGGCGCGTTTCCGGCGATACGCTGGCGCCGGGCGTAAACGTTCGCGACACGGCAGACCGCGAAACACCCGCCCGCTCTGCCACCTCAAGTGCACTCACATAGATCTTGCCCTGAGCCATCCCGCCCCTCCGTTCGCCCTTGCAAACAGCTTGCACAAAACTGCAACAGTGTGCAATGCGTCAGGCAAACTACGCACAACAATCAAGCAGCACCTTAAATATAAATTCCCAAATGAGATGTATTGACAGCGACGTTTCGTTTATGACAGGTTTGCACACGCTTGCAAGGCGGGCGGCGTGGAGGCGCCGCATTCAAACGGGAGGAATATCCATGCGTTCAGCAATCATTGCCGGAACAGTCGTCGTCGCAGGAATAGCCATGGCGGCGCCAGCCGCCCAGGCTGCCGGCGATCTCAATCTCATCTGCTCGGCCGACGTGGTCATCTGCGAACAGATGAAAGAGGGCTTCGAAAAGGAAAACGACATCAAGGTCAACATGGTGCGCCTGTCATCGGGCGAAACCTATGCCAAGATCCGTGCCGAAGCCCGCAACCCGAAGACAGACATCTGGTGGGCCGGAACCGGCGATCCGCACCTTCAGGCGGCATCGGAAAACCTGACGCTTGAATACAAGTCACCGATGCTGGATCAGTTGCAGGACTGGGCCAAAAAACAGGCGGAAAGCGCCGGCTACAAGACGGTCGGGGTTTACGCCGGCGCGCTTGGCTGGGGCTACAATACGGAAATCTTCAAGGCCAAGGGCTTCAAGGAGCCGAAGTGCTGGGCCGATCTTCTCGATCCGCAGCTGAAAGGTGAAGTCCAGATCGCCAATCCGAATTCATCGGGCACCGCCTATACGGCGCTTGCCTCGCTGGTCCAGATCATGGGCGAAGACCAGGCTTTCGACTACCTGAAGAAGCTGAACGACAATGTCTCGCAATACACAAAGTCCGGCTCGGCGCCTGTAAAGGCGGCGGCCCGCGGCGAAACTGCGCTGGGCATCGTCTTCATGCATGACGCCGTCGCGCAGACGGTCGAAGGCTTCCCGATCGTGTCCGTCGCGCCTTGCGAAGGAACAGGCTACGAGATCGGTTCGATGTCGATCATCAAGGGTGCCAAGAACCTCGACAATGCCAAAGCCTGGTACGACTGGGCGCTGAAGCCGGAGGTGCAGTCGCGCATGAAGGACGCCAAGTCCTTCCAGCTGCCGTCAAACAAGAGCGCCGAAATCCCGGAGGAAGCGCCGAAGTTCGAGGACATCAAGCTGATCGACTACGATTTCAAGACCTATGGCGACCCCGCAAAGCGCAAGGAACTGCTTGAGCGGTGGGACCGCGAGATCAGCGCAAACGCCAACTAGGCCCTGACAGCGATGCGGCGGACACGCCGCCGCATCCAAGGTCTGTTCCGGAGCGGAGACTGTACCGCATGTCCTCGATGGATATGGACACGGTCTCCGGCCACCTTTCCCAATTCATTCTTTGTAAACGTCATGAAAAGGCGCGGGGCTCGTCATGGACAATCGCAACCGCAGGCTGGATATCGTGCTGGGGCTGGCAATCGCCGCCTTCCTCCTGGTACCGTGGTACCGTATCGAAGGTGGCTTTCTCGGCTTCAGCTGGCTGGACGGATTTCCGGCAGACGCGGCCGTCGCACCCGGGATCCTGCAGATTCTCGGCCATGGCCGCTGGTGGCTGGCGGTCGCGCTCGCCCTTCTCGGGCTTGCCGTTGCAGCTCGCCTGGTCGCTGATCCCATGCGCCGCGGCGGTCTGCTTGCCTGGGCCGGCGGGCTCGGTGTCCTGTTTCTATCCCTGCAGGGCCTGGCCGTCGGCTTTTCCGGCTGGACCTGGACGATCAGTGAAACGCTGTTTGGTGCGCTCGCGGACGGGCAGCCTGCGATGGGTGCGGGCGCCGTGGTGGTCGCGCTCTGCTTTGTCCTGATCTTTTCCTTCGGCCTTGCCGAACGCGGTGCCATGAAAGGCGATGCCTTCGTCGTTTCCGCCATCGCGCTTCTCGTCTTTCTCGTTGCGATCTTCGTTTTCTATCCCGTATTCAGCATGCTGGTCGGCGCTTTTCAGGATTTCGACGGTTCGTTCAATCCTGATGGCTTCACCCGCAATATCCAGGACAATTCGATCTGGAGCCTTGGCTGCGTCATCGGTGGCGAGCGTTGCGGTGTTGCCTGGCGCACGCTGTGGCTCGCCCTGATGACCGCAAGCGGCTCGACCCTGCTCGGCCTTGCCTTCGCGCTGGTTGCCACACGCACGCGCTTTCCCTTCAAGAAGGGACTGCGGCTCTTGACCGTGCTGCCGATCATCACGCCTCCCTTCGTCATCGGTCTGGCGCTGACCCTGCTTTTCGGTCGCGCCGGCGTCGTCACAGAAGGCCTGTCCAGCCTGTTCGGCATCGAACCCGGTCGCTGGCTTTATGGCCTGACCGGCATCTGGATCGCGCAGGTTCTATCGTTCACACCGATCTCTTTCCTTGTGCTGATCGGCGTGGTCGAGGGCGTCAGCCCGTCGATGGAGGAAGCCTCCCAGACATTGCGCGCCGATCGCTGGCGCACCTTCTGGCGTGTTTCGCTGCCGTTGATGAAGCCCGGGCCTCGCCAATGCCTTTCTGATTGGATTCATCGAAAGCATGGCCGATTTCGGCAATCCGCTGGTGCTTGGCGGCAGCCACGGCGTGCTTTCGACGGAAATCTTCTTCGCTGTCGTCGGCTCGCAGAACGATCCGTCCCGCGCTGCCGTGCTCGCCATCATCCTCCTGTCCTTCACGCTCACGGCGTTTCTGGCACAGCGCTACTGGCTGTCGGGCAAGAATTTCGCCACCGTCACCGGCAAGGGTGACAGCGGGTCGCATATTGCGCTTGCCCAAGCCGCTGTCGATCGGCGTGCATGCCCTTGTCATCCCGTGGATGATCTTCACGGTCGTCGTCTACGGCATGATCCTGGTCGGCGGCTTCGTGAAGACCTGGGGCCTCGACAACTCGCTGACGCTTGACCACTACGCCCGCGCCTTCTCGATCGAGATGCGCGGTGGCGCCATCGCCTGGACAGGCGTTGCCTGGAACTCCTTCTGGACGACCATGGAGATCGCGCTTGATCTCCGCGCCGCTGACAGCCATCGTCGGCCTGCTGACCGCCTACCTCATCGTGCGGCAGAAATTCGCCGGGTCGGGACCTGTTCGAATTCGCGCTGATGATGAGCTTTGCCATCCCCGGCACGGTCATCGGCATCAGCTACATCATGGCGTTCAACCTGCCGCCGCTCGAGATGACCGGCACTGCGCTGATCCTGATCGCCTGCTTCGTGTTCCGCAACATGCCGGTCGGCGTGCGTGGCGGCGTCGCGGCGATGAGCCAGCTCGACAAGAGCCTCGACGAGGCCTCGCTGACGCTGCGGGCCGACGAGCTTCCGGACCATCCGCAAGGTGATCCTGCCGCTGCTGCGCCCGGCGATCACCGCCGCTCTCGTCTATTCCTTCGTCCGGGCGATCACCTCGATCAGTGCCGTGATCTTCCTTGTCAGCGCCGAATACAACATGGCGACGTCCTATATCGTCGGTCTTGTCGAGAACGGTGAATATGGCGTGGCCATCGCCTACTCCTCGATGCTGATCGTGGTGATGATCGTCGTCATTGCCGTCTTCCAGCTTCTCGTCGGTGAGCGACGGCTGCGGCGCGAAAACCGCGTCGCCGGTTTGGCAGCCCTGCCGCTGCCCTCCTCTTCAGCCCTCTTTCCGTCAGGAGAAAACCGCATGAGCGTCCACACATCCGGTTCGGTCGTCTTCCAGAACCTGCGCAAGACCTTCGGCACCTTCACCGCCATCCACGATCTGTCGCTGACCATCGAGCCCGGCACACTCGTCACCCTGCTCGGGCCCATCCGGCTGCGGCAAGACGACGACGTTGCGCATGCTGGCCGGGCTCGAACATCCGACATCCGGCCGCATCCTCATCGGCGGCAAGGACGTGACCATGCTGCCGGCCAACGAGCGCGATGTGTCGATGGTCTTCCAGTCCTATGCACTGTTTCCGCATATGACATCGCTCGACAATGTCGCCTATGGCCTGGAATCGTCGGGCATGAAGAAGAAGGAAGCGCGCGAGCGAGCCGAGGAGGGGCTGAAGCTTGTCGGTCTCGGCGGCTTTGGGCAGCGCCTCCCGGCCGAACTTTCCGGCGGTCAGCAGCAGCGCGTCGCGGTTGCCCGCGCACTGGTGCTCGAGCCGCAGGTCCTGCTGCTCGACGAGCCATTGTCGAACCTCGATGCCCGCCTGCGCCGCCGTGTCCGCACCGAAATCCGCGAATTGCAGCAGCGCCTCGGTTTCACCGCCGTCTACGTGACGCACGACCAGGATGAGGCACTCGCCGTTTCCGATCGTATCATTGTCATGAAAGACGGGCATATCGCGCAGGAAGGCACGCCGCGCGATCTCTACGAGGCGCCGGCATCGGCCTTCATCGCCGATTTCATGGGCGAGGCAAACGTCGTTGCCTGCGAGGTGATTGCCATCGAGGGCGAAGACGCGACCATCCGGATCGGGGCGCATGAACACCGCGTGCCAAGCCGAAATGCAAAGCTGGGGCCGGCAAAACTCGCCGTCCGGCCAAATTCGATCACACTGGAGCCAGCGGCGGACGCCGCATTTTCCGGCAGGATCACCCATGCCGCCTATCTTGGCGACCATGTTGAATACGAGGTGGAGACCGCCAACGGGACGCTGTTCGTCGTCGATCCGGCGGTCGAGCGGGCACTCGCTCCGAAAACCGGGGTCACTATCGGTTTCAAAGGACGCGGCATCGCGATCATCAACGACTGACCGGCATTGTTGCCGGATGTAAAACGCCATTTTGAAAGAAGGACATATTCATGACACTGCAGACACCGGACCTCAGCGCACGTTACACGCTGGCGCAGGTCATCGTGCGCGAGGCGGGAACGCTTGCGCTCGACTATTTCCAGAAACGGGAAACGCTCGTCATTGAAACCAAGCGCGATCCGCAGGACGTCGTGTCGATTGCCGACCGCAATGTCGAGACCCTGATCCGGGACCGGGTCGCCGCAGGTTTTCCAGACGACGGCTTTCTCGGCGAAGAATATGGGCACGTCGGCGGGACATCCGGCTTTACTTGGATCGTCGATCCGATCGACGGCACCAGCCCCTTCGTCAACGGAATGCCGAACTGGTGCGTCTCGATCGCCGTGCTTTTTGACGGCGAGCCGGTCGTCGGTGTCATATCCGCCCCCTGTCACGACGAGCTCTATCTGAGCGCGAAAGGCCACGGCGCGACGCTGAACGGCAAGGTCCTTTCGCTTGATCCATCCCGCACCATCCGCAATTCCGTTACCGGGCTCGGCGCCAACAACCACGTCACCCCGGCTTTTGTCGGCAAGATGGTGGAAAATCTGCTTGATGCCGGCGGCAATTTCATCCGCAATGGCTCCGGTGCGCTGATGCTCGCCTATGTCTCGGCCGGTCGTCTGGTCGGCTATTACGAGCCCTACATGCACGCCTGGGACTGCATGGCCGGATTCTGCCTCGTGAAGGAAGCCGGTGGCTGGTTCATGCCCTTTCCGACAGAGGGGGAAGCCTTGACAAAGGGGGCACCCGTGCTGGCTGCCGCACCAGGCGCAATCGAAGATCTGAAAAAGATTGCAGGCGTCGCCTGACGGGAGACGAACAGGCGGCTCCGCAGTCGCCCATGGTGCGGATGCAAAGCTTCGCTCAAGTTTGCCGCGCTATGTCTGGGATCACACGTCAGCAGGCAATGGCTTCTCAAGGGAGACAGGACCGCACCCTCCTCCGGGCAGAAGTTATTTGCCTGCCGACGTGACCACCCGACAGCCTCGCGCACCGGCGGATTGCCGACAGGACGGCGCGACAGCCCAGAGGCAAGCGCCATGACAAAACTCTCGATCTGCATTCCCGTCGAAGCTGGAGCAACCGATCCGGCCGAACTCGTCGCACTGCTGCTGCTGGACAAAGATGCCGACATCGAAGTCATCCTTGCCTGCGAAGGCGCCTTGACGCATGAAACCGTGACAGATCTGGCTGCGACCGACAGCCGCCTGAAGATCGTCGAGACGATGGCGCTCACATCCCGCCAGCAACTCTGGCGGCGCGCTGTTTCCGCGACCAGCGGTGACTGGGTGACGCTTGTCAACTCTGCCGACATGATCGAAGCCGAACTCGTCACGATGGTCGGCTTTATCGAGCAGACCTCGCCCGGCATCGACGCGCTTGCATGGAACGTTTTCCAGATCGACCGCCATGCCGAGCCGGGCAAGGTGAGTTCGGTCGCCATTCCCGCTGACTACCAGATCGATACGTTCGAAAAAGAGGCGATGCTGAAGAGCTTCTTTTACTGGGAAAACAGCCTGAACACGCCGAAAATGCCCTTTGGTCTCTACCATGCCGCCATTCGACGCTCGCTGGTCGATACGCTTCTGCAGCTTCCCGAGCCGAGCGACTGGGCGACCTCCGTTCCGCAATACGAATGGGCAGCCAAGGTCCTGCTGTTTTCGGAAGCTCTGGCCTTCTGCTCGCGCCCGATGTCTGCCGCCGCAGTATCGGCCTTTGTTCCGGAACGGGTTGGCCAGGAATGGACCTTCCCCTTCCATGGCGGCATCGGCCTGACCGGCGCCATCGCCGACGTCCAGTTCCATGTCTTGCGAGAACTCGGAACACCCTGGTCCGGCGGAGGTGAAGCCTTTGTCCGCGCGCTGGTGATCGATTGCATGATGGAGACGACCCGTGATGCTTTCCGCGCCAAGGGCAATGCCTATTTCGCCGGCTTGCAGGCCTTCGAAGGCGGACATCTGGCACCGCTGTTCAAGCCGGAATTCATCGAGGCACGTCCGCGTGACAACCGCCGCGGCCTGCACAACAGCGCCGTCCTGGTCGACCGCTTCATCGGCGGTGCGCGCACCGCACCGGAATTCTACAATGTCGTGAAATCGATGATGGCCCCCGTCGGCCTGATCTGCGGCGGGGTCACGGCAAGCGCCTGATCCAAGACCAGACCGCAGGAATAGAACACCCGGAAGCCTTCGCTTTCCGGGTGTTTTGCATTGATCAGACAGCGAGCGAGGGATCGCCGGGGAAACTGCTGCGGAAATGAACGAGGCTGCCCTTCGCCTCGGAACCGGCAAGCGAAAAGCCACGCAGGAGGTTCGGGGCGGCTGCCGCCGATACCGGTTCGCGCATCTGGGTGCCGAGAAACCACTGTGCCGGTGTTTCGCCCAGCAAGGCCCTGAAATCCAGCACCTGCTTTTCCTCGTTCAGCAATCCGGTGTAGACCTCATGGAACCGTGCCGCCGAACGTGCCGGTGTTCGCAGGGCTGCGGTTGCCGCCATCGCCCGGCTGCCGATCTCGCCAAGTGCTTCGGGTTGCGCCAGCATCGATTGCAGCCGGCGGGCCGCAGCAGAGGAATCCGGCTCTGCAAATCCGGTCATGCCATGATCGACAATCGCCTTTTCCGCCGGATTGGCGAAGACAAGCGGAACACAGCCGAGCGACATGGCCTCGATCAGCGCATTTTCCGCCGTGCCATAATGCTCCGGTTGCAGCAGGTAGAGAAAGATGCCGGTTTCTCCCAGCACCGATGCCGGATCGGTGGCATGTCCTTCGAAACGAACCCGCTCCGGGTGCCGCATGCGCCGGGCCGCCTCGACGACGGCGCCTTGAGGATCGTAGGCGCCCCAGAGCGACACGACGAAGGGATCGGCCTCGACTGCATCGACGACGTCGAAGAAGTCCGGGCTCATCTTGGCGAAATCGAGCGTGCCGAGATAGGCGATCCGGCGCGGATTGCCGATCACCGCCGGATGCTCGGGCAATTGCCCGGCAAAACCGAAACCGCTGCCGATCGCCTCGATCCGCGACCTGACATCGTTCGCAAGAGCCGCGACCGGCGGCGCTGCCATCGAACACGGCGAGGTGAAGACGAAACGACCGGCTGCCTCATAAAGCGATGAGGGGATGTAGGGGGCAAACAGGCCCGAGATATGGCACCAGAAGACGGTGCGCATGGCCGGGAAACTTGTGCTGCAGAGCGCCTCATAGAGGCGCGGATGGTTCCACCATTCGATCTGGACGATGTCGCTCTCGGCGACGAGTCCTGCCAATTGATCGGCATCGGGCGCGATCGTCAGACGCGCACCACTGGCCTCCACCTGATCGACGAAGCGTCTGTCGCGCGGTGTCTCCAGAAGCACGTAATGGCGCTTGATTGCAGGGTCCGTCGAGACGCAAAGGGCGGAGTGGGCCTTTCCGACCCCTCCGCCCAGATGCGCAGTGATATGCAGAACCTTCATTCAGCGGCGAGTGGCATGACCAGACCGCCGGGTGCCGGAACATTCGGGTTGATCTTGACCATGCTCTTGAACTTCTCGAGCAGCATCGGACGGTGTTCGTCGATATTGTCGGGCAGGCAATGGGTCAACTGACCACAGCTGCCGCAGACCTTGTTTTCGCAACGCCGGCCTTCGAGATGCTGCAGCCGCAGCGCGTTCATCTTGTCGGAGTTCCAGATATCCTTGAGCGGTGTGGTGCGCACATCGCCGATCACCAGCTTGCGGCCCCAGTCGAGGAAGCAGGACGAGACCAGTCCGTCCGCATTGACGCTCATCGCGTAGAAGATATAGGGGCAGGTATCGGTCGGCTTGAGCGCCTGCTGATAGATGCCGGTGTCGCCGATCTTGATGCCCGAGCGTTCCTCGACATCGAAATTCGGCCAGCAGGGAGCGAAATTCTCGATGAAGATGCGGTCGCAATAGTCGCCGAAGGTGTCGAAGAACTCCTGGCGCTGATCCTCGGTGATCAGCTCGCCGGGGATCTTGATCGACACTTCCATGTTGCCCTTGTTGGCGTCGAGCCACTTCACGCCTTCGATGAACTTCGGAAAATCGAAATTGAACCCGGTGAATTCCTGGTAGGTTTCCTTGGTCATCCCGTCGACCGAGATATTGATCTTGTCGAGGCCTGCCTCGATGACCGGGCCGAGGCGCTCCGGCGTCAGGAAGGTGCCGTTGGTGGTGGTGTCGATATAGTCGACATAGCCGCTGTTCTTGGCATAACGGATCATGTCGGCCAGACGCTTGTTGAGGAAGGGCTCGCCATCCTTGTACATGCGCAGAACCTTGATCGGCTTGTTGAAAGCAGCGAGATCGTCGATCGCCTTGGTGAAGACCTCGTATTTCATCGCGCCCTGGTAACGGCCGGTTTCGGCGATCAGGCCGCGGTGACCGGTCGGGCAGAATGTGCATTTGAAATTGCAGGAACTGGCCGGATCTATGAAGACGATAAAGGGTGTCTCGATCGGAATGACCGTCTCGAGCGCTGTGCGATCATCCAGATTGATCCGTGGCTTCAGTTGGGCTTTCATTCACTTGTCTCCGGCCCATCCGCTTCGGGATGGCGTTGCAAACACCTACGACTGCCGCCGGATCGGAAGGATGGATCTGCGCCGTGCCGAACTCCAGCAGATCCCGTCTGCCATAGTCGTCGGCGATCCGCTCCGCGAGCTGGCGAATCGTTGTCGATCTACCTGAACAAATATTGATTGCCCCAGGCTGACCAGTTTCAACCACATTGGCGATCATCGCCCCGGCAAGTGTTACATCGAGAAAGTCGCGCAGCTGCGTGCCAGCCGACAGTTTTGCGACCTCGCCCGTCTCGAGCCGTCTGCGAAGGTAGGGTACGAGCCGGGCCGGATGCTCTCCTTCTCCGAAAAGATAGAAGATCCGGCACCAGGAAAAAGTACCCTCCTGTTTCGCGAACCACTCTCGCAAGATATGGTAAACGGAAAGTTTACAGGCGGCATAAAGCGTCGTCGGATCAAGCGGCGCGTCGATGTCGAGGTGCTCTGACGGCAGGCGATATTCCATGCAGGTGCCGATCCCGATGAAATGGCGGACACCCGCAGCCGTCGCCCCCTTGGCCAGTTCGAAAGTGCCGGTGACGCAGGCCATGTTTTCCGGGCTGTCGAGATATTTTCCCGGCTCCACATACCAGGCCGCATGGATGACGGCGTCTATGCCTGCGCAGGCCTCCTGCCACCACAGCGCATCCTGCCTGAACCCGTCGGCAGAGACGACCAGCCCCGCAGCCGGCCCGATCAGACGCTCCTGCGAGCCCGGCCGCACCACGGCGACCACCTGATGACCGAGGGCCAGCAGGTGTTTATGGATCTGTCGCCCGACGAAACCGGTCGCGCCGGTGAGGAGAACGCGGCTCATGACCGCGACCGGGGCAAGCTCCGGGAAAGGTCGGGTCTGTTAGGTGCGGTTAAAACAAGCTGCATGGGAACCGGTCCGAATCGGGTAAGAATGGAGCTTGAGCGTATCAAGCCGAAGACGGGACTGAAATGGCACGTTCGCAGGAACAGAGAACGGCGAGCGCTTCCGGCGCGCAGGGCGCACGCGACGCCCATGCCGCGCGCGCTTTGCCCATGCTGCCCGACGCGGCGCAGGCTATGGCTCTGCTCGACACGCTCAACGATGGCGCCTGCCCCTTTGCGCCGGAGACACCGCGCCGGCCGCTGGTGCTTTATGGTGCCGGCAATATGGGACGGCTGGCGCGTGACCATCTTCGCTTCGTCGGCCTGGATTTCACCATGGTCGTGGACAGGCAGGCCGACACACTCGGCGCGGACCCCGCCTGGCAGGGTGTGGTACTGGCCAAGCCCGAGGACGTGCCGGCCTCCATCAAGGCAGACAGCCTTCTTGCCGTCAGCATCGCCACCAGCGCCTATGCTCCGCTGGAGGCCGATCTTCTCGCCGACGGCTGGCAGAATGTCGTTCCGTTCTACGATCTTGCCGAGAGTTTTCGCGACCGGCATCCGCTGTCGAACGGCTGGTTTGCCGGTCCGCTCGATGCGATCAGCCTTGCCCATACCAAGGATGTGCTTGAAAGCTGGGACGATGACACCTCTCGCGCCCATCACCTGCAATTCATCGCCTGGCGGCGTCTCAGGCAGGAATGGACCTTCGATCCGGCACCCGTTGCCAATTGCGTGCGCTTTTTCATCCCGGAAATCCTTTCCATCCTGGGTAAGGATGAGACCTTTCTCGATGCCGGCGCCCATCACGGCAGCGTCGTCGACGCCTTCATCAAGCAGACGAACGGGGCTTTTGCGCGGGTTTTCGCGATCGAGCCCGATGCCGACAGTCGCAGCCACCTGGCAACAGGCGGTGCAAGCCCTGCCCTCAAACGTCGCAGAGCGCATTTCCATCAGCGATGCTGCGCTCGATTCGATGCCCCGCACACGCCGTTTCCATTCCGGGCTCGGTTATGCCTCGCAGCTGGCCGAGACCGGCCAGGACACCGTCCAGACGACCACGGTCGATGCCCTGAAGCTTGCGCCGAGCTTCATCAAGCTGCATCTGGAGGGCGGCGAATATGATGCCCTGAAAGGCGCCATGCAGACCATCCACCAGCACCGGCCGATCGTCGCCGTGACCACATACCACAATGACGACGGGCTCTGGAAAACACCGCTGTTCATGATGGAGCATTTCGAAAACTACCGCTTCCTGATGCGATTGCACAGCTGGTGCGGCACAGGTGCCGTGGTCTATGCGATCCCGCGGGAGCGGGCGGAGAACCGATGACCGAATTCGCCCACGACAGCAAACTTGTCTTCGACCTTGGCATGAACAATGGCGATGATACCGACTACTACCTGAAGCGCGGGTTTCGCGTGATCGGCCTGGAGGCCAATCCGGGATTGTGCGAGAAAGCCGCCATCCGCTTTTCCGCAGCGATTGCGGAGGGCCGGCTGACGATCGTGCATGCGGCCATCTGGGAAAGCTCGGGAGAGACAGTCTTTCACGTCAACCTCGAAAACGACCACTGGAGCAGCATCGACATCGGCTGGGCCGGGCGCAACGACAGCAATTGCGAAGCCATCACCGTGCGTTGCGTCACCCTGCCCGAGCTTTTCGCCGAACACGGCGTGCCCTTCTATCTCAAGATCGACGTCGAGGGTGTGGACCATGTGGTCCTCGACCAGTTGCGCGGGCTTTCGAGGCTTCCGCAGTTTGTCAGCGTCGAGGATTGCCGTTTCGGTTTTCAGTATATGGAAACGCTGTCGGCCTGCGGTTATGACGGTTTCAAGCTGCTCGACCAATCCAAAGTTCGCGATATGAGCGACCCGTCCGTCGATCATCATTTCCAGCCCGGTTCTTCCGGTCCATTCGGAAACGACGTTCCGGGGGACTGGACGCCTTACGCCGCCGCCGTCGAGACCTATTCACAGACGGTCCGCGACTTCGAGGGCAATCGCCTCGCACCACGCACGCAATGGTGGGACATCCACTGCACGCATACCGCTACGTCCGCCGATGGACAGTCCAAGAGAGAAAAGCATCATGTCTGAGGAACAGAAATTCGCCGAATACGTCCGCAGCAATATCGAGGGCGCGGGCAAGGATACCGGCTTCATCGGTCTTTCGCAGGTCTGGGTTCGCGAATGTATCCGCCACAATTATGCGCAGAACTTCACCTGGCTCGGGCGCCCGATCATTCAGGTGCCGCAGGATACCTATGCGATCCAGGAACTGATCTGGTCCTATAAACCGGATCTCGTCATCGAGACCGGTATCGCCCATGGCGGTTCGCTGGTCATGAGCGCATCCATGCTTGCAATGCTCGACTATTGCGATGCCGTGACCTCCGGCAGCGTGCTCGACCCCAAGGCCGGCCGTCGCCGCGTTGTCGGGGTGGATATCGATATCCGTGCCCACAACCGCGCCGGCATCGAAAACCATCCGCTCGCGCACAAGATCACCACCCTGCAGGGCTCATCCGTCGCGCCGGAGATTTTCGCGCAGATCAAGGCGATTGCCGATGGCTACGACCGGATCATGGTGTTCCTCGATTCCAACCACACCCATGAACATGTGCTGGCGGAACTCGAACTCTACGCTCCCCTGACGAGCAAGGGCTCGCATTGCGTCGTCTGGGACAGCGGCGTCGAGGACCTGCCGCCCGATATGTGCGCCGACCGTCCCTGGGGCAAGGGCGACAACCCGAAGACAGCCGTCTGGGAATATATGAAGCGTCTCGAAGGCGAAGGCCGCACGGCGGCCGACGGCGCGCCGCTGCACTTCGAATATGACAAGACGATCGAGCACAAGATCATGATCACCGCATCCGCCGACGGTTTCCTCAAGCGCGTCTGATTGCGAATAAATCCTGAAACCGCGCGGACATCATCCGCGCGGTTTTTGTTTGCCTGCTTTCCGGAAACGGAAAAACCGCCGGCAGTTTCCTGCGCGGCGGCTTTCATTCAAGACCAATAGTCGAACGTTAAGCGGACACAGCCAATGGTTCGGGTTTTGCCACCAAGGGCGCCAGCGTCAGCATGGCGCGATAGTTGACGTCGTACCGCTCGGCAAGATTCTTCCAGAACGCATCGCGCTCGAAGATATCGAGAGCCGAAGCTGCATGGCTCATGGCGAGTTGGAGATCGCCCATGCCCTCATAACATTTGGACATATAGAGATGCCCGAATGCGTGATCGGGATACTTTGCCACCACGTTTTTCATGTAATGAACCGCCACGTCGTAGCGGCCGATCTTCATGTTGTAATTTTCGATGAAATTGACACGAAGCTGGGTCTCGTAGGCATAGGCCTCCAGCTTGACGGGATCGACGCCCGGTGCACGGATGACCGACTTGGTCGCCACGAAATCGTCGTTGCTGGTGTTTTCGATGTAGCCGTTCTCGATGCAGATGTCGTAGAGCCTGCTGCCGAAGATCGGGATCGCCAGGTACACGTGCACCCAGTCGAACCCATGGTCGATCAGCATTTCCAGCGTTTCCTGACGATGCTCGTCCTGCTCTCCGGGAAGGCCGGTGACGATAAAGACATGGCTGCGCACGTTGAACTTGCGCAACGCCTCGACTGCGGGGCGGATGAGCTTCTTTTTCAGCGGTTTCTTGATGATGTTGTTCAGGACATGATCGGAGCCGGATTCGACCGCAAGCGCCACGGCGGAAACGCCGGCGCGTGAAAACAGCTCGGCCACTTCCTCGTCGATTGCATAGACAGCGACGCCGTTCGGGAACTCGCAGCGGATGCCGAGATCGGCGAGCGCTGCCAGAAGTGTCTTTGCCCGTTCCTTGTCGTGGAAGAAATGATCGTCCTCGACCATCAGCACCGTCATGCCGAACTCGTCGCGCATGCGCGTCACGTCCTCGATGATGCGATCGATCGACATGAAGCGGACGTCGCGGCCGTGCAAGGACGGATTCGAACAGAAGACACAGAGGAACGGACAGCCGCGCGACGTGTGAATCGCCATTTCGCGCTTGGGCTGGTCGGTGTAGCGCTTGTCGATGCCACGATTGTTGTAGTTGTCGAGGTTGACCATCGCATAGTTCATCTGCGGGATATCATCGAGATTGGCGATGAACGTATGGGCCGGCATCTTGCCCTTTTCAGCCCCGGCGCGATTGATCCAGGACTTGTGATTGGCGATGACGGCAGCAGGATCTTCGGAATCGATGAGTTCCTTGAGCGGCAGTTCGCCCTCGCCCTTACAGATCGCGTCGAGATCCGGACATTTTTCCAGCATGAGCTTGAAGGCGGCGGAGGGCAGGCCGCCGCCGGCGATGGTGATGATCTCAGGATTGAAGTCCTTGGCCGTCTTCACGAGGCTCTGGATATAGCCGAAAGACGAGTTGAACAGCGCTGATACGCCGACGATATCCGGCTGGAACTCCTCCAGAATCGCATGCAGCTCGGCACTGAAGATCTGTTCGTAATTCTCCACCGAACGCTCTTCGACCAGGCGTTTCAAGGTGACGTTGAGATCGACCAGCCGCAACTCGCCGAGATTCTCGCAGTGCTTCGTCAGGTAGGCTTCCATCGACAGGATGCCGTAGGGAATGGTGAACGCGGGCAGGACGGCGGCACGCGCTTTATCCAGATAGTCTGCCGCATTGAAATAGGGCGGGATTACAAAAAGCAGTTTGCGCATGTCGTGGTGTCCTCGATCGATGGGTGCACGGATAGGGGCTCTCAGGCCGCGCGTTCGTTACCCGGAAGGAATCTGAAGGTGAGATCGCCGGCCGGCGCAATGATCTGATCGACGAGATGGTAGAGTTCGGCCGGCGTCTGCACGCCGCCGATATCCTCGTCGATGAACAACACGTCTTTCTGGACGCCGAAGAAGAACTTCGCGCCTTCCGCGCTCACATATTTGGGCTTGAAGTACTTCAGATACTTGCCGCCCTTCCATTTCCTGAACGCCGCCTCGTAGCCCGCGACGCTCATGTCGTAGTGGTCGCGGTTCTGGGCGGTGCCGCAGCTATAGCCGCAGGCCTCCGCGAAATTCTTCTCCCAGCCGGGGATATGATAGCCATAGGTCTGCTTGAACCAGTTCTGGACGAGGCCGACGGCGGCTGACACGCCGAGGATCGACGGGAACGGGAAATCCGCCATGTGCGGATCTTCGTCCATGTTGCGGCCGAGTTCCTGCATGAAGATGGCATGCTTGCGCTTCATGTCCTCGACATCGCCGATGCTGGCCGAGTTGCTTTCCGCGCAGGAGCCGAGAATCGAGAAGGGACGCTCGGAATAGAAGAAGGTCTCGGCCGTCACCAGCAGCTTGCAGCTGTTTTCGAAGTCCACCGTCGGATGCTCGAAATAGCGGTTGCCGAACTTCGACTTGACCTTGTCCATGATCTTCTTGGAGACGGCTCCGTGATAGATCGCAAAGGGGCAGTTCGGTGTCGAGCTATGCTGCTTCCAGGTGAAAAACTCTTCATAGAGCCATTCGCGCTTGATCTCGTGTACGCCGGTGTTGAGCGGAATGCAGACATTGCATTTGTTGCGGCGGTTGCCCGGCCAGTTATAGGTGAAGCGGCTCCAGACGAAGACATCGACGGAACCGCGCTCGGCCTTGGTGGTGTTGATGAGATCGATGACATCGGCATCCATGTAGTCGTCATCGCCGATGATGCAGACGAACTCACCGGTGGCGGCCTCGACGCAGCGCTCCCAGTTATCGACCATCGAATAGACCCGGTCGCCCGGCGGGATGAACTTGACCCTGGGGTCGCCGATGACATCCGTCATGAATTCGCGCATCGGCGCCGGATCGTCCGAATTGTCGGCAAAGACGAATTCGACGTCCGTCCGCAGGTTGACGAGCAGGCTCCTGATCGTCTCCTGGAAATAGCGCTGGCGGTTGCGGGAAGGCACGCAGATCGACAGGGTCGGTTGGGGTAGCATCAAGATTCTCCGTTTGGGGAAACGATACGGACAAGGGCTTTCGCGAGGCTGACGCCGGCAAGGGGCCTGGACGGTGCGGCGCTTTGCGGCTTTTCAATCTGCCTTGAGGTTGATAGAGGAGCGCCAAAGCCTGAAGGACGATCCGGAGACATACGATGGCAAGACTGCCGGCCGACTGCACCTCCATGACGGACATCCGTCTGGAAATTGACCGGATCGACCATGACCTCATGCTGCTTTTTAAGGAGCGCTGGGGCTATATCGGTCGCGCTGCCGAGATCAAGCGCGGCACCGGCCTGAAAGCCGATATCCCTGATCGCGTCGAGGAGGTTCGCAACAACGTGCGCACGATCGCCACGACGCTCGGGCTGGAGCCGGCGCTTTACGACACCATATGGACCGCTCTCATCCGCCAGTCGATCGCGCACGAAAAAGACATCCTCGGCGAGACCGAGGATTAAACATCGCAGAGTTCATCCGGTCCAACGATGCTTTCAGCTATCAATGCCGGCGATCTTGATCGACGGCTTGACATCGCCTTTGGCGACGGCAGGCACAGTACGGTCGACTGCCGGCAGAACCGCCGGGTTCAGGGATGCACCGTCAGCGACGGCACTGCCGTCACGAACTTCCCACCCCAGTCGCTGATATAGGAAAGCTGCTGCTTGATTTCGTCCTGAATGTTCCATGGCAGAATGACTACCCTTTCCGGTTTTTCAGTTTTCAGAAACTCTTCCGCGACAACCGGAATTCGGCTGCCAGGAAGCAGAAGGCCCTGCTTTGCGGGGTTCTTGTCGACCACGAAGGACAAGAGATCCGGCTTGACGCCCGCGAAGTTCATCAGCGTGTTGCCCTTGGCGGCTGCGCCATAGGCGGCCACTTTCAGACCGGCACGCCGGCTGTCGATGAGGAATTCCAGGAAACCGTCGCGCACGTCCTCGGCGGCTGACTGGAAGGCCGTGTAGAACGCGTCCTCCAGCATGCCCGCGCCCCGCTCGGCCGAAAGCATCGCCTCGACAGCCGGCGTCTGTGCGTGGGTTCCGGTATCGCTGCGCTGGGCAAAGACGCGAAGGCTGCCGCCGTGCCAGGGCGTTGTTTCGACGTCGAAGACGCTGAGGCCGTTGGCCTCAAAGACGCGGGCAACAGCCGTCAGCGAGAGGTAGGAATAGTGTTCGTGATAGGCGGTATCGAACTGGCTTTCGCGCACCATGTTCAGGAGGTGCGGAAACTCGAAGGTGGCGACACCTTCCGGCTTCAGCAGGATGGCGAAGCCGCGGACGAAATCGTTGATATCGGGTACATGCGCCAGAACATTGTTGGCCGCCGTCAGGTCGGCGGAGCGACCTTCCGAGACAAGCCGTTCGGCGACATCGACGCCGAAGAATTCCTCGACGATCTCGATGCCCTTGGCGCGGGCGGCAATCGCCGTGCTCGTCGTCGGCTCGATGCCGAGGCAGGGAATGCCGCGCGCCTTGGCATATTGCAGCAGGTAGCCGTCATTGGCGGCAATCTCGACGATATGCGAGCTGCCATCGAGATGGAACCGCTGCTGCATGTCGGCGACGTATCGTTCGGCATGCTTCAGCCAGGAGGTCGAAAACGAACTGAAATAGGCATAGCTGGACGAGAAGAAGGTTTCCCGATCGGCGAAATCCTCGGTCTGGACCAGGCGGCATTCGCGGCAGGTGCGGATGACCAGCGGATACCACAGCTCCGGCTTGTGCCGGTCAGCCAGCGCCACATAGGAATTGGACGGCGGCGCCGTGCCCAGGTCGAGAAAGGGCAGCATATGCTGCGATCCACAGTGCCGGCACTTCATAGGGTCACTCCCGCATAGTCCGAAGCCAGAAGCGGATGGGCAGCATCCCGGGCCGAGAGATTGGCGACCGGCAGCGGCCAGTCGATGGCAAGGCGCGGATCCTGGCTGTGCAGGCCGCCTTCGGCGGCGGCGACATAGGATTCGGAGTGCATGTAGAGCATGTGGGCATCATCCGTCAGTGTCTGGAAACCGTGCGCAAATCCCTTGGGCACCAGAAGCGAACGACCGTTGTCTTCCGAGAGCTCGACGGCGAAATGCTGCAGGAAGGTCGGCGAACCGCGGCGGATATCGACAACGACATCGCGCACCCGGCCGCGTGTACAGGCAATCAGCTTGATCTCGGCAAAGGGCGGGTTCTGGAAGTGCATGCCGCGCACGGTGCCGCGATGGGCCGTTCCGGTCTCGTTGATCTGGGCGATGCGGCCTGTCCAGCCGAAGGTTTCCAGCTCGTCCGGACAGAAGAGGCGCGTGAGGAAGCCGCGATCGTCCTTCAGGATCTTGCGGTTCAACACCACAAGCCCGTCGAACGGGGTCGCTTCCGCCTCGAACCTGTCACCCATCAGCCGGCCCTCAGGACCTTTGTTTGCGCAGCGACGCTTGCAAAGTCCCTGATGTCGCCAAGGCAGAGATCGAGCGCAGCCTTGCCCTCACGCTGGGCGCGATACCATTCCATGGTCCGCCTGACCGTTTCAGCCAGTCGCCAGCGCGGCTGGTAGCCAAGCTCGACGCGAGCCCGGGCGCTGTCGAGAACCAGATAACCGGCTTCATGCGGCCCCTCGCTGCCGTCTCCGAGCAATACTTCGCCCGATCCATAGTGACGCTCGGCCATTTTCAGCACGGCTCCGACGGAGGCTGCCTCGCCATGGTCGGGTCCGAAATTGTAGCTTTCGGCGATATCAGGCACATGCCAGAGATGCTGCGCCAGCCCCATATAGCCCCCGAGCGGCTCAAGCACGTGCTGCCAGGGTCGCACCGCGCGCGGGCGACGGACCTGCAGGACCTCGCCGCTCTGCCAGGCACGGACGGCATCCGGGATCAGCCGGTCCTGCGCCCAGTCACCGCCGCCGATGACATTGCCGGCGCGCGCCGTGGCGATGCCGATCTTGCGCGGCGCAAAGAACGAGGAACGGTAGCTCGACGCCACGATCTCGGCGGCGGCCTTGGAGGCACTGTAGGGATCATGGCCACCGAGCGGATCGGTCTCGATGAAGGCGAGCCCTGCTTCGGCATTGTGGTAGACCTTGTCGGTGGTCACGACCACGATGGAGCGCACGTCCGGCGCAACCCGCAGGGCCTCGAGCAGATTTGCGGTGCCGACGACGTTGACCTCGTAAGTCTCGACCGGGTTGCGATAGCCTGCCCGAACCAGTGCCTGCGCCGCGAGATGGAAGACGATCTGCGGGCGCGTCCTGACAACCTGGTTCATCACCGCATCGCGATCGCGGATATCGATGATGCCGTGACCTTCGACATTGCCGCCGAGCAGCACATGCAGCGACGGATCGCTTTCCGGTGCCAGCGACAGGCCGCTGACCTCCGCGCCCATTTCGCGCAGCCAGAGCGAAAGCCAGCTGCCCTTGAAGCCTGTGTGTCCTGTGACCAGAACGCGTTTTCCCTGCCAAAAATTCTGGGTCATCGGCATTACCAGCTCTTCCACGGCGGATTGCCGCTTTGCCACAGGCTTTCGAGATGTACCTTGTCGCGGAGCGTGTCCATCGGTTGCCAGAAGCCCTCGTGGAAAAATGCCTGCAACTCGCCGTCCCTGGCCAGTCCCATCAGTGGTTCCCCTTCCCAACTCGTATGATCACCATCGATCCGGTCGATGACGCGCGGCGAAAGCACGAAGAAGCCGCCATTGATGAAGCCTCCCTCGCCTTCGGGCTTTTCGATAAAGCCCTGCACCTCGGTGCCATCAAGCTGCAGCGCGCCGTAGCGTGCCGGCGGGCGCACGGCCGTGACCGTCGCCAGCTTTCCATGGTTTTTGTGAAAGGCGATCGTGCCGGCAATATCGAGATTGCTGACGCCGTCGCCATAGGTGAAGCAGAAGGCTTCCTCATCCTTGAGATAGGAGGCAACGCGCCCCAGCCGCCCGCCGGTCATCGAATTCTCACCCGTATCCACCAGCGTTACACGCCAGTTCTCGGCACTCTGGCGGTGAAATTCGATCCGGTTCTGCGACAGGTCGAAGGTGATATCCGACATATGCAGACCGTAATTGGCGAAATACTCCTTGATGACATAGCCCTTGAAGCCGCAGCAGATGATGAAGTCCCTAATGCCATGGGCATAATAGAGCTTCATGATGTGCCAGAGGATCGGCCGGCCGCCGATCTCGATCATCGGCTTTGGCCGCAGGTGGGTTTCTTCCGCGATTCGCGAGCCAAGCCCGCCGGCCAGAATGACTGCCTTCATGATGCGCTCCCGTCTACGTCCTGCCGGCGCATGCCATTGCGGCAAACACCAGCGATGACACGGCAGGGCCAGGATGGATGGCATGGGGAAGCGGGTGACACGGACTTTGTCGCCGTCCTGTCATCGACAACGCAGCGACCGCTTTCGCCGTCACGCTGCTTTTGGCGCGAGAAAATTCCATGGTGCTCCAGGTCCAGTCGGTCAATCCTGACAGCGACCCTAACGGGTGAAACTGTCGTCAGACTGGATTGGAGCAGCAATCCCTGAAATGGCCGACGGCCCCGTAAAGGGTGTCAGTGATGCGCGGACAGGAGCCGGCGCTGGATTTCGTCGATATCGTAGCTGTTCTTGCGGGCGAGATGCCGCTCCCAGTCCAGCGCCGTTTCGACGATCAGATCGAGATCCGCGAAGGACGGGGTCCAGTCGAGCTTCTTGCGCGCAACCGAGGCATCCGCAACGATGCTGACGGCATCACCGGGGCGGCGGTCGGAATAATTGACCTTGAAATCGCGACCATGCACTCTCTTGACCGCCTGGAGGACCTGAAGCACCGAATAACCCTCGCCATAGCCGCAATTGGCAACGAGCGGCTCTCCGCCCTGGCGAAGATAGTCCAGCGCCTTCAGATGTGCGGCCACGAGGTCTGAAACATGGATATAGTCGCGCACGCCCGTACCATCAGGCGTCGGATAATCCCTGCCGTAAACATCGACTTTCAGCCGTTTGCCCAAAGCCGCCTCGCACGCGACCTTGATCAGATGGGTAGCGCCGACGGTCGACTGTCCGGCCCGGCCTCGCGGATCAGCCCCCGCGACATTGAAATAGCGCAGGGCAACATAGCGGAAATCATGGGCAGCGGCGGCATCGCGCAGCATGATTTCCGACATCAGCTTGGACATGCCATAGGGGCTTTCCGGACGAAGCGCTGCGGTCTCGGGCACCGGCATCGGGTTTTCCGGCGTCCCGTAGACGGCGGCTGTCGAGGAAAACACGAAATTGCGGATGCCTGCCTCCACCGCTGCGGCAATCAGCACGCGCGTCTTGGCCGTGTTGTTTTCGTAATAGGAGAGCGGGTCGGCAACGGATTCCGGCACGATGATCGAGCCGGCAAAGTGAATGATGGAACTGATGCTGTTTTCGCGAAAGATGCGCGACAGCAACTCGGTGTCGCCGACATCTCCCAGATAGAACCGTGCTTCCGGTGCCAAGGCCCAACGGAAGCCCGTCGACAGACGGTCGAGAACGACGACATCCTCTCCGGCATCGATCAGCGCCCAGACCATATGGCTGCCGATATATCCTGCTCCACCCGTTACGAGAACCGTCATGGTTTTCACTTTCCTGCCTGGTTTGACAGGAGGCATCACACGCGAAATTTCTTTCCGAAGACTGAGTTTTCGGGCCGCAGGCGGCTCTGGCGGCGGTATTGTTCAGGGCATGGTTATGGCGATGTTTCGAGATCCGCTAAAATTTTAGCGATCCTCCGCCAGCCTGCCCGACGCAATTTGTGCCTCAATCGGATTGCCGGTTCAAAGCCCGGCAATGTAGCCGGCAAGCCGCTCGGCAGCGATCCTGATCTGCTCGGGATCGCGCAGGAAGCAGGCGCGCAGGAACGGCGATCCGCCATCGCCGAAAGCGGTTCCGGGTGCCAGGCCAACGCCCGTCTTGTCGACGATGTCGAGGGCCGCGCGTCGGGGATCCGTCACGCCGTCGATCTTCAGGAAGGCGTAGATCGCGCCGTCCGGCTTGAGCGTTTCGACGCGATTGGTGGCGATCAGCGCATCGCAGAGGAGATCACGCGAAAGCGCGGCCTTGGCAATATTGGCGGCGACGAATGCATCTCCCTGATCAAGGGCTGCAACCGCGCCGGCCTGCATGAACTGGGCAACGCCCGATGTCGAATACTGGATGAGGTTTTCCAGCACCTGGCCCGCTTCCGGCGGCGCAACGATCCAGCCGACACGCCAGCCGGTCATCGACCAGTTCTTGGAGAACGAGTTGACGAAAAGGATCCGGTCATCGTCCTGCATGACATCAAGGAAGGATGGCGCGCGGGCGCCGCTGTAATGATAAAGGGCGTAGATCTCGTCCGCCATGATCCAGAGATCGTGCTTTCGCGCGAGGTCGAGGATGTGCCGTCAGGTCATCGCGGCTCGCTGTCCAGCCGGTCGGATTGGAGGGTGTATTGACGAACAGGGCGCGGGTCTTCGGATTGATGGCGCTTTCCAGCCGGTCAACATCGAGCTGCCAGCGGCCGTCTTCGAACTGCAGCGGGACGGCGACGGGATGAACGCCCGAAATGGCCGCGGAGGCTGCAAAATTCGGCCAGGCGGGCGAGAGATAGACCATCTCGTCACCCGGTGAGGTGATTGCCTCGATCGCCAGCTTGATCGCCTGCATGCCGGAGCCGGTCACGTAGAAACTGTCCGATGACAGGGTCTTTGCAAAGTGGCGTTGATAGTAACGGGCGAGCGCCTCGCGCAAGGGCGGGATCCCGCGCTGCCATGTGTAGAAGGTCTCGCCGGCTTTCAGCGACGCCTCTGCAGCCTGGGCTATAAAGCCCGGCGTCGGCAGGTCGCCCTCGCCCACCCAGAGCGGGATAAGCCCCTCGCGCCCCCGCGCGTAATTCACAAGTTCGACGATGCCACTTTCCGGGGCGGCAAGCGAACGGGGGCTGAGGCTGTTCAGAAGGGTCATCGGCGGGCTCCTCGCGCAGGTTCCTTGCGCTTCATTGCCCGCCGCTTCTAGCCGGTTTTCAACCGGTGATCACGTGATATTCCCTGACGGATTTATCGATTTTCGTGATGTTTCACAGGCTCTTCAAGAACGCTTCAACAGGTCGCGGATTTCGGTGAGCAGTTGAATATCGACCGGCGGCGGTGCAGCCGGCTCTTCGTTCTTCTGCTTTTCCATGGAAGCCCGCATCTTGTTGACCGCCTTGACCAGCAGGAAGATGATCCAGGCGAGAATGATGAAGTTGATGACGACCGTGAGGAAGCTGCCATAGGCGAAGACGGCGCCCTGTTCGCGGGCGGCGGCAAGTGACGTGGCGGTCACCGACGACGAAAGCGGGAAAAAGAAGTTCGAGAAATCAAGCCCGCCTGTAACAGCCCCAACGACGGGCATGATGATATCATTGACCAGCGAGTTGACGATCAGCGTAAACGCACCGCCGATAATGATACCGACGGCAAGGTCCATGACATTGCCCCGCGCGATAAACGCCTTGAATTCATTCAGCATTGTTCACTCTCTCCATTTGTGTGAATGCAATCGGTCCCGGACCGGATGCTAGCCTATATTCTGAATGGTTCAATCGCTTGGTCTAATATTCCCCGCTTTCCGACATTTTTTGTCACCCGTGCCCATGCGCTGAAATCATTCGTCAATCTGACTTAAGGCTTAGACTTAGGCAATTTTCTTCCGAATGGGATTGCCCTATGCTCATCCCCTGAAGTGGAGGGAGCATGCTTTCAGGCTCGGTCATTTTCGCCTCGGCGTTTGCCTATCTGCTATTGCTGTTCGCAGTGGCCAGCTATGGCGATCGCAAGGCGCGGAAGAAGACACCGGTCGCGAGCGGCCGGCCAATTGTCTATGCGCTGAGCCTGGCGATCTACTGCACCTCCTGGACCTATTTCGGCGGCGTCGGGCTTGCCGCCGAGCGCGGACTGGAATTCACGGGCATCTATATCGGTCCGATCCTGATGTTCACGCTCGGCCTGCCGGTCATCCGGCGGATCATCACGCTCGCCAAGGCCGAGAAACTGACCTCCGTCGCCGACTTCGTGGCCGCGCGCTACGGCAAGAACCCGGGCGTTGCGGCGATCGTCGCGCTGATTTCGCTTGTCGGTGCCATCCCCTATATCGCGCTGCAGCTGAAAGCCGTCTCCAGTTCCGTTGCCGTCATGGTCGATACCAGCGGTTACGGCATCGGTTCGGGCGAGAATTTCGTCGACCTGCCGCTGCTCGTTACCCTGTTCCTTGCCTGTTTTGCCATTGTCTTCGGCACCCGCCACACGGATGCGACGGAACATCAGGACGGCCTGATCCTCGCGATTGCGATGGAATCGGTGGTCAAGCTGCTCGCCTTCGTGACGATCGGCATCTATGTCGTCTTCTTCCTGTTTGACGGGCCTCAAGACCTCTGGACAAGGGCGATTGCCAACCAGGATGTGGTCTCCGCCCTTGCCTATGAGACACCGGTCCATCGCTGGATCATGCTGATCCTGCTTTCGGCTTTTGCGATCATCATGCTGCCGCGACAGTTCCATGTGACCGTCGTCGAAAATCGCACCGCCAACGAACTGCGCACGGCTGGCATTCTTTTTCCGCTCTATCTCGTCGCGATCAACATCTTCGTGCTGCCGGTGGCGCTCGCCGGAATCCTGACCTTCTCTGGCAGTGGCGATACCGACCTTTACATGCTGCGCCTGCCATTGGCCGCCGACATGTCGGCACTGACCCTGATCACGTTCATCGGCGGTTTTTCCGCGGCAACGGCCATGGTCATCGTCGCCTCCGTTGCGCTGTCGATCATGATTTCCAACGATATCGTCATGCCGATCTTCCTGCGCCGCAAGCTGATGAGCCGGGCCAGCGGTCAGGAGGATGTCGCCGGGACGCTGTTGAACATCCGCCGCACGGCCATTCTCGGCGTGCTTCTGCTGGGTTACGGCTACTACCGCGCAGCAGACATGACGGCCGGCCTCGCCTCCCTGGGGCTGCTTGCCTTCGCCGCCATTTCGCAGATGGCACCTGCGTTTTTCGGCGGCCTTTTCTGGCGCCAGGCCAATGCCCGCGGCGCGATTGCCGGCATGACCATGGGTTTTCTTGTCTGGGCCTATCTGCTCTTCCTGCCAAGCCTGGGCGGGCCCGACAATTCGCATGTGGCTGCGACGGTGCTCGATTTCGTTTTCCCCTTTACCGATATCTTTTCCGGTTCGCAGGCCGATCCGCTGGTCAATGCATCGGCACTCAGCCTGCTCGTCAACATCGCGGCCTATGTCATCGGCTCGCTGACGCGGGCGCCAAAACCGCTGGAGCGCCTTCAGGCCGGCATTTTCATCCGCCGCAAGTCGCGCAGCGAGAGAGCCTTCGGTGGCCGCAAGACCAAGATCACCATCCTCGAACTCAAGACCACGATCGCCCGCTATCTTGGCGAAGAGCGCATGCTGCGCTCTTTCCGCACCTATGAGCGCCAATCCGGGCGCTGGCTGGATGACAATGCAGCAGCCGACATGGCGCTGATCCACTTCTCCGAACAATTGCTGGGAAGCGCCATCGGCTCCTCCTCCGCACGGCTCGTGCTTTCGCTGGTCCTGCAGCGGATGGACGACACCTCGTCGGATACCGCATGGCTGCTCGACCAGGCGAGCGAGGCGCTGCAATATAACCAGGACATGCTCCAGACGGCGCTTTCGCAGATGGACCAGGGCATCGCCGTCTTCGACAGCTCGAACAACCTGATCATCTGGAACCGGCGGTTCCGGCAGCTGCTGGACCTTCCGGAAAGCGCCGGCCAGGTCGGCTTTCCACTGGCGGAAATCATCGCGATCCTGACGAAGCGCGGGGATATCAGCAAGGAGCAGGAAAAGGCGCTGGTGCGCAACTTCCTGACACTCGACAAGCCGTTCCTGCTGGAGCTTTCCGGCGGCGAACGCATCATCGAAGTGCGGACCAATGCGATGCCCGACAAGGGTATCGTGACCACCTATACGGATATTACCCAGCGCGTCGCTGCCGACATGGCGCTGAAGCAGGCCAACGAGACACTGGAACTCAGGGTGGCCGAGCGCACGGGCGAACTCACCCGCGTCAACCGCGAGGTGGCCGAAGCGCGTGCTGCCGCCGAGGAAGCCAATATCGGCAAGACCCGCTTCTTTGCCGCCGCCGGCCACGACATCCTGCAGCCGCTGAATGCCGCACGCCTCTATTCGTCCTCGCTGGTCGAGCGGCTGGGGGATTCCGACAACAGGACGCTGGTCCAGAACATCGACTCCTCGCTGGAATCGGTCGAAACGATCCTCGGCGCCGTTCTCGATATCTCCCGCCTCGATACCGGCGCAATGAAACCGCGACTGCAATCGGTGCCGCTCAACGATCTTCTGCGGCGCATCGAGACGGACTTTGCCCCGGTTGCCCGGGCGCAGAACCTGAAACTGACGGTCATGCCGACGTCCCTTACCGTCCGCACGGACCCGAACCTGCTGCGCCGGCTGGTGCAGAACCTCGTCTCCAACGCGATCAAATACACGCCGAAAGGCAAGGTTCTGGTCGGTGTGCGGCGCGAAGGCGGCCACGCGATCATCCAGGTGCTTGATTCCGGCATCGGCATACCGGCGTCAAAATTCCGCACGGTCTTCAAGGAATTCGCCCGTCTGGACGAGGGTGCGCGCACTGCATCCGGCCTTGGGCTGGGATTGTCGATCGTCGATCGTATTTCCCGCGTGCTCAGCCACCCCGTCGACCTGCAATCGAAACCGGGCAAGGGCACACGTTTCAAGGTTACTCTGCCCATCGATCGCAGCGCTGCGGCCCTCGGCATGGTGGCCCGAACAATCGCCGGCAATCCGCACAGCAGAACCATTGAACGGGCTGCGGGTCCTGTGCATCGACAACGAACCGCTGATCCTCGAGGGCATGAAACTGTTGCTCGACGGCTGGGGCTGCACCGTGACCACCGCCAATTCGCTTGCCACCTCATTTACGCTGACAGCACGCGGCGATATCCGTCCCGACGCGATCATTGCCGACTACCATCTGGACGACGGCACCGGTATCGAGGCGATTGCAGAAATCCGCCGGCAATTCGGCGGCGCAATCCCGGCTCTGCTCGTCACCGCCGACCGCTCGCCGGAAGTGCGCGCGGCAGCCGAGCGCGACGGCGTCGCGCTCCAGAACAAGCCGGTGCGTCCTGCCTCGATGCGAGCCTGGCTGACGCAACTTTCGGTGGCGATGAAGGCGGCTGCTGAGTGAGACTTCTTGTTATTTGCAAGCCAACATGCGTCGTACCGGCCTTGTTGCGGGAATGACGAACACCAAGACTGCGCCGACTTCCCATTTTTAAGCCGCGACAGCGCCGATCTTGCCGAGCTGAATCACTGCCTGCGTGCGGCTGTCGACGTCGAGCTTCAGCAGAATGGCCGAAACATGGGCCTTGATCGTCGCTTCGGAGACGCCGAGTTCATAGGCGATCTGCTTGTTGAGCAAGCCCTCGGCCAAGCATGCCGAGGACGCGGGACTGTTGTGGTGTCAGCGTCTGCAGCCGGTGCAGGAGGGCCGCCACTTCCGGTTCATGCTCCATGCCGCGAACGAAGCCGCGCGGCGTGAAGATGTTGCCGGCCATGACGGTGTCGATGCCCTCGCGGATTTCATCGATGCCGGCAGATTTCGACAGGAAGCCGGAAGCGCCGAGTTCGAGCGCGCGCTCGACGGTTGCCGGATCGTCATGCGCCGAGACGATCATCACCGGCAGGCTCTGGAATTCGGCGCGCAGGGCAATCAGCCCCGAGAGCCCGCTCACGCCGGGCATCGTCAGATCGAGCAATATCAGATCCGCGGCCGGGTTGTCGGCCGCGGCCCTGCGGGCAGCGTTGAAATCTCCCGCTTCGACGATCGTCGGATTGCCATCCATGCCGGACAGGGCCTGGCGCATGGCACCGCGAAACAGGGGATGGTCGTCGGCAATGATGATTGTCAGCCCTGAAGCCATTTCGCTCCCTCCCAAGAGCTTTCGGAACTATACGGATCCTCCAATCCGCATGATCCCGCAGGCATGGGTGAAGGACTGTCTCAGGTCTTCTGCGGCTCAACGCCCGGCGTCTGCGCCGGCTCATCGCCCTGACCTTCGAGGTCCTTCACAATTCCCATGAAGTTGCGCATCATTCTTTCCATGACGGTCATGGTCTGGTCAATCTCTTCCTTGGTCGGAAGGCGGGGTTTGACCGATAGAGGCCCTTCTTGCACCGCTTTTTCGAGCGTTTCGACCCGTTTTGCCAAAAGATCGAGTTCCAGCTCAAAGGCCGAGCGCTCATCCGCCGCCATGCGGCAAACCATCTGGCCGTCCTTTTCCTGGCAAAGCGAGACCTCGCCCGTTTCCGTGTCGAGCCTTGCTATGCCGCTATCGGTCTTTTGCATGCTGTATCGACCGGCCGTCGTTTCCGCGGATGCGTCAAGCGACCAGAGGCTGAAGCCCGCCAGCACCGTCGTCATAAGAGCTTTCTTCATTGCACGTCCTCCATCTGGAAAAATCGGCTTCGCCCCTGACTGCCGGTAGACAATCGCCGAACTTTGCGGCAAGGCCACAATGAGAGCGGCGATCAAGCGGGAAACAGCAGGCATGAGCAGCATCGTATACAAGATCGTTCCGGCAACTGTATGGCAGGATGCGCGCGAACGCGGAGAATTCAAGGGGGCCTCGATCGATCTGACCGATGGTTTCATCCATCTGTCGACGGCCGCGCAGGCCATTGAAACCGCGGCGCGTTATTTCGCCGGCCAGGAAGGGCTGCTGCTGGTCGCGATCGACACCGCAAAGCTCGGCGACAAGCTTGTTTTCGAAGCCTCCCGCGACGGGGCCCTGTTTCCCCATCTCTATGCCAGCCTCGCCTTCGATGCAGTGCTTTGGGAAAAGCCGCTTCCCGTCGATGCCGATGGCGTCCATGTCTTCCCGGAGCTTGCCGCATGATCAATCCCCTGCAGTCGCTTGCCCGCCGCGGCCTCTTCCTGCTTGATCCGGAAACAGCCCATGGCGTCTCGATCAAGGCCCTGAAGACCGGTCTTGTTCCGGCCTGCGCCGCCGCTGCCGATCCGCGTCTGTCCCAGACGGTTGCCGGGCTTGCCTTTGCCAATCCCATCGGAATGGCCGCCGGCTACGACAAGAATGCGGAAGTGCCGGAGGCGCTGTTGCGGATCGGTTTCGGCTTTACCGAGATCGGCACCGTGACGCCGAAGCCGCAGGCCGGCAATGACAGACCGCGCATCTTCCGTCTTGTCGAGGACAATGCGGTGATCAACCGGCTCGGCTTCAACAACGAGGGCCATGCCGCTGCCCTTGACCGTCTTCAATCGGTGTCGCGGACAGCGATGATCGGCGTCAATATCGGCGCCAACAAGGACAGTGCCGACCGGGTGGCCGACTATGTCGCCGGCATCCGCACCTTCTATTCGGTCGCGCGCTATTTCACCGCCAATATTTCCTCACCCAATACGCCGGGCCTGCGCGACCTGCAGGCCCGCGACAGCCTGTCGGCACTGCTGTCCGCAGTGCTCGCCGCCCGCGATGCCGAGGCTGCGAAATCGGGACAGCGCGTGCCGGTCTTCCTGAAGATCGCGCCCGACCTCACCGAGGAAGGCATGGATGACATTGCCGCGGAGGCGCTTTCGCATGCGCTCGACGGGCTGATCGTGTCCAACACGACGCTGTCGCGCGACGGCCTGCGCGACAAGGTGCAGGCGCAACAAGCCGGTGGCCTTTCCGGCACGCCGCTGTTTGAAAAGTCGACGGTCGTGCTGGCCAGGATGCGCCAGCGCGTCGGCCCCGACATGCCGATCATCGGCGTCGGCGGTGTGGGCTCTGCCGAGACTGCGGCGGAAAAGATCCGGGCCGGTGCCGATCTGGTCCAGCTCTATTCCTGCATGGTCTATGAGGGGCCGTCGTTGCCCGGCCGGATCGTGCGCGGACTTGTCCTCGATTTGCGACCGCGAGAGGCTGTCTTCGATCCGCGACATTCGCGACACGCGCACGGATTACTGGGCCGACCGGAACGTCTGAGCCGACCGCTTCGGCACCAGCACCAGCAGGAACAGGCCGCGCATCAGAAGAAACAGGTTGAGCGCGGCCCAGAGCCCGTGATTGCCAAACGCCGGCACAAGCACGCTGACGGCCGCGACATAGCCGGCAAAGGCCAGCAGCATCATGTTGCGCATGTCGCGCGACCAGGTGGCGCCGATAAAGACGCCGTCCATGAGAAAGGCGAGCGCGCCGGTCAGCGCGGTCAGCGCCGCCCAGGGCAGATAGACATAGGCCTGCGAACGGACATCCTGCGCGGTCGTCAAAAGGTTGATCAGGGCGTCGCCGAAGACGAGGAAAGCAAGCGTCGTTGCGCCGGCCAGCGCAAGCGACCAGACCGCGGTCATCTTCAGGGCCCGGTCGAAGGCCGGGCGGAAGCCGGCGCCGATCGCCCGCCCGGTCAATTGTTCGGCGGCATTGGCCAGCCCGTCGAGATAGTAGCCGGCCACCAGAAAGATCGTCATCAGCACGGCATTGGTGGCAAGCACCACCGGCCCGAGCGCCGTCCCGATCCGCGTCATCAGCGGTGAAGGCCGCCAGAAGCACAAAGGAGCGGATCATGATGTCGCGATTGAGCCCGAACAGGAGCTTCAGGCGCGCGCGCTCGAACACGATGGCCCAGGTGGGCGACACCGCGCGATCGAAGCGCCGCACAACGATGGCAAAGCCGATGATGGCACCGACGACCTCGCCGATGACCGTTGCCAGCGCCACGCCCATGACACCCCAGCCGAGGTGCAATCCGAGATAGATCGACAGGACGATGTTGATACCGTTGATCAGCGTCTGCAGCAAAAGGCCGGTCGTGCCCTGACCGCGCCCCAGCACGAAGCCGAGGATCGCGTAATTGGCGAGCGCCGCCGGCCCGGCAAGGATGCGGTACTGGAAGTACGTACCCGTGATCGCTGCCACCTCTGGTCCCGGCGCCATGAGCCAGAGCCCGGCGGACAGGAGCAGCGGCGAGAAGGCGACAAGTATCACACCGGCAACCAACGCGATGATCAGCGACCGCCAGAATACGGCCTGCTCCTCCTGCCTGTCGCCGCGGCCATAGGCCTGCGCCACCAGTCCTGTCGTTGCCGAGCGCAGGAAATTGAAGGTGGTGAAAATCAGATCGAACAGGATGGCGCCGATCGCAAGGCCGGCCAGAAGCTCGGCCTTGCCCAGTTGACCGACAACCGCCGTATCGACAAGGCCGAGCAGACGGCGTCGTCAGGAAGCCCAGCGTCATCGGCACGGCGATCGACAGGATCAGCCTGTTGGTCACCAGAAACGGCCCGGAACCGTGCCTGTTGTCTGCGATGTTGTTCGCGTCAGCCGCTGTCATGCTTCGCCTTCCCGTATCGGCCGGGAATCAGTTCAGCCGGCAGACAGCACCATGGCCCAGTATGGCCGGTTTCCGGAAGCCGGATTTTGGACCACCGCAACGCCCAGCCCGCGATAATTGGCCCCGAGCATGTTGACGAGATGTTTCGGCGAGCGGACCCAGGCGTCGAAGGCGCGTGCCGCATCGTCCTGGCCGGCGGCAATGTTTTCGGCTGCAGGCAAGGCGACGCCCTGCCCCTTCATCCGATCGTAGAAATTGGCCCCGAGGCCGATATTGTGCTCCATCCTGCCGGCGCGGGCCATACGGGTCGCCTGATCGAGGGCGGCACCGCTGGCTGCCGCATCCCGCACCAGCGGCTGGAGCCCCTTTTCGGCGCGCAGCGTGTTGATCAGGCCAAGCGTTGCATCCGTCTGGTCGCTGCCCTGCCCAGGTTCCGGTGTCAGGACCTTGCCGGTGTTGCAGCCGGCAAGAATGGCAAGCGACACAATGCCGCCAGCCTTTAGAAAACGCCGCCGCCGTCCGGCAAAGCTGTGATCGTCCATATCAGCGCCGGTAGTTGATGATGCGCAGGATGATGAACACCGGAATGACGACCACGGCGCCGATCAGAAGGTAATCCCCGACCCGGCCGAGCGCAGCAAAGCCCGAATGCCAGACGTCGAGGACGAAATTGCGGATCGTGTAGATGATGTCATAGGGCGACCAGCCGAAGGCCGACATCACGAAGCCGACGATGATCGAAACAACCACCAGCTTGATGATCAACCGGCCGGGCGTATCGCCCAGAAATCTGTTCACTCCATCGGCCATGGCCAACCTGTCTCCTGTTTCGCCTGACATAAGCTGCCGCGGGCCATCCCGCAACCCGCGACGATGCCGGCCCATAATGGCCGAACGGAAAATACCGCTTGTCTTTACCGTTGCTGCGCGCCAGAAGCGCTGCAACGCCAAAGGCACACAACCAATGAACCCGCACCAGCTTTCCTCCGGCGACCTGATCGCCGACCGCCGCGCCGAATATGCCCATATGCTTGCCGAAACAGGCGAACATGCGGCAGCGGCCGACCTGATGTCCCAGGCGCTCGAGCTTGTGCCGGACTGGGCCGCCGGCTGGTTCCGGCTTGCCGACTATCAGGAGAAATCAGGCGCGAACGAGGCAGCCGTCGAAGCACTGCGCAAGGTGCTGGCGCTTCAGCCCGGCGATATGTTCGGTGCGGGCCTCAAACTGGCGCTTCTTGGCGATACAGGGACACCCGACCAGCCGCCCAGCCTCTATGTCGAGCGCCTGTTCGACGACTATGCCGATCGCTTCGACAAGGCACTGGTCGAGCGGCTCGACTACACAGTGCCCCAGAAACTGGCGGCGCTGGTCCTTGAAAATCGCAGTACGGAGCGCTTTTCCCGCGTTGTCGATCTCGGCTGCGGCACCGGCCTGTTCGGCGCGCAGATCCGCGACCGTGCAGATGTTCTTGAAGGCTTCGACCTCTCGGCCAACATGCTGGCCAAGGCGCAAGAAAAGGCGATCTACGACCATCTCGCCCAGGCAGACCTTTCGCTGTCGCCGCAGGCATCAGGGGTTTTTGCGGATGCCGAGCAAGGCCCGGCAACCGCCACATCCCCTTTCCGCGCCGACCTTGTCAGCGCCGCCGACGTTCTGATGTATCTCGGCGCCCTGGACAGCGTTTTCCTCATAGCCCGGCATCTGCTCGCGCCGGCCGGCATATTTGCCTTTTCCGTCGAGGATGCCGGCGCAGACGGTGATATCGTGCTGCGTCCCTCGCTGCGCTATGCCCATGCTCAGACCTACGTTACCGGCCTTTGCACCGCCCATGGGTTCGATATCCTGGCGATAAGCCGGACGACCATTCGCAAAGATGGCGGAAAACCGGTTTCCGGCATTCTGTTTGTTACGCGCAAATCGCCACTGAACGAACGATTGTTGCGGATTTAAAATAGGTCAGCATTCCTTACATATTGACCTTGCAACAAACCGCGAAAAGCCTGATAATCCAGTCAGTACAGCAGGAAAGCGCGGCGAAAATGCCATGGGCGCCGGCTGACAAACCAGTATAGCGGGCCAGTATTGCAAGCATTTCCGTTCGCGCCGCTTTGGCGTGACGCCCAACCCTTTTTGTCTGCACCGGAGATTGCATCATGGCTCAGCTTATCAATTCCCTTGGCTTCTGGGGCACAAGCGCCACGCGCCACACACCGGTTGAGGATGTGCAGGGGATCTTTTCCGGCAGCCTCATTGCGGCACTCGGTCTTTACGTGCTTGCCAGCGCCGGTCTGCTCACCGGCAGCACAGCAGGCGTTGCCTTCCTGCTGCACTACGCATTCGGCGTGAATTTCGGCCTCGCCTTCTTCCTGCTGAACGTGCCGTTCTTCTACCTCTCCTGGAAGCGGCTCGGCATGGCTTTCACCATCAAGACCTTCATCGCCATCGGCCTGACCTCGCTGCTCGCCGACATCCAGTCGCGCTTCTTCGAGATTTCCAGCATCCATCCGGCGTGGGCGGCGCTTCTCGGCGGACTGCTGCTCGGCTTTGGCCTACTGGCACTCTATCGCCACCGCGCCAGCCTGGGTGGCGTCGGCATTCTCGGCATCTATCTGCAGGAGCGTTTCGGCATCCGCGCCGGTCTGGTTCAGCTTGCCATCGACATGTGCGTGCTTGCGGTCGCTTTCTTCGTCACCACGCCCCCGGTCGTGTTCTACTCCGTGCTCGGTGCTGTCGTGCTCAACCTGTTCGTTGCCATCAACCACCGGGCCGATCGCTACATCGCCCTCTGACTTTTTCTCATCCGGCCGACCCGTCATCTGATTGCAGAACGACGGCTCCCGGCTTGCGCGCCACCCGCCTGGCGGACCCCTTCCTCGACAAGGGGAAGGAACGGGCAGCGCTTCAGCCGTCCCTGCCCTACGCACGGCGGGGACAATGGCCCTTTCCGGGAGGGCGCTACGCCGCCCTCGCGACGTTGTCGACCGGGTGCTGCGAACGGAAGCTGACCGCCAAGCGGTTCCAGACGTTGATGGTGCCGATTGCCACTGTGATCTTGGCAATGTCCTCCGTTGAGAAATGCTCACTCAGGGCTTCGAAGTCCGCATCCGGTGCGCCAGTCTGGACAATATTTGTCACCGCATCGACCCAGCCCAGCAGAGCGCGCTCGCGGGCGTCGTAAACCGGTGATTCCCGCCAGACGCACATCATGTTGATCCACTGCTCGCTCAGGCCGTCATGCCTCGATTCCTTAACGTGCATATCAACGCAAAACGCACAGCCATTGATCTGCGAGGCCCGCAGCTTGATCAGGTGGATGAAGCGTCGTTCCAGCCCCGAATTCTGTACATATTGTTCGAGTGCGACGACGGCCTTGATGGCGTCGGGGGAAGCTTTCATCATATCGAGACGAGCTTGCACAGGCTTTCTCCTTGGGTTGAGGCTCAGCGAGCCGTTTTGCGTTCATGGATTTCGAGGAAAGCGCAGCTGCGCGCTGCGATCGGGCCATCGTCGATTTCGGCCAGTTGCGCGCCGATGTCGGCTATGGTGGTCTTGGCGAGTTCCGCCCTGTAGACCCGCTCGGCCTTCAGCATCGCGGCGGAAATGTTGCAGGGTTTTACGAAGAAGCGCGCCGGTGCGGGATTGGGTCCGCGCTGGCGGATTTCGTTGCAGCGGAAAGCCGGTGCCGGACCTTCGACGGCCAGCACGATGTCAAGCAATGTAATCTTTTCAGGTGGCCTTGCCAGCCGATAACCACCCTTCGGACCCGGGACCGTATCAAGGATGCCGGCACCCGAAAGCGCCTGCAGGTGTTTCAGCAGGTAGCTGGTGGAAACGCCGTGGAATTCTGCGATTGCGGCCGCAGACAGCACGCCCCCTTGAGAGAGGCCCGACAACATGGCGACGCTATGAATGGCCTGCTCAACACCTTCCCCCAGTTTCATCGTTGCCTCCCTTTATCGTGGATAATTAATATCCACGATTATTTTTGATGTCAAGCGAGGATTGCCGGCAAATGTTTCAGTCGCTGCTCGCAAGACTTTGCCGTCTGCTCAATCGGCGATTTCGACGGCGGACTACGCATGCAACAGCGCGCTTCTCATCCACCGTATTTGCACTACATTCTCCCTGTGAGCCGCATCGATTCCCCTCCAACGGCAAGAGACGCCGTGCTGTTGCCGAAGCCCTTTCTGCGCTGGTTCGCAGACAAGGGCTGGCATCCGCGTGCGCATCAGCTGGAACTCCTGTCGCGGGTGCAGGGCGGCGAGAGCATGCTTCTGATCGCGCCCACCGGAGCCGGCAAGACCTTGGCCGGCTTCCTGCCGTCGCTGGTCGTCGCTCACCGAGCGCGGCAAGCCCAAGCCCGGCTCTGCCTTTACCGGCATCCACACGCTCTACATCTCGCCGCTCAAGGCGCTGGCCGTCGATATCGAGCGCAATCTGATGAAGCCCGTCGGCGACATGGGCCTGCCGATCCGCATCGAAAACCGCACCGGCGACACGCCCGCCTCAAAACGCCAGCGCCAGAAGCTCAATCCGCCGGACATCCTGCTGACGACGCCGGAACAGGTGGCGCTGCTGATTGCCAATGGCGAGGCGGAGCGCTTCTTCAAGGATCTGAAATATGTCGTGCTGGACGAGCTGCATTCGCTGGTCACCTCCAAGCGCGGCCACCTGCTGGCGCTTGGCCTGTCACGCCTGCGCCGGCTTGCGCCCGGCATGCAGACCATCGGCCTGTCTGCCACTGTTGCCGACCCGATGGACCTGCAGCGCTGGCTCGTGCCGCAGGCGCCGGATGCAGACAATCACGCCGGGCTGATCACGGTGAGCGGCGGCGCCAAGCCTGATATTTCGATTCTCAAGACGGAAGAGCGCATGCCCTGGTCCGGTCATTCGGCACGCTATGCGATCGCCGGACGTCTATGCCGCCATCAAGGAGAAGCAGACGACGCTGCTTTTCGTCAACACCCGCAGCCAGGCGGAGCTGCTGTTTCAGGACCTCTGGACGATCAACGACGACAATCTGCCGATCGCGCTGCATCACGGCTCGCTCGATGTCGGCCAGCGCCGGCGGGTCGAGGCGGCAATGGCGGAGAACAAGCTGCGCGCCGTCGTTGCCACCTCGACGCTCGATCTCGGCATCGACTGGGGCGATGTCGACCTGGTCATCCATGTCGGCGCGCCGAAGGGCGCATCGCCGCCTTGCCCAGCGCATCGGCCGCGCCAACCACCGCATGGACGAGCCGAGCCGGGCCATCCTGGTGCCGGCCAACCGCTTCGAGGTGATGGAGTGTCAGGCAGCGCTGGACGCCAATTATATCGGCGCGCAGGATACGCCGCCGGTCGGCAAGGGTGCGCTGGATGTGCTTGCCCAGCATGTGCTCGGCATGGCCTGTGCCGCCCCCTTCGATCCGCTCTCGCTTTATGACGAGATCACCAGTGCCAGCCCCTATGCCGATCTGACCTGGGAGATCTTCGAGCGGATCGTCGATTTCGTCGCGACCGGCGGCTATGCGCTGAAGAGCCTACGAGCGCTATGCCAAGATCCGCAAGACGGCGGATGGCACTATGGCGCGTTTCCAACCCGCAGATCGCCCAGCAATACCGGCTGAATATCGGCACCATCATCGAAATCGCCGATGCTGAATGTCCGCATGGTCAAGCACAATGCCAAGGGCGCGATCGGGCGCGGCGGGCATGCCGCTCGGCAAGGTCGAGGAGTATTTCCTCGAAAGGCTGTCGCCCAGGGCGATACCTTCCTGTTTTCCGGCAAGGTGCTGCGCTTCGAGGGCATCCGCGAAAACGAATGTCTGGTCAGCCAGGCCTTTCAGCTCGACCCGAAGATCCCGTCCTATAACGGCGGCAAGTTTCCGCTATCCACCTATCTGGCCGAACGGGTGCGCGGCATGCTCGCCGATCCCGGCGCGGCACGCCGCCCTGCCGGACCAGGTGCGCGACTGGCTGTCGCTGCAGAAGGACCAGTCGATGCTGCCGAAGCGAGGACGAACTGCTGATCGAGACCTTTCCGCGCGGCAGCCGCCACTTCATGGTGATCTATGCCTTCGAAGGGCGGCTCGCGCACCAGACGCTCGGCATGCTTCTGACCCGCAGGCTCGACCGCATGGGGCGAAGCCGCTCGGCTTCGTCGCCACCGATTATGCGCTGGCGATCTGGGCGCTGGACGACATGGGCGTGGCCTTTTCGCGCGCAAGACCATCTGCTTGCCGATCTGTTCGACGAGGACATGCTGGGGGATGATCTGGAGGCCTGGCTGAACGAAAGCTTTCTGCTGAAGCGCACCTTCCGCAATTGCGCCGTCATTGCCGGGCTGATCGACCTGCGCCATCCCGGCAAGGAAAAAAGCGGCCGACAGGTGACGGTTTCGGCCGACCTGATCTATGACGTGCTGCGCAGCCACGAGCCCGATCATATCCTGATGGAGGCGACCCGCAACGATGCGGCAACGGGGCTTTTGGATATTCAGCGGCTTGGCGATATGCTGACCCGAATCAAGGGCCACATCATCCATCGTCCGCTGGAGCGGATTTCACCGCTGGCCGTTCCGGTCATGCTGGAAATCGGCAAGGAGCCGGTCGCGGGGCAAGCGCAGGATTTTCTGCTGGCGGAAGCCGCGGACGACCTTTTGTCGGAGGCGATGGCTGAACGTTGACGAACGATTGCGCTGCAAGAGGAAGAGACACAAGAAATCCAATGAACCGCATAGCGCTCTCCATGACTGTCCTGCCGGACAATCCGGCATTCTCGGCCCGTATCGCGATCCACGAGGTTGCAGCAATCTGCGATCCGCTCGGCGCGCTCTATCTGCCTGATCATGACGTGCTTGTCGTTTCCGACCTGCATCTGGAAAAAGGCTCGGCCTTTGCCCGACGCGGCATGATGCTGCCGCCCTACGATACGCTGGCCACGCTGAAGATACTCGAAGCCGTCATCGCCCGGCACAATCCCAAGACCGTGATCAGCCTCGGCGACAATTTCCACGACCGGGTCGGCTCGACCTATATGCCGGAACACTTTCGATTGATGATCGAAGCCATGGCGCGCGGCCGCGAATGGATCTGGATCAACGGCAACCACGATCCTGACGGCACGACCCGCCTGCCCGGCGCGGCGATGGACGAATTGCGCCATGCCGGCCTGACCTTCCGCCATGAACCGTCATCGGGCAGCGCCAAGGGCGAAGTCGCCGGCCATCTGCATCCGGCCGCCACCGTCACCCGCCGCGAAAAGAAGATCCGCCGGGCCTGCTTCGCCACCGATGGGCACCGCCTCGTCATGCCCGCCTTCGGCGTCACCACCGGCGGGCTGGACCTGCGCCACAAGGCCATGACCGGCCTTTTCGACCGCCAGAACCTGATCGCCCACATGCTGGGAGCGCGACCGGATTTATTCGGTGCGGTTTGCGAATTTGATGGGGTGACTACCCGAGATCCGCCGGATGCCGTACGGTGACGCCAAGGGGCTCAAAATGCCGGATGTTTTCCGTGACAACTGTCAATCGGTGGTATTTAGCCGTTGCCGCGATAATGATATCGCCCAGGCCGGGATGTCGTCCCTGTGCCGCAGCTTCGTCTTCGATCTGTCCGGTTACCAGTGCAACCTCGGTATCCAGCGGCAGGACCCGGTCAACGAATGACAATAAAATTCCGTCCAGCCAATGGCGAAGGCGCTGCGCTTTTTCGGTTGAGCCACGTCGCTGGAGGCTGCGTATTCCTCTCTCGATTTCGGCGATTGTCATGGCCGACACAAACAAGCCATCTTCGGCGCCCCGCTCGCGCAACCACTGTTGCAATTGCGCGGAAAGTTCCGGCCGGTCCGGCGCGAATTGGGAAATGACGTTGGTGTCGAGGAGATACCCGCTCACCATTCATCTTTCCTCATGGGCGAGGGGTTACGCTCGAATTCTACTCCTCCTGGAAAACCCATCAGATAATCACCGAAGTTGGGCTTGTTTCGTCCCATCGACTTTTTGGCAGCCTCCGCAGCCTCGATACTGACAAGAGCGGCAACCGGCTTGCCGTGTCGGGTAATTGTGATGAACTCACCCTTCACTGCTTCGTCAACGAGACTGGAAAATCCCGCCTTGGCATCGCGCAGACTAACAATCGTCATCCAAGTCACTCCATGTAGTCATAGGTGACCATTTTATCGGGATGCCGATTGAAATACAAGCCATGCCAGTGTGCGTCAACGATGCTTGCGCTTCTGAGAATATCAAAACGCGTTGAATGTCAGCGTCGTCAGCGAGCGGCTGATGCCGGGCACGGTGGCGATATTGTCGTTGATGAACTTGCCGATGTCCTGGTCTTCGCTCAGGTAGATCTTCAGGATCAGGTCGTAGTCGCCGCTGGTGGAATACATCTCGGAGACGATTTCCTTGCGGTAGATTTCGTCGGCAACCTCGTAGGTCTTGCCCGGCGCGCATTGCAGCTGGACGAAAATCGGCTTCATGGCAAATCCTCTCGGCGGGTATCAGTCTTGGGACCTGTCTTAAAGCGCTCCGCGCCCGACCTCAATCCCTGCGGAACACGACGCTGGCGAGCCAGCCGGTGATGACGGCCAGCAGAACGGCGAGGACACCGTAGAGAAACGGCGATTCATGCGCGGCGCGGGTGATCGCCTGCTCTATGCCGGTCTTGACGACGCGGAGCGGCAGCGCCTTGGCAGCAACGAACATGCCGTCGCGGAACAGATAGGCGCGCACCACATGCACGCCGTTCGGCACGTCGGCGGGAAGCCGCACCGATGCCTTGAACAGGCTGGCGCTGATGAACTGGACGCCACCCGGATCGCGCTGGTAGACGCCGGAGTTTTCGCGGGCCTGGCGGAAGGCATCGCGGAACTCGGTCAGATTGCTGCCATCGCCGATGTAGCCCGTGGGCGTCAGCCGCATGTGATCGACGCCGATGCTCATCGTGTTCATGTCGCCCGGCGGGGCGATCGTTTCGATGTCCCGCGTGCTCGACAGCGAGTAGGACTCCGGCACCAGTTCGAAGGTCATGGATTTCGTGTTGATCCAGATGCCGAAGACGCGCTCCTTCTTGCGCACCGTGGCATTGTCCTTCGGGCCTTCGAGCGCCACGACGATGTTGTATTTTCCCTGGGCGAGAAGATTCTGGTCGAAGCCGTCAATGGCCCCGAAAATCGTGAGATCGGCGCCGCGGAAATCCGAGGTGATGGCAATCTCATCGGTCGAGATGCCGATATCGAGTTTCTCGCTGAAATCGCCGGGCTCGCCGAGAACCGGCTGCGCAACAAAACCTGCAACGGCGAAAAGAAGCGAAGCAATAACGATCCGCGCGCGCATCAGAAACCAAGCCCCGCGGAAACGACGGTGTAGATTTCCTTCGGCGGAATGACGAGTTCGACGGCAAGGCGCAGGCCCACGGCAAGCACCAGCAGCGCCAGGAGAGCGCGCAGCTGTTCGCCGCGCAACCGCTGCCCGACGCGCACGCCGTACTGCGCCCCGATCACGCCGGCAATCATCAGGATGAAGGCCAGCACGATATCGACGGAATAGTTGGCGCTGGCCTGGACGATGACGGTGTAGGCCGACACGAAGATGATCTGGAACAGCGAGGTGCCGACGACCACATTGGTCGGGATACGCAGGAGATAGATCATCGCCGGGACCATGATGAAGCCGCCGCCGACGCCCATGACCGATGTCAGGATACCGATGCCGAACCCAAGAGCGGCGACCGGGATGACACTGAGATAGATCTTCGATTTCTTGAAGCGCATCTTCAGCGGCAGGCGATGCACCCAGTTGTGCTGGCCGGGCTTGCGCAGCGCAACGGCCTGGTTTTTCGAGGCCTTGCGCAGCGCCGAGACGCTTTCGATCAGCATCAGCGTTCCGACCGTGCCGAGCAGGAGCACATACATCAGCGAGATCACGAGATCGAGCTGGCCGATCCGCCGCAGGAACGAGAAAATCCACACCCCCACCGTGGCACCCGCCAGGCCGCCGCACAGCAGCACAGTGCCGAGCTTGATATCGATCGTGCCTCGCCGGAAATGGGTGATGGCGCCTGAGATCGACGAGGCCACGACCTGGTTTGCGCCGGTGGCAACGGCAACGACAGGGGGGATGTTGTAGAAGATCAGAAGCGGCGTGATCAGAAAGCCGCCGCCCACACCGAACATGCCGGAGAGAAAGCCGACAGCCGCGCCCATGCCGAGGATGATGAAGATGTTCACCGACAACTCTGCAATGGGCAGGTACACTGTCACAGCCAGACCTCGATATGCCAATAGCCCGCAAAGCGGGCGGAAACGTTCAAAGTGGCAACTGATTCACCACAGGGGAAATGAAATGGAGCGGTTTCGAAAACCACTCAAAATTGCGGGTTCAAAGCCATTCCGTCATGCGCCCGCACGCCCTGCCTGTCAACCTTTTCAGAGCAATGCTTAGCGGCTTCAAACCCTTCAGTCCGGCCGGTCCGCGGCATATTTATGGCCGCGGATGCCGTTATTGCGAATTTCGCTTCAGAAGCTCCTTGACGAGCGCATCGGTGATCTCGCCGGTCGGCTCTTCGCCGATCGATTTCTGGAAGGCCTTGATTGCCGAAACCGTCTTCTTGCCCAATTCGCCATCCGGCTTGCCGGCGTCAAAGCCGTTGTTGTTGAGGATCGCCTGGATGTTGCGGACGGCTTTCTTCATATCCACCGACGATGTCTTCACGCCCTTGCCGACCCAGCTGTCAGGCACTTCAGCGGCATTGGCCTTGGTGTCCTGCAGCTGCACTTTCCAGGCCTCGAACTTCGCCTTGGCGCTGGTCAGCTGTTCCGGCCGCATCGCGGCTGCAACTTCGTCGCGCTTCTGCCCGGCATCGGTATCCCCGTCGCGGGCCGCAATTGCGAACCACTTGTAGGATTCCTCCAGATCCTGCTTCACGCCGTTACCGCGGGCATACAGGATCGCCAGGTTGAACTGGCTGTCACGCACGCCGAGATCGGCAGCCTTGGCAAACCACTTGCCGGCAGCAGCGAAATCCGGGGCGCCTTCGCCACCGCTGGCCATCAAGACCGCGAGATTGTGCATGGCGCTGGCATTGCCTTTTTCGGCAGCCTTTTCATAAAGCGCCTTTGCCTTGCCCAGATCACGGTCAACACCCGTTCCCTTTTCATACAGGCTTGCAAGGCGATATTCCGCAGGCGCGATACCGGCGTCGGCAGCCTTCTGGTACCACTTGGCCGCTTCTGCCAGATCCGCCTTGACGCCGCGCCCTTCCGTATAGACAGCGCCGATCTCGAAAAAGGCGAGCGGGTCGCCCTTCTTGGCGGCTTCGGCCAGGGCGGCCGGTGCGACTTCAGCCGGAACAGCGATTTCGACCTGCGGCTGCGTGGCCGGTGTGAAGCCCTCAGGCGCCACGGACGCGGTATCCTTGGGTTCCTCGAAGCCCGCGGTCAGATCAGTGGCCGTGCTGCCCGGGTTGAGCATGGCTGTGTTGCCGGTGGTGTCCGCCGGCTTCGCGGGAATTGTCTGGGTACCATCCGGTCCGACATTGATCGTATCCCCCGGAACGGCTTGCGCCTGGGATTTCTCCATGTCGGGTTGTACGGCCGGATCGGCCGCCACGGCATCCTTGGCTTCCGGTTGCAGGCTGCTCAGCGGCGCGACATCGCCGTCGCCATCGGTAGCCGGTGCGGCAATCTCGACATCCTTGCTGGGGGCAGCCTCGGCATCGACAGGCTGTTCGATAGCGGCAACAGGCACCACTTCGGGTGCCTTGTCGCCGCTAATCAGCGTGGCAACGAGAGGATAGGACATGATTGCCAACAAGACCGCACCCACGGCCATCAGGATCGGCCGGCGGTGGCGGGCAAAGGTACCGCCCATGCCGGTTGTCGTGACCTTGACCGATCCACGGTTGATCGTATCGACCTCGTCTGCGGCAAGCTGTGCTGCGCGACGCGCGGCGGCAATGAAATCCGCCTTTTCGGCATCGCTGGACGGCGCCGACTGGGCACGACCGCTCTGGCCAGCGCGGACGCGCTCCAGGATCTTCTTGACATCCGGCACACCGGAGCCTGGCTCGAGCAGCAGGTTGGCAACATCAGGCGCCATTGTCTCGACCGGATCGATGGACGGCACGGGTTCGACGGCCTGACGCGAAGCGGTGGCTGTCGCCTTGTTGGCCTTGCCCGAAAATCGTTTTGCGATGCCAGCGATCAGGCCCGTCTTGACGGCGGGCGCAGTCGCGCGACGCTCCGTCTGACGGGAGCCGGCGATTTCGGCCGTCGCCGCGACCGCCTCGGCGATATCAGCGCGTGTTGGTGCTGTGCTTGTCGAAGACAGCATTTCACGCTTGGTATCTTCATAATGGCTGTCGAAATCGGCGCCGGCGAAAGGATCTTCCGCATCATCAAATACCGGCTTCCCCGCTTTGGCCATCACCGATCGGTTGTCGCGGAACTCGCGTTTACCGAAGGCCGGTTCGGACTCGTATTGCGATTCGAAGTCGACGTCGGCGAAAGGGTCTTCATCGGTGTCGAAAACCGGTTGTTCGGCCTTCGGCATCGCCGGGCTGCTGTCGCGAAAATCCCGCTTGGCAAAGCCATGCTCGGGTGCGGATTGCGCATAGTCCTGCGAGACCGGCTGGCGCTCTTCGAGGCGCTCCAGTTTTTCGGCAATATGAACAAGCGTTTCGTGCAGGGCTTCGAAGGTGCGCGCGGTGCGCTCTTCGCTGGACCGGCTGAGGTTTTCGAGAACCTTGAGGTCTTCCGACAAAGCCGACATCGCGGCCATGTCGGCACCGCCGGAGACCGATTGGGCCATGCCATTCTTCGAATAGGCGTCCATCACCGCTTCGGCGGCCTGGCGTGCTGCCTCGATGATGTATTCGTCGCTGGTGGCGAGGTAGTCCTCGAGCGCGCTCATCCGGCCTTCGAATTCAGCGGGAATGACAGCGGTTACATCGTCGCGCGGCTGGCTGACGAGATTTGAAAGATTGGCGATCTGGGCTTCCAGGCTGCGCAGCACGTCGCTGTCGTCGTAGGGAGCGGCCTGCGTTTCCTCCAGGCGAAGCGCTATGTCGGCAAGCCGGCCTTCCAGCCGGGCAAACTGCTGCTCGCCGATCTGCGGGGCAGCCGGCAGCATGTCGAGCTGATCGATCCGACGGGCTAGATCGTCCAGACGCTCGGCCAGCGCATCGTTGACGCTGCCCTGATCGAGGGCGTCGATCTTCGCGGAAATATCGGCGAGATAGTCCGTAAGGTCCGGCTGTGGCGCGCTCTTCTGGGAATACTCCATCATCGCCGAAAGCTGGTCCAGGCGCTCTTCGAGACGCACGGCTGCCTCTGCATTCGACAGTTCCTCGACGCGAGCCGTCAGCGCCTCGATGCGGGCAGCAAGGCCGTTGTCGGCGGGACGCGACAGGGTATCGATCTGCCGCGACAGGTCGGCAAGCCGGCCTTCGACGCGCGCATTGCCGGCTGTATCGACCGGTGGCGCGGTGCGACCACTGGCAACGATTGCGCGGCTGATTTCGTCGAGACGGGCGTCCAGATCCGAAAACTGCGAGGCGAGGCGACGATCGTCCGGCTGGATGTGACGGCCAAGCATCTCGATCGCCTGGGCGACCGAGATCAGCTTGTCTTCCAGAGCGTGAATGGCGGGCGCACTATCGATGCCGCCGATCTGGGACTTCAGCTCGTCCAGCCGGTAGGCCAGTGCCACAAGCTCGTCGTCGCGGCTGGTATCGAAAATGTTCAGACGGTCCTCGACACCGGTCCAGCGCTCTTCCATGCGCCGCACGCTGTCTTCGCGGGCAAGCCCGTCGATCATGGCGCGCAGTTCGTCGAATTCGACGCGCAGGGCGTCGGCCTGTGCCGGCGAGGCCTGATGGCCAAGCTGGTTGATGCTATCGGCAAGTTTCTGCAGATCGCCGCGCATGTCGTCTGCCAGCGTCTGGTCCTGTGCCGCATCGACGGTGATGCCGCGGATTTCCGCGCGCAAAGCATTCATCTCGCGGGAAAGCCCGTCGGCGATGTCCTTCTTCAATTCCTGCCGCAGCCCGACCAGCGCATTGGCAATTTCCGCCATGGCCGGATCGGGACGGGTCATTTCAGCCTTGACCGGTGCCGATTGCGTTTGTGCACGTGCAGGAGCGGCGACAAAGCGCTTGTCTTCATAACCGTGCGTGTCCTGATACGGGCGGGCATCACGTCTCGACAGCGGTTCCTGGCGACCTGGGGCCTCCTGGCGGCGCGGGTTTTCCTCGCGGCTCAGGCTTTCCTGACGGCTTCTGTTTTCCTGGCGGACCGGGGTTTCGTAGCGGGCCGGTGTTTCGTGGCGGCTCGGGGTTTCGTAGCGGGCCGGGGTCTCCTGGCGGGCCTGGGGTTCCTGGCGGAAAGAGCTTTCCTGACGATAGACCGGCTCCTGGCGCGGAGCAGTCTCCTGGCGTGCCGAAACACGCTCGCGAATGGCGGTTCGGTCACGCCCGGCGCTGAGCGAGCGCTGGCGCTGCATGATTTCGGAAATCGGGTCCGGACGCTGCGCGACCTCGCGCTCCAGCGGCGGCTGCCGCGGATCCCGCGTTGCAACGGTGCCCATCAACCCTTCGATGCGCGCCTCCAGCCCCTCGATCGTGCGGTTCAACGCATCGAGCGACGACCGGTCCCCGTAGGACGGGACGCCGAGGCGTGGAGGATTTGATCGCGATCCGTTCATAGTATTCTTCGCCTCGTTTAACGGCCTGGATCGGAGATGAGCAAACGAGGGAAATCACATCCTGCCCGTCGCTTCCGCTACCGATTCGGACAAGGCTGCAGCAAACGCGAAGACAGGACTGGTTGCAGCATTGACCATCTCGACGCCTACCTTTCACGAAACGTGGTAAATAAGCCGTTAACCAGACTGAAAATTTTTTAACGATTTGCGCGCATGCTGTGTTTCGGGAGGATTTCATGCGGCATTTTCGTCCAGACGGCAGATCGAGCGTCAAAGTTTGTCGATCTGCAAACTTTGACGTTTACGCAAACGTCAAAGTTTTGTAGCATGCAGAAATTGACGTGGTGAATCCAAAGATGGTTTGCAGGCGAGGACACGACACATGCCGATCTACAAGGCCCCGGTAGACGATACACTTTTCATTCTGAACGACGTGCTTGGCATCGAGCGCTACAACAATCTGCCCGGCTTTGCCGATGCGACGCCCGACATGATCGAGGCGATCGTCGGCGAAGCGGCCAAGCTTGCCGAAGAGGTTCTGTTCCCGGTCAATCTTTCCGGTGACCAGGAAGGCTGCACGCGCAATGACGACGCGACGGTGACGACGCCGAAGGGCTTCAAGCAGGCCTTCGACCAGTATCGCGAAGGCGGCTGGCTCGGCCTCTCCGTTCCCGAGGAATTCGGCGGCCAGGGCCTGCCCTACACGCTGCACACCGCGGTCGGCGAGTATATGTCGTCGGCCAACATGGCGCTGACCATGTATCCGGGCCTCACCCAGGGCGCGATTGCCGCGATCCTCGTGCACGGCACGGACGCGCAGAAGGCCACCTATCTGCCGAAGATGGTGTCCGGCGACATGGACCGGCACGATGAACCTGACCGAGCCGCATTGCGGCACCGATCTTGGCCTGCTGCGCACCAAGGCCGTGCCGCAGGGTGACGGCTCCTACAAGATCTCCGGCCAGAAGATCTTCATCTCGGCCGGCGAACACGACATGTCGGACAACATCATCCATCTGGTGCTTGCCCGCATCGAGGGCGCGCCGGAGGGCACCAAGGGCATTTCGCTGTTCATCGTGCCGAAGTTCCATGTCGAGGCAGACGGTTCGGTCGGTGCACGCAACACGCGTTTCCTGCGGTGCGATCGAGCACAAGATGGGCATCCACGGCAATTCGACCTGCGTCATGAACTATGACGAGGCAACCGGCTATCTCATCGGCGCGGAGAACAAGGGCCTGAACGCCATGTTCGTGATGATGAACGAGGCCCGTCTCGGCGTCGGCCTGCAGGGCCTGTCGGTCTCGGAAGTCGCCTACCAGAACGCCGCCAACTATGCCCGCGAGCGCATCCAGGGCCGCTCGCTGTCCGGTGCCAAGGCACCGGACAAGAAGGCCGATCCGATCATCGTGCATCCCGACGTGCGCCGCACGCTGATGACCATCCGGGCCTTCAACGAGGCCGGCCGCGCCTTCACGCTTGTGGACGGCGCTGAAATCCGACATCGCCCATCGCTCGCGAGGATGATGCTGACCGCCAGACCGCCGACGACATTCTGCGGCCTGATGACGCCGATCCTGAAGGGTGTCCTGACCGACAAGGGCTTCGACCACGCCGTCATGGCCCAGCAGATGTATGGCGGCCACGGCTATATCGAAGAATGGGGCATGAGCCAGTATGTCCGCGATGCCCGCATCGCGATGATCTACGAAGGCGCCAACGGCGTGCAGGCGCTCGATCTCGTCGGCCGCAAGCTGGCGCTGAACGGCGGCCGGGCGATCATGGCCCTGTTCAAGGAAATCGGCGATTTCTGCGAGGAAAACCGCGCTGACGAAAAGCTGGTCGCTCTATACCAAGGGCCTGAAGAAGGGCCTGAACGACCTGCAGGCCGCAACCATGTGGTTCATGCAGAATGCCATGGCAAAGCCCGACAATGCCGGTGCCGGCTCGACCGACTACATGCATCTCTTCGGCCTCGTCGTTCTCGGCTACATGTGGGCGCAAGATCGCCAAGGCCGCCGAGCAGAAGCTGGCCGATGGCGATACGGCGCGCGCCGACTACCTGAAGAACAAGCTGATCACGGCGAAATTCTTCATGGAGCGCATCATGCCGGAAACGGCGCTGCGCAAGACCCGCATCGAAGCCGGCGCCGACACGACCATGGCACTGGACGCTGCGGCGTTTTGAGGAAAACTCCTCTCCCCTGCGGGGAGAAGTGCCGAGCATCGCGAGGCAATGAGGGAGAGCGTTCAGCGCATGCCGCGTTCGCCGCTCCCCCTCATCAGGCCCTACGGGCCACCTTCTCCCTGCCAGGGAGGAGAAGAAGCCCGCCCGATTTGACACAGACGACGCGCGGTCTGATGATCGCTGCATAGGGAGAAATCACAAATGACAGACGTTTTCATTTACGATCATGTGCGCACGCCGCGCGGACGGGGCAAGAAGGACGGCTCGCTGCACGAAGTGCCGACGCCGCGCCTGGCCGCCAAGGTTCTGGAAGCGCTGCGCGACCGCAACGGGCTCGACACGTCGACCGTCGACGACATCATCTTCGGCTGCGTCGATCCCGTGTTCGAAGCCGGCGCCGTGATCCCCAAGGCTGCCGCCTTCGAGGCCGGCTATTCCAACAGGCGCCCGGCATGCAGATCTCGCGCTTCTGCGCCTCCGGTCTCGATGCCGTCAATTTCGCGGCCGGCAAGATCGCCCAGGGCGCTGATGACATCGTCATCGCCGGTGGTGTCGAAAGCATGTCGCGCGTCGGCATGGGCATGTCGGGCGGCGCCTGGTACATGGATCCTTCGGTCAACTTCCCCGGCTATTTCATGCCGCAGGGCGTGTCGGCCGACCTGATCGCCACCAAATACGGCTTCTCCCGCGATGACGTCGATGCCTATGCCGTCGAAAGCCAGAAGCGCGCCGCCCATTCCTGGGACAGTGGCTACTTCGACAAGTCCGTCATTCCGGTCAAGGACCAGAACGGCATCACCATCCTTGCGAACGGACGAGCACATGCGTCCGACGACCGACATGCAGTCGCTCGCCGCGCTCAACCCGTCCTTCCAGATGCCGGGCGAAATGGGCGGCTTCGAGGCCGTCGGCATCCAGGCGCATCCGGAAATCGAGAAGATCAACTATGTCCACCATGCCGGCAATTCCTCCGGCATCGTCGATGGCGCCGCCGCCGTGCTGGTCGGCTCCAAGGCCGGCGGCGAGGCGATGGGCCTGAAGCCCCGCGCCCGCATCCGCGCATTTCGCCAATATCGGCTCCGACCCGGCGCTGATGCTGACCGGCCCGGTCGATGTCACCGAGAAGCTGCTGAAGCGCGCCGGCATGACGATTGCCGATATCGACCTGTTCGAACTCAACGAGGCCTTTGCCGCCGTCGTGCTGCGCTACATGCAGGCCTTCGACATTTCGCCACGACATGATGAACGTCAATGGCGGCGCGATCGCCATGGGCCATCCGCTCGGCGCGACCGGCGCGATGATCCTCGGCACGGTGCTGGACGAACTGGAACGCCGCGACCTGCAACACGGCGCTCGTGACGCTCTGCATCGGCGCCGGCATGGGCACCGCGACGATCATCGAGCGGGTGTAGTCCCCCAGTCCTCCGTCATGGTCGGGCTTGACCCGACCATCCAAGGCCCCGCGGCATGGATCCTCGGGTCAGGCCCGAGGATGACGGAGAGAGCGGACACGCCAATAGCCGGAACGAATTTCAGGGAGAGAACCCCATCATGACCTACACGAATTTCACCATCGAAACCGATGCCGACGGCATTGGCGCTCGTCACCTGGGACATGCCGGACAAGTCGATGAACGTCTTCACCGTCGAGGTGATGGACGAGCTCAATGCGATCATCGACGCGGTCGTGGCGGATGCCGCCGTCAAGGGCGTCGTCTTCACCTCCGGCAAGTCGACCTTCTCCGGCGGTGCCGACCTACCATGATCAAGGGCATGTTCACCTTCCAGGCCGAAGAGAAGAAGCAAGAACCCGGACAGGCGCCGCAGAGAAGCTGTTCGAGCTCGCCGGCCAGATGACTGGCATCTTCCGCAAGCTGGAAACCTGCGGCAAGCCCTGGGTCTCGGCGATCAACGGCACCTGCATGGGCGGCGCCTTCGAGCTGTCGCTGGCCTGCCATGGCCGCGTCGCCTCCAATGCCAAATCGGTCAAGATCGCCCTTCCGGAAGTCAAGGTCGGCATCTTCCCCGGCGCCGGCGGCACCCAGCGCGTGCCGCGCCTGACCAATACGCAGGACGCCCTGCAGATGATGACCACCGGCTCAGTCGCTCACGGCCGCGCGCGCCAAGGCCATGGGCCTGGTGCACGAGGTCGTCGAGCCCGACAAGCTGATCGATGCTGCCAAGGCGCATGATCAAGGACGGCCTCGAAGCCGGTCGCGCCCTGGGACGAAAAGGGCTTCAAGGTGCCCGGCGGCGGCATCTGGACGCCGGCAGCGGCCCAGCTCTGGCCGGCGGCCACCGCCATCCTGCGCCGCGAGACCTATGGCAACTATCCGGGCGCGCTCGCCATCCTGAAATGCGTCTATGAGGGCCTGCAGGTGCCGTTCGACACCGGCCTGAAGATCGAGCAGCGCTATTTCACCGCAGATCCTGCAGACCACCGAAGCCTTCTCGATGATCCGCTCGCTGTTCGTCTCGATGCAGGAACTCGGCAAGGGCGCCCGTCGTCCGGCCGGCATTCCGGCAAGATCCAAGTTCAAGCCAAGATCGGCGTCGTCGGCGCCGGCTTCATGGGCGCCTCGATCGCCTATGTGACGGCCGCCGCCGGCATTCCCGTCGTGCTGTCGACCGCGACATGGAAGCCGCCGACAAGGGCAAGGCCCATTCCGAGGGTCTGGTGAAGGACGCGCATCGGTAAGGGCACGAATGACGCAGGAACAGGGCGAAGCGCTGCTCGCGCTGATCACCGCCGTCCGCCGATTACAACGACCTCTCGGACGTCAATCTCGTCATCGAGGCCGTGTTCGAGGACCGCGCAGGTCAAGAAGGACGTCATCGAAAAGGTCGAGGCCGTGCTGCCCGAGGACGCGATCTTTGCCTCCAACACCTCGACCCTGCCGATCACCGGTCTTGCCGAAGAACTCCAAGCGCCCGGCGCAGTTCATCGGCATCCACTTCTTCTCGCCGGTCGACAAGATGATGCTGACGGAAGTCATCCTCGGCAAGGAAACCGGCGACAAGGCGCTGGCCGCAGCGCTCGATTTCGTCGCCGCGATCAAGAAGACGCCGATCGTCGTCAACGACACGCGCGGCTTCTACGTCAACCGCTGCGTCTTCCGCTACATCCACGAAGCCTATGACATGCTGATCGAAGGCGTGCCGGCGGCGATGATCGAGAATGCCGCCAAGATGGCCGGCATGCCGGTCGGACCGCTGTCGCTCAACGACGAGGTGGCGATCGATCTGTCCCAGAAGATCCTGAAGGCCTCGATCGCCGATCTCGGCGAAAGCGCCGTCGATCCGCAGCACATGACGCTGATCAACAAGCTGGTCGACGACCTCGACCGCCGCGGCCGCAAGAACGGCAAGGGCTTCTACGACTATCCGGCCAAGCCCGCCAAGAAGTCGCTCTGGCCCGGCCTGAAGGACCTCTTCCCGCAGAAGAGCGCCGAGACGTTCGACGTCGACCGTGCTGAAGCAGCGCTTCCTCGTCACCATCGCGCTTGAAGCCGCCCGCACCATGGAAGAGGGCATCGTCACCGATCCGCGCGAGGCCGATGTCGGCTCCATCCTCGGCTTCGGCTTTGCTCCCTATACCGGCGGCACGCTGAGCTATATCGACGGCATGGGCGCAAAGACCTTCGTGGCGCTGTGCGAAAAGCTGGCGGCAAGCTACGGCGACCACTTCCAGCCGACGCCGCTGCTGCAGGACATGGCCGCCAAGGGCGAGACGTTCTATGGGCGGTTTGATCCCTATGCGGCCGCTGCAAAGGCTGCGTGAGGATTATCGGGATACTATGAAAAGCGGGCAGGCCCATCGGGGTCTGCCGGCTGCACTACTTTCTTTCCCGTGCCCGCATCGGCATGGAATCGATCAAGCCGAACAAGACCTCTTTTGAAACTGCACGCGTCTCGCGCAGTTTCACCCCGCCATCCTTGCCGATCAGTATGGCCTGGAATCCTCCGTCCGGCTGAAGAGACAGGTCACGGCGGATTGCGCTCGCCTCTATGCTTTTCGCGGCACCGAAGACAAGCTCGGCCCCGTCGGCATCAACACGGATGATCACCATGTCGCGATCTGCAAGGCCTTCTCGCTGCGCCTCGATCATTTTCGTCTGCGTTTGGTAGTGGGTATCGTCAGGGGAGGAGAAGAGGATAAGAACGCGCTTCTCCCACTGGAACTGCGAAAGGCCGCCCGGCGTGGCGGCAGAAGACCCTGCCGTTCCAAGAGCAATAAGGCTGGCGAGCGCGATGGTTCTCATGGCGGTTCCTTTTCTGCAAATACGTCTTACCGGACAACCAGCAACGTCGCATCGTCCGACAGCGTTCCATCACGGAAACGCGATCGAACGAGCCGGCCTAGCGCTCAGCCTTCTCCGCCGCCGCCTTGTCCTCCGCCCCCCTGTCCTCCCGTGCCGCCGGCGATGACAGCGCAAACAGGCCAGACGCGATGATCAGCCCGGCGCCTGCGATTGTCGTCAGATGCGGGATTTCACCGAAGAACAAAAAGCCCCAGAGCGGGGCCCAGAGCATGCCGGTATATTCGAAGGAAGCGACGACGCTTGCCTTTGCGATGCGGTAGGCGTTGGTGAGCAGGGTCATGGCGACGGCAGCGATGACGCCGCAGGAGGCGATCAAAAGGAAATCGTGCAGGTTGGGCCAGACCCAGGGCCGGATCAGGAATTCGATCGACTTGTGGCTCGCCTCGTGGATGCCGGTGGCGTGGAAGAAGCCGGCAATGACCAGCGCGCCGATGAGATAGACGCCGTTCTGATAGAAGGACATGACGGAGGCGGAGACGTCATTGCCCATCTTGCGCGCCATCAGCATGGCAAGTGCGTAGGTTGCAGCCGAAAACAGCGACAGCAGGGCCGCCGGCTCGAACAGGCCGGCCCCCGGCCGCAGCATCACCATGACACCGACGAAGCCGACGGCAACCGCGGTGATCCGCCGCCAGCCGATCGCCTCGCCCAGGACAGGGGCAGCCAGCGCCAGCATGAACAGCGGCACGGTGAAATAGAGCGCCACGGCATCGGCCAGCGGCAGCGCCGGAAAGGCCATGTAATAGCTGGTATAGGCGACGAGCAGCAGAAGGGCACGGCCGGCGAGCGGCCAGACATTGCGCGCGAAAATCGACCCGAGGCCGGATTCCAGATGGACAAAAACGAGCAATAGCGGGATCGCGACAACGCCACGTGTTGCCACAACCTGGGTCAGCGGATAGCTGCCGGATACCGCCTTGATGATCGCGTCCTGCACCGAAAAGATCAGGATGCCGAGGCACAGATAGGCGATCCCCAATGCGGCGCGATTTTGCAAGGCACGATTCTGCAAGAGTGGCCTCCCCTTCCGATTGCCGATCCTGCCCTGCTTTCAAATCCCGCGCGCTTCGTTTCGCGACATGGCCGTCACTTTCCTGCTCATAAGTCCGGCAGGGCATTTCCAGTGGATAGGCCCTCTTCCAGATCGTCTTCGGCGCTGGTCGGGACGGCGCCACGCGGATCGGCGCCGGAAAATCCGAGACCTGCCTTTGCCGCAGCCTCTGCCTTTTCCGAAAGCGGCGATCCGGCCTGCACAATCGCCCAGCCGTTTTCCGCAAGCCAGGCCGCCGGGTCGCTGCCGCCGACGGTGCAGGCGCTGCTTACCGTGCCCGTCCAGCCGCCCTCCGGCACGCTGCAGACCAGCGCCCGGGCGCGCAGAAAATTGCGGAAGGCGGTTTGTGCGACCATGCCGCAGGGCCAGGATTTGCCGCCGCTGTCACAGAGGCGCGCGGCATCCTGCGGCTCGATGCCCTCGAGTTGCAGAAGGCTGTCACCAAAGCGGATCAGCCCGGCCGAAACCACGACCGGGTGGCGCAGAACGGTGGTGACCGGCTTGACCTCCTTGACGACGGGCTGCGACAGCGGCGTGCGCGGCTCGATCCGCTCCAGCGGCGCGGTCTCAACCTCCTCGGGCAGTCCAAACTTGAGAGGCTCTATGCTGCGTGCAGCCGGCGCCTGCCCATCGGAAAAATCCGCCGCATTGTCCTCGCTTGGTCCCGCATCATCGGTCTCGCCGAGATCGGCCATGTCGGGCGTTTCCAGCACGAAATCCGACGTCGCGGCACTTTCGCGCCCCTTGATCGTCGCCGAACCGAAAGACAGGAGCGCCATGGTCAGGGCAATGCCGGCGCAGCCGCCACCAAGCGTCAGGAGATGCCGCTTCATCAGGAAACATATCCTATGGTCGAGACGTCGCCCATGCACGCCACGCCTACTGGCTCGCCCAGATGATCCGGGCGATCCACTCGACGTCGCTGACATCGAAGGTCCGGTTGGCATGGTCGGGATTGAGCGAGAGAAGCTCGATGCTGCGCACCGTCTGGCGCACCAGCACCTTGGCCATGACCTCGCCCTCCTTGGTTTTTACGACCACGCGGTCACCACGACGGATCTGCGCGCCGGGCTCGACGATCAGCACGTCGCCGTCGCGGTAGAGCGGCAACATGCTGTCGCCCTGGATTTCCAGCGCGTAGACGCCGGCCTTGGTGCCGGGGGCTGCCGGAAAATCGACCACGTCCCAGCCCTGGCCGGCCGGAAAGCCGCCATCGTCGAAAAAGCCGCCGGCACCGGCCTGGGCAAAGCCAAGCAGCGGGATGGAGCCGGCCTGCGGCGGAAAGGCGCCGTCCGGAAATTGTCCGTCGCGACTGTCGGGACGCAGGAAGTCCATGAACTGGATGATTGTCGAACCGGTTGCGTCCAGCACCTTGGCGATCGATTCGGTCGACGGCCAGCGCTCGCGCCCATCGACCGAATGTCGCTTGGACTTGTTGAACGAGGTCGGATCGAGGCCCGCCCTTCGGGCAAGGCCGGACGGAGACAGTTGATGACGCTCGGCGAGCGCATCGATGGCTCCCCAAATGCTGTCATGTGATAACATCGTTGCCATCCTGCGGGCGGACAAGGCGCAAGACAGGCGCCTCTTCTCTTTGTCTCCGAGATTACCGAAATGCCGGGCGTGAGTAAAGGCGGAGAGGAAAATAATCCTTTCATTTAAGACTAGGACCGGACGCAGGCAAATATTGAAATGTCGCCTTCTGCGCCTATTCTTGTCCGGACCGGAACAGGCCAGCGGCGGGCGCATCTTTGTATTCCATTCTCAAATCCGAAATCCTGTTGCTGGCAGCACTTCTGGCGGGCGTGCTCGGCTATCTCTTCGAGCACAGCCTGCTCGAAGCGGGGCAAGCCATGGCGCTTGCCGGCGCCGCACTTCTGGTGGGAGCGATCGTGCTCGCCTCGATGCGGGTCGCCCATCATGCAGAGGTGCTGGCAGCCAAGGTCGGCGATCCCTATGGCACGATGATCCTGACCCTGTCGGCGGTGCTCGTCGAGGTCATCATCCTTGCCATCCTGATGACCAAGGACGCCTCGCCGACGCTGGTGCGCGACACGATCTATGCGGCCGTGATGATCGATATCAACGGCATTCTGGGGCTTGCGGCCCTGCTCGGCGGCATCAAGCATGGCGAGCAATCCTATAACGACGATTCCAGCCGGACCTACAGCGTGATGATCCTGACGGCCATGGGCATTTCCATGGTCGTTCCGGAATTCATTCCGCAGGCCAAATGGCATTTCTATTCCGCCTTCACCATCGTCGCCATGGTGACGCTCTATGCGGTTTTCCTGCGCATGCAGGTCGGAGCCCACAGCTACTTCTTCAGCTACAGCTATCCCAAGGGCAAGGCGAAAGCCGAAGAGGCGCCGCTCGATGACGCGCCCATCCTCGGTTCGATCATCATCCTTGTCATCGGGGTGATCATCATCGGCGGACTGGCGGAGGTGATGTCGGTGCTTCTGACCGCCGGTCTCAAAGATACCGGCGCGCCGCTGGTGCTGGCCGCGATCGTGGTGGCGGCAATTTCCGCCGCACCCGAGATCCTGACGGCGCTTCGGGCGGCGCTCGCCAACCGCATGCAGGCCGTGGTCAACATCGCGCTTGGCGCATCGCTGTCGACGGTGATCCTCACCGTGCCCGTCATGGAAGGAATTGCGCTCTATACCGGCCAGCCTTTCATCATGGCGATGACCCCGGTGCAGACCGTTATGGTGGCGATCACGCTGATCGTGGCGGCGATCAACCTCAACGACGGCGAAACCAATGCCATCGAAGGCATGACGCATTTCGTGCTGTTTGCCACCTTTATCATGCTCTCGGTGCTTGGACTGTAACCAAGGCCGGCACGGCGGCCTTCAAAGCGTGGCGGCTCCCCATTTTTCGCCACAGCACCCGGACCCCCTCCCCTTTCGCGCATCGCGTCGCTGGGCTATCAGAAAGGCCTGTTCGCATCATCGGACAGCCTGCGCTGGAGCCTTCTGCGTGAACCCTTCCGTCCTGTCCGGCATCCTCCTGACGATCTTTGCCTATTTCCTGTTTTCGCTGCAGGATGCCTCGGTCAAGTGGCTGGTGGTCGGTCTTCCCGTTTTCCAGATCCTGTTCGTGCGCAGCGTCACGATCTTTGCCCTGTGCCTCGTCGTCGGCCGCGGCGCCGTCCTTCGCAAATCGATCGCCTCGCCGGTGATGAAACCGATGTTCGTCCGCAATCTCCTGCTGCTCGCGGCCTGGCTTTCCTATTATACGGCGGCGCGCGATCTCGGGCTTGCGGAACTGACGACGCTTTATTACGCCTCGCCGATCCTGATCACCATTCTTGCCGTCCCGATCCTCAAGGAACAGGTTCCGCCGCTGCGCTGGATCGCCGTCGCCGTCGGCTTTGCCGGTGTCATGGTCGCCTGCGATCCGCTGGGGGCAGGCATGACGCTCAACACACCGGTGCTTCTGGCCTTGCAGGCGGCCGTCTTCTGGGCGATCGGCACGGTGCTGTTGCGCAAGACGGCGTTGATGGAGGTGACGCTGGTGCAGATGACGCTGTCGAGCGGCTTCTTCATCCTGTTCACCTGCATCCCCATGGCAATCTACTGGGTGCCCCCGACCCTTCCCGATCTCGGCCTGATGGCCGGCACCGGCATCATTGCCGGGATCGCCCAATATGCGCTTTTCGAGGGCATGCGGCGTGCACCCGTCTCGGTTCTCGCGCCGTTTGAATATTCCTCGCTGGTCTGGGCTTTCCTGCTGGGCTTCGCCATCTGGGGCGACATTCCCGGCGCGCAGGTCTTTGCCGGTGCCGCGCTGATCATTTCCGCCGGCATGATCATCATTGCCGGTGAGCGCTTTTCGCGCCGGTTGCGCGACGGCTAACGCCCACTTCCGCACGCCAGGTCACCTTCGCCTCCGCCGCAAGATTCATCGTTCCGTCATCTGCGCTTCATGGCCCTGTCACTCCCGCGAACTATCGCCGTCGGATGGATTACGGACATGGAGCAATGTCATGCGATGGGCAGCCCCGATCTTTGCAGCGTTTGTTCTCGCCGCCGTCACAGTCAACGGCATCGCCGCCGAGACGACGCGGACCAGCCAGATTCTGAGCCGGCTGCAGGATGCCAATCAATGGCGCGGCCATATCATGGTGGTGGCTCACCGGGCCGGCTGGAAGGAAAACGGTCGCATCCGCATGGCCGAAAACTCGCTCGCTTCGATCCGCTATGCCATCGATCTTGGCGCCGAGATGGTCGAGATGGACATCCGCAAGAGTGCGGACGGCCACCTGATCGTCATGCACGACAGCTGGCTCGACCGGACGACAACCTGCAAGGGCGAGGTCGATAAACGCACCCTGGCCGACCTGCAGGCCTGTCGGCTGATCGTCGAGGGCACGGGCATCGTGACCGACGAACCGATCCCGACCCTGGAACAGGCTCTCGCCACAGCCAAGGGTCGAATCCTGATCAATATCGACAACAAGCTCGGCCGAGACGCTCTGCCCGAGATTGTGCAGCAGGCGCGAGCCATGGGCATGGCCGACGGCATCCTGATCAAGGAGGCCGTCTGGAACGCCAAGCGGATCGACGACACGAAGGCGGTTCTTGCAAGCGTTGGCGCCGATGTGCCGTTCATGCCGATCCTGGCGGATGATGCCGTGCACGAGGCGCGCTTCATGACACAGGCCACCCAGGCCTTCTCCGCCTTTGCGGCTGAAGTCGTGACATGGCATGAGACCGGCGCACCGCTGACGGATCGCGGTGGACCGCTGTTCAGCGCCAAGGCCCGGGCCGCCGCCATTGCCGGCAACTGGCATCTCTGGGTCAACACCTATCCGATCGTCAACAGACCGGGCGCCATGCTGGCCGGCGGACGCGGGGACGAGCTCGCCGTTTTCGGGCAGAGACCGGAGGAGGTCTACGGCTTCTGGGCCGATCGCGGCGTAACCATCATCCAGACGGACGAGCCGAAGCTGGCGATCGAATGGCTGGAGGCCAATGGCTACCGGGTACCCTACGACCTGACGAACTGACAATCCCGGCGGCAGGATTTCGGAAACGGCAATCGGTCTCCGGAACCGCCGTTTCACGGTTAAATGCCGGGGAAATACGCATCTGCCCTTAAATCCGCCAGCCGCAGTCTCTATATCCGCATCTGCGGGTCCGTAGGACCCAGGGAGATGATTGAGAGGAACGGATTTGATGCAGCGTTTTGGACGGTTTCTTGCCCTTGCGGCGGTAGGTTTGACGGTGATGCTCACTGTCGTTGACGTGGCCGAGGCGCGCCGCTCCGGCAGCGGCTTTGGCAGCCGTGGCACACGGACCTTCCAGACGCCCGCAATCACCCGCACGGCGCCCAATACAGCAACGCCCATTGACCGGACGATGACCCAGCCCGGCGCAAACCAGGCAACCGGCCAGCAGGGCCTTGGCCAGGCGGCACGGCCCGGCGCGCAAGCACCGGGCGCGCAGGGTCGCGGCCTGTTCGGCGGTTTCGCCGGCTCCATGCTCGGTGGTCTGGCGCTTGGTGGATTGATCGGCATGATGATGGGCACCGGTTTCGGTGGCGGCATCGGCTTCCTCGGCCTGCTGTTGCAGATCGCCCTGATCGGCGGCGCCATCATGCTGGCCATGCGCTTTTTCGGCCGCGGCCGGCAAACGGCTTCGGCCGGCTATGCGCCGAGGGCAGGCTCCGGCCCGGCGGGTGGCTCGACGTCTCCGCTCTCCGGTTTCGGCCAGGGCTTCGGCTCACAAAACAACCGTGAAGGTAGCCGGGAGGCCAATCGCGATGCAGCCAGCCCCGGATTCAGCATTCCGCGCATCGGCGGTGGCAATCGTCCCTTGCCGGTGCAGGAAGCAAGTGCCGCAACCGATGAAATCGGCATCGGCCCCGAGGATCTCGATGTGTTCGAAAGCATCCTGAAACAGGTGCAATCCGCCTATGCCGGCGAAGACTACGCGACCTTGCGCAAGCTCACGACGCCGGAGGCCATGTCCTATCTTGCCGAAGAGCTGAGCGACAATGCCACCAAGGGCCTGAAGAACGAGGTCAGCGATGTCAGCCTCGTGCAGGGCGACGTCGCGGAATCCTGGCGCGAGGACACTGGCGATTTTGCCACGGTTGCGATGCGCTACGAGAGTATCGACGTGCTGCGTGAACGTGCCACCGGCCAGGTTGTCGAGGGAGATCCGGACAGGCTCACGGAAACGGTCGAGCTCTGGACCTTCCTGCGCAAGCGCGGTGGCGACTGGCAGGTTTCTGCCATTCAGGGCGTCGCGGCCTGATCAGGTCAAACAGCGTGTTGAAATCAGGCCCGGTGCATGGATTGCACCGGGCCTTTTGCTGCCGAAAACCAAATCGGGCTTCTGTTGCGCTGGAAAGATGAGGCGCGCACTTGCAAGCGGCAAAACAAGACCGTACCTGCATCGAAACACACAGACACAGGCTCGAAATCCTCATGCTCGATACACTCAGCCATCATGAAGCGCTCATCTACGTCATGGTCATGATGTCGGCCGTCGACAAGGCGATGAGCGAAGACGAACTTGAGCGGATCGGGGCGCTGTGCCGCGTTCTCCCGGTGTTCGACGATTTCGATGACGAGCGCCTGGTGGACATCGCCCGCGATTGCGCCGCACAGCTTTCCAGCCCTGAAGGTCTCGACATCGTCCTGGAAATCGTCCGCGAGGCCCTGCCTGCCCGACTGTACGACACGGCCTACGCGCTGGCCGTTGAACTCGCCGCCGCCGATCTTGCCATCCGCAACGAGGAAATCCGCCTGCTTCAGATGCTGCGCGATCGCCTCGGCCTCGACAAGCTGACCTGTGCTGCCATCGAGCGCGGCGCCATGGCCCGCTTCCGCCGATAAAGGTGCGAGGTCAGAAGATACCGTTGGGGAAATAGCGCAGGTAGATTTCGTTGAGCCGGCCGTTGCGCGAAAGCGCGAGAAGCGCATGGTCTATTGCCTGCGTCAGCGCCGGATCTTCCTTGCGGTTCATGATCGCCAGCCCCTCGCCAAGGAAACGCTGGGAGAAATAGGCGCCGTCAAGAAGGGTGCAGCAGCCGCTGGCCTCCGTTGCCGAAATCCAGAACGACAGATGCATCCCATCGGAGAAAACGGCGGGGATGGTGCCTTCCTTGAGGGCTGTCAGCATCTGCGTTCGCGTTGCAAAGGTCTTGGCTTCCAGCCTGGGGAAAAAGGCCTTCAGCATGGCCTCATGCGTCGTGCCGGCGACCACGCCAACCGGCTTTCCGGCCAGCGCCTTGACCGTTTCATCCCGCCCCAGCGACCGCGTGTTTGCCGCAAAGCGCGCCGGCAGCGTCATGAAGACACGGGAGAAGGCGAAGCGCTGACGCATTTCCGGGCTGATCGCAATGCCGGCAACCACGGCCTCGCCCTGCCCCTCCTGCAATGCCGACTGCAATTCGCCGAAGGTGACGGCCTGGATTTCGCATTTCTTTTCAATATCGAGAAGGCGGCAAATTTCGCGAACGAGATCGACATGATAACCGGCCAGTTTTCCGGATTGATCGATAAAGTTGAAGGGCGGGAAATCGACGGTCGTCAGGAAGCGCAACCGGACAAGGCCGCTCAGATCCGGTTTTGCAATGCGCTCCCGGCTGTCGAACAGGGTGGGCATGTCATGCACGGCGCCATCGGCCGCGCGCGAGAGGCCGCCGGAAAATACAACCAAAAACACGCCTAGCGCGAATAACCCATAAAATTTTAGGGATGAATACACAACTCGTCTCACTATGATCGATCGCGGGGACAGGTGCGGGGCATTGCTGCGAAGCAATGGGTTCATGAATGCGCTTCGGAGAATATCCGGACAGTTCCGGGATAGCTACAGCAAATGCACAAGCGGAGGGCGTGGTCACCCTGCCGCCAGCCGATCCTCTCGCTCTGGCGTTGAAACCGGAGCTTCTGCAGCAGGGGCGCGACCTGCTGCGCATGGGGATCGGCAAGCCGCTGATTGCCCGCATGATGCTGGTGGCGCAGGCTCACGGAACATCGGTCGAAGACGAATTGCTGGCGTCCGGAGAGATCGACGAGGCCCTCTATTTCGAAGCGCTGGCAAACATGCTGGACGTACCCTTCATGAGGGATCTGGACGCGGCGCGCATCCTCGACATCGCCGGACTGGACACCCAGATCATCCGCCCGGAAACGCTGCGCCTTCATCATCCGTCACGCCCGCCGATAACGGTCATCGTTCCCCGTCTCGAGCGGCTGGCGCACACTCTTGAAACGCTGACACGCGTTCCGGCCCTTCGCGCCAGCATCGTCGTGTCCCCGGCATCCGAAGTGCGCCGCGCGGCATGGCAGGCGGCGCGTCTGCGCCGGGTTTCCGAGACCGTCACGACCCTGTTCGAGACGACGCCGCTGCACAGCGCCCGCATCACGTTCTGGGGCAAACAGGGCTTCTACACCGGCATACTGCTCTGCGGGATGATCGTCTCGGCCGTTACCTTGCCGCTGGTCAGCATGCTCCTGGTGCATTTTATCCTGACGCTGTTTTATCTGGCCAATCTGCTTGTCCGCTTCTACGCGCTGTTGTGCGCCTTTCGTCAGGAGCGGCAGGTCAGAGCCGATCCGGCTGCTGGACGTGAGGAGATCGCCGGCGACCCCCTGCCCGTCTATTCGGTGCTGGTCGCGCTCTACAAGGAAAGGGAAATGGCGGGGCAACTCATCCAGGCGCTGGATGGGCTCGATTGGCCGCGGTCACGCCTTGATGTCAAACTCGTCTGCGAGGAAGACGACACGGACACCATTGCCGCCCTGCAGGGGATGCGGCTTGCGCCGGAATACGAGATCGTCCGCGTGCCCGTTCGGCTTCCCCGAACCAAGCCGAAGGCGCTGACCTATGCGCTTCCGGGCTGTCGCGGGTCGCTTGTGGTGGTCTACGACGCCGAGGACCGCCCTCATCCAGGCCAGTTGCGCGAAGCCCATGCCACATTCGCAAAGGCACCGCCCAATGTGATCTGCCTGCAGGCGCCATTGATCATCACCAATGCCCGCCAGTCGTGGCTGAGCGCCCTGTTTGCGCTCGAATATTCCGGTCTGTTTCGCGGGCTGTTGCCCATGCTGTCCGTCACCGGCCTGCCATTGCCGCTCGGCGGAACATCCAATCATTTCCGAACGGCAGCACTCAGGGAAATCGGCGGCTGGGACCCTTACAACATGACCGAGGACGCGGATCTCGGCATGCGGTTGTATCGCCTCGGCTATCGCACCCGGGTGATATCAAAGCCGACCTTCGAGGATGCTCCCGTGACGCTCGGTGTCTGGCTTGGCCAGCGCACCCGCTGGTTCAAGGGCTGGCTGCAGACCTGGCTGGTGCTGATGCGTCAACCGGGGAAACTTGCCCGGGAAATGGGCTGGGCCGGGTTCACCGTCTTCCAGATCCTGATTGCCGGCCTGCTCTTGTCCTCGCTCGGCCATCCGGTCATCATTGCCTTTCTTGTCTATCTGACATGGATGATGCTGCAGCAAAGCGCCCACCTGGCAGATCCACTGACCCTCTCGCTGTTCATCCTCGACATCGTCAACATTTTCGGGAGCTACGCCGTCTTCATCGCGCTTGGACGAAACCGCATGAACCGCAGGGAGCGTCATGCCGTTGGCTGGCAATGGATTTTCGTGCCGTTCTACTGGCTGGCCATGTCGGCGGCGGCCTGGAAAGCCGTTTTCGAACTGCGCACCAAACCCTTCGTCTGGACCAAGACGCCGCATGTCCCCGTGATCGATGCGGGTAGTTGAACGGAAATCGGGTGAACGGAAAGCTGGTGAAGGGAAGGCTGGAGCGGGTGAAGGGAATCGAACCCTCGTATTCAGCTTGGGAAGCTGCTGCTCTACCATTGAGCTACACCCGCGACTGAGCGGACATTTCCATCAAGCGATCGCCGCTGTCAAGGCTCAGCTTTCGAGCCGTAGGCCGAGGCGAAGGCCGCGCAGCAGCCTTATTCCGCGCGAAAATGCTTCGAGAGCTTCAGGCCCTGTGCCTGATAGTTCGATCCGAGACCCGAGCCGTAAAGCCCCTGCGGATGCTCCATCATGTGTTCGTAGATCAACCGGCCGACGATCTGGCCGTGTTCGAGGATGAACGGCACTTCGTGGCTGCGCACTTCCAGCACCGCGCGGCTGCCGGTGCCGCCAGCCGAGGCATGACCGAAGCCCGGATCGAAGAAGCCGGCATAGTGCACGCGGAATTCGCCGACCAGCGGATCGAACGGCGTCATCTCGGCCGCGTAAAGCGGCGGCACATGCACGGCTTCGCGCGACACGAGGATATAGAACTCGTCCGGATCGAGGATCAGGTCGTCATGGCCGCGGCTATAGAGCGGCTCCCAGAAATCGAAGATGCCGTGTTCGGCCTTCTTGTCGACATCGACGACGGCGGTGTGGTGCTTGCCGCGATAGCCGATCAGGCCATCTGCACCAGTGCCCTTGAGGTCGATCGACAAGGCTATGCCGGCACCCGATATGTTGGGCCGATCGCTGGCGACCAGAACGTCGCTCTCATGCAGGGCGAGAACTTCGGCTTCCGTCAGAAGTGCCTGACCGGTGCGGAAACGAATCTGCGACAGGCGCGAACCGCGCCGCACGATGATCGGGAAGGTGCGCGGGCTGATTTCGAGATAGAGCGGACCGGAATAGCCCGACGGTATCTTGTCGAATTCCTGCGCATAATCGGTGATGACGCGGGTGAAGATATCCAGCCGGCCGGTCGAGCTTTTCGGATTGGCGGAGGCCGACATGTCCTTCAGCAGATCGAGGCTTTCCATCAGCGGCACGATATAGACGCAGCCCGTTTCAAGAACGGCTCCGTCGCTGAGGTCGATGACATGCAGCTTGAGGCGGTCGAGCTTGTCGGCAACGCGATGATTGGGACCGGGCATGAAGCTGGCGCGCACGCGGAATGCGCGCGAACCGAGGCGCAGATCAAGGCTCGCCGGCTGGATCTGGTCGCCATCCAGCGGCGCTTCGCTGATCAGACGGCCGGTCTCAAACAGTGCTGCGATCGCGCGATCGGCCAGAATGCCCGTTGCCCTGATCATATGCGTCTTTCCTCCGGCCGAAAACGGCCCGTGATAATCCGAATTGTCCCCATGACATATCTTCTCGTTCGGGGGAATTGACGCAAGCTTACTTGCGCAGTATTTGGAGAATTATCCCGTGGTGATTTGGCCGGTCGGCTTGCAGCCACGTTAAACAAATAGCTAAAAAGGCCGGGTCTTTGAACCGGCTTGCTTTTCGCGGCCGGTTTTTTTGTTTTGAAAGTGACGATGATGAGCAAGAATTGGCGCCCGGCAACGCAGCTCGTTCATGGTGGCACGACCCGCTCTGCCCATGGAGAGACCTCCGAAGCCATCTTTCTGACCCAGGGTTTTGTCTATGACAGCTCGGAAGCGGCCGAAGCCCGCTTCAAGGGCGAGACCGAAGGTTTCATCTATGCGCGTTACGGCAGCCCGACCAACGACATGTTCGAAAAGCGCATGTGCATGCTGGAAGGCGCCGAGGATGCGCGCGCCACCGCATCCGGCATGGCTGCGGTTTCAGCGGCAATCCTGTGCCAGCTCAGGGCCGGCGACCATATCGTTGCCGCCCGCGCGCTGTTCGGCTCCTGCCGCTGGGTCGTCGAAACGCTCGCCCCCAAATACGGCATCGAATTCACGCTGATCGACGGGCGCTTCCTTGAAAACTGGGAAAAGGCCGTCAAGCCGAACACCAAGGTGTTCTTCCTCGAAAGCCCGACCAACCCGACGCTGGAAGTCGTCGATATCGAAGGCGTTGCGAAGATCGCCAATGCCGTCGGCGCCAAAGTCATCGTCGACAACGTCTTTGCGACGCCGCTGCTGCAGAAGCCGCTGGAACTGGGTGCCCATATCGTCGTTTATTCGGCAACCAAGCATATTGACGGCCAGGGTCGCTGCCTCGGCGGCGTGATCCTCTCCGACAAGGAATGGATCAACGAACATCTGCACGACTACTTCCGCCACACGGGTCCGGCCCTGTCGCCCTTCAACGCCTGGACCTTGCTGAAGGGCATCGAAACCCTGCCGCTGCGCGTGCGCCAGCAGAGCGAGAATGCGGCGAAGATCGCCGATTTCCTCGCCGAGCAGGACAAGGTCGCCAAGGTCATCTATCCCGGCCGCAAGGACCATCCGCAGGCCGATATCATCGCGCGGCAGATGAAGGGCGGCTCGACGCTCGTCTGCTTCGAGATGAAGGGCGGCAAGGAAGCGGCCTTTGCGCTGCAGAATGCGCTGGAGATCATCAAGATCTCCAACAATCTCGGCGACTGCCAAGAGCCTGATCACCCATCCGGCAACCACCACCCACAAGAACCTCTCGGACGAGGCCCGCGCCGAACTCGGCATCTCGCCGGGCACCGTGCGCCTTTCGGCCGGGATCGAGGACAGCCAGGATCTGGTCGATGATTTCGCCCGCGCGCTCAAGGCCGTGACGGCCTGATACGAGCGGAAATAGAATGAAACAAAACCGCCTGAAACGCGTTTTCAGGCGGTTTTGTTTTGTCAGCGGCGTCGTTTCCACCAAGCCTGTCGCAAATCGACACGGAATGCTCTCCGTCGGCGCAGCGGTTATTCTTGACGAAAGCATATTGGTGTAGAATACGTTCTGCGATTTTAAAAAGGTATTGCATATGTATCGCGCGCTGACCCGCGACATCGAAGTAACTGTCGAGCCCTATTATCTGGAGGAGCAATCCGATCCGGACGACAGCCGCTATGTCTGGGGCTACAGGATCGTGATATCCAACCATTCCGATATTTCCGTGCGGCTGGTCACCCGCTACTGGAACATTACCGACGAGACCGGACAGGTTGACGAGGTCCATGGTCCCGGCGTCATCGGCGAACAGCCGGTGCTCAATCCGGGAGATACCTACGAATATTCTTCAGGCTGCCCGCTGGACACGCCGTCCGGCGTCATGTTCGGCCATTACGGCATGGAGACCGAAAGCGGGGAAATGTTCGATGTCAACATCCCCGCCTTCTCGCTCGATGCGCCCGGGCTCAGCCGCGTGCTGAACTGACGGGCATCTGCCTTTACTGCGGACGCACTTCCGTCGCTTCGAACTTGTAGCTCGTCGAACAGAACTCGCAATTGACCGTGACGACGCCGTCCACCACCGTGTGGTCGATGTCATCCTGGCTGAGGCTTGCCAGGACATCGCGGATCTTCTCGCGTGAACAGTTGCAACGGTCGTAGACCGCCTGCGGCGGATAGACCCGCACGCCGCGCTCGTGGAACAGGCGATACAGCAAGCGCTCGGGACCAACCATCGGGTCGGTCAGTTCGTCGGCGGCAATCGTTTCCACCATCACCTTCGCCTCGCCCCAGAGATCGTCCGTCTCGACGCGCTCGTCGCGGTTGTCGCCGTCGCCGCCGTGCAGGTCCGGCTGGCGCATGCGCTCCAGCGTTTCCGGCAGGAACTGCGCAACCACGCCGCCGGCCCGCCAGCGATGGCGCGGCTTGCCGTCGTCATCGCGATCCAGAAGCTCGGCGACGCTGAGACGCACCTTCGTCGGGATCTGCTCCGACTGGCGGAAATAGACGCCGGCGATCTCTTCCAGCGTCGCGCCGTCGAGCGGCACGATGCCCTGATAGCGCTGCATGTCGGCGCCCTGATCGATGGTGAAGGCAAGAATGCCTTCGCCCAGCAACTGATGCGGCTCGGTCAGGCCATTTTCCTGCGCCACCGCCAAGGCATCGCTGTTGTAGCGGGCATAGGCGCGCACCCTGTCGGGCGTCGAGAAATCGGCAACGAGCAAGATCGACCGGGCCATCGCTCTGCGTCTGGACGATCAGCTTGCCTTCGAATTTCAGCGACGTGCCGAGCAGCACGGTCAGCACGACCGTCTCCGCAACGAGACGGGCAACCGGCAGCGGATAATTGTGGCGCTCGAGAATGGCGTCGAGCATCGGGCCAAGCTGCACGGCACGACCGCGCACGTCGAGACCTTCCACCTGGAAAGGCACGACATGATCGTCACCGGCAAAATCAAACTGGCCAAGGCCCTCTACTGCTTCCACCATCACTCTGCTCCTTGCATCGGACATGCGGAACGCGGCGAGCGTCCAAAGACGCCCGAAGGGCGAAACCCGATGTCCATATTGATCCCTGCGTCGGCCCGTTTGTCCAGATCGGCCGGCCCGCGGAAAAGCGGGCCGGTTGCCGACGGTTGGGCAAGCCGCCCTGCCGATGACTGGAAACGCCGGCGATCGGGCGAAACCCTTTCCGGCAGCGCGATCACCCGCAGTCGCTTAGATCGTGCGCCAGCCTGGCAATTTCAATGGCCGGCTGGCGATGGCCTCAAAGCGCGCCGAGGCACCAGGCGAGGACCGATTTCTGCGCGTGAAGACGGTTTTCGGCCTCGTCGAACACGACCGACTGCGGACCGTCGATCACCTCGTCGGTCACTTCCTCGCCGCGATGGGCCGGCAGGCAGTGCATGAACAGGGCATCCTGGCATGCCTTCTCCATCAGGCCGGCATTGACCTGGATAGGGCTGGAAGACATTGTGGCCGCGCGCGCGATGTTCCTGGTTCATCGAGATCCAGGTGTCGGTGACGACGCAATCCGCACCGGCGACGGCCTGCTCGGCATCGTGGTAGAGCATGATCTCGCCGCCATTGTTGCGCGCCCAGTTGAGGATACTTGTCATCCGGTTCGGAGCCGAGCGGCACCGCCATGTTCATCCGGTAGCCGAAGCGCGCCGAACCCTCGATCAGCGAATGCAGGACGTTGTTGCCGTCGCCGGTCCAGGCGATCGTCTTGCCCTTCACCGGGCCGCGATGTTCCTCGAAGGTCATGATGTCGGCCATGATCTGGCAGGGATGGGTGTCGTCCGTCAGCCCGTTGATGACCGGCACGGTCGCATGTTCGGCCAGTTCCAGCAGGCGCGTGTGATCCGTGGTGCGGATCATGATCGCATCGACATAGCGCGACAGCACCTTGGCGGTGTCGCCGATGGTCTCGGCGCGGCCGAGCTGCATTTCGGTGCCGGACAGGAACAGGGTTTCGCCGCCGAGCTGGCGCATGCCGACGTCGAAGGAGACGCGGGTGCGGGTCGACGGCTTCTCGAAGATCATCGCCAGCATCTTGCCGGCCAGCGGCTTGTCAGCCGTGCCGGCCTTGGTCGCCGTCTTGCGCGTCTTGGCGTCGTCGATGATTGCGCGCAGATCATCGGCGGTCATGGCGGAGAGGTCGAGAAAGTGCTTGTAGCCGGCCATGTTCTATTCCTGTTTTGCCTGGCTGACGCGCTACGCTCAGGCCGACGCCTTGTGTTTTACCGAAGTCAGCTGTTCTGCAGCGCGCTCGATGCGGGCAAGCCCTTCGCGCGCTTCTTCCGCAGTGGTGATCAGCGGCGGCAGAAGGCGAATGACATTTTCGCCGGCGGGGACGGCGAGCAGCTTTTCGGCACGGATCGCCTTCAGCAGATCGGCCGACGGCACCTTGGCCTTGATGCCGAGCATCAGGCCTTCTCCGCGGATTTCCTCGATGACGTCGGGGAAACGGTCCTGCAGCGAGGCAAGGCCCTGGCGGAAGACCAGCGCCACATCGCGCACGTGTTCGAGGAAGCCATCGGCCAGAACCACGTCGAGAACGGCATTGCCGACCGCCATGGCAAGCGGATTGCCGCCATAGGTCGAGCCATGGGTGCCGGCGACCATGCCCGCGGCAGCCTCTGCCGTGGCAAGGCAGGCGCCGAGCGGAAAACCGCCGCCGATGCCCTTGGCAACCGCCATGATGTCAGGCGTGATGCCCGTCGCTTCATAGGCAAAGAGTTTTCCCGTCCGGCCGACGCCGCACTGGACCTCGTCGAGTATCAGAAGCAGGCCGTACTCGTCGCACAGCGCGCGCAGTTCGCTGCAGGAATTCCTTGGAGCACGACGCGGATACCGCCCTCGCCCTGGATCGGCTCGATCAGGATGGCTGCGGTTTCCTCGCTGATCGCTTCCTTCAGAGCCGTCGATATCGGCGAAGGGCACCTGGTCGAAGCCGGGCGCCTTCGGGCCGAAGCCCTCGAGATATTTCGCCTGGCCGCCGGCGGCGATGGTCGCCAGCGTGCGGCCGTGGAAGGCGCCTTCGAAGGTGATGATATGGAATTTTTCCGGCTGCCCCTTGGCGAAATGATAGCGCCGCGCGGTCTTGATCGCGCATTCCAGCGCCTCGGCACCGGAATTCGTAAAGAACACCTTGTCGGCAAACGTCGCTTCGGTCATCCGGGTCGCAAGCTTTTCCTGGCCGGGGACCTCATAGAGATTGGACAGGTGCCAGACCTTGTCGGCCTGGTCCTTCAAGGCCGACACGAGATGCGGATGCGCGTGGCCGAGCGAATTGACCGCGACACCGGCTGCAAAATCCAGATAGCGCGTGCCATCTTCGGCAATCAGCCAGACGCCTTCGCCGCGCTCGAAGCGAAGCGGCGCGCGCGCGTAGGTATCAAAAAGCGGCGTGGCTTCAGCCATGGCGACAGTCTCCTTGATCAAGGCGGCAAACACGCCGCACGACGGTATTTTTCGACCGATACCCGGTCCCTGAAAATCAAAAATGCCGCCTTGCGGCGGCGCGTCACTATCTTCATTCCGCAGTGCAATGTCAACAAAAGCCCCGCATTTGCGGCAATTGGAACAACACACAGGCGTTTTGATTTTTTTGCCTGCCGGGCTTGCAAAAATGCCACGCCATCGAAGCAAGTTGGGGAAAACCCAGAAATCGATTCGGCTCGATTCGAGGGACTCTTGTCACGGAGTCAGCCCTTCTCTAGGTTAATATTCAATTACTAGACGCATGCGGCGGACCTAGTCACCAAAAGTGTTATCGCGTTGCAGTTCCGGATTGCTCCGGGGCACGGTGAAGGATTCCATCATCATCAACGCCGGGAACGGAGACAAAATCATGAACTGGACTGACGAGCGGGTGGAAAAACTCAAGAAGCTGTGGTCCGAGGGGTTGAGCGCGAGCCAGATCGCCGCACAGCTCGGCGGCGTCAGCCGCAACGCCGTCATCGGCAAGGTCCACCGGCTGAGCCTGCCAGGACGCGCCAAGGCCGGCGGCACCGCTGCCGCATCGCGCACCAAGCGCCCGACCTCGGCGCCCCGCGCTCCAAACTACGCCGCCCGCCCCGTAACCACCACCCGCACCGTCACGACACGCCCGGCGGGCGCCACCGTGATGAAGGAAGAGGTGGAGATGGAATACGTGCCCAGCCAGGAGCTGGAGCCGGTCAGCAACGTCGTCGTGCCAATGTCGCGCCGCCTTGTCCTTACCCAGCTTACGGACCGCACCTGCAAGTGGCCGATCGGCGACCCCATGAAGGAAGAGTTTCACTTCTGCGGCAATGACAGCCCGGAAGCAGCGCCCTATTGCGCCTTCCATGCCAAGCTCGCCTACCAGCCTTCCGGCGAACGTCGCCGGGCGCGCTGAACTGGACATGATGGATGGTGGCGGCAAAGTCCGCCACCGGCGCGAAAAGCGGCGCTGCCCTGACGCATCCTCTCAGAAGCGCACGGTAAACAGCGTTCCTTTCCCGACTTCCGACTGCACGATCATCCGGGCCCGGTGCCGGGTCAGGATGTGCTTGACGATGGCGAGCCCGAGCCCGGTTCCCTTTTTCGACCGGCTGGCCTCGACATTGACCCGGTAGAACCGTTCGGTAATGCGCGGCACATGTTCGGCCGGAATGCCCGGGCCGAAATCGCGAATGGCCACCTCGACCGGCTTGCCCTCTTCCCCCCCTGACAGACTGACCTCGACCCTCTTGCCTTCCTGGCCATATTTGCAGGCGTTTTCGATCAGGTTTTCGAAAACCTCGGTGAGTTCGTCGCGGTCTCCGTAAACGGTGACCGGCGTGGCAGGAACATCCAGGGCTATCGAGACATCAACCTCCCGCGCCAGCGGCGACAGCGAATCGATGACGTGGCCGAGCAACGGCGCGAGATCGATCTTCTCATCCGGTGCGATATGGGATTTCAGCTCCAGCCGGGACAGCGACAGGAGATCATCGACAAGCCGGCTCATGCGGGTCGCCTGCTCATGCATGATGCCAAGGAATTTCTCGTGTGCCTTGACGTCGTTGCGCGCCGGTCCCTGCAGGGTTTCAATGAAGCCGCGCAGGGAGGCAAGCGGCGTCCTCAGTTCATGGCTGGCATTGGCGACGAAATCCGAACGCATCCTGTCGATGCGGCGGGCCTGTGAAATATCGCGGTAGGACACGATGTAGAGCCGCTCGCCGCCATTGATGGAAATCTCGGCAGGCGCAGCGCGGACGACATAAAAGGCTTCCGACGGCAGCCGTTCGGAATGTTCGATCTGGTTGACCTTGCCGGTGGAGATCGTCTCGCGCACCATGTCGAGAATGCCGGGCGAGCGCACGCGGGCCGCGAGGTATGTGTTCTGCGGTATGGTTCCGAAGGCCTTTTCGGCCGCAAGATTCTGCAGGAGCACGGTTTCATCGGCCGCAACGACCAGCACAGGCATATCAAGCGCGTTCAGAATGATGACCAGCGTCTCCATCGGGTCGACGCTGACGGGGTTTGCCTGGATCACCGGTGCGATCGGCGGGGCCGCCGTCTCCGATCGCCGCAGCAGGGCCACCGCCAGGACCAGCCAGAAGAGGCAAACCGCCAGAGGATGGAGCCCGAACAAGACCAGCACGGGAGCGGTCACGATGGACAGAAGCAGGGTCCATTTCTCTTCGGCGATCCGCCCCCTGAACACCGGCCAGAATCTGTCGTCCTTTTCCAAGTCCTGTCCTTTTCCCGCGAAGGCCGCTGATCGCAACCTTGCCGCATCCGCCAGTGATAGCGCGTATTCATGACATGATTTTCACGGCATGCTTGAATTCGCAATGCAATTATGGCCTGCTCGCTGGAAATCAGCAGGCGGCTGACGAGAAGGTCGCCTTCGTCGGGGGAGAAAACCATGGCAGACAAGACGACCAGCCGCGCAGTGGAGTTGACGATCGGCGGCAAGAAGCGGGTGTTTGATATCGACAATCCGGAACTGCCTGATTGGATCGACGACAGGGCCTTCGCATCCGACGACTTTCCCTATGACAAGAAGCTGGACCGCGAGGAATACGACACAACGCTGGAGAAACTGCAGATCGAACTGGTCAAGGTGCAGTTCTGGCTGCAGGCAACCGGCAAGCGGGTGATCAGCGTGTTCGAGGGTCGGGATGCCGCCGGAAAAGGCGGCGCGATCCATGATACGATGGCCTATATGAACCCACGCTCGGCGCGCATCGTGGCGTTGACGAAGCCGACGGAAACCGAACGCGGCCAGTGGTATTACCAGCGCTATGTGGCGACCTTCCCGACGGCGGGTGAAATCGTGCTCTTCGACCGCTCCTGGTACAACCGGGCCGGCGTGGAGCCGGTCATGGGGTTCTGCGATCAGGCGCAATACGAACACTTCCTCAAGCAGACCCCGCGCTTTGAGAAACTCATCGTCGACGACGGCATCTATCTGTTCAAGTTCTGGCTGAACATTGGCCGCGAAATGCAGCTGAAACGCTTTCACGATCGCCGGCATGACCCGCTCAAGGTGTGGAAGCTGTCATCGATGGATATCGCCGCCCTGACCAAATGGGACGACTATTCCGAAAAGCGCGACCGGATGCTCAACGAGACCCACTCGACCCACGCCCCGTGGACGGTGATCCGCGCCAACGACAAGCGCCGCCTGCGGATCAATCTCATCCGACACATCCTGCTCAGCCTCGACTACGACGGCAGGGACAAGGATGCGATCGGCGAGATCGACCGGAAAATCCTGGGTTTCGGGCCCGGCTTCGTCAAATAATCATCGCGCATTGCCTGCCCGCGCCAGATTTACTGACCGGGCAGGATCCGGATCGCAAACAGGTTGAGGCTATGGCCGCTGCCGGCCACATCGCTGTTGATCAGGATTCGACCCGGTTCGCTCGGCGCCAGGCTGCGGTCGAAGGTGACCTTGAACAGCATGTCGACCTTTTCGTCGTTGACGGTAAAGCGATGACGGCCGCAATCGCCGAGGGAGGCGAACTCGCATTCGACGGAAAACTGTGTCGGCTTGTCGGCGCCGGAACGGACGGTCAGCGCGACCGTCGAGGTCTTGCCCGACAATTGCTCCAGGGCGGACACCGGGACTTCGATCAGGACATCGCCTTCCGCATCGGCGGCAGCAGAGGTGATGCGCACCCGCGGGCCGGCTTCGTCGTTGACGGGCTCCACCTTTGCGCGGCTGCGCGGCGTGAGCTTCGAGGGCTCGGCCGGGTTGAAGACCTCGATCCAGTCGCCGGTGAAGCCGGATTGCGAACCGAGCGTGGTCAGCCCCTGCGAACCGTCGAAATCCTCGGACTGCACCGTTGCCGGCGGATTGGCGACACTGGTGTCCCGCTCCTCGGCCGATTTCAAGAGGCCACTGGTTTCCGCCCACCAGAGCGCGGCACCAAACGCCGCACCCAGGGTGACGACAACCATGACGAAGGACAGGAACCGGCCGCGCCGGCGGCGGGGCTTGACTGATGCGGAGGGTAGAGGCTTCCGGCGCTCCCGGCCGCGTTTGCCGGCCAGGGCCTCCACCGGCACCGCGGATGCAGGGCCAGAATGCGGGGCATCATCAAGGCGTTCCGGCCGCAGACCGTCGAGGCTGTCGTCACCGGATCGCGGCGTCGCCTCGACCGGCTCGCGCTCGACGGAAAGGATCGCGTCGACATCCGTCGCCGTGTGGCGACGATCATCGGGGGTCACGGCATTATCCGGACGCACTGCCGGCGGCTCGACCATCGCGGCCTGGGCTTTCAGCGCAGCGCGTTCCTGTGTTTCGATGGCATGAATGATCGCTTCCAGGCGATGCCGTTGCTGGGCGATGACCTCGGTATCGTGCACATCCTGCTTGCGCAGGCCCGCTTCCAGGGCATTGCGCGCGGACTGGTAAATCCGGGCCCGCGTCTCGGCGCTCGTTCTGTCCGAGCGGTCGAGCGCATGTTTTATAGCCGTTTCCAGTCCGCTCACGTCATGTCCTTCTTGGCCGGAGGACAGGTGATCGCCCACCCGTCTCTCCCTCGAAAATCCGGGCGCCATGCCGGGCCTCTGGCCCAGACTGGCGGCACCCTGTTGGATTTGTTAACAATTGGGTAACCGCAGATTTCGCAATTCGCAAGCCTGCAGGGCAAAACTGACTACTCACACCCGGGGAAACGCACGGGTTTCGCGACAGTCGATGCGCGCTTGCAATAGAACCGTCTTTTCAAGGGCGTGTTTCGCTGGTAGATATTTTGACGTTTACGCAAACGTCAATAATTTCAGGTGGAGGAGAAACACCATGGCGCTGCCGCCGATCCTGACGGGAACCACACGACTGCCCGTCGTTGCCGCCCCGCTTTTCATCATCTCGCATCCGGCTCTGACGCTGGCGCAGTGCAAGGCCGGTGTCGTCGGTTCGTTTCCGGCTCTGAATGCCCGTCCGGAAGCCCAGCTCGACGAATGGCTGGCGCAGATCACCGAGGAACTCGCGGATCACGACCGGCACAACCCGGACAGGCCGGCCGCCCCCTTCGCCGTCAATCAGATCGTCCACAAGTCCAACAAGCGGCTCGAACACGACCTGATGCTCTGCGTCAAATACAAGGTGCCGATCGTCATTTCCTCGCTCGGGGCCGTGCCGGAAGTCAACGCCGCGATCCATTCCTATGGCGGCATCGTGCTGCATGACGTGATCAACAACCGCCATGCCAATTCGGCAATCCGCAAGGGGGCCGACGGCCTGATTGCCGTTGCCACCGGCGCCGGCGGCCATGCCGGCACGCTGTCGCCGTTTGCCCTCATCCAGGAAATCCGCAACTGGTTCGACGGTCCCCTGCTGCTGTCGGGCGCAATCGCCACCGGCGGCGCGGTGCTGGCGGCCCAGGCCATGGGCGCCGACATGGCCTATATCGGCTCGCCCTTCATCGCCACCCACGAGGCCCGCGCCAGCGAAGCCTACAAGCAGTCGATCGTCGACAGCAGCGCCGCCGATATCGTCTATTCCAACTATTTCACCGGCATCCACGGCAACTACCTGAAGCCCTCGATTGCCGCAGCCGGCATGGATCCCGACAATCTGCCGGAGGCCGACCCGTCGAAAATGGATTTCGAGGCAAGGCGACCACAGGCGCCAAGGCCTGGAAGGACATCTGGGGCTGCGGCCAGGGCATCGGCGCGGTCACCGAGATCACCTCGGTCGAAGGGCTCGTCGGCCGACTGGAAAACGAATACAAGGCCGCCCGAACGAGGCTGTCGCTCTAAAACAAGCCCTTGAACAGGGATCGATGACCGGACCGAGCAGGTGTCCTCCATCGATCCCTGTCATTCGGTGCTGATCCCGCGATTTTTTATGAATCGCAGATCTGGCGGCTTGAAATCCCGTCACTTTGCAGGTATCAGCGCCTCACACATCGCTTCGCCGGTTGCGAAACGCATGCTGGCCGCTTTAGCTCAGGTGGTAGAGCACATCATTCGTAATGATGGGGTCGCAGGTTCGAGTCCTGCAAGCGGCACCACTCTCCAAACCAATTCACTCCCTCAAAACTCCACCTCAAGCTCGACGATCTCGTCGGGTTCGGCGATGGCGCCTTCTGTCCATTCGATGAGGAGCGGCCAGGAGAGGACGTGCTCGGCATAGGCGGCGAGCTTTGGTTCGAGGTCCACGGAATAGGTGCGGAAGCGGGTGCAGATCGGGGCGTACATGGCGTCCGCTACGGTCGGTGATTCGCCGAACAGCCAGGGGCCGCCGCTCATATCAAGGCATTCGGTCCAGATCGCCTTGACCCGCTCGACATCCGGCCGCGCGCCGGAAAAGATCTTGAACTTTTCATGCCGCGCCTTGAGGTTCATCGGCAGAGCGGAGCGCAGATTGTGGAAGCCGGAGTGCATTTCGCCGGAAACCGAGCGACAGCGGGCGCGGGCTGCGAGATCCTTGGGCCAGAGACCCGATTTGGGCGTCACCTCATGCAGATATTCGGCAATGGCCAGCGTGTCCCAGACAGTCACATCCTTGTAGGTCAGTCGCGGGACGAGGACCGAAGGCGACAGCAGCAGAAGCTCCTGGCGGGCAGCATCGTTGAGCTCCACCAGCACTTCGGTGAAGTCCAGCCCGGCCATGCGGCAAAGCAGCCAGCCGCGCAGCGACCAGGAGGAATAGTTCTTCGAGGAAATCGTCAGCGTCGCCTGTGCCATCGCGTCCTGTTCCTTGTAGGGGAATGTTTCATGCACTCGTCACAATCTTCTCGCATGGCGGACGATATTGCACTAGCATTTTTTGCACTGCCGCATTTCTGCGGCGCTGCGGGAGATATTGCCGATGCTCTATCAGGCCTACCAGCTTCAGGACGACGCGATCGCGCCCTTGCGCGATTGGGCGCAACGTCTGCAGACCCTTTCGGCGACATCGTTCTGGGGCGCTGACGCCACGCGCTATTTCGCAGCGGCGATGGAGATGGTCTCCCGCTACAAGATTACCCATGAACGACCGGATTTCGGCATACGCTCCGTGATGATCGGCAATCGCGATGTGCCGATTGCCGTTGAGACCGTCCTCGAAATGCCGTTCGGCAAGCTTTTGCATTTTGCGGCAGATGTCGATATGCGGCGCCCCCGCGTCCTGGTCGTGGCGCCGCTATCGGGGCATTTCGCCACCCTGCTTACCGGCACCGTGCGCACACTTCTGCGCGACCATGATGTCTATATCACCGACTGGGCCAATGCCCGTGACGTGCCGCTTTCGGCCGGGCGTTTCGGCATGGACGAATATGTCGACTACGTCATCCGCTTCCTCGAGGAAATTGGGCCCGGAAGCCATCTTCTGGCCGTCTGCCAACCCTGCGTCCAGGCGCTTGCGGCGGTCGCCGTGATGTCGGAAGACCAGAACCCGGCAACGCCGCGCACCATGACGCTGATGGCCGGGCCGATCGACACCCGCGAGAGCCCGACGGCGGTTAACAAGCTTGCGGTCTCAAAGCCGCTGTCCTGGTTCAAATCCTCGCTGATCAGCAGCGTGCCGGGCCGTTTTGCCGGCGGAGGGCGCCGTGTCTATCCCGGCTTCCTGCAGCTGACAGCCTTCATGGCGATGAACAAGAAGCGGCATGAAGACACCCACAGGAAGCTCTTCAACCATCTGGCGAAGGGCGAAACGGCGGAAGCCGAGAAGATCAAGGATTTCTACGACGAATATTTTGCCGTGCTCGACCTGACCGAGGAATTCTACATCGAGACCATCGATCGCGTGTTCCAGAAGGCCGATCTGGCCGCGGGCAACTTGACCTATCACGGCCGCAAGGTCGATCCGGGCCAGATTCGCAAGACCGCACTTCTGACGGTCGAGGGCGGACGCGACGACATCTGCGCGCTTGGCCAGACATCTTCCGCCCATGATCTCTGCCGGTCGCTTCGTCCGCATCTGAAGCGCCATCACCTCCAGGCCAATGTCGGCCACTACGGCGTGTTCAACGGTCGCCGCTGGGAGGCGGAAATCTATCCTGTCGTCCGCAACATGATCCTTGCCATGGAATAGCGGCAACCGGACTCAATGCCGTCCGGTTCTCTTGTTATCGAAACCCCGCTCGCGGCTTCAAGCCCGGCGCAAGCAACGCGCTCTAGCGTGTGTGCAACCGTCGGCATGAGGCTTGACGCAGAGGAGGCAATGATATGTCGAACGAGATCGAATATGCGACCCACAAGCAGGATGGCGCTTTCGCGTTTCTCTTCAATCCAGACAACATGGATGAGCTGACGGATATCCTGGTGGATGCGCTGGAAGACGCCTTCCGTATCCTCGACGAAGAAATTTCCGCTGAAACCCTGAACTGACATCTCGGGCTTGCCTGCCGCATTGGCATCCGTTGCGTCTTGGCGGGTCAAACGTCCTGGCCTATCGTGACGGCCGTGGAAAACGATGTGGAATGCGATATGGCAGACAGATGGGGTACGGTGATCGAGCTCTGGCGGTATCCCGTCAGTTCGCTCGCCGGCGAGCGGATCGACCCGGCAGAGCTCGATGCACACGGCATCCTGCATGATCGCATCTGGGGAATGTACGATGCGCAGACCGGGGCCATTGCCGAGCCGGAATCGCAGAAGCGCTGGCGTTTTTCGCCCGACATTGCAGCCCGCATGGGTCCATCGGAACCGGACATCTGCAGCGAACAGGGCGAATGGCTGAACGTCTCGACGCAGGCTGCACGTGATGCGGCATCGAGAAGAGCCGGATTTTCCGTCGCCTTTTCACCGCTTGCCGTGACAATGGCCGAAGCAGGCGGCCCCATGCTGGCGCCGCGCTATGATCGCGGCCATCTGCATATCCTCACGACCACGTCCCTGCGGTCTCTGTCTGCACTGCTGCCGCCCGAAAGCATGGTCGATGTGCGGCGGTTCCGGCCGAACATCGTCATCGACCCCACAGAGCATCAGGAAGGTTTCCCGGATCGCAGCCTGATCGGCAAGACGGTGATGATCGGGCAGGCGGTCGTCGAAATTACCGAGCCTTGCGAACGCTGCAGCTTCACGGCGCTTGCGCAGGGCGATCTGCCCTTTGCCAAGGACGTGATGCATGCCATCGCCCGACACGGAGGCGGCGGTTTCGGCGTTCTGGGGCGGGTGGTGTCGCCGGCTCTTCTTCAGGTCGGCGACGACATGATCGTTATGTGATGATTTTTCCGCTCTGCGCTGCGGTAGCCGTGACTTCCCGCAGCCACTCGCGCCAGATCGCCACCAGAAGCGCCATCAGGACAGGCCCGACGAACAGGCCGAGAAAGCCCATGGTCTTGACGCCGCCGATCAGTCCGAAGAACGTCGGCAGGAATGGCAGCTTGATGGGCCCGCCGACAAGGCGCGGCCGCAGCGTCTTGTCGACGACGAACAGTTCCGAGGTTCCCCAGACGAAGAGCAGCAGGCCTTCCATCGCCGAGCCACTCGAAACGAGATAAAGAGACACCAGCGTGAACGACAGCGGCGCACCGCCGGGAATGAGGGCCATGATCCCGGTGATAATGCCGAGCGTCACGGGCGATGGAACGCCGGCGAGCCAATAGGCAACGCCGAGCACGATGCCCTCGCCAATCGCGATCACGCCCATTCCGGTAACCGTCGAGCTGATCGTCAGCGGAACGATGCGCGATATCCGCTCCCAGCGCATCGGAAAGATGCGCTCTCCGAGCTTGTCGATCTGGGCCACGAAGCGCTCGCCATCGCGGTAGACGAAGAACAGCGAGATCAGCATGAAAAGCAGGGTCAGGAAGGACTGGAAGGCGGAGGCCCCGACAACGAGAACGCCGCGATAGATATTGCCGATATTGGAGCCACTGACCAGTTGCACAATCTCGCCAAGCCCGCCGGGATGGCCGATATAGCGCGCCCATTGCTCGCCCAGCCAGACGCCGACGCCGGGAATGCCGGGCACCCAGGTCGGAACCGGCGCTCCGCTGACATTGGCCTCGATGGCCCAGGCAACGACTGTCCTGACTTCATCGATCGCATACACGGCGGCGATGGAGATCGGCACAACAATGAACGATACGACGAAGGTGATCGCGATCGTGGCAGCGATCGTGCGGCGCCCGCCTGTGGCGACAAGCAGCCGCCGATAGATGGGCCAACTTGCAAAGCCAATGACCAGGGCGGCCAGCACCGGCACCAGGAAACCATGGAAGAAGTATACACCGGCCAGGAGAATGAACACCAGAAGCCAGCGGGCCGCGGAGATCGGGCCTACCAAGGCCGAGCGCGCGTGCGCGGGCTGCCCGAAAAGGCGTGGCTCGGCCGGCATATTGTCGCGTTCACGGTTACTCAGTTGCAAAAGCTCCACTCCATATCATCCAACCTTACAACAATCCCGGTCGCTTGCCAGCGCGTTTGTTCATAGCGTGGTTTTGTGTCGCGCCTAGATATCGCCTTGGGAACCCTAATCACAAGACATGACAGGAAGATTTTCGAGGCAATGGAATCCAGGGTCTACGGCCGGGATTCTGCATTGCGACGGGCCGGCGTCCCCTCAAGAAAAACCGAGGTGAAGAAGATGCCGAAACCGGCGACAGCCAGCATCGCGCCGACGAGCCCGGTGGAGGTCCAGCCATAACCGGCAGCGATCGACAGACCACCAAGCCAGGCACCGAGCGCGTTGGCGATGTTGAATGCCGAATGGCTGAGCGCTGCAGCCAGCGTCTGGGCATCGCCTGCCACATCCATCAGCCGTGTCTGGATGCCGGGAACCACGGCAAAACCACCGCCGATCAGAAAGATATTGATCGCGGCCATCACCGGATTGCCCATGGTGAAATAAAACAGGACATAGGCGAACAGGTTGAAGCCGAGCGCCAGACCGATCGCCGGCAGGAGCGACCAGTCCGCGAGCCGCGAACCGACGATATTGCCGAGGATCATGCCTGCGCCGAATACCGACAGCATGATCGGCACGGCGGCAAGGGAGACCCCGGCGACTTCGGTGAGCGCCGGCGTGATGTAGGTAAAGACGGTAAACATGCCACCGCAACCGACGGCGCAGATGCCGAGCGTCAGCCAGACCTGGGTCTTGCCGAGTGCGCCGAGTTCCTTGAGCGGTGTGGCCGCAGCATTGGGCCTGTCCTTTGGGACATAGGCCCAGGTCAGCGCCACGGTCAGAAGGCTGATGGCGCCGACGATCGCGAAGGCGGCCCGCCAGCCGAGCGCCTGGCCGAACCATGCGGCCAGCGGCGTTCCGAGAAGTGTCGCAACGGTCAGGCCCATCATCACGCGGCCGATGGCGCGGGCCCGCTGGTTGGGTGCGGCCATTCCTGCAGCGACGAGCGCCGCCACGCCGAAATAGGCGCCGTGCGGCAGACCGGCCAGAAACCGCGCCAGAATGAGAAGACCGAAACTATCGGCGACAGCGCTTGCCAGATTGCCCAGCGCAAACAGAGCCATCAGGGCGAGAAGCACGTCGCGCCGGGAAAAGCGCGCGGCAAGAACCGCAATCAACGGGGCGCCAACCACAACGCCGATGGCATAGGCGCTGATGACACTTCCGGCACTCGGGACGGAAACGGAAAAATCCCCCGCCACCTGCGGCAGAAGGCCCATGATGGCAAATTCTCCGGTTCCGATGCCGAAACCGCCAACCGCCAGCGCAAGTTCGGCAAGCGACATGCCCCCACCCTGGCGGGTGACGGGAATGGGCGAAAGAACCTCGTCGGACATAGAAAGACCTGTCTGGCCCTGACGGCCCATCAATAACTGCAATAGGGATTTAAGAACGCGTCCGGGCATGGCAGTGCCCAGCCACGACAATTGCGACCGTACCGACAATATTGCACTGCAATAACCCGATTTTGTCCTGCGCGCAAAGGTTTTGAGGCTGGTGGGCGTCGTGAAATCTGACCGTGCACGCCGCGCATGAACCCAATTTTTCAAAGAAAGCGCAGGCAATATTGACGTTTACGTCAAGGTTATATAATCCGGAATAGGCTTGAAGGCGTGACGTAAAAGCATCATCTTTGATGCAGCAGGAAACCTGGAGGGGTTTTGCTGCTCAAAAGCGCCGGCAAAAGAGACCGGAAGGCATAAAGGGAGAGAGAGCATGCCGGATACCGTGACGAATGCACCCGGACCAGCCGCGGAGAAGATCTGGCTGAAATCCTATCCGCCCGGCATGCCGGCGCAGATCGCGCCCCTTCCCTATCGCTCGATCGGCGACCTGTTTGACCTGGCATGCGCAAAACACGCGGCACGTCCGGCCTTTACCTGCATGGGGAAATCGCTGACCTTCAGCGAACTGGACCGCTTGTCCGCAAGCATCGGCGCCTGGCTTCAATCGATCGGCCTCGTCAAGGGCGACCGCGTTGCCGTCATGATGCCCAATATCCTGCAGAACCCCGTCATCATCTTCGGCATCCTGCGCGCCGGCTTCACCGTGGTGAACGTCAATCCGCTCTACACGCCGCGCGAGCTCGAACACCAGTTGAAGGACGCAGGCGCCAAGGCGATCTTCGTGCTGGAGAATTTTGCCCATACCGTTGAACAGGTCGTTGCCCGCACAGCTGTCAAGCATGTGGTCGTCACGACCATGGGCGACCTTCTCGGCCTCAAGGGCCTGATCGTCAATCTCGTGGTGCGCCGCGTCAAGAAGCTGGTACCCGCCTGGTCGCTTGCCGGACACCAGCCCTTCAAGGCGGTGCTCGCTGCGGGTGCCGGGCAAAACGCTTGTAAAAACCAGCGTATGCGCCGTCCGATATCGCCTTTCTGCAATATACCGGCGGCACCACCGGTGTATCCAAGGGCGCGACGCTGACCCATTCCAATCTTCTGTCGAACATGGCGCAGATCGAGCTCTGGCTCGAAACCGCCTTCGCTAGGCGCACGCGACCGGACGATCTGGTCTTCATCTGCGCCTTGCCGCTCTATCATATCTTTGCATTGACGATGAACGCGCTGATGGGGCTGAGCACCGGCGGCCAGAACATCCTGATCCCCAATCCGCGCGACATTCCGGCCTTCGTCAAGGAGCTCGGCAAATACAAGGTTCAATATCTTCCCGGGCCTCAACACGCTGTTCAATGCGCTCATGAACAATGCCGATTTCCAGAAGCTCGATTTCTCCTCGCTGCTGCTGACGCTTGGCGGCGGCATGGCCGTACAGCGTCCGGTGGCGGAGCGCTGGCAGACCATGACCGGCTGCCCGATTGCCGAGGGCTACGGCCTGTCGGAAACCTCCCCGGTCGCCACGGCAAACCGTTTCGACACCAGCGAATTTTCCGGCACGATCGGCATGCCGCTGCCCTCGACCGATATCGAGATCCGCGATGATGACGGCAAGACCCTGCCGGTCGGCGAGATCGGCGAAATCTGCATCCGCGGCCCGCAGGTGATGGCCGGTTACTGGCAGCGCCCCGACGAGACCGCCAAGGTGATTTCTGCCGACGGCTTCTTCCGCTCCGGCGACATCGGCTTCATGGATGCGCGATGGCTACACCAAGATCGTCGACCGCAAGAAGGACATGATCCTGGTCTCCGGCTTCAACGTCTTCCCCAACGAGATCGAGGAAGTGGCGATGACGCTTCCGGGCGTTCTCGAATGCGCCGCCGTCGGCGTTACGGACGAGCATTCCGGCGAGGCCGTCAAGCTGTTCGTGGTGAAGAAGGACCCGACGCTGACCGAGGCGGATGTGAAGGCGCATTGCGCGGCCAACCTGACCAACTACAAGCGTCCGAAATTCGTCGAATTCCGCACAGAACTGCCGAAAACCAATGTCGGCAAGATCCTGCGCAAGGACCTGCGCGACAAGCCGGCGTCATAAGCCGGCTTGGCACGCCCCGCTTGTCAAAACGGCGGGAACGCCTTATTTTAGCGGAGTGGTGACTGGAGCGCGAACTCCAGCCACCGTTTTGCTTAGTTTAAGAATTGAACCCGCACGGTGATTGACCAGCTCGTGCGGGTTTTTCTTAACGTCAGCGTGATGCTAAATGGCTCGAAACCACATAGTTCACCTCCACATTCAGGGACGAGGCTGTCGTCCTGCTACAGTCCGGGAAGCCCATCTGCCCGGATGCGCCAGCTGGTTTGGCGCTGCTGCTTTCGCCCTGAATGCTGCAAGCCTATTGCAGCCGATAGAATTTGCAACCACAGCGCGCCTTGCGCTTTCCGCAAATAATCCGGTTTTTTTCGATGGATACGACCGCGCTCTTGATTTGCGACGGCCAAACCGACTAGCTATCGCAGCCATCACGCATTGCCGGGAGCCCCATGATGAAAGCGCTTGTCGAACAGCTGAAATCCACCGTTGCCGCAGACCAAGGCCACCGATCTCAGGGCTGCTTTCGCCGCTGATCCCAAGCGTTTGTCGAGCTTCAGCGTCACATTCGACGATATGCTGTTCGACTATTCGAAATGCGCCGTGAACGACAAGGTCCTCGACCGGTCTCGAAGCGCTCGCCGAAGCCGGCAGGCGTTGCCGAAAAGCGCGACGCGATGTTTGCCGGCGAGGCGATCAACATCACCGAGGACCGCGCCGTGCTGCACACGGCCCTGCGCAACCGCTCCAACACGCCGGTCATGGTCGACGGCAAGGATGTGATGCCGGACGTCAACGCCGTGCTGGACGCCATGGGCACTTTTGCCGACGGCATTCGCTCCGGCGCGCTCAAGGGTGCGACCGGCAAGGCGATCACCGACGTGGTCAATATCGGCATCGGCGGGTCGGATCTCGGCCCCGTGATGGCGACGCTGGCGCTGGCGCCCTATCCATGACGGTCCGCGCCTGCATTTCGTTTCCAATATCGATGCGGCCCATATCGCCGACACGCTGAAGCTTGTCGACGCCGAAACAACGCTGTTCATCGTCGCGTCCAAGACCTTCACGACCATCGAGACCATGACCAATGCCGCGACGGCGCGCGCCTTCATCGCCGACAGCGCTCGGCGAGGATGCGGTCAGGCATCATTTCTGCCGCGGTCTCGACCGCGCTCGACAAGGTCGCCGCCTTCGGCATCGACGCGGACCGCGTCTTCGGCTTCTGGGACTGGGTCGGCGGCCGCTATTCGATCTGGTCGGCGATCGGCCTGCCGCTGATGATCGCCATCGGCACGGACAATTTCGGCCAGTTCCTCGATGGCGCCCATGCCATGGACCAGCATTTCCAGACCGCGCCGCTGCGCGAAAACATGCCGATGCTGCTCGGCCTTCTCGGCTTCTACCATCGCAATGTTCTGGGCTACGCCACCCGCGCCATCCTGCCCTATGACCAGCGCCTGTCGCGTTTTCCGGCCTATCTGCAGCAGCTCGACATGGAATCGAACGGCAAGGGCGTGACGCTGGACGGCACGCCGGTCGAGGGCCAGTCCGGCCCGGTCGTCTGGGGCGAGCCCGGCACCAATGGCCAGCATGCCTTTTACCAGCTGATCCACCAGGGCACGAGCGTCATCCCGGCCGAATTCATGATCGCCGCCAACGGCCACGAGCCGGATCTGCGCCATCAGCACCAATTGCTGATGGCCAATTGCCTGGCGCAATCGGAGGCGCTGATGAAGGGCCGTACCCTGGAAGAAGCCAAGGCCCAGATGGCTGCCAAGGGGCATGGCCGCGGATGTCATCGACCAGATCGCGCCGCACCGCGTCTTCGCCGGCAACCGCCCGTCGATGACCATCGTCTACGACAAGCTGACGCCGCATGCTTTCGGCCGGCTGATCGCGCTCTACGAACACCGCGTCTTCGTCGAAGGCGTGCTGTTCAACATCAACTCCTTCGACCAGTGGGGCGTCGAGCTCGGCAAGGAACTGGCCACGGGGCTGCTGCCGGTCGTCGAGGGCAAGCAGAGTGCCGACGGGCATGACAGCTCTACCGTCGGGCTGGTCGCTGCTCTTCTGGCGAAGGCAAAGGTGTAAAGTTCCGCCCTGCATGACGGGAGACCGATTTCTCTCCCGTCAGCCTGTCGCCGATTCAGCAGACGGATTTCACCCCGCAGCTCAAGCGACGTGGAGAGCCGACCGGTCGCTGGATAGCAAATGGGCTATGGCGTCCGTGATGCTGTTGTCATCATAGGGCTTTGAAAAGAACTTGCTCCCGAGCGGCAGACTGCTCTCTTCCAGGATTGTCGCGCCTGAGGCGACAATAAGCTTCAAGGGCGGCCATCGATCCCTGATGTAGTGGGACAGCTTGACGCCATCCATCGTCCCCGGCATCTGGACGTCAGTAAAAACCAGATCGATGTCATCTCTCTGTTCAAGGATACGGATAGCCTCGTCGGCGCTGGAGGCTTCCAAGGCTTCGTAGCCCGCAGCAACGACAAGGTCTATCGCGCCCATTCGAATAATCGCGCTGTCTTCGACAATCAGGACGACCGCTTGGCCATTTTTCATTGCTCACTCGGCTTATCAAGGTTGAGAGCGATAGATGCTCTGGTGAGGTCGCGCATGCGCATCATGGGCTATGCGGCGTCCGGGATATCGGTTGTGGTGTCGGCACATTCTCGATGACGGATGGTAACGATGGTGCCTGGATCCGCGTCGCTCAATCGAATTTCGCCTTCGAGCTTCTTTACCAGCGCCTCGACGATGCCTGTCCCCAACCCGCCTTTCGGGGCGTCCTCTCCGGTGGGCATGCCAATGCCGTTATCGGCAATCGAAAGCGTCCAGTCGCCGCCGTTCGAGTGATAGTTGATAACGATCTTGCCCGTCCGCTCATCTGGAAAGGCGTGCTTGAGGGCATTGATCACCAGTTCGGTGACGATCAGCCCGAGGCTGACCGAGACATCCGCTTCCACGGCGCTGTCATCGACGATCACCTCGATCGAGAGCCTTTCAGGATCGGCAATCATCGATGCGCCAAGGCTTTGGCAAAGCTGCGTCAGATACGAATGCAGCTTCACATTGCCGCCATCGACCGTGGAGAGTTGCCGTTGAAGGGTTGCAATCGACATGACCCGATGATGGGCATTGTGGATGTGCCCGCGCGCTTCCTCCGACTGAACGCGGCGCGCGCTCTGCATCAAGACGCTTGCAATGATCTGCAGGCTGTTTGCCACCCTGTGCTGGACTTCCTGCAGCAGCATGGCCTTGTCCCGAACCAGATTTTCCTTCAGGCGCGCTTCGGCGCGCACATCGGTCACGTCGGTTATGGCCAGGAGAAGGCGAATATGCTCGACGTCTCCGTCGTCCAGCGTCCGCGCATTGACGACCAGTCGCCGGGTCTTCTGGTTCGGCCGCTTGAGGTCCAATTCATAGGCCTCGATGATTGCGCTTCCGGAAGCCGTGGCCTGCAGCAGGGATGCGAGTTTGGGCATGGCCCATTCGCCATTACCCAAGTCCTTGAGATATCGACCGACGACTGTCGCGGAATCGATCTCGAATGCACGGCAGAACGAATTACTTGCTGCAATGATCTTCTGCTGATCGGACAGGAAAAGCAGCGGTTCATTGGATAACATCACCACGGCAAGCGTGCTCGCCGCTTCGAAGTGTTCTGTTCGCGTATTTGGCACGGAGAGGCCCTCAAGGGCCGGAGACTCACGAAGCAAGTCATTACTCGGCAGATCAGCCGCGGCGACAAGCGCCATCTGCGACAGCGCAACCATAGCATGCCCGGTCGCCAATCCCTTCATGCTAAATGTCGCGCCCCCATTTGAGGCGATCCCGGAGACACATTGGGGCAGCGTCTCTACGGCGAGCCGGAAGCCGGCCTACCCGCCTTGCGGTCAACCAGGCGTCGTTGCGCTCACGGCATCCAGAGCTGCCAAAGTGGATCGCAACAACATCTGCGCTCCGACTATGCTGTGCTCGGGCTCGACATATTCCGCTTCATTGTGGCTCAGACCGCCCCTGCAGGGTACGAAAATCATCGCGGCTGGCGCCACTCGCGCAATGTAGAGTGCGTCGTGAAATGCACCTGAAACCATTGGCTTGAAAGGCAGCCCAAGGCCGCGTGCCGCCTGTTCGATGCTATCGACCACGACACTTGAAAACGAGGCAGGCTGCATGTCGAATGTCCGGCGAAGGTCAACTTGGCAGCCCTGCGCGGCCGATGACGCCTGGAATGCATCCAGCACCTTGGCTTCCATTGCATTCAGTCGGTCGCTCCGGGGATGACGCAGGTCGATCGTCAGCTCGACGGATCCCGGAATGGCATTGATCGAACCGGGATAGGCGGCAATCCGCCCCACCGTCAGACGGGCGTTTTCATCCTCCGGCATGATTGAATTGTAGAGCGCGTTGAGCGCAATGGTGACGGCAACCATGGGATCGCGGCGAAAGGCAAGCTGCGTGGTGCCGGCATGCGCCGCCTGCCCGGTTACGGTGATCTCCAGCCATCGCGTCCCTTGGACGCCGGTGACGATGCCGATCGGAATGTTTTCATTCTCGAGCATCGGCCCCTGCTCGATGTGCAGTTCCAGATAGCCCCTGATCGGAAAGCCGAGCGTCCGCTGCTCGGCGGAGGGCAGTGCGGCAAGCGTGGCGGTCAGTTCGTCGCGCCATGCCAGCCCGTCCGTCCCGCGGATCCCGTTCCATTCTTCCGGAATGCTTGCCTGTGAAAATGCCTGGGAGCCCATGGTTCCCGGCGCAAACCGGCTGCCTTCCTCATTGGTCCAGGCCACCACTTCGATCGGGACATCCGTTTCGATGCCCGCATCTTCCAGCGTCTCCAGAACTTCGAAGGCGGCAAGCGTTCCCAGAGCGCCATCGTAGCGCCCCCCTGTTGGCTGGCTGTCGAGATGACTGCCGATCAGGAAGGGCGGGCTGTTGGCGCTCTTTCCTTCGCGACGGATGAACAGATTGGCCATCCCGTCCTGAAACACCGCGAAGCCCCGTTCGATCGCGAGGCTGGCCAGAAGGGCGCGCGCATTGCGGTCCTCGGTCGACAGGGCCTGCCTGTTGACGCCACCCGCCGGCGTGGCACCAATTGCGGCAAAATCGTCGAGACGTTTCAAAAGCCGTTCGCCGTTGACCTTCGCGCGTGGCATCATGCTTTCAGACCAGCGATGAAAGCCGTGACCCGCGCCTTCTCGACCTTGTTCCACCAGACACCGTCATATTTCAGCGAACTCGCAACGATGACGCCATCGACGATGTCGAGAATATCGCGCGCATTGTCCGGCGTGACGCCGCTGCCGACCAGCGTTGGCAGTCCGGCGGCCTCCTTGATCATGCGGATATAGCCGAGATCTGCGGCATGGCCGGTGCGCTGGCCGGTGGCGATGATCGCATCGGCATCGAAAAAGACGAGATCCTTGACCTGCTCCTCGACCGGACGGTCGGCAACGATTGCATGTGCCCCATGCTTCACATGGGCATCGGCGAAGATCCTGATGCCGTTTGCCCGCAGTTTCGCGCGGTAGCGCATGGCGCGCGCCGCCTCGCCCTCGATGAAACCTTCATTGGCGACATAGGCATTGGCCCACTGGTTGACGCGCACGAAGCCGGCGCCCGCGGCACTGGCTATGGCAAGGGCGGGAATGGCGGCATTGGCCAGCACGTTGATGCCGATCGGGCGGCCAAGTTCGCGGCGAATGCGGTCGGAGACGACGGACATATAGGCGGCGGTTTCCGGGCCGATATCGTCCGGCTTCGAGAAGGGAATATCGCCATGGTTCTCGATGATCACGCCGTCGCAGCCACCCTCAAGATAGGCGCGGGCATCGTCCAGTCCCTGTTGGTAGACGTCCTCGACGGCCTCCCCCTTGTAGCGCGGGGCGCCCGGCAGAGGGGCCAGATGCACGACGCCGATAACGGCCTTGCTGCGGCCGAAGAGGGAGGTGATCGCATCGCCGGCCGCATCGACGGCATTGGGCCCGACCGGTTTTGAAGACTGTGTCATGCGCGTTCCGTTTCTGAATGTTTGATAAGACTTGATATTTCATCGACCGTCGGACACGAGGCGAGCGTACCCGCCCGCGTGACAGCCAGCGCCGATGCAGCAACCGCGATGCGCAGTGCACCCTCCGGCGTCAATCCCCGGCCAAGACATCCGGCAAAAACGCCGCACAACACATCGCCTGCACCGCTGGTATCGACAACCGCAACCTTCGGGGCCGGGATATGAACGGGTTCGGTATTGCCGCTGCCAAGAAGCAGGCAGCCGCGCGCGCCCAGCGTGACAACCACGCCGCCTGCACCGAGATCCCTGATCCTGGCTGCGGCTTCTTCCGGCGGCCGTGCGCCGGAGATGGCCTGCGCCTCGCCTTCATTGACGATGACGAAGTCCACGGTGTCGAGCACAGGCTGGACACCCGAGGCCAGCGGGCTGGCGTTGAAGATCGTCGTGAGGCCTCTTTTCCGCGCAGCGCTCAGGCAGGCGGCGGTTGAAGCGTCTTCGAGGTTCCCTTGCATCACAAACACGTCGCCCGGCTGGATCGCGTCGGCGAGATCAGTCTGCGCCAGCGGATCGAAGGCCAGGGCGCAGGAGACGCCGCTGAGGATGATGTTTTCGCCCGTCGCATCGACAGCGACGGTCGATCGGTCGGTCGGCAGATCGAACACCGTCAATCGGACGGTATCGATTTCGCCGGCCAGCGCATTGCGGATCCAGTCGCCATTGGCATCCCGGCCGATGGCCGTCCAGAGGGCAACAGGCACCCCCGTTCGGCTCGCCGCCACCGCCTGATTGGCGCCCTTGCCGCCCAGGCCATCGGCATGGCTCATCGCATTCCGCGTTTCGCCCGCTTCCGGCAGGCGGTCGAGACGGAAGGTGGTATCGATGCAGACATTGCCGACGACATGGACGCGCATGATCAGGCCTTCGCCGTGGCCCAGGACAGCATCTGTTCGAACAGGGTCTTGTAACCCGGCCAGGCGATGAAGCTCGACGGCAGCCAATGCGGACCGACATCGGAGGTCCAGGCGACGGTGCGGCCCTTGCCATAGGTTCCGGTTACCAGCAGCGGCTGCGAGCCATAATCCGTCGAGACCGTTGCCAGAACATCCGAGCCGTCCTTGACCGTCACCTCGTTGTAGCCGAGCAGGATCGGCCAATCCGTGCCGAGCCCTTTGAGGATCGGATGGCTGGCATCGCCGGTGACGACGGGCGCGAAGCCTTCGGGCACCTCGACACGGTCATCATAGGCAAGGCAGGAGACCGGCAACACCTCTTCGACCGGCGTCTTGCGATAGCGCGCGCCGCCATTGATGCCTTGAAAGCTGTAGTAGCCGCCGAACATCAGCAGCGCGCCGCCGTTCTGAACATATTCGCGCAGCAGGCGAAGACGGTTCGGCGTGGTCTTGGAGTGGATCCAGGTATCGGGATGCAGAAGCAGCGTGTTGGCGCCGATATCCGACAGGATGATTGCGTCATAGGCCGACAGGGCTTCCAGCGACTGCGGAAAATCGCGCTGCGCCTCGTGCGCCGGCATGAACTGGACGTCGAAAGGGCTGTCCTTCAGCGCGGCGAGAAGCTCGTCGGCACCGGTGTGATAGGTGACCGTCGGGAACTGGTCGAAGCCCTTGATATGGGTGGCGGTGGACACCCAGGATTCGCCGGCGAGAAGAACTTTGGACTTGGACATGGAAACTCCTTGGACGTGTAGGTCAGCGTTTCAGACTACGCTGGAAAAAACGGATTTCGGGTTGTCGATCAGCATGCGGTCGATGGCCAGCTGATCGACCCCGTGACGCTTCAGGCGCGGCAGAAAGTGTTTCAGGATGAAGCCATAGCCGAAACCGCCATAACGGGTCAGCATGATTTTCAGGAACACGTCCTGCGACAGCAGGAGGCGGTCGGCATAGCCCATGTCGATCAGGGATCGGATGGCACGGGCGTTCTGCTCGTCGGACGGCGATTGCGCATCCTGATCGGCATAATAGAAATCCATGCCGATCATGTCGTATTCGAGGAAAGCACCGCGTTCGGCGAGAGCCTTCTGGTAGGGCAGATCGTCGTGGCTCGGGTTCATGTGGCAGAGAATGGTATGCCGGAGATCGGCGCCCTCTTCTTCGACGATATCGAGAACCTCATGGGCCAGACGCTCCCAGCCGGGCAGATGGATGGACAGCGGCACACCGGTGATTTTTGACGCCCGCGCGGCGCCACGCAGCGACTTGCGCTCTTCGGAGGTGAAATCCTTGCTGACGCCGATCTCGCCGATGATGCCGGCCATGACCTCAGGCTGCGTCTCGCCGCCGCCGACATCATTGACGATGAACTCCGTCACCGCATCGACATCCATCGCCTTCAGCCAGTCCGGATGGCTGAATTCGAGATAGAAGCCGGTGCCCATGACGATCTTCAGACCGGACATTTTTGCGATCCGCGCGAGCTTGGCCGGCTCGCGGCCGATGCCGATATTCGTCGTGTCGACAACCGTATGGCCGCCCAGCGCCTGAAAGCGCTTCAGTTCCGACAGCGCCAGATCGCTGTCGTCGAGCGAGACGTTGTCGCGGTTCATATAGGGGTTCATCCGCAATTCGCCGATGATCTCCATGCTGACCTTCTGCTCGCCGATCGCCTGCGCCTCCGGATGGCACGGGCAGCGCCAGGATTTGGCGCCATCGAGCAGGATGTGTTCGTGCATCAGCGTGATGCCCATATCGGCGACCGGCACGGGTCCGAGAACCGTCATCACGGTTCCGGTCTTGATGCCGATCTCCGCCCGCGCCTTGGGGTCTTTGTCGAACAGGTGATCCATGCCTACTTGCCCCGGACTGCGCCGCGGAACAGGCGGAAGTTGAGCCAGACGGCGATCAGGATGATCGTGCCCGTGACGATCGGCGTCAGGAACGGCGACATGTGGGCAAGGATCAGGCCATTGGCGATGACCGCGACCGTGAGTGCGCCGAGCACGGTTCCGACGATGGTGCCGCGCCCGCCGAACAGGCTGGTTCCGCCAAGCACGACGGCGGCAATGACCTCGAGCTCGAAGCCCTGGCCGGCATTGGACGAGCCGGAGCCGAGACGGGCGGTGACGATGATGCCGGCAAGGGCGGCAGCCGTGCTGGAGAGGATATAGACGAACATCGTCGTGAACCGCGTGTCGATGCCGGCCCGGCGCACGGCCTCGGCATTGGCGCCGATGCCGGTCACGTAGCGACCGAAGGGCGTTTCATTGAAGACGACATAGGCGATCAGAAGAACGGTGAGCGCAATCCAGGCCGGCACCGGAACGCCCAGGAACCAGGATCTGCCGATGACGGTGAAGACGCTCGCGGGATCGACCGGGATCGAGTAGCCGCCGGTGATCAACAGCGCCAGCCCGCGGATGACCGAGAGGCCGGCCAGCGTGACGATGAAGGCCGGAATGCGCTCATAGGCGATGAAGAAGCCGTGGATCGCGCCGATGATGGCGCCCAGAAGCAGCATCACCAGAATGACCAGCGGCCATGCGAGCCCGGCCTGCAGTGCCGTTGCCGACAAGGTTGCAACCAGCGCCAGCACCGAGCCGACGGACAGATCGATGCCACCGGTGGTGATGACGAAAGTCATGGCGGCGGCAACGATCAGAAGCGGCGCCGACTGGCGGATGATGTTGAGCAGGTTGGGCGCCGTCAGGAAGGCGTCGGTGATGACCGAGAACACGACGCAGACGACGATGAAGAACAGGGCGATGGAGACAACGCTGCCATTGGCCAAAAGCTTGTCCCACAGCGTTGCCTTGCGCAGGCGCGACGGCGAGACGTGGGACCCGGCATGCCCGGTTTGGGGAGGAGACAGGCTCATGCGGAAACTCCGGTTTCATTGCCGTGCCGGGCAGAGCGGGCGGAAAACTTGCGCCCGACGATGAGATTGACGACTTCCTCGATGCTGGTCTCGCCGATCAGCCGTTCGGCGACATTGCGCCCTTCATACATGACCTGGATGCGATCGCAGACAAGGAACAGGTCCTGCAGGCGGTGGGTGATGAGAATGACGCTGACGCCGCGGGCGCTGACCGTGCGGATGAGTTCGAGCACCGCCTCGACCTCGGCCACGGCAAGCGCTGCCGTCGGCTCGTCCATGATCAGCACCTTGGGCTCGAACGACGCAGCCCGGCCGATGGCGATCGACTGGCGCTGGCCGCCCGACAGGTTTTCGACTTTCAGCCGCGTATCGGCAATCACGATGCCGAGGCGGTCGAGCATGTCGCGGGTCAGGCCGTGCATCTTCTTCTTGTCGAGAAAGGGCACGCCCAGGACATGACGGCGCGGTTCGCGGCCGAGGAAGAGATTGCCGGCGACATCCACCGTGTCGCAGAGCGAAAGGTCCTGATAGACCATCTCGACATGGGCGGCACGGGCATCGGCGGGCGAGGTGAAGGAAACGGCCTTGCCATCGATTTCGATGGTGCCGCTATCGGGAATGACGGCGCCTGACAGCACCTTGCTCAGCGTCGATTTACCGGCGCCATTGTCGCCGACCAGCCCCAGCACTTCGCCGGGCTTGAGGGTGAGCGAGACATTGTCGAGCGTCTGGATGGGATTGTAGCGTTTCGAAATACCGGTCATCCGGACACGGTATGTTTCGCCGTCGGTCATGGTGGCGTTCCTGTTGGTGCTTGTTCAAGAGTGCCGCATATCTTGCAGCTCGACAGTCCCTCACCCTAATCCTGTCAAGACGGAGGGGGAATGACGGAGCGTGTCGCGAAAGCCTTCTCCCCGCGAGCGGGGAGAAGGCGGCCGATTGCCGGAGGGGGCGCTCGGCCTAAAGACGACTGTCTTACTTGAACATGTCCTTGAACTCGGCAACATTGTCCTTGGTGACGATCGTCACGGGAACGTTGATGATCGGCTCGATGGTTTCGCCCTTCTTGAGCTTGACCAGCGCTTCGACGGCAGCCTTGCCTTCGCCGGCCGGATCCTGCTGGACGACGGCGGTGACCCAGCCCTCTTCGATGCCCTTGACGGCCTGCGCGGTCAGGTCCCAGCCGAAGATCTTGACGTCCTTCTGGCGGCCCTGGCTTTCGACGGCCGAGACGGCGCCGATCAGCTGCGGTTCGCCGGTGGCGTAGATCGTCGTCATGTCCGGATTGGCCGTCATCAGGTTTTCGGCTGCACCGAGCGCGATGTCCTGCTGGTTCTGGCCATCGACCGTATCGAGGAAGGTGACCGCCTGGCCGCCATCGGTCACGGCCTTCTTGAAGCCGTCGAGACGCTGGTTCTGGATGAAGGAATTAAGCGCACCGACAATACCGGTCTTGGCTGTGCCGCCCATGTCGGACTTCACATAGTCGGAAAAGAACTTGCCGATGTCTTCGCCGGCCTTGGCATTGTCGACGCCGATGAAGGCGATGTTGTCACCGTCCGGGATCTGCGCATCGATGGCGATGACCGGGATGCCGGCCGTCTTGGCCGCCGTGATCGCCGGCTTCACGCCATTGACATCGATGGCGACCAGAATGATGCCGTCGACCTTCTGGGTGATGTAGTTCTCGATCGCGTCGTTCTGCGCGGCAGGCACGTTATTGGCGTTGAAGATCACCAGCTTGGCACCGGCGGCATCCGCAGCCTTCTGCGCCCCGTCGTTGATCTGGTTGAAGAACAGGGCCTGCTGGTTGATGGTGACAAGCGCAAACGTATCTGCGCTGGCGGATGCGACACTGACAGCCAGCGTCATGACGAGGGCTGCGGTGCTGCGGATCAAAAGTCTGGAAAGGCGCATTCGGGTTCCCCTTGTTTTCGGAAGGCCCGTAGCCGGGCTCAACAAGCGCGTGAGCGCCAGAGCATAATTCAAGAGGCTTGAATTTTTGTCAAGTCTCTTGAATGAAACTTTCCGAGGGGAATTTGGTTCAGAAGGTTGCCGGGGTATTGACCCAGAAAATGCTGGCGCGCTCCTCGCCCACATTGCGATAATGATGCGGGAGTTCGGAATTGAAAACGAAGGCGTCGCCAGCCGAAAGCGTAAAGCTTTTCGTATCGACGATCAGTTCGATCTCGCCCGCCAAGACATAGCCGACCTCTTCGCCGGCGTGCTGGATGGGGCCGGCACTTTCGCCCTTTTCCTCGATGTGATGGATATTGCACTGGAGCAGATGGCCGGCCGAATAGGGAATGATCCGCTCCAGCGAAATTCCCTCGCCGCGCCTCAAGGGGTCAAGGGCGATCAGCGGCCGCGTTCCCGCGCGGAAAATGATGCCTTCTTCGCCGTCGGATTCCTCGAACATCCAGCCGATATTGGTATCGAGCGCCCCGACCAGACGGTGAAGCATGGGCAGGGACGGCGAAGCCTTGCCGTTTTCGATCTTCGACAGCAGGCTTTCCGAGCAATTGGCGGCATCGGCAAGGGCCTTCAAGGTCATGCCCCGCGTCTGGCGCGCCAGCCGCAGCCGCATGCCGAGCCGCGCAGGATTTGCCGTCTGCGTGTCATCGACATCGGGAATTGCGACCTTCAGTCCTAATCCGTTTTTCATGCGGCACTTGTCTTCTATCGTTTGGAGCGAGGGCGCTCGTAGATCCTGCACGGCAGCAATCCGATTGGATCGCCAACCATGGCTGGGCCACAATTACCATCGACCTTTCACGCAGATCAAGTCTCTTGAATTTCATCTCTTGGAATTTGAAGGTGGGGTGCTGCCGTTAGCGTGATCAGCGCCGGCAAAAGGCGTTGCCGCCCCGTCTTTCCGGAGGTCAGACGCCGCGAATGTCCGGCCTGTCGGCGATGGTCGTCTGGCGGCCGCATTCCCGGCTACGCGGCGAGCCTGCCGCGGAGAACGGAAGTGCGATTTTGAGCCCTGGTTTCGGGCATTCGACGGGAGAGGACCACTCGAAAATGGTGGCTGATCAGGCCGCGTAGGCGTGCGCCTCGTCTGCCGGAAACATCCGGGCCAGATTGAGGAAGCAGATCATTCCGCTTTCATGCGTTATGATGCCATCGGCAAAACTTCCGTCGAAGGCGATCACAACATCAGGAATCGGCTGGATCTGGCTGCCGCTGACGCTCAGAATATCGGAGACCTGATCCACCAGAAACCCGACAACCATCGAATGGATCTCGGCCACCACAATGGCGCTGCGCTCGTTGGGTACGGTTGCCTGCATTCCGAGCTTGGTTGCCAGATCGATGACGGGAATGACGATACCCCGCAAGTTCATGACACCGAGCATTTCACGCGGCGAGCGGGGAACCGGAGTTGCCGGAGACCATCCACGGATTTCGCGGATGGTTTTTGTCATGACGCAGAACTCCTGCCCCTGCAGGCGAAAGGCAATGATTTCCATCTGATCGCCCACGAGACCGGCAAGCTGCTGGGGTTTAAACATCAGAACTCCTCCCAGTTATCGCCGCCCTTGAGCGCTGCATTGCCATTGAACGCCTGAGCCACTCTGGCGGTCATCTGACGGGCCGGTGAAGCGGCAGGGCGTGACTGATAGCTGGCTGCTGCCGGTGCCGCACGATGTGTGGCAGTGCCCGATCCGATGTTGAATTCGCCAAGCAGCTGGTACAATTTCTCCGCTTCGCGGGCCAGGCTGTGGGCGGCGGCTGTCGTCTCCTCGACCATCGCCGCATTCTGCTGCGTGCCCTGGTCCATGGTGTTGACGGCGGTATTGATTTCCTTGAGGCCTGTCGCCTGCTCCTTGGAGGCTTCGACGATCGCAACGACGTTTCCATCGACCTGGACGACCTGGGAGACGATCTGCTGCAGCGCCTTGCCCGTGTCACCGACCAGCCCAACGCCGCTCTTGACGTGCTGATTGGATGCGTTGATCAGTTCCTTGATTTCCTTGGCAGCCTTTGCCGAGCGCTGGGCCAGTTCGCGAACCTCCTGGGCGACGACGGCAAACCCCTTGCCGGCATCCCCGGCGCGCGCGGCCTCGACGCCGGCATTCAGCGCCAAAAGGTTTGTCTGGAAGGCAATTTCGTCGATGACGCCGATGATGTTGGCGATTTCGCCAGCCGATTTCTCGATCTTGCCCATGGCATCGACGGCCTGGCCCACAACATGGCCGGAATGCTCGGCATTCTCCTTGGTCTTGCGGACCAATTGCCCGGCCTCCTGGGCGCGATTGCTGGAGTCCGCCACGGTGGTGGTGATCTCCTCAAGCGCTGCAGCAGTCTCCTCCACCGAAGCAGCCTGCTGTTCGGTGCGTTTCGAGAGATCGTTCGAGGCCGACTGGATCTGCTGCGATGCCGCGGCGATCGCACCGGCATTCTGCGAGATCGCCTGCATCGTGCTGCGCAGTTTCGCCGATGCGCCGTTGAAGTCCACACGCAGTTTTTCCAGCGTCGGGCAGGAAGGGACATTGAGCATTTGCGTGAGGTCGCCATCGGCCAGGGCGTTGAGCGCACCTGCCAGTTGATCGACATTGCCGACACGGGTGGTGACGTCGGTGGCAAATTTCACGACCTTGAAGACCTTGCCGTTCATGTCGAAGATCGGATTGTAGGATGCCTGGATGTGGACCCGCTTGCCACCCTTGCCGATGCGCAGGAATTCATCCGCAACAAATTCGCCGGCAGCGAGCCTCGCCCAGAACTGGCGATAGGCATCGCTGTTTACATAGCTTTGCTCGCAGAACATCGAGTGATGCTTGCCCTGAATGTCCGACTGCTGATAGCCCAGCGCGCTCAGGAAATTTTCGTTGGCGTGAAGGATATCGCCCTTCGGTGTGAACTCGATGACAGCCTGCGCCCGGGAAATGGCGTCAATCTTGCCGGCGTCTTCGGCGGTCTTCATCTTCTGCGCGGTGATATCGGTCGCAAACTTCACGACCTTGTAGGGCTTGCTACCGCGAAACACCGGATTGTAGGAGGCCTCGATCCAGACCTCGCCGCCATCCTTGGCAATCCGCTTGAACTGACGCCGATTGAATTCGCCGCGGCCGAGCTTGGCCCAGAACTCCTGGTAGTCGGCGGATGCGACTTCTGCCGGATCCACGAAAATGCGATGATGCTTGCCGATGATTTCGGAAAGCTGGTAGCCCAGTGCGCGACAGAAGTTCTCGTTTGCGGTGATGATGGTACCATCAAGCTTGAACTCGATGATCGCCTGCGATTTGCTCATCGCCTCAAGTATAGCTTTGGCGTCGGAGCCTGCACCAAATCCCAGCATTCCAGTCTCCACAATCATAATAGGTTGCTGTGCGCTTACTCAATAACAATGAACAGCGTCACTTTTGATGACCCAAATTTTGGGCGTTAACATTTAAGACTTGATGAATATCTGGGCTAAGATTGCATAATTCTTGCGCATTTTTGACATTTCTTGCATAGCGCGACCTTACGGGCCCATAGAATCTGACGCGCAAGCTTCCCGCAACCTCCAGTAGCTATTGCTTGATCATGGCACGACAAGGCGAGTTGCAGATTCAATTCCAGGACAGCGGAGCGGACGCGGAAATCGCGTTGGCCAAAAGTTGGCGCGGTGTGTCTGTACAGTTCTCCCGACTGCGCCTGCCGGCGGAGTATGAGTTCAGTTGGGATGGCAATTCCCACTACCTTTGTTATCACGATCTCGTTTTGATCGACGGGGAGATGGAGATTCTCGGTGAGGCGCCGATCGCTGGCGGTGATCTGAGGGACAAGATGACCTATGTGCCAGTCGGTCATACGATCGACGGCTGGGCCAAACCTGCAGACAGAATGAATGCCTTTACTGTCGTCTGCTTTGATCCAAACGTCATGGAGGAGGAACTTCAGGCGGAGTTCAACGGGCCGACACCACAGCCCCACATCTATTTCAAGGATGACGAACTCGGCAAGACGATGCGCAAGCTGGGCAGGCTGATGGCCGACAAGAGCCGGCCAGCCGCAAGAATCTATGCCGAATCCGTTGGCCTGACTGCGGCTCTGGAGATGTTCAGGATCACGCAGCCGGAGCAGGTCAACATTTCGGCCTCAGGGCAATTGACCCAGTTGCAGGCCAGGATGGCAAAAGACTACATCGAACAATACTTCGCGAAGGACATCGGCCTCGATGACCTCGCATTGCTATGCGGACTGACACGATTTCACTTCTCGCGGGCGTTCAAGGCGACTTTCGGCGAACCGCCTCACAGGTATCTGATCCTGCGGCGAATGGAGCAAGCAAGGCATATGCTCGCGACGACCCAGCTTGCGATATCAGACATTGCCGTTGCCTGCGGTTTCAACGGCGCAAGTCAGTTCAGCCGGGCTTTCCGCGAGGTGGTCGGGCTGACACCGATCGAGTTCCGTCGTCAAAGCTGACGCTGTCGGCCCTCGCCCGTGCCTCTCACAAACCGATCTCGTATGCCCAGGGCGGGTTTGCCCCTGCGCGCGACACCGTCACCGCCGCAGCCTTCGCACCGAGCGTCAGCGCATCGCGCACCGCGTCTTCGCTGAGCGTCGCGACTTGGGCCTTGGTCAGGAGATTGTTCATCTTCAGCGAGGCAAGAATGCCGGCATCGAAGGTGTCGCCGGCGCCGACGGTATCGACCACCGTGACCTTCTCACCCGGCACCGAGACCTTGAAGCGGTTCGTATAACCGTCGGCACCATCCGCACCCTTGGTGATGACGACCAGCTTGGGGCCCCGGGTCAGCCATTTGGCGACCAGTTCCTCGTGGCTGCCTTCCTCGCCGAACCAGTCGAGATCCTCGTCGGAGAATTTGACGATGTCGGACATGGCGGCCATGCGCAGCATGCGGGCCTTGTGGGCGTCGGCATCCTTGATGAAGCCGGGGCGAATGTTCGGATCGAAGGAAATCACGCGCTTTTCATATTCGCGGGTCATCAGCGCTTCGTAAGTGGAGCCGCACGGTTCCGGGATCAGGCTGATGGCGCCGAAATGCAGCGCCTCGCAGAAATCGCCGAGTGCGGGCAGATCTGCCTGGGTGATCATCCGGCCGGCCGTGTTCTCGTCGAAGAAGGCGTAGGTTGCCGAGCCGTTGACCAGCTTGACGAAGGCAAGCGTGGTGTGGAGCGAAAGCGTGGCGCAGGGGGCGAAATCGACATTGCTGGACTTCAGCGTTTCGCGCAGCACATCGCCGAACATGTCATCCGACAGGCCGGTAAAGAAGCCCGTGGGCATGCCGAGGCGGCCGAGCGCGATGGCGGTGTTGAAGATGGCGCCGCCGGCATAGGGCGAAAACGCCGTTTCGCCCAGCCGCGGTCTCGCGCGGCAGCATGTCGATCAGGGCTTCCCCACAGCAGATGATCATGACGGCTCTCTCCCCTTCAATGACGTTATTTCAATCGATTTAAACAAATCCCGCAGGAATTTCCAGCACCGTTTTCAGGCAGCCGTTCAGGCGCTGGCGAGAACGCTGACGCCGCCATTGCGGCCGGACCATTCGAGCGGCGCATTGAGGAAAGCCTCGACCTCGGACAAGGTCTTTTCATCGAACAGTTTCTGCTCCTTTGCCACCGCCAGAACATCGCGCCAGGTGGCAATATTGAGCAAGGTTACGCCCTTGTCCTTCATCTGGCCGCGCGCTTCCGGGAAGATGTCGTAATAGAACAGCGCGATGCCATGATCGACCACGCCGCCGGCGGCGCGGATCGCATCGATGAACTTGAACATGGAGCCGCCGGCCGTCGTCAGGTCCTCGATGACAAGCACGCGCGCACCTTCGGGCATGTGCCCCTCGATCTGGGCGTTGCGGCCGTGGCCCTTCGGCGCCTTGCGCACATAGATCATCGGCAGGGCCAGCCGCTCGGCCAGCATGGCGGCAAAGGGAATGCCCGCGGTCTCGCCGCCGGCAATCACATCGAACTGCTCGAACCCCGCCTCGCGCAGCACGGTGGCGGCGGCAAAATCCATCACGGTCGAGCGGATGCGCGGATAGGAAATCAGCTTGCGGCAATCGATATAGACCGGGCTCGCCATGCCCGAAGCCAGCTTGTAGGGCTTGTCCGCGCTGAAGTGCACCGCCTTGATTTCCCAGAGCATCCGGGCAAAGTTCGGCCATGACGGCCTTGTCGGGAAAGGATGTCTGGATCATTTTGGCTCCTTCGCGCTTGTCTCTGGTGCCCTCGCGCATAGCAGGTCGGGCTGCGGATTGCCAGAGGGACGACGGATGCGCGACGATGCGTTTTACGGTCAACGACGCTGCCCCCCTCTGTCGGCGACGCCGACATCTCCTCCTCAAGGGGGGAGATGTCACGCAGTGACCAAGGGGGGTAAAGCCGGCTACGCATGATCCTTGTCGGTGTCGGGCATATCAGGCCTTTCGGCACGATGGTCAATCGTCAGACAACATCCCAGAACAGCTTGAACATCGGATCAAAGACGGTGACGGGACCGGCGCCGGTTTCGATCTTCTCCGGGAAGGTCACCGGCTCGGCCGCCCGGCGCAATGTGATTGTCTCCTCGTTGACGGGAAGACCGTACCAGGCGGGACCATTCAGCGAGGTGAAGGCTTCAAGCCTTTCCAGCGCACCCTCTTCCTCGAACACATGGGCAAGGCAGCTCATCGTGTTGATCGAGGTGTAGATGCCGGCGCAGCCGCAGGCGCATTCCTTGAGCGGGTCGACATGCGGGGCTGAATCCGTGCCGAGGAAGAACCTCTTGTCGCCGGAGGTCGCGGCGGCGCGCAGCGCCAGGCGGTGCAACTCACGCTTGGCAACCGGCAGGCAATAATAATGCGGCTTGATACCGCCCACGAGAATGGCGTTGCGATTGATGATCAGGTGATGGGTGGTGATCGAGCCGGCGAGATTGGCCTTCGATGCCTTGATATAATCGATGCCGTCCTTCGTCGTCACATGCTCCATCGTCACCTTGAGTTCCGGCAGGCGGGCGCGCAACGGGTCGAGCACCGTCTCGATGAAGACGGCTTCGCGGTCGAAGATATCGACCTCCGGCGTCGTTACCTCGCCATGCACGCAGAGCGGCAGGCCGATTTTCGCCATGCGCTCCAGCACCGGCATGGCATTTTCGAAATTGCGCACACCGCCATGGGAATTGGTCGTGGCGCCGGCCGGATAGAGCTTGACCGCCTTGATCAGCCCGCTGGCATAACCCGCCTCGACATCATCGGGACTGGTGCCTTCTGTCAGGTAAAGCGTCATCAGCGGTTCGAAACGATCACCGGCAGGAAGGGCGGCCATGATGCGCGCGCGATAGGCTGTCGCGTCGGCTGTCGTCACCACCGGCGGCACGAGATTGGGCATGATGATGGCGCGGGCAAAGTGGCGGCTGGTATCGCCGATCACGCCTTTCAGCATATCGCCGTCGCGCAGATGCAGGTGCCAGTCGTCGGGGCGGCGGATCGTCAGTTCGGTGACCGGCTGTGGGCTCATGGCGGATTCTCCAGACGCAGGCGTTGTGCGCAAGGCCGTCGAAACATTGCAGTTTCGAGCCTGCGCTGACCGGAGGTTCCGATAGCATCAATCGACCTGCGGAAACAATGGACGATCGGCCGCTCAGTCGTTTTCGAAGATCTCGATTGCGATATCGGCCGGCCGCGAGCCGTCGATGATGCGCTTTCCGTTGGGCAGGTCGTTGCCGTAGAGCTTCCATTCGATACCGGCTTCGTCGAGCCCGTAATGGATCCAGCGCTGGCGCAGACGCTCCTCCAGGACAGCATAGGGCGGGCCGACGAAGATCGTCAGGTCGAACAGGGGCTTGAGACGCGACCAGGGGGCCTCATCGAGCAAGAGGTAGTTGCCCTCGGCAAGGATGATGCGGGTATCGGGTGAAATCGGCCGCGCGGAGGCGATCGCGATCTCACGGGAGCGGTCGAAGACCGGGACCAGAACTTCCTCGTCGCCGCGGCGCACGGCCGTGACGATATCGAGGAAACCGCGCACGTCGAAGGTCTCGGGCGCACCCTTGCGCTTTAGAAGACCGCGTTCTTCGAGGATGCCGTTGTCCATATGGAAGCCGTCCATCGGCAGGACCACCGATGTTTCGCCGCGGCGCGCGAACTCTTCGTGCAGGGCGTCGGCAAGCGTGGACTTGCCGGCCCCGGGAGGACCGGCAATAGCGGTGATGAAGCGGCGGGACCCCGCCGCTTTTTCCAGAATGCCGTCGGCGATGGCGGCAAGCGTCATCGTCATGCCGCAGCAGCCTCCGGCGGCACCTTGGCACCGGTCATGAAGGCAACGGCGTCCGACATCGTATAATCCTTCGGATTGATGACGCAGAGGCGTTTGCCGAGCCGGTGGATATGGATGCGGTCGGCAACTTCGAAGACATGCGGCATGTTGTGCGAGATCAGCACGATCGGCAGGCCGCGCGTGCGCACGTCGAGGATCAGTTCCAGAACCTTGCGGCTTTCCTTGACGCCGAGCGCTGCCGTCGGTTCATCGAGAATGATGACCTTGGAGCCGAAGGCCGCAGCACGCGCCACAGCAACGCCCTGGCGCTGACCGCCGGACAGCGTTTCAACCGCCTGGTTGATGTTCTGGATGGTCATCAGGCCGAGTTCGGAGAGCTTGTCGCGGGCGATCTTTTCCATCTTCGGCCGGTCGAGCATGCGGAAGATCGAGCCCATCGGGCCGGATTTGCGGATTTCGCGGCCGAGGAACATGTTGTCGGCGATGGACAGCGCCGGCGACAGGGCCAGGTTCTGGTAGACGGTCTCGATGCCGGCTTCGCGCGCCTCCATGCGGCGAGCGGAAGCTGACGACCTTGCCTTCGAGCCGGATTTCGCCTTCGTCCGGATGAACGGCTCCGGAGATCGCCTTGATCAGCGAGGACTTGCCGGCACCGTTGTCGCCGATCACGGCGAGGATTTCGCCGGGATAGAGATCGAAATCGGAATGGTCGAGCGCGGTAACACGGCCATAGCGCTTGACGATACCGCGTGCGGTGAGAAGAGGTTCCATCAGCCTGCTACCTTTCTGATCCATTGGTCGACACCGACGGCCGAGATGATGAGGACACCGGTCAGGAGAACTTTCCATTGCGGGTCGGCACCGAGCATGTTGAGACCCATGGAAACCACGCCGACGATGAGCGCGCCGAACAAGGTGCCGAGGATCGAGCCGCGCCCGCCGAACAGCGAGATGCCGCCGATGACCGCTGCCGTAATGGCCTGTAGGTTGTAGTCGGTGACTGCCCAGGACGGCGAGATCGAGCCGTTGCGGCCGATCGAGACCCAGGCGGCGAGCGCTGCAATGACGCCGGCCAGGCCGTAGACGCCGAGCAGGACCTGTTCACGCGGATACCCGACAGTTCGGCCGCTTCGGGATCATCGCCGACGGCATAGACGTGGCGACCCCAGGCCGTGTGGTTCAGCGCATACCAGAGAGCCGATCACCAGAATCACCATCATGATGACGCCGAGCGTGAGCACGGCGGAACCGAGCTTGAGGCTGGTACCGAAGAAGCCAAGCAAGGGGGCTGCGGTTTCGATATCGGCACGGCGGATCGTTGCATTGGCGGAATAGATGAAATTCGTCGGCCATGACGATGTTCCAGGTGCCCAGCGTCACGATGAACGGCGGCAGTTTCATTCTGGAAACGAGGAAGCCGTTCATGCAGACCACAGACGGTCCGCCGATGACGAAACCCGCAGCAACGGCCAGCGGCGCCGGCATGCCGTAGGTCACCGCGCAATTGCCCATGACAACGGCTGACAGCACCATGATGACGCCGATCGACAGGTCGATGCCGGCGGTCAGGATGACCAGCGTCTGGGCCGCACCGAGAATGCCGACGACGGCAATCTGCTGCAGGATCAGCGTCAGGGTGTCCCGCGGTGAAAAAGCGCTCACCCTTGAGCACACCGAAGACGATGATGGAAAATATGAGAACGATCGCCGGAACGGCCGCCGGCGTCGAATGCAGAAAATGCTGGATGCGTCGCAGAAACGACTGATCTTCGAATGCGGCGACGGACTTGTCGCTCTGATCCAGTGTCTTTTCGAATTCCTGGATGCTTGCCATCGCAAAACTCCCTCCCGAGAGATCACCGGCTTTCATCGCCGGTTGTTGAAAAAGGGCGGCCAAGAACCGCCCTTTCATCTTCATAGCGTGAACTAAAGGGTCAGAGGTATCAACCCCAGCACTTGTCCGTGCCGGTCTTGACGTCGATCGATTCAACGCCTGCAGCCGGCTTGTCGGTGACGAGGGCAACGCCTGTGTCGAAGAAGTCCTTGCCTTCTGTCGGCTTCGGCTTGGTGCCGTCCTTGGCAAACTGGGCAATCGCTTCGATGCCGAGCGATGCCATCAGCAGCGGATACTGCTGCGAGGTGGCACCGATGACGCCTTCGGCGACCGACTTGACGCCCGGGCAACCGCCGTCAACCGATACGATCAGCACGTCCTTTTCCTTGCCGACAGCCTTCAGCGCTTCATAGGCGCCGACAGCAGCCGGTTCGTTGATCGTGTGGATCACGTTGATGTCCGGATCCTTCTGGAGAAGGTTTTCCATGGCGGTGCGGCCGCCTTCTTCATTGCCGTTGGTCACGTCGTGGCCGACGATGCGCGGATCGTCTTCGTCGCCGATCTTGTTCGGGTCCTTCGGGTCGATGCCGAAGCCGATCATGAAGCCCTGGTCGCGCAGGACGTCAACGGTCGGCTGCGAAGGAACGAGGTCGAGGAAGCCGATCTTGGCATCCTTGGCCTTGTCGCCGAGCGTTGCAGCAGCCCAGGCGCCGATCAGCTTGCCGGCCAGCAGGTTGTCGGTTGCAAAGGTTGCATCGGCAGCCGTTGCCGGATCAAGCGGCGTGTCGAGCGCGATGACCAGCAGGCCGGCGTCCTGTGCCTTCTTGACCTGGTCAACGATGGCCTTGGTGTCGGAAGCAGCGATCAGGATGCCCTTGGCACCATCGGCGATGCAGGATTCGATGGCAGCAACCTGGCTGTCATGGTCGCCGTCGACCTTGCCGGCATAGGACTTCAGCGTCGATGCCGAGTTCGGCGGCCTTGGCCTCAGCGCCTTCCTTCATCTTGACGAAGAAGGGGTTGGTGTCGGTCTTGGTGATCAGGCAGGCGGATACGCCCTCAGCCTGCGCAGGGGCTGCAAAAACAACGCCAAGCGCCAGCGCGCCGAGAGCGGCGGAAACGATAGTCTTCTTCATGAAATCCTCCCAAGGATTGAAAATCGTCCCGGCGGACCGGGACATCAGGCACCGCCACCGGCAGCATTCTCCTTTGCTGCCCATGGCGCTTCCGGAGACAAAACAAACATCAAAATGAGAGCCTGTCAATAAATAAATCAAATTGAATTATTATTATTATGTGCCATTCTCTGGCCAGAAATTGAGCATGCAGCATGAATTGGTGCAGTGCACATATAAGAAACGGACAGGAAGGCGCAGTCGACACGCAGGTTCGGACACACCCAATCCGAACTTGAGATTGCGCTGATGGAGGAGCGGGGAATGACTTTACCAGCCGATGCCGGCAGCGCATCGCCCGTGCCCGATGTCTTTGACCCCGGCGGCGGCGCGAACCAGACGCGTGTCCGCGCCTATAATGAGCGGCTGGTCATGTCGCTGGTGCGCCGCCACGGCAGCCTGTCGAAAGCGGACATTGCCCGCCGCTCCGGGCTTTCGGCGCAGACGGTGACCGTGATCATGCGGGTGCTGGAAAAGGACGACCTGCTGATGCGCGGCGAGCCCGTTCGCGGCAAGGTCGGCCAGCCGTCCATCCCGATGCGTCTCAATCCGGATGCCGTCTATTCCTTCGGCGTCAAGATCGGCCGGCGCAGCTGCGACCTCGTGCTGATGGACTTTGTCGGCAATATTCGCTTTCAGCTTCACCGGATCCACAGCTACCCCATGCCCGACGAAATCCTGACATTCGTAACCGAGGGCATACCAAAGCTCGAAAAGATGCTGACGGAAGAGCAGAGAAGCCGCATTGCCGGTGTCGGCATAGCAACGCCTTTTCAGCTCTGGAGCTGGGCCGAGGAAATCGGCGCGCCTGTGGAGAAAATGGCGGCCTGGCGTGGCTTCGACCTGCGGGAAGAGGTTGCTGCCCGCACGCACCACCCGGTGCTGATGCAGAATGACGCGACCAGCGCCTGCGCGGCCGAGCTGATCTTCGGCGTTGGCGCCAACTATCCGGATTTCATCTATTTCTACATCGGCTCGTTCATCGGCGGCGGCATCGTTTTGAATTCCTCGCTGTTTTCCGGCCGGACGGGAACCGCGGGCGCCGTCGGGCCGCTGCAGGTTTCCGACCGGAACGGCAGGCCGCAGCAGCTTTTGAAGATCGCCTCGATCTTCGTTCTGGAAAATCTTCTGCGCGACAAGGGGATCGATCCGAAGCCGCTCTGGTATTCGGCGGATGAATGGATCGATTTCGGCGAGCCGCTGGAGACATGGATCCAGCTGACGGCCGATGCGCTTGCCCAGGCCGTGGTCTCGTCTGCCTCGATCATCGACTTCAACGCCGCCGTCATCGATGGCGGGTTTCCCGACTGGGTGCGCGAGCGCGTCGTTGCGGCAACCCGCGAAGCGGTCGGCAAGCTCGATCTCGAAGGCGTGGTCATGCCCGAGATCATCGAAGGCACCGTCGGTGCCCAGGCTCGCGCCATCGGTGCAGCAAGCCTGCCGCTGTTTTCCCGCTATCTCATAGACACAAACGTCCTCTTCAAGGAGACCGCCTGATGCTGAAAGGTCTGAACCCGCTCTTGAGCCCGGAACTCCTGGCGACGCTGCGGGCCATGGGGCATGGCGACGAGATCGCCCTGGTGGATGGCAACTATCCCGGCCTCGAACATGGCCGACGGCTGATCCGGATGGATGGGCATGGCCTGATCCCGGTTCTCGATGCCATTCTCAGCGTCATGCCGATCGACGATTTCGTCCCGGAGGCGATTTTCCGGGCGACGGTGAAGCAGGATCGCGACGCGCTCGACCCGGTCCACCAGGATATCATCGCCTGCTGCGCCAGATATGAGCCGGATCGCGCCGTCGTGCCGCTGCTCGGGCCGGACTTCTATCCGCGGGTGCGCGCAGCCCATACCGTCGTGCAGACCAGCGAACCCAGGCTTTACGGCAATGTCATCCTGCGCAAGGGCGTGATCTATCCCTGATCGGAAGCGCAAACAGAAAAGCCCACCGGTTTGCGCCGGTGGGCTTTTTGCATTCAGGAGGCTTTATCAGGCGCGGCGGGCGTCAACCGACAGCGAGCCGGCGCCGAAGGCGGCGAGCACGAGGAAGCCGCCAGCGATGGCAAGGTTCTTCATGAAGTGGATATCGTTGCCAGCGACCGAGAAATCGCCGTGACCGACGAATGCCGTCGCGACCGTGAAGAGCGCGAGAACGTAGGCAACCGGACGCGTGAAAAAGCCGGCAAGGATGGCGAGGCCGCCGAGCAATTCGACAACGATGACGAGCGCCGTTGTGACCGTCGGGACGGGAAGGCCGATGCTGGTGAAATAACCGACCGTGCCACCGAAGCCGGTCAGCTTGCCGTAGCCGGCACCGATGAAGAGGATAGAGAGAAGGATACGTCCGATCAGGACGACGACATTCTGTTGCATGGAGGTAGGTTCCTGTTGGGGTTCGTTATGGCGAAGATATTTATCAGCAATTTCGAAATCAGCCAGCCAGCCCCGCGGAAACAGATCGTTCACAAAAACTGAACGAATTGCCGGAACCGTCAAATCCGGTGAATCGCATCATCTGGTCTCTGGGAAGCCCATTTGAGCCGGCCTTTGCATTGAATCGGTAGGGCAAATGGCCCCAGCACGTCTTTTCTGTTGCAACGCCGGGGAGACTGCGAGAAGAATTTGAGACGGCATGCGGGACAACCTGCGTGTCTCGACCGGGGGCGGGCGGAACATCTCATGAGCGAAATCAACAAGAGTCCTGCATTCTGGCGGTCCTTTCCGATTTTCGAGGATTTCGACAAGGAAACGATCGGCACGCTGGCATCGCTTGCGACCTATCGCAAATGGACGCCTGGAACCGTGATCTTCCAGCGTGGCGACGAAGGCACTCATATGATTGCCGTCGTTTCCGGCCGCATCAAACTCTCGCTGATCACCCCGCAGGGTCGCGAACTGCTGTTGCGCCATATCGAGGCCGGTGCATTGTTCGGGGAGATGGCGATCCTCGACGATCAGCCGCGCTCCGCCGATGCGACGGCGATAACGGCAACCGAAGGCTACGTGATCAGCAAGAAATCGTTCCTCGATTTCATCACCCATACGCCCGATGCGGCGGAATCGATCATCCGCTATCTGTGCACGCAATTGCGCGACACGACCGACAGGCTGGAAACCATCGCGCTCTACGACCTGAATGCGCGCGTCGCCCGATTTTTCCTGGCGACGCTGAAGCAGATTCACGGCAACGACCTGCCGGAAAGCGCCAATCTGCGCCTGACACTGAGCCAGTCCGACATTGCCGGCATTCTCGGTGCCAGCCGGCCGAAGGTGAACCGCGCCATTCTCGCACTCGAGGAAGCCTCGGCGATCAAGCGGGCCGACGGCGTGATCAGCTGCCATATCGGGCGATTGCAGAAACTGGCAGATCCGGAAGAGGACTAGCGGCTGTGAAAAACTTCCGGCTGTCTCGCGTCCGGCCGCTTCCTGCGGGTATTTTTACAAGCCTTGTCTGCGCCATCCTGCTCTATGCCTATGCCGAAGTCGCATTCGAGACGCAGCGCGAACAGTTTTTCGATGCGCTGACGCAATGGGTGCCGGCTCCGCAATCCGGCGCGATCGCCGTTGTCGATATCGATCGAAAATCGTTCCTGTCGGCGCCCGATAGAAACTGGGACCGAACCCGGACGGCCGATCTTGTTTCCCGCCTGAAAACGGCGGGCGCCAAGGCGATCGCCGTCGATTTCATCTTCAGCACGGCCTGCGATGCTGCTGAGCCCTCGAACCTGGCGCTGGCAAAGGCGATCACCGGCGCACCCGTGGTGCTCGGCTTCCTGATCGCCGATACGGCGGCAGACCGCCCCCTGCCCGTTCCGCCGCTTGCATTGCGCAAGCCGGTGGCCATCCCGGACCTCTGGTTCATCGAAGGTGCGGAAACGTCCTGCTCGTTCCTGATGCAGGCTTCCCGGTCCGCTGCGGCCGCCTTTCTCGTCGGCGACGAGGATTCGCGCATCCGCCGGGTGCAGGCTTTTTCGATCATCGGCAATGACGCCTACCCGGCGCTTGGCGTCGAGGCCGCGCGCCTGGCAGAGGGTGGCCGGACGCCCATTCTGGGCGGTGAGCCTGCCTGGCTGCGGCTCGACCGGCGAATCATCGAATTGGACGAGGACGGCAGTCTTCGGTATGCGGCAAGTCCGGCGAAGACGATCACGGAACGAACCGTGTCGGCTGGCGATGTTGTGAGCGGCGCGGTTGCGGCAGACCGTTTCGCCGGCAAGGTGGTGTTCATCGGCAGCAGCCTGCCCAATCTGGGAGGATTGCGGGCAACCGCATCCATGCCGCTCGAACCATCCGTGCAGATCCATGCCGATATTGCCAATGCCATCCTGACCGATTTCATCCCGCGCCGGGACGGGCGGCTGCCGCTGTTCGAGGCCCTGTTCATGCTGGCCGGCGGCATTCTGACCGCTTTTGTCGCCACAAGGCTGCGACCGGTGACGTCGGCAGCGCTCGGCGTTCTCGCCATCGGGCTGACGACGGCGACGGCAGCGGGCGTCTACGCAACCACCGCCTGGCTGCTGGATGCCGTCAGCATCAGCGCCATGCTGCTGGTCGTCCTGGTCGCGACCAGCACGCTGCAGTTCGCCCGGGTCAAGCGGGCGGAATCGGCGGCGCGGAGCAAGTTTTCGCAATATCTGCCGCAATCGGTGGTCGCCCGCTATATTGACGACCCCGATGCCGACCGGGCGGCCGGCGAGGAACGGCCGGTGACGGCGCTGTTTACCGATATCGAGAGTTTCTCCTCGCTTTCCCAGCGCCTGCCGCCGCGCGAACTCGTGACCCTGCTCGACATCTACTATGAGGAAGTCAACGGCCTTGTCGCCAAACATGGCGGCATGGTGGACAAGGTGGTGGGCGATGCGGTCCACGCCTTCTTCAACGCGCCTGATGACCTTGACGACCATGTCAACAAGGCGATCGATTGCGCGCTGGAGATCCGCAGCCTGACGGAGGAAATGCGCACGCGGCCGCTGTTTGCGAAGAACGACTTTGGCCGCACGCGCATCGGCATCGAGACGGGCATGGCGGTGCTGGGAGAAGTGGGCGCCGGCGGCAAGCTGGACTACACCGCCCATGGCGACGCCATCAACCTTGCGGCCCGGCTCCAGGATGCCAACAAGTTCCTGGGAACCTCGATCTGTATCGGCCCTGAGGCCGCCAACCAGAGCGGCCGGCCGCTGCGCTCCCTCGACATGCAGGAAATCCGCGGCTTCGGCACGATGGAACTGTTCACCATCGATGCCGCGGACACAGGAACAAAAAGTCCCGGTTAAGGCCTGATACCAACGCTCGCATAGGCTTCGGCAATGCGGGCCGGCTTCCAGATAACGGGGTCGGTCGGCGCATCGCCGGGCTTGGCGATTTCGATGCCTTCGCCGGCACCGACCATTTTCGTCACGCCGCCGCCATCGACCGAGACCTGGCCGTGTTCGACGAAGACAGCAAAGACGCCACGGTTGGGGCCGCAGAAGAATTTCGTGCCGCGCACGCCGATCATGCCGAAGGTGGTGCGCAGCGCCAGATCGATCTTCGGCAGGCCTTCCGGCCGATCGAAGACCATCTGGCCCAGGCCAAGCTCCAGCGTGCCCCCCTGGCCGGCGATGAAGCTGTCGACCAGAAGCTCGGTTTGGCTTCCCAGAAGAATACGCGTGTCGCCGCCGAGTTGCAGGTCTGCAAAACTTTCCGCGCCGGTCAGGACATAGTCATTGTCGAGGATGGAGCCGCCGGCGGCTAGACCTTCCTGCAATTCGGCCTGTTTGCGTTCGACCTTGCCACGAATGTCGTTTGCCTTGCCGATCACCGTGTTGGCGCGCGTCGAAACGCTGGCAAGGCCGACGGCTGCGAAAGTGCAGCCAGCCATGAATATTCGCCGGCCGATCAGTCCGCGCCGTGCCGGCATCACTTCGAGACTCATGCCCTTACTCCCTTGTTTAAAAATCGCCGGGCGGCCCGCACAGGCCAGCCATCAGCGCACCCCCAAATTGCCTTGAAACAATCCCGATCCCTGTTTCCAGCGGAACAGGCAGTTGCAAGCACGGAACGTATGGTCGGGACAAATTAAAGGAGACCATCATGAAAAACGCAAGGAACAAAAGCACGTCGATGATCAATGCCGCGCTGCTCACCGCTCTGGGCGTCGTGTCGGTTGCCGCAATCGCCCTTCCGTCCACCAGCCACGCATCCGACCTCCTGCCCGCAGACCTCTGCGACCGGGAAGCCGGCAGCGAACACGACCAGCAGCGCAACATGGCGTTCAAGCCGGTCGCAACCGACGACATCCGCATCGGCATTGCGCTTTCGGCCTGCCGCGAGGCCTATAACCAGGGCGCCGGTCCGCGCCAGACCTTCCAGCTTGCGCGGGTATTGCACAAGTCCGGCCAGAAGATCCAGGCGATGAAGCTCCTGGCTGAGGCGGCAGAGGCCGGCCATGCGCTGGCCATGGTCAACTATGCCGTGATGCTGGGCGAAAAGGGCGACACCACGCAGGAATTCAGCCTCTATCAGAAAGCCGCAGCGAGCGGCAACGTGCTGGCCGCCTACAATCTGGGCGTTGCCTATCGTGACGGCGTCGGCACCGAAGTGAACGGCGCGCTGGCTGCCCAGTGGTTCGGCCGCGCCTCGGCGGCACGCGACACTGTGGCGCCCTTCAATCTGGCCGTCCTTTTCGACGAGGGAAAGCTGCTGCCTGAGGACAATGCCAAGGCGGCAAGTCTCTACCGCGTCGCTGTCGAGCGCGGCAATGTCGATGCCATGATCAATCTCGGCCTGATGCTGGAAAACGGCGAGGGCGTCACGCAGGATATCGCCGCAGCCCAGGATCTCTATGCAGATGCGGCCCGCCGGGGCGATGCCTTCGGCCGCCAGAAGCTGCAGGAACTGGCCGCTGCCGAAGACAAGGTGACGCCGGCCCTGCCGACGGAAGAGGCGCTGCTCATCCTTCCCAAGGCCGGCCGCGTCAAATGAGACGCGTGCCGCCGAAGAAGGATATCAGCGGATCTCGCCCGCCTGCGGACCCCAGGTATCGGTCAGCGCAAAGCCGTCCGCCAGGGGATCGAACGGATCGAGCGAGACCTGATGCAGGCCGAACGTCCAGCCGCGGCCGGAAATGGTGGGGATGATCGCCGGGCGGCCGGCCACCGTGGTGACGCTTTCGAGGCCGGCTTGAAATTCCGAGCCGATGATCGAGCGTGACGTGAAGACATCGCCGACCTTGGCAAGACCGCGGGCGTGCAGCGTCGCCAGATTGGCCGAACTTCCGGTGCCGCAGGGCGAACGATCGACGCGGCCCGGCCACATGGTGGTGCAGGTGCGCACCGCGCCATCGGCTTCCGTATCGCGGAACATGACATAGGCGACGCCGCGGATTTCCGGGATTTCCGGATGCACGACCGGGATCGTCCTGTTGACGAGATCCTTGAGGATCATGCCTGCCTCGACGATGCGCCGCGCATTGGCCTTCTCGATTGTCGTGCCGATCTGGGAGACATCCACCAGAGCGTAGAAGACGCCGCCATAGCAGATGTCGAGCTTGATGCGGCCCCAGTCGGGCGTGTCGATCTCGACGTCGAGGTCCTGCACGAAGGACGGCACCATGGTGAGCTTGACGCGCTCGCAGCGCCCATCGCGGCAGGTGGCCGTCGCCTTGACGAGGCCGGCCGCCGTATCGAGCATGACGATCGTTTCGGGCTCCTTCATCTCGACCATGCCGCTCTCCAGCAGCGCAGTCGTGACGCAGATCGAATTGGAGCCGGACATGGCATGGGCCTGATCGGCCTGCAGGATGATGAAGCCGAAATCGGCCTCCGGGCGCTTGGCAGGCACCAGCAGATTGACCGAGCCGATGGAGGCCGCGCGCGGCTCCAGGCACAGGAACCTGCGCAGGCTGTCATCCACCGTATTGATGTAGTTCAGCTGCTCGGCAATCGTGTTGCCGGGGATTTTCGGCACGCCGCCGATGGCGACCTTGCCGATTTCGCCTTCGCAATGCACATCCAGCAACTGGATCGTCCGCTTCCATCTCATTGCTTCACTCCAGACAAAAACTGTTTACGCCATCTGCGCATTTCACCCGCGACCCGGCAAGGCCGGTCAGGATCAAACCCGCGATCGCCGGACCCGGCCGCTGCGACCCGGCAGCCCGGCATCACGCTTCGGGTGCGTTGGAATCGCTGCAACACCGGGGGTTCGGCTCTGATATACCAGCTCCCTGCGCTTTGCCTAGTGCCTGCAGTCTCAAACCACGCTTTGCGGTTTTCACCGGCATCCTCCCAATTATGTGGCTTGACGCCTGCGCTTGCTGCCGACAGCTTGGCGCCTGCCCGACCCCACCACCGCCCACCCCGGCCCCACCCATGTCGACGGACCCCATGACCAAGCTGATCATTTTTACTGACCTTCACATGGTGCCCGAGGGCACGACGATCATCGGGCTCGACCCGCATCAGCGGCTCTCTGCCGGCATCGCCCATGTCAATGCGCATCATGCCGACGCGGATGTCGTGATCTTCACCGGCGACCTGACGCACCACGGCGACCGGACGTCCTATGAACGGCTGAAAGGTCTGCTCGACACGCTGATACCGCAGAAGGCCATCACCATCGGCAATCACGACCGGCGGGATGTCTTCCTCGAGGTCTTCGCCGATTGTCCGACCGACGAGAACGGATTTGTCCAGCAGGTAATCGATCTGCCCGATTGTCGGTTGCTTGTACTCGATACGCTGTTTGCGCCGCCCTACGACTACCCCAACAGCCATGCCGGCCTGCTCTGCGCGGCCCGCATGGATTGGCTCGACCGCCAGTTGGCCAGCGCCGGCGACAGGCCGGTGATGCTGTTCATGCACCACCCGCCGCACCCCACCGGCTTTAGCGGCATGGACATGATCCGGCTGGTCAACGAGGCGGAATTCTACGAGCTCGTCAAACGCCACGGCAATGTGCTGCACATCTTTGCCGGCCATGTGCACCGGACGATCTCCGGCTCCAGCCGCGGCATTGCCTTTTCCGTCTTCAAGAGCCCGGTGCACCAGCAACCCATGCCCTTCGACGCCCCCGACGCCTCGCTGTCCGTCGATGAACCCGCCGCCTACGGTATCGCGGTGATGACCGATACCGGCGTGCTGGTGCATACGGAGGATTATGAGATTGCGGTGCGGGAAGCGGCGGTGGCTTGAGAATTGCAGGTCTCTAATGTAATTCGGCCATGAGTTGGCGACCGAACGAAGTCGCTTTCAAAACAATGGGTTGAGCACCGGAGCATGGTACCTAGTCTCCGGTGCGCCATGCATGTATATTTTCGTCCTAGAACGCTTTGAGAGGGTAAAATGAAGGCTCAAACAAACGAAAAGGCGAAGCTAACAGCGGCGTATCTGAATGGCATTGCAATTGCAGTCGGACTGGCCGGAGCACTAACGCCGACGCTGAAAGGTATCCAGGACAATCCAGGCCCAGTAAACTGGTCAACGGCCGTTTTTGTAGGGATTTGTGCCGTTGTGTCCGTCTCCTTGCACCTGTTCGCCCGGCGATCATTGAACAACCTCATGGATTGAACAGAGATGATATGGTGGTGCCTCGAGCCTTTTTCCGTTCTCAAATTTACGCTGAGATCCTTACATCAGGCTATAATCTCCCCGTCAGGCGGAGTGGTTGCATACGAGGCACCCCATTCCGTTCCCTTTCAATTTCCGCTACCCTCCCCCCATGACCCTTGCCGTTCCCACCGAAGACTTCGATTGCCAGACCTGCGGCGCCTGCTGCAGCTATTCCGAAGACTGGCCGCGTTTCTCTCTTGAAACGGACGAGGAACTCGACCGGATTCCGGCTGAACATATCTCCTCCGATCTCGGCGGCATGCGCTGTGAGGACAATCGCTGTTCGGCGCTGTCAGGTACGCTCGGCGTGCATGTCGGCTGCACGATCTATGCCGTGCGGCCGCTGGTCTGCCGCACCTGCATGCCGGGCGACGATGAATGTCTGATGGCGCGGCAGAAACTGTCGCAGACCGTCCTTCTCTGACTTTCTATCGTCCTGCGATATTTCAGATGCGCCGGATATTTGACTGCGATTGACGGTAAAATCAGTGAATAGAAGCGTTACGACGCCAAAATACCGGATGGAGATACGGAGACTTCGAGGCTAATTTCTGCACCATCCTGTCCGGGCCATATCGGGTGCGCCGGCGCGTTGAAGAGGGACGACTGCAATGAGCCTGCCACATCAGCAAGAGACTGCCGGATCCACCCCGCTTTCCGCTCCCTTTGCCGATTTCGCGCCGCCGATCGCCGAGCCTTCGGCGCTTCGCCGCGCCATTACAGCCGCCTACCGTCGTCCGGAGACCGAATGCCTGCCGCCGCTGCTGGAAGCGGCCACCCTGCCCGACGATCTCAGGGGCAAGGCCAAGGCAACCGCCCGCACGCTGATCACGGCGCTGCGCGCCAAGCACAAGGGCTCCGGCGTCGAGGGGCTGGTGCATGAATATTCGCTGTCGAGCCAGGAAGGCGTGGCGCTGATGTGCCTTGCCGAAGCGCTGCTGCGCATTCCCGACACGGCAACGCGCGATGCGCTGATCCGCGACAAGATCGCCGATGGCGACTGGCGCTCGCATATCGGCGGCGGACGCTCGCTGTTCGTCAATGCCGCGACCTGGGGTCTCGTCGTCACCGGCAAGCTGACGGCCACCGTCAACGACCGCAGCCTGTCGGCGGCGCTCACCCGCCTGATCGCGCGCGCCGGCGAACCGGTGATCCGCCGTGGCGTCGACATGGCGATGCGGATGATGGGCGAGCAGTTCGTGACCGGCGAAACCATCGACGAGGCGCTGAAGCGCTCGCGCGCGCTGGAAGCCCGCGGCTTCCGCTATTCCTACGACATGCTCGGCGAAGCCGCGACCACGGCGGCCGACGCCAAGCGCTATTATGCCGATTACGAAAACGCCATCCATGCCATCGGCAAGGCCTCCGCGGGGCGCGGCATCTATGAAGGTCCGGGCATTTCGATCAAGCTGTCGGCGCTGCATCCGCGCTATGTCCGCGCGCAAGCGGCCCGCGTCATGGGCGAATTGCTGCCCAAGGTGAAGGCGCTGGCGCTGATCGCCAAGAGCTACGATATCGGCCTCAACATCGACGCCGAGGAAGCCGACCGGCTGGAACTGTCGCTCGACCTGCTCGAGGCGCTGCGCGCTCGATCCGGATCTCTGCCGGCTGGAACGGCATGGGCTTCGTCGTCCAGGCCTATGGCAAGCGTTGCCCCTTCGTGCTCGATTTCATCATCGATCTCGCCCGCCGCTCGGGCCACCGGATGATGGTGCGTCTCGTCAAGGGCGCCTATTGGGATGCCGAGATCAAGCGCGCGCAGATCGACGGCCTGACCGGTTTCCCGGTCTATACCCGCAAGATCTATACGGACGTGTCCTATATCGCCTGCGCCCGCAAACTGCTGGATGCGCGCGACGTGATCTTCCCGCAATTCGCCACCCACAATGCCCAGTCGCTGGCGACGATCTACGAAATGGCAGGTCCCGATTTCACCGTCGGCGACTACGAGTTCCAGTGCCTGCACGGCATGGGCGAGCCGCTCTATGACGAGGTCGTCGGCAAGGCCAATCTCGACCGCCCGTGCCGCATCTATGCGCCGGTCGGAACCCATGAAACGCTGCTCGCCTATCTCGTGCGCCGCCTGCTCGAAAACGGCGCCAACTCCTCCTTCGTCAACCGCATTGCCGATCCGGCCGTCTCGGTCGAGGATCTGATCGCCGATCCGGTCGACGTGGTTCGCGCCCTGCCTGTCATCGGCGCGCAGCATGACCAGATCAAGCTGCCGGCCGATCTCTACGGGCTTCGCCGCAATTCCGAAGGGCTCGACCTTTCGAACGAAGACACGCTTGCGGCCCTGTCCGACGGGCTGAAGGCAAGTGCGACTGTGGAATGGGCGGCGCAACCCTTGCTCGGCATCGAGCCTGCACAAGGCGAGACGCGTCCGGTGCTGAACCCCGGCGACCACAGCGACATGGTCGGCACGGTAACAGAAACCGCCGTGGACGACGCCAGGCGGGCCGTCGAAGCCGCTGTTTCCGCAACCGTGAACTGGAGCGCAGTATCACCAGCCGCGCGCGCCGCCTGCCTCGACCCGCGCCGCCGACCTGATGCAGGAGCGCATGCCGCGGCTTGCTCGGCCTGATCGTGCGCGAGGCCGGAAAATCGCTGCCGAATGCGATTGCCGAAGTGCGCGAGGCGATCGACTTCCTGCGCTATTATGCCGAACAGGCCGCCCGCACGCTCGGGCCGGCGCATCAAGCCGCTGGGGCCGATCGTCTGCATCAGCCCGTGGAATTTTCCGCTCGCCATCTTCACCGGCCAGATCGCCGCTGCCCTTGTCGCCGGCAATCCGGTGCTGGCAAAGCCGGCCGAGGAAACCCCGCTGATCGCGGCTGAAGGCGTGCGCATCCTGCACGAGGCCGGCATCCCGAGCGAGGCTCTCCAGCTTCTGCCCGGAGACGGCCGCGATCGGCGCGGCGCTGGTCGCGGCGGATGGATTGCCGGCGTCATGTTCACCGGCTCGACCGAGGTCGCGCGGCTGATCCAGGCGCAGCTGGCCGATCGTCTTTCGCACAACTGGCAAGCCGATCCCGCTGATTGCCGAGACCGGCGGCCAGAACGCCATGATCGTCGATTCGTCGGCCCTTGCCGAACAGGTCGTCGGCGACGTCATCGCATCCGCCTTCGACAGCGCCGGCCAGCGCTGCTCGGCGCTGCGCGTGCTCTGCCTGCAGGCCGATGTTGCCGATCGCGTTCTGTCCATGCTGAAGGGTGCGCTGCACGAACTCGATATCGGCCGCACGGACCGGCTTGCCGTCGATGTCGGCCCGGTCATTTCTGCGGAAGCCAAGGGCATCATCGAAAAACACATCGAGACGATGCGCGGCATCGGCGCAAGCGTCGAGCAGATCGCCACCGGAAATGCCACCGCAAACGGCACCTTCGTGCCGCCGACGATCATCGAACTGAAACAGCTGTCCGACCTGAAGCGCGAAGTCTTCGGGCCGGTCCTGCATGTGCTGCGCTACGAGCGCGACGACCTCGACCGGCTGATCGACGATATCAACGACACAGGCTATGGCCTGACCTTCGGCCTGCACACGCGGCTGGACGAGACGATCGCCCATGTCACCTCCCGCGTGAAGGCCGGCAATCTCTACGTCAACCGCAACATCATCGGTGCAGTCGTCGGCGTGCAGCCGTTTGGCGGGCGCGGCCTGTCCGGCACCGGTCCCAAGGCCGGCGGGCCGCTCTATCTCGGCCGGCTCGTCACGACGCCGCCGATCCCGCCGCAGCACAGCTCCGTGCATATCGATCCGGTATTGCTCGATTTCGCCAAATGGCTCGAAGGCAAGGGGTTGAAGGCACAGGCGCAGGCAACACGCGAAACCGGCGGCCAGTCGGCACTCGGCCTGACGACGGAACTGGCCGGCCCGGTCGGCGAGCGCAATCTCTATGCGCTGCATGCCCGTGGCCGCATCCTCGTCGTCGCCGAGACCGAAACCGGACTTTACCGGCAGCTCGCCGCCGTGCTTGCGACCGGCAACAGCGCCGTGATCGACACGGCATCCGGCCTGACCGGCGCCCTTTCGACGCTTCCGGCAACGGTTGCCGCGCGCCTCTCCTACACGACGGTCTGGAAGGCCGATGCTCCCTTTGCCGGCGCCCTGATCGAAGGCGGCGCGGACCGGATCCGCACCGTCAACCGCGCGATCGCCGCCCTTCCCGGCCCGCTGGTGCTGGTGCAGGCGGCATCAACGGAAGAGCTGTTGCGCAATCCGGATGCCTATTGCCTGCAATGGCTGCTGGAAGAGGTATCGACCAGCGTCAACACGGCAGCCGCCGGCGGCAATGCCAGCCTGATGTCGATCGGGTGAGGTAGGCGGCGGGCGTAGGGCAGAGGCAGGAGACCGGATAGCCCGCACAGGGGTTTCCTGCCCGCCCCTTCCCTGCGATAAAGCCGGCATGTTCACCCTCAAGACCAATGCAAGCCTCACGCAGGACATCAAGAAGAGCCGCTTCCTGGCGATCTGCGGGCCTGTTGCCAATGAACAGGCGGCCAAAGACTTCATCGCGCAGCATTCGGACCCTTCAGCCACGCACAATTGCTGGGCCTGGCGGATCGGGCAGGCCTATCGCTTCAACGATGACGGCGAGCCGAGCGGCACGGCGGGAAAGCCGATCCTTCAGGCGATCGACGGCCAGATGCTCGACGGCACGGTGGCGCTCGTCACCCGCTGGTTCGGCGGCATTCTCCTGGGCAGCGGCGGCCTGATGCGCGCCTATGGCGGCACCGCTGCCGCCTGCCTGCGCGCCATGGAGAAGATCGAACTGATCGAAACCATACGAATCACCATGACCTGCGACTTCTCGGATCTCGCATTGGTGAAAGCCCGGATTTCGGGGCTGGGTGGCGCGATCGACAGCGAGACCTTCATCGACACCGGCGCCGTGCTGGCCGTGGATATGCCGATCGATATCCGCGATGCCATCGTCCGGACCGTGACGGACATTACGCGCGGGCGTGCCGTGATCGTGGCCGACGACGTGTAGGCGCTTTCGGCAACGGTTTTGCAATAGGGCCAACGGGCCCGCGGGAGCTTGTGGCTGGATCCTCGGGTCAAGCCCGAGGATGACGATCTGGGAGATTTGAGACGTAACTCTTTAGCCGACAGCGCCAGTCGTTTTCACCAGATCGTCCTCACCCTCCGTCCTCCTCGGGCCTGACCCGAGGATCCACAGCCAACCCCTAAAGGCCCAATGCCTCGCGGTGACAACCGCGACCGATCCGCCCGCCTCCCCGAAAAAATTCATCCCCGCAAATCCCCGTGTCCATCGCCTGTGCCTAGAATGGCCTCGTCCCGCCATCGGATACACCGGATGAGCGTTGCCGGCGAGGCGGGACCGGTGCCCTGGAGGATGGCGGAACGCCCGCTTGAAGCCGGGGGCTGCGTGAAAGGCGGTTCTCCTCCGGACATTTGGATGGTCCGGGCGTGCCGGGCATGCCCCGCCGTATGCGTGACGGTCCAGGGCAATGCCCCGCCTCATTGAAAGGCCGGGCGGGTAAGAGGTCGGGCCGGGGCATTGGAGGCTTTCGTGCTCAAAAGGACGAAAGCGCAGAAGAACCTGAGAAGCGCGGCAAAAGACACCGAAACGGGGCACGGTGCGTGTCACCTAACTATTTCTACCTGAGGCATGTGTCGTGCCCCGGCCGAACGGATCTTCACACCCACGGCGGAATATCCGCGCGGGGATGGACGGCGTGGATGAAGGAGGCAGGCACAATTGACTTTCGCCCTTGCCCTTGTGGATAAAGAGCACAGATGAGCGGCATACATGACATCCCGATGGGGGATGTCGCGCAGGAGATCTAACCATCATGAAAAGCAGAACATTGGGGCGCACCGGCACCTCCATCTCCGAAATCGGCTTCGGCGCCTGGCAGATCGGCGGCTCCTGGGGCGATGTCAGCGAGGAGGACGGCAAGCGGGCGCTGAATGCGGCCCTTGATTCGGGCGTGACCTTCATCGACACGGCCGACGTCTATGGCGATGGCCGGTCGGAAAAGATCATTGCGGCGGTCCTCAAAGAACGCGGCGGGGAAAAACCATTCGTGGCCACCAAGGCCGGCCGCCGGCTGAACCCGCATGTCGCCGACGGTTATACGGCCGAAAACATCGAGGCCTTCATCGATCGCAGCCTGACGAACCTTGGCGTCGAAACGCTCGACCTCGTGCAGCTGCATTGCCCGCCGACCGAGGTATTCTACCGGCCCGACATGTTCGGCGCGCTCGACGAGCTGACCATCAAGGGCAAGATCCGCAATTACGGCGTCTCCGTCTCGACCGTGGAGGAAGGCCTCAAGGCGATCGAATATCCCGGCGTGGCGACGATCCAGATCATCTACAACATCTTCCGCCAGCGCCCGCACGACCTGTTCTTCGCGCAGGCGCAGACGAAGAATGTCGGCATCATCGTCCGCGTGCCGCTGGCCTCGGGCCTGCTGTCCGGCAAGATCACCGCAGACACGCCGTTTGCAGCCGGCGACCACCGTGCCTTCAACCGCAATGGCGAATTCTTCGATGTCGGCGAAACCTTTGCCGGCGTGCCCTTCGAGGTCGCGCTGGAGGCGGTCGAAGCGTTGCGGCCACTGGTGCCCGAGGGTGTCGCCATGGCGCCGTTCGCGCTGCGCTGGATCCTCGAAAACCCCGCTGTCTCCGTCGTCATTCCCGGCGCCCGCAACGAGGCGCAGGCCAGGGGCAACGCGTCAGCCAGCGCCCTGCCTGCAATCGCGCCGGACACGATGGCCGCCATCGCCGATATCTACGAGCGCCTGATCAAGGTTCACGTTCACCAGAAGTGGTGACAGGAGCAAGACGGATCATCCGGCTCTTCGGGGCCGGATGATCCGGGCGATGCCTGCGTCGTTCGCAGCCGAAGACGACCACGTTTGAGAGAATCAAAATGGTGCTCAAGCGCTAACGCTTTGAGAATTCTGAAATATCAGGAAGAGAAATGGCGCACCCGGAACAATTCGAACGTCCGACCCTCAGATTCGTAGTCTGATGCTCTATCCAGCTGAGCTACGGGTGCTTTTCGCTGCGGCGAGAACCGCTTGCGTGGCGATCCTCTAAAACGTCCGCCGGGGGATTGCAAGCGAATTTCGGCGAAAAAATCATTTTTAGGTGGAAGATTGTCCGGCGCGAAGGCTCAGGCCCGCAGATCCGGGCTTTCCGGGAAGAACCGCAGGAAGAGAAAAAGTCTCAATGCCTTGCCTTGGAGCGGAACACATCCAATGGCACCGGCCGGTCGGGCAATTCGATCCGGAACAGGGTGCCTGGGGTCGCCTTCTCCACCAGCGCGATCGTGCCGCCATGGGCAAGCACAAGTTCCCGCGCGATCGCAAGCCCAAGCCCCGTTCCGCCCGAACGGGCCGATCCGCGAAAGGCGGCAAAGAGATTTTCCCGCGCCTTTGGTGGCATTCCGGGGCCGTTGTCGTCGATCGAAATGCTGACCACACTGCCGGTGCGCATGGCGGAGATGGAAACCATGCGCCTACCGTCCAGATCAGAGGCATCGTTCATCAGCGCCTGCACCGCGTTGCGGCAGAGATTGTGGACAACGCGGAACAGTTGCTCGCCGTCCGCATCGACCTGAATGTCATCGGCGATCTGGATACGGAACTCGATATCGGATTTCGGGTCGATGGCGAGAATCTCCGAGACATCGGTCACCAAGGGGCGAAGCTGGAGAAAGCGGCGATGGGGCTCCGGCTCGGTCGTGCGCCCATAGGAAAGCACCTCGGTCGTGTAGCCGACGGCCCTGTCGATGCTGCGCAGCAGGGTCGGCGCGAAACGCTTGACGATCGGGTCATCGACGCTGGCCAGCCGATCGGAAATCAGCTGCGCCGAGGACAGGATGTTGCGCATGTCATGATTGATCTTGGACACGGCAAGGCCGAGATCGGCGAGATTCTTCTGCTGCTTCAACGTCTTCTGCAGGTGTCGCTGCATGGCGGAGAGATGCTGGCCGGCGACCGAAAGTTCGTCCGTGCCACCGGAGGCCGACAGCACGCGGGCCGGATCGGAAGGATCGGCGGAAAAGGCCTGCATGCTCGCCGTCATCCGGCGGATCGGCCGGATCATCAGGCGATTGATCGACAGGAAGATCAGGGCTGCGGTGATCAGCGAAATGAACAGCGACAGGAAAAACACGTTGCGGGCATAGGCCAGCATCGCCTTGCGCAGGCTCGCATCTTCCATCACCAGCTCGATCGTGGCGTTGCTGTCACCCACCGGTCCGAACACCCGTATGATCCTGTCGCCGCCAAATATGAGGGTATCGAAGGCGTCGCCAATGGCGGAAAACGGCGTCGTTGCGGCGACGTCGTATTGCGCATCGATATCCGGGGGCATGTCGACGGCGGCCACCAGCCGGGACTCGCTGTTTCGGCGAAGCGCGATCGCCTTGGTTCCCGTCGCCATCAGCGTGTCTTCCTGGAGCGGACGGGACAGTTCGATGTTTTCCAGCCCGTCGATCACGACCGCGGCCGCAGCGGCCGTGTTCAGCCTGTCTTCCAGCCAGCGCAGGCGCATATTGGCAACCGACGGCACGAAGATCAGGACTTCGGCCAGCATGACGAAGATGACGGTCAAAAGCAGCAGCCGACCGGAAAGGCCCCGGAGAAACCAGGCCCGCACCGGCGGCTTTTCGGGAGCTGCTTCCCTCGGCATGTCTTCCATCGTCATAGGCTCTTCCCGTGGCTTCACCCGATGCGCCGCAAGACCCCGCGCAATCACATGCACGAACGGCTGGTGTGCCAAGGCCCCATGATAGGCGATTGTCGCGCGTTTTCCAATCTCCGGGCTTTCTACCCATGAACCTGGGCCGAAGCGCGCTCCATCATGCAACACCGTCTCGGTCCGCAGCCATCGGATGCACTCAAACAAAAATCCGCGCCGACCTTTCGGGCGGCGCGGACAATCCATTCAGACGATCCTGTCGGGACCAGCCTCAGAATTCTTCCCAGTTGTCCTTCGAAACAGCAGCACTTGCCGAACTACCGCCGCCGAAGGCGCGTGCGACCGTGCCCATCATCCGGCGGGCCGGGGATGCGACCGGACGGGCCGCTTCCCTGGCAGGGGCCGGGCCAGCGCCACGACCCTGCGACTGGCCATTGCCCTGTGCATGGCCCTGATCGACCTTGAACTGGGAGACGAGGCGCGCCAGGCTGTCGGCTTCCGACGAAAGCTTGTGCGTGGCGGCGTTTGCCTCTTCGACCATCGCCGCATTCTGCTGCGTGACCTGATCCATCTGGTTGATGGCGGTGCTGACTTCGCTCAGACCTGTCGACTGCTCACGCGCCGCGACCGCGATCGAGTGGATGTGATCGTTGATCTTGAGAACGCTGGTTTCGATCTGGCCGAGGACGACGCCGGTTTCCTGAACGAGCTTGACGCCGGTTGAGACTTCCGTGCCGGACTTGGAGATCAAGACCTTGATGTCCTTCGCGGCACTGGCAGCCCGCTGGGCAAGCTCGCGGACTTCCTGGGCAACCACTGCGAAACCCTTGCCCGCATCACCGGCACGAGCGGCTTCGACACCGGCGTTGAGCGCCAGGAGGTTGGTCTGGAAGGCGATCTCGTCGATGACATTGGTGATCTGGCCGATCTCGTTGGAGGCCTGCTCGATGCGACCCATGGCGCTGACCGTGTTGCGGACAACCTCGCCGGACTGGGCGGCACTCTGCTTGGCTTCCGTGACCATGACGGTCGCTTCCTGCGCTCGTTCGGTCGAGTTGCGCACGGCGACCGTGATCTCGTCGAGTGCGGCGGAGGTCTGTTCAAGGGCTGCCGCCTGCTGCTCGGTGCGGCGCGACAGATCATCGGTCGCGGACCGCAACTCGGCGGAATTGCCGTTGATCGTATCCGTCGTGGTGCGGACTTCGCGCATCGTCTTCTGCAGCGTGAACAGCGTGTCATTGACGTTTTGCTGCAACTCGGCAAAAGCGCCCTGGAAATGGCCGTCCATATTCTGCGTCAGGTCGCCATTGGCAAGGCTTGCAATGACGCGCCGGGTCTCGTTGATCCCGGTATCGACACTGCCGACCAGTTCGTTGACGCCAGCGGCAAAACGGTTGAGGTCTTCGTTGTGATAATCCTTTTCGATGCGCTGGCGGAAATCACCGGCGGCAGCGGCGGCAACGACGACGGCGATGCTGGCCTGCAGATCGGCGCTTTTTTCACGCAAGACCGTTTCATGGCCGTTGAGCTCGCGAACAGCCAGACCATTGCGTTTGAAGACTTCCACAGCCTGCGCCATTTCGCCGATTTCGTCCTTGCGACCAGCGAAGGGGACGGTGACATCCAGATCGCCGGCGGCGAGCTGCTTCATTTTTCCCGTCAGATCCAGAATGGGACGGCTGAGCTGGTTGGTGGCGATGTAAAACGCTGCGCCGCCGCCGACGACGAGGCCAATTCCCGCCATGACGAGAATGATCGTGATCATCGACTGTTCGAATGCAGTGATATCTGCCTTGATCGCTTCCAGCGCCTGCTTGTCCGTTTCGACAACGGCATCGATCTCGGCCTGGAAGGCCTTGCGGTTGGCGCGGTTCAACTCGTTGTTGCCCTGCTCGTTGGCCGCCTTCGGATCGACCTCCTGGCTAAGACGCACCGTCTCGCTGCGGAAGGTGCGGAACTCCGCGGCACGCGCGACGACGGCTTCAAAAGCCGCAAGCTGTTCGGCGGGCACTTGTGGGCGCCAGTCCGTCAGCAACGCATCCATCTTGTCGAGGTTCTTCATCAAGCCTTCGCCAAAGGTCTTGGCTTTTTCCGCGCTTGGCGACGCGTAGATGCCGCGTGCTTCCATGACGACGCCGGTGACAAGTCGGTTCAGACGCTCTCCCTTGAACGCGCGATCGGAAGCGTTCTCGAAGTGTGACAATCTGGAGCTGTATTCGGTCGCCACGACTAGCGCCATGCCGGTAATTGCCATAGCGATGAAGCTCATCACACCGACGATCAGGTAGATTTTACCGCGGATTTTCATTGCATGCGTCTCCTTCAAGTCGAGAACCCGCTGCGAGGGCCGACTTCATCAAATATTTGGAAACCCTAATTGAATGGTAGTTAACGAATCTCTCGCAAGACCGACGCAAATCTAGTGAAACGTGGTTTAACGGTTTTGTAAGCTGAAAATGTTAGCGTTGCCTAACGATGCAATTCAAGATTGCCAACCTGTGGTCCGGCTCCCGCAATCGGGATATCTCCGGCGCGAACAGGCTGCGTTTCCCGGTTCCGGCGGAGGAATTGACTCCGCGTGGGGTTTGCCCTTATAAGCCGCGCACGTCCGGTCAACTTGCGTTGCCCTGTGGCCGTGCCATGTCCGGAACGTAACGCTCCTTGCTAAAAAGCAAACCCAAGAAGGGCCGCACACCGCGGTGTTAAAATAAATGACGAAGCGTACCTACCAACCGTCCAAGCTTGTTCGCAAGCGCCGGCATGGATTCCGTGCCCGTATCGCCACCAAGGGTGGCCGCAAGGTCATCATCGCCCGCCGGGCACGTGGCCGCAAGCGTCTGTCAGCGTAAGCTGGCTTTGCCCGATGACAGATCGCGGGCGAACGACGTCAAGCAAAGATGAAATAACTGCCGGGCGGCTGAAAAGCCGCCCGCAGTTTCTTGCTGTGCGTGCAGGAGAGCAACGAAGGGGACCCTTGTTTCTCCTTGAGGTGCTCGACCGAAAGGCGCCGCAGGAACCGCCACGCGCCGGCTTTACGGTGACGAAAAAGCAGGGCAATGCCGTGGAACGCAACCGCATGCGCCGACGCCTCAAGGAGGCGGTGCGGCTATCTGCCGGATTTGCAATGAAGCCGGGACACGACTATGTGATTGTCGCCCGACGCGACCTTCTGAATGCCCCTTTCGATCGGATCATCAGGAGCCTCAGCGAACGCATCGAAAACAAGCCGAAACATAAGCGGCCCGAACAGGCCGGCCCCAGGAAAGAATGATGGAAAAAAACCGCAATTACTTCGTGGCAATTGCCCTGTCCGTGCTCATCCTGATTGCCTGGCAGTTCCTCTACGTCAATCCGAAGATCGAGAAGGACCGGCTGGCCGCCGAAGCGCAGCAGGCGCAGATCCAGACGCAGGCCGCCAACGATGCCGCGCAGCAGGCGACGCCGGGTCAGGCCTTGCCGGCCAATGGCGCCGTGCCCGGCTCGGTCGAGAACCGCGACCAGGCCATTGCCAAGTCCGCTCGCGTGACAATCGACACGGCAGCGCTCAGTGGTTCGATCAACCTGACCGGCGCGCGTTTCGATGACCTGAAGCTCAAGGAATATCACGAGACTGTCGACAACAAGAGCCCGCTGATCACGCTCTTCAGCCCGGCTGAGACGCAGAACGGCTATTTCACCGAACTCGGCTATATCGGCAATGAGGCGACCGGTACGGTTCCCGGGCCGACCACGGTCTGGACGCTTTCGGGCGGCGACAAGCTGACGACGGCGACACCGGTGACGCTGACCTTTACCAACGACAAGGGTCTGACGTTCACCCGGACGATTTCCATCGACGACCATTTCATGTTCCAGATCACCGATGCCGTTGCCAATGCCGGAACGGCCCCGGTTTCGCTGTCGTCCTACGGCCGGGTGACGCGCTTCAACAAGCCGCTCGAGCCAAGCGTCTATGTTTTGCACGAAGGCTTTATCGGCGTGATCGGCGAGCATGGGCTTAACGAAGTTGCCTATGGCAAGGTCGAAGACGACGCCCCCATTCAGCCCGGCAAGACGACCACCGGCTGGCTCGGCATCACGGACAAATATTGGGCAGCGGCCATCGTTCCGCCGCAGGCAACGCCCTATGAGGCCAAGTTTGCGCATTTCCCCGATGGACGCCCGCGCTATCAGGCAGACTACAAGCAGGATGCGATCACGATCGCGCCCGGCCAGTCCACCGAACTCAAGAACCTCGTCTTTGCAGGCGCCAAGCAGGTGCCGCTGGTCGATGGCTATGAAGTGACCTATGCCATTCCGCAGTTCGACCTTCTGATCGACTGGGGCTGGTTCTACTTCATCACCAAGCCGATGTTCAAACTGATGGACTTCTTCTTCCGCTATTTCGGAAACTTCGGCGTCGCCATCCTGCTGACCACCGTTGTCGTCAAGCTTCTCTTCTTCCCGCTCGCCAGCAAGCAATATGCTTCGATGGCGAACATGAAGAAGGTTCAGCCGAAGATGGAGGAACTGAAAAAGAAGCACGGCGACGACCGCATGGCGCTGCAGCAGGGCATGATGGCCCTCTACAAGGAAGAAAAGATCAACCCGATCGCCGGCTGCTGGCCGATCCTGTTGCAGATCCCGGTGTTCTTCGCGCTTTACAAGGTGATCTACGTCACCATCGAAATGCGCCACGCACCGTTCTTCGGCTGGATCCAGGACCTTTCGGCGCCGGATCCGACCTCGCTGTTCAACCTGTTCGGCCTGCTTCCCTATGACGTGCCGCACATGCTGATGATCGGCGTCTGGCCGCTGATCATGGGTGTCACCATGTTCCTGCAGATGCGCATGAACCCGACGCCGCCGGATCCGACTCAGGCGATGCTGTTCACCTGGATGCCGGTTGTCTTCACCTTCATGCTGGCCACCTTCCCGGCCGGTCTGGTGATCTACTGGGCCTGGAACAACACGCTGTCGATCGCCCAGCAGGCCTTCATCATGAAGCGCCATGGCGTGAAGGTCGAACTGTTCGACAATCTCAAGGGGTTGTTCAGCAAGAAGCCCAAACCGGCGGAATAACGGTCGGCACAAAACTCAATGAGAAAAAGCCCGGTTCACACGCGTGAACCGGGCTTTTTGTTGCACGGGCATGGCTCCCCGAAGGACGGCCGCCGCCCTAGAGCATGCGTTGCATTTCCTCACCCAGCCATTTGCGGAATTTTCGGGTCATGCGGTTTTCGTGGCGTTGAAAGACGACGCGGTAGTGGCCGAGATCGACAGGTCCGAAGCCCGGCAAGGCCACCAGCCCTCCGGAGCGGATCTCCCGTTCCGTCAGAAATGCAGGTGCCAGAACCATGCCGAGCCCGGCAGTGGCGGCATGCAGGGCGGCATCATCCGTATCGAACACATGCTGGATGTTGATGACGCGCGGCTCCAGCCCAAGCGTGCGGGTCCACAGCGACCAGTCCCAGTTGTCCTGCGCGCACTGCAGGGCGGGAATCCTCTCGAGGTCCACGGCACTTTCATATCCTGCGGAAGCCAGAAGTGCCGGTGATGCCACGGGGCGGCTCATATCGGCCGCGAGCCACTCGCCTTCTGCCGGCACCGATCCAGAACGATGGTAGGAAATCGCGAGATCGCAGGTTCCAAGCGCCACGTCGGACGTGACCTTCGTCTCGACGCGAACACGCGCTGCCGGGTGAAGCGTCTTGAAGCGCTCCAGAGCCGGGATCAGCCAGCGAACGGCAAGGGAAACGGACACGCGAACGACGATCTCGTTCTGGTCGCGGCTAAGCGCCTCAGTCGAGCGGTCAATGGCGGCAATCGCCGGGGCAGCGTCGTCATAGAGACGACGGCCGGCATCCGTCAGGACCAGGAAGTTGTTGCTTCGCTTGAAAAGAGGCAGTCCCAGATCACCCTCAAGCTTCTTGATCTGGTGGCTGACGGCACTCGGGGTCAGTCCCACCTCCGCAGCCGCTTTCAGGATGCTGAGATGACGGGCGGCCAGTACGAATATGCGCACCGCATTCAGCGAGATGCCTCTCTTCTTCTGCATCGAAATTGCTCACTCAGAAATGAAAATTCGAATTTGCTACAGAGGTCATCTGTTTGGCAAGGATGATGCACAAACGGTGGAAAGATATGCGCTTGCGGAACATCCGATCGAATTCGAACGTCGAGGCCATGATCTGGGTCTTGCTGGGCACTGCATTATTTTCCTTGATCTTCGCGTCGGGAAAATTCGGCGGCGAAGCCGTATCCGTCGTACAGATCCAGTTCCTCCGGTACGTCACCGGCTTTGCGACCTTGCTGGCTGTCGTTTCCTGCAAGGGCGAGAGCCTGCGCGCCTATCGCAGCGACAGGCCGTTTTCGCATGCCTTGCGCGCCATCTTCGGCGTTTCGGGAGGGTTTGCGCTCATTTACGCCTCTGCCGAAATGCCGATCGTCGATGCGACGGCACTGGGCCTTCTCTATGTCGTCTTCGTCATTCCACTCGCCGTTTTCATCCTGAAGGAAGATGTCACGAAACAGCATCTCGCCGGCATTGCCCTCAGTTGTGCCGGGGCAGGTTTCATCATGATTTCACGCGGCGCTTTTGCGCAGTTCCAGCCGGCCTATCTCTGGCCCGCGGCGATTGCCGTTGCCGGCGCTGCGCTCCTTGCCGTCGAGGGCTTGCTGATCCGGGTTCTGTCCCATGCCGACCGGCCGCTGACCGTGCTTCTGTATGTGAATGGCTTCGGCATCGTGCTGCTGGCCCTTCCGGCCGCGCTTGCGTGGAAAGAGATGTCGCTTTCTGCGATGGTTCCCTTTCTCCTCCTGGGTCCGATCGCCATCGCAGCCCAGTATTGCATCGTTCGCGGCTATCGGATTGCGTCGCTCGCCATCGTCGGACCGGTGGATTATGCCTGGCTTGTCTTTGCCGCACTCATCGGGGTTCTGTTTTTCAATGAAGTTCCGACCACAGGCGTCCTGGCTGGATCGGCGATCATCGCCATAGGCGGGATCGTACTTGCGCTTATCAAGCCGATACCGGAAAAGGGTGACGTCGAGAAAGCGTGACTTTCGGAATTTGCGACTGTCAGGATTTGCGACGGGGCTTTGTCGCGATTGCCAGCGTGGACGTTGCGGTTTGCTCCTAGACTATGACGATCATCAATGGATTTGCCCATGTCCCAGCCGACCTCGCTACAACAGCCTGCTCTGTCGGCCCAGCCGAGCCAGGCAAATGGCATCGTCCTTGTTCTCGGCTCGGCGATCGTCTGGAGTTTTGGCGGCACGCTGGCGCGCTTCCTTGATATCAACGACAGCTGGACGGTGGTTTTCTGGCGCTCGGTTTTTGCGGCCCTTTTCCTGATCGGCTTCATGCTGCTGCGCGACGGGCCGCGCAGCACCGTGACCCTGTTTCGGACCATGGGCCTGCCCGGCATCGCCGTCGGGCTCTGTTTTGCCATTGCCTCCACATCCTTCATCCTGGCGCTGGCCTATACGACCGTTGCCAATGTCGTGCTGATCCAGGCCGGGGTGCCGCTGATCGCAGCGCTCATCGCCTGGATCCTGTTTCGGGAACGCATCTCGCTTCTGACCTGGGTCGCCATCGCCGCCGTCATCTTCGGCGTGGCGATTATGGTATCGGACTCGATCGGCGGCACCGTCTCGCCGATCGGCGATGCACTGGCGCTTCTGATTGCGCTGGTCTTTGCCACGGCGACCGTGATCACGCGTCGTTACGCCCATGTGCGGATGACACCCGCCGTTTGCCTCGGCACCATCGTCGCCGGCAGTGTCGCGGCAACGCAGGCAAGCGGTTTTGCCGTGACGCTGCCGGAACTCGGCGTGCTCATGGCGTTCGGAGCCTTGAACTTTGGCCTCGGGCTTGCCTTGTTCGTCACCGGCGCGCGGCTCGTTCCCTCTGCGCTTGCCGCCCTGCTCGGCACGACGGAGACCGTGCTTGGGCCGCTCTGGGTGGCGCTGATCCATGGCGAGATCCCGAGCCTCAACACCGTCATCGGCGGCGCGATCGTTCTGACGGCACTTCTGGCCTATCTCAGCGTCGAAATGTGGCGTCAGCGCCGGTTGGTGCGCGCCGCATAGGCCAATGCGTGCCGTCTGCCTTGACAAGGGCGGCCAAAACCTTGAAGCCCTGCAGGGTATAAAGGATGAGCGACAGACATGACCGAAACAAAGCCGCAGCCGGACCTTCCCCTCTTCGGGCGCCCATGGATCTTCATCCGCGGCGTTCCCTCGATGCAATTCCTGCCGCCGGAAGGGCCGATGGAGATCGCCTTTGCCGGACGCTCGAATGTCGGCAAGTCGTCGCTGATCAACGCGCTGGTCGGTCATCATGGGCTCGCGCGCACATCCAACACGCCGGGCCGCACCCAGGAACTCAATTATTTCGTGCCGGCCGGCTATACCGGCGAAGGCAAGGACCTGCCGCCGATGGCGCTGGTCGACATGCCCGGTTACGGCTATGCCAAGGCGCCGAAGGAAAATGTCGATGCCTGGACCAAGCTGGTCTTCGATTATCTTCGTGGCCGCTCGACGTTGAAGCGCGTCTATGTGCTGATCGACAGCCGCCACGGCGTCAAGCCGAACGACGAGGAGGCGCTGGCCTTGCTCGACAAGGCGGCAGTCTCCTACCAGATCGTGCTCACCAAGACCGACAAGATCAAGGATCCGGCCGTGCCACGGGTGATTGCCGAAACGCAGGAAAAGATCAAGAAAAGGCCCGCCGCCTTTCCCGTGGTGCTATCGACCTCATCGGAAAAGGGAACGGGCCTCGAAGAGCTGCGCAACGCGATCTATACCGCGATCGGTCGTTAAACTTCAGGCGGCAGTCGCCGGCACGAATGTCATCGCCATGCCATTGATGCAATGACGCTTGCCGGTCGGCTGCGGGCCGTCGTCGAAGATGTGGCCGAGATGGCCGCCGCAGCGTCGGCAATGGCATTCCACCCGCGTCATGAAGAACGACGTATCCTCGCGCGTGCCGATGCCACCTTCGATCGCGTCCCAGAAGCTCGGCCAGCCCGTGCCGCTGTCAAATTTCGTTTCCGAGGCATAGACCGGCAGTTCACAACCGGCGCATTGGAAGACGCCCTTGCGCTTCTCATTGTTGAGCGCGCTGGTAAACGGCCTTTCCGTATCTTCCTGCCGCAGGATGCTGAACTGCTCCTCGGTGAGGATTGCCCTCCACTCGGCCTCCGTCTTCGTCACTTCGAACGTCTCTGTGGATGCCGCGACGCTGGGGCGCGTGTAGCGCGCCAGACCCGTGGCGGCGAGGAAGGCGGTGCCGGAAAGAAGGAAGAAACGACGCGTCGTCATGATGGCTCCCAGACTGCTGAATTTGCTGCGGGCACTTCCCGCTTTATGTCAACTCTAGTCCCGCACGGACCACGTCACAAAACAAATAGGATCAAACCGTCGTGAGTGGTTCGGCTTGCTGTCCAATGCGTTTGGTAAAAAGGCCGCTGGCGAGTGATGACCAGCGGCCTTGAGGCCGGACGCGGGATAAGGACGTCCGGCCTGGCGCCGAAGATGCGGGTTTGAAACCACATCCGGCGCCCAAGCTATCGGATCAAGGATCAGGACTTCGGCAGAAGAACCTTGTCGATGACGTGGATCACGCCGTTCGACTGCTTGACGTCGGCGATCGTGACCGTTGCGACACCACCGGTTTCGTCCGTCAGCGTGATCTTGCCGCCGTCTGCCTTGGCCTTCAGCACGCAGCCGCCAACGGTGGTGACGTCATGCGTACCGCCATCATCGGCAACCATCTTGGTGATGGCGTCGGACATCGCGTTGGCCGAGACGACGTGGCAGGTCAGGACCTTGGTCAGCATGTCCTTGCTTTCCGGCTTCAGCAGCGTGTCGACCGTGCCGGCCGGCAGGGCGGCGAATGCTTCGTTGGTCGGTGCGAAGACGGTGAACGGACCGGCACCGGACAGGGTTTCAACCAGGCCGGCAGCCTTCACGGCTGCAACCAGAGTGGTGTGGTCCTTGGAATTGACTGCGTTCTCGACGATGTTCTTGTCTTCATACATGGCGGCGCCGCCGACCATCGGATTTTCGGCATGGGCAGCGAAAGTACCGGCGGCCAGAACGGTAGCAATGGTGAGCGTACGGATCGTGGTCTTGAACATGAATCTTCTCCTGTTTATCTCGCAAAACCCGGGGACCCGGGCCTCTCCCGACACCCCTTGGGGATGCCTGCGATCCCTCTCTGCGGGGAACATGACCATTAACGGGAGGGCTGCGAAAAGAGTTTCAGGAAAACTTAACTTTTCTCAATTTACTGATTTTCTTTGATTTTTTCATGATGTGAGAATTCACGGGTCAAAAAACAGGGCGAGTGGAAACGCGCAGCAAGCTGCACGTTTCCCAAGGAAAGTCTTACCTTTTTAAAGATTGCGGGCCTTGCCGGCTGCGATGACCGGGCCGGTGGCCGAGCCTGTCGGCGATCCGCCGAACGGCTCCAGACTGATCGCGAATGTTGCGCCTGCGCCGATTTTCGAGCGAAGCTCCGGCGCAATGACGATTTCGCCCTGGCCGGTCTGGGGAAGCACACCCAGGGATTGCGCCGGCGTATCGCCGACGATCAGCCAGAGCTCCAGCGATTTCTCTTCCGTCTGCCGGGCAGCAACCGGCGTCACACGCAGCCTGCCGCTTTCGCCATCATACTGCGCAATCAGATTGAGCGAGGCGCTTGCCTCCCCGGACAGTTCGGCAACCAGTGGCCTGCCCGCCTGGCTGCCGGAAAACAGGTTGCTGTTCATGGTGCCGATCGCTGCCATGCCAACCACGGCGGCGAGCGTCAATCCGCGCCAGAGTGCCAGCGAGCTCCAGAAGCCGACGGATCCGCCAGTCGCCTGCGCGCTGGAGGGAGCATCCGCAAACAACCGGCGCTCGACCGCCGAGAGCACCCGAGGCGGCGGAGAAACGGGCTCGAACTCATCTTCGAGCGAGGAGAGATTATGCTGCCAGCGACCGACCATTGCCGCGAAGGAGCGATCCAGCACCATGCGCGCCTCGACCTTGCGCCGGTCCTCGGCAGACAGAACGCCGAGCACGTATTCTCCCGCGATCAATTCATCGCGCCGGAAATCTCCGCTTTCGGGGTTCTGTGTGGTCATTGATCCATGCACTCTCTCAGTTTCAAAAGGCTGCGCCGCAGCCATGTGCGCATCGTGTTCAGCGGCACATTGAAGATTTCCGCCAGTTCCTGATAGCTCAACCCCTCGACATAGGCCTTGCGCACCGCATCGGCGCGCTCCCTGTCGAGTTGCTGCATGCAGGTTTCGATCCGCCTGCCCTCCGCGCTGTTCAGCGCCGATTTTTCCGGATCGGGCGAAGGATCGGCCAAATCATAGGCCTCGTCAATCGTGTTTGCCACCGGCTTGCGGGCGCGGATCATATCGATCGCGTGGTTCCTGGCAATCGCGGAGAGCCAGGCCATCGGGCTCGTTTCGCCAGCGGCATAACGATCCGCCCTTTGCCAGATCTTGATGTAGATTTCCTGCAACGCCTCTTCCGCCTCTGCCCTGTCGCGAAGAATACGAAGGCAGATGGCAAAAAGTTTCGAGCTCGTCTTTTGATAGAGCTGCGAGAACGCAGCCCGGTCCCTCAGCGAAATACGGCCGATGAGCGGGGAAATATCGTCAATGGTCATCGAGAATTCCGGTCTCCATCCCGTTGCGACGAACATAGGGCACAATCTACCGGATAAACAGGTGGACGATGTCGATAGGTGCGCCGTGTCACGACCACCTGTCATTACGCATTTACCGTTGACCCGGATCATTGCAATCGTCGCGAACCTGCATTGGGAACTTGCATTGAAACGCGATGCCGTTAAAGGAAACGGTTAGAATTCACGAGGCGGAAACGCCGCTCCCGACACGCCGATTGTATTGAAGGGCTCCATCATGTCCGCATCCGAAAGCGAAACCCAGGCACGCCTTCTCGCGCAGGCCCTGCCCTATATGCAGCGCTACGAGAACAAGACGATCGTCGTCAAATATGGCGGCCATGCCATGGGTGATCCGGAACTCGGCAAGGCCTTTGCCGCCGACGTCGCCCTCCTGAAGCAATCCGGCGTCAACCCGATCGTCGTGCATGGCGGCGGGCCGCAGATCGGCGCCATGCTCACCAAGATGGGCATCGAATCGAAATTCGAAGGCGGCCTGCGCGTCACCGACCAGAAGACGGTCGAGATCGTCGAAATGGTTCTGGCCGGATCGATCAACAAGGAAATCGTCGCGCTGATCAACCAGACCGGCGAATGGGCGATCGGCCTGTGCGGCAAGGACGGCAACATGGTGTTTGCCGAAAAGGCCCGCAAGACCGTGACCGATCCCGACAGCAATATCGAGCGCGTGCTCGATCTCGGCTTCGTCGGCGAGGTGGTCGAGGTCGACCGCACCCTGCTCGACCTTCTGGCCAAATCGGAGATGATCCCGGTCATTGCGCCGGTTGCGCCCGGCCGCGACGGCCACACCTACAACATCAACGCCGACACCTTTGCCGGTGCCATTGCCGGCGCGCTGAATGCCACGCGCCTGCTGTTCCTCACCGACGTACCCGGCGTGCTCGACAAGAACAAGCGAACTGATCAAGGAACTCTCGGTCGCCGAGGCCCTGGCGCTGATCAAGGACGGCACGATCTCGGGCGGCATGATCCCCAAGGTCGAGACCTGCATCGAGGCGATCAAGGCCGGCGTACAGGGCGTCGTCATCCTGAACGGCAAGACCGCGCATTCGGTGCTTCTGGAGATCTTTACGGAACATGGCGCGGGAACGCTGATCGTTCCCTGATCGACCTGACGGATGCGGCGGCTCAGCCCGCCGCCTTCTCGCCCGTCGCTTCCGGTTCGATAGACAGCCCGGATGGCCGCTTGAGGTTGAGCGCCGGTGCGCTCGCCTCGAAAGCCTCGACACGGCTGTCATAGACCGGCGAGATCGTGCCCATCACCCGGTCCCAGAACGAGAAATAGTTGGCATAGTTGAAGCGGAACTCGGCGTGGTGCTGATCATGATAGGTCGTGCACAGCATGGGTGACGGATAACGCGAGGTTTTCGACGCGAAATATTCAAAGCCTGCGTGACCGAAGGTGCCGTTGATCTGGTCGAACAGACGGTGCGCCAGAAGAATGAACGGCGAAATCGGCACGACGAACACCACCACGGCATAAAAGCCCTGCGACAGAGCCGTATCGACCAACCCTATGGAATCATTGCTCCAGGCGGTCGGTGCCACGCTCTTGTGGTGCAGAGCATGGTATTTATACAGAAGCTTGGTGTGCAGCGCGCGATGGGCGAAATAGAACCAGGCATCGAACAGCACCATTGTCAGCAGGAACAGCGGCACCGCAGTCCACCAGGAAAACGCCCAAGGGGTCAGCGCCCAGCCTTGCCATTGGGCAAAAATGCCGATCGTCACCATCAGGCAGGTCACGAGGATCGACGGCAGGCTGTGCAGGATTTCGGTGCGCATGCGTTTCTCGCCGCGGCGGTTCTTCTGGATGCGCCGTTCCGGATTGCGCTCGTTGAGCCAGGTGATGCCGAAGCCGAGGATGAAATAAATCGTCACGGTAACCGCATAGATCACGGCCAGTATGAGAAGAAAGGTCTGCACCCCCTCCAGAAATCCGCTCATGCTTTTCCCCTTCAGCCACCGGCGGCCCGCCGGCAATATCATCGCATCCGCTTTATAGCGGATTTCTAACATGCCGTCGCGTCCGCCGCACGGATTTTTGTGCCTAAAGAGCCATCTGCCACAGGCGCTGACTGCCTAAAGCACAAGAAGCATGACGACGCCCAGCACGATCAACAGGCAGCCGATAACCTCGAGCCGATTGATCGTTTCGCGGAAGATGAAGACGGCAGAGGCAAAGGTGAAGAGCATTTCCACCTGCGCCACGACCTTGACGATCGCGGCCTGCTGCAAGGTCATCGCCATGAACCAGCCAAAGGAAGCAGACGCGCCGGCAAAACCGACCAGCAGACCGGGGCGCCAGGCGACCATCACGCGTTTCAGTTCATCCGGCTCGCGCAGCAAAATCCAGGCAAGCATGACGACCGTCTGCAGGAGGATGACGAAACCCAGGGTGAAACTCGCCTGCATGACGAAATCGGGCTGCGGCAGGCTGGGCGCGAGCGCCAGAGAGGCGGAACGATAGGAGACGGCGGAGAGACCGAAGAAGGTGCCGGACAGCAACCCGATGCCAGCCGTGCGGGTGAACACCGATGTCATCAGCGAGGTGACGCTGACCTGCGTGCGGGCCACCGAAATGATCATCACCCCGACAACCGAGATCGCGATGGCCACGACCGTGCCATGGCTCGCCGCCTCGCCGAGAAACAGCAGTGCGAACAGGGCAGCCTGCGCCGGCTCGGTGCGCGAATAGGCGGTGCCCACCGCGAAATTGCGGAAGGAGAACAGGTGCACCAGCAGGAAGGTCGCGGCGATCTGGGCAAGGCCGCCGACAAAGGCCCAGAGGAAGAAGCTTGCATCGGGCACCGGCAGCGGGTGCCCGAACCCGCGCCACAGGACCACGAGATAAAACAGCGCAAACGGCACGCCGAAGCCAAACCGCACGAAGGTGGCGCCGGTCGTTCCCATGACACCCTTGAGGTGCTTCTGCATGGCCGAGCGGATGTTCTGGAGGAAGGCTGCGGCGAAGGTGATGATGATCCAGGTTTCCATGCAAGCCCGCTAGCATGCCCTCAGGACGGAATCCATTGCCGGGGGCAGCAAACCACGCAAGACCGTCGCCATTCTGTCACAGGCGGGCACCGTTTCCACCGGACTTAGAGCATCGCGTCGAAACCGGACTTGTGCGGCGAGCCTGGTGATCTAGCTTCCCGACTGATTTTCCAATGGGAGGCCCGATGCCCGATCTGCATTACGAAGAGCCCTTGTTGGCAGACCTTTACGACCTCGACAGCGGCTGGTCGATCGACAGGGATTTCTATCTGGCGCTTGCCGGGTCGCCATGCAAACAGATACTCGACCTCGGCTGCGGCACCGGGCTGCTCAGCAACGCCTATGCGGCCCTTGGGCATTCGGTGACCGGGGTCGATCCGGCACAGGCGATGCTGGATGTTGCGCGGCAGAAGCCCCATGGCGGGCAGATCGAGTGGATACACTCGACCGCGCAGAGCTTCCGCTCATCCAGGCGGTTCGACCTGATCATCATGACCGGCAATGCGTTTCAGGTATTTCTCGAAGACAGCGATATTCTCGCGACCTTCGCGACGATGCGAGAGCATCTGGCCGCGAACGGCCGGATTGCCTTTGAAAGCCGCAACCCTGCCATTGACTGGCCGTCGCGCTGGAACAAGGAGACCGAACTTGACACCGGCAGCGGCATCATTCGCCAGTCGCGACAGGTGAAGGCGATGGCGGACAAGCGCATTTCGTTCGAGACCCATTATGGGCTGGGCGATAGAACGCTGATATCGAGCAGCGAACTGCTTTTTCTTGGGCGGTCCGAGATTGAAGAACGGCTCACCGCATCCGGCCTTCGGGTGGAAATGGTTTATGGAGACTGGTTGTCCCAGCCTTTCGATGAAGCCACATCGGAGGAAATGGTCTTCATCGCCGCCGCTGCATGATCGACGCCACGCTTTTCCTTTTACGTCCGCCATTCGCCGTGGCATAAGGCCTGCCATGAAAAATCTCGACCGACTGCCGACCAAAGCCGATTTTGCCCATGTCACCGACTGGGTGTTCGATCTCGACAACACGCTCTATCCGCACCACGTCAACCTGTTCTCGCAGATTGACCGCAACATGACGGCCTATGTGGCAGCCCTGTTGACGCTCGATCCCGTCGAGGCAAAGGTGCTGCAGAAACAGTATTATCGCGATCACGGCACGACATTGCAGGGCCTGATGCTGCATCATGGCATCGATCCCAATGATTTTCTCGAAAAGGCCCATGCGATCGACTACGACGTCGTCCCGGAAGACCCGGCCCTGGGCGAGGCGATCAAGGCCCTGCCCGGCCGAAAGTTCATCTTCACGAACGGCAGCGTCCGGCATGCCGAACTGACGGCCCGCCGGCTTGGCATCCTCGATCATTTCGACGACATCTTCGATATCGTCGCTGCCGATTTCGTGCCGAAACCGGCTGGCGACACCTATGACAAGTTCATGAGCCTGCACCGGGTCGATACGAAGCGCGCCGCCATGTTCGAGGACCTGCCGCGCAATCTGGTGGTGCCGAAGGCGCTGGGCATGAAGACGGTGCTGCTGGTGCCGCGCAATTTCGAATATGAATTTGCGGAAGCCTGGGAAAAAAGCTCCGACACGGACGAACAGGCAGACTTCGTCACCGAAGACCTGACCGGCTTCCTGACACGGGTTCTTCTGGATACGTAAAGGCTACATCCGGACACATCCGGCATAGTTTCGCCATCAAAAAAACCCTTTAAGGTCAAAGGTTTATATTACAAAAATTTAACTGGTCCATGAGGCCGGTTGGCGTATGCTTTCAGTCAGGACCAACGATCCCTGAAAGGAAACACCATGCAGAAACAGGCACTCATCCTCGGCTTCATCGCAGCCAGCATCGCCGTCACAAGCTTTGCTGCGTCCTCCTACGCAGCGAAAGAAAAGATGGCTCCCGAACAGCGCGCCGAGATGATGATCAAGCGGCTGGACACCAACAAGGACGGCAAGGTCTCGCTCGACGAGATGCAGACACGGGTCTCGACCGTCTTCAAGACCTTCGACGCCGATAACAACGGCCAGGTATCCCGCGATGAAATCAAGGTTCGCCGCGAGGCCTTCCGCGATGCCCGCAAGGCCTGGCGCGAAGCCAAGAACGAAGCCGGCGCCGACAAGGAAAAGGCGATGAAGGATCTGCGCGAGGCACGCCCGGGCATGTTCCCCGCAATGCGCGGCAAAGGCTTCAAGCGCGCCGACGCCGACAAGAACGGTTCGCTCAGCCTGACTGAAGTTGCTGGTGTCACGGAAAAGATGTTCAAGCGCCGCGACAAGAACAACGATGGCTTCATCGACGCGGCCGATTTCAAAAAGACGCTGTAACCGCGGTTAAACCTCCCCGCCCCTGGCGGGGAGGTCATCGTTCATACCGACACGACGATCGCCATCGCCTAACGTCGAAAAGCGAAATGTGCAGGTTACGGTTTGATCGCAGCGCCGCTCTGCGGAGCGCAAATTGGCGCCCAGCCCCGTCCTTCCCGAAACTGATGACTTGCAAACCGGTCGATCCTGCGACAGGAAAGGGAACGAATGGAAAACTGAAGGCCGCCTCTTGAGTAACGACCCGTTTGCCGCGGTAGACATTGTAGCACAGATCAGCGTCGTGCCGACCATTCTCGAGGTGGTCTGCAAGTCGACAGGCATGGGCTTTGCGGCGGTTGCGCGCGTGACGGAAGATCGCTGGATCGCCTGCAGTGTGCGCGACGACATCGCGTTCGGGCTGCAGCCGGGCGGCGAGCTCAAGATCGAGACGACGATCTGCAACGAAATCCGCGAGCATCGGCAAATCGTGGTCATCGATCATGTTGACGCCGACCCGCTTTATGCCAAGCATCAGACGCCGGCGATCTATGGTCTGCAGAGCTATATTTCCATGCCGATCGTGCTGAAGGACGGCTCATTCTTCGGAACGCTCTGCGCCATCGATACGAAGCCGCAGACACTGGATACGCCGGAGACGGTCGGCATGTTCAAGCTGTTTGCCGAACTGATCGCCTTTCATATCGACGCGCAGCAGCGGCTCGACCAGGAACGGCAGGGCAGCGAGTTGCGCGAACAGTTCATTGCCGTGCTCGGCCATGACCTGCGCAATCCGCTGGCCTCGCTGGACGCCGGTACGCGCATGCTGCAGCGCTCAGCTGCGGACGACAAGACCAAGTCGGTGCTGACCTTGATGCGCAGCAGCATCGGCCGCATGTCCGGCCTGATCGACAATGTGCTTGATTTTGCCCGCGGACGGATGGGCGGTGGCTTTACGGTCGCGCAGGCGGACCGCGTACCGTTGCGCGCGGTCATGGAGCAGGTGATCGCTGAACTGAGCATCGCTCATCCCGATCGCCGAATCAGCGCCGACCTGACCGATGCGCTTGTGCGTTGCGACGAAGGCCGCATGAGTCAGCTTCTCTCCAACCTGCTCTCCAATGCGCTGACGCATGGCGCAAAAGATGGCGAAATCCGCGTCCGGTCAGAGGTTGTCGACAACAGTTTTGCACTCTCGGTCTGCAATTCGGGCGAGCCGATACCGCAGGAAAAGATCAGCGAACTGTTCAAACCGTTCTTTCGCGGCGCACCCGATTCCGGCCAGCAGGGGCTAGGCCTTGGGCTTTACATCGTGTCGGAGATCACCAAGGCCCATAACGGCGCCTTGTCCGTGACCTCCACACCGGAAGAGACCTGCTTTACCGTGAAAATCCCCGCTTCGTAAGTAAATACTTACCTCATCTGCGCGGTCCATCCCGCATGCTGCCGAACTTGTTTTGCTCGGCCATTCCCGGCCAAATACACAGCGCGACGAACATTACCGGGCTGACCACCGGAATGAACAGGCAAAGGGCGAAGGTACCGGGATAACCGATATCGTGCAGGCGCTTGACCGTCAGCAAAAAGGTAGAGACGGTCGAGACGAGCCCGCAGGCGATCATCCCCAAAGTCCACGAGGCAACGGCGATGTCGTCACCCCGGCTTGCAAACATGCGGCCGATGAAAAGCCCCATGATGCAGAGCCAGAAAAGCCACGCCATCAGATAGAGCCGGCGGCCGATGCGGCCGGAGGGGCTGAACAACAGCCAGCCCATGGTCGGCTGTCGCCCCTCCGCGCCCATCACATTAATCCCGCAGAAGTTCGTTGATGCCGGTCTTGGAGCGGGTCTTTTCATCGACGCGCTTGACGATGACGGCGCAATAGAGGTTCGGCGCGACGACACCGTTCGGCATGACCGCACCGGAGCCCATCGAGCCGGCGACGACGACGGAATAGGGCGGCACTTCGCCATAGGTCACTTCGCCGGTGGCGCGATCGACGATCTTGGTCGACTTGCCGATGAACACGCCCATGCCGAGCACCGAGCCTTCGCGCACGATGCAGCCTTCGACGACTTCCGAGCGGGCGCCGATGAAGCAATTGTCCTCGATGATCGTCGGGCCGGCCTGCATCGGCTCCAGAACGCCGCCAATGCCGACGCCGCCGGAAAGGTGCACATGTTTGCCGATCTGCGCGCAGGAGCCGACCGTCGCCCAGGTATCGACCATGGTGCCCTCGCCGACATAGGCGCCGAGATTGACGAAGGACGGCATCAGGATGGCGTTCGGCGCGATATAGGCCGAGCGGCGCACGACCGCATTCGGCACGGCGCGGAAGCCGGCTTCGCGGAACTGGTTTTCGCCCCAGCCTTCGAACTTGGACGGAACCTTGTCCCACCAGGTCGACTGGCCGGGTCCGCCCTTGACGACGTCCATGTCATTCAGGCGGAAGGACAGCAGGACAGCCTTCTTCAGCCACTGATTGACGGTCCAGTTGCCATCCGCGCCCTTTTCGGCGACGCGGACCTTGCCGCCGTCGAGCAATGTCAGCGCGGTTTCGACCGCATCGCGGATCTCGCCTTTTGTATGGATTGTGACACTGTCGCGATTGTCGAAAGCCGCGTCGATGGTCTGCGAAAGAGAGGCGAGATCGTGGGTCGTCATCGGAATTCCTTAAACTTCGGCGTTTATCGTCAACTGCTCTAGAGCATGATCCCGAAAAATTGAAGAGATTTTCGGTTCCGGTCAGCCGCTCAGACACGGTCGTGTCACAGGCTGCCTGCAGATGATGATATCTGTTGCATCTTGTGGTGAGGATAAGAGCAGCCGGCAGCGATGATCATCTGCCGGATTGCGTCAGGGAAAATGAAATATGGCACGAATGAAGAAGCGGAATCTGCGGCGCAAGGATGGGGTCTGGGACCCGCTGGCCGACAGTGCCCATGACCGCAACCGCGCGGCGGGCGTTCCGCAAACCCCGCAATCGATGTCGCCGGCCTACCGCCTTGCCTATGCCGACGACGACTTCCTCTGCCGGGAGGAACTGCGCCCGGTGCGGCTGCAGCTGGAACTGCTGAAGACCGAGATGATCCTGGCCGAGCGCGGCATCAAATCCACCATCGTCCTGTTTGGCGGGGCGCGCATTCCCGAGCCGGGTGGCGACGCCTGGGCAGCCAAAAACGAGACGCAGCGCCAGAACCTGACCGCCGCTTCGGTCTACTATGACGAGGCGCGGAAATTCGCCCAACTCTGCTCGCTGCATTCGGCGCAGTCCGACCACAAGGAATTCGTCATCGTCACGGGTGGTGGACCGGGCGTGATGGAGGCTGGAAATCGCGGAGCCGTGGAAGTCGATGCGCCGTCGATCGGCCTCAACATCGTGCTGCCGCACGAGCAGGCGCCGAACCGCTACGTGACGCCGGAGCTTTCCTTCAACTTCCACTATTTCGCGATCCGCAAGATGCACTTCCTGCTGCGCGCGAAGGCCATCGTGGTTTTCCCCGGCGGCTTCGGAACCCTCGACGAACTGTTCGAAACGATCACCCTGATGCAGACCGGGCGCATGGCGCTCGTGCCGCTCATCCTGTTCGGTGAAAAATTCTGGCGCACGATCATCAATTTCGAGGCGCTGGCGGAATTCGGAACGATCGCGCCGGATGATCTCAACCTGATCAGGTTCGTCGAAACCGCGGATCAGGCCTGGGATATCATCGCGAAATTCTATGAGACCGTCGATCCGGCCAGCGTGCCGGTGGCTTCCGGCAAACGGTAGACATGTCCAGAAGCCGGGCAGGCAGCGCGCCCTGCCCGGTTTTCCCTCACGACGCCATGCCCCGGTGACAGCCCCTTCCGGATCGGCTAAACCATGCGCCGAAGACAAACATGGCATCCGCTTTCATGACCCCCACCGATCCGATCGCCAATCTTTCCACGCTGATCCGCTGCCCGTCCGTGACGCCTGCCGAAGGCGGGGCACTTTCGGCGCTGGAGACCATGCTGACGCCGCTCGGCTTTGCCTGCGAGCGTGTTATCGCGCGGGAATCCGGTACGCCCGATATCGACAATCTTTATGCCCGACTGGGCAGCGACGGGCCGCATCTGATGTTTGCCGGCCATACCGACGTCGTTCCTGTCGGCGACGAGGCCGCCTGGACGCATGGGCCGTTTTCGGCGGAGATCGCCGATGGCCAGATGTATGGCCGCGGCGCGGTCGACATGAAGGGCGGCATCGCCTGCTTTGCAGCCGCCGTCGCGCGATACATCGAAAAGCACGGGGCCCCGAAGGGCTCCATCTCTTTTCTCATCACCGGCGACGAGGAAGGGCCGGCGATCAACGGCACGACCAAGCTGCTGGAATGGGCCGCCGCCAAAGGCGAACGCTGGGATGCCTGCGTCGTCGGCGAACCGACCAATCCCGACACGCTCGGAGACATGATCAAGATCGGCCGGCGCGGCTCGCTTTCCGGCACCATTACCGTGCATGGAACGCAGGGCCATGCCGCCTATCCGCATCTGGCCGACAGCCCCGTGCGCGGCATTCTGCAACTGACCCAGGCGCTGATGGATCCGCCTTTCGACGGCGGCACGCCTGATTTCCAGCCCTCCAATCTCGAAGTGACGACGATCGACGTCGGCAACCCCGCCGTGAACGTCATTCCGGCCCGCGCCACCGCACGCTTCAATATCCGCTTCAACGACACCTGGAGCGCCGAGAGCCTGAAGGCGGAGATCATCGCGCGCCTCGATCGCGCGGCGGCCGCTGGCAACTTGCGGCCCGGGCGCTCACCGGTAGCCTACGACCTCGTCTGGAGCGAGCGGCCGAGCCATGTCTTCCTCACCCGCAACAACGGGCTGATCTCCTCGCTGTCAGGCGCGATTTCCGCAGTGACCGGCCGCGAACCGAAACTATCGACGACCGGCGGCACCTCGGATGCGCGCTTCATCAAGGATTATTGCCCTGTCGTCGAATTCGGGCTTGTCGGACAGACGATGCACATGGTCGACGAGCGCGTTGCCATCGCCGACCTGGAGACGCTGACCGCGATCTACGAAACCTTCCTCGAACGCTGGTTCGGCAATGCCACAGCTTGAGGAAATCAGCATCTACCTGAAGGGTCTCTGGCTGCTCGTTTCGGGCAAGCCGGAAGGTTTGGACTGGCTGGATCTCAGCGCCACCGGCGTCTGGCGATCCTTTGCGGCCATCCTCTGGTGCCTGCCGGCCATGGCCGTCAGCTGGGGCGCCTGGCGGCTGTTTTATCTCGCCAACATGCCGCCCGGCACGGAAACAGGCATCCTGTTCATCGTCAAGCTGTTCGTGATCGATCTCGTCGCCTGGATCTTTCCGTTGATGCTCATCGCCATTCTGGCAAAGCCCCTCAGCTATGACGGCCAGCTTGCGGCGATCATCGTTTCGAGCAACTGGCTGTCGGTGCCTATCTTCTACGCCATGGCCGTACCGGCGGCGATCCGGCTTGTGGTGCCGGATAGCGACGCGTTGACCGGGCTCCTGTCGCTGTTCTTCCTGATCACCGTTTTTGCCGTGATCTTCCGCCTGATGAAAACCATCACCAGCAACCAGACGCTGCTGGCATCCGCGCTGACGCTGATGTTTATCCTGCCATCCTTCATGATCGGTGACAGGCTGCAGACCTATTTCGGCCTGATGCCGGGCTGATCAAGCCAGCGCCTCAATAGTCGACCTGCATGAAATAGAGCCCCTCCGGCGGCGCGACCGGGCCGCAGGCCTTGCGGTCCCTCGCCTCGAGCGCTGCACTGACATCGTCCGGCGACCAAGTTCCATCGCCCACCTTCTTCAGCGTGCCGGCAAACGAGCGGATCTGGTTGTGGAGGAAACTCTGCGCCGTGGCGCGGATTTCGATCAGATCGTCCTTGCGGGTCACATCCAGCCTGTCGAGCGTGCGGACCGGGCTGTTTGCCTGGCAATGCACGGAGCGGAATGTCGTGAAATCATGGCGGCCGACGAGCCTCTGCGCCGCGGCGTGCATGGCGTCGTGGTCCAGCGGTTTGGACACCCACCAGGCCTGCTTCGCCTCGATTGCCAGAGGGGCCGGCCGGGAAATGATCCTGTAGAGATAATGACGGCGCAAGGCCGAGAAACGGGCATCGAATTCGGTCGGCACCTCCGCCGCCTCCAGCACCGAAATCCGCTCGCGCGCCTGCCCAAGATAGGCGTTCAGGGCATTGCGCAAGGTATGGGGGGGCCATTGCCGCGTCAGATCGACATGGGCGACCTGACCACGCGCATGCACGCCGGAATCGGTCCGCCCGGCGCCGCGGATCAGGGCGGCTTCCTGCGTCAGTTTCAGGATTGCCTGCTCGACCGCGCCCTGGACGGAGTGGCCATTGTCCTGCCGTTGCCAGCCGACATAATTGGAACCGTCATATTCGATGGTCATGCGAAAGCGTGGCATCAGATCAGCCTTGTTCCGGATGGAATCGGGCTGCCGCGCAGGAACTCGATGGCTGGCAGGGCTTTCCCCCCGGCCTTCTGCAGCCGGGTGAGGCGCACGGCTCCCTGCCCGCAGGCAATCGTCAGATCGTCCGAAAGCACCGCGCCGGCGTCACCCTCGCCATCGGCAAGAGCGCTTTGCAGCACCTTGACGCGTTCCAGCCTGCCGCCGATCTCCGTTTCGAACCAGGCACCGGGAAATGGCGACAGACCGCGGATGTGATTGTGCACATCCATCGCCGGCAGCGAAAAATCGATGCGGGTCTCCGCCTTGCTGATCTTGGCGGCATAGAGCACGCCATGCTCGGCCTGCGGGACAAGCGGCAGATCGCCACCATCGAGCTTTTCCATCGCTTCCGCCATCAGGCCTGCGCCCGCCAGCATCAGCCGATCGTGCAATTCGCCGGAAGTCATGTCGGGATCGATGGCGACCGTTTTCGTCAGGGCAACGGGGCCGGTATCCAGCCCCTTGTCCATGCGCATCACCATCATGCCGGTCTCCGGGTCGCCGGCCATGATCGCCCGCTGGATCGGAGCGGCGCCGCGCCAGCGCGGAAGAAGCGAGGCGTGGCCGTTGTAGCAGCCCTGCCGCGTGCCGTTCAGAATATCCTCCGGCAGCAGCAGGCCATAGGCAACGACGACAGCGACATCCGCATCGAAATCCCTGAATGTCTGGCGATCGGCAGCATCCTTGAAATTCACCGGCGTCAGTACGGGAATGCCGAGCAGTTCAGCAGCCTGATGCACCGGCGACTTCTGCAATTCGAGGCCGCGCCTGCCGCCCGGACGTGGCGGCTGCGAATAGACGGCGACGATCCTGTGACCAGCCTGCGCCAGCGCCGAAAGCGTCGGCACGGAAAATTCCGGCGTTCCCATGAAGATGATGCGCAGCGACACGGCGGGCGGCCTCCCGTTTTTAATCAGGCCTCTTCAAACGGGTTTACGAGCGCCAAATCAAGCCCCTCGAAGTCTTTTACGTTCCGCGTCGCCAATGTCGCACCATGGAAAAGGCAAATGGCGGCGATCATGGCGTCCGCGACAGAGATTGGCCTACCCAGGCTTTCGCGTTTGGCGCGAAGGCGACCGGTCAAGACCGGTGCATCCCCTTCAAAAGCCAAAACCCTTCCCTTGAAGTCGTCAGTCAACAGGCGATTGAGCGAACGAATATATCGATCAGAGCCCGTCTTGAGATAGAATCGTTCCGCGCCGTAAGATTGCTCCATAATCGTAATATCGTTCAGGTAAACAATCGTCCGCGCTTTGCCTAAAAACCAAGAAGCGACATTCCGATCCGGCGACGACTTGATGAGTTCCGAGACGATATTTGTGTCGAGAACGATCATCCCAGATCGACGGGGCGGCCAAAATCCTTTTTCCGCTCCGCTTCTATCTCGTCCATGATCGCAGCGAACGCGTCACCCGCGCCTTCATCCGCACCAAACGTCGCACGCAGCGCGTCGTAGGCGGATTTCTCATCCACCGGCTTTGCCTCGTTTTCCACCATCAAGCCTCTTCGCAGAAGCTCCTTGGCTTTCTCGGAAAGACTATGCCCAGTGCGATCGGCCGCCACGCTGATGTCCCTTTTCAAGGCATCGGAAATATTCCTGATCAACAGATCACCCATGCGCACCTCCGCAATGATATCGCTGATATCATAAGCGCGAAGGGCCGGCTTTTCAATGCAGGTGTCAGATGGGCTTGCTACCGCGCAGCTTGGCGGCCTTGGTAAACTTGCGGATGACGATTTCGCGTTTGAGCTTGGAGATGTGGTCGATAAACAGCGTGCCGTTCAGATGGTCGATCTCGTGCTGCAGGCAGGTGGCGAGCAGACCGTCGGCTTCCGTGGTCTGCTGCTTGCCGTCACGGTCAACATAGCGGACGGTCACGGATGCGGGGCGCTCGACCTCGGCGTAATAATCCGGGATCGACAGGCAGCCTTCTTCATAGACCGAGCGTTCGCTGCCGGATGAGACGATTTCGGGATTGATGAAGACCAGCGGCTGCTTTTCCTCGCCTTCCTTGGCAACATCGATGACCAGCATGCGGCGGTCGATGCCGATCTGGATGGCGGCCAGACCGATGCCTGGCGCATCATACATCGTATCGAGCATGTCATCCGCGAGGCGCAGGATTTCGGCATCGACGGTTTCAACCGGCCGGGAAATCTGGCGCAGCACAGGATCGGGAAGAATGATGAGCGGCTTTATGGTCATTTTGCTCCCATAACCGATCTTTCAGCTGGATGGAATTCGTTGATGGCATTTTTTTGCACATGGCAGGCACGCGAGGTGCACGCAGCCGCTCCCTCAAGTGCCCGAGATTCCTTTGTTCCTGTTTTGATCTGGTCGCACCCAAAGAATCTGCTATTGTCCAGACCATGGAGCCCATGACCCTTTCGCTTGATCGCACGCTTTTTGTTTTCGGTGACTATACATTGACGCTTGGGGGCGCGCTCCTGGCGGTGGCCTTTCTGTTGCTCGCCTCGTTTTGCATCCTTGTCATGGCACGCCGCAATGCGAGCCGACGCGCTGCGGAGACGGACGCGCGGATGGTGGCGCTGATCGCGGCGCAGACGGAAATGCAGGGCCGGATTGCAGCGCTCGCCGATGTCTTCGGCGCGCGGCAGTCCGAGCTCAACCAGTCGATCAACCAGCGCATCGACGGCATGACCCAGCGGATCGGCACGTCCATTACCGAGCAGACGAAGGCGACGCACGAGAACCTGCGCCGTCTGCAGGAGCGGCTGGCGGTCATCGACACGGCCCAGACCAATATCCAGTCGCTGGCCAAGGACATGGCGGGCCTGCAGAACATTCTCTCCAACAAACAGACACGCGGCGCCTTCGGCCAGTCGCGCATGGAGACGATCATCGCCGATGGCCTGCCGATGGGTGCCTATGCCTTCCAGCCGACCCTGTCCAACGGCTCGCGGCCCGACTGCACCATCCGCATGCCGAACGACCAGCCGGTTCTGGTGATCGACGCGAAGTTTCCGCTGGAGGGCTGGAACGCCATTCGCGCGGCAACCGACCCGGAAGCGTCCAAGCTTGCCGCGCAGCAGTTCCGACGGGATATGGAGGTTCATATCCGCGATATCTCGGGAAAATACCTGATTGCCGGTGAAACCCAGGAAACCGCCTTTCTCTTCGTGCCGTCCGAATCGATCTTTGCGGAAATTCACGAGCATTTCGAAGGCATCGTCCAGCGCGCCCACCGCGCCCGCATCGTCATCGTGTCGCCATCGCTGCTGATGCTGTCGATCCAGGTGATCCAGGCCATCCTGCGCGACGCCCGCATGCGCGAGCAGGCGCATCTGATCCAGGGCGAAGTCGTGCGGCTGATGGAAGACCTGACCCGGCTGGACGAGCGGGTGCGCAAGCTGCACGGCCATTTCCTGACGACACAGAAAGATGTTGATGACATCCTCGTGTCCTCGGACAAGCTCAAGCGGCGCGGCAGCCGGATCGAGGCGCTCGATCTTGCGACGCCGGCGGCAGAGCCTTCAAGGGACGCAAAGCCATTCGATAGCCGGCTCGGTCAGTTGAAGCTGCGGGTGGTTGACGAGGACTGATGGTCTCGGGCACTGTCCGGCAAAAATCGACACTCAAAAATCAGCACTCGGGCAGGACACCTCAGATGATCACAGTCTTCGGCTCCATCAACATGGACCTGATCGCCACCACGGCACGCCTGCCCAAGCCCGGCGAGACAGTTGCTGGCACCGGCTTCAGCACGGCTGCCGGCGGAAAGGGTGCCAACCAGGCGCTCGCCGCGCGGCGCGCCGGAGCGACGGTGAAAATGGCGGGCGCCGTCGGATCCGACAGCTTTGCCGATGGCGCCCTGGAATTGCTGAAATCTGCCGGCGCCGATCTTTCGCTCGTCAAGACGGCATCGGAACCGACGGGTACCGCACACATCACCGTCGGCGGCGACGGGGAAAACGTCATCATCGTCGTTGCCAGCGCGAACGCGACAATGAACCCGGACGACGCGAGTGCAGCCGTGGGCGCAATGGCCGCCGGCGATACGCTGATGCTGCAACTGGAAATCCCGGCGCAGGCCGTCGAGGCAGCCCTTGACGCGGCGAAGCGGAAGGGCGTGACCTCCATCATCAATATCGCGCCGCTGACGCCGGAGGCGGCAAGGCTCGGTCGCAAGGCCGATATCGTCGTTGCCAACGAAACGGAGTTCGAACTGCTGGCCGGCGCCCATGACCTCACAGACGCCGAGCGCGAGGATGCCGTCCTGCGCCTGCATCAGGAGACCGGACAGACAATCATCGTGACGCTGGGCGCCGAAGGTGTCATGGCGATCCGCGATGGCATTCTGCATCGCGCCAAGGGACTGAAGATCGAACCGGTCGATACGGTCGGCGCGGGCGATACGTTTTGCGGCTATCTTGCCGCCAGCCTCGATGCCGGCCTTGGCTTCCCCGAAGCACTGCGCCGTGCTGCCGTTGCGGGCTCGCTTGCCTGCCTGAAGCCCGGCGCGCAGCCGGCCATCCCGGTTGCGGCCGAGGTCGATGCGAAGATCTGAAGCCTGGATTTGAAGACGCTGCAGGAATTCGCCTGGCAATTGGCGAGCGCCTGCGACATCCTGCCACATGCCGGCTTTGCCCATCGCGAAGACCAGCTTCGCAATTTGAATGATGAACGTCGTAGTCCCGTCAGGACACGCGCATTCTCAGGAAAAGAGTAAAATCTTCCTTGGTTTCGTTGCCCGTATTTTAACGGATCGTCATCTATTTGAGCAGGCACAAGGGCTCGCGTTCCGCTTGCGGGACAGGGCCTTCCGGTGTCGGTCGACATCTGGCGCTCCATGACGGGGCAAATTCCCACACTCAGACATCGCCGCTCCGTCACGCGGAGACTACACCAATGCGGGGACCTCCATGCTCAAGTTCCAAGCTCGATCACTTGCGACCAAACTCATCACTGTCACGGGCGGCACCATCGCGCTTGTGCTTCTGGCCTCCAACTTCGTGCTGATATCGCAGACGCAGGAGCGCGTCGCCGAACTTGTCTATGCCGACGCCAATTCGCAGGCCAAGAGCATCGCTTCCGATATCGCCGGAAGTGTCGGGGAACTTGCAGGTGCTGCACGTTCCATGGCCGGCGTTATCGGTCTTGCCCACGAGAACAACCGCCTGGATCGCAAGGGCGTCATCGACATCCTGAAGTCCAATGTCGAGAAGAACGCCTTCGCCTTCGGCAGCTGGTTTGCCGAAGAGCCGAACGCCTTCGACGGCAAGTCGCCCGAAATGAAGGGGCAGGCCGAATTCGGCGCCTCGAAGGACGGCACGTTCAACCCCTACTGGACGAAGAGCAAGACGGATGGCGGTATCAGCTTCTCCGCCTTTGATTCAGACTATCCGGCCGAGTGGTATGCACTGGCGGCGAAAAGCGGCAAGGGCGCGATCACGCAGCCCTATGCGGAAACGACGACAGGCACCGCAACGACCATGGCATCGATCGCCTATCCTGTGCTGTCGAAGGGCAAGCTCATCGGCGTCAGCGGCGTCGATATTTCACTGAAGACCCTGTCGGACAAGCTTTCGCAGCTGCACCCCTTCGGGTCCGGCCGTGTCACGCTTCTTTCCCAGACCGGCAAGTGGCTGGTCGCACCGGCCCCAGATCTTCTGACCAAGCCTTATGAGGGCGAAGGCGCCGACGCCGTCAAGGAAGCGCTTGCCAGCGGCAAGATCGGCCGAATCGAAAATCTCTCCTTTGCCGAAATGGGCTCGTTCGACCGCGTGGTCTATCCCTTCGCGCTGCCTGACATCAATGCGTCCTGGATCGTGCTTGTCGATGTGCCGCGCTCGGCCATCCAGGCACCGGTTCTCGACCAGACCTATATGATGATCATCGGCGGATTTGTGGTTCTCGGCGCGGTTCTGCTCGGCCTCTATTTCGCCGTGCGCAGCTTCGTCCAGAAGCCGCTGGCAGGGCTCGTCAAGGATGTGCAGAACCTCAGCAACGGCGTCTATGCAACGCCAGTCTCCGGTCAGCAGCGCACCGACGAAACGGGCGCCGTTGCCAAGGCACTCGAAGGCTTCCGCCATCAGCTGTCGGATGCAAAGCGCTTGGAAGCCGAGGCAAAGAGCGACCGGGAGCAGTCGGAGCGCGAACGCAGCCAGTCGGAAACCGAGCGCACGCAGAACAACGCCCTGCAGCGCGATATCGTCGCACGCCTCGGCAAGGGTCTCTCGCACCTGTCCTCCGGCGATCTCAGCTTCCGCATCACCGATGAATTCCCCGGTGACTATGCCCAGCTGAAAAGCGACTTCAATTCGGCGATGGATAGCCTTGAAGAGACGATCCAGACCGTCAACACCTCCGTCGTCAACATCGGCAACGGCACCAGCGAAATCAGCAACGCCGCCAACGACCTGTCGCACCGCACGGAACAGCAGGCGGCAAGCCTTGAAGAAACCGCAGCGGCACTCGACCAGCTGACCTCGCAGGTCAATGCCAGCGCCGACAATGCCAAGGTTGCAGCCAAGTCGGTCGAAACTGCCAGCAATGATGCCGAACAGTCCGGTGAGGTCGTGCAGAAGGCGATTGCCGCGATGAAGGGCATCGAGCAGTCTTCCGGCGAAGTCAGCCGCATCATCAGCGTCATTGACGAGATCGCCTTCCAGACAAACCTGCTGGCGCTGAATGCCGGTGTCGAAGCTGCCCGCGCCGGTGATGCCGGCAAGGGCTTCGCCGTCGTCGCCCAGGAAGTTCGTGAACTGGCCCAGCGCTCGGCAAACGCCGCCAAGGAGATCAAGACGCTGATCAACACATCGGCGGGCCAGGTCCGCGATGGTGTCGATCTCGTCGGTCAGGCCGGTGGCGCCCTGCAGAAGATTGCCGTCCAGGTGGTTCAGATCAATGGCCTGATCCGCCAGATTTCCGGCTCTGCTTCAGAGCAGGCCGTCGGTCTCAAGGAAATCAACACCGCCGTCAACCAGATGGACCAGGTAACCCAGCAGAACGCCGCGATGGTCGAGGAAACCACAGCAGCCAGCATGACGCTGAACGAAGAGGCCCGGGCCCTCAGCACGCTCGTCTCGCGGTTCAGGGTTGCCCGCCAGAGCCATTCCTCCAGCGAGATGCTTCGCACCACAGCGGACCGGATGCGGGCACCCGTCAAGGCGACCAGCCAGAGCGCACCGGCTCACACGGCATCCTCCAGACCGGCACCGGCCCGCCAGGTCGCTGCGCCGGCCAGGGCTGCGCCGCAGGTATCCGGCAACACGGCACTTGCCCAGGACAGTTGGGAAGAGTTCTGAGCCAATCCGGCTCACCTGAACATGGAAACGGCGCCCCGGGGGCGCCGTTTTCGCATCCGGGTTTGGCGAAATCAGAGCTGCGCCAGCCGCTCCGTCAGCAGATCGAAGAAACCCTGGTCGTCGACGAAGCGCATGACCTTGGCATTGTGCTTGCGCTTGGTGACCTGCCACCAGTCGACCACGGTCATGCCAAGCGTCAGTTCCGAGGTCGTCTCGATTTCGACATTGCAATCGCGGCCGGTGAACAGCTCCGGACGGATCAGGTAGGCAATGACCGTCGGATCATGCAGCGGACCGCCATCGGTGCCGTATTTCTCGATGTCGAAGCGTTCGAAGAATTCCAGCATTTCCGCCATTGCAACGGCCGCCGACGAGCCGATCGCCCTGATCTTTTCGACGCGTGCCTTGTAGGTCAGGACCCTGTGGGTCACATCAAGGGGCATCATGACGATCGGTATGCCGGATCTGAGGACGATTTCGGCGGCATCCGGATCGACATAGATGTTGAACTCGGCCGCTGGCGTGATGTTGCCGCCCTCGAAGAAGCCACCCCCCATCATCACCAGTTCGCGCACCAGGGGCGCGATTTCAGGCGCCCTGTTCAGCGCCATGGCAATGTTGGTGAGCGCACCCAGCGTACAGAGCGTCACCGTTCCCGGAGGCTCCGAAAGCAGCGTCTCGATGATAAAATCGACGGCGTGCTGCGGCTGCAGCGGCATGGTCGGTTCCTCGACGACGGGGCCGTCGAGCCCGGTCTTGCCGTGCACGTGTTCGGCTGTCACCAGTGGCCGGGAGATCGGCTTTTCCGCACCGGCAAAGACCTTGATGTCGGGGCGATTGCAGAGTTCGCAGACGATGCGGGCATTGCGCGAGGTAAGCGCCACAGGCACGTTTCCGGCAACGGTGGTGATGCCAAGGACGTCGAGTTCCCCGGGGCTTCCAAGGGCAAGCATGATCGCGGCGGCATCGTCCTGGCCGGGGTCGGTATCGATTATTATCTTTCGCGGCCCAGCCATGTGCGGTCTCTCCTTACCATACTTAACCCAAATCAGCGGAGCGGACTATGATTTGCCTGCCCGTCCGGTGCAAGCGGCTTGCACTGATTGCGCACAGCTACCATATTGTCACCAACGGATGCTGCCTCGCAGGTCCGCTCCTAGTCGCTTGAGCCAGCAAGGACTTCGCCGATGAGCCGGATTACACCCTTTACCAGCCCGCTGATGCTGGGTTTTGATGCCATGGAAAAAACCCTTGAGCGCATTGCCAAGGGCAATGATGGCTATCCTCCCTACAATATCGAGCGCATCCGCAGCGACGAGGCTCTGGGCGAGCCGGAGCGCCTGCGCATCACGCTCGCCGTCGCCGGATTCTCGGAAGACGATCTCGATGTGACCACGGAAGAAAACCAGCTGGTGATCCGCGGCAGGCAGGGCGAAACCGGCGAGCGGGACTATCTCCACCGGGGGATTGCCGCCCGGCAGTTCCAGCGGGTTTTCGTGCTGGCCGAGGGCATGCATGTTTCCGGCGCGGAATTGCGCAATGGTCTGCTGTCCGTCGATCTTATCCGTCCCGAACCTGTCCGCATGGTAAAGAAAATTAATATTTCAGTCCCAGAGTAGGATGACCGGCAGATTTCATATCCTGCCCGAAGCCACGGAGCGAGACTCATGGGATACAGACACATCACCGCGCAACTGACGAAGAACGACCTTGCCCATCTCGGCGCCGGTGAAGTCGGCTATATTCGCAAGATGCGGTCGGATGAAGTCTCGCGGGTCTTTCCGGAAGCACCCGACATGGATCCCGGCCTCGATCTCTGGGCGCTGTTCGGCGCGGACGGAACGCCGATCCTGCTGACCGACAACCGTTCCAGCACCTTCTTCAAGGCCGCTGAAGACGACCTGCGCACCGTCAGCCTTCATTGATCGTCAGTCTTCACTGATTCGAGACGCCGGGTTTCAAACCCGGCGAAACGTCAGATAGGCAGACTTGCGGCCCTCGCGCCGTGCCTTTGCCTCGTAGCGCGTGCTCGGCCAGTTGGCATAGGGCGTCAGCCAGTCGCTCGCATTCTTCGCTGTCCATTCGAAAGCTGCGTGATCGCGGCAATGCAAAAGCGTCCAGTTGACATAGGTGTCGATGTCGGAGGCGAAGCAAAACAATGCTCCCGGCTTCAGGACACGCGCAAACCGATCCAGATTGACCTGTGAAACGAACCGGCGCTTCCAGTGCCTGCGCTTCGGCCAGGGGTCGGGATAGAGCAGGTCGATCTGATCGAGGCAGGCGTCCGGCAGCCAGTCCAGTACCTGGGTGGCATCGTCGTCGTGGAGGCGGATATTCGTGGCCCCCTGCGCTTCGATCTGCCCCACCAGCTTGGCCATCGAATTGACGAAGGGCTCGACGCCGATAAAGCCCGTGGACGGGCTTTCGACGGCGCGGTGGATCAGATGTTCGCCACCGCCGAAACCGATCTCCATACGCACACGATCGACAGGATGCGCAAACAGCGTCTTGATATCAACCGGCGCGGGTGAGGCCAGTTCGACGCGAAAAGCCGGCAGCAGCGTTTCCAGATGCGCAGCCTGCTGCGTGCGCAGGGGCTTGCCCTTGCGGCGTCCGAAAAAGGCTTCGGTGGCGCGGTTGCGGTGCGATTCTGTCATATCAGTGGTCTTTCACGATAAAAGCGGACATTTCCATCAGGAAACATCCGCTTTACGTTTTATAGCTTATGACGTCCAGAGAAGGATCAAGCGGCCTTGATCGCATCCTTGAGCGGCTTCACGAGGTCAAGCTTCTCCCAGGAGAACGAGCCGTCGCGGCCGGCCTTGCGGCCGAAATGGCCATAGGCGGCCGTCTTGGCATAGATCGGCTTGTTGAGATCGAGGTGACGGCGGATGCCGGACGGAGACAGGTCCATCGTCTTGCGGATGGCGGCCTCGACCTGGTCTTCCGTGACATTGCCGGTGCTCGTGCAGATCGACATAGATCGACAGCGGCTGGGCCACACCGATGGCATAGGCGATCTGGATCGTGCAGCGATCGGCCAGGCCGGCAGCAACGACGTTCTTTGCAAGATAACGTGCGGCATAGGCAGCCGACCGGTCGACCTTTGTCGTGTCCTTGCCGGAGAAGGCACCGCCGCCATGGGGGGCGGCACCGCCATAGGTATCCACAATGATCTTGCGGCCGGTCAGGCCGGCATCGCCATCCGGGCCACCGATGACGAACTTGCCGGTCGGGTTGATGTACCAGTTGCAATCATCGGCGATGGCGATGTCGGACAGCGCTTCGCGGATATAGGGCTCGACGACGCTGCGAACCTTGGCCGAATCCCAGCTTTCGTCCAGATGCTGGGTAGACAGAACGATCGATGTCACTTCGGACGGCTTGCCGTCCACGTAACGGACCGTGACCTGGCTCTTGGCATCGGGGCCGAGGCGGCCGGCTTCGCCGACGCCCTTCTTGCGGGCCGTTGCCAGCAGGTCGAGAATGCGGTGCGAATAGTAGATCGGCGCCGGCATCAGTTCTGCCGTTTCCTTGCAGGCGTAGCCGAACATGATGCCCTGGTCGCCGGCACCCTCGTCGCCCTGCTTGTCGGCGGCATTGTCGACGCCCTGGGCGATATCGGCCGACTGCGGATGCAGAAGGACGTCGATCTTTGCAGTCTTCCAGTGGAAGCCGGCCTGCTCGTAGCCGATTTCGCGGATCGCCTTGCGGGCTGCCGACTTGAATTTCGATGGGTTGATGACCGGGTGGCCGGCCGCGTCCTTGACGACGTTGCCGTCCTTGTCCTTCTTCAAAAGCGTATCCGGCACGCGGACTTCGCCAGCAATGACCACGCGGTTCGTGGTTGCCAGCGTTTCGCAGGCGATGCGTACGCCCCAGGGATCGACGCCCGTCTTGGCAGCTTCACGATAGACAAGATCGACGATTTCGTCGGAAATCCGGTCACAAACCTTGTCCGGATGACCTTCTGCCACGGATTCACTCGTAAACAGGTAGTTGGCGCGCATGCGGGAAGTCCCCTCAATGAAAAAATCTTTGACCGTGTTAGTGAGTTTGACGCCAAAAAACAAGCACACAAGGACATAAATATATCTTTATATCAGCCTGATGCGAGCATGGCGGCTTCCCGATAACGCGCCCCGGACACAAAAAAAGCGGCTATCAAGCCGCTCTTTTTCAATTATGGCTTGCGCCAGCCTTATTCGGCCTCTGCTTCGGCAGCGAGCGCCTTGACCAGATCGACAAGCTTGCGACGGACCTTCGGATCGGCAATCTTGACGAAGGCGCGATTGAGTTGGAGCCCCTCTGAAGAGGAGAGGAAGTCGACCACATAGTTGGAGCTCGAAGCTTCCGCCATTCCGGTCGCGCCGGAGGCGTTGTCGCCCGGCGCATCTTCAAAGAAGAAGGAGACCGGAACATTCAGGATGCTGGAAATGTTCTGAAGACGGCTGGCGCCAACGCGGTTGGTGCCCTTCTCGTATTTCTGGATCTGCTGAAAGGTGATGCCCAGGGCCTCACCGAGTTTTTCCTGACTCATGCCAAGCATGGTGCGGCGAAGTCGAATCCGGCTTCCGACATGAATGTCGATCGGGTTCGGCTTCTTCTTATTTTCGATCATGACGTTGTCCTAACATGCAAATTTCTGTTGCTCCATGAACCTTGGACGTTTGCAAGAGCAACCCACACGCCCCGTTGTGTAGTCGAATGAAACGGCCCCCAACTCTGGTAAAGATCGATGGCTGAGACCACTATGCAATTTTAGGGGTTTTTGGTCAATTATCCCTAAAAACAAAACCAGTGCGCGAAATCAGCGCAACCGACATGCAGATAAACACAAGAAACCAGAAAATCTGCCGTCGCTGCGAAGGCGTTGTCAGCAGAGGTGATTTTCCCGGCAAAATTGTGTCCAGGAATCCCTTTTCGTTGTAGTCCAGGCCGGACACCACGATGCCGCGCGCATCGACCATCGCCGAGATCCCGCTGTTTGCAGCGCGGATCAGGGGAATTCCGTTCTCGACCGCGCGCAATTGCGCTTGGTGAAAGTGCTGGTATGGCCCCGGCGTATCGCCAAACCAGGCGTCGTTGGTGATGTTGAGAAGGGCGGCGGCGGACAGCGCAGCATCATCGATTTCGGCCGGGAAAATCGCCTCGTAGCAGATCAGCGGATAGAGCGTGCGCCCTCCCGGCAAGGTCAGCAGCGAGCGTGTGACGGCCGGCGAGAACCCGCCGGGCATGGCGGCTGCGATGGCATTCAGCCCGAAGGACGACAAAAGGTTTTCAAAAGGCAGGTATTCGCCGAAGGGGACGAGGTGCACCTTGTCTGCGGCACCGACGATCTGTCCGCGATCATCGATGACGTAGATCGAGTTGTAATAGCGCGGCGGCAAGCCTGCGCTGGCATTTTCGGCGCGCACGGCCCCGGCAATGAGGATCTGCCCTTCCTCGAGCACGTCCGAAATGCGCAGCAAGGCATCCGGGTTCTCCGTAAGGATGAAAGGGACGGATGTTTCCGGCCAGACGACGATATCCGGACGCTTCGCGCCCTCTTCGGGCGCCGCTGCCGTCAGCGCCAGATGTTCCTCAAAAATTGCTGTTCTTTCAGTGTCATCGAGCTTCTTGGCCTGATCAATCACCGGCTGGACAAGGCGAACCACGGTTTGCGGATCCGCCGGCAGCGGCGCCGGTTGCTGCAACTGCCACGCGCCATAGCCCAGATGGGCGCAGACAAGCAGGACGGCAAGCGCCAGGCCGGGCAGCCTGCCCTTGCGCGTGAAAATCAGCGCCGGGGCAGCAAAGACAAAAACGGCCAAAAGGCTGATGGACGAAAGGCCGAGCACGGCGGCCGACTGCATCATGAGCGGGATCGGCATCGCCCCGTAGCCGATTGCATTCCAGGGAAAACCGGTGAGCAGAAAGCCGCGAAGCCATTCGGCCATGCCGAACGCCACGGCAAGGGCCGCAATCCGACCCACGCCGTCAGACCAGATCGACCGGGCAAAAGCAGCAGCCAGCCCATAATAGACGGCAAGAACCGCCGGCAGACCGACCACGGCCAGAGGCAGGGCCCAGGCGAATTCATCGGCCTCGACGAGCAGCGCATTTCCCAACCACCAGATGCCGCCGAGGAAGTAGCCGAACCCGAACCACCAGCCGATAACAAAGGCAGGAAATGACCGCCGGACAACACCGGCATCGGGATTGCCGGACGCGCCGTCCAGCAGCAGGACCAGAATCGTGAAGGAGAGAAATGGAGCCGCAAATAGGCCAAGGGGAGGCAAAGCCAGGACCGCAAAGGCGCCGGCCAAAACCGCAACCAGAGCGCGTCTCCATCCCGACAGCAGCATAATGCCGCCAGCAAGCCGTTCCATGCATTTCCCCCAAATTTTGCGCGATCCGTCCGCCGCGATGGCGGGCGGAAAATGAGCGACCGACGACCGCGCGAATCAATCGTTTCGCAGTCTTCCAAAAAAGCGGGTGCTTGTCCTGCCGGCAGGTGCCAGATCCGGCTATTCGTCCGTGGTCATTTCGTCCTGAAGCTGGGAATTGGACGCTTTGCCCTGTCCGGGTGTCACATCTTCGCCCTTGGCGGGGACCCGGCGACGTGCCGGCGGGCGCTTGCGGACAATCCGGACGCGCTTGACCCGGCGTGGATCCGCATCAAGCACCTGAAACTCGAACCCGGGCAAGGCCTGGACGACTTCGCCGCGCGCCGGAATGCGTCCGAGCGATGCGAAGACGAGACCGCCCAGCGTATCGACATCGTCGATCAAGTCGCGCACGTCGAAGTCCGAGCCGATCGCAGCAGCGATTTCTTCAAGTTCCACGCGGGCATCGGCAATGAAGACGTCATCCGAGGTCTTGGCGAACATGACCTCTTCATCGTCGTGCTCATCCTCGATATCGCCAACCACCATTTCGACGATGTCTTCGAGCGATGCGAGACCATCAGTCCCGCCATATTCATCGATCACCAATGCCATCTGGATACGCGCCGCCTGCATGCGCTGCATCAGGTCCGAGGCGTGCATGGAGGGCGGAACGAAGAGGACCTGCCGGATGATCCCGGCCTCTTCGACGGTTTTGGAAAGATCGACCCGTGCAAGATCGAAACCGGCCTTTGGCTGGCGGGGTGCGGGCTTTTCGGGTTTGTCTACGACGGTGCCAGACGCAGCCGTCGCGGCCGGTGCGGGCTTGGCGCCACTGCGCCGCTTGTTGCGGGCCTGCTTGGCGACATAGGACAGGAGATCGCGGATATGCACCATTCCCCGCGGGTCATCCAGGCTATCGCTGTAGACCGGCATGCGCGAGCGCCCGGATTCCTCGAAGATGATCATCAGTTCGCCGATGGTGATATCGAGATCGACAGCTTCGATATCGGCGCGCGGAACCATGACGTCTTCGACGCGCACTTCGCGGAAACGCAGGATATTGTTGAGCATGGCGCGCTCGGCGGGGGAAAAGGCCGTATCGCTGCCGGCATCCGTCATCAAGGCGTCGGCCAGATCATCCCGCAGGTTGGAGCCATTGGGGCTGCGCCATATTCGCGCCGCGCGTGCCCAGAATGAGGAGGAAGATCGACTGCCACCCTCGGATTTCTGGGCAGAACTACTACTGCCTGCTTCGCTTTCCGAGGCTTCCGCCCCGTCCGTATCAGCCACTACGGCCTGCGCTCTAAATTCGCTCATTGTTCCAAACTGTCATATAGGGTCGGTCTCCCCGTAGGGATCAGATAAACCAAGGCTCGCCAAAATGCGAGTCTCAAGGCCTTCCATTCTTTCCGCATCATCCGCTTCAACGTGATCATAGCCAAAAAGATGCAAAAATCCATGCACGAGGAGATGGGTGAGATGCTCATCGAACGTCTTGCCCAGTTCCTCCGCCTCGCGCAGCAGCGTTTCATGCGCCAGAATGATGTCGCCGAGCATCGGTCCCGGCCGCTTTCCCGGCGTGAGCGGATAGGCTGGAAACGACAGGACATTGGTGGGCTTGTCCTGGTTTCGCCATTCCGCATTGATCGCCTTAATCGAGGCGTCATCCGTGAAGACAAGCGAGACTTCCGGTCGGCACTTTCGGGAAAGGCTGCTTTTCCGAACGCTTCAAAAATGCTGCACTTTCGCCCAGCACTCTCTGACACAGGGTGTCGAGTTCATCCTCGGAGGGCCAGCCGCCCTCCTCCACGCTGATCTGAATATCAAGAGCCGTCATATCAATCGACGACCGCCTCAGCGGTCGCTTTGCTCGCTTTCGTCGTGAACGGCAGTCTGCGCTTCATAGGCGCGCACGATGCGGGCGACCATCGGATGGCGAACGACGTCGACATCCTTGAAGCGGGTGACCGAAACACCCTCGACGCCCTTGAGAATCTGCAGCGCCTCAACGAGGCCGGATTTCACGCCGCGCGGCAGGTCGACCTGGCTCGGATCGCCGGTGACGATCATGCGACCGTTTTCGCCAAGACGCGTCAGGAACATCTTCATCTGCATCGATGTCGTGTTCTGCGCCTCATCGAGAATGACGACGGCATTGCCGAGCGTGCGGCCGCGCATGAAGGCGAGCGGGGCGATTTCGATGACGCCGGCGGTGATCGCCCGCTCCACCTTGTCGCCGGGCATCATGTCGTAGAGCGCATCATAGAGCGGTCGCAGATAGGGATCGACCTTGTCCTTCATATCGCCGGGCAGGAAGCCGAGCCGTTCGCCGGCCTCGACAGCCGGACGCGAGAGCACGATGCGATCGACCGCGCCGCGCTCCAGAAGCTGTGCCGCATGGGCGACCGCCAGATAGGTCTTGCCGGTACCGGCAGGGCCGACGCCGAACACGAGTTCGGAACGCTCCAGCGCCCGCATGTAGACATCCTGCGTCGGCGTGCGTGCCGCGATCGTCTTCTTGCGGGTCGAGATCTGCGCGAGGTTCAGCTTTGCCTTGCGTTCCATGGTCGGCAATTGAAGCTGGTCGTCGGCGGCCAGAGCCATGCGGATCGCACCCTCGACATCAGACGTCTCGATCGATCCACCGTTCTGGATGCGACCGTAGAGATAATCGAGTGCGCGGCGCGCCTGGTTGGTCGCCGGGATATCGCCTGAGATCGAAACGGAATTGCCGCGCGGGCGGGCATCGACATGAAGACGTTCTTCGATCAGCTTCAGATTCTGATCGAACTGGCCAAACAGTTCGCTGGCATACCGGTTATTCTCGAATGTCAGCACGAAGTGATTGGCGTCTGTCGCAGATGTCTTTGACTGGCGCGGCGAGGATGTAACCAATTCGTGTCCGTTCAAGCGGTCAGGCTCCTTTGAGTGAACGGGCCCCTAGCTGATCGTCTCGGCGAAAAGGCTATTGGGGCCGGCACCGGTGATTCGTACCTTGATAATGTCACCGATTTGCGATGCTTTTGCATCAACATTCACAGACTGCAGCCAGGGCGAGCGGCCGATCAACTGCCCCGGCATGCGGCCGGGCTTCTCCAGCAACAGATCGATCTCGCGCCCGATGCAGGCCTGTGCAAAGTCCCGCTGCTGCGAAAGCAGAAGTTCCTGCAATCTTTCCAAACGCTTGGCCTTCACATCTTCCGGCACCTGATCGCCAAGATCCGCACCCGGCGTTCCCGGACGGGTCGAATATTTGAACGAAAATGCCTGTGCATAACCGACCGTCTCGACCAGCCGCATCGTGTCCTCGAAGTCTTCGTCGGTCTCCCCGGGAAAGCCGACGATGAAATCGCCGGATAGGGCGATATCGGGGCGTGCCGCCTTGATGCGGGCGATCAAGGCGATGTATTCGGCTGTGGTATGGCGCCGGTTCATCGCCTTGAGGATACGGTTGGAACCCGACTGGATCGGCAGATGCAGGTAGGGCATCAGTTGCGGCAGGTCACGATGGGCCGCGATCAGCGTGTCGTCCATGTCACGCGGGTGGCTCGTGGTGTAGCGCAGACGGGCAAGGCCCTCGATCCCGGCAAGGGCATGCAGCAGTTCGCCGAGACCCCATTCGGACCCATCGCCGCCGAGCCCGTGCCAGGCATTGACGTTCTGGCCGAGCAGCGTGATTTCGCGAACCCCGGCTTCGACCAGCTTGCTTGCCTCGGCAAGGATCTGCGCGACAGGACGCGAGACCTCGGAACCGCGGGTATAAGGCACGACGCAGAAGGTGCAGAACTTGTCGCAGCCTTCCTGCACGGTGAGGAATGCCGTGACGCCACGCGCCTTTGTCTTGGCCTTGTCGGGGGCTGGCAGGTGCTCGAACTTGTCCTCGATGGCATAGTCGGTTTCCAGCACGCGCTCGCCGCGCCGCACGCGCTTCAAGGCCTCGGGCAGACGATGATAGGTCTGCGGGCCGATGACGAGGTCGACTGCGGGCGCACGGCGCAAGATTTCGTCGCCCTCCGCCTGCGCGACGCAACCGGCAACGCCGATCATCATCTCGCGGCCTTCGCCGGCTTTCTTCTTCTTCAGATCTCGCAGCCGCCCGAGCGCCGAATAGACCTTCTCGGCGGCCTTCTCGCGGATATGGCAGGTGTTCAGCAGAACAAGATCGGCATCTTCCATCACGTCGGTGGAGACATAGCCGTCCTTTGCCAAGGCGTCCGTCATCCGGTCGGAATCATAGACGTTCATCTGGCAGCCGTAGGTCTTCACGAAAACCTTGCGGATCGGGGGCGCGTCCGGCGTCGCTTCCGGCTTCGGGGACAAAATGGCGATTTCCTGTGTCATGGCCGGTTCCATAGAGCAAACAGGGCCGAAATTGAAGCCCCTTGATCTCAGGCCTCAGCGCCCGCGCAGCTTGAGGCCGAGCATGGCGCGTATCCGCACCTCGATCTCGCGGCTGACCTGCTTGCGGTTGCTGGCGGCAGTGTAGGTGATCTGCTCGCCGAAGATGACGTCGACATCCATCGCCCCTTCCCGCAACACGCCGATCAGATGCGGCGCGAGACCGATATCGCCGGGCCAGGCTGCGACCGGCCGATGGTAGCGGCCCATCGGCATGCCGTGAATGCCGGTATAGGCAATCGCCACCGGCTGGACGTGTACGGCGCCGGTCGGCGAATGCGGAACGGCAGACGCCGCAGCGCCGAACAGCGAGGTCTTGACCTCCAGCAGCCGGTTGCCGTCCGAGGTCGTGCCCTCGGGGAAAAGCACGACGATCTCGCCGGCGGCCAGACGCTGGCCGATCTCGTTGACCTGCACGCCTGTCGTGCGCTTGTGGTCGCGATCGATGAAGATGGTCGCCTGAAGCCGGGCGAGAAGGCCGAAGACCGGCCATTTCTTGACATCCGACTTGGCGACGAAAACCACATCGGCAATCGAGCCGAGCACGAGGATGTCTTTCCATGTCGCGTGGTTGGAGACAAGCAGCAGGGGCCTTTGCCGGTCCGGCGTGCCGTGGACCGTGACGCGGATGCCGATCAGCGTGCAGGCCAGCCGATGCCAGATGCGCGGCAGCGTGCGGCGCGCCGGGTGATCGAGCCAGAGAAGAACCAGTTGCAGCGGGGCCATGACCAGCGTTGCCAGCGACAGGAACGTCATTGTCAAAACAATGCGCAGCCAGTTGATCACGCGGCACCCCTTCGGCCAAAATCGTGCCGTCCGGGAAAGAGGGATATTCCGGCCGAGGCTGGCGCGCTAACCAAGATCGAGCCTCATGACAAAGGCAGCCGTGCGGGCACCGTCGGCATTCTGGTAATAGGCGCGACGCTCGCCGACCTTGAGGAAGCCGAGCTTTCGGTAAAGCCCCAGCGCGGAACTGTTGGTTTCATCGACTTCGAGGAACATGGTTTCGGCGCTGCGGGCGCGTGCCTCGCGCACCGCCGCCTGCATCAGCCGCCAGCCGAGACCGGCGCGCGCATATCGGCTGTCGACGCCGATGGTCAGGATTTCCGCCTCGCCGGCGGCAACCCGCGCCAGCACGAAGCCTGCTGTCAGCGGGCGGCTGCCGGCGTTCTGCTGTGCAACGAAGCCAAAGACCGTGTCCTGGACCAGAAGAGCATGCAGTTCGCCATCGCTCCAGGAGGAGGTGAAGCGCGCCTTGTGGATGGCAGCGGCCATGGGCAGGTCCGCCGTCTTCATGGCGAACATGTCGAATTCCGGTTTGCGGGTAAAATAGTCCGTCAGTGCCATCTCAAGCTCGTGCCACCGCAAAGCCGAGTTGCGGCTTTGCATCCGGGCCTCTCAGATATAGCGGCGTTGGCTTGCCGAGGGCTGGATCGGCGGTCGCACCCAGACGCGCAACGACGCCGATGTCAGCCAGATAGCGTGGCGCATCGGCATCGACATGCCCGCTGAGCAGAAGCTCCCGCGCCGACCCGCAGACAAGACCATCGAAACCGGATGCCAGATGACGTGCGTCATCAACGTCGTAAGCCTGCGCCTCGCTGCTTGCCGCGCCGGAAGCGTCGAACATCTGCCCATAGATCTCGTCGCGCTTGGCATCCATCACAGCGAAAATCGCCTGGCCTTGATGCGCCTGTTGCGCAGCCTTCGCCAGGACCGCAAGGCTCGATATGCCGACGGCGGGAACAGCGAGCGCCAATGCAAAACCGCGTGCCGCCGCCACCCCGACCCGTATGCCTGTGAAGGATCCGGGACCGACCGTCACCGCAATCCGGTCGATATCGGCCAGAGCCTTGCCGCTTTCGGAAAGGGCTTCGTCGATGAAGGCCATCAGCTTTTCGGCATGTCCCCGGCCGATATCTGCACCGGTCGAGGCCAAAACGACGTCGCTTTCGCTGTCATAGACAGCGGCAAAACAACCCGTTCCGGCCGTATCGAGCGCAAGAACGATCATGGCTGCAACAGGGCCCTGGGCTGCATGGATTGCATGATCGATCAGACCGCTTCGACTGCCTGAACTTCGGGAATGAAATGGTGCAGCAGGTTCTGCACGCCATGCTTCAGCGTCGCCGTCGAGGACGGGCAGCCCGAGCATGCGCCCTTCATGTTGAGAAACACCGTTGCCGTCGCGGAAGCCCTTGAAGGTGATGTCGCCGCCGTCCTGCGCCACGGCCGGACGCACGCGGGTTTCGAGCAGTTCCTTGATGGTCGCGACAATGCTCTCGTCACCTCGGATCGAAAAACTCGCCTTCGGCGTCTTCGGCATCATCGCTTGCGCCGGCAGCCGACATGATCGGCTGCGCCGGACATGAAGTGCTCCATGATCGAGCCGAGAATGGCGGGCTTCAGATGCTGCCACTCCTGCGTCTTCCTTGGTGACGGTGACGAAAGTCATAGCCGAAGAACACGCCGGTGACGCCGGGAATGGCGAACAGGCGCTGCGGCAAGCGGCGAGCCTGCGGCAGCCTCGTCTGCGTCGCGGAACTCGGCCGTGCCGTTTTCCATGACGACCTTGCCCGGCAGGAATTTCAGCGTGGCGGGGTTCGGCGTGGCTTCGGTCTGGATGAACATGATGGTCTCCGCGTCAGCCGGGACGTCACGCGATCGGCTTGTTTAGAATTATTCAAAAGAATATAGGCCGTTTGCACAGCCGCTTCAAGAGCAGCAACGGCAATGCTGTCGGCTTCTTCGAGACGGATCCTGCCCTCAGCTCAGCGCGTCGATTTCCTCGTTTGTCAGGATGTCGGGCATGACCGTGACCGGGATCGGGAAGGCTGCGGCCGCGCCGGCAATCGACGAAACGAGTGGACCCGGTCCATCCTTGGCGGAGCCGGCATGCCAGAACAAGGATGGCGATATCGCGGTCTTCCTCGATCAGCTGCGTGGATCTGCTCGGCGGCGCTGCCTTCGCGGATGACGATTTCCGGCTCGATGCCGATCGTCTCGCGCACCGTCTGGGCGATCTTGGCGAGAACGGCTTCGGCCTCCTCGCGGGCTTCGGCCCGCATGATGCTCTCGACGCCGATCCACTGCTGGAAATCGCCGTCGGCGATCACATAGAGCAGCACCAGGCCGCCATTGGAATTCTTGGCGCGCAGGCCGGCATAGTGAACGGCGCGGCCACATTCGGGCGTATCGTCGATCACCGCCATGAACTTGCGGCGGTGACCTTCAAGTCGCGAGAGTCGTTTTGAAACCATGAGCGGCACTTTTCACCCGTTCGGAATGGACTGGCAGCAGAGGTCTGCTTCATCCGCACCTACTTAGCGCAGGAAACCGATGATGTCGCGCACCTCGCTTCATCGTCTTTTCCGCACGGCCGCGCGCCCGTTCGCCACCATTGCGCAGGATGCGCGTCGATATGGCTCGTGTCATCCATCAGCCGGCGCATTTCGCCGGTGATCGGCGCCAGATACCTCGATGGCGAGATCGACAAGCGCCGGCTTGAAGACCGAGAACTGCTGGCCGCCAAATTCGGACGAGCACCTCGTGCCTTGGTCTTGTCGGAAAGGGCTGCGTAGATGCCGACGAGATTGTCGGCTTCCGGACGGCCCTTGAGACCCTCGACTCTCGCTCGGCAAGCGCATCCGGATCGGTCTTGGCCTTGCGGATCTTCTTCGAGATCGTCGTCCTCGTCGTCCATCAGGTTGACGCGCGAAAGGTCGGACGGCATCGGATTTCGACATCTTCTTGGTGCCGTCGCGCAGGCTCATGACGCGCGGCGCCGGCCCATCGATCAGCGGCTCGACCAGCGGGAAGATAGGCATGCACCGGCTCTTCGCCGACCATCATGTCGATGCCGTGGCCGGCACGGCGGATGTGGTCCTGAAAAGTCGATGTTGAATTTCTGCGCGATGTCGCGCGCAAGCTCCAGATGCTGCTTCTGGTCATCGCCGACGGGCACATGGGTGGCACGATAGACAAGGATGTCGGCGGCCATCAGGCTCGGATAGGCGAGCAGGCCGAGCGAGGCGTTCTCGCGGTCCTTGCCGGCCTTGTCCTTGAACTGGGTCATGCGGTTCATCCAGCCGATGCGGGCGACGCAATTGAAGATCCAGGCAAGTTCGGCATGCTGCGGCACGGCCGACTGGTTGAAGACGATGTGCTTTTCCGGATCGATGCCGGAGGCGATGAAGGCGGCGGCAATCGCGCGGATCTGGCCGGGCATGTCCTCATGCACCAGCTGCGCGGTGATCGCGTGCAGATCGACGACGCAATAGATGCAGTCGTTGTTTTCCTGCAGCGCCACGAACTTGCGGATCGCGCCGAGATAATTGCCGAGATGGAGATTGCCGGTGGGCTGGACGCCGGAGAAAACGAGCGGCTGGAAGTCTGACATGATGTCCTCGATCTGGCTTGTGGAGGGCCGGGTAAACCGAAACTGGTCTTTGTTGATGTTGGCGGCGCTTATGCAACGGCCTTGGCCGCCGATCAAGGGAAAAGCGGAGCCGCTCAACCCGCCGGCTGCAGCAGATCCCAGCCATTGCCGAACGGATCGGCAAAGACAGCCACCGTGCCATAGGGCTCGTGGCGCGGCTCTTCGAGAAAGACGACGCCTTTTGCCTGCATCGCCGCATGATCGCGGGTAAAATCGTCGGTGAAGAGGAAGAAGCCGACACGTCCGCCGGTCTGGTTGCCGATGGCCGCCTCCTGGTCGAGGGCCTTCGGCCTTGGCGATCACGAATGCGGTTTCCACAGCCCCTTTCGGGCGAACCACGACCCAGCGCTTTCCCGCGCCCATGTCCGTGTCCTCAAGCAGATCGAAGCCGAGGCTGCCGCAATAAAAGGCGATGGCGGCGTCGTAATCCGGGACGAGCAAGGCGATGCGGCCGATGACCTGTTTCACGGCGGAGCCCTCAGAGATCGGCTGGCGGCGCTGGATCCGGAGTGCCCGGCTTGCGCTTCATGTTGCGGCGGATCATCGACAGATTGGCGCCGCCGATCAGGAAGGCAACGCTGAAATAGACCACCATCGCCAGACCGATCAGCATCATCAGGGCGGCAAGCTGGATGAAGAGCGAGGATTGCGGCGCAAGCCAGCCTGCAAGATAGAGCGACGCATAATTCAGGGCGACCGCCATGACGACAGTTGCCGCGATAAGCCGGAGCACGCGGCTGAACAGGGCGTTTTCCCAATTCCAGTGCCCGCGCCGGACAAGCGTGGCAAACAGGAGGATCGTCGTGACCCAGCCGGAGACGGCCTCGGCGGTTGCAATGCCGCGCTCGGCAAACAGCGGAAACAGCGAGACGGCCAGCGCGCAATTGACGACCACGGAGATGCCGGTGAATCTTCATCGGCGTGCGTGTGTCCTCGCGGGCAAAGAAGCCCGGATTGAGCGCCTTGATCATCACGAAGGCGGGAAGGCCGAGCCCGTAGATCGCAAGGATCGCGGCGACCGTCGATGTTGTCTCGACGGAGAAGGCGCCGCGCTCGTAGAGCACGCGGATGATTTCGTCCGAGAGGACCCAGAGGGCGCCTGCGGCCGGCAGCGTCAGGAACAGCACGAATTCGAGCGAGCGGTTCTGCAGGTTCGCCGCCTCCGTGGCGTGACCGCCACGCAAGCGCGCGCGACAATTCCGGCAGGAGCACGACGCCGACCGCGATGCCGACCACGCCGAGCGGCAGCTGGTAGACCCGGTCGGCATATTGCAGCACCGAGATCGCGCCATCCTTGGTGGAGGCGATCATCTGGCCGATCAGCTGGTTGATCTGGGTGATGCCGCCGGTGACGGCAGCGGGGAAAGCCAGCCACAGCAGGCGCTTGACGTTTGGCGTCATGCGCGGGCGCTGGAAGCCGATCGCTCATGCCGGCTGCGCGCACGCCGATATAGAGCACGACCATCTGCAAGGACGCCGGCCACGAGCACGCCCCAGGAGAGATACCAGGCCGTTGCCAGGGGATCGGCGCCGGTCCAGAGGCCGTAGCCAAGCGCGCCGATCATGCGCGATATTGAGAAAGATCGGCGCCACGGCGGCGGCGAAATAATGCTGCAGCGAATTCAGCATGCCCGACAGCATCGCCGTCAGCGACATGCACATGAGATAGGGGAACATGACGATCGCCAGCTTGACCGTGACGTCGATACTTCTCCGCGTCATCGACGAAGCCCGGCGCGATCACCCAGGCACACGATCAGCGGCATCGCCAGTTCCATGGCGATGGTGATCAGCAGCAGGACCGAGAACAGCACGCCGAAGACTTCTTCGGAGAAGCGCTTGGCACCCTCGACGCCGTTGGCCTCGATCTCCTTGGCAAACAGCGGCACGAAGGCGGCGTTGAACGCACCCTCGGCAAACAGCCGTCGAAACAGGTTGGGAAAGCGGAAGGCCGCATAGAAGGCATCGGCCATCGGACCGGTGCCGAGTGCCGCCGCCATCAGGGTTTCGCGGGCAAAGCCGAGGAAGCGGCTGCCGAGCGTGGCGCCGCCGACGGTGGCGAATTTGCGGACAAGGCTCATGATTCGGCTTTTGCCTTTCTGGCGGCGGCAAGCGTTCGCGGTGCCTGCGGCGGCGCGATCATGCCTGACGGCATGCGGTCGCGCACCTCGTCGGCCTCGTCGGCCATGACGGCCTTCAGCCGGGCCGCGATATTGCTCTGCCGGTTTTCGTTGGTGATCTTCTGGCCGACCAGGTCGGTCACGTAGAAGGTGTCGATGACCTTTTCGCCGAAGGTGGTGATGCGCGCCGAGGCGATGTCGAGCGAGAGATCCGCCAGCACGGCGGTGATTTCCGACAGCAGGCCGGTGCGGTCGAGGCATTCGACCTCGATGACCGTGAACTTGTTCGACAGCGTGTTGCAGATCGTCACAGCCGGCGTGACGGTGAAGGTCTTGTTGCGTCTTGCGGCCCTTGGAGCGGCTGGCAATGACTTCCGGCAGGCGCCGTGCTTGCCCGACAGCACGTCCTCGATCATCTTGCCGATCGTGGCTGCCCGTCGCATCTCGTCCTCGTCCATCCGGAAATTCGCGGGTGATCAGGATCGTGTCGAGCGCCCGGCCATCGGAGGTCGTGAAGATCTGCGCATCGACGATATTGGCGCCGGCCGCAGCGCAGGCACCGGCGATGACGGCGAGCAGGCGCGGATGGTCGGGCGACAGAACGGTGATTTCGGTGATCGCATGGAAGTGATGGGTGCGCACCATGGTCGCCAGCGCCTGGCCGGCCTTGTCGGCCTCGCGGATGAAGTGCGCATGGCGCACCTGGTCCTCGAGCGGCACCGACAGCAGGTAGGGCTGGTAGTGCAGCTTGGTATAGGTCTTGCGGTCCTTCTGGCTCCAGTCGGACAGAGCGTTGAACAGGACTTCGCCGGCATGTTTCGCCCGCTCCTTGCGCGACACTTCGGAGAAGCCGCCCGAGAGCAGCAGCTCGGTCTCGTAATAGAGCGTGCGCAGCAAGCTGGCCCTTCCAGCCGTTCCAGACACCGGGGCCGACGGCGCGGATGTCGCAGACGGTCAGGATCAGCAGCATCTTCAGCCGGTCGAGCGACTGCACCTGTTCGGCGAAATCGGCGATGGTCTTGCGGTCGTTGAGGTCGCGCGTCTGCGCCACCATCGACATGGTCAGATGTTCCTCGATCAGCCAGGCGACGGTTTCGGTCTGCTTCGGGCGTCAGGCCGAAACGCGGGCCCGAGCTTGCGCGCGACCTTGGCGCCGGCGATCGAGTGATCCTCCGGCCGGCCCTTGGCGACATCATGCAGCAGCACGGCGACGATAGAGCGCTGTCGCGGTCCTCGATGCCCGGCATCAGCTTGACGGCGAGCGGATGCACGTCCGCATCCTTGCCCTGATCGATCTCGCGACAGCACGTCGACCGCGCGGAGCAGATGCTCGTCCACCGTATAGTGATGATACATGTTGAACTGCATCATCGAGACGATCTTGCCGAATTCGGGGATGAACCGTCCGAGCACGCCGGCCTCGTTCATGCGTCGCAGGATCAGCGCCGGATCGCGCCGCGAGGTCAGGATCGCGATGAACAGCCGGTTGGCTTCCTCGTTTTCGCGCAGAGCTCGTCGTCGATCAGGCTGAGCGAGCGGGTGACACGCTTCAGGGCGTCCGGATGGAATTCCAGCCCGTTGATGTCGGCAACATGGAAGATGCGGATCAGGTTGACCGGATCGCGCTTGAAAACGTCGGGGCTCGACCAGCGCGATGCGGCCCGCGATCATCGACGAATTCCAGCGAACCGGCGATCTTGCGGATGCGGTTGGTGAAGCGGCGAATCACAGCCGGTAATGCCCGGCAGCTGCCTTGGCCTGCTGGTCCTCCAGCGCCGCGCAGAAAATGCGCGTCAGGTCGCCGACATTCTTGGCCACCAGGAAGTAGTGCTTCATGAAGCGCTCGACGGCGGACAGGCCGGGTGCGTCGTGGTAGCCGAGGCTCTCGGCGATTTCGCGCTGAATGTCGAAGGACAGGCGCTCTTCCGCCTTGCCGGTCAGGAAGTGCATGTGGCAGCGCACCGCCCAGAGAAAATCGTCCGCTTTCTGGAACAGCTTGTATTCCTGCCGCGAGAGGACGCCGAGCTTGACCAGTTCGGCGCGTGTCTTGCACCCGGTAGAAATATTTGGCGATCCAGAACAGCGTGTGCAGATCGCGCAGACCGCCCTTGCCTTCCTTGACGTTCGGCTCGACCAGATAGCGCGTGTCGCCGGCCTTGCGGTGGCGCTCGTCGCGCTCGGCAAGCTTGGCCGCGATGAATTCCGGACCGGTATTCTTGACGATTTCCTCGTCGAACCGGGCAGCAAGCTCGTCTGCCAGTTCGCTCGAGCCGCAGATCAGGCGCGTCTCGAGAATGGCGGTGCGGATCGTCATGTCGCTGCGCGACAGGCGGATGCACTCGTCGACGGTGCGGGTCGCGTGCCCGACCTTGAAGCCGAGATCCCACAGGATATAGAGCATGAACTCGATCGACCGGCTCGGCCCAGACGGCTTTCTTGAGCGGCAACAGGAACAAGAGGTCGATATCGGATCCCGGCGCCAGGGTGCCGCGACCATAACCGCCGACGGCGGCGACAGCGATGCGGGCATGGGCCGGCGCATGGGCCGCGTCGAAGATGTGATTGAGCACGAAGTCATGCAGGACGGTGATCAGCTGGTCCTGCAGCCAGGAGATCCGCTGGGCGCATTTCAAGCCGCTGCCATCTTCGAGCAAAAGGCTGCGGGCCTTCGCGCGCCCTTCGCAGATTGGCGGCGCGAAAGGTGGCCAGCAAGGCCTGCCGCATCGGGTCGCGGGATTCCGCATGCGCCGAGGCGATGAAATCGCATTTGGCCTGAGGGCCGCGACATCGAGAATTTCGGGAAATGCCATGTCTTGCTTGGCCATCAAATGCCGACCAGCTATCCTGTCCGACCTCAATCGCGAGCCGCTGCGTTTTCATGCGCTATAGACCTTTTGCCAAACCGACAACAGGCAAACTAGCGTTCAAGCCTTGCCAAGTTGTTTCTTCAACGCATAGAGCGCCTCCAGCGCCTCGCGCGGGGTCATATCATCGGGATTGAGGCTTTTCAAGGCTTCCTCGACCTTCGACGGCCCGGCCTTGGCGATCTCCTCCCGGCGAATCGCCACCTGGAAGAGCGGCAGATCATCGATCAGCTGGCTGGCCGGGTTCTTGCGGTCGGCATCCTCGAGCTTCGCCAGCACATCCTTGGCGCGGGCAACGACCGAGGCCGGCAGGCCGGCAAGACGCGCGACCTGGATGCCGTAGGACCGGTCGGCCGCCCCTGGGCCCACCTCATGCAGGAAGATGACGTCGTCGTCCCATTCCTTGACCCGCATCGTCGCATTGGACAGGCGCCCGAGCTTTTCCGACAGCACGGTCAGTTCATGGAAATGGGTGGCGAACAGCGCCGCGGCAGCGGTTTGCCTCGTGCAGATGCTCGACCGCGGCCCAGGCGATCGACAGGCCGTCGAAGGTCGCGGTGCCGCGACCGATCTCGTCGAGGATCACCAGCGAGCGATCCGTCGCCTGATTGAGGATTGCCGCCGTCTCGACCATTTCGACCATGAAGGTCGAGCGGCCGCGCGCCAGATCGTCGGAGGCGCCGACGCGCGAGAACAGGCGATCGACGATGCCGATATGGGCCGACGTCGCCGGCACGAAGGAGCCCATCTGCGCCATGATGGCGATCAGCGCATTCTGGCGCAGGAAGGTCGATTTACCGCCCATGTTGGGGCCGGTCAGCAGCCAGATGGCGCCATCGCCCTCGCCCGCCATGCGGCGACAGATCGCAGTCATTGGCGACGAAGGCGGCACCGGCCTGCCGCCGCAGCGCCTGCTCGACCACGGGATGGCGGCCGCCGTCGATCGCAAACATCCTCGACTGATCGACCTGCGGGCGGCAATAGGCCTGCTCTTCGGCAAGGGTCGCAAGGCCGGCGGAAACATCGATGACGGCCAGCGCCACGGCCGCCTTCTTGATCGCCTCGGCTTCCGCCACCACCTGCGACGTCAGCGCCTCGAAGGCCTGCGAGCTCGATGGCGAGCGCCCGGTCGGCGGCATTGGCGATGCGGCTTTCGAGATCGGACAGTTCGGTCGTGGTGAAGCGCATGGCGTTGGCCATGGTCTGGCGATGGATGAAGCGGGCCTTGGCCTCGTCGCCGTCCGTCAGCGGCCAGGCATTGCAGCGCGGTGACCTCGATGAAATAGCCGAGCACGTTGTTGTGCTTGATCTTCAGCGACTTGATGCCGGTCTCTTCGGCATACTGCAGCTGCAGGCCGGCGATGACCCGGCGCGACTGGTCGCGCAGCGCCCGCATCTCGTCGAGTTCCGCATGGGCGCCTTCGCGCAGGAAGCCGCCATCGCGCTTCAGCAGCGGCAGTTCGTCCGCCAGCATGGACCGAGAGCTGTCGACCAGCTCCTGCGGCAGGGCGTTCACGGCCGACGAGTGCTTGCGCAAGCTCCTCGGACAGTGTGCCGCGCTCCAGCAGGCGCCGCCACCTCGCGCTGCCGTCTGCAGGCCGGTCAGGATAGCTGCCGAGATCGCGCGGGCCGCCGCGCTCGAGCGCCAGCCGCGACAGCGCGCGCGGCATGTCCGGGACGCGCTTCAGGACGTCGCGCAGGTCGGCGCAGAAGCGACGGCTGATCGGTGAGCATGGCGATGGAATCAAGCCGCGCATTGATCCGCTCCGGCTCCGTCAGCGGCGACATCAGCCGTTCGGCCAGAAGCCGTGCGCCGCCGCCGGTCACCGTCCGGTCGAGCGCCTTCAACAGGGAGCCGTTGCGGTCGCCCGAGAGCGTCTTGCACCAGTTCGAGATTGGCGCGCGTTGCCGGATCGATGAACAGGGTGGAGGCGCCGCTCTCGCGCTCGGGCATACCCAGCGGCGGACGCTCGGCAAATCTGGGTCTTTTCGACATAGGCGATCGCTGCGGCAGGCGGCCGCCAGTTCGGCGCGCGAAAAGCTGCCGAAACCATCGAGCGTCTTGACGCCATAATAGCGGGTGATGCGGTTTTCGGCCGTCGCACTATCGAACAGCACTGCCGGCTGCGGCACGGCAACGCGACCGAGCACATCGAACACCGGGCGCATGTCCGGATCGTGGAACAGCGTATCGGCGAGAATCAGTTCGCGCGGCTCGATGCGCAGGATATCGGCCAGAAGCCGGCTTTCCGCCGTTTCCGCCAGCCGGAAGACGCCGGTGGAGATATCGATCCAGGCGAGCGCCAGAGCCGGCTCGGAGCCGCCGCGAATGCGCGACAGCGCCATCAGATAATTGCGATTCGAAGGGCGAGAGCAGCTTGTCCTCGGTGATCGTGCCCGGCGTGACGAGCCGCACGACGTCGCGCTTGACGACCGATTTGCCACCGCGCTTCTTGGCCTCTGCCGGATCTTCGATCTGCTCGCAGACGGCAACGCGGAAACCGAGCGCGATCAGCTTTTGCAGATAGTCGTCGGCGGCATGCACCGGCACGCCGCACATCGGGATATCCTGGCCCAGATGCTGGCCGCGCTTGGTGAGCGTGATGCCGAGCGCGCGCGACGCATCGACGCGCATCCTCGAAGAACAGCTCGTAGAAATCGCCCATGCGATAGAACAGCAGAGCTAATCCGGATTGTTCGCCTTGATCTCGATGAACTGCTCCATCATCGGCGTTGCCGTGGACCGGCTCTCTTCTGTCGCCAGTTGCGCGGCGGTCAGGACCTCGTTGTTTCGGGCGGCGGGCTCAGTCACGAATGTCATGGTTTTCCTAAAAAAGTGGTGCCACACTATTCACGGGCGTTTATAGAAGACAACAACAAACAGGCGCGCAAACGCCGTGGCCCACAGGAGGTTGAGGAGGAAACATGTCGGAAACAGACAAGACGGATCGCACGCGCAAAAGCGTTACGGACCAGGAAGCGCTCGATTTTCATGCGCAGGGCCGGCCCGGCAAGCTGGAAATCACGCCCACCAAGCCGATGGCGACGCAGCGCGACCTTTCTCTTGCCTATTCGCCCGGCGTTGCCGTTCCGGTCAAGGCGATCGCCGCCGATCCGGCCACGGCCTATGACTACACGACCCGCGGCAATATGGTCGCGGTCATTTCCAACGGCACAGCGATCCTGGGCCTCGGCAATCTCGGCGCGCTCGCCTCCAAGCCGGTGATGGAAGGCAAGGCCGTGCTGTTCAAGCGCTTTGCCGATGTCGATGCAATCGATCTGGAAGTCGACACCGAGAATGTCGACGAATTCATCAACTGCGTGCGCTTTCTCGGCCCCTCCTTCGGCGGCATCAACCTGGAAGACATCAAGGCGCCCGAATGTTTCATCATCGAACAGCGGCTGCGCGAGATCATGGACATTCCGGTGTTCCACGACGACCAGCACGGCACGGCGATCATTGCGGCCGCCGGTCTGATCAACGCGCTGGACGCTGACCGGCCGCGACTTCAAGACGACCAGGCTCGTCTGCAATGGCGCGGGCGCGGCCGCCATCGCCTGCATCGAGCTGATCAAGGCCATGGGCTTTGCGCCCGAGAACGTCATCCTGTGCGATACCAAGGGCGTCATCTACCAGGGCCGCACCGAAGGCATGAACCAGTGGAAATCGGCCCATGCGGTCAAGACCGACAAGCGCACTCTGGAAGAAGCCATGGACGGCGCCGACGTCGTTCTCGGTCTTTCGCAGAAGGGTGCGCTTTCCGAAGTCATGATCCGCTCGATGGCCGACCGGCCGATCATCTTCGCCATGGCCAATCCCGACCCGGAAATCACGCCGGAAGAGGTCGCCCGCATCCGCGACGACGCGATCATGGCAACCGGGCGCTCGGACTATCCGAACCAGGTCAACAATGTTCTGGGCTTTCCCTATATCTTCCGCGGCGCGCTCGACGTCCGGGCCTCGACGATCAACGACGCGATGAAGATTGCGGCGGCCGAAGCGCTGGCCAAGCCTTGCCAAGGAGGATGTGCCTGATGATGTCGCCGCCGCCTATCAGGGCAACCGGCCGCGCTTCGGGCGCGAATACATCATCCCCGTGCCTTTCGATCCGCGGCTGATCTCGGCGATCCCGATGGCCGTCGCCAAGGCGGCCATGGAAACCGGCGTCGCGCGCAAGCCGATCGCCGATCTCGAAGCCTATGGCCGCGAGCTTTCCGCCCGCCGCGACCCGATCGCCTCCACCCTGCAGCGCATCTACGAGCGGGTGCGCCGCCAGCCGAAACGCATCGTCTTTGCCGAAGGCGAGGAAGTGCTGATGATGCGCGCTGCCATCGCCTATGCCAATCAGGGGCTGGGCACCGCGCTGCTGCTCGGTCGCGAGGACCGCATGCGCGATACGGCGGAACGCGACGGCATCGATCTCGACCGTCCCGGGATCGAGATCGTCAATGCGCGCATCTCCAAGCGGATCGATGCCTATACCGACTATCTCTATGCCCGCCTGCAGCGCAACGGTTACCTGTTTCGCGATGCCCAGCGCCTGATCAACAATGACCGCAACCATTTTGCCGCCTCCATGGTGGCGCTCGGCGATGCCGACGGCATGGTCACCGGCACTGACGCGCAACTATTCGACGGCGCTCGAAGACGTGCGTCGCTGCATCGATCCGAAGCCGGGTCACCGGGTCATCGGCGTATCGCTGGCGCTTTGCCGCGGCCGCACCGTGCTTGTCGCCGATACCGCCGTGCACGACATGCCCTCTTCCGAGGAACTGGCGGATATTGCCGAGGAAGCGGCCGGCCTTGCAAAACGCCTCGGCTACGTGCCGCGCGTCGCCATGCTGGCCTATTCCACCTTCGGCCATCCGTCGGGCGAGCGCTCCGAGCGGGTGCGCGAGGCCGTCAACATCCTCGACAAGCGCAGGGTCGATTTCGAATATGACGGGGAAATGGCGGCAGACGTCGCGCTCAACAGCCGGGTCATGGAACAGTACCCGTTCTGCCGGCTCTCCGGACCTGCCAACGTGCTTGTCATGCCGGCCTTCCACTCGGCGTCGATCTCCACCAAGATGCTGCAGGAACTGGGCGGCGCGACCATCATCGGGCCGCTTCTCGTCGGCCTCGACAAGTCGGTTCAGATCGTTTCCATGACGGCGCAAGGATTCCGATATCGTCAACATGGCGGCAATCGCCGCACACAATGCCGGCGCATAGAGTTGCGCCATGAAAAAGCCCGCCTCCCTGAAAAGGGATGCGGGCGATATGCAGTATTTCTTACGTGATGAAGCGGAGAACAAACCGTTCAGTGTTACGGGCACCGTCCGGAATCCCTAATCCCGCGCTTTTTTGTTCAATATAGCTTCGTTATAAAATCCAAGCCTTGTCTTGGAACCAAAATCAGCACCGAAACAAGGCCATCAATATTCGCTTTAAAACTCGATTACCTTAAAACAATATCGCAATACATGCTGTTCCCTGGAGAACAGCATGCGGAAACGTCTTCAGGAAACCTGCGCAGAAAAACGCCCGGCATCTGCGCCGTAATAATTGAGATAGCGGCCCGAAATGCTGGTGATCGGCAGGACGATCAGCACATCCGTCGTGCGGAATGCGTGATCGACGACAGCGCCGTTGCCGACCATGGCGCCGAGGCGCATATAGCCCTTGATCAGAGGCGGCAGGGCTGCGAGCGCCTTGCGCAGGTTGATCGCCTCGGACGGCATCAGGTCCATGGTGCGAAAGAGCTCCGGGCGGGCCGATACATTCCACTCTTCGCTGACCAGCGCATTGTGGTGCAGGAAGGACAGGGCCAGCGCATGCTCTTCCGGCACGGTCCCCGGGAAGGAGCCGCAGCCGAACATGGCATCGACACCATATTTCAGGGCATAGGCCCAGTTTCCCTGCCACAGCAGCTCGACCGTGCGCTTGGTGCGGTATTCCGGCAGGACGCAGGACCGGCCAAGTTCCATGAAGGTCTTGGCGGGATGGCGCTTGAGCAGGCTGTCGACCATGAATTCGGACGCGGAATAGAAGCCGCCGGTGTTGACGGCCACATCCTGGCGCAGCAGCCGATAGGTGCCGACGATCTGGTCTTCCGGGTCGCCGTCGATCGCGGTATCAAGAACAAGAAGATGATCGCAGACAAGATCCCAGGCATCCGCGTCACGCTTGCGGCGATCGGCGTCCTGCGGGATCTGCGCCTTCATTTCTTCGACGAAAACCTTGTAGCGGACGGCCTGGGCGGCATCGATCTCGGAGTTGCTGCGCGCCAGGCGCGTTTCGAGATTTCCGATACGACCGAGCACATCCGCTGCGGGCGCCTGGATTTTGCGAACGTGGGGCTGCGGCGCTTCCGCAAGAGATGCCCTATCCAGAATTTCGACCGTCATCGCAATCATCCCGACCAGCTGATCCTGCAGCGGCATAAACCATGTTTCTGCGACAGGATAGTGACATCGGCACGACAGGTGAAGTGCCTGGGCGGCCGCGCCATGCCGTGGGCCGATTGCGGGCGGTCAGCGGTCGAGCAGTTCCTCGACTACAGCAGTCAGAGACTTCGGATCGGCCGGTTTCGGCATGACCGAATCAGCGCCGGCATCCAGCAACTCGCGACGGATGTCGCGCCTTGTGTCGGATGTAAGCACGATGATCGGCACCGCCTTGGATCCGGAACTGCGCTCCTGCGCACGAATGCGGCGGATCATCGCGAAGGCATCGCCACCCGGCATGTTGAGATCGGTGATGATCAGTTCCGGGTTGATGCGGGTGATGGCGGGGGCATCATAGAGCGCCATTCCCAGCGCTGAAAAATCGCCGACGACACGCACGCCATGGCCCGCTTTTTCGAGAACGGAGCGAACGAGGAAGGCATTGACCGGATCGTCTTCCGCAAGCAGTACGCCGCCTGCCGGGGTCACATCGACCTGGACCGGGACATCCCGCAGCATCGGCCTGTTGTCATTGATGGCGTCACGCACTTCCATTCCCTTCATCCGCCCCTTCAGGACTTCGACAAGCGATTTCTCGCGCAAAGGCCGTATCAACCAGGCGTCATAGCCGTCCATCTGGTTGATCGGGCGGCCGTTTCTCTCTTCCGGATTGACCAGATAGGTCTTGCGCAGCTGCATGTCTTCCAGCTGCGGCAGGGCAGACAAAAGCTTCTGGAAATGCGCGGCATGGCGGTGATCGACGATGATATCGGTGAGCGGCGCCACACCGCTGATCGCCCGGATCGCCAAGGCCTGCGCTTCCTCGACGCTGGTCACACACCAGCAGAGACCGCCGAGCGTCTTGATCGTCGCCTCCAGCGCCTGCGATGCCGGACCGGCTGGCGCCATGACGAGAACCCGGGATTCGGCCAGAATGTCACGCCTGACCCGCGGTGCGGCACTCAGGTCGCCGCCCGTCGCCGGGAAGCGGATCTCGAAACGGCTGCCTTCGCCGGGCCTGCTCGAAAGGAGGAGCTTTCCACCGAATGCATCCATGATCCGGCGCGAAATGGCAAGGCCAAGCCCGGTGCCGGAAGAGCGCTGCTGGGTGTTGCCTGCCTGCTCGAATTCGTCGAACACGCGCGACTGCTCCTCGGTCGTCATGCCGGGGCCGGTATCGTCGATGCGGATGACGACGCTCTCGCCGTCAATTCCGGCATTGACGAACACGCCGCCGGCATGGGTGAACTTGACGGCATTGCCGATGACATTGAACAGCACCTGGCGCAACCGTGCCGGATCGAAATCCAGAAGGCCCGGAACATCGGCGGCAACGGTAGCGCCGATCTCGATGCCCTTTTCATGGGCACGATGCGACAGCATTTCGACGACGCTTTCGATGAGCTCCCGCAGGGGCTCCTTCGATGGCCGCAACTGGAAGCGACCGGCTTCGATCGAGGCAAAGTCGAGCAGGTCATCGACCAGCTGAACCAGGGCATGGCCGGACTGGCGCATGCCGGCCAGGTAATTCTTCTGTTCACCTGTCAGTCGTGTCTGGCTGATCAGATGGCTCATGCCGAGGATACCCGACAGCGGCGTGCGGATTTCGTGGCTGACGGTCGAGAGCAGCCGCGACTTGGCCTGGCTTGCCTCCTCCGCACGGCGGCGCGCTTCCTCGCTTTCACGGGCGATCCGGCTTTCTTCGGTGATATCACGGGCGATGCTGTGCAGCATGAAATGTCCGCTTCCCGGCTCGCGGGCAAGAACGTCGTGCCAGTCGAAGATGCGCAGACCCTTGGATGTCGGAATACGGACGCGGAAATGGCGGGGCGCCGCTTCCGGTTCGAAATTCAGGCCGATCGCCTCGCAGGTCATGCCCTCGGGCTTGCCGCATCCGGTCAGCTGCCGGAAAACGGCGTTGGCCTGCACGATCTTGCCGCCCGGTTCGCGCACGATGGCGATATCGCCGAGCGCGTCATGGATGGTGGACAAAAGCTGCGACGTCTCGCTGCGTTCCCACTGCCGGTCAACCGCTTTTTCCGCCGCGGACTGACGCCCAACCGTGGATTGGCGAGAGGATGAACGGCGCCAGTCCCGCAGCAACATCGCGGCACCGGTCACGCCACCCACCGCGAGGCAGCCGGACAGGAAATACAGGCCGGCATCCATGCCGGTTCCAAAGACGGCAGCGGAGCACAGCAGGCCAGCGCCGGCGAGTGCCGGCCGCAGGGCCGGGTAGCGGTCCTCGCGAACCTCAATGTCGTCGTCAGGGTCCAGCGAGTGCAGATCACTTCCGTAGTCTGCACCAGACCCTGTGCCGCGCGTCAGGGTTCTGACCGGCGGGCGGGCATTGAATTCGGCGTCGATGCGTTGCTGCAGTTTTGACAATTCGCTCATGTCAAAACGCCTAACACAGCAAGCGTTCCGAATGTTTTCAAGCGATCTGTAGGATTTTAACGATCCCGTTTTTTCATGTGCAGCAGTTCATCCAGAATGATCGACACGGCTCCAAGCGAGATGAAACTATCGGCAAGATTGAAGACCGCGAAAGACCAGGTCCCGAGATGAAACAGCACATAATCGATGACGTAGCCATAGAGCACACCATCGATCAGGTTGCCGATCGCGCCGGCAATGATCATGGCATAGCCGAGATGGGCCAAGGCGCGATCCGGCGGTGTCTTGCGCCAGAGATAGAGGACGAAGGCCACGACAACGACCCTAAGGCCGATGATCGCCCAGCGTTCGACGCCCGAGAACAGCGAAAAGGCGACGCCGTAATTGTAGATGCGGTGCAGCGCCAGGAATGGCAGGAGTGCAACATCCTCGCCATAGGGCAGCCAGGTCTCGACGGCGATCTTGATTGCCTGATCCAGCAGAACGGCGATGATGATAAAAAGCGCGATCGGCAGCGGGCGGGAGAAAAGCGCTGGCTTCTGCATCATGCCTTGCCATCCAGCGTCAAAAGGTGGCGGCGTGCCTCAAACAGCATGATGCCGGTGGCAATCGCCAGATTGAGCGAATCGGCGCGTCCCTGCTGCGGAATGCGGGCCAGGGCCGTCGCTTCTTTCGCCAGTTCGTCCGGCAGCCCGGCCTGCTCATTGCCCATGAGAACGACCACCGGCTTCTTGCGGTAGTCGATGGTCCGGTAATCGACGGCACCGGCAAGATGCGTGGCGACGACCTGCACACCGGCTGCCTTCTGCCATTTGATGAATTCGGCAACGGTTGCGCGCATCACCGGCATGGCGAAGACGGAGCCCATGGTGGCCCGCACGGTTTCGAGCGAGAACGGGTCGGTCGTTTCACCGATCAGGATCACCCCGGATGCGCCGGCGGCATCGGCCGTGCGGATGATCGTGCCGAGATTGCCGGGATCGCGGACGCGGTCGAGCGCCACATAGGTTTGGCCGAGCACCGGCGTGACATCGCGAAGGCTGGCGTAGCGCTGCTCGAAGACGCCGACGACCATCTGCGGATTGTCGCGGCGGGTGATGGCCGACAGGACCTTCTCGCTGACCTCAAGCACCAGACCGCCGGTTGCGACCGTTTTCAGCGCGACCTGTTCGACCTGCGGCTTGCCCTTGGCAGCCTTGGCGTAAACCAGCGTCTTGATCGTCCAGCCCAGTTCCAGCGCATCGATGACGAGCTTCAGGCCTTCGGCGAGAAAGAGCGCGTCTCGTCGCGTTCCTTCTTCTGCGAGAGCGCCTTGATGTCCTTGATGATCGGATTGGCGAGGCTTGTGACTTCCTTGACCTGACCGACGCGGCGGGGGCCGTGGTCGCTGCTATCATGGTTCATTTCGGTACCCATCGGCTGAAAAGGGATGTTGAAAGCGCGCGGGCCGGCTCCTTGCCGTCAAGTCCGCCCTCGCGCAGGATGAGTTCACCCGATTCCACCGCGCCACCGCGACCGCGCATGGTCTCGCGCATCAGCTCGTGGATGGAATAGAAGCTCGCCCGGATCGAATAGGCTGTCAGCACCAGGCCGCGGGCATCCTCGGCGAAAGAATTTCCCGGCAGATGTCGAGCATCAGCGGCCAGATGTTCGAAGAGATGCCAGACCTCGCCATTCGGACCGCGCCCGAATTTCGGCGGATCGGTGAGGATGATGTCGTAGCGACTGCCGCGCCGCTCCTCGCGCTGGATGAACTTCATCGCATCCTCGCAGATCCAGCGGATCGGCAGCTTTTCGAGCCGCGCCCGAGCGCCTGGTTCTCCCGCGCCCAGCCGATCGCCTTCTTCGAGGCATCGACATGGGTGACTTCGGCACCGGCCCGTGCGGCGATCAGCGAGGCGACGCCGGTATAGCCGAACAGGTTGAGAACCTTCGAGCGGCCGCCCGGCAGTCTCGATCCTGCTCCTTCATCCAGCTCCAGTGCGCCAGCTGCTCGGGGAAAACCCCGACATGGCGGAAGGACGTGAAGCGCCCGAAAAAGTCGGCATCGAGAATCTGCATCGGCCAGGTCTCGCCGAGCATCTCCCTGCGGGAAGCGCCAGCGGCCCATGCCGTCCTCGTCCGTATCGCCGGTAAAGACGGCGTCGGCATTTTCCCACACATGGACGGGCAGTGCCTTCGGCCAGAGCGCCTGGGCTTCCGGGCGGACGATGCGGTAGGCGCCATATTGTTCGAGCTTCAGACCATCGCCGCTGTCGATCAGGTGATAATCGCGCGCGCCTGTGGTTTCCAGGATGACCGGAATACGTTCTGCGGGCTTCTCGCCCGTGCGAATGCGGACAGCCGCAACGGGTGCCGCAGCTTCGACGGATGCGGCCGGCCAGGCCTCGGCTTTTTCGGCGCGCGCGGCCGGAGTGGGCCTCGAACTGCTCGGTCTTGTCGCCTGCTGCGGGGCCGAAGGTCTGCCTTTCGGGCCGGACAGGGGGCGGCTCTGCCCGTTGCGCGTTGCCGCGGGCGGTGTGCCCTTGCCCTTCGGCCGTCGATCTTTGTCTTTCACGCGTTCAATCCTGGTGCCGTCAATCAAGCCTGCAAATAGCACCGCTCTTTCTCTTGGCAAAGCTGTTTCCGATCTGCGATAGTCATGACCGGAGGAACTGGAGGAGATGATTGCATGGATATGAGCGGCGAAGAACGGATCGCGGCGCCCCGCGAGGTTGTGTGGGCTGCCCTCAACGACCCGGAAATCCTGAAACAATGTATTCCGGGCTGTCAGTCCCTGGAGATGAAGTCGCCGACCGAGCTTTCGGCCACGGTGAAGATCCGCATCGGCCCTGTATCCGCATCGTTTACGGGCGAGGTCGTGCTCTCCAATATCAATGCACCGGAAAGCTATACGATATCGGGCGAAGGCAAGGGCGGCATTGCGGGTTTTGCCAGGGGCGGCGCCGACGTTGCGCTGGTGGAGGACGGACCGGAGACCGTGTTGCGCTATGAGGCGAAGGCCGAGATCGGCGGCAAGCTCGCACAACTCGGATCGAGACTGATCGATTCCACCTCGAAAAAGCTCGCCCAGCAATTCTTTGCCGATTTCAACACAACCGTCAGCAGCAAGGCGGCCGGCACGTCCTGAACGGTAGGATTATTTGGATGCGGCCGGCAGCAAAGTCTGGGAGGCGATCGTTTCCGCACGGGTGCGATGCTTCTCGGCTTCCGCATGCCATTTCAGCGCCTCGGTTGCTTCGTTGCGCGCACGCTTGCGGTATTTGCCCTGCCCGAACCAGGTGGCCAGCGACCCGACGATCAGGCCAAGGATGACGGCGAGAAAGAGAAAGACGAAGAAGGGCGCCGATGCGGACAGAACGCTGTCTGCCGGATTGAAAGGGTTAAGCGCCAGCGTCACCGTCTGCCGGTTTGCGACCGACAGCACGATCAGCACGATGCCCACGGGGATGAGCACCAGGATATTCATAAGCTTTTTCATCATCAGTCCGTCTCCGTCATGCCCTTGCGTCCAGCCAGCCTAGAGATGGCCGGACAGGTCAGGACGCCTCATTCATCGTCTTCGTCGTCAGCGCCGGGGTTGAGCCGCTCACGCAATTCTTTTCCGGTCTTGAAGAACGGAACCCATTTTTCCTCGACAAATACACTGTCGCCGGTGCGTGGATTGCGGCCGGAGCGCGAAGGCCGGTTCTTGACCGAAAACGCGCCAAAGCCGCGAAGCTCGACACGATTTCCCGCCGCAAGTGCGTCGGTGATCTCGTCGAGTACCGCATTGACAATATTTTCGACATCGCGGTGGTAGAGATGCGGATTACGAGCCGCAACGATCTGCACCAATTCCGACTTGATCACTGCTGCCCCCTTGTCATTCTTGTTTGTTGTTCATGCTCAGTAACGGAGGGTACGTACACCCCGTTTCGCCGGCAGATCCCATGCCATGCGCCTGACCCCAAAGACGGCCGACTTTGACCGCCTGTCCTTCTCACTCGCCGCCAACCTGCCAAACGGAAACAAGACCGTCAAGAAACAACTTGTCCCGGCCCCATTTTTCAAGGTTGCCGAAAATCGGAAAAACCTCATATCCCAAGGCTTTGGCCCACTCCGTCGCCATCGAACCGAGGCCAAAGGGCAACGATGTTTCCGGCGCTTCCCATTCCACGATCGGCAGATCTTTCGAGACCTTGCGCGTTTCGAAAAATGCACGGATTTCATCGTCGCCGCCGAGCTGATCCACCAGCTTGTCGCGCAGCGCCTGCCGCCCGGTAAAGATCCGGCCGTCGGCGAGCCGCAGGGCGTCCGGTCGCGGCAGTTTACGCCGCTCGACAACAAGATCGACGAACCAGTTGTAACTGTCATTGATCATCGCCTGGATGACGGCCTTGGCCTCGTCGCTTGCCGGATGAAACGGCGATGGCTCGGCTTTCAGCGGCGCGGACTTGATTTCCTCCAGCGACACGCCGACCTTGTCCATCAGATCCTTGACCTGCGGATACTGGAAGATGACGCCGATCGAGCCGGTGATCGAGGTTTCGCCGGCAATGATCTGGTCTCCCGCCAGCGCGATCATATAGCCGGCAGATGCGGCAAGCGTGCGGACATCGGATACGACCGGCTTCTTTTCGGACACCTTGCGCAACGCCTTGTAGATGACTTCGCCGCCATAGGTCGTGCCGCCGGGCGACGAGATCGTGACGATCAGCCCCTTGACCGCATCGTTCTTGGCAATGTCGCCAAGCCGCGACAGAAGTTCGCGGTCGTCCTGAATGATGCCGGAAATGGTGACGCGCGCAATGTGGGGCCGCCCGATGGAGCCTGCGCTGCCCGCGCTGGAAAACAGGAATACGGCGAGCCCGGCAAGGGCGATCAGGCCGATTGCGGCCAGGCGCCAGAAGCTCAGCTTGCGTCGAAGCTGGCGCCGATCGGCGATTGCGAGTTGATCCATGGGTGACCTCTTTGACTTTGGCCGGATGCGCCACACGATGGCGACGGCCCGGCAAGAATGGGCGCAACAGGCCGGAATCAATAGCCGCAGCGGGCCATGCTTGTAAGCCGGTTTTAAAGTTTTTTCCGTATCCATTGTCTGCAATCAAAAAAATCTCCATATTCATCGTTGCTGAAGCGCCCGCAAACAGGCACGCCCGACGGAAACGGGGGCATTGCCGCGGATCGCATATCGTTCGAACGACAGGTCTTTTTATGCTCAATGAAGCGCATTACCCCGGAGCGTTTCCGCCTTCCGGGCTGGGTCCCGCGGATGCCTATGATCAGGCAAGGCGGCATTCCCGGCGCGTCAAGCGACTGAAGATCGTGCTGCCTCTGGTGGCCTTTGTCATCGCGGCGATCTTCGTCGTGGTCTCCGTCATTCGCGCCTATCTGCCGGATGAACTGCAGATCGAGAACGCGACGATCGAAAACGGCAAGATCGTCATGCAGAATCCGGCCATTTCCGGCCGCAACAAGCAGGGCATCAGCTACTCGATGAAGGCCGAGCGCGCGCTTCAGGACATCGCCAATCCTGACATCATCACGCTGAAGAAGATCCACGCGGAAATGCCCGTCAACGACACCCTGATCGCAACTGTGGATGCGGCAAGCGGCATCTACGACCGCGGCGGCAATACGCTGAATATGGACGAGCCCTTCACGATCACCATGAACAACGGCGTCAATGCCGACTTCCGTTCCGCCTATCTGGACATCAATGTCGGAGAGATGGAATCGAAACAGCCGATCGCAATCAGCATGAACGGTGGTTCCATTGTTGCACAGCGGCTGAGAATGACAGATAAGGGAAGGATTGTGACTTTTGAGGGCATGGTCCGGGTCAATGTCGAACCCAGCTCCATCCGAAAAAACCAGAACTAGAACCCGGTGCATCCCATGTCAGCCAATTCAACATCCTCCTTGTTGCTAGCCAAGAAAATTGCCGTTTCCGCCCTGCTTGCCTCCGTCCTTGCTGCGCCGGCCTTCGCCCAGGCGACATCGAGCCAGATGAAAGGGCTTGAGCTCTCAAACGACCAGCCGATCCAGATCGAGAGCGACAAGCTGGAGATCAAGGAGCCGAAAGCCTGGCCAAGTTTACCGGCAATGTGAAGGTCGTCCAGGGCACGACGACGCTCCAGGCCGGCAGCATGGTCGTGTATTACAAGAAGGGTGGCGGATCGATCCAGGGTGGCAATGCCGATATCGATCGCATCGACGTTCAATGACAGGGTGTTCCTGCAGTCCGGCACGCAGCAGGCGACAGCCGACAGCGGCATCGTTCAACATGACGCAGCAGACGCTCGTGCTGAAGGGCAAGCAAGTCGTTCTCTCGGAAGGCAAGAACGTCTTTACCGGCTGCCAGCTGACCGTTCAGATGAACACCGGCGAGGCGCAACTCGCAGGCTGCGGCGGGCGGGTGAAGATCCAGCTCGACCCGAAATCCCAGCAGAATTGATATAGCAGCGTCGTGAACATTCCCTTCCTCTACAAACGCAAACAGGGCGCCAAGCCCGCTGCCGCAGCCCCTGCCCGCGTCGCGGACAAGGCGCGCTATGAAGGCACGCTGATCGCGCGCGGCCTGACGAAGAGCCTACCGGTCGACGCCGCGTCGTCAACGGCGTCTCGCTGGTCGTGCGCCGCGGCGAGGCCGTCGGCCTGCTCGGGCCGAACGGCGCCGGCAAGACGACCTGCTTCTACATGATCACCGGCCTCGTGCCGGTCGATGAAGGCACGATCGAGATCAACGGCAATGACGTCACCGGCCATGCCGATGTATCGGCGCGCGCGGCTCGGCGTCGGCTACCTGCCGCAGGAAGCCTCGATCTTTCGCGGACTGACGTCGAGGACAATATCCGGGCCGTGCTTGAGGTGCATGATCGCAACAGGGAGCGCCGCGAGCAGCAAGCTCGACGACCTGCTGGGCGAATTCTCCATCATCCCACCTGCGCAAGTCGCCGGCCGTCGCGCTGTCGGGCGGCGAACGCCGCCGCCTCGAAATCGCCCGCGCGCTGGCGACCGACCCGACCTTCATGCTGCTCGACGAACCCTTCGCCGGCGTCGATCCGATCTCGGTCGCCGACATCCAGACGCTCGTCCGGCATCTGACCGCGCGCGGCATCGGCGTGCTGATCACCGACCACAATGTGCGCGAGACGCTCGGCCTGATCGATCGTGCCTATATCATTCATGCCGGCGAAGTGCTGACCCATGGCCGTGCCAACGATATCGTCACCAATCCCGATGTGCGCCGGCTCTATCTCGGCGACAATTTCAGCCTCTGACAGCGCACAACGGCAATTGTTTGCCGCATCCGGGATAGCCCCCTTGACCAGCGCCGCGTTTTACGCAATTTTTGGGCCAGCCGGATATGGTGCAGCGCACCATTCGACCTGCGCCTCCCGTCGAGCCTCTGACGGGCGCTGACGCTCTGTCGAAAAGTGGCGTGAAAAGCAGCAATGCCAGAGTTTTCCGCATAAGAATTGAGCGAAACTTGGCGCCCCTCCGCAAATTTCACCTTATTGCTGGGCATCACTTGACCAAACCCGATTAATAAGCAATTTTTGGGCCAACTGAAAATTCGAGCAAGAGACCGTTGCAAGACGGCGCTCATTTTTGGTGAGTTGAGGGGAGTTTAGCGTAAACATGGCACTATCAGCCAGTCTCTTCCTGCGTCAAAGCCAATCACTGGTGATGACACCGCAACTGATGCAGTCGATCCAGCTGCTGCAGATGACGCATTTTGAACTCAACCACTTCATCGAGCAGGAAGTCGAAAAGAACCCGCTGCTTGAGCTCACCGCCAATGACGACATGTCGCATGGCTCGGACTATGCGGCCCGCGACGACGCGCATACCAGCCAGGAAGACCGCAACGACCGCGACGTCATCGAGTTTCCGGCGCTCGATCCCCTGGGCGATGTCTATGACAGCACCACCTCGATGACCGGCGAGCGCATGAGCGAGCAGCTGGACGCCAATTTCGAAAACGTCTTTCCCGATGACACAGCGCCCCAGCGCGCCGATGCGCCGGAACTGCTCAGCCAGTGGAAATCCATGCCCGGCGGCGATGGCGGCGAGAGCAGCGAAGGCTACAATCTCGACGATTTCGTCGCAACGCGCCCGACGCTGCGCGACTTTCTCAACGAACAGGTGCCTTTCACCATACACGGCGCACCGGATCGGCTGATCGCCCAGCACCTGATCGATCAGCTGGACGAAGCGGGTTATGTCCATGCCGACCTCAACGAGATTGCCGTTCGCCTGGGCGCCGATCATGGCGAGGTCGTGCGCGTGCTGCACCAGTTGCAGCAACTCGATCCTCCCGGCGTCTTTGCCCGCTCGCTGAGCGAATGTCTCGCCATCCAGCTGCGCGTCCGCAACCGGCTGGATCCGGCGATGGAAGCGCTTGTCAACAATCTCGAACTGCTCGCCCGCCGCGATTTCGCGAGCCTGAAGAAAATCTGCGGCGTCGACGAGGAAGACCTGATCGACATGCTGGCGGAAATCCGCAAGCTCGATCCGAAACCCGGCACCGGTTTCGAGGCCAGCCCTTCCGAGGCGATCGTGCCCGATATCGTCGTGCGGGCCGCGCCGGACGGCACATGGCTGGTGGAACTCAACCCGGAAACCCTGCCCCGCGTCCTCGTCAATCAGGCCTATTACGCCACGGTGTCCCGCCAGACCCCGAAGACCGGAGCCGATCACACCTTTCTCACCGAGTGCCTGCAGAACGCCAACTGGCTCACGCGCAGTCTCGATCAGCGGGCCAAGACGATCATGAAGGTCGCGACGGAAATCGTCCGCCAGCAGGACGCGTTCCTGATAAACGGCGTCGATCACCTGCGGCCGCTCAACCTGAAAACCGTTGCCGACGCGATCAAGATGCACGAATCCACGGTCAGCCGCGTCACATCCAACAAATATATGCTGACGCCGCGCGGCCTGTTCGAGCTGAAATATTTCTTCACGGTCTCGATCAGCTCCGCAGAGGGCGGCGACGGCCATTCGGCGGAATCGGTGCGGCACCGGATCCGCAACATGATCGTGCTGGAAAGCCCGGACGCCGTGCTGTCCGACGACGATATCGTCGATAGCCTGAAGAAGGGCGGTGTCGATATTGCCCGGCGCACCGTCGCCAAATATCGCGAGGCGATGAACATTCCGTCCTCCGTCCAGCGCCGGCGCGAGAAGCGCGCCATGGCAAAAGTCTCCGCCTGACAAGCCTGGCAAGACTGCCCCGGTTATCCCCATGATTAACAGCCATGCGGCACTGAATGCCGATTTCTGAACACTGGAATTGACTTTCGGGACAACCCGAGGTATCAGCCCGCCGCAATGGGCAAAGGACATTGACGCCGCCTTAAGCATATCCCTGCAGTTTCAGGTTGTTCGGACGCAAAATTCGTTTGCGTGCGTGAAGTGCTTGGATGACGGGTCCTATTGGCATAAACTACACGTGCAAATCATGAAAAAGAGAGGAAACTCCATGAGTGTGCGTGTATCCGGAAAACATATGGAAATTGGTGAAGCCTTCCGTCTGCGTATCGAAGAGCAGATAGAACAGGCCGTCACCAAATATTTCGACGGAGGATATTCAAGCCAGATCACTGTGGAAAAATCTGGGTCGCGCTTCAGCGCCGACTGCAAGATTCATCTCGATACGGGCGCTGCCCTGCATGCGAATGGTGAAGCGACGGAGCCGCAGGCAGCATTCGACGCGGCATCGATCCGCATCGAGAAGCGCCTGCGCCGCTACAAGCGCAAGCTCAAGGATCACCACATCGGCAACGGCCATGCAGGCTTTGCCGAGGTGGCCTACACAGTGATGGACTCCGTGCCTGATGACGAACATGACGAGGTGCCTGTAGATTATGCACCGACGATCGTCGCGGAAAGCACGAAACAACTGAAGACCATGTCCGTCGCAAGCGCCGTGATGGCGCTCGACATGACGGACGAACCGGTTCTGATTTTCCGCAGCAGCGGCAAGGAAGAACTCAACATCGTCTACAGACGCAATGATGGCAATATCGGCTGGATCGACGCAGCCAATGTCAAGAACTGAGACGTGAAGAACTGAACAGGCAGCGGGGTGCCGGAAAACCGGCATCCCGCGACCTGACGATCAAACAGGGGCTCCGGTACGGCGGGCGGCTCATTGAAACGATAACGGCAAGCGAACCGCGCAAATCCCAAAGGGTTTTCGGGGCCGGCTTGCCAGCATCCCATGCCCGGGCAAACGCCTTCGGTGCACGGATCATGCGGAACAGATCGGTTGGCAAGCTTTGTGCATCTCTTGCAGATGTGGGGTGTTAACCGGGCAACGAGGACAAAAGAATGGCATTGGCAGGCTTGCTGCAGCAAAATGCAATAATTCCGGCTATGAAAGCCAACTCGAAGAAGCAATTGCTTCAGGAGCTGGCGTCCAGGGCATCCAAGATAACCGGTCTTTCCGAGCGTGAAATTTTCGACGTCATCCTGCAGCGCGAACGACTGGGCTCGACGGGTGTCGGCAACGGCATCGCCATTCCGCACGGTAAACTCGCGAGCCTTTCAACGATCATCGGCATCTTTGCACGCCTGGAATCGCCCGTGGATTTCGAAGCGCTTGACGACCAGCCGGTCGATCTCGCTTTCCTGCTGCTAGCGCCTGAAGGCGCCGGCGCCGATCACCTCAAGGCGCTCTCGCGCATTGCACGCGTGTTGCGCGATCAGGACATGGTCGCCAAGCTGCGCGGCTCCAACTCCGCCTCGGCCATCTATGCCTTCCTGAGCGAAGACCAGGCCTCCAACGCCGCCTGATCCAAAAAAGCGAAACGAATCTCTGAAAACGCGGCCGCAGGGTCGCGTTTTTGCGTTGTCACCAAGCCTTTGGCGCTGCATTCAAAAATTATCATGCCGGGCTTGAAGACATATCGACACGGCCTTCTCGCTCGACAATACTCCCACCCAATTAACATCAAGAGGGAACGGGCATGGCAGGACGCTTGGCTGGAAAAACCGCGTTGATCAGCGGTGGCGCTGGAGGATGCGGGCTTGCCGCCTCGCAGCTTTTTGCCCGCGAAGGCGCAAGGGTCGGCATCGTCGATCTGCCCCGCTCGAAGGGCGAGGACGTCGCCGCAGCCATTCGCGCCGAGGGTGGCAACGCCATCTTTGCCGCAGCCGATGTCTCGGTTTCCTCTGACGTCAAATCGGCGGTCAAGGCCGTCGAGGATGCGTTCGGCCCGATCACCGTGCTCTTCAACCATGCCGGCATTCTGGCGGTCGGTCCCTTTCTCGAAACAGAGGAAGACGAGTGGGACCGGCTGATGGCCGTCAATGTGCGCTCGATGTTCCTGATGACCAAGGCCGTGCTGCCCGGCATGCTGGCCGCCGGCGGCGGCAGCATCGTTTCGACCTCATCGATCTCGGCCGTCGCGGCCACGCCGATGGAGGTGCTCTACGACACGACAAAGGGCGCCTGCCACATGTTTGCCCGGGCGATTGCGGTGGAGTTCCGCGACCGCAACATCCGCTCCAACGCCGTCTGCCCCGGCTTCATCGCCACCGACCACGGCAAGCGCGAACTGGTGGGACTTGCCAAATACGGGGTCGATGTTTCTGATGCCGCCATCGCAGCCCAGCAGGGGCGAATGTGCGATCCGATGGAAGTGGCGCAGGCCGCGCTCTTCCTCGCCAGCGACGAATCGAGCTTCGTCAACGGCACGCACCTGTTTGTCGACAACTGCTTTACGGCGATGTGAACACGAAATCGGGGGACGAAGACATGATGGAAGCGGGCGGACACTGGCGCAACTGGGTGGGCAATCAATCCTGCATCGTCCGACACAGGGGGGCTCCCGACAGCGAGGCGGCGCTGGCGCAGATGGTGCGCGAGGCGACAATGGGCGGCATGAACGTCCGCTGCGCCGGCTCCGGCCATTCGTTTACGCCGGTGGCGCTGACCTCCGGGCTGCACCTGACCCTATCCGGCCTGCAGGGCATCACCAACATCGACACGGCGCGCAAGCGCGTTTCCGTCCATGCCGGCACGACGATCAACACGCTCGGCAAGGCGCTCAAGGCAAACGGCCTGTCGATGATCAACCAGGGCGATATCGACAGCCAGGCACTGGCAGGCGCGCTCACCACCGGCACCCACGGCACCGGCATTGCGCTCGGCAACATGGCCTCGCAGATCGTCGGCATGCGGCTGGTGCAGCCGGATGGCAGCATCCTTGCGATCGACGACAGCGAGCCCGACATGCTGAACGCCGCGCGCGTCTCGATCGGCATGCTCGGCGTGATCTCGGAGATCACCCTGCAGGTTATGGACAGCTACAATCTGCATGAGAAGCTCTGGCGCTGCACCTTCGACGAGTGCATGGAGCAGCATGACGATCTGGCTGCCAACCATCGGCATTTCGGCTTCTTCTGGTGCCCTGTGCCGGAAAGCCGCCATTGCTACTGCCTGCCGGATACATCCTCGGTCTCGACCACGACCAGCCTGTCCGATGTCTGCGAGATGAAGACGATCGACTTCACCGACGCCGCGCCGATGGAAAGCGGTTTCGAGAAGATCGCCTATTCCTCGGAAATCTACCCGATCGAATATGTGCCGAATTTCCACGAGCTCGAATATGCCGTGCCGCTGCGCTACGGCAAGCAGGCCTGCATGGAAGTGCGCAAGCTGATGCTGGAAAAGCATCCGACCTGCATCTACCCGATCGAATACCGCTTCACTGCCGGCGATGGCGGCTGGATCAGCCCGTTCTTCGAACAGGATTCGATCACGCTCTCGGTCTCGGGACAGCCCGGAACCGACTACTGGAACTACCTGAAGGATGTGGACGATATCCTGCGCCAGTTCGGCTCACGCCCGCATTGGGGCAAGCTGCACTTCATGGGCGCGGAAGATGTGGACGCGCTCTATCCGCGTGCCGGGGACTTCAAGGCGCTCCGCGCGAAACTTGATCCCGAGGGACGGTTTCTGAACGATCATTTGCGGCAGCTGTTCGGGTAGTTTTCACCTCCCCCTTGAGGGGGAGGTCGCGCGGAACGCGCGGGTGGGGGTGACGTCAGAGACGCACAATGGGTCACCCCACCCCGGCACTTCCGTGCCGACCCTCCCCCCTCAAGGGGAGGGTGAATGATCAAGCCGCCGGTGTTTCTTCCGCAGCCGCTGCCTTCGGGCCGCCCTTGGCGACGCCGACCATGGCCGGGCGCAGCACGCGCTCGCCGATCGTGTAGCCGGCCTGGACGACCTGCACGACGGTGTTGTTGGCAACGTCGGGATTGGGGATTTCGAACATCGCCTGATGGAAATTCGGGTCGAACTTCTGGCCGACAGGCTCCAGCTTCTTCACGCCGTGGCGCTCCAGTGCCGAGAGCATGGCGCGCTCGGTCATCTCGACACCCTCGATCAGCGCATTGAAGCCGGCATCACCGGCTTCGCGCGCTTCCGCAGGGATCGCTTCCAGCGCACGGCGCAGATTGTCGGACACGGCCAGCATGTCACGGGCGAAGCCGGCGACGGAATAGGACTTGGCGTCCTTGACTTCGCGCTCGGTGCGGCGACGCAGATTGTCCATGTCGGCGGCAAGCCGCAGGTAGCGGTCGCGCATATCCGCGGTTTCGGCCTTGGCGAGCTCCAGGGGATCGGGCTCGGCGACCGGAGCCTCGATATCCGCGACCTCGGCAGCGATCGCTGCTTCCTCGGCTTCGGTCATCTCGGGCTCATATTTGTTCGTGTCGTCGGTCATGACGGTCTCCGGAAATTTACACGTTTTGGATTTGGACCCGATATCGAGGTTTGCAGCCCAAAAATCAAGGGGACAAACGGAAACAGCAGGGCAAGCGGGCGTTGCTGCACTCTAGCGCGCCCGCCCTCTATCTGGAAAGCCGCGACATCAGCTGCGCGGTATAGTCGACCATGGGCACGATGCGGGAGTAATTGAGCCGCGTCGGGCCGATGACGCCGACGGCTCCGACGATCTTGTCGTCGCCGTCCTTGTAGGGTGCGACGATCAGCGACGAGCCGGACAGCGAGAAGAGCTTGTTTTCAGACCCGATGAAGATGCGCACGCCCGGTCCGCTTTCGGCCAGGTTGAGGATCTCGATCAGGCTGTCCTTCTTTTCGAGATCATCGAACAGCATGCGCAGCCGATCGACATCCTCGGCGCCGGCAAGGCCCTCAAGCAGGTTGGCGCGGCCGCGCACGATGAGCTGCGTCGGCTTGTCGTCCGTCTCGCTGCCGGACCAGATGGCAAGTCCGCGCTCGACCAGATCCTGGCTCAGCGTATCGAGCTCGCCGCCGGACGGTCTCCTTGACCTTTTCCAGCTGACCGCGCACCTCCAGCAGGGTCTGCCCGGCCAGATGCGCATTGAGGAAATTGGCGGCTTCCGACAATTGCGAGCTGGTGACCCCGGCGGGCAGATCGATGATGCGGTTTTCCACCTGATCATGTTCGCCGACCAGCACGGCAAGCGCCTTCGTCGGCGCAAGCCGGACAAATTCGACATGCTTCAGAACCGGATCGTTCTTGGCCGTAATCACCAGGCCCGCCCCGCGCGACATGCCCGACAGCATCTGGCTCGCCTCTGTCAGCAGCGCCTCGACCGGCTGCTCGCGCTCTGAACGGCGCACCTGCCGATCGATGGAGGCACGATCCTCGGCGAGAGAGATCGCCGACCTGCATGAAGGCATCGACGAAGAAGCGCAGGCCGTTCTGGGTCGGCAGGCGCCCGGCGCTGATATGCGGCGAATAGATGAGGCCGAGATCTTCGAGGTCGCTCATCACGTTGCGCACCGATGCCGGCGACAGCGACATGGGCAGGATGCGCGAAAGACTGCGCGATCCGAGCGGCTCTCCGCTTTCGAGATAGCTCTCCACGATGCGACGGAAGATTTCGCCCGAGCGCTCGTCGAGCGCCAGAAGCCTTTCCCGCATTGCAGATTTGTCCAGCACCATCAGAACGTGCGCATCCATCTCGTTGATATCAGGAGAAATATAGTGATCTTCAGCCGGATAGCAAAACGGAAATTGCCTGCAAACGCCGGTCATCGGGCGCTTATACGGCTTCATTTTAAGTTTTGGGGAAATGATTTCCCTTGAAGGCAACATAGGCTAGAAGGCTGACAAACATCACAGGAGTTCATCATGCGGCCTTCGGGACGAAAGACAGACCAGATGCGCAAGGTTTCCTTCGAGCGCAATTTCTCCAAGCACGCCGAAGGCTCCTGCCTCGTCAAGTTCGGCGACACCCATGTGCTGGTGCACGGCGAGCCTTGAGGAAAAGACGCCGCCATGGCTGCGCAACACCGGCAAGGGCTGGGTGACGGCCGAATACGGCATGCTGCCGCGCGCCACCGGCGAGCGCATGACGCGCGAAGCAGCCTCCGGCAAGCAGAGCGGCCGCACCCAGGAAATCCAGCGCCTGATCGGCCGCTCGCTGCGCGCCGTGGTCGATCTGACAGCGCTCGGCGAGCGCCAGATCTCGATCGACTGCGACGTCATCCAGGCCGATGGCGGCACGCGCACGGCCTCGATCACCGGCGCCTGGATCGCTCTGCACGATTGCCTGAAATGGATGGAAAGCCGCAACATGATCAAGGTCGAGAAGGTCCTGAAGGACCATGTCGCCGCGATTTCCTGCGGCATCTTCGCCAACCAGCCGGTGCATCGATCTCGACTATCTCGAAGACTTCGCGGCCGAAACCGACGCCAATTTCGTCATGACCGGCTCCGGCGGCATCGTCGAGATCCAGGGCACGGCCGAAGGCAAGCCGTTCTCCGAGGAAGAATTCGTGCACGCTGCTTGGCCTTGCCAAGAACGGCATTGCCGAACTGGTGGCCCTGCAGAAGCAGGTCGTTGCGGGGTAAGGGAGATCCGACATGGCGCCGGCACTCGAAGGCATACTGGAAACGGCGCTTTATGCGGATGATCTCGATGCGGCCGAGGCTTTCTACGGCTCCGTTCTCGGACTTGAAAAGATCACCCGGGCCGGCAACCGGCATGTCTTCTTTCGCTGCGGTTCCGGTGTGCTTCTGATCTTCAATCCGGCGAAGAGACGATAAAGCCGCCGCCGGAAGATGGTTTGCCGGTGCCGCCACATGGCACGACCGGAAGCGGACACGCCTGCTTCCGGGTCGCGGCCGAGGATCTCGATGGCTGGATTGCGCGGCTTACGGCAGCGGGCATTGCCATCGAATCGGATATACGGTGGCCGACTGGCGCGCGGTCCATCTATTTTCGCGATCCGGCGGGCAATAGCCTGGAATGCGCCGAGCCCGGTCTCTGGGCCATCGACTGACAGACGGAACCCCAAGGACGGGAAAGCACGCGACATGCGCAAGCTCGAAGACCAAGACCATCGATCGTTGCCAGCCACAATGCCGGCAAGATCCGCGAAATCCGCGACCTGATCGGCCCGCTCGGCTTTGCGGCCAAATCCGCCGCCGACCTGAATTTCGCGAGCCGGATGAAACCGGCACGACGTTTGAGGAAAATGCCACGATCAAGGCGCTCGCTTCGGCCAGGGCCTCGGGCCTGCCGGCCCTGTCGGATGATTCCGGCCTGGTGGTCGATGCGCTGGACGGCGCTCCCGGCGTCTATACCGCCAACTGGGCGGAAACTGCCGATGGCACGCGCGATTTTGCCATGGCGATGCAGAAGGTCGAGACCGCCATGCAGGAGGCCGGCGCGACAGCCTTCGAGCGCCGCACCGGGCGCTTCGTCCGCGTTCTCTGCCTTGCCTGGCCGGATGGTCATACCGAGCTGTTCCGCGGCGAAGTCGAGGGCCATGTCGTCTGGCCGCCGCGCGGCACGCAGGGTTTCGGCTATGATCCGGTGTTCCAGCCGCTCGGCCACGACACCACCTTCGGCGAAATGACGCGCCGAGCAGAAACACGGCTGGAAGCCCGGCGATGCGCAGGCCCTGTCGCACCGCGCACGCGCCTTCAAGCTCTTCGTCGAAACCTGCCTCGGAAGCCTGAAAGACCAGAAGCAAACATGGCCACCTTTCTTCCATCGGCGACAGCATGGACCCCGGCTTCGGGGTCTATGTGCATTGGCCCTTCTGCGCCGCAAAGTGCCCCTATTGCGACTTCAACAGCCATGTCCGCCACCAGCCGGTCGATCAGCCGCGCTTCGTCGCCGCCTTTCTGACGGAAATGGCGACGATGCGCGGCGTCTGTCGGGACCGCGCACGGTGACCAGCGTCTTCATCGGCGGCGGCACGCCGTCGCTGATGGATCCGGCGACCGTCGATGCTATGCTGAACGGCATCGCCAAATTCTGGCATATGCCCGATGGCATCGAGATCACCATGGAGGCCAATCCTTCGAGCGTCGAGGCGACACGCTTTCGCGGCTATCGCGCGGCCGGCGTCAACCGCGTCTCGCTCGGCGTGCAGGCGCTCAACGATCGCGACCTGAAATTCCTCGGCCGCCTGCACAATGTCGAGGATGCGCTGAAGGCGATCGGGCTGGCGCGCGACATCTTTCCGCGCATGTCGTTCGACCTGATCTATGCCCGCCCCAACCAGACCGTCGAGGAATGGGAACGCGAGCTGAACGAGGCCGATCTCCTATGCCGTCGATCACCTGTCGCTCTATCAGCTGACGATCGAGGAAGGCACGCCGTTCTTACGGCCTGCACAAGGCCGGCAAGCTGATCGTGCCGGACGGCGAGCATTCGGCGGTGCTCTACGAGGCAACGCAGGCGATCACCGAAGCGTTTCGGCATGCCGGCCTACGAGGTCTCCAACCATGCCCGTACCGGGCGCCGAGAGCCGCCACAACCTGACCTATTGGCGCTATGGCGACTATGCCGGCATCGGCCCGGGCGCCCATGGCCGGCTGACCATGGGCCGCGACAAGATCGCCACGGCCACGGAGCGCAAGCCGGAAGACTGGCTGCAGCTGGTGGAGACGCATGGCCACGGCATGATCGACCAGGAGGTGCTCGGCTATGACGAACAGGCCGACGAACTGCTGCTGATGGGCCTGCGGCTGAGGGAAGGCATCGATCTCGTGCGCTGGCAGAGCCTGTCCGGCCGCGAACCGGATCCGGACCGGGAAGAGTTCCTGATCGAACACGGCTTCATCGAGCGGCTCGGCAATTCCCGCCTGCGCTGCACGCCCTCGGGCATGCTGATCCTCGATGCTGTTGTCGCCGATCTCGCCTGCTGAATTATTCGAACGCCGCGAGATATTTTCTCAGCAACGCATCAAGCGCCATCCGCTCGTCCGGCTCGAGAAGAGCCGTCAGCCGATGCTGGTTGGCGACATGCGCCGTCACGGCGCGCTCGACCAGATCGAGCCCTGCCGGCCTCAGCGCGATCAACACGCTGCGCCGATCCTCCGGATTGCTCAGCCGCTCGACAAGGCCGGCCTTTTCCAGCTGATCGATCCGGTTTGTCATGGTGCCCGAGGTGATCATCGTCGTTGCCAGCAGATCGCCGGGCGAGAGCCGGTAGGGCTTGCCGGACCGGCGCAAGGCCGCCAGGACGTCAAAACTTGCGGAAGACAGGCCGAGCTCCTGAAACGTCTTTTCGACCTCCCGGCCGAGATAGGTGGACAATCGCGCCAATCGGCCGAGCAGGCCCATCGGCTCGACATCAAGGTCCGGCCGCTCCCTGCCCCACTGGGCCAGAATTCTGTCGACATGATCTTCATCCATGATTTTCTGGTACGCAGAATTCATCTTGACGTCAAGATAATGGGTGATATCCTCGTTTTATCTTGAACTAGAGATACTTTAAATGAAGATAAAACCTTCATTCCTCACAGACATCGCCTTAACCGCCGTTGCGCCGGCCATCTGGGGAAGCACCTATCTGGTCACCACCGAGTTCCTGCCGCACGGCTATCCGCTAACGGTCGCTATGCTGCGCGCGCTGCCGGCAGGCCTGATCCTTCTGCTCGTCGTCCGGCAACTGCCCCATGGTGTCTGGTGGGCGCGCAGCTTTATCCTTGGTGCGCTCAATTTCTCATTTTTCTGGGCTATGCTGTTCATATCGGCCTACCGCCTGCCCGGCGGTGTCGCAGCGACCGTCGGCGCCATCCAGCCGCTGATCGTTGTCATGCTCGCGCGCCATTTGATCGGCACGCCGGTCAAAATGATGGCGATCGTCGCAGGCTTTGTCGGAATGGCAGGTGTCGGGCTGCTGGTGCTGACACCCGGTGCTGCACTCGATCCAATCGGCATCATCGCCGGTTTGGCCGGCGCTATCTCCATGGCATTCGGAACGGTGTTGTCCCGCCATTGGAGACCACCGGCGAGCAACCTGACTTTCACCGCCTGGCAGTTGACGGCCGGAGGTTTGCTGCTGCTTCCGGTCGTTCTTCTCTTGGAGCCGGCACTGCCAGTCCCTACGACTGCCAATATTCTCGGCATGGCGTGGCTTTCCCTGATCGGCGCTGCAATCACCTATCTTCTGTGGTTTCGCGGCTTGTCGCGGCTGGAACCGGCCGCCGTCGCTTCTCTCGGGTTTCTCAGCCCGTTGGTGGCCGTGCTTCTCGGGTGGAGTGTGCTGGGCCAAAACCTGTCGCTCTTGCAGCTTGCCGGCATGGCGGTGGTGCTTGTCAGCGTCTGGCTCGGCCAGAAGGCACAAATGGCGCAGCCGAGAGTCTTGCCGGCAATCTCCGGTACGCGATCGTAAGTTCGGGATTCGCCCTGACGACCTCTCGAGCTCGCAATGCTCTAGGAATTAGGCAATGGACGCTCTCTTCGCCGCAGCAGCGAGCCCCTTGCGGATCGGCGTCTCGATGTCGGCGGCCTTCATTGCGGTGAGGCCGGCAGCGGTCGTTCCGCCATAATCGGTGAAGACCTTGACCGTTTCAGCCGGGCTTTCCGATGCCTGCGCCATCCATGAGGACGCGCCGAGAAACAGCTGGCGCACGGCAGTATCGGCAACATCGGGTGCGACGCCGTTTTCAATGGCATCGCGGATCATCACATCGGCAAAGGCGGCGATGAAGGCCGGGCCGGACCCCGTCAGCGCGGTGAAATAATCGAGCTCGCTTTCCACCTTGAGCCTCGTCGTCTTGCCGGAACAGGCAAAGAACCCCTCTGCGAAAACCTCGTCCTCAGCCGCAACGGCTGGTGTCGAGAACCAGGGCGTAAACGACAGCCCCTGTTCTGCACTGGCATTGGGCATGGCCCTTATGATCCGGCTGGCCTTGAAGCGGGAGGCAAGGGCATCGGCCGTCACCCGCGCCATGACCGAGATCACCAGCTTTGCGGAAAGATCGAGTTCGAGTGAACCCAGATCTTCCGGGCGCACGGACAGGATAACGATATCGCTGGCCGCCGCGAGTTCGGCGTTGTCCGTGGTAAAGCGGACGGCTGGCCACGCCTCGAAGCCGGTGGCGCGGCCGCGGCGCGAAGACAGGACGAGATCGGCCGGCAGGATGAACCCGCCGGCCAGTGCCGGGCGCAGAAGCGCGCCGGCGAGCCATCCCGTACCGCCGATGACGCCCAGCGTGGTCACGCCCATTCGCCCTTGCGCATGACCGGCACCGTCGAGCCGTCTTCCCGCACGCCGTCAATATCGACCTTGTCCGAGCCGATCATCCAGTCGATGTGGATCAGGCTGGAGTTGCCGCCCTGCGCCTTGATCTGGTCCTGGCTGAGCGAGGCGCCATCCAGGAAGCATTTCGAGTAGCACTGGCCGAGCGCAATATGGCACGAGGCATTTTCATCAAACAGCGTGTTGTAAAACAGGATGCCGCTCGCCGAGATCGGCGAGGAATGCGGCACCAGCGCCACTTCGCCGAGACGTCTTGCGCCCTCGTCGGTGTCCAGCACCTTGTTCAGCACCGCCTCGCCCTTCGACGCCTTGGCCTCGACGATCCGGCCACCCTCGAAGCGGACCTGGATATCGTCGATCAGCGTGCCCTGATGCGAAAGCGGCTTGGTGCTCGAGACATGGCCTTCGACGCGCAGGGCATGCGGCGTCGTGAAAACCTCTTCGGTCGGGATGTTGGGATTGCAGGTGATGCCATTCTTCGCCGTCGAGGCGCCGCCATGCCATTCATGGCCGTCGGCAAGACCGACGGTGAGGTCGGTGCCGGGGCCGGTAAAGTGCAGCGCTGAAAAGCGCTCCTGGTTCAGCCAGCCGGAGCGTTTGGCCAGATTGGCATTGTGCTCAGCCCAGGCTGCGACCGGATCCGCGACATCGACGCGGGAGGCGGCAAAGATCGCATTGGCGAGCTTTTCGACGGCAACAGCCTCTGCGTCATCCGGAAACATCTGCCGGGCCCAGGCAGGGTTGGGATAGGAGACGATGTTCCAGTTGGTGTCGAAATTGGAGATCTTCTCCAGTGCCGGCTTGTAGGCGATCGACATCGCCTTGTTGGCGCGCGCCACCTTGGCCGGGTCCTGGCTAGCCAGCATCATCGGATTGTCGCCTGATATGGCGAGCCGCGCGGTGTTGTTGCCATAGGCCTTGGCCATGCCCTCATAGAGCCAGTCGGTGGCCCTGTCGAAGCTCTCGTCGGGTGCATGCTGGTAGCGCGCCAGCGTGGTTTCCTCGTCGGAATAGAAGGTCGAGACCAGCCCGGCGCCGGCGATATAGGCGTGCTTGGTGATCAGCCGCACGAGCGGAAGTGCTGCGATCGGCGCGGTGATGACCAGATCCTGCCCGCGCTGCAGCTGCAGGCCGACCTTGATGGCGACTTCGGCGAGTTTTTCGAGCTTGACGGGGTCGATGACGGCGGCTGTTTCGAGGGGATGTGTCATGTGATCCTGATCATGTGAAAGCGTCTCTGTTGACTTAAGGCGGTTCAGGCCAAAAATGAAGATTGACCCTCCCCGGAATGTGAGGCGAATTGGGTTCATCGACCCGAATTCGCACACCCTCACGTCAAGGAGTTGTCGATGACGTCCATCGCTCGCCTGTTCTCAATTCTGGCTGTGTTGCTTCTCCCCGGTTTCGCTTCGGCAGAAGACGGCCCTGAAGACGTGGAGGAACTCGCCGGACACCGCATCGTCATCGACGGACCCTTCTCTGAACGGACCCTGAGCATCGACGGTCGCAAGGTGCACGAGGACGCGTTCATCGCCATTCAGCATCGCGGATCGATCGATGGCGTCGATTTCGTAGTCGGCACCAGTTCCGCAGGCGGCAATGCCTGCGAAGGATCGCCCTTCGTCATATCGGCGGCAGCAGATGCAGAGGCCAAATTCGAGGGCCCCATCGACAGTTGCGCCTTCATGAACGTGACCATCGAGAAGGACCGCGTCCTTCTTGCAGCCGACCCGCTGCCGGATCGCGAAAGCGAGCGCTGGGAATGGAAGCCCGGGACGGGGCTACACCAGATCGCCAACGAGGCCTTTGTCGCAGACAGATCGAAAGGCTGGGCGGAGGTCGAATTCCGCGTCGCATCCGGGCGACCTGATGGGCTTCGGCGGTCTCTGCCCCGCAGATCGATGATCTGCTGGGAAGGGATCGCCAGACTTTTGCGGAGCTCATCGTCGGGATCGGCAGCGGCACGTTCGAGAACGGCTATTTCGTCGGCACGGCCTGCCCGAAATTCATCTGCCTCGAAGCCGGCGCGCTGATTGCGGCAAACCCCGACGAACAGGCGATCTATCTGGCCTGGAAGCCGGAAGGCGAGAAAATTATCGTCCGGCCGGCCGTCGGAGAATGGCCAAAGCCTGCGCGGCTTGCCCTGCGCGACTGGGCAGCACAGTGGAATTAGCAGGTCACGCGATCAGCGGAGCTGAAACCGCATTCAGCGCCTTCAGCGCATCGTCAGGCGAAAGCCGGACTTGAAGGCCACGCTGGCCGCCGTTGATATAGACCTTGTCCTCGCCCATGGCCGAAGCTTCGATCGCTGTCGGCACCTGCTTCTTCTGGCCGAACGGGCTGATGCCGCCGACATGATAGCCGGTCAGCCGTTCCGCATCGGCCGGTTTCATCATGCTTGCCGATTTGCCATGAAAGGCGGCTGCGAGCTTCTTCATGCTCACCTCGTGATCGGACGGGACCACGACGCAGACCGGCTTGCCGTCGACCTCGGCCATCAGGGTTTTCAGCACGCGCGCGGGATCTTCGCCCAGCGCCTGCGCCGCCGCCATGCCGATCCGGTCGGCGGAGGGGTCATAGTCATAGGTATGGACGGTAAAGGCGGCACCGGCCTTTGCGAGATACTGCGTGGCGCGTGTGGTCTTCGACATGGTCGCCTCAGCCCGGAAACAGGGTCTGATAAATCTCCGGCTTGAAACCGGCCGTCAGCTGGCCGTCCCTATCGAGCATGGGGCGCTTGATCATCGAGGGTTGCGCCAGCATGAGGTCGATCGCCTTGTCGGCATCGAGACCGGTCTTCTGCGCCTCCGGCAGAGCCCGGAATGTCGTGCCGGACCGGTTGAGTACCGTTTCCCAGCCCAGCGCCGCGACCCAGTGTTCCAGATCCTCGCGTGTGACGCCTAAGGCCTTGTAGTCATGGAACGCATAGGCAACGCCGTGGCTCTCCAGCCAGACGCGCGCCTTCTTCATCGTGTCGCAGTTCTTGATGCCGTAGATCGTCACGCTCATGGATGCCCTCGTCTGCCGTTCGGCAAGATATGTCCGGCATCCATAGCGCCGGCGACAGCTCCAGAAAAGAGGGATCTGCCGGCAAATCTCAGGTCAGCCCGGCATAGCGGCCCGGCCGGTGATTGATGGCGAGGATCATGTTGACGATGACGGCGCTCAATACCGACAGAACGAGATTCTTTGGCGAGACGACGAAGAAGGCGGCGAGCAGGATGGACAGATCGACGGCAAGCTGAAAATAGCCGGCGCGGATACCGAATTTCTCCTGCAGATAGATCGCCAGTATATTGATGCCGCCGAGCCCGGTGCGGTGACGGAAGAGAACGAGCAGCCCGCAGCCCGCCAGGCAGCCGCCGATGATGGCCGCAAAGAGCGGATCGAGATAGGCGAAACTCGCCCAGCCCGTCATCAGCCTCGAAAACAGCGAAACAAGGCTGACGGCGGCGAAGGTGCGCAGCGCAAAAAGCCAGCCCAGCCGCTTTACCGCCAGGACATAGAACGGCAGGTTGACCAGCGAAAAGATGATCCAGAACTGCGTGCCGGTGATGTATTGCAACAAAAGCGCCAGCCCCGCCGTGCTGCCGGCGAGAAGCACGGCCTTGGTATAGATGACCATGCCGAACGAGACGAACAGCGTGCCGAGCAGAATGGCCAGCACGTCCTCGTAGAGGCGGTGCCGTTCGGCGGTTTCAACCGGTGCTTCCAACGGCATGGCCGGTATGCGCTGTTCCTGCATGGCCGGCCTCACAATGCGATGAATTTGGAAACGACAGCATCGACATCGCTGGTCTTCAGGCCGGCAATGTTGATGCGCCCCGAGGTCGGCATGTAGATGCCGTGGTCGGCGCGCAGGCGCAGCACCTCTTCCTCGCTGAGCGGCAGCAGCGAGAACATGCCTTCCTGATCGGCCATGGCGGCCAGCGACGGCCAGCGGTCCTGCAGGCCTGCGGCAAGCGCCCGGCGGATCGTCTGTATGCGGCCCCGCATGCCGTCGAGTTCCCGGATCCAGTCGGCCTTGAGGGCTTCGCTTTCAAGAATGCCGCGAACGACGGCTGCGCCATGATCCGGCGGCATGGAATAGCTGATGCGGGCAAGGGCCGCGAGATTGGAGCGGACTGTGTCGGCCAGCGCCTGCGTCGCGGCAACCGCAAAGATCGCGCCCGTCCGCTCGCGGTAGAGCCCGAAGGACTTGGAGGAGGAGATGGCGACCAGTGCTTCCGGCACGGCAGCCAGCAGGGTCCGCAAGCCGGCGACATCCTCTTCCAGCCCGCGTCCGAAGCCCTGATAGGCGAGATCGACCAGCGGCAGCAGCCCGCGCCTCTCGATGATCGCGGCGATTTCCTGCCACTGAAGCGATGTCAGCACGCCGCCCGATGGATTGTGGCAGCTGGCATGCAGCAGAACGGCGTCACCGGCGCTCGCGCCTTCCAGCGCCTCGACCATGCGCTCGAACAGGACGGTCTGTGATGGTACATCGAAGAACGGATAGGAGACGATCTCGAGACCGGCGGCCTTGAAGATGCTGGCATGGTTTGGCCAGCTCGGCAGGCCGAGCAGAATGCGCTCGACACCCATGCCATGCAAAAGATCGGCAGCAAGGCGCAGCGCGCCGGAACCGCCGGGCGTCTGCACGCCGGCCACAGCACGGCCTGACACCCTGCCCCCGGTCAGCGACCATAGAAGGTCGAGATAGGCCGCATCGCCCTCCGGCCCGATATAGGATTTGGTCTGCTGCGTCTCCAGCAGGGCTTTTTCGGCCGCCTTGACCGCGCGGAAGATCGGCGTTGCGCCGGTCTCATCACGATAGACCCCGACACCGAGGTCGATCTTGCCCGGTCGCTCGTCCTTCCGGAACAGTCCGATCAGGGCAAGCAAGGGATCATCCGGCTGACGGGCAAGCATATTGAACATGGAGAGGTTCCTGGCGGTCCGATGGAGAAAGCGATGGGCTTGGGCAACGAGAGACGAGCGCCATTCGAAAACGGCGGGCTCACGCATTTGTAAATCAGCGCCTGCGCAAAATCACTGCATCATTTGCGCCTTATGGCGTACCAACTTCCATTTTATTGCGCATTTCTTCAGGAAGTCGCATATATTTGCGCTGTACTCACGCATGAGGAAACCAGGTGGACGCTGAGAAAGACATTGCACTGGACGCGATCGACCGGCGGATCATTCGCCTGCTGATCGAGGATGCGTCGCGCAGCAACAATGCGCTGGCCGAGGCGGTCGGGCTGTCGCCCGCCCCCCTGTCGCGGCGGCTTTCAAGGCTCTATGCAAGCGGCATCATCCGCCAGACCGTCATCGTCGATCCCAAGGCGGCGGGGCTCGGTTTCCAGGCATTTCTCGAGGTGACGCTGGAGCGCACGGTGACCAAGGTGGCCCAGCGCTTCATCGATCAGGTCAGCCGCATGCCGGAAGTGGTCGAGTGCCACACGGTGGCCGGCGACTTCGATTTCCTCCTGAAGATCGCCGTGCGCGATGTCAGCGATTACAAGCGGCTGCTCTGGGTCGAGTTCGACAGGATCGCCGAGATCAAGACGCTGCGCTCGACAATCCTGCTGGATAGCCCGAAGTTCGAGGCCGGCACACTGCCGTGACCGGCCAATGGTGCAAGCGGCTCAATCCTCAAGCGTGCCCGGCTTGCGGTTTGCTCCGGTCTTTTCACGGCAAAGGATCTTCATCAGATCGGCGCGGCGCCGGGCAAACCGTGCCGACGTGCGCGTGACGATCAGCCCTGCCTGCGGCGCCCGAACCTCGATCGCTCCATTTTCCATGCCGGGATGGGTGATGATCGTTGCCAGAAGATCGCCCTCCAGCACCCGGTCACCCAGGGTCTTGTGGAACAGCACGGCACCGGACTGCGGTGCGCGGATCATCTCGATATTGTCGAGCGGCAGCGCATCCCCCTCGAAGGCGCCGACCCCGGTTGCAACGCCCGCCACGATGCCACGATTGAGCAGGAAATTCCAAAGGCCGGCGGCATCGGCTGCGGCCATCTCCGGATAGACGTCGCGCGTTCCGCGCAGTTCCAGCGTCACCGCCAGTCGCCCCGGCAGGTGCGTCTTGCGCTCGCCCTCGTCTGCATGTTTCCAGGCGTGGCCGACGGCCTCCTCGAAGGCGGAACTTTCACCATCCGACAGGAAGACGGCGGCCATGTCGAGGGCGGCGGCGAGATCCGCAGCCTCAGGCCAGAAGGCATCGTCGATATAGGCATATTGCAGGGATTCGTCATCGCAATGCAGGTCGAGCACCAGATCGGCACCCAGCGCCATGTGCAGCAGCTGGCGTTTCAACTGCTCGACCGCCGGATAGCGGTCGAGATCGGCCATCAGGGTTTCACGGTCACGCACGGAGATCAGCGGGAAATCCCGGTTGAAATTGGTGCGCGATCCGAGATCGAAACGTCCCTGCATCTCGCCGAAATGCGATTGCGCAGCACCGATCGGATTGGCATGCGGCACGATGGTGATATCGCCGCGGATCGCCCCTTCGGCGTCGGCCTTGCGCAGGCGCTCGCAGAGGAAATGCAGCAATGCGGTGCCCGGCAGTTCGCCGGCATGCAGCGCTGCCTGCATGTAGACCTTGGGCGCCTTCGGATCTGTGCCCCTGAAGCGGATGACCGGCAGCCGCCATTCGATGCCGGGCGTATCGCCGGGAAGGATGATGTCCGAAATGTCCATGGGGGATCCGCCTGTGTTCGTGGCCTGTGTTTGTGGCCTGCTTTTGTGGCCAGTGCATGGCCTGTGTTTGCGTCTGGCGCTTATGCGGCTTCGCCCGGGGCGATGCAATATGCCAGGATTCCCGACCCCAGGGGCAAGACCTGCGCCTTATCCCAGCAATGGCCATCGACCCAGATATTCATGTTCGCCTCGCCCGACAAGACTGTGGATCAGGACGAACTCGCGTGCCGTCCATCGGACCGGTTCGGCGAGTTCGCGCTCGGCGACCGTCGCTTCGTCGTAGAGCAGCGTCATATGCGGCTTGAAGCGCGGATTGTAGGAAAAGATCAGGCCGGCGCTCCACATTTCCTTGGCCAGTTGCACATGGAGATCCATCATCTCCTCGCTGCGAACAGCACTTGTCAGAACCAGAGGCCGCGCATAGCCCGTCGCAAGGCTCAGGATCCTGTCGAAGCTGACCTCGAACGGCATGGCCCGGACGGCCGACATCGCCTCGCTGATCGTCGACACCACATCGTCTGGCAGATGGCTATAGGCGCCGATGGGATTCAGGGGCACATGCATCAGGTGCTGCGGCCGCAGATGGCGCGACAGACCGTATTCGGTGGCCGCATGGCGACCGATTTCCACCGCCTGATGCGCCGTCTCCCGGTCCGGCACGACGGCGAGGAACAGGTTGCTCCTGACGGTTTCGTCGAATTTTCTCGACCGCAATCCCGCCGCATCGCCAAAGGCAAACGACTGCTGGTGCGCGCGCACGACCTCATTCCCGGCTTTTCCAAGCATGGCAGACCTCATCTCTTGTCGGATGCTGCAAGTATAGCCGAGTCGGATTTTGGATCAAGAACAAAAAGAGAACATTGTGAATTTATTCCCACGAACGGCGGGGCTTTTTTCGGCACGGAAATCGTACACCGTCGCTGCAATTCTGCAGGAATCGGGTGGCATCGACAGCCTATTTGAGGGAGGATCGGACATGCTTCAGGGTCGCAGGACAATCGTATTCCTGTGAGCGCTGAGAGCACGTCGGCGACGAAGAACAGCTGACAGCCAAGGAAAGGATCAGGATCCATGGCCCCGACAACGATCCATCGTTACCACGTCTTTGAAACCGCCCATGGCTATTGTGCCATCGCCTGGAACGATGTCGGCGTCAGCCGCTTCCAGTTGCCGGACCGCACCGCGGAAACAGCGGAGCGCAACCTGCTGCATCGTGTTCCAGGAGCAAAATCGGTGCCGCCGACAGCGCTGATCGACGAAATCATGGATGCCGTGCAGCGCTATTTCCGCGGCGAAACGATCGATTTTTCAGCACTGACGCTCGATCTTGCGGACCAGGATGAATTTTTCCAGCGCATCTATGCCGCCCTGCGTCGCGTTGGCTGGGGCGAGACGACCACCTATGGCACGCTGGCAAAGGCCGTCGGCGCCGGCCCGGAAGCTGCACGCGAGGTTGGCCAGGCCATGGCCAAAAACCCCATTCCCCTGATCATCCCCTGTCACCGCGTTCTCGCCGCCGGCGGCAAGGTCGGCGGCTTTTCCGCGCCGGGCGGAGCCTCGGCCAAGGTGCATATGCTGGAACTCGAAGGGGTGCGCCTACGACCGCCGCAACCGGCCCAGCAATCGCTCGGATTCTAGCGCTTTGCTGATGGCCTCAGCTTTCGGATGTTCGAAACAGCGTCACCCAAAATCAGTCATCTCGTAAAGCGGCCGGATTTCGATCTCGCTCGGGCCAGGCATCGGATTGGGGCAGCGCTTTACCCAGGCGACGGCCTCGTCCATGTCCTTGACGTCCCAGAGCCAGAAGCCGGCGACAAGCTCGCGAGAATGCTCAAAGGGGCCATCGACAAGTGTGCGGCCGGGGCCATCGAACCCGACGCGCTTGCCCTGCGAGGAGGGTTTCAGACCCTCCGCCATGACAAGGATGCCGGCCTTGCGCAGATCATCATTGAACCTGCCCATAGCCGCCATCATCTCATCCGTCCACGGCGTCGGGAAAAAGCCCTTCTCGCTGTCCTCAGTCGCCTTCACGAACACGATCACACGCATCGTCCGTCTCCTCGGCCGGCCGGCTTCCCCGCTCCCGGCTTGGAGCGACGAAAAGGGCCGGCGGAAATCGACATTCTGGGCGTTTATCGTCGACGCTTCAAGCGCAGGCTCAGCAAGGGTACGCTTCGTTCTTCCCGCCTTGCTGCTTTCTCATTCCCACTCGATCGTGCCCGGCGGCTTGCTCGTCACGTCGTAGACGACGCGGTTGATGCCGCGGACTTCGTTGATGATGCGGGTGGCGGCGCGGCCGAGGAATTCCATGTCGTAGTGATAGAAATCGGCGGTCATGCCATCGACCGAGGTCACGGCACGCAGCGCGCAGACGAATTCATAGGTGCGGCCGTCGCCCATGACACCGACGGTCTGGACCGGCAGCAGCACGGCGAAGGCCTGCCAGATGGCGTCGTAGAGGCCGGCCTTGCGGATCTCGTCGAGATAGATCGCATCGGCCTCGCGCAGGATTTCGAGCTTTTCGCGGGTGATGCCGCCCGGGCAGCGGATGGCAAGGCCCGGCCCCGGGAAGGGATGGCGGCCGATGAAGCTGTCGGGCAGGCCGAGCTCCTGGCCGAGCACGCGGACCTCGTCCTTGAACAGTTCGCGCAGGGGCTCGACCAGCTGCATGTTCATGCGCGCCGGCAGGCCGCCGACATTGTGGTGCGACTTGATCGTGACCGACGGGCCGCCGGTGAAGGAGACGCTTTCGATGACGTCGGGATAGAGCGTGCCCTGGGCCAGGAAATCGGCGCCGCCGAGCTTCTTGGCTTCCGCCTCGAAGACGTCGATGAACAGGCGGCCGATGGTCTTGCGCTTGGTTTCCGGATCGCTCTCGCCTTCCAGCGCATTGATGAACATGTCGGACGCGTCGACATGCATCAGTTGCAGGTTGTAATGCTCGTTGAACATCCTGACGACGTCGGCCGCCTCGTTCTTGCGCATCAGGCCGTGGTCGACGAGGATGCAGGTCAGCTGGTCGCCGATCGCCTCGTGGATCAGCAGGGCTGCGACGGAGCTATCAACGCCGCCGGACAGGCCGCAGATGACGCGCTTGTCGCCGACCTGCTTGCGGATCGCGGCCACCGCATGTTCGCGGTAGGCGGCCATCGTCCAGTCGCCCTTCAGCCCGGCGATCTTGTGCACGAAATTGGCCAGACAGCTTGGCGCCATCCGGCGTGTGCACGACTTCCGGATGGAACTGGACGGCGTAATATTTCTTCGCCTCATTGGCGATGCAGGCGAACGGCGCATTGGCAGAGGTGCGCGACGACCTCGAAGCCTTCGGGATCGCGGTGACGCGGTCGCCATGGCTCATCCAGACCTGATGGCGCGAACCGACGGGCCAGACGCCTTCGATACAGCGCGCATTCCTTGTCGATCTCGATGAAGGCGCGGCCGAATTCGCGGTGATGGCCGGCTTCAACCTTGCCGCCCAGCTGTTCGCAGATCGTCTGCTGGCCATAGCAGATGCCGAGAACCGGAAGGCCGCTGTCGAAGACGACCTGCGGGGCGCGCGGGCGAGCCGATGTCGAGCGTCGAAGCCGGGCTGCCGGAAAGGATGATCGCCTTCGGCTTCAGCCGGTGGAAGCCCTCATCCGCAGACTGGAACGGCACGATTTCGCAATAGACGCCGGTTTCGCGGACGCGTCGGGCGATCAGCTGCGTCACCTGGCTGCCAAAATCGATGATGAGAACGGTGTCGGGATGGACTGTCTCGGTCATGAAACGCTTCCGCTGGCTGGGATAAAAAATCGGGGGATCATGGCGAGCCTTTAATGAAAGACGGCCCCTCAAGAGCAACGACTGAATTGCAGCCCGAACAATTATGCCGACCTCAAAGCGCGAGTCTCCGCCTGCCAGACGGCCGCTTCCAGCGCATCGATCACCTCGCGCCAGCTTCTCGTCGATGACGTGCAGATATTCCGTCCAGTCGCTGACATGTTTCAGTTCCGCCTTGCCATCGGAAATGCCGCGCAGGCCGATCAGGGGCACGCCGAAGGACTGGCAGGCGCGCAGCAGCGCGAAGGTTTCCATCTCGACGAGGTCGGCGGAGATCGTGTCATAGGTCGCGCCGGACACGATATTGGCGCCCGTCGACAGGCTGGCGGTTTTCACGCCCGGAATGCGCAGCGGCAAATCGACGATGACGGGCAGGTCCAGGAACGGCGTCGCCCCCTTTTCGAAGCCGAGCGGCGAGGCATCCATGTCGCGATAGGCAACCGAGATGGCCTGATAGACTTCCGTCTGTTCGAGTTTCGCCGAGCCGGCCGAGCCAAGCGAAACCACGAGATCCGGCAGGCTGTCGCGGGCATGCAACTCGCCCAGCGTCCGCGTCAGCGTGACCGCGGCCTCGACCGGACCGACACCGGTCATCACGGGGAAAATCCGCTCGCGCAGGTGCACACCATATTCGGCATCGACGGCCATGACATAAAGCAGCTTGCGCCCCGCGACGTCCTTCAATTCGTAGATCATCCTTCAATTCCCTCACGGCCGCGGATGACCATCATCGTTCCGGTCATCGAGGCAATCAGCTTGGCCGGTCCGTCCGCAGAAATTGCGTAGCCTCGCCCGTCGGACACGATGATCGTCGTGCCGGGCTTGGTAACCTCGCCGCGAAACAGGAACCGTTCGCCGCGGCCGGGCGACATGAGATTGACCTTGAACTCTATGGTCAGGATCGAAGCGTCAGGATCGATCACCGAATAGGCGGCATAGGTGCCGGCAGCATCGAGGGCCGCGGAAATGATCCCCGCATGCAGGAAACCATGCTGCTGGGTCAGTTTTTCATCAAAAGGCAGCTCGATCTCGACGGTTCCCTGCTCCACCCGGGTCAGCTCGGCGCCGATCGTGCGCATGGCTGCCTGCCGGGCAAAACTCCTGGCGATGCGATTGCGGAAATCCGCGGGGTGCCACTCTTCCATCTGCCTCTACGATTGCCCTGTTGGCCTGCCGCGCGACGGCACGGAACGGGTGGCAAGATTGGCATGTGCACGAACGGTGGACAAGCTCAATTCATGAGGAAAATCGAAGCGTTGAGCAGGGAGGCGAAGGCCACCCAGGCCGCATAGGGCATGAACAGCAGGCTGGAGAGATTATCCTGCCGCCGGCTGACAAGGATGAAGCCGATCACGGCTACCAGAAGAGCGATGATCACCACCAGCGCCATGCCGACCTGCTGCATTCCGAAGAACAGCGGCGACCACAGGAAATTGAGCAGCATCTGCACCACCCAGAACCGCATCGCCGGCGTCTGCCGGTGATCGAGGAACGTGCGCGCGCCGACAATGCCGATCATCACGTAGAGGATCGACCAGACGGGAGCGAAAATCCAGTTGGGCGGATTGAAGGAGGGCTTGGCCAGCGACTGGTACCATTCGCCCGGAACATTGTTGACGCCGATCAGCAGACCGGTGCCGAGAACGGCGGCGATGAAGACAATATGGGTGATGATGCGGTTCATACCCATGCCATATAGAGCAAGCGGCAAGCCTGTCCAGAGCCGCTCAGCCAAGCCTTGCAATATGCTGGTCCCAGGCGACGGCGCTTTCCGTTTTGCCGAACAGCCCGTCATAGGACGAGGCGACAAAACCGTGATCGGCAGCTGCGATACCGGCGGCATTCACAAGGGTTTCGGTGGAAAGAACCCGCCCGCTGCCGGCATCGACGGTGACCGATGTCCCCCCCTTGGGAGAGGTCAGGCCGATCAGCCCGTCCTGCCGATTGACGGCGATTGCGCCAACATAATTGGCGAGCGCCAGGGTGGTTTCCTCCGGCAGGGACAGGAAGCGCAAATCCTCCCCCCGCGCGAAACAGCCGGCAAGCGGCGGCAGGTCGTTGCGCGGCCCCTCATACTGGCAGGCAAACCAGATCCTGCCTTTCGCATCGATATCCACATGCCGGGTAGACAATTGGCGCAGATGATCCGGCATGCCGTGCCGCTCGATCAGGCCGCCGGTTGCCGTGTCGACCAGCACCAGCGAGGGCTCCATGTGGTCGAGATTGAGCTTGGTGCGGCCGAAATCCGGATTGGTCTCGATGCCGCCATTGGCGATCGCCAGCATGCGGCCATCGGCAGACAGCGTCATGTCGTGCGGGCCGATGCCATAGGAGGGAAATTCGCCGATCCTCGAAAACCGGTTGGTGCCGTCATAGACGCCGACCATGCCGCGATTTCCGGCAAAATCATTCTCCGTCGCATAAAGCAGGCGACCATCGGCTGAAAAGCAGCCATGTCCGTAAAAATGACGGCCCTCGACGGAGGTGATGACGATCGGCCCGGCGCTTCGATCCGGCGCAAAAATCATCGCATAGGTCCCAGGGCGTCGGGCAAAGGCGACGGCGCGCTTGCTCACCGGCGAATAGGTCATGCCGTGGGCACGGGCCGGAAGCGGCACCCGCTCGATGATGCCGCCTTCCTCGCTCAAGGTCGCGATACCATAGGATCCATCCGGTGCCATGAAGGCGGAGGCATAGACGGCGGCAGTTTTCGACAGCGCGAAGGCAGCATCCGGCACAAGCGTTGCTGCCCAGGCGGCACCGGCCATTTTCAGGAATTGGCGGCGGTCTGTAAGGGGGCCGCTCCTGGTCACAGTTCGATAGGCCATGCGAGCTCCGTCAGCACCCGTTCCATACCATCGTAGAATTCCATGCCTATAGCCAGCCGCGCCGCTTGAAATAAAGGTAGGGCAGAACGGCCGACAGCACCATCATGAACAATGCCGCAGGATAGCCGAACTGGAACTTCAATTCCGGCATGGCATCGAAGTTCATCCCGTAGATCGAGGCGACGAGCGTCGGCGGCAGAAAGACCACCGATGCCACCGAGAAGATCTTGATGATCTGGTTCTGCTCCAGATTGATCAGGCCGAGCGTCGCATCCAGAAGGAAGTTGATCTTGTTCGACAGGAACAGCGCATGATCTCCAAGCGACGCCGCATCGCGCTGGATCAGCTTGACCCGCTGCCGGCTTTCCTTCATCGCCTTGCGCGCACCAATGCCGTCGCGCGCCGAATGATAGGCGACCAGACGCCCGACGCTGACCAGGCTTTCGCGAACGATGGTCAGGAGATCGCCCTTCTGGCCGATCTGCTCGATCAGCGACTGCAGGTCCCTGGTCTTTTTCGTGGCGCTCGCTTTGCTCTTGCGGAACACTTCCCGCGAGATTCCGTCGATCTCGCTGCCCGCCCGCTCCAGCGCATCGGCAGTGCGGTCGATCATCGCTTCCAGAAGACCCAGCATGGTCAACTCGCCGGTCTCGCAGGATGCCCCGTTCAGCCGCTGCATGCGGGCCGTATAGGTCTGGAACGGCTTGGGGTCGGCGTGGCGCACCGTCACGAGCGTCGTTCCCTTGAGGATGAAGGTGATGGGAACCTTGACGGGATTGTCGCTTTCAAGCTCGGTGGCGGCCGTCATCGTCATGAATTCGGCGCCGTCCTCCTGGTAGAGGCGGTCGGAAAGCTCGATTTCCTGCATCTCGTCGCGGGTCGGGATCTCGATGCCGAGCCGGTTTTCGACGCTGCGCGTCTCGTCCTGCGTGGCATTGAACAGGTCGAACCAAACGACGGGGGGATTGCCGTCCAGCAATTCCGCCGCTGCATCGATCGGCACAAGCTGGTTGTTCTGGCTTTTGAAAATGCGCAGCATACGGGCTCCAATCTGGCAAGTCTGTCGACCGCCAGCAGCCTCTTCTACAAGGACGCGACGGTCGGAAAAATCGAAGCGCTACTTCGACTGTCGGGGTTCATGATCCGTTGATCCTTGTTGAGCGTGTTCATCTCGGGAACACGCCGTGTCTCTGCGCTTGCAGCGGGTTTTTGTCAATCCGGTTCAGGCACTTGCCGGCTTGACCGATCGTCCCGCAGCGTTCAGTCGCCATCGGCGAAGGAGAAGCCCGCGCCAAGGCCGATCGCACCGCCGAAATCCCTGTTGACGCGATCGAGAAGGTCCCGCGTGTTCAGTGCCATGAAGTCGAGCTTGCCGCGCTGCTCGTCATCGGCAATCGCCTCGTCGATCGGCAGATCGATCTGGTCGGCAGCGCCGATGATCGACTTGAACACGAAATTGACGGAGCCGGCGACCGACCGGCTGTCCTCCGGCAGCAGCGATTGCATGTCGGAGACGGTGAACAGCGTCTGCAGCGCCTGAAGATTGGCGGAAATCGACGGCATTGTATTGCCCGAGCGCCAGTAGATCGCCAGTTTCGGATGCCCCGGATCGATTTTTCCGTCGACAAGACCGGCATAGAACGGCCGCAGCCGCTGGTCCTTCACCGTTTCGATGCCATGCACGAGAATGCCGAGCAGACCGGTTGCCGCCTCATTCGCATTGCGGAAAACAGGATTGTCCAAGCCCGGCTTCTTCCAGGCGGCCTGGATGCCATCGGGCTTTTCCCATGCATCGCTGAGTTCGGACGCGACCTCGGCAAGATTGTCGGCGATCGCTGCGCCGTAGCGGCAACGGAAGCCCTTCTTCTCCCCTTCGAGAAACTGCGAACCGGTGCCGTAGAGAACATATTCCAGCGCACCGAGCCCCTGCACGGCGACACTCTTGCCCTTGATCGTATCGACGGATGTCGCCGTCTCGTCCTGTTTCGCCAGAATGGCCTGCACCTGTTTCAGGCCGGTGCTCTTGCGATCCGGGTAGAACAGAAACCGCTCGAACCTGTTGTTCTCGATGACCGGGCCGACACGAACGATCTCGATGGTGGACCATTGCTGGACAACGCCGTCAAAGGCCATCTGCACCTCGCCCAGCGCCTCAAAGGACGGAGTTTCACACAGGGCATGCGTCGTTTCCGAAAGCGACAGCGTCGCCTCCAGAAGCTGGCGGTAGCCGGGCCGGATGAAATCATCGACGGCCTTTTCCATCACGGCGGGAAGCGCCTGCTCGTTGAGAACGCGCGGCGAAAGAGCGGCACCTTCCTGGGCGAATGCGGAGCCGGTACTGAGGGCGACGCCAAGGCTGAGAAGCAGGGCAGTGCAGATGCGCATCAAAGGGACTCCAGAAAGGTGATAAGAGCTTGCCTGTCTTCTTTCGACAGGGAGGCAAAGCCGGCGCGTGCCTTTTGCGCCTCGCCGCCATGCCAGAGAATGGCTTCCGCCAAGTTGCGAGCGCGGCCGTCATGCAGGAAGAAGGTGTGCCCGCTCACCGTTTCCGTCAAACCGATACCCCAAAGCGGCGGCGTGCGCCACTCGCGCCCGGAGGCGTCGCCAACCTTTTGGCCATCGGCCAGTCCCTCGCCCATGTCGTGCAGCAGAAAATCCGAATAGGGCCAGATCAGCTGGAAGGACTGCGCCTTGTTGGCGGCATCGCGGCGGGTGACGAATTTCGGCGTGTGACAGCTGATGCAGCCCGTTTCATAGAACAGTTTCTTGCCGGCCAGAGTCTCGGCGAAGCTCGCCTTGCGCCGCGCCGGCACCGCCAGGTTTTCGGAATAGAACGTCACCAGATCGAGCACCGGCGCCGGGGCCTCGCTCCTGCCCAGACGGGTCTGCACCCCATCCGGCAGCGAGAGACAGGCCGTCTGCGCCGCAGTGCAATCGCCATGGCTGCGATCGATATCGGGGGTCGAGATGCCGATATCGCCGGCAAAGGCCTCGGCGCTCTGCTGGCGCACGCTGGCGCTCTGCGCCTTCCAGCCGAACCGGCCAAGCACCAATGCGCCGGTCTTGGGGTCGCGCACGCGGGCAGCCTTGCCGCTGATGCCGTCGCCGTCAGCATCATCAGGGTCGGCATGGGCGAGAATATCGTCGGGATGAATGGCCTCGATCAGCCCGAGGCCGGACATGGCCTGCGTTACCCGTGGCGAAAGCGTCGTCGAAGCATCGAGCGGACCATAGCCGAGACCGGTCACGGAATAATGCGGCCGGCGCAGGTAGACGGTCTCGCCACCGGCCAGAACCACCGGCTCCTCGCTATAGTCGATGCGCATTTGCCCCTCGGCCGGCAATCCGGGCACGGCGCTGTCCTGCAACTGCGTGCCGTAGACGGGATCGGGGAAATTCAGAACCTCATGGGCCGCCAGGGCCTGCCGCTCGGCTTGCGTCCGCGGTTCACGGGCAAGCCGCAGAAACATCGACGTCGCATCCGAGGCGCCCTCGGGCGGATGGCCGCGGCCATCCTTGAGGTGGCAGGTCTGGCAGGCGCGCGCATTGTAGAGCGGGCCGAGACCATCGGAGGCCTGCGTCGAGGAGGGCGACGACACCCAGAGCTTGCGGAACAGCGCATTGCCGAGCTTGAAGGTCTCTTCCTCGGCAAAGGTGATATTGCTGGAAAACTGCGAAAAACTGTCGGCATTGACCGACGCGATCGACGTGCCGGCGCCGCCGGACATGGCCTCGAATTGTTCGGCCTTGCTGAAATCCGTGGTCGGACGCGTGACGGCTTCGACGCGGCCGCGATCCTTGTCTGACAGATCGCCGCGCTCACCGGCGCTGGCGGCTGCGAAAACAAGAACGCCGCCCGCAGCCAGACACAGTGCTGCTGCAAGCGGCAGGATCCGGCGCGGGGCGGCGCATGCTTTCATTCAGAAGAACCGGGCATTCAGTAGAACCGGGCCGTCGCATCAGCAAGCGGCCCGCCTTTGCTCTCTCATTGGAAGACGGCGTTAGGATTATCCAGGCTGTCGGAACCTTCAAGCTCGATCGCTCCCAGATCCAGCGACGCAATGACGCGCTCGACAGTTTTTGCCTGGGCGATCAGGCCATCGATGGCGGCCTGAACGACAGCATTGCCTTCGGCATTGCCCTCACCGATCATCTGGTCGTATTTTTCGACCGTCTCGCCGCGCTTGGCCATGGCCTGCATCGCAGCCACGGTCGCGGCGAGGTTTTCCTTCATTTCCTTGTCGAGGGCCGGATCCTTGGCGGCAACGAGTTCGGATAGCGAGGGGCCGGTCAGCTTGGTGCCGTCGACCTTGGTATATTCGCCCGTATAGGCTGCCTGGATGCCGATCGCATCATGAAGATGCGAGTTGTAGGTGTTGTCGGAGAAGCAGTCATGCTCTTCTTCCGGATCGTGCAGGAGAAGGCCGAGCTTCATGCGCTCGCCGGCCAGTTCGCCATAGGACAGGGACCCCATGCCGGTCAGGATGGCGACAAGGCCCGCCTTGGGATCGGCTTCGACAGTCTTGGTGGCCGCACCATCCGCCGTCCAGTTGGCGACCATGTCCGTCAGGTCCGAAACGAGCAGGGTCGTCGCGGCCTTGAGATAGGCGGCACGACGGTCGCAATTGCCGTTGGTGCAGGCTTTGGTGTCGAAATCGGTAAACGCGCGATTGCCGGCACCCGGGCCGTTGCCGTTCAGATCCTGGCCCCAGAGCAGGAATTCGATGGCATGGTAGCCGGTGGCGACATTGGCTTCGATGCCGCCGGCTTCCTGCAGGGTGCCGGACAGGAATTCCGGCGTGATGTTGGTTGCATCGACATCCTTGCCGTCGATCTTGATCGTCTTGCTGGCGATGACGTTTGCTGTAAACAGCGCGTTCTCGTCGCTCTCCGTGCCGTAGCCCGGATCGACATAGTCGATCAGGCCTTCATCGAGCGGCCAGGCATTGACCTTGCCTTCCCATTCATCGACGAACAGGGTTGCCGAAACGATAGACTTCGGTTTCCTGATAGGGGTTGCGGGCTGCAAGCCAGGCTTCGCGGGCCGCCGTCAGCGTCGCCTCGCTCGGGGTCGCGATCAGCGCATCGACAGCCTTTTCGAGCGCCTTGGCCGTCGACAGGGCATCCTGGAACTTGGCCAAACCGACATCCGCATAGTGCTTGACGACGGCGCCAGCATCGGTGGCGGCCAGCGCCGGCTGCAATGCGAGCGTCGATGTTGCGGTAACCAGCGCCAGCATGGCGCTGCGAATGAATGATGTTTTCATGACCTCTCCTGATGGTGTGCAACCGAGTGTTTCGGTCCCCGCCGCCCTGTCGAGCCCCAGGTCCATGCGCGATCGATCGCGCGCGGCCGGTAGATCAGGACTTTTTGCAAGGCGCGATTTTCATGAACCAAAACGAAACTGGTGTCAAAGAGTATAGTTTAGAATGTTTTCAATATGGAGAGGGCTATGGCTTGCCGATCCGCAGGCAGCAGCGCCGTATTGCAGCACGCCGCAGGATTTAGCCTATTTATAGGGCGTTTACTGATCAAAATTTAAGCTGTATGACGTCGAAATAATCACAGTGTAGGTTTTGCATGCGGCGTCATCTCAAACACTACATCCGGCGACACGAACCGCAGGGTGAACTCCACCATCATCTGAAGTCCGGAATCGGCGCTATCACGGCGATGGTCGCGGTCGGCCTTCTGGCCGTCTATACCGGCCTGCCGCTTTTGATTGCCCCCTTTGGTGCCAGCGCCGTCCTTTTGTTCGGGCAACCGAAGAGCCCGCTGTCGCAGCCGGCCAACGTGGTTGGCGGCTACCTGCTCGCAGCCCTGATCGGCAGCATCGCCGCGCATTTCTTTCCGGGGCTCTGGCTGGCCGGCGCCATCGGCGTTGGTCTCGCCATCGGTCTCATGCTGTTTCTGAGACTGACGCATCCGCCGGCCGGTGCCGTTCCGATCGTCGCCGTCGCCTCGCATTTCGATGCGCCGGTCCTGTTCGAGGTGGCAGTGCTCGGCAGCGTGCTGCTGGTGGCAATTGCCGTGCTGCACCACCTCATCCCGCCGCGCCAGCAATATCCGCTGCGGGTCGATTGATCAGCCGCACCGGCTGATCACATCCTGCGATCCATCTGACAGAAGAAGAAGCCGTCCGTATCCGTGGATGCAGGCGTCAGCGTCAGCGTCTTGCCGTCGGAAGACCGCGGCTTGCGACCACTGGCGCCGAACAGGGTCTCCCATGACGGCGTCGCGGACACGATCCTGAATTCCGGATTGGCGTCACAGAAGGCCTGGACCTGCGTTTCGTTTTCCTCCGGCAGCACCGAACAGGTGACATAGACAAGCCGCCCGCCGGGACGGACGTAACGGGACGCCTCCAGCAGCGCTTCCTGCTGCTGCGACTGCCGCTCCTCGATATTCTTCTGGTTCAGCCGCCATTTGGTATCCGGACGGCGGCGCCATGTGCCCGTGCCCGTGCAGGGCGCATCGACCAGCACGCGGTCAAAACGGCCGGCGAGAACGTCGAGCGTCTGCCTGTTGTCGTGGACCTGGACATTGCGTGTCCCTGCCCGCTTCAGGCGCTCGATGATCGGTGCCAGCCGCTTGCGGTCGGTGTCATAGGCATGCACCTGCCCCTTGTTGTGCATGGCCGCCGACATGGCCAGCGTCTTGCCGCCACCACCGGCGCAATAGTCGAGGATCTGTTCGCCGTCCTGCGGCAGCACGAGATCGGCAACGATCTGCGAGCCTTCGTCCTGAACCTCGAACCAGCCCTTCTGGAAGGAAAGCTCCGCCGTCACGTTCGGCAGGCGCGATGCGCCTTCGCCGGCCGGCACGCGGATGCCCTGGCGGGCAAGGGCAGTCGGTTCGACGCCGGAACGCTCCAGCGCCTTCAGGACCTTTTCGCGGGTGGATTTCAGCGTGTTGGTGCGCAGATCGAGCGCCGGACGCCCGGCAAGCGCCTGCGCCTCCAGAAGCCAATCCGCGCCGAAACTGCTCTCGAAAGAGGCCTGCACCCATTCGGGAATATCGCCCTGGACATAGAGGGGCGCCTCATCGAGCGTGCGGCTTGCAAAGGCAGCGACGATCGCGTCCGTCAGGGGCTCCGGCGCAAACTTGTCGCCATCCAGCGCGGCCACCAGTGCCTCCGGCGTAACGCCCCATTGCCGGAACATGACGGCGTGCCCGAGTGCCGATGGGCTGTCGCTGTCCATCAGCCAGGCATGGGAAAGCTTCATGCGCAACGCGTCATAGACGATGTTGCCGATTGCGGCGCGATCACCCGAGCCCGCGAAGCGATGCGCCAGCCCCCAATCCTTGAGCGCGTCCGCGACCGGGCGCTTGCGCGTCTCAATATCCGCCAGAACCTCGATGGCTCCTGCGAGCCTGCCACCCAAACGCATCTTGTCTCCAATCCATTTTCCGTGGTGGTAACGGTCATGGCCGTCAAGAGCAAGCCGGCAGGCCTTATTCATTGCATTCATGATGTCGCGCAGCCAGGCTGCGCGCGGCCTCAGCTTTGCCGTGGAGGCGGATGCTCCGCTCCGACAGGACGGCAGGCGCTTAGCTGATGACCTTGTAGCAGACGCTCGCCGTTCCCGAACGGATCATGCCGATATGGGATGCGGCAGCCTTGGACAGATCGATGACCCGGCCGCGGATGAACGGACCGCGGTCGTTGATCCGGACGACGACGCTCTTGCCGTTGCGCTTGTTGGTGACCTGAACCTTGGTGCCGAACTTGAGATTGCGATGGGCTGCCGTCAGATAGGATGCATTCATGCGCTCGCCGGAGGCCGTGCGCGACGACAGGGCATACCAGGAAGCGCCGCCGCAGCTATTGCCAGCCGCATGGCCCTCTGCCGCGGATGTCAGAATTGCCCCGAAAGCCAGGAAGGCTGCCATAGCAGCTGTCGATTTCACGTTCTTCAAACAGTTGACCCCTGAGTTGGAATTTTAGCGTGCTCTTGCGAAACACAGCCTCTCAGGGCCAAAAATGGCGAAAAAGTGCTTCAACCTTTAAGCTTCCATTAAGAATCCGGGTAAAGGTCGCAGGATTTAAAATGAGCAATTCTTGAATTGTCGATTTTAATCTCGAAATATTGTTTGGATTCAATCCAGAACCCGAAAACGCGCGGACGCGACACGCCCACCGTCCTCCTCGCAATACTAATTTATTCAAATTTTTAGTTTTATGGATTCTCGAATTTTTTCCAGGCTAGATTTTCTCATTCTATCGCGCTGGTTGTATCCAATTCACAATCTCGAAGAGGTTAAACTGCCGATCGGATACGTATATCACGCTATATAATCGTATATTCCGACGTTACTTAACGCAGTTCTTCCCGCTTTGTTCCCCGATGCTATCAGGACATACGCCCTCTACGATCGTCATTCGCGCCAGGTTCCGGACTGCCACAATTGACCTAGCGAAATACGATAGTCGGGAAAGCGGAAGTCAAAGCCGAGGTCCCTGATCTTGCTGTTCGAGACCCGCTTGTTTTCGCCGTAGAAGGACCGCGCCATCGGCGAAAGCTCCGCCGTTTCAAAGGCGATTTCCGGCGGCGGTTCGATGCCCATCAGCCGGGCGGCCTCTGTCACGACGTCCTGCGGCGGCGCCGGCTCGTGGTCGGTAATATTGTAGATGCCTGCGAGATTGCGCTCGGCCAGAAAGACCGTCGCGTCAGCGATGTCCTCGACGCGGATGCGGTTGAAGACCTGGTCCGGCTTGACCAGACGCCGCGCCGTTCCCTCGGCCAGGTTGCACAGGCCGTTGCGGCCGGGGCCGTAAATGCCGGAGAGGCGCAGGACCGAAACGGCGATGTCATTGTCACGCCCAAGGGCAAGCCAGGCCTCCTCGGCCTCGACCCGCTCCATCGAGCGGGCGGAGACAGGCTTGCAGGGCGTCTCCTCATCGACCCAGGCGCCGCCATGGTCGCCATAAACCCCGACGGTCGACAGATAGGCCACCCATTGCAGGTTCGGCATGAGCCCGCGCAAGGGGACGCTATCCGGCCGCATCAGCGGATCGCCGTCGCGACCGGGTGCAATCGACTGGACCAGATGGGTGGCGCGCGCCATGACAGCCGCCAGTTCGGGGGAAATCCCGTTGCCGTCGTAGATTTCGGCATCAAGCCCGCTGTCGCGCAAGGCCTTTGCCTTGTCCTGCGACCGCGTCGTGCCGGTGACTGTCTCTGCCATCGGCAGAAACGCCTTGCCGATGGCCTTGCCGGAATATCCGGCTCCAAGGATCAAGACCTGCATCATATCGCTCCTGCATTCATCCATTCGGCGAGCACGTCGCCATCCGTCTCTTCGTTTCGTCTTGCCGCAAATTCGTGAAAGGCACCAGCCGGCATCAGCCGCGACAGCGCCCAGACGGCCATGCCACGCACCACCGGCGAGGGATCGTCACAGAGATCCATACAGGACGGAATGAACGCCGCGTCTGCGGAATTGCCGACCGCGATCAGGACATTGCGCACGAAACGATCGCGACCGATGCGCTTGACGGGTGATCCGGAAAACAGCGCCCGGAAAGCAGCATCATCCAGCGTCAATAGAAAGGACAGCGACGGCGCCTTCAGATCCTCGCGGGCTCTCAGCTTCATTTCAGAGGCGTCCTGCGCAAACTTGTTCCAGGGACAGGCGGCGAGACAGTCATCGCAGCCATAGATCCGGTTGCCGATCAGCGGCCGCAGATCGGCGGCGATCGGGCCCTTGTGCTCGATGGTGAGATAGGAGATGCAGCGCCGCGCATCGATCTTGTAGGGTTGCGGAAAAGCATTCGTCGGACAGGCATCGAGACAGGCACGGCAGGAGCCGCAATGATCTGTCTCCGCCTCGTCCAGGCAAAGATCGGCCGTGGTGAACAGGCTGCCGAGAAACAGCCAGGAGCCGAAGGTGCGGCTGACGAGGTTGGTGTGTTTGCCCTGCCAGCCCAGCCCTGCCTGTTCGGCCAGCGGCTTTTCCATCACCGGCGCGGTATCGACGAAAACCTTGACGTCTTCGCCGGCGCGCGCGGCAAAACGGGTCGCCACTTCCTTCAGCTTGCCCTTGATCACGTCGTGATAGTCGCGGTTCTGGGCATAGACCGAGATCGCGCCGCGATCGGGTCGTTCCAGCACGCCGCGCGGATCGTCGGAAGGCGCATAGTTCATGCCGAACAGGACGATGGAGCGGACATCGGCCCAGAGCACACGCGGATCGGCGCGGCGCTCTGCCGTTTCCGCCATCCAGTCCATCGTGCCGTGATAGTCGTGATCCAGAAAATCGGCGAGCCTTGCCGGCGCCTGCGGTATCGAATCCGGCAGGGTCACGCGGCAGATATCGAACCCCTTGTCCGCAGCCTCGGCCTTCAGGAATTGCGTCAGCGTCCTGCGCCGCTTTTCCTGGCCGGTCACAGAGGCCCTATCGCCAGACACGTCGCCCTCCTAAAGCTCAAGCATGACGCTGGCCGAAAACCGCGCGACGCTTTTCGGTATCATGCTTTAAAAATCCAGGTCGGCGTAGTGCGAGACCGGGGTGACGCCACGCACGCGCTCGGCAAGCAGCGGCCGGAAGGACGGGCGCGACTTCAGGCGCTGGTACCAGTCCTTGGCAGCCGGGGCCTCCAGCCAGTCGATTTCACCGAGATAGTCGAGCACGGAAATCGCGGCGGCAGCCGCAAGATCGGCGTAGGACAAGCGATCGCCGGCGAGATAGGTGCGCGAGCCGGCAAGCCACGACAGGTATTTCATATGCTGGCGGATATTGGCGCGCGAGGTGCGCAGTGCCTTGGAATCCGGCGCACCGCCGCCCTGATCGGGCGTCATCTGCAGCTTGAAGATCCGCTCGCGCACCAGCGGCCGCGTCACGTCGGCTTCCATCTTCTGCAGGAACCATTCCGACAGGCGGCGGATCTCGGCGCGCTGAAACGGATCTTCGGCCAGAAGCCGGCGGTCCCGCTTCATGATCGCCGCTGGTTTCATCCAGATATTCCGAGATGACGGTTGCACCGCAAAGCGCCCGCATGCTGTCATCGACATAGACCGGCAGCGTTCCCGCCGGATTGAGCGCCAGAAAATCCCGCCGTTTTTCCCAGGGCTGCTCCTCTGCCAATTCCGTCTGATAACCGTATTCCGACAGGATCAGCCGGATAAAACGGGACGCGGTTGACATGGGGTGATGATAAAGTGTCGGCATGGCTGCTGGCTTTGACTATTTGATTTTTAAGGAAACGTTATGCCGCGGCGGATTGATCTGGCCACGGCTCATCTTGAAAAGCTATAGGAATTTGCTGCCGTAAACACAAGCGAATCAGCTCCCATGCCCTTCCCGAAGGTCCGTATGCTAACCCCCAAAGCTTCAGGGATATTTAATTCATGGCCGATCAATCGATCATCAGCGCACTCATTCTCGGCCTCATCGAGGGCCTGACAGAATTTATTCCGGTCTCCTCGACCGCCCATGTCCTGCTCGCCGGGCACTTTCTCGGCTTCAAGTCCCCCGGCAATACTTTTGCCGTCCTCATCCAGCTTGGCGCGATCCTCGCCATCCTTCTGATCTATTTCCAGCGGCTGCTGTCGATCGCTCTTGCCCTGCCGTCGAGCGCAAAGGCACGCGGTTTCGTGCTGTCGGTCCTCATTGCCTTCCTGCCGGCGGCAATCATCGGCGCCATCGCCCATGATTTCATCAAGGCCGTGTTGTTCGAGACGCCGATGCTGATCTGCATCGTGCTGATCGTCGGCGGCATCATTCTCTACGCCATCGACCGTTTGCCGCTGCAGCCGAAATACAGGGACGTCATGGACTATCCGCCGTCGCTGGCGCTGAAGATCGGGCTTTGCCAGTGCCTGGCGATGATTCCGGGAACCTCGCGTTCCGGGGCGACCATTGCCGGCGCATTGCTGATGGGCACGGACAAGCGGTCGGCGGCGGAGTTCTCGTTCTTCCTCGCCATGCCGACAATGCTCGGCGCCTTCACGCTCGATCTCTACAAGAACCGTGACGCGCTGAGCTTCGACGACGTTACCGTGATCGCCATCGGCTTCATCGCCGCCTTCGTCTCGGCACTGTTCGTCGTCCGGTCGCTGTTGAACTTCGTCTCCAACCGCGGCTTTGCACCCTTTGCGATCTGGCGCATCCTGGTCGGCACCGCCGGGCTCATCGGCCTCTGGCTGGTCGGCTGAAGCATGTCGCGCAAAACTGCGCAGCGGTTTTGCGCGAACGACCTGCGAAAAGGCAAGGACCTGAAGCGTACGCAGCGAATCTGAAAGATCTCGACACGCTTCAGGACAAAATAAAACCGCATGCACTTCATTGAAAGTGCATGCGGTTCCTGGCCCCCGCCATAAACTTGATCAACCCTTGTTCGGGATTGTAACCGGTCAGTTACCGGATGTCGGGATCGATGCCGTGGTGCAGGGATCGACACCATAGGCCGGCGCGCAGCCATTGCGGCCGCTTGCAGCCGTCTTCGGCGCAATGAATGAACCCGCAACCACAACCAGTGCCGCACACGCAAAAAACAATGCGATCGCCTTGCCCATAGAACTCCGCCTCTTCGAAAAAAAATCTGTCGGTCTACCTGTCAACAAGGACGCGACACGGCTGCTGTGTATTCGCTGGTTTCGCGCTTATCAATAACCGGACATGTTGAATTGACCGTAAATATCCAACAGGTTTTCAGGTGCGGCAGAACTGCAACGCTTTGTTTGCGGAGAGCAAAACAAAAGCCGCCGGCTGGGACCGGCGGCTTATCAGATTCCGCTGAAATATCGTTCAGGCTGCCTTGCCGGACCGCGTGTACTGGCCCTGCGGGCGATAGCGAACGAGATAGGATGGCAGCACGGCCTCGACCAATGTCGGCGAAATGCCCATTCCCTCGAGCGTGCGGCCTTCGCGCAATCGCTGCATCGGAGACGACATTGTCGCTCTTGAGCAGGGTCACCTGGTCCGATGTCAGCGGCGGTGCGATGAACGGCACCAGTGCTGCGACCGAACCGATCATCGAGGCCAGACCGAACGGCAGGGGCAGCAGCGTCCGCTTGCGGTCGATCGTCTTCAGCATCATTTCGAGACAGTCGCGGAAGGTCAGCACTTCCGGGCCGCCGATTTCGTAGATCTTGCCCGGCGACAGTTCGCCGGCCACGGCACGGGCGACGGCTTCGGCCAGATCCGTCGACATAGACCGGCTGGAACTTTGTCTGGCCACCGCCGACCAGCGGCAGGAACGGCGAGAAGCGGGCCATTTCGGCAAACTTGTTGAAGAACCCGTCTTCCGGACCGAACACGATCGACGGCCGCAGGATCACCGCGTTCGGAACCGTATCCAGAACGGCTTTTTCGGCACGACCCTTGGTGCGGGCATAGACCGATTCGGAATTCACATCCGCGCCGATCGCCGAGACATGCGTCAGGCTGGCACCGACGGAACGGGCGGCTTCCGCGACAGCGCGGGCGCCGAATTCCTGCACCGAATCGAATGTGTTGCGGCCGGCCTCAAAAAGGATGCCGACGCAATTGATGACGTGATCGGCACCCTGCACGGCGCTGTCGACCGACTTGCGATAGCGCAGATTGGCCTGGACGAAGGAAATCTGCCCGACATTGCCGAGCGGCTGCAGAAAACCGGCGAGATCGGGACGGCGCACGGCAACCCGGATGCGGTAGCCACGTCTGGCGAGCGCCCGCACGACATGACGGCCGACAAATCCGGACCCGCCGAAAACGGTGACGAGCGGGGGAAGGTTGGACAAGGTCATGGGATGCGGACTCCTGATCTCTGTGTAGGCCTTTGCATGGTACATAAACCAATCGGCAGACAAGGTGAAGGCCAATCACCCCTGCTTTGCCGCCACTTTCCGACGCAGGGCAAACCCCGCCTCAGAGCAAGGATCAGACCCCTTCGACGACCACCATTTCCGCATCCGCCACTTCCTGCCGGATGGCGGCGGCGATCTGGTATTCGGGCGAATTGTAGCAATCGACGGCAGCCTGCAGCGACGGAAACTCGATGACGACGTTGCGGGCCCGGACCTGGCCTTCCAGACGGTGAAATTCGCCGCCACGGGCCAGGAAACTGCGCGCCATATTTCTCAAAGGCCGGCTTCGCCGCCGCCACATAATCCTTGTAGCGCTCGGTGTCGCGAACATCGACCCGCGCGATCCAGTAGCCCTTAGCCATGAAGCTCTCCCTTTGTCAGATGGTCTGCTGGCTTTTTTTGCCAGCTTGTGTCTTCCGGCGATTCAGACATCGGTCAAGCCGACAAATCGCGCATGTTCCCGATATGCCCGCGGCACTCAGGCGGCCAGCACCCCGTTCATCTCCGACAGGATCGCTCGCGTCGCCGCCAGCGGATCGGCCGCCTGGACGATGGGCCGGGCAACGACGAGGTGGCTTGATCCGGCCTTGAGCGCGTCGGCCGGCGTCATCACGCGCTTCTGGTCGCCCTTGTCGGCGCCCGCGGGGCGGATGCCCGGCGTGACAAGCGCCATATCAGGGCCGATGATCTTGCGCACGGCAGACGATTCCTCGGCCGAGCAGACAATGCCGCCCATGCCGGCTGCGCGCGCCTGTTCGGCCCGGCGCAGAACCAGCGTATGCGGATCATATTCATAGCCCGCATCGATCACGTCCTGTTCGTCCATCGAGGTCAGCACCGTGACGCCGAGCAGGCAGAGGTCCGAGCCTTTGGCCGCTTCGACGGCGGCGCGCATCGCCTTCGGATAGGCATGCAGCGTCAGCATCGACATGCCCATCTTGACGATGTTCTCGACGCCCTTGGCGACCGTGTTGTCGATGTCGAGCAGTTTCATGTCGAGAAAGACCTTCTTGCCGTCGCGGGCAAGATCGCGGGCAAATTCCAGCCCGCCGGCAAAAACCAGCTGGTAGCCGATCTTGTAGAACAGCACGTCCTCGCCCAGCGCTTTGACGACGGTTTCCGCATCACCGATGGTGGGAAGATCCAGGCCGACAATCAGCCGGTCGCGTGCAGGTGCTGTCATTCTTGCCATCCTTGCCAAAACTCCATGGCCGTCCAGTCGCATGCGATGGCGCGATCCGCAAGGCGGAAAGCAAAGAGATTGCCGCCACCGGCCGGCTGATCCTGCGTGCGGGAAATGGGCTTTCCCGAAAGATGGCATTTCAACAGCGTGCCGACACCGCCATGGCCGATGAAGGCAATCGGCAGCGAGGGGTCGTGGTGTTCAAGCACGCCTTCCACCGCCGCAACGATCCGTCTCTGCGCATCGATGGCCCGCTCCCATCCCCGGAAACTCAGTTCCGGGAAGGCGAAAAACCGATCCGCGGCCTTCTCGAATTCTTCCGGCACCAGAAACCCGGTGGCCGAGCGGTCGTTTTCGCCGGAATGCTCGAGAATTTCCACGGAAAGCGCCGCTGCACGAGCGAGGATCGCCGCTGTCTCCAGGGCCTTGGTCTCATCGCTCGATACAATGCGCCGCAAGGCTGCTGCCCACGGCAAAGCGGCCGTTCGCTCGGCGCGGGCCCGGCCGACATCGGAAAGGCTCCACTTCGGCACCGGCTTGGCGGGCTCCAGGCGGATCTGCGGGTGGGTTATGTAGATTGCGAACAAGCGTCGGATACTCAGTGAGGCTTGGTATAGACCCAGAGCTGCGCCGGCGGAATGTTGCGGACGACGAAATCGTAATGGGCGATATGATAGCGATCCGGCATGGCAATGACCGGTGAAAGCGGGCCGTAGGAAATCTGCACGACCGGCCGGCCGGGCGCCATGCGCGCCAGAAGATCCTCGATCAGCGAAACGCGCCTGTACATCGGGAAATTGAGAAGCGGGACGGCCGAGATCACGCTGTCGAAGGTCTGGTCGCGCAGCGCGCCCAGCGTGTGGTCGAGATCGAAGGCATCGCCATTGATGAAATTGACCGCGGGAAAGCGGGCCGAGAGATGATTGTAGAAATCCGTGGAAAACTCGACGGACACGAGTTTCTCTGGCGCAATGCCACGATCAAGGATCGCCTTGGTGATGACGCCGGTACCGGGACCAAGCTCGAGCACCGGCAGTCCGGAGTGTGGATCGACGACGCTCGCCATCCGCCGCGCCGTGACGCCGGAGGTCGGAACAATCGACCCCACCGCCCGCATGTTGCTTTTCCAGCCTTTGAAGAAACGGATTTCCTCGTCGAACTTCTTTCCGAAACGTTCCTTCAAGCCAAAATTCATGCGTATCCCCGACATTCCCATGCACCAAAAAGGCCAAGTTGCAGGTCTCGCACGGCTCATGCCGCAACCCTACACGCAAAGAGGTCAGGAACACCGGGTGAAGGCGGCATTCCTGTTGATCCTATCTTGCCTTCGTCTGCGGCAAAAACAAGTCTAAATGCGGCGGAGCCTGGCGTCTGCGGCGCAAAAAACGTCGGCTAGACGCGCATCGGCATCAGCACGTAGAGGGCATCGTCGCCCCCCATGTCGCGCACCAGCGTCGGCGAGCCGGCATCGGCCAGCATGAAGACGGCATCCGAGCCGGAGAGCTGGGCCGTGATATCCAGCAGGTATTTGGCGTTGAAGCCGATTTCCAGCGGGTCGCTGTCATAGCCGACGGCCAGTTCTTCCGTTGCGCTGCCGGAATCCGGATTGTTGACGGTGAGCGTCAGCTGGCCATCGCCCAGCGCCAGCTTCACGGCACGTCCGCGCTCGGAGGAGATCGTCGAGACGCGGTCGACAGCCTGCGCAAACGACTGGCAGTCGATCTTCAGTTCCTTGTCATTATTGGCCGGGATGACGCGCTGGTAATCCGGGAAGGTGCCGTCGATCAGTTTCGAGGTCATGATGATCGAGCCGATCGTCAGGCGGATCTTGGCATCGGATACCTCGACGGTGACGACCACATCCGGATTGTCGACGAGCTTCTGCAGTTCGCTGACCGTCTTGCGCGGAATGATGATGCCCGGCATGCCTTCGGAACCCGAGGGCGCCTCGATATCGGCGCGGGCCAGACGGTGACCGTCGGTCGCCACGGCGCGCAGCTTCAGCTGGCCCTTGCTTTCGATCGTGTGGATGTAGATGCCGTTCAGATAATAGCGGGTCTCTTCCGTCGAGATCGCGAACTGGGTGCGATCGATCAGCATCTTGAGGTCCGTTGCCTTGATCCGGAACGTGTGGCTGAAAGCCCCGGCCGTCAGATCCGGAAAATCCGATTGCGGCAGGCACTGCAGCGAGAACTTCGAGCGGCCGGACTGGACCGTCATCGCCGTGCCCTCCGTATTGGTGGCGAGCGCCACTTCAGAGCCATCGGAGAGCTTGCGCACGATGTCGTAGAGAAGATGGGCAGGCACGGTCGTCGCCCCTGGCGTCTCGACCTGGGCAGGCGTTGCTTCGGTGATTTCGAGATCGAGGTCGGTCGCCTTCATCTCCAGGCTCGCGCCATCCGAGCGCAAAAGCACGTTCGAGAGGATCGGGATTGTGTTGCGACGCTCGACCACGCGGTGCACGTGGTTCAGCGACTTCAGGAGATTGGACCGCTCGATCGTAATGCGCATGGGATGCTACCGCTTTCAACCATCGCCGGGAAACAGGTCCCGGCATCTACTTTTTGACTGCTTTTTGGCCGCAGAGATGTGGACGGGCAAAATGGCAGAAAGACGCCAAGAAATGCAAGGCCTATCGCGGCGCATGACGGATGAATATGGGCGGGATCGGCGGGTCGTCCCCAGTCTCCGCGTCGGACCAGATCTAGACCTCAAGATCGGGAGACCACCACCCCGTCGGTTCATAGCCGCCCGACATCGTCATATCCTGCCCGGTCTTCGCCTGCTCGGCAAAGCAGCGGCAGGCATTTTCGTGAAAGCTGGTCACCCCGCCTTTTCCGACATAGTGCACCAGTTCATCGATTTCCTCCAATCGTTGAGCGATGGCGCCGGCGTGATGCGCAAAGAACGTTGCGCCGGGGACGGTCGCCAAAAGGACGATCCAGAGAGGCTCCTCCGGCGTCGCGTCCCAGATGCCCTTCCGGTAAGACGCACGACCTTCGACAAGCCAGGTCGGGTCCGTCACGTTCGCCTCTATGAACTCGAGCGTTTGCGGCGGGTTTGGAAGCGTATTGGGAATGGCGAACCCATGCCGTGTCGACCTGTATTCGATGGGCGCACCGACGATATCAGCGATAATCTCCCGCCACGCGGAGAACCGTCCAGGCTTTCCATGAAAGAGGCCAACGATTTCCAACTCGGCAAGCCAGGGGTGGCACTCCGCACCGCGCATCAGCGGCTCCTTCGATTGAACAGAATCCGTCCGACCCCGGGGAAATCGGAGGTTGGCGATGCCCCGACATTGCCAGAGATTCGACCTCGCCATTGTAACGCAGGAAACACATTGGTTTGCCGAGCGCGGCGGACGCGGTTCGTGCAGATGCCGCCCAGAAGATTTTTCGTGCCTCTCAATTCAAATTATTCATGGACACATCTGGATCTCGCAATGGATTGCCTCGCACTCGTAAACTAGCCTTGATTGCCCAACTCCGCAGGCTTTTTTTGAATGGTAATCTGATGCCTCTTCTCGACGCAAATGCGATGCACCCAATCACTCTGCCAGACGGAACGCTCTATCGCGACACCGTCTACCTGAAGAACGTCATCAGCCATCCGCGCATGGAAATTGGTGACTACAGCTATTTCACGCACTCCGGGAAACCGGAAGACACTGCCGAAATACTCGCGCCCTATCTGGGTCATGGCGTTCGCGAGCGGCTGGTCATCGGCAAGTTTGTCCAGATTGCCCGGGGTAGCTATTTCGTCACAAGTTCAGCCAATCATCCAATGACGGGCTTCACGACCTATCCCTTCCGCATCTTCAAGCCTGAAACCTTCGGCTACAAGGATCTGCCCGTGAAAGACACGGTGGTCGGGCATGACGTCTGGATTGGTCATAACGCTGCGATCATGCCGGGTGTGCATATCGGCGAAGGCGCGATCGTTGCGGCGGAATCGGTCGTTGCCCGTGATGTTGCGCCCTATGCTGTTGTCGGCGGAAACCCGGCCAGGGTGATCCGGATGCGCTATCCCACCGAAATCATCAACGCATTGCTCGATATTGCCTGGTGGGATTGGCCCGTCGAAAAAATAGAGGCGAACTTGGCATTCCTGGAAAAAGGCGACCTTGCGGCCCTGAAGAACGCCTGAGCTTCGGCACCCCTCGCCCCCTATCCATCACCTCGGCTCTTGTCCCCACTGTGCCACTCGCCCATAAAGGCAGGCCAAAGCACAGAAAGAAAACACAGTGGAAAACCAGGCATCGGGCGAAACACAGACGGGTGAGCGGCAGCGGGCGTATCGCCTGCACAATGTCGCCATTCCCGCGCGGCCGCTGGAGCCGGCGCTTTATCTGGTCGCCACACCGATCGGCAATCTCTCCGATATCACGCTGAGGGCGCTGGAAACGCTTGGCCGGGGCCGATGTGCTGGCCTGCGAGGATACGCGCGTCACCCGCGTGCTGCTCGATCGCTACGGCATCGTCAACCGGCCCTATGCCTATCACGAGCACAATGCCAACGAGGCCGGGCCGAAACTTCTGGCGGCGCTCGATGCCGGCAAGTCGGTGGCGCTGGTGTCGGATGCCGGCACGCCGCTGGTCTCCGATCCCGGCTACCGGCTCGGCCAGATCGCGATTGAAGCCGGCCACCGCGTCGTGCCGATCCCCGGCGCCTCCGCTCCGCTTGCGGCGCTGGTCGGATCCGGCCTGCCCAATGATGCCTTCCTGTTTGCCGGGTTTCTGCCGTCCAAGGACAAGGCGCGGCGCGACCGTCTGCGCGACCTGTCGCGGGTGCCTGCAACACTGATTTTCTTTGAATCGCCGCACAGGATTGCAGCGACGATCACCGCCGCTGCCGACGAGCTTGGCACAGATCGCCGGGCCTCCGTCTGCCGGGAACTGACCAAGACCTTCGAGGAGTTTCGCCGCGGCACGCTGGGGGAATTGAAAGCCTTCTACGACGAGGGCGCGACGGTCAAAGGCGAGATCGTGCTGGTGATTGCACCGCCGGACGCGCCGGCAGCGCCCGAACAGGTGGATGTCGATGCGATCCTGATCCGGCTGGTCAAGGACATGCCGACCGGCAAGGCGGCGACGGAGGCGGCGAAACAGACCGGCCTCAACCGCAAGGATCTCTACGACCGGCTTCTGGAACTGAAGGGGCGCGATGACGCGTGAGCCGCCAGACCACAAGCGGCTGAAGGCGCAGCGGCGCGGCGCGCTCGCCGAATATCGGGCGGCCGTCGCCCTTCTTCTCAAGGGCTACCGGATCGTCGCCTTCCGCTATCGCACCAAACTCGGCGAGATCGACATCATCGCCCGCAGGGGCGATCTCGTCGCCTGTGTCGAGGTCAAGGCCCGCCATTCGCTCGACCAGTCCGTCTTTGCGGTTTCCGGCTCGGCGCAGCAGCGGATCCGGGCCGCGAGCGATCTCTGGCTTTCGAAACAGCGGGATTCCGCAAGACTGTCGATCCGCTACGATATCGTTTCGGTCATGCCCTGGCGCTGGCCGGTGCATATTCCGGACGCTTTTTGAACAGCTGTGCAAACTTGTAATCGAAACGACATGAAAGCGTTATCCGCGCGTCATGAAAGCCCTTTAGCCGCTTCCTCAGCCTTAACCTGGTGAAAGGAACCGCTATGATCAGGAAACTCTCGATGACCAGCCTCGCGCTGGTTTTCTCCGCCACCGCCTCGCTTGCCGCAACGGATATCAGCTGGTGGCACGGCATGGCCGGCCGCAACGGCGAAGTCATCAACGAAGTCGCCCAGAAGTTCAACGCCTCGCAGACCGCCTGCGCGCTGACGCCGGTTTCCAAGGGCACCTATGAGGAAGCGCTTGCATCGGGCATCGCCGCCTTCCGCTCGGGCGAACAGCCCAACATCCTGCAGGTCTTCGATGCCGGTGCAGCGACGATCATCAATGCCAAGGGCGCGGTCATTCCGGCCGAAGACCTGATCAACACTGCCGGCTACGAATTCAAGCGTGACGACTTCATCGACGGCGTGCGCTATTTCTACGCCGATGCGGACGGCAAGTTCGTCGGCATGCCGTTCAATTCCTCTGCCCCGATCATGTATATCAACGACGAAGCCCTGAAGAAGGCCGGCGTTGCCGCGCCGAAAACCTGGGAAGAGTTCGAGGCGATCGCGCCGAAGCTCAAGGAAGCCGGCTATATCCCGCTCGTCCAGTCGCAGCTGACCTGGCAGTTCACCGAGAACTTCTTCTCGCGCAACAACATCCAGTTCGCCACCAACAACAACGGCTATGACAGCGTCATCGACACGCAGCTGAAGGTCACCGACCCGAACCTCGTCATGATGTTCGACAAGCTGAAGGCCTGGGCCGATGAAGGCTATTTCGCCTATTACGGCGCCGGCTGGAACGATAACCAGAAGATGTTCGAAGAAAACAAGGCCGCCCTGTGGATCGGCTCGTCGGGCTCGTTCGGCGGCCTCACCAAGACGGCGCAGATGCCCTTCTCGGCCGACTTCCTGCCCTATTGGGGTTCGATCGAAGGCGCCGGCACCTCGTCCTTCATCGGTGGTGCAGCCCTGTTTGCGATGTCCGGCAAGTCGGATGCCGAAAACAAGTGCGTGGCCGATTTCTTCCAGTTCCTGACCTCGCCGGACGTCCAGAAGTTCTACCACCAGGCAACCGGCTATGTCGCCATCACCAAGGCGGCTTACGAGCTTGCCAAGGCTGAAGGCTACTACAAGGAAAAGCCGCTGGCCGAAGTCGGTATCAAGCAGCTGATGCTGCCGGCCGGCGAATGGTCGAAGGGCTACCGCCTCGGCTTCTACCCGCAGATCCGCGAAATCATGGAACGCGAATACGGCCGTATCTTCGCCGGTGAAGTGACCGTCAAGGAAGCCTTCGACACGATCGAGAAGGAAGGCAACGAACTTCTCGCCCGCTTCGCAAAGACGGCCGGCTGATCCGCATAGGTCGCTTCTCCCCATCGGGGAGAAGCTGGCCGAAGGGTCGGGAGGGGTTTTCCTGCGAAGCCCCCTCCCCAACCCTCCCCATAAGGGGGAGGGAGTTGGCCCCGCGCTCGCCGATCCTTCCCTGCCCTTAAAGGCTTCGACCAATGACGCACGCACCATCGCTCTCCCTGACGAGCCCGGCAGCCGCCCCCGCCGCTGGCGGCTTTTTCCGTCGCCGCCGCGCCGCGCCGTCCGAGCCGCATTTTGCCAAGCGCGTGCAGTTCAAATCGCCGCTTCTGCCCTATCTCTTCCTTGCGCCGCAGATGGCCATCATCTTCGTCTTCTTCTACTGGCCCTCGGTGCAGGCGATCCAGTCGTCGTTCTATCTGGAAGATCCGTTCGGTTTCGGCTCCACCTTCGTCGGTTTCGCCAATTACACCGATGTGCTGAAATCCGGCGAATATCTCGGGATCGCCCGCTTCACCGCCGTGTTCACCGTGCTTGTCACCTTCTTCTCGCTTGCGATCGGCCTTCTGCTTGCGGTCAAGGCCGATGGCGTGATCCGCGGCAGCGGCGTCTACAAGACGCTGCTGATCTGGGTCTATGCGATTGCCCCGCCGGTCGCCGGCCTGATGGGCATGATGTTCTTCGACCAGCACATCGGTCCGCTGGTGAAGTTTGCAGGCTTCTTCGGCTGGGACATGAAGGTCGGGCTGAACTACAACGACACGGCGTTTGCCATGATCGTCGTCTCCGTCTGGAAGCAGATCCCCTACAATTTCATCTTCTTCCTGTCCGGCCTGCAGGGCATTCCGGTCTCGGTGCGCGAGGCCGCGCTCATGGATTGCCGCGCCGGCTTGCGCCGCTTCTGGACCGTCACCCTGCCGCTGCTGGCGCCCACCGCCTTCTTTCTGCTGATCATCAACACGACCTATGCGCTGTTCGACACCTTCGGCATCATCGACGTGATGGTGAAGGACAAGGCCGCCAACAATCCGATCACGCCTCGTCTACAAGGTCTATATGGACGGCTTCCGCGGCAATGATCTCGGCGGCTCGTCGGCCCAGTCCGTGATCCTGATGATCATCGTCTTCGTGCTCACCATCTTCCAGTTCCGCTTCATCGAGCGGCGCGTCCACTACAATTGAGCAGGAGCGAGACAATGTACCGCACGAAACTCTTCGACCATATCGATCCTTTTGTTCGGCGTGTTCATCATGGTCGGCCCGATCGTCGTCGCCTTCATGACCTCGACGCACGAGGCCGCCGACATCCACCGCCACGGCCTGCAGATCCTGCCGGGCGGCCATATGATCGAGACCTATACGACCGTGCTCACCAAGCAGGGCGGCTTTACCGGCAAGATCACCGGACTGCGCATGATCCTGAATTCGCTGATCCTCGGCATCGGCTTTGCCGTGGGCAAGATCGCGCTGTCGATGCTGGCGGCCTATGCGCTGGTCTATTTCCGCTTCCGCTTTGCCACCATCCTGTTCTGGATGATCTTCACCACGCTGCTCCTGCCGCTCGAAGTGCGCATCCTGCCGTCCTACGAGGTCATGAACACGCTCGAGCCTGATCAATACCTATACCGGCCTGATCGTGCCGCTTCTGGCATCGGCCACGGGCACCTTCTATTTCCGGCAGTTCTTCAAGTCGATCCCGGACGAACTGCTGGAAGCGGCCCGCATCGATGGCGCAGGCCCGTTCAAGTTCTTCATCGACGTGATCGTGCCGCTGTCGAAAACCATGATCGCGGCGATCTTCATCATCATGTTCGTCTATGGCTGGAACCAGTATCTCTGGCCGACGCTGATGACCACCGACGAGAGCTTCTTCACGCTGGTGCGCGGCATCAAGCAGATCCTGCTGGTCTGGGTCGGCTCGCAACATCCCCGATTACAACGAGGCCTTTGCCCTGGCGGTCCTCGCCATGCTGCCGCCGGTGCTGATCGTCGTGCTGTTCCAGCGCTGGTTCATCAAGGGCCTCACCGAAAGCGACAAATAAGGAGACGCCGCCATGGCCGCGATCAATATATCCAGCGTTTCGAAGATCTATGCCGGCGGCGTCGAGGCGGTCAAATCCGTGTCGATCGACATTGCCGATGGCGAGTTCATCGTGCTCGTCGGCCCGTCCGGCTGCGGCAAGTCCACGCTGCTGCGCATGGTTGCCGGCCTGGAGGAAATCTCCAAGGGGGTCGTGACGATCGGCGGACGCCGGATCAACGATGTCGAACCCGCCGACCGCGACATTGCCATGGTCTTCCAGAACTATGCGCTCTATCCGCACATGACCGTCTACGACAACCTCGCCTATGGCCTGAAGAACCGCGGCACGCCGAAGGCCGAGATCGATGCACGCGTGGCGGAAGCCGCCCGCATGCTGGAGATCGAGCCGTATCTGACCCGCAAGCCGCGCGCGCTCTCCGGCGGCCAGCGCCAGCGCGTCGCCATGGGCCGCGCCATCGTGCGCAAGCCCGCCGCCTTCCTCTTCGACGAGCCGCTGTCCAATCTCGACGCCAAGCTGCGCGTCTCGATGCGCGGCGAGATCAAGCAATTGCAGAAGCGCCTCGGGACCACCTCGCTCTATGTCACCCATGACCAGCTCGAAGCCATGACGCTCGCCGATCGCCTCGTCGTCCTCAATGGCGGCCAGATCGAGCAGATCGGCCGTCCGCTCGAGGTCTATCACAGCCCCGCCTCCACCTTCGTCGCAAGCTTTATCGGCTCCCCCGCGATGAACCTCGTCTCAGTCACGCGCGAAGGCACATCCCTGCATATCGGCGGACAGGTGCTCGATACCGGCCTTATGGCCAGCATGCCGGGACTGGTGACCGTCGGCATCCGCGCCGAGGACCTCAGGATCGCCCTGCCCGGCGAGCCGGCGCTGACCCAGAAGGTCGACTACATCGAGGAACTGGGCGCCCAGCGCCTCGTGCACGGCACCGTCGACGGCAAGAAGCTGACGGCATCGCTGTCGCCGGACATCGACATCGGCGAAACCCTTTCGCTGACGATCGATCCGGCCCGGCTGCATTTCTTCGACGCCCAGACCGGCAAGCGCCTGGCGCAGGCATTCGCACCTTCCGAGGTCAGACGCGAGCGTGCGGGGACGCTGGAGATGGCGGCCGGGTGATGCAGCACGGACTGCTTCAGCGGTGAAATGCTAGTCGCCGGCACGGTGGGTTGCAGCCGAAGGAAGCCATGCCTCGATCTGTTGTTCGGTCAGGTTGGCACCGCACAACATCGTCGCCACACGGCGGCCTTTCAGGGCAGGCAACTGTGCCAGAACAGCGGCAAGCCCCGCCGCTCCGGCGGGTTCGACAAGACGGCTCCATGTTTCGTGGGCGAACCGCATGGCAGCGACAAGCTGGGCGTCATCCACGAGAACGACTTCATCGATCGTATCTTTCAGCCAGGCGACCGCCGATGGCACGGGAATGCGTACGGCTATTCCATCGGCAATCGTGCGCGCCTCCGGCGTCGAGATCAATTCACCCGTCTGGTGGGAAAGTGCCATGCACGGCGCACCCGTGGCAGCAACAGCAACGACCCTGGTTCGCGGTGACCGCGCTTTGAACCAGCACCCAATTCCGGCCGCCAGAGCACCATTGCCAAGCGGAATGAAGACGACGTCTATATTTTCGACCTCTTCCGTCAGTTCGGCCGCAATCGTACCTGCCCCTTCGGCGATGGCCGCGCTCGCGCCATCCTCGACGAACAGCAGGCCCCGCTCGTCAGCGTAGCTTCTGGCAGCCTCCTTCGCTGCGTCAAAATCGTCCCCGGCGAGGAAAACCTCCGCGCCAAACCGGCGCATGGCCTCGACCTTCAACGGATTGGCGTTCAAACTGGCGAAGACGACAAGAGGTCGCCCATGCCGCGCGGCATTGTAGGCGAGCCCCTGACCGAAGTTCCCGGCAGATGCCGTGACGAGAGGATTTGTATCGGCGGCGAGATCGGCGAGAAAATAGCCCGTCCCGCGCCCCTTGAAGCTGCGGATCGGATTTTGCGTTTCATCCTTGGCGAAAATCGACAGCCCGAATTTCTCGGAACGGAGCAGGTCGCTGTTCAGAAAAATCGGATCGATCTGCCTGCGGGCCTCGTCAATCTTGACGGCTGAAAGAGGTGTTTGTTTTGTCATAGCCGGATGTTATGAATTTTCGGCGCGGCTAATCCGCGTCACTTACGAATACCTCTTGGATTTTCCGCGACAATTCTCGGTTTCACGCTATGGATAATATTGACCGGACCATTCTTTCGATGTTGCAGGAGAACGCCGATGTTCCCGGCAAGGTCATCGCGGACGCCGTCAATCTTTCCACGTCGGCAACCGAACGGCGGATCAGTAAACTGAAGCAGGACGGGATCATCGAGAAGATCGTGGCTGTCATCAGTCCGAAAGCCGTCGATCGCACCCTGTCCGTTCTTGTCGAGCTTGAAATCCAGAACGAACATCGGCACACGCTGGAGCAATTCCAGCGATGGCTCGACCGCGCTCCTGAAGTCCAGTCATGCTGGTATGTCACCGGCGATATGGATTATGTCCTGCTTGTAGCCGTCCGCAATCTTGAAGAATACAATGCGTTCATCGAGAGGCTCATGAGCGAGCAACAGGCGCTCGTGCGAAAATACAAGAGCCTGATCGCGCTAAAAACAGTCAAGCACGGCCTGGGGATTTCCGTGCTTGAATAAAGGCATCTCGTGAAGCTGTTGCCTGCTTCGGCTGGACCGGTTCGATTGCACCATCCCAAAAAAACTCATCCCCGCAAATCCCCGCTTCCCGCACCCGTGCCATACTCACCTCGTCCCGCCATCGGATACACCGGAGAGCGTTGCCGGCGAGGCGGGGCCGGTGCCTTCGGTTTGCGTTTGAAACGCAGATGCGGCCGCAGGGGCCTGCAGAAAATGGTTTCCCTCTCGTCTGAAACACGGCGGGGCGCACCTGTGAGGCGCACATGAGGAGCGGCGACTGGTGTGTCGAAAGGCACGTCTTTCGTGGCGCGGCGAGTTTCGTCAGCGTCGCCCTGTCCCTGAAAAAGGTGCCGCCACCCCCGCAGAGAAACCGCAGTTGCAGGTAAAAACCACCGAGACGGGGCACATCGTGTGTCATTTACCTCTACCTCAATCCGGCACCCGATGTGTCCCGGCCGAGTTAGACCGCCCCGCCGGCCAGCGGGACATCAAGCCACGGGCGAAAGGCGTCGCGTGAACGCCCTGCCCTGCCGTCCTGGACTGTCAGCAACCGCAGGACCGAGCAGGCAACGGCCTGGAATTGTCCGGCACCACCTTGTCTAAGCGGGTGCCGCCATCTACATGTTGCGGGGCTTTTCGAGAGGGAAAACAGCATGGCGAAGATCATCAATGTCGCGGTCCAGATGGACCATGTCTCGGGCATCAACATTGCCGGCGACAGCACCTTTGCCATGAGCCTCGAGGCGCAGGCCCGCGGCTACAAGCTCTTTCACTATACGCCGGACCGGCTCAGCATGCGCGACGGCAAGATCTATCGCCACTGTCGAGCCGATGGAACTGCGCGACGTCAAGGGCGATCACTACACGCTGGGCGAGGCCGAGCGCATCGATCTGTCGACCATGGATGTCGTGCTGCTGCGCCAGGATCCGCCCTTCGACATGGCCTATATCACCTCGACGCATCTGCTCGAGCGCATCCATCCGAAGACGCTGGTCGTCAACGATCCGGCCTGGGTGCGCAATTCGCCGGAAAAGATCTTCGTCACCGAATTTCCCGACCTGATGCCGAAGACGCTGATCACCCGCGATCCGGCGGAGATCGCCCGCTTCCGCGCCGAGATGGGCGACATCATCCTGAAGCCGCTCTACGGCAATGGCGGCGCCGGCGTGTTCCATTCGACCCGCGACGACCGCAACATGTCCTCGCTGCTCGAAATGTTCGGCCAGATGTTCCGCGAGCCCTTCATCGCCCAGGAATATCTGCCGGCCGTGCGCAAGGGCGACAAGCGCATCATCCTGTCGACGGCGAGCCTGTCGGCGCCATCAACCGCGTGCCGGCCGAACACGACGCCCGCTCCAACATGCATGCCGGCGGCAGCGCCGAGCCGACCGAACTGACGACGCGCGAACAGGAAATCTGCGCCCGCATCGGCCCGGCCCTGCGCGAACGCGGCTTCCTGCTCGTCGGCATCGACGTGATCGGCGACTACATGACCGAGATCAACGTCACCTCGCCGACCGGCATCCGCGAGGTGAAGAAATTCGGCGGCGCCGATATCGCGGCCCTGCTCTGGGACGCGATCGAAAAAAAGCGCGGCGCTGACGCCTTTCGCCTTATGCGTGTTCACGATTGTTCGCCTCTGTTCGCGGAATACAACCAGACACAACCCTGGCGATTCTGAAGCGGCATTCTGTTCGATAATTGTTCTTGTTTTATTCCGTAAATCGTGCAAGATTTTGCCATCACAACCAAAAAAGGTTGATCGCAGGCGAGATGAATGCGCCTGCCGGAGAACAGGGGCAATCATGGTCGCGCGCGTCAGCACGGTTGCATTTCAGGGCATTGAGGGCGTGCCGGTCGATGTTCAGGTCATGGTCGCACCGGGCAAGGTCGGCATGCAGATCGTCGGCCTTCCGGACAAGGCGGTGGCCGAAAGCCGGGAGCGGGTTCAGGCTGCACTGCACGCCTCGGGTCTGTCGCTGCCGCCCAAGAAGGTGACCGTCAATCTCGCGCCCGCCGATCTGCCCAAGGAAGGCATCGCATTTCGATCTGCCGATCGCGCTTGGCCTGATGGCCGCGCTGGGCGCGATCCCGGCCGATGCGCTTTCCGGCTATGTCGTGATCGGCGAACTCAATCTCGACGGCACGATTGCCGCCGTTGCCGGCGCGCTGCCGGCCGCCATCGGCGCCAATGCGCTCGGCAAGGGCCTGATCTGCCCGGCCGACAGCGGCGCCGAGGCCGCCTGGGCCGGCAGCGGACATCGACATCCTGGCACCGCGCAGCCTGATTGCGCTCGCCAATCATTTTCGCGGCACGCAGGTGCTGTCACGCCCCGAGCCTGCCGATCCGCGCCAACGCCGCCAACATGCCCGATCTTGCCGATATCAAGGGACAGGAAAGCGCCAAGCGTGCGCTCGAGGTGGCGGCGGCCGGCGGTCATAATCTGCTGATGGTCGGACCGCCGGGTTCGGGCAAGTCGATGCTGGCCGCCCGCCTGCCCTCGATCCTGCCGCCGCTGTCGCCGGCCGAACTGCTCGAAGTCTCGATGATCCACTCGATCGCCGGCCAGCTCGCCGGCGGCAAGCTGTCCGACCGGCGGCCGTTCCGCGCACCGCATCATTCCGCCACCATGGCGGCGATGGTCGGCGGCGGCTTGCGGGCCAAGCCGGGCGAAGCCTCGCTTGCCCATCACGGCGTGCTGTTTCTCGACGAGTTGCCGGAATTCACGCCGCAGGTGCTTGATGCCTTGCGCCAGCCGCTGGAAACCGCCGAGTGCATCATCGCGCGCGCCAATCACCGGGTCACCTATCCGGCCGCGATCCAGCTGGTGGCGGCGATGAACCCCTGCCGCTGCGGCATGGCGGGCGAGCCCGGCCACACCTGCGCCCGCGGGCCGCGCTGCGTCTCCGACTATCAGGGCCGCATTTCAGGTCCGCTGATGGACCGGATCGACATTCGCATCGACGTTCCCTCGGTCACCGCCGCCGACCTCATCCGCCCGATGCAGGCGGAAACGAGCGCTGCCGTCGCGCGTCGGGTCGCCCGGGCCCGGGAAATCCAGCAGGACCGCTTCATCGCCTTCGGCACGCCGTCCATCTCTTCCAATGCCCACTGCTCGACGGCGATGATCGAGATAATGGCCGAACCGGATGCCGGCGGTCTGCAATTGCTGCGCGATGCTGCCGAGAAGCTGAAGTTTTCAGCCCGCGGCTATCACCGCGTTCTGAAAGTGGCGCGTACGCTCGCCGATCTCGACGAAAAATCCACCGTCGGGCGCATCCATCTGGCAGAGGCCATCTCCTACCGTGTTGCCGGCGAGCGTCTGACGGCGGCGGCCTGAACGCGAAAGGGGCGCCGAAGCGCCCCTTGACAAGGTTGAGACCTGGAGGTTTTCAGCCGCCGAGACCTTCAAAGAGCGCGGTCGACAGATAGCGCTCGGCAAAGGAGGGGATGATCACGACGATCGTCTTGCCTTCGTTTTCGGGGCGCTGGCCGACCTTGATCGCAGCCGTCAAGGGCTGCACCGGAGGAAATGCCGACCGGCACGCCTTCGAGACGGGCCACATGACGGGCGTGTTTCGAAGCGCGTCGTCGTTGGTGACGTGACCACCTCGTCATAGACCTTGGTGTCGAGGATGGCGGGTGCGAAACCGGCGCCGATGCCCTGGATCTTGTGCGGACCCGGCACGCCGCCGGACAGAACCGGAGACTCTTCCGGCTCGACGGCGATGACTGTGGATCGAGGCCTTGTTTGCCTTCAGCACCTGGCCAGCACCGGTGATCGTGCCGCCGGTGCCGATGCCCGAAACCAGGATGTCGATCGCGCCGTCGGTGTCGTTCCAGATTTCCTCGCGCCGTCGTCTTGCGGTGGATTTCCGGGTTGGCCGGATTTTCGAACTGCTGCGGAATGATCGCGTCCGGCGTTGCCGCCGCCAGTTCCTCGGCCTTGGCGATGGCGCCCTTCATGCCCTTCGGGCCTTCGGTCAGCACCAGTTCGGCGCCCAGCAGCGCCAGCATCTTGCGCCGCTCGATCGACATGGTCTCGGGCATGGTCAGGATCAGCCGGTAGCCCTTGGCGGCGGCGGCAAAGGCAAGCGCGATGCCGGTATTGCCCGAGGTCGGCTCGATCAGCGTGGTCTTGCCGGGCGTGATCTTGCCCTGCGGCTTCCAGCGCTCTCGATCATGGCGACGCCGATGCGGTCCTTGACGGAGGCGATCGGGTTGAAGAATTCGAGCTTGGCCAGAAGGTTGGCCTTCACGCCCTTTTCCTTGGCCAGCTTGTCGAGACGCACGATCGGCGTGTCGCCGATGGTCTCGGTGATCGAGGAATAGACGCGGCCGCGGCCGGGCTTGCGTGTTTCGGACATGGTAGTTCTCCCTTTTTCCATTCTTGGCGATGACAATAGGGTCAAAGAACCGTGCCTTTCCAGAGCAGCAATCCCGCAACCCGGACAAGCGAAGGAAAAAACTGTTGCGGCAACGTCGAGCTTGCGGGACGAATATTTCAGGCTGCGCGGGTGGCGATATAGGCAGCCGTTCCGCCGAGGATGCCGGCCGGCAACCCGGTTCAGGGTTTTCAGGGCACGCGGCTGTTTCAGGAGCAGCCGCGCCCGCGTCGCCAGAAGAATATAGGGCAGCAGAACCGCCAGCAGAACCAAGAAGGTTGCGGCAATGAGCAGGCCGTAATCGGCAAGACCGATGCTGTGCAGGTCAATCAGCGTCGGCACGAGCGCCACGTAGAAGAGCATGGTCTTCGGATTGCCGAGCGTCACCAGCAGTCCGGAAAGAAAAGACATGCCCATGCTTGCGGAAGGCCGCGCCTTCAGGTCCTGCGGCAGGATGCCTGCGGTCCAGAGCTTCCAGGCGATATAGACAAGATAGAGCGCACCCGCGATCTTGATGACGGTGAAGGCCGTGGTGAAGGTTTGCGCGACAAAGGCCAGACCGAGAATGACAGCCGTCAGATAGATGAGGTCGCCCAGGATAAGACCGAGCCCCATGAAAAACGTCTCGCGAAAACCCGACCCCAGGGCCGTGCGACGATCGCGGTCATGCCCGGCCCGGGAATGGCGGCCGCAATGAAAAGCGCGGCGCAATAGGCAAGCAGAATCCGGGATGCTCATGATCTTTCCTCCTCCAGCATGGGCGCTGCAGCCTTAATCCCGAATTGCAGATTTTTCAATGCTTTTGGATATAAGCCACCGTTTCGTATAAGCCGCTTCAGCGCCCTGGGGGGATCAGCGAAAAGCAGCGCAAATTCGAAAGGAGAACGACTATGAGTACAGCCCTTCTGCATGCATCGACGTCCAGAACGCAATCCTGGCCGGGCTAGGGCCACCGGAACGTCAGCCGATGATCGATGCCGCGCTCAACCAGATGATCGGCAGGCGGCAGGTCGTCCAGGCCCGGTGCCATCGCACTGCCCATATCCCTGTGTTTCGATCGTGCAAGCGCAGCACGATGGTGGCCCCGGGCGATCGTCCTGGCGCGCAGCGAGCATGCGGCTGGCGGTTCCTGCACGACAGTTGCTCCAGCGCCAACAGCGCGGTCGAGACACAGCCAAGGCATCCGGCACATAAGAGATGGATATGCGGCGCGGCTGACTGAGCCGCCGCAGCGCCGCCGCCAATCATCAATATGCTGTCGTCGATCCTGACCTGCCGCATGCATCAGCATGCCGTCGGATCGCTCATAGACGGCGCTGCAGACGACTCGGCAAATGCCTGTTCAACACAAACTCAATCAGCGCGTCCCGTCCGACCAGATGATATAGGGGCTCAGTCTGACGGATAGTCGATCAGATTATCGCAGGTCATCACAATGCCTCTTTCGGTCGAGCCGGAGCGCAATTGACCAAACGCTCAGCCCGATGAGCGGAACAAACGTGCATCAACGAGCCGGAAGCCGCCATCGGGCTCTCCCAGTTTACAGGTCCCGTCCCTAGTCTCCGGTCGAACCGAAACCGCCAGCTGCCGCGCGCTGTCTCGCCGGAATCCGTCGCCTTGAGCGCAATGGCCACCTGCGTCACCGGCGCAACGACCATCTGGGCGATGCGCATGCCGCGTTCGATGACGAAGTCCTCCTCGCCGAGATTGATCAGCAGGACCTTCACCTCGCCGCGATAATCGCTGTCGATCGTGCCGGGCGTATTGAGGCAGGTGATGCCGTGCTTGAAGGCAAGGCCGGAGCGCGGGCGGATCTGCGCCTCGTAGCCCGGCGGGAATCTCGAAGATGAAGCCTGTCGGCACCAGCGCGCGCTTGCCGGGCAAGAGCATGGCCGGTCGCTTCGTGACAGCGGCGCGCAGGTCCATGCCGGCGGCGCCTGCGGTTTCGTAGGCGGGCAGATCGATGCCCGTCGCCATGCGGCAGGCGGACGAGGCTCGAGCGTGCGGGCTGGAGTCTGTGCGTGATGGGTCATGGCAGGCATTACTTTGCCGCCGGTTCGGCCAGGTCAATTGCAAGTCGCGCCATGAAATCGCTAGATAGCGCGGCCATTCAACAGGAATTTCGACATCATGACCGAAAGTCTCGCCGAGGCGGTCTCCCGCCGCCGCACCTTTGCTATTATCTCCCACCCGGATGCCGGCAAGACGACGCTGACCGAAAAGCTGCTGCTGTTCGGCGGCGCCATCCAGCTTGCCGGCGAAGTCAAGGCGAAGAAGGACCGCATCCAGACCCGCTCGGACTGGATGAAGATCGAGCGCGAACGCGGCATCTCGGTCGTCACCTCGGTGATGACCTTCGAATATGACGGCAATGTCTTCAACATGCTCGATACGCCCGGCCACGAAGACTTCGCCGACGATACCTATCGCACGCTGACGGCGGTCGATGCCGCCGTCATGGTCATCGACGCCGCCAAGGGCATCGAGCCGCGAACGCTGAAGCTGTTCGAGGTCTGCCGGCATGCGCGACATCCCGATCATCACCTTCGTCAACAAGATGGACCGCGAAAGCCGCGATCCCTTCGAGATACTGGACGAGGTCGAGGAGAAGCTGGCGCTGGATACGGCGCCCGATCACCTGGCCGATCGGCCGCTCGAAGAGCTTCTGCGGCTCCTATCATCTGGCCGACAACACAGTGCGCGGCTCCGACACGCAGGACGAGACGCACGCCGGTCAACGGCCCGAAGAACGGTTGCCGAACACCTGCCGGAAAACGAGCGCGCACACCTTCATCGACGAGACTGACACTGGCGCATCGAAGCCTGCAAGCCCTTCGATCACGAAGGCCTTCCTCGAAGGCCACCTGACGCCGGTCTTCTTCGGCTCGGCGCTGCGCAATTTCGGCGTCCGCGACCTGATCAACGCGCTTGGCGATTTCGCGCCGCCGCCGCGCGACCAGGTGGCCGATACCCGCACGGTGCATGCGACCGACGACAAGATGACGGCCTTCGTCTTCAAGATCCAGGCCAATATGGACCCGAACCATCGCGACCGCATCGCCTTTGCCCGCGTCTGCTCGGGCAAGCTCGAGCGCGGCATGAAGGCGCGGCTGTCGCGCACCGGCAAGCAGATGGGCCTGACGGCGCCGCAGTTCTTCTTCGCCTCGCAGCGCCAGCTCGCCGATACGGCCTATGCCGGCGACGTGGTCGGCATTCCCAACCACGGCACGCTCCGCATCGGCGACACGCTGACCGAAGGCGAACAGCTGGTCTTCCAGGGCGTGCCGAACTTCGCGCCGGAAATCCTGCGCCGCGTGCGGCTGGAAGATGCGATGAAGGCCAAGAAGCTCAAGGAAGCCCTGCAGCAGATGGCCGAAGAAGGCGTCGTGCAGCTGTTTTCGCCCGAAGACGGCTCGCCGGCCATCGTCGGCGTGGTCGGCGCGCTGCAGCTCGACGTGTTGAAAGAGCGCCTGCAGGCGGAATATGGCCTGCCGGTCGTCCTTCGAAATGGCGCGCTTCTCGGTCTGCCGCTGGATTTCGTCCGACCAGCCGGGCGAGCTCGACCAGTTCGTCACCGCACGGCGCGGCGATATCGCCCGCGATCTCGACGGCGATCCGGTGTTCCTGGCGCAGGACGGCTTTTCGCTGCGCTACGAGTCCGAACGCTGGCAAGACATCAAGATGGTCGCCATCAAGGAATATCACGTCGCCAAGGCGGCGTGATATTCCGTAAGTGATGACTAACGGCGATCAAGCAATGTGAGGTCGCCGTTTTCATCGACCGAGACTTCGATGCCGATGTAGCCGGGGATGGTCGGGTGGCTGGTTTCGAAGGGGTGCGTGTGCGTGGCGGTGATGACCATGACGTCGGCACCGGCCGATTCGCCGGCAATCACGCCTGCCGCGACATCCTCGAACACCAGGCAATCCTTCGGCATCGAAGCCGACCCTCATCGCCCCGAGCAGGTAACATTCCGGGCTCGGCTTGCCGCGCGAGACATCTTCGGCAATGACGATGAATTTCGGCTCCGGCAGGCCGGCTGCGGCAATACGCACCTTGGCAAGCTCACGCGGCGAGGAGGTGACGATCGCCCAGCGCTCCGGCGGCAGGCTCTTCAGAAATTCGATGGCGCCGGGCAGCGGCCGTACACCCTCGACATCCTCCATCTCGCGCTGCGTGATGATCGCGGCTTCCGTTTCGGGATCGACACCCGGCATGCCGAGCTGACGGATCGTATCGACACCCCGCTTGCCATGCATGGTCGGCAGGAACGTCGCAACATCGAGCCCATGGCTTTCCGCCCAGTGTCCCCATACCCGTTCCGCCGCTTCGATGGAGCTCAGGAGCGTGCCATCCATGTCGAACAGGAACGCGGAATATTTCTTGCCGAAAACCGGCGATGAAGGGGAAGACAAGGGGCAAACTCCTTTGAAGAGGGCGGCCACCTCTGTGGCGGCAATGCGGGCCACCCCCGAATAAGGGGATTCCCTCTTGAGATCAAACGCATATCGCCCCACGGCTGCACGGCGCGCCATTTCCTAGCGCGTTGAAAGAGCAAGGCGCAGCCCCATCAATCCGAAGGCGCCGGCAAATCCGCGCCGCATCCAGACGACCACGCCCGGCCGGTCCATGACGTATCGCCGCGCGGCCGCAGCAAAGACCCCGTAGAGAACGAAAACGAGAAAAGTGAGCGCCATGAACACGACAGCAAGGCCGAGCATGACGGCGGTGGGCGCTGGTGTCGTGGCCGGAACGAATTGCGGCAGGAAGGCGAGGAAGAAGAGCGACAGTTTCGGATTGAGGCTGTTGAGCAGGATTGCGGTGGTGATGATCCTGAGGGACGGCACGGGCGGCGTATCATCCTTGATGCGCAGGGTTTCGGTGTCGCGCAGCACACTCCAGGCCATATAGAGCAGGTAGGCGACGCCGAGATATTTGATCACCTCGAAAGCCAGCGCGCTGGTGTGCAGCAGGGCCGACAGGCCGGCAATGCTGGCAAGGATATGCGGCAGGATGCCCAGCGTGCAGCCGAAGGCCGCGACGATGCTGGCGCGGGCGCCGCTGTTGAGGCCTGTTGCCAGCGTATAGAGCACGCCGGTGCCGGGCAGCAGGATGATGATGAGCGAGGTCAGCAGATAGTCGAGGGTCATGTCCGGTCCTTCCTGTGTTGGGAGGACGTTATGCTCGTATGCCGACGGTCCGGTCTTGAACGGAATTGCAGATCGGCCGACGAGATTTCAGGCAAGCGCCTGTCTATAGGCACCGGGCGTCAGACCGTAGGCGCGCACGAAGGTGCGGGTCATGTGGCTCTGGTCGGCAAAACCACCGGCAAGCGCCGCCTCCGTCAGCGCCATCCCCTGCCCGATCAGCCGACGCGCGATGCCAAGCCGGCGCTGCAGCAGATAGGCATGCGGCGTCATGCCGGTGGCGCGGCTGAAGCCGCGCAGCACCTGAAACCGGGTCAGCCCGCTTACCCTTGCCAGATCGTCCAGCGTTACGGCCAAGGTCGGATCGTCATCGATGAGGCTGCGGGCCCTGTCGATCGCTGGTGCAAAGCTTTCAGGCTGCGCGCTTTCGACAAGATGTCTCGCGACCAGCAGCAGCAGGCCTGTCTCGGGGCGCAAGCGATCGGCACTGCCGGGATCCGTCATGTCGGAATAGAGGGAGAGGATCGTCGGGGCGATATGCGGCACGCTCATGACAGGATGCGAAAACACGCAATCGCCGGAGCGGCCTTCGGTGATATCAAGGCTTGCCTGCCGTACCAGTCGCGGATCGAGATAGAGCATGCGCCAGGAACGCCCCGCAGCATTGATCGGGGTTCCGTCATGCACCTCGCCCGGATTGACGGTGATCACATCGCCGGGACCCGCCTCGACCGGTCCGCGGCCGCTTGCCGATTTCTGCGCGCCACGCAGGATGACGCCGATGCCGAACTGGTCGTGCGTATGACGGCCGAAGCTATGAGCGCTGTCCGCCTCGATTGCTTCCACGCCTTCAACCCCACATCGCCGCATCCGGAACTGGGTGGATTTCCTCATCGGATCAGTCCCGCTCGCGGCCTGGCAATTGACCCACCTCGCCAACCCAACTGGCGGCAGACCCGCACCAGATCTGGTGCTTCGGCGTCAGCGACTTGCGCTGGGTTATGTTGCCCCAGCGAATGCCGATCTCTTCGGCATCCTCGTCCGTTCCCGTCGTATAGAGCGGCGAGCCGCAATCGCCACAGAACATCTGGTAGCGAATGCGGCCATTGGCGCCTGTTTTCACATAGGTTTTCGGCGCGCCGGATAGGATGCGGAAATGCTCGCGCCGGGCCGAAACCGTGACGCGATAGGCGCTGCCGGTCAGGTGCTGGCAATCGGTGCAATGGCAGATCCCGACATCTTCGGGATCTATCACCGCTTCATACGCTACGGCACCGCAATGGCATTGTCCGTCGATCTGCATGTTCACTTCCCTTTGAAGAGGGAGTTTAGCGCATCAGACGCCGGTGAACAGCCAGGCATGTTCCTTTGCGTTGTTGAATTTCCAGGCGCGCGACGGGCCGGCCATGACGTTGAGGTAATAGAGGTCATAGCCATGGATGGCGGCGCACCGGGTGATAGCCCTTGCGGCACCAGCGTCACGTCGCCATCCTCCACGGCCATGGTTTCGTCCAGCGAGCGGTCGTCGGTGTAGACGCGCTGCATGGCGAAGCCCTGGCGGCGGGTTGAGCCGGTGATAATAGGTTTCCTCGAGGAAACTCTCGGCCGGCAGATTGTCCTGGTCGTGCTTGTGCGGCGGATAGGACGAGGTGTGGCCGCCGGGCGTGATCACCTCGACCACCAGCAGCGACTGCGCCGCATTGTCGTCTTCCGGCATGATGTTGGTGACATAGCGCGTGTTGGTGTTCTTGCCGCGGGTCATCTGCGGATGGGTGCCTGCGGGAATGAGCTTGGTCTTGAAGTCGCCGCCGCCCGGCGCCGAGCAGACGGCAAGTTCGAGATCGGTGACGGCCTTTGCCTGCCATGCCGCACCCGGCGCGACATAGAGCGCATGCGGCGCACCTTCGAACGGGCTCATGCGCTCGCCGACAACGCCGAAATCCTCGCCGTCAACGCTTGTCTCGCTCTTGCCGCTGACCCAGACGAGGCAGATTTCGCGGTCGTCGGCCTGCGCACTGATCGTCTCGCCGGCCTTCACCCGGTGCAGATCGAAACCGACATAGGTCCAGCCGGCGTTTTCCGGCGTCACATGGGTGACGCGGCCATGATCGCCCTTGGGCTTTACGAGCAGGTTCGGCATGGTGGTCTCCTGTTCCATATTCTCCGGCTCGGGATTACCCCTCACCAAGTGCGCCCAGCATTCGACTGCGTCTCATGCGGGCTTACTATCCTCTCCCGCAAGGGGAGAGGTAGGGTGCCGCGATCACCGTCCTCACACGAGGCACAGTGGTGCGGCAGGCTTTACCTCTCCCCTTGCGGGAGAGGATAGCAAGTCCGAACGAGACAAGGTCGAGTTCATGGACGCGCCTGGTGAGGGGTGCCCCCAAGAACATCACCCTTTCGGAAAGCCTTCCGTCTCGACCGTATAGCCCGCAGCGGTCATGACGCGCATGAGTTCGGCATAGCCGATTTCCGCCATCTTCGAGGGCGGCGATTTGCGCGGGTCCTGCTCTGCCTCGACGACGAACCAGCCTTCATAGCCGTAGTCGGCGAAACGCTGGACGATGGCTGCGAAATCAAGCGAACCGTCGCCCGGTACGGTGAAGGCCCCGAGCGCCACGGCGTCGAGGAAGGATTGCTTGGCTCGGTCCAGACCATCGACGACGGACTGGCGGATGTCCTTCACATGCACATGATTGATGCGGGCATGGTGGTTGTCGATGGCGCGCAGCACGTCGCCGCCGGCGAAGGCCAGATGGCCGGCATCCAAAAGCAGCGGAATGCCTTCGCCCGAATGCTTCATGAAGGCGTCGAGCTCAGCCTCGGTTTCCACGACGGCTGCCATGTGGTGATGGTAGGAGAGCGGCATGCCCTGATCAGCGCACCATTCGCCGAATTCGGTGACGCGGCGGGCATAGGCCTTCATCTCGTCATCGGCCAGCCGCGGCTTGGTGGCAAGCGGTTTGGAGCGGTCGCCCTGGATCGAGCGGCCGACTTCGCCATAGACGATGCAGGGCGCGTTGACGGCCTTGAACAGCTCGATCATCGGCGCGATGCGGTCCTTGTTGGCCGACAGATCCTCCATCACCAGCGTGCCGGAGAACCAGCCGCCGCACAGCGTCACATCGGCTGCGCGCAGGATCGGCAGCATCTCATCCGGATTGTTCGGGAAACGCCGGCCCTGTTCCATGCCGGTAAAGCCCGCGCTGCGCGACTGGCGCAGGCATTCTTCGAGCGACACGTCGTCGCTCAGTTCCGGAAGATCGTCGTTCCACCAGGCGATGGGCGACATGCCGAGTTTGGCTTTCATGAAAGTCTCCTTTGAGGAAGGCGATCGGCCTTCCCTATAATCCATTGTTCCCGTCATCCTCAGCGGTGCCTCGCGGCTGGATCCTCGGGTCAAGCCCTGGGGATGACGGAGTTTGTGATTAACCGATGCGCTGGGAAGCGAGCGCCTTTTCATAGCCCTTGCGGGCTTCGTTGACGGACGGCCGCACAGACACTTCCGGGACAGCAACATCCCACCAGTTGCCGCCCTCGTCCGTGGTGATGAGCGGATCGGTGTCGATGACGATGAGGGTCGTGCGGGTCTCATTGGCCATTTCCCGGAGCGCCGTTTCAAGCTCGCCGATCGAGGAAACCTTGCGGGCGACGGCGCCCATGGCAGCGGCATGCGCAGCGAAATCGATGCCCGGCAAGGTGACGTGGTGGGTGTCCTTCAAGAGGTTGTTGAAGTTGGCGCCGCCGGTCGCCATCTGCAGGCGGTTGATGCAGCCATAGCCGGCATTGTCGAGCAGCACGATGGTGAGCTTGGTGCCGAGCATGATCGAGGAGACCAGCTCGGAATTGAGCATCAGGTAGCTGCCGTCGCCGACCATGACGATGACGTCGCTGTCGGGCTTGGCAAGCTTGACGCCGACGCCGCCGGCTATTTCGTAGCCCATGGTCGAGAAGCCGTATTCCATATGATAGCTGCCGGGTGTCTTCCGGCTGCCAGAGCTTGTGCAACTCGCCCGGCAGGCCGCCCGACGCGCAGACCAGTGTCGTGTTGTTCGGCCGCGCCCGTTGCACAGCGCCGATGACCTGTGCATCGGAGGGCAAGGCGATATTGGTCGTTGCCGTGGCACGATCGGCGGCTTTCAGCCATTCGACCTTGCCGTCGGCGGCAATCCTTGCCCAGCCGGCATCGAACGTATGACCGCCAAGACCCGCGCTCAGCGCGTCCAGGCCGACCTGCGCATCGGCAACCAGCGGCAGGCTCTCATGCTTGGCGGCATCGAAAGCCTGGACGTTGAGTCCGATGATCTTCACGTCTTCATTGCGAAACAGCGACCAGGAGCCGGTGGTGAAATCCTGAAGGCGCGTGCCGACGGCGAGCACGACATCGGCCTGACCCGCGACCAGATTGGAGGCGGACGTACCGGTGACGCCGACCGCGCCCATATTCTGCGCGTGGCCATGCGGCAGCGCCGACTTGCCGGACTGGGTCTCGACGACGGGCACGCCATGTTTCTCTGCGAAGGCCGCCAGTGCCTTGCTCGCCTGCGAATAAAGGACGCCGCCGCCGGCGATGATGACGGGTTTTTTCGCGGCCTTCAGGGCGGCGATTGCTGCAGACAGTTCGTCCGCATCCGGCTGCGGACGACGGACCGTCCAGACCTTTTCGGCAAAGAAGCTTTCCGGATAGTCATAGGCCTCGGCCTGAACATCCTGGCAGAGCGAGAGTGTCACCGGACCGCAATCGGCCGGATCGGTCAGGACCTGCATGGCGCGGCGCAGTGCTGGAATGATCTGCTCGGGGCGGGTGATGCGGTCGAAGTAGCGCGACACCGGACGGAAGCAGTCATTGGCGGTCATCGCGCCATCGCCGAAATCCTCGACCTGCTGCAGAACCGGATCCGGGCGGCGATTGGCGAAGACGTCGCCGGGAAGGAACAGGACGGGCAGACGGTTGACATGGGCGAGCGCCGCTGACGTCACCATGTTGAGCGCGCCGGGACCGATCGATGTGGTGCAGGCCATGAAGCGCTGGCGGAAACTGGCCTTGGCATAGGCAATCGCGGCATTGGCCATGCCCTGCTCGTTCTGGGCGCGATAGGTGGGCAAGGTGTCCTTGACGCCATGCAGCGCCTCACCAATGCCGGCAACGTTGCCGTGACCGAAGATCGCAAACACGCCGCCGAAGATCGGCAGCTTTTCGCCGTCGATCACGGTCATCTGTTGCGTCAGGTAACGCGCCAAGGCCTGCGCCATGGTCAGGCGAACTGTTTTCTGGTTCATCGTTTCCTCCTCGGATCGAGGACTTTGCCTCGCCTTTAACTTTGCATTTGAGGAGGTTTACCCCCCTCTGTCACTCCGTGACATCTCCCCCTCAAGGGGGGAGATCAGCCGTAAATTCCGTGCCCTCGTCAAGGATTGTCCGCCAGTGCCAGCGGCCAATCTCCCCCCTTGAGGGGGAGATGTCGGCCCCCGGGTCTTGCCTCTGGCAAGCCCGAGGACAAGCTCAGCCGACAGAGGGGGGTGCAGCTACGCGCTCTACACTCGGCTATCAGGCCGTCTTCGCGTCACCCAGTTCCAGCCACAGATCCAACCAGCGCACCGAACCTGCCGGCCATGTCGGCAATCGCCTCCTCGTCGCTCATGCTGCCGGCGAGCCACGACTTGGCGGCATCCGCAAAGATCGTGCGTCCGACAGCAAAGCCCTTGACGGTGCGGGATGTGCGCGCCGCGGTAAAACCTTCCTTCAGCGCTTCATAGGGCGCCTCCAGACCAAGCAGGACAACGCCGCGGCAAAGCGGGTCGCGCGCTTCGATGACCGCATCGATCGCCGCCCAGGCGCCAACACTTGCCTGTGGCTCGAGCTTCCACCAGTCGGGTTTGAGACCCGCGTCGTACATTTCGGTCAAGGCACGGGGAATCGTCTGATCGTCGAGCACGCCATGCTTGCCGGCAATGATCTCGATCAGGATTTCGCGGCCGACCTTGCGGGCAGCTTCGAAAGCCGATCGCAACTTGGCGATCTGCGTTGCCTTCATCTCGGCTGGATCATCAGGATGATAGAAGCTCAGCACCTTGATGCAGTGGTCGACCGGCCAGTCGATCAGCCGCGAACCCAGATCCTGGCTGAACTCGAACTGCAGCGGCCGCGAGCCCGGAAGTTCGATCGGCTTGCCGATCCAGAAATTCCTGTTCACCGCAAACAGCGCGTCGCGGCCGTATTTGTCATCGATCAGCATGCCGAAGCCGGGGCGGCCATCGGCGATGCGCTCGGCAGCCTTCACCGCCAGAACCTTGAAGGCCGGGATGCGCGCCAGAAGCGCAGCATCGCCTGCAGCCAGATCTTCCAGCTGGCTGCGGTGATCGATGGCAAGCGCCATCAATTGCGGGATATCGCGGCGACGGGTCGTTGCCCAATGGATATGATTGATCGCCTCGTCCTTGCGCAAGGCGCGCTCCTTGCTGCCATTGGCGAGGAAGAACTGCAGTTCCGTCCAGGTCGGGATCTCAGGCGCGCAGAGAAGGCGCGAGACGGCAAAGGCGCCGCAGGCATTGGCCCAGGTTGCCGATGTCGCATGCGGCTCGCCCTTCAGCCAGCCGCGCAGGAAGCCGGACATGAAGGCGTCGCCGGCGCCCAGCACATTGTAGACCTCGATCGGAAAACCCTTGCCGACGATGCCATCTTCCAGATCGTCGGAGATCGCTCCGTCATAGACGATGCAGCCCATCGGGCCGCGCTTCAGCACGATCGTCGCCGCCGAACTGGCGCGGATGGTCTTCAGCGCCGCGAGCAGGTCACTGTCGCCGGAGGCGATCAGCACTTCCTCTTCCGTGCCGACGATCAGGTCGCAATCGGCAAGAACGGTCCGCAGATGCGCAGACACCTTGTCGGAGGCGATATAGCGGTTGTCGCCGGCATCATGTCCAGCCAGGCCCCAGAGATTGGGGCGATAGTCGATGTCGAAAACCACCTTGGCGCCGCTTTCCTTGGCGATGCGGATGGCCTTGCGCTGCGCCGCATCGGTATGCGGCTTGGCGAAATGCGTGCCCGTCACCAGGATGGCGCGCGCGGAGCGGATGAAATCCTCGGAGACGTCGTCTTCGCACAGCGCGCTGTCAGCGCAATTGTCGCGGTAGAACAACAGCGGAAAGGAATGATCGCTCTCGACGGAGAGGATCGCAAGCGCCGTCAGGCGCTCGGGGTCAGTGACGATGCCTTTCGTCTCGACGCCTTCGCGCTCGAGTTGCTCGCGGATGAAGCGTCCCATCTGCTCCTTGCCGACGCGGGTCAGAAGTGCGGATTTCAGGCCGAGACGGGCGGTGCCAACGGAGATATTGGTCGGGCAGCCGCCGACGGACTTTGCGAAGCTCGCCACATCCTCAAGGCGCGTACCGATCTGCTGGCCGTAGAGATCCACGGAGGCGCGGCCGATCGTGATCAGGTCCAGAGGCTTGTCTGTTGTCTGGCTCAATGCTTCCTCCCGGCGGGCGCTTAGACAGCCCTAGCGTCTTCTTTTGTTTTTCGCGATGACTTATGAAACATAGGTTCCGCTATATAGTCAATATGGAATTTTCATTCCAAATAGAATTAGCCACCCTCATTCGTTCGGCGACGTTTCTCGGCGATGGCCACCGTGAGCGCCATGGCGAAGGCCATGCTGGCCGAAAGCGAGCGAAAACCGGCATGGTCGGCTTCCACAAGCTCGAACCAGACCTTCGACGATTCCGCGAGCGGCGAAAACGCCGAATCGGTCAGCGAGACGACCGGTATCTTGCGGCTGGACAAAAGCCGCGCCTGATTGGCGCTCTCCGAGGCATAGGGCGAAAAGCTGACGGCAAAGGCGGCATCGTTCTTGCCGGCCATGGCCAGCATGTCGTCATCGATGCCGGCGGATGTGCCGACCAGCTGGTGGCGGACCTTCAGCTTGCCGAAGGCATAGGCCATATAGCTGGAAATCGGATAGGAGCGGCGCTTGGCAATGAGGTAGATCGTCTCGGCCCCCGCGAGGATGTTGACCGCACGCTCGAAAGCATCCGGATCGACGGACGTGGCGATATTGTCCAGAGACCGGTGTGCGGCCGCAACGAAGCCGTTGAAGATCGAACCGCTTTCAAGCTTGCTGTGGTCATTGTCGCTCAGCGCCCGCAGCCGGTCTTCATAGCCGGGCGTGCGTTCGCGCAGACGGGCACGAAAGATCAGCTGCAGGCTGGAGAAGCCCTCGAAGCCGAAATGCTGGGCAAAGCGCACCAGTGTCGAAGGCTGCACATCTGCGGAGGTCGCGATGCTGGCCGCCGTTCCGAAGGCGATTTCATCGGGATTGTCCAGCGCATAGGCGGCAACCTGGCGCAGGCGCTTGGGCAATTGCGCCTTGCGCTCGAGGATCGCCGCCTTGAGGGCGTCGAAATCCTGGGGAATATCGACAGTGGTCTCCACAATGGCCATAGGTTTTACGTTTCTCCATCGGCAGTCGCCTTGTCGATATATCCGCTCTAATCGATTTACGGAACAGCGGATAGAACGTTCATTCCATTTTTCCAAATGCAATGACACAATCCACAGACATGCCTAGATCGAAACCCATTCGTTGGTTTTGGCCGACTGATAGGTGGCAGACACCACCTTCTGCACCTCATGGCCCTCGCGGAAGTCTGTGGCGGGCCGGGTTCCGCCGGCAATCGCCTGAAGAAACTCATGCGCTTCGATGGCCTTGAGATCGTTGAACCCGATCTGATGACCGGGAGCGACACAGAAGGCACCATAGGGCGGATGCTCGGGGCCGGCCCAGATGGTGCGATAACCGCGTGTGCGGATATCATCACCGGCAAACCAGACCCTGATCTCGTTCATGCGCTCCTGCGTGAAGACGATACTGCCCCTGGAACCATAGATCTCGAAATCATGCTGCATCTTGCGGCCGGAGGCGCTCCAATTGGCCTCGAAGCTGCCGGTGGCACCGCCTTCAAAACGAACAAAGGCACGGGTAATGTCATCCACCTCAACGGCGCGCATCTCGCTCGATCCGCGGGCGACCGGACGTTCCGGCACCTGAATGATGGTTTCCGCCAACACCTTGGTCATCGGCCCGACGAGATGGCGTAGCGATGCGATGATGTGGCTGCCGATATCGGCAAGCGCGCCACCGCCGCTTTTCGGATCGAGCCGCCATCCCCATGGGGCTGTGGCATCCATCATGAAATCTTCCGCGTGAATGCCGCGGACCGAGCGGATCTCGCCGATTTCACCGCTTGCGATGATATCCTTGGCAAGGAAAATCATCGGGTTCTTGAGATAGTTGAAGCCGACCTGCGTGACGACACCCGCCCGTTCCGCGGCAGCCACCATCTCGGCGCATTCGGAAACGGTCGGGGCAAGCGGCTTTTCGCAATAGACATGCTTGCCATGGGCAATCGCGGCCAGCGCCATTTCCTTGTGCAGGAGATTGGGCGTCGTAATGTCGATGATATCGATATCCGGATCCGTCAGCAGAGTGCGCCAGTCTGTCGTCGCCTGGCGGAAACCGAGCTGTCGGCGCGCATTCTCTGCACCCTCCACCGTCACATCGGCAACAGTGACCATGTCCAGCTCGAAAGGCAGGTCGAAGACCCGCGCCGCGATCGTGAACCCCAAAGCATGGGCCTTGCCCATAAAACCGGTGCCGATCAGCCCGACGCCGATCTTCTTCTTTCCGCCCATCCGTCATTCCTCCCTGAGGCCCCAGGCGAGGCCACGCTGGCGCCAGATGAAATGAAAAGTTCACGGCTTGTCAATATGGAATATTTATTCGAAACTGGCGAATATTCTTTCGGTGCGTACCCTTGGGAACTGCAGGGCCAGCCTGGGCAGAGCTACAAAGATCACGCAAACATATCGTGGTGATGCGGATCGTTAACGCATTTTTACCCATTTCCGTTGAAAGATCAGCGGACGTTATGGTTAACAGTTCATGATCAACGCGACCGATGCGTCGCTGGAGTGAGATTGCCATGTGCCGCTGGGCAGCCTATCGCGGAGAACCGCTCTATCTGGAAGACCTGGTGTCGTCGCCGGCGCATTCGCTGATCGAGCAGTCGCATTGCGCCACCCGCGCCAAGACCGCGACAAACGGTGATGGCTTCGGCATTGCCTGGTATGGCGACCATCCGGAACCCGGCCGCTACCGCGACATCCTGCCGGCCTGGTCGGACTGCAACCTGAAGAGCATTGCCCGGCAGATCCGCTCGCCGCTGTTCCTGGCCCATGTGCGCGCCGCCACCGGCGGCGGCACGCGGCGCGACAATTGCCATCCCTTCGTGCACGGGCGCTGGTCGTTCATGCACAATGGCCAGATCGGCGATTTCGATCATCTGCGCCGTCCCATGGAAAGCATGCTCGACAACGATCTCTATGCCGCGCGCACCGGATCGACCGACAGCGAACTGCTGTTTCTGCTCGCACTGCAATTTGGCCTGGAGCACGACCCGCTCGGTGCAATTGCCGAAACGCTCGCCTTTGTCGAGCGGCTGGCCGAGCATCTGGAACGCAAGGTCCTCGTGCGCTTCACGGCGGCCTTTTCCGACGGCCACGATCTCTATGCCGTGCGCTATGCCTCCGACTGGAAGGCGCCGACGCTTTATGCGGCACCCATGGGCCCAAGCGGCGGCTACTGCCTGGTATCCGAACCGCTCAACGACGACGACAATGCCTGGGTGGAAATTCCCGACGGCACGGCGGTGATCATCGGCGAGAACGGCGTCGACGTGCGCCTGTTCGGTACGCAGGGGCTTTCGCCAAAGGTCAGCCAGACCTCACACGTGCGCTCCGCCGATTGGGGCCGTTCAGGCAGTCACGGCCGCTGAGGCAAAATGGGAGGCAATCAGCGCCGCAAGCTGTGTGGCGACCTCCTGCTTGCTGGCTTCAGGCCAATCCTCGACACCGGATTTGCCGATCACCTTCACCGTGTTTCGGTCACCCCCCATGATGCCGGTTTCGGCTGAAACGTCATTGGCGACAATGTAATCGGCGCCCTTGCGTTCAAGCTTGGCGCGACCATTTGCGAGAATATCCTGCGTTTCCGCGGCAAAACCGACCACAAGCGCAGGCCGCTTTTCATGATGGCCGATCGTCTTGAGAATATCGGGGTTTTCGGTGAGCAGCAGCGGCGGCGGCGCTTCGCCTGGCTGCTTCTTGATCTTGTTGCCGGCAGCACTCGCCACCCGCCAATCGGCGACGGCTGCAACCATCACGGCGATATCTGCCGGCAAGGCCTTGAGCACCGCCTCCAGCATGTCTTCCGCGCGCTCGATGTGAACCGTCCGGACCCCGGCAGGGTCTGGAATCGTCACGGGGCCTGAAACCAGCGTCACGTCGGCACCTAGCCTTGCAAGCGCTGCGGCAATTGCGTGACCCTGCTTGCCCGACGAGCGATTGGCGATGTAGCGCACCGGGTCGATCGGCTCGTGGGTCGGCCCTGACGTGACGATGGCTGTGCGTCCGGCCAATGGTTTCGGCGCATCGTCAAGAATGGCCTCGACCGCGGCCACGATGTCCAGCGGTTCGGCCATGCGGCCCTCGCCCTTTTCGCCGCTTTCGGCCATTTCGCCGGAGGCCGGACCGACGAAACGGATGCCATCGCCGAGAAGGGTTGCGTGATTGCGCCTTGTCGCCGGATGCGCCCACATTTTCGGGTTCATTGCCGGCGCCACCAGAACGGGCCGGTCGGTTGCAAGAAGGATGGTCGAGGCGAGGTCGTCGGCGAGGCCATTTGCCATCTTCGCCATCAGATCGGCCGTCGCCGGCGCTATCAGAACGAGGTCACAGCCCCGCGCCAGCCGGATATGGCCGACATCCTGCTCGTCCTCGCGGGAAAACAGGTCGGTGAACACCCGGTCTGCGGCAAGCGCGCCGACGGCAAGCGGCGTTACGAATGCCTGGGCACCTGCCGTCATCACCGGCCGCACCGCAGCGCCACGCTCCCGCAGGCGCCGGATGAGATCGAGGCTCTTATAGGCGGCAATACCGCCGGAAATGATCAGAAGGATACGCTTGCCTGCCAGTGTCATCTTCATGTCCAGTGCGGGCCGCACCGGTGCTGCCCTTCATTCGGCAAAGACCCTATGCGAGCGCCCGATGCGATGCAACCGGGCGCGGCCGGGTCAGGAGGACGGGCGATCGCTGGTGCCGCGGGAGTTCAGCAACTGCTTGATCGCACCGACCAGTGCCTTGCCTTCGTAGGGCTTTCTGACCACAGGAACATTGGAAAAATCCGCCGAGATCATCGAGGTGTCGCCGTAGCCGGTGGCAAAGAGAAAAGGAACGTTCAGCCGCGTCAGTTCGAGGGCCACCGGAAGCGACGTCCCCACGCCAAGGTTGACGTCCAGCACCGCGACATCCGGAACCCGGCTCGACAGCCTGTTGAGCGCGTCCGCGGCGGAGGACGCGATGACGATATCATCAATGCCGCTATCGCCCAGCATGCTCTCGACGTCCATTGCGATCAGCAACTGGTCCTCGACAAGCAGGACCTTGAGGTCGCTGCGTATCGCTTCTTCCGCCTTTTCGCTCTCGGCGCCCGACATGTCCCCGCTCGGCCCGGACTTCGACGGTGCAAGCGAGACATGCTTTGCCGGAAGAACGAAACGCGCCGAAAGACCAGCCGCGTCGTAGCTGACCTCGCTGGTTCCATTCAGATCATAGGGCAGGCTGCGGCTGATAAGGGCGCTGCCGAAACCGGTCTGTGACGGTGCCGTGACGATCGGCCCGCCGCTCTCCTGCCAGACGACTTCGCAGTCGCCCTCGCGGGTGATGCGCCATGACACGGACAACCGGCCGCTCGAGCGCGACAGCGCACCGTATTTGGCGGCATTGGTGGAGAGCTCATGCAGAACCAGCGCCATGACCGAAAAGGCGCGGGCGTTCATGAGCACAGGCGGCCCGTCGAGATCGATCGTGGCGTGCCGATAGGGCGTCAATTCCGCCTCAAGCAGATCGGACAGCATGCCGCCGCCACTGCCGCGCACGACCTGATCATGGGCGAAGGACAAGGCCTGGATGCGCCCTTTCAGAGACAAGACGTAGTCAGCCAGGCTCTTGCCCTCCTTCAAGGGCTGGCCCACCAGCGATTTGATCAGGGCGAGGATGTTCTTGACCCTGTGGTTGAGCTCTTCGTTGAGCATGCGCTGGCGCACGTCGGCGCGACTGCGCTCCTCGGCCATGATCTCGCTGTGACGCAACCCGATCTCGACCAGCGCGCCGCGTGTCACTTCCGCAATCTCCCGGTCGGCATCCGTCCAGGGCTTCGCCTGCATACCGACCGTTTCCTTCCAGATCGCAAAGCTCTTTCTCGGTGTCAGGCGATCACCGAACGGTCCCGTCTCGTAGGACTTGTCGGGATTGCCGGCCCAGTTCAACGTCTGGACGAGCTCCTTGCGGAAGAAGAACAGATAGTCGCGCGGCATCTGCGTCAGCGGCACAGCCAGAACACCGGCCGCCCGCGCACAATAGGCTTCCGCTTCCGGCAGACGCTCCGGCAAGGCATGGCTTGCCCAGACGCGCCCTTCCGAGACTGAAGAGACGAGTTGGGCAATGGCAGGGACGGCAGAGGCCGGCGGGACGGACCCGAAGGCATGCCAGTTGCCATTCATCCAAAGGCCGATACCATCACAGGGCATCAGGCTGACGAAGTCAGGCAAATGCTCCTGAAGGAGCAGCCCGATATTTTCGTGATGCGATGCCAGCCGAAGAAACCGGTCCAGCGCAGCACGGGCTTGCCTGGCTGTGTCGAGCGTGCGCCGCTGTTTCAGCGCGTGCAAATGCAGCGAGAAGAAATCGCCGAACATTTCTGCCGCAACACGCTGCGGCATGGGCAGTGTTTTCGGCGCATAGTGGTGGCAGGCCATCAGCCCCCAGAGCTTGCCGTCGACGATGATCGAAATCGACATGGAGGCCCCGACGCCCATATTGCGAAGATATTCGCAATGGATCGGCGAAACGGAGCGCAGATGCGCCAGAGACAGATCCACCGGTTCGCCCGAAACATCGAGCGCAGGCATGATCGGCACCCGTTCGCCGGACGCATCGCCGATGATCCGGATGGTATTCTTGAGATAGAGCGTGCGGGCCTGCTGCGGAATATCAGTGGCTGGAAAATACTGGCCGAGAAAACTCTCCAGATCGCTTCGTTTTGCTTCCGCAATGACCTTGCCGGAACCGTCCTGCTCGAAGCGATAGATCATCACCCGGTCATATTCGAGCGCACCGCGCACAAGCCGCGCCGATATGGCGATCAGCTGATCGACATCGGTGATGTCCTTTATGCGCTGAATCAGCGAGCGGGCAAGCTGCAAGGGTGGTTCCCCGGATGCCTGCTCGATTTCGATGATCGCGACCGAACGATACACATGGATCGAGACATCGAATTTTCCATGGCTGAGGCGTAGCCCAGGCAGCAGCGATGGGCGTGCACCTTCACCATTGGCCGACAGCGCATTGCGCAAGGTATGGGCAGCATCGGCGCCGATGATCGCGTCAAGGGCCATACCGTTGATCTCGCCGGACACGCCCAGCAGACCGGGCGTATTGGCGGAGTGGCGAAGCACGCGCCCGGCCCTTGAATCGCAAACCAGAAGACAGCCATGCGGCTGGATGCTGCCCGGGATGTGGATCGGCTCGCGATCGCAATTGGTCAGATCGACCTGTTCAGGCTTGTCCATGATTGGCTCTTTCGAATGCTGCCTTGGCGATCTGGAAGGTTTGGGTCGACGCCTTCGCCACAATGGCGATATCGATGCCATCGACATCTTCGAGAAGTCTCAGGAAATCGCCCCAGCGGCCCTTTTGCCCGCATTGAACGGCGAGGTGCCGCGCACCGTACGTTTCTCCATAGCCCAGAGACTGCGCGCGCCTGTAAAGCAATTGCGCGCCAAGCGCCGAGCCCTCCAGCACGTAGAGGACGCCGAGCAACTCCTCGACGCCCAAGCGGGAAACGGTTTTCATTGAAGCTGGACGGAGCGGCATGTCGGCGTTGAGATCGGCGATATCCTCCGCAATCAGCTGCGTCAGCCGATCGCCATGCCACGGCCGCAAGCCAGCCGGCCACTCGGCCTGCGCCAGCATTGTCTCCACAGCGGATCGGAATTCAACCATGCCAACAAGGTAGGACCTATAGGAAGCCGCTGTGTCCAAGGGGCCGATCACCTTGTCCAGCGCCTCATGCGCAAAAGAAGTATGCGCCTTGAGAGCCGCACGACGGGACGTAGATTGCATAAGATCTTTCTGGCCTGTGGCCATCTGCCTTCACCGGGCCGGACACACGGACTGGCCCGGACACACGGATTGCTGAAACAGCCGGTTAAACGCAAAAGATCCAGCAAGGTTCCAAGATGGAACAGAAAAGTCAATATCGGTTTTGTACCGTCATTTTACGTGGCGGATCATGCAAACATGGAATTGATCTGCCTTAAACCGGATCGAAAGCCGCCAGGATGGGGCAGCGTCCACCGGAGGTGGAGGCACAATCATCGGCCAGCCGACGCAACGATTTGCGCACGGTCTCGAGCTCCGAGATTTTTGCATCGAGTGCCGCGATCCGCTCGGCGGCAAGTTCCCGTGCGCGGGCGCGATCCTCGCCGGCATCGAGTTCAATCAGTTCACCGATCTGTTCGAGGCTGAACCCTGCAGTCTGGGCCGAACGAATGAACCGCAAGCGGCGCATATCCTCCTCGCCATAACGCCGGATGCCGCCACCGGGACCCATGCCGCCGCTTCGTTCAGGCGTTCCCAGAAGGCCGCGGCGCTGATAGTAGCGGATCGTTTCGACGCCCACCCCACCCGAACGCGCGAGCCCGGCAATCGTCATTTCCTTCATCGACCAAACTCCGCTTGACTCCGTACCATGGTACAGAAGCTATACTGCATGCAGCCTATGAAACCAAACGACATGAAAGACTGCGACATGCTCGACACCACATCCAGGAAAGCCACCTTGTACCGGATGGTCATGGAAAAGCACACCTGCCCCTATGGCTTGAAAGCCAAGGACCTGCTGCAGCGTGAGGGTTATGTGGTCGATGACCATTGGCTGACCACACGGGCGCAGACCGATGCTTTCAAGGCGGAACACGGCGTCAAGACCACACCGCAGACCTTCATCAACGGCGAACGTATCGGCGGCTATGACGACCTGCGCCGGCATCTGGGCAAGACAGTGCGGGACCCGAAGGCCGTGACCTATCGCCCCGTCATCGCCGTCTTTGCCGTGACGGCGCTGATGGCGCTGGCTGTCAGCTATGCGACGTTCGGAAATGCCTTCACGCTGCGCGCCGGCCGAGTGGTTCATCGGTTTCAGCATGGCTGTGCTGGCGATCCTGAAACTGCAGAACATCGAGAGTTTCTCGACGATGTTTCTCAACTACGACCTGCTTGCGAAGCGCTGGGTTCGCTACGGCTATATCTACCCGTTTGCGGAAGCTGGTGCGGGCATTTTGATGATCGCCGGGGCCTTGAACTGGGTGTCCATCCCCGTTGCGCTGTTCATCGGCACGATCGGTGCCGTCTCCGTCTTCAAGGCCGTTTATATCGACAAGCGCGAACTGAAATGCGCCTGTGTCGGCGGCGACAGCAATGTGCCGCTCGGCTTCGTTTCGCTGACGGAAAACGTGATGATGGTGCTTATGGCGCTTTGGATGCTGGTCTCGCCACTTGTCGGCTTTTCCAACGTCCATGCGATGTAGCGCACTGAGACCAAATCAAGTTGAAGCGAGCGCGACTGCCGGCTGAAGCCGCGAGGCATTGTAGGCCGGCAGATACCCGAAGATCAGCCCGGTCAGGAAGGCGCTGGCGAAGGCGAGGATGACCGGGCCGGGCGCAAAGCTGACCGGGACCGAAAAGGCCTGCGCCACCCCGCCAATGCCGAGCCCGAGTGCCACGCCGATCATGCCGCCAAGGGCGGAGACAACCAGCGCCTCGACGATGAACTGGGTGAGGATATCGCGACTGCGGGCACCGGTCGCCATGCGGATGCCGATCTCGCGGGTGCGCTCGGTTACCGAGACCAGCATGATGTTCATCACGCCAATGCCGCCGACCAAAAGCGAGATCGCGGCAATCGATCCCAGAAACACCTTCAGGATATTGGACGTCTCGGTAAACGTCTCGCGGATGGCAGCGAGATTGGTGATCTGCGTGTCCTGCCGCTTGTGCCGCTCGTCGAGCAGGGCCTGGATCTGGTCCTGGGTGAAGTTTATGGCCGTGTCGTCCTTCACCTGAACGGTAATGGAGCGAACATTGCGGGCACCGAACAGCCGCAGATTGCCCGTCGACAGGGGCACGAGCACCGTATCGTCCTGATCGTTGCCGCCGGCAGTCGCGCCTTTTTCAGCCATGATGCCGATAACCTGGAACGGGATGTTCTTGATGAGGATATATGCGCCGAGCGGGTTCTCACCTTCCGCAAACAGGGCTTTGGCAGCCGTTTTGCCGAGCACGGCGACGCTTGCATAGCTGTCCATGTCATCCGGGGCGATAAAGGCACCGCTGGCCACCTCCCAGCTCTTGGCTGCCGGGAATTGCGGCACCGTGCCATTGACGGAGGTCTGGTAGTCGCGATTGCCTGCCCTGACGGTGAGCGTGCTCGACATTTCCGGCACGGCGAAGCTGATATTCGGCAATTCAAGGATGGCGTCGGCATCCGAGGGGATCAGCGAAACGATACTGCCGCCCTCGCCGCCTCGGAAATTCGCCATGTTGGGGCGCACCACGAGCAGGTCCGAGCCCATGGCGGCGATACGGCTGAGGACGGAATCCTGTGCGCCGGTGCCGATCGCCAGCATGGCGACGACGGAGGAGACACCGATGACGATGCCGAGAAGCGTCAGGATCGTGCGGAAAAGATTGGCCCTGAGCGCCCGGAAGGACATGCGCACCGCCTCGGAAACATCCGCGCCGAGCGCTGCCTTGCCCTCACGGCGCACGAAGGCCGGTGGTGCGATACGGCTGATGCGATTGCGCTTGCGCGGCAGCCGATCGGCGGTGATCCGGCCATCGCTGATCTCGATGACACGATCGGCACTTTCGGCAAGTTCAGGCGCATGGGTGATGATGATCACCGTATGGCCGGCCTCGTTCATCTGGCGCAGCGTCGCCATCACATCCTTGCCGCTTTGCGTGTCGAGCGCGCCTGTCGGCTCGTCGGCCAGAATGATCTGCCCGCCATTCATGAGCGCACGGGCGATCGAGACGCGCTGCTGCTGCCCGCCGGACAGCTGGTTGGGCAGGTGATCAAGCCTCTCCCCGAGATTGAGCGAGCGCAGCAGAGCCTGGGCGCGCTCCCGCCTTTCGCGCGCGGGCACGCCGGCATAGACAGCCGGGATCTCGACATTTTCCTGGGCCGTCGCGGTCGAGACCAGATTATAGCTCTGGAAGACAAAGCCGAACATCTGACGGCGGCGCTCCGCCAGTTCGTCGGCATTGAAGCCGGAAACATCCTCGCCTTCGAGCAGATACTGCCCGCCTGTGGGACGATCAAGGCAGCCGAGAATATTCATCAGCGTCGATTTTCCGGACCCGGAAGCGCCGACGATGGCGACGAATTCACCGGGTTCGATATCGAGCGAGACGCCGCGCAGAACCTCGACCGCAACATCGCCGTTGACGAAGGTCTTGCGCAGATCTTTCAAAGAAATGAGCGGGGCCATGATGTCTCGCTCAGAACATCGGCGGCGGCATGCCGCGCCGGTTGCTGGATCGCCCGCTCGACGATGCCGCTGTCGACGAGCCGCTACCGACGACGACGGCATCGCCTTCGGCAAGGCCGGACTTGATCTCGACGCGCAGGCGGTTGCGGATTCCGGTCTCGACCGAGCGGGCCTCGCGCCGATTGCCTGCCGAGACGACCGTGACGTCGGCACGACCCTTGCCGTCATCCCTGGTGAGGGCAGCAACCGGAATCATCAGCACGTCACGCGCGGCAGACTGCACGAAGAAGACCTGCGCCGTCATGTTCATCATCAGCGCGCCCTCGGGATTGGGCACGTCGAACAGGGCGTAGTAGAGTACAACGCTGTTTTCCGTCTGCGGCGTCGGCTGGATCTGCCGCAAGGTTCCGGTGTAACGCTTGCCCGGCTGGCCGAGCAGGGTGAAATAGGCTTCCATTCCCACCCGCAACTTGCCGACATCGGCCTCGGAGACCTCGGCCTCGACCGTCATCGTCGACAGGTCGGCCATGGTGGCGATGGTCGGGGCCGACTGATTGGCGTTCAGCGTCTGGCCTTCCTTGGCCGAAATGTTGACGATGGTGCCGCTCATGGGCGCATAGATCTTGGTATAGCCGAGGTTGATGCGGCTGTCTTTCAGCTGCGCCTCCTGCTTGCGGATCTGCGCCTCCAGAGACTCAACCGACGCACGCGCCGTGGCCAGAGCCGCCACCGCCTCGTCGAGCGCCGACTGGGCCGCACTGTTGGTGGCGACCAGCGCACGCTGGCGCGTCAGGTTGGCCTCGCGCAGAACCACCTGCGCGGTCTTGTCGATCATCTGCGCCTTGAGATTGGCAAGCTCCGCCTCGTTGATCTCGATCTGGGTCTCGATCGAGGCGCTGTCGATCTCGGCGATCAGATCGCCTTCCTTGACCGTATCACCGATATCGATCCTGACACTCTTCAACTGGCCGGACACCTGCGCGCCGACATCGACATCCTTGATCGGGCTGAGCAGGCCTGCGGCCGTGACGCTGTTTTCGAGATCGCCGCGGGTGGCAGCCTCGGTAATGACCGCGTCAGCCGGCGCCTCCGCATACCAGTTTTTCCAGCCATACCAACCGCCTGCAGCCAGGACCAAGAGCAGGGGCAAGATAACCCACCGCCGCGAGCGCCGCTTGCGCCTGGCCTGTGCCGGCACCGCGACCGGCGCTGGCACTGCGGTTGCCGGCGCGGAATTGTCGGCAGCTATTTTTCGGGAGGCGTCAGCCATAGGCACTTCATCCACTCGATCCGGGGCTTTTGCGGGTTTGATACCCGTAACCTTCCCTTCAAGTAGTTCCCAACTGTGCCTTATTGAAGTTCGCCGGGTATGAAATCTTTGTAATCTTTTGTCTTTATGTTTCCGCAGCCGAAACGAAAAACCCGGCAGGCAGGGCCGGCCGGGTCATGACCGCGATGACGGCGTGCGTTTCTTACCTGCAGACCTTGATGGTCTTGTAATAGAGGTTGCCGTACGAGTCGTAGCGCTTGATCTTCTTGAAAACGCAGTGCGGCTTGTAGTAGCTCTTCTTGTAGTAATGCTTCTTGTGGTAGTGCCTCTTGTGGCCGTAGTAATGATCGACATACTGTACATCGCCATCACTGTAACCGCCGAAGCTGAGTGTCAGGCTGGCAGCGTTCGACGGTGCCGCGAACGAAATCGCAGCGCCAACGGCGACAACCGAAGCAATAATCAGTTTACGCATGGGTCTCTCCTCTTAAACAACCAGATGAGACTGCCTCACCCTGAAGAGACATTCCCATAGGTTCCCCCTTACCGCAGTTCCGAGCGTAACATGAAAATAGAAAGCCGGAAGATACTTTCAGAAAATCTTCCAGGCGATGTAAATCAACGTCGCAGCGATGACCCAGAGCGCGATCCGTCCGGATCGGCTGTGGCGCGCTTCGGAGCGGCCGATGGCCTCCGACGTCGCGGCATCGAAGCGCAGGCCATGTTCGGCCATGGCGGTGACTTCGCGTGAAAAGCGCTCGGTCTTCGCGGCAATTTCAGGCACCGCCTCGGCAAGCCGGAGAGCGGCGTTAAGTCCGTCGCGAAGGTCCGTCACGATGCGTTTGGGGCCGAGATTGTCGCGGATCCAGGCGCCGACGACAGGCTCCGATGCCTTCCACATGTTGAAACGCGGATTGAGCGTGCGCGACACGCCTTCGACGACGACCATGGTCTTTTGCAGCATCACCAGTTCGGGACGCGTTTCCATGTCGAACAGCTCGGTTACTTCGAAGAGCAGCGTCAGCAGCTTGGCCATGGATATGGTCTCGGCAGGCTGTCCGTGGATCGGCTCGCCGATGGCGCGGATCGCCTGGGCAAAGCTTGCGACATCATGATGGCCGGGCACATAGCCCGCCTCGAAATGCACATCGGCGACGCGCCGATAATCGCGCGTGATGAAGCCATAGAGAATTTCGGCGAGGAACCGCCGCTCCTTCTTGCCGAGCCGTCCGACGATGCCCATGTCGACGGCGACGATCATGCCCGTGGGATCGACGAAGAGATTGCCCTGGTGCATGTCGGCATGGAAGAAGCCGTCGCGCAACGTATGACGCAGGAAGGACTGGATCAGCGTATCGGCAAGCGCATCGAGATCGTGACCGGCCGCGCGCAGGCCGTCGACGTCCGACATCTTGATGCCGTCGATCCATTCCATGGTGACGACATCGCGGCCCGTGCGCTCCCAATCGACCGTCGGCACGCGGAAGCCCGGATCGTCCCGGGTGTTCTCCGCGAGTTCCGAGAGGGCTGCCGCCTCAAGCCGCAGGTCCATCTCGATCTTGGTCGTCTGCTCCAGCGTCTTTGTCACCTCGACCGGGCGCAGGCGCCGCGTATGCGGCAGGAAGCGCTCCTGCAGACGGGCGACGAGATACATGGCCTCGAGATCATGGGCAAAGCGCTGGCGCACGCCGGGGCGGATGACCTTGACCGCGACCTTGCGCTCGACGCCGTCGGCGCAGGACGATTCGGCCGGATGCACCTGCGCAATGGAGGCTGCCGCAATCGGCTCGTCGAAGCGCGCATACAGATTCGCCGACAGGCCGGCCAAGCGAGCCCTCGATCGTTGCCCGGGCCGCATCCGACGGGAAAGTCGCCATGCGATCCTGCAGGAAGGCAAGGTCGGCTGCGAAATCCGTGCCCACAACATCCGGCCGCGTGGCCAGGAACTGGCCGATCTTCACATAGGATGGACCGAGCCGCTCGATGGCGCGCGCCAGCCTGTCGCTGCGATCTGCCGGCACGGCTGCGGGCAAAAAGGCCGGCCACGGTCTGCGCGACGCGGGCGACCGGCGGCAGGTCCTCCGAGGGCAGCGCCGAAACGACACCCTCGCGCACCAGCACCCAACCGATCCGCACCAGGCGGGCATAGGCTCCGATGGGCATGCGCTCACCGCGGCGTGACAGGACGCGCCTCGCTCGAACAACCGTTGGTCAGGACAGGCCTCATGCGTCAGATCTTCCAGCCGGAATGAAGGGCGGCGATGCCGCCGGTATAGTTGGTGATAGGTCACGCGCGAAAAACCGGCCGTGGAGATCATCGTCGGCAAAATCGCGCTGATTGGGAAACTTGCGGATCGATTCCACCAGATACTGGTAGGGCTCGGCATCGCCGGTGATCATCTTGCCGAACTGCGGAATGGCATTGAACGACCAGGCGTCATAGACCTTGTCGAGCAGCGGCATGTCGACTTCGGAAAATTCCAGCACCAGCAGCCGGCCGCCGCGCTTCAGCACGCGGTAGGCTTCCGACAGCGCCACATCGATGCGCGGCACGTTGCGGATGCCGAAGGCGATCGTATAGGCATCGAAGGAATTGGCCTCAAACGGCAGTTCTTCGGCATTGGCTTCGACGAAGGTGAGATTGTCCGACAGGCCCTTCTTTTCGGCCCGCTCGGCGCCGACCGAAAGCATCGAGCCATTGATATCGAGCACGGTCGAATGCGCCTTGCGATCCGATGCCTCGATGATGCGGAAGGCGATATCACCCGTGCCGCCGGCAACGTCCAGCGTGCGATAGTCTGCGCTCTTTTTCGGATTGAGCGCTGCGATCATCGCATCCTTCCAGACGCGATGCAGGCCCATCGACATGACATCGTTCATGATGTCGTAGCGCTTGGCCACCTTGTGGAAGACATCGTTGACCAGCGCCTGCTTCTCGCCCTGCCCGACCTGACGGAAACCATAGGAGGTCTCCATGCCGCCGTCGGCCGATATACGCTCACCTGTCATCAAGAAAACTCCGGATCGATCACTGTCGCGCGGACCATAGCGAATTCATCCTGCCCACGCTATCTCTGCAAGAGCCTGACCCTTCAACAACGAAGGATCGCGGCTGCGGCATTCCGCCTCCCTATAGGATAGGTATGCCGCGAATGGAATTGCCAAATCGACAGCGGAGCCATCAGGCCACGCAAGAAGGAGACGACATGCCGGAACTGCCGGAAGTGGAAACGGTCAGACGCGGGCTTTCACCGACGATGGAAGGCGCCCTTCTGGTGCATGCCGAACTGCGGCGCCCGGACCTGCGCTTTCCCTTCCCCGAGAACTTCGCTGACCGGGTGTCAGGACGGCGCATCCTGTCCCTGTCGCGGCGGGCAAAATACCTGCTGATCGACCTTGAGGACGGCGACGTCATCATTGCCCATCTCGGCATGTCCGGTTCCTTCCGGATCGAGGAAGGCGGCGCGAACGGATCGCAGGCCGTGACCACGCCGGGCGACTTTCACCTTGCGCGCGGCAAGGACGAGAAGCACGATCATGTGATCCTGCACCTGGAGACTGAAAGCGGACCTGTCCGGGTCATCTACAATGATCCGCGCCGCTTCGGCTTCATGGACCTTGGCAGACGCGAGACGCTTGCCGAGCACGCCTTCTTCCGCGGCATGGGCGAGGAACCGACCGGCAACGTGCTCGATGCCCAGGTGCTTGCCGTGCGGTTCGCCGGCAAGGCTCAACCGCTGAAGGCAGCCCTGCTCGACCAGCGCAACATTGCCGGGCTCGGCAACATCTATGTCTGCGAGGCATTGTGGCGGTCGGGTCTTTCGCCGCTGAAGGCCGCCGGCGCATTGGTGGACGCGAAGGGCCGACCGAAGAAGCCCCTCATCGTGCTGATGGAGGCCATCCGCGCGGTCATTTCCGATGCGATCGCCGCCGGCGGATCGTCGCTCCGCGACCATATCCGCACGGACGGGACGCTTGGCTATTTCCAGCATGCCTTTTCCGTCTACGACCGGGAGGGCGAGCCCTGCCGGACGATCGGCTGCGGCGGCACGGTCGAGCGGATCGTCCAGGCGGGGCGCTCGACGTTTTATTGCCCGCGGTGCCAGAAATGAACGGCGCATCGCCCGGCGGTTTTAGAAAATAGCGCGTTGACGCAAGGGATGTTTCCAGCTATATGCCGCCCACAGTTTGGAAAGCCGCTCCAAGGTTTTCCGATATTGCTCCCTACTTGCTTGGACGACAGGTCGCAGTGACCCGGCACGGCGGTTGAGAGTTTTTGTCAGATTTCGAAGAGAGACACCAAATGGCCAATACAACTTCGGCGAAAAAAGCGACCCGCAAGATCGCCCGCCGCACGGAAGTCAACAAGTCCCGCCGTTCGCGCGTTCGCGGCTTCATCCGCAAGGTCGAGGAAGCCATCGCTTCCGGCGATCAGGCGCTGGCTCAGGCAGCCCTGAAGGCAGCCCAGCCGGAACTGATGCGCGCCGCCACAAAGGGCGTCGTCCATGCCAACACGGCATCGCGCAAGGTGTCCCGCCTGGCGAGCCGCGTGAAGGCTCTGTCGGCTTAATCCGGCTCACTAAAATTCGAATGACAGACAGCCCGGTCGCAAGACCGGGCTTTTTGGATTCGGACTGTTGGCGCCGGCTTAGTTAACGAAAAACGCCAATCGCATATCTTTTAAATGACATATTATATATAATAAAAACATAGACTTACAGAAGGTTGCTCCTACTGGCCGGGCTCCTGGCGAGGGCTGAAGTGGCCCATTGCGAGTCAAGAGAATTTTTATTTTTTTCGTTTTTCGCCAGCTAAGCATCCCACCAAAAATCAAAGCCCTTGATTCAAAAGCGATTCTTTACAGGGGGGCTCCCGGCCATGCAGTATGGGCCATCTGAGTCAACGCCCGGCTCTTTAAAAGCCGTAAAATTCGTGATTGATCTTGTGTGCCGATCCTGCCTAAATGCTTTTCACAGAGGGCGTGGGCAAGACCTGCGAAATAGATGAAAAGGGCAGCCTGCAAGGGCAGTACGTTTTCACTTGCCGTCTGTGGCGGGGTGGTTGCACAACGTTCCATCAACTGAAAAGCACGTTTCAGCCGGGCGAGTATATCGCACTGGGCAGTGAAACTGTGTCTCCAGGTTGCGACGGGAAACCAGCCAAACAGTTCGTGTTGCGTGTCACGGCTTCCCGTGTGTGAAGCTGTCTCTATATCTATGTCAGGATGCAAGGCGCGTTCTGAAAGCAATCCGGTCAGCCGTTCTTAACGAGGGCTCGGACGATCGGGACAAAAGCGGGGCGGATATTTTCGGCGCTACGGCGCTGTGGACATCCGCACCAAAGCCGCACAGTGGGGACCTTGTGTCAGTGTCTGCCTACGGGGGTGGAGCGGATGCAAGTTGTGCGAATACACGGTCGGCTCGGTTTATGAGGAGCCTTGTTGATCGTGAAGAGCGTCGGCCTTTACGGCATGACCTTTGGAAAAAGGCCGTGGAAGGCAGATATAAAAGGAACGATGGCGGCAGTCATGCCGGCGTCAAGGAATGACTTTGGAAGGCGGCAGAATGCTTGTGAACTCAGCGACGACGAATGGCTTTGGCAATGGGGAGAAGACTTTTCAGACCGCGGTCAAGCAGTCTGAAACGGGAGGGGACAAGATAGTGGTGAGGCAGGACGCATTGTTCGAGCGCGTCAGCGCGCGTCTGAAAGCCCAGGTCGGCCCGGACGTCTATGCGAGCTGGTTCGGTCGCCTCAAGCTTCACTCGGTTTCCAAGAGCGTCGTTCGCCTTTCTGTGCCGACGACTTTCCTCAAGTCCTGGATCAACAACCGTTACCTCGACCTGATCACCAGCCTGGTGCAGCAGGAAGACGCCGACGTTCTGAAAGTCGAAATCCTCGTGCGCACTGCCACGCGTGGCGCCCGTCCCGGCACACAGGACGAAGTGGCCCCGTCGGTGATTTCCGATGCCGCTTCCAGCCGCATCCTCGCGCCGCAGTTCCGCCCAGCCGGTCGCCCATGCACGCAACGGCCGCGATCAGCAGTTTCCAGAAGGCCGCCCCTGTCGCAGGCCCGCTCTTCGGTTCGCCGCTCGATGCGCGCTACACATTCGACAGCTTCGTCGAGGGCTCATCCAACCGGGTGGCGCTTGCCGCCGCCAAGACCATTGCCGAAGCCGGTGCCGGCGCCGTGCGCTTCAACCCGCTGTTCATTCATTCGAGCGTCGGCCTTGGCAAGACGCATCTGCTGCAGGCGATTGCCACTGCTGCCATCCAGAGCGCGCGCGCACCCGCGCGTCGTCTATCTGACGGCGGAATATTTCATGTGGCGCTTTGCCACCGCGATCCGCGACAATGATGCGCTGTCGCTCAAGGAAACGCTGCGCAACATCGACCTGCTCGTCATCGACGACATGCAGTTCCTGCAGGGCAAGTCGATCCAGCACGAGTTCTGCCATCTGCTCAACATGCTGCTCGACAGCGCCAAGCAGGTGGTGGTTGCCGCCGACCGCGCGCCTTGGGAACTGGAATCGCTCGACCCGCGGGTTCGCTCGCGCCTGCAGGGTGGCGTTGCCATCGAGATGGACGGCCCGGACTACGAAATGCGCCTGGAAATTCTCAAGCGCCGCCTCGACAGCCGCGCGCCAGGATGATCCCTCGCTCGACATTCCCGCCGATATCCTCAGCCATGTCGCCCGCAACGTCACGGCCAGCGGCCGCGAACTGGAAGGCGCTTTCAACCAGCTGATTTTCCGCCGCTCCTTCGAGCCGAACCTGTCGATCGAGCGTGTCGACGAACTTCTTGTCGCATCTGGTCGATGCCGGCGAGCCGAAGCGTGTGCGCATCGAGGACATCCAGCGGGTTGTTGCCAAGCACTACAATGTTTCGCGCCAGGAACTGGTCTCCAACCGCCGCACCCGGGTTATCGTCAAGCCACGGCAGATCGCCATGTATCTGTCCAAGACCCTGACGCCGCGTTCCTTCCCGGAGATCGGCCGACGTTTCGGCGGACGCGATCACACAACCGTGCTGCATGCCGTTCGCAAGATCGAGGAACTGATCACTGGCGATACACAAGCTGAGCCACGAGATCGAGTTGTTGAAGCGGCTGATCAACGAATAGTCGCCGCATCAATCTCAAGAAACACAACGCCGCCTTTGTCTCAGCACGGCTGACCTGAAGGCGGCGTTTCCGTTGTCTGCAGGTCCTGAGCGCGCAGGCATCGTCTGTAGCGCCCGGCCTAGCCGATCGTGCTGCAAGGCTGCGACCCCACGCTTTTCCGGACGTCCCCGCATGCGGATCCGCCGGCCAACTACTTCGCGATCTCAAGGAGCGTCGTCTTGAGTGACGGTTCTCCCTGGTGGGCTATATCATCGACAAGGTAGACCGGAGATCCCGGCACAAGCTCCTCCTTTTCCAGGGTGAAGGTCACTTCGCTGACATCATCCCGGCCGCTGTCGTCGCCAAAGCAGCGCTTGCCCTTGAAGGCAACGGTAATCTCGGTCTTGCCGTTTCTTTCCGTGGCCGGACCGTAGGTGATATCCTCCAGCGGGCAACTGTCCTGCCCCCCGATGATTGGATCCCAATCGATCATCAATTCATGGCGCCGTTCATTGGTCTTGAGCAGCGCCAGCGCAAACCTCTTCGTAAAATCTTCGCTGAAGAAGCGAAGCAGCATGTTGGCCGAGAAATACTCCTCTTGGACATGGCTTCCGTCCATGGAGTCGCCCGAATTATGCGCGGCCATGTCGATCAGAACGCGAACGGTATCGACGGGCTCATCGGCTTTTGCCAGGCAAGGCATGAGCAGCGGCAGGATCAGGAAGAGGCAACGAAACGTGTTCATGGCACAGGATATCCAGGTTGATTTATGGAACATTCTTCGGTCTCGGAAACGCAGATGCCCTGAGATGACGTCGCTTCGTGTCCAAACGCCGAGAGGCGCTTGTGAAACGCTAGGGGTCACGCGTCAGCACCTCGACGCGGTCGATTTTCGTAAGATCATCTTCAAAACCGCTCTGCGCATTCTGCTGCATCTGCTCGTCGCCCCAGGCCCGAACCAGGGAAACAAGCCTGGCATTTTCGCTCGCAAGCAGGATCGAGAGCGAATAGGTCTTTTCACATCGCTTTGCGCAATTGAAATGCAGAACGCCAACCGCCGCGATGTTCCCCTCGCTCGAAATGAAGATCGCTCCGCGCTCCGTCGCGCTTTGGTGCCGGACCGCCGAAAACCGCAACAGACCCTCTGCGACCGTGGCCACGTTGTCCGGCGCGCCGCCAAGCACTTCCTCGACGACGGCCTCAATATCCTGCTTCTGACCAAGCCAGCTCACTGTTTTCCTGTCCAGAAAACTGCGCAGGGCCGGCTTGAATGATTCAGCCCAGACCAATTCGTTGGTGTTGCCACAGTCTCCGATCGAAGACATCCCGCACACGGGCGCCGCATGGGCCGCTGATGCGAAGAGCATATAGAGGACAATTGCTGTAAACCGCATTCCGATCTCCTGACCATTTCGCAGCGTTCTCATCCGGCAGCAGAAGCATCGGACAAAGGCAGAGCAAACCTTCCCACAGACGGATGCCCCAGCCTTCCAAGGCGAAAAGGTTGGCGCGGATCGCATGCGCTTCGACCATCAGAACCTGACATTCAAATTGACCGAAACCGCGTGGCTGACTTTTATCCGCGCCATGTTAGCGAGCGGAGAAGGCCATGATCAACTCGAGAAGCAGTCTTTACCTTGATCGGACCAAAATTGAATCAGAGGGATGACGGGGCAGTGTCAAACTGGTTTGGTAGGAATGCCAAAAAGTTCGACTCGATTTATCTTGATCCCTAATATTGAAAGACATTTTGACGCCTATGATACACAGCAGCGAACCCACATTCTTTGCGGTTCTGCGCGACGCGGCTCAAGAGCTGCTCGCCATGCATGACGTCTCGCCGCGGGTGGTCCGCTATGTTGCCAGCATGCAGAAATGGCTGATTACACAAGCAATCGTCGCCCTGCATTTCGAACGAAAGCACGATGAGACACGCCCGCCCCTGACCACCGGCGCCCTCGTCGAGTTTTTTGCGGACCAGCCGCCCTGCAGCAAGAACACAATCGTCGCTCATCTGTCAGAAATGCGTGCCTATGGTTTGCTGGTACCGCAGGAGAGCCGCGACAAACGCGTGCGGCCGTTGCAACTCAGCGTCAACGGAGAGGCCTTGATCGGCCAATGGCTGCAGAGCCATCTCTTCGCGCTCGATCGGCTCGACGGCGGCGATCGCGCATCCAGGTTCAGCAGTGACCCACGCCAGCTATGCTGCATCCATCCGCTGGCGGTTCGCGCTCTGATTTTCGACCCTGCCTGGGCGCAGCCACCTGCGAGCGTGACGATGTTCGTGCAGACGGAATCGGGGAGCAATATCCTGCACGAACTCATCTGCCGGCTGCCGGCCGCGCTTCAGGACATCGGCAAATCGGTTTGTCTGGGTCCGCTCCATGCAAGCGAAATCTCGACCCGGCACACGCTGTCGCGTGGCCACGTGCTGAGAGTCTTCAACCGGGCGAAATCAAGAGGGCTCCTTGTCTGGAGCCTTCCCGGCAACCGCGGCGATCTGTTTGTCTCGCAGTCCCTGCTGCAAGACTATGTTCAGTGGCAGGCCGTGAAATTCCAGGCTATCGCCATGGCCTTCGACAGGGCGCAGGAAGAGCTGAAGGATGCCGACCTCATCGCAGGCGATTGAGGTCGGGGGCAATCACAACCGGCAAGGCCGCGGTACCGGCCGTCATTTCTTGCCCTTCGACAGCATGTGATAGAGCGCGCGGATCGCCTGCGCCTCGCCGCCGACAGGCGAGTGCGGGCGCTCGGACTGGGCCCAGCCGAAAATATCGAAGTGCACCCAGCTTTTCGCCTTGGTCACGAAGCGCTTGAGGAACAGTGCCGCCGTGATCGATCCGGCCATACCGCCGGAGGGGGCGTTGGTGAGATCGGCGATGCGGGTCGAGATATCCTTGTCGTAGCCCATGTAAAGCGGCATGCGCCACATCGGGTCATCGACCGTCGAGGCTGGAATCCGTAAGAGCATGGGCAAGTTCGCCGTCATCGGTGAAGAAGGGCGGCAGGTCCGGTCCAAGCGCCACGCGTGCCGCACCCGTCAGTGTCGCCATGTCGACGATCAATCCGGTTTCTTCCTCGTCCGCATAGGCCAGCGCATCGGCAAGGATCAGCCGCCCCTCGGCATCGGTGTTGTCGATCTGCACCGTCAGGCCCTTGCGGCTGCGGTAGATATCGCCCGGACGGAAAGCATTGGCGGAGATCGAATTTTCGACCACCGGGACGAGAACGCGCAGATCGATCTTCAGTTTGGCATCCATGATCATCAGCGCAAGGCCCATCACATTGGCTGCGCCGCCCATGTCCTTCTTCATCAGAAGCATCGAGGCGGCCGGCTTGATATCGAGGCCGCCGGTGTCGAAGCAGACGCCCTTGCCGACCAGCGTGACCTTGCGGTGCCCCTTCTTGCCCCAGCGCATTTCGAGCAGGCGCGGCGCCTCTGCGCTGGCGCGGCCGACCGTGTGGATCAGCGGAAAATTCTGCTTCAGCAGATCATCGCCGGCGATGACGGACACATCGGCCTTGTAATGTTCGCCAAGTGCGCGGAACGCCGCTTCGAGCGCGTTCGGCCCCATGTCGTTGGTCGGCATGTTGATCAGGTCGCGGGCGAGGAAGACGCCGGCAAGCTGGCGTTTGATATCGGCGGCATCGGCATCCGCCGGGATCATCAGCGTCGGGGCTTCCGATTTCGACGGCTTGTAGCGATCAAAGCGGTAGGCCCCGAGACCATAACCGAGCGCGAGGCGATTGGCCGTCAGCGGCGCGGTTTCGATATGCCACTGCCCGGGCGGGAGCGTGCGGGCGAGCTTACCCGTCAGAAACGGTGCTTCCGAAGGGTTGGAGCCAAGGCCGAGCAACGCGCCACCAAGATGTCCGTCTGCCGAGGGAATGAGGAGTACCGCACCGGGATCGGCCTTGAACCCTGCCTTGCGGGCCCAGTCCAGCGCGATCGGGTCGATCGCCTGCCTGTTCGATATGCGCCGGCGTGATCGCGAAGATCGGCAGGGTCTTGCCGCGCTGCGGTGTTGAAGGGCGACGGGCGGTCGATATACTGGAAGGGGGCCATGATAGTCCTTGAAGGGGAGGCGCGCAGAATCACGCAATTAACGCTCTGTTAGGGTTAACAGATTATTGCTGGAGTGAAGATTGCGCCGAAATGTTGGAATCAAGTCCGGTGCATGAACCATTGCTTCGAGGGGCGTTGGCCATGGCCACCATAAAGACACTTCCAGCTTCGCGCGCACGCCGTTTCCTGTGCGGCCTATCCGTCGCGCTCATCGCCGTGTCGCTGGCTGGATGCGCGACACAGAAAAAGGAGCTGACGACCGGCTCCATTCCGAAATTCGACAAGCCCGTGCAATCGATGACGGCGTCGGAGCTGTCGCGCGCTGCCGACGGTATCGGCCAGGCATACGAGAAGAACCCCAAGGATCGCAATGCCGGCCTGAACTATGCCAACATGCTGCGCATGACGGGCCGCAACACCCAGTCCCTGGCCGTCATGCAGCAGGTGGCGATCAGCCATCCCTCCGACCGCGAGGTTCTGGCGGCTTATGGCAAGGCGCAGGCCGCGGCCGGGCAGCTGGAGCAGGCGCTTGCCACCATCGGCCGGGCCCAGACGCCGGACCGGCCCGACTGGAAGCTGAAATCGGCAGAAGGCGCGATCCTCGACCAGCTTGGTCGTTCACCGGAGGCGCGCCAGCGCTATCGCGAAGCACTCGACATGCAGCCGAACGAGCCGTCCGTCCTGTCCAATCTCGGCATGTCCTATCTTCTCGCCAAGGACCTGAAGACCGCCGAGACATATCTGCGATCCGCCACGAACCAGCCGACCGCCGACAGCAGCGTGCGGCAGAATCTGGCCCTTGCCGTTGGCCTTCAGGGTCGCTTCCAGGAAGCCGAACAGATCGCCATGCAGGAATTGTCGCCGGACCAGGCGGCCGCCAACGTCAAATATCTGCGCTCGGTCCTGTCGCAGCAGAACGCCTGGCAGAAGCTCGCCAAGGACGATGACAAGGGTACGAACTGAGCAAGGGTACGAACTGAGCGGGATCAACCCTTTGCCGAAACCCGCCGCAGCATGGTGACGATCGCCTGATCAAGCGGCGCATCGACGGGGAGCGGTTGCGAGGAAAGCTTGACGATGACCGTTTCTGTGGCCGGGTCGATCCAGATCCACTGGCCGTGAATGCCGATGGCTGCCAGTTCGCCGCCTCCACTGGCGTACCAGTAATTGCGGTAGCGGCCTTCCGGAAACAATGTCGTCTGGTCGCCGTTCGATCCAGGCATCACGGCTGCCGCCGGTCCAGAGGTCGGCGATGAAGCCGGCCGGCACGATGCCGCCGCCCTTTCGGCGCACGAGGTCACCTGTTCGCGCCAGATCCCGCGCCGTAACGGACATGCCGCCCGCGGCACGCGCGGTGCCGGCGCGATCGACCGTGATCATCGCGTCCGAACTTGCGCCAAGCGGCTGCCAGAGCAGGCCGCTCAACAGCGTTGGCAGGCGCACACCTGACGCGCGCTCCAGCACGATACCGGCCATATCCGTATTCGGCGATCGATAGGCATGCGCGACGCCCATGCTCGGACTTTCCCTTCGGCAGCGAGCACAGGAACGTCTTCAGATCCGGCGCAGGATCGGCTGGATTGTCCGGCGCCCAGGCGGTGGCCCGCCGGTAGCGGTTGAAGGCGCCGTGCGGATCGAGATAGTTTTCCTCGAAATCGAGGCTGATTTCCATATCGAGAAGCTGCTGCACGGTGGCATCGGCATAGGCGGAACCTTCGGCCTCAGGCACATGCTTGACGATGAGATCGGAAAGCGACAGCTTTCCCTGCCCGACAAGAATGCCGGCGACAAGCGCTGTGAGCGATTTCGAGACCGAGAAAATGATGTGCGGGCAGGCCGGATCGCAATGGCCGGCATACCATTCGGCAACGAGCCGGCCCTGCCGCATGACGACGAAGGCATCGGTGTCACTGGCCTCGAGAAAGGTCTCGAGCGGCTGGGCCTTGCCGTCGAGGCCGGTCACCGGAAGGCCCGAAAACGGGCCGAGATCGTAAGTCGCTTCTTCAAACAGCCGGTTGCTGCGGATGGTGGCGGAGGGCACGATCTCGCTGACATTCTGGAAGGCCCAGCGCGAAAACGGGGCCGTGCGCCAGTTGTCGAGCCTGACGTCGCTGCGGGACATATCCTGTGTCATGTCAATACTCTCCGCCATCGGCCGTGGTCAGCACGCCATAAAGCTCGGGGCGGCGATCCCGAAACATGCCCCAGGCGGCGCGATTGTCGGCAAGATCGCGCCGATCGAATGTGGCCAGCAGCACTGCCTCACCGTTGCGCGGTGCATCGGCCAGAAGCTGACCATCCGGCCCGGCAATGAAGGACGAGCCATAATAGGTTTGGGTCTTGCCGCCGACCGTTTCAGCGCCGATGCGGTTGGCGGCAGCGACCGGCATCATGTTTGCGGCGGCATGGCCGCGCATGACCATGCGCCAGTGCTCCATCGTATCGAAATCGGGACGGCCGGGCTCCGAGCCGATCGCCGTCGGATAGAGCAAGAGCTCGGCCCCCATCAGCGCCATGGCACGCGCAGCCTCCGGAAACCACTGGTCCCAGCAGATGCCGACGCCGATGCTGCCGAACCGCGTTTCCCAGACCTTGAAGCCGGTATCGCCGGGGCGGAAGTAGAATTTTTCGCTATAGCCCGGACCGTCCGGAATGTGGGATTTGCGGTAGATGCCAAGCACGTCGCCGCTCGCGTCGATCATCGCCAGACTGTTGTAGAAAGCCTGGTTGCGTTTCTCGAAGAAGGAGACCGGCAGGACAATGCCGAGTTCCTGTGCGAGGTCGCGCATAGCCGCTACAGCGGGATGATCGGCCAATGTCTGCGCGCGGGAGAAATGCGCCGGGTTCTGCTCCTGGCAGAAATACAGGCCCTCGAACAGTTCCTGCACCAGCACGATGTTGGCGCCCTGCCCTGCCGCCTGCCGGACAAGCCGAGACGCGGTGGCGATGTTTTCGGCAAGATCATCGGTGCATGCAAACTGCACGACGGCGAGGGTGAAGGATGGGGGCGTGAAGGCCGAGGAGGTGGCCATCAGCCACGTCCTTCAAAGCCGGTCAGAACGCCCGACGGCATTGACGCCGATTTCGGCGACGGCATAGCCGCCTTCCATGACGAAAAGCGTCGGCAGGTCTAGTCTTGCGATGCGCGCGCCGATCTTCGGAAAGTCTTCGGTCTTCAGCTTGAACCGGCTGATCGGGTCCTTCTCGAAGGTATCGACACCGAGCGAGACGACGACGACATCCGGCTGGTAGGCAAGAAGCTTGTCGCAGCCGTCGTCCAGCGACGGCGCTCCATGTTTCCCAGCTGGTGCCGAAGCGCATGGGATAATTGAGGTTGAAGCCCTCGCCCTCGCCTGCACCCCGCTCGTCGGCATGGCCAAGGAAATAGGGATATTCCTGCATCGGATCGGCATGCAGGTTGATGACCTGCACATCGGCGCGGGAATAGAAGATCTCCTGCGTGCCGTTGCCGTGGTGATAATCGACATCGAGGATCGAGACGCGTCTGGCGCCGTTGTCGAGGAACCACTGCGCCGCGACGGCGGCATTGTTGATGTAGCAATAGCCGCCCATGAAACCGGCACCGGCATGGTGGCCGGGCGGGCGGCAGAGCGCAAAGGCGGAGCGCTCGCCGGCATTGACGAGACCGGCAGCCGTCAGCGCCACGTCATGGGAGGATTTGATTGCATCCCAGGTGCCTTCGACCACGCCGCAGCCGGCGTCGAAGGAGTAATAGCCGAGCAGGCCATCGATGAACTCCGGCGGCGCATCGCCGCGCAGGCCGCGTGTCGGCCAGGTGAAGGGCAGCGCCGTTCCGGTTCGCCCCTCGGCCGTCCAGCGGCTCCAGATGGTCGGCAGGAAATCGAGATAATCCTTGCGATGGACCTTGTCGGCCGTCGACAGGTCGTGCTCCTCGGGGCCAAGCACCGGGCCGAGCCCGACCGTCTTTATGCGCTCGATGCACATATTCGGCGCGCGACGGCATTTCGAAACCGGGAACGATGGCGCCTGCAACAAGCTCGAACTGATCGGCATGGCCGAGATGGCGGGGAGAAAAGACGGTTTTCATGGGGCAATCCGCAGAGTGGTCGGGTCAAATAGAGACGCCCCGCGGTGACCGCGGGGCGTCCGGGATACGGTGAACTTACTTCTGCAGTTCGGTCCAGATCTTGGTGTAGAGTTCCTGGACTTCCGGCGGGCAGGTCTGCGAGGGAACGCCGACCGATGCGAACTCGGCCGGGATCTTGATCTCCGGCGCATCCTTCATGTCGGCGGGCATGAAGGCTTCGGAGCCTGCGATGCCGTTGGCATAACGGTGGAAGGCCGAGTTCATGCCGGCATTCTCCGGGTCCATCATGAAGTTCTGGAAGAGCTTGGCATTCTCGACATTGGCCGCATCCTTCAGGACCGCAAGATTGTCACTCCAGTTGACATAACCTTCCTTCGGATAGCCGAACTTGATCGCCGGATTGGCGAGGCGCTGGCGGAAGGCCGAGCCGTTCCAGTCGCTGGAGGCGGAGAAATCGCCCGAGCCCATCTTCTCGATCGTGCCATATTCCATCGCCACCCAGTTGGGCTTGGCGTTGACCAGGGTGTCGCGCACCTTTTTCAGGATCGTCAGGTCGCCGGTGCATTTCGTACCGCCATTATACAGCACGGCGGCGTCGATGACGTCGGTCATCTCAGGCACGACGTTGACCTTGCCCTTCAGCTCGTCCGGCGTATCGAAGATGATGCCCCAGGTGTTGATGTCCCCCTTGTAGACATCGGTGTTCACGACCGTGCCGACGATGCCCATGGCCCATGGAACCGTGTATTTGCGACCCGGATCGAATTCCGGGTTCTTCCATTCCTCGGCGACATTCTTGAAATTCTCCATGCCGCCCGGATTGGTTTCGAGCAGCAGACCTTCCGAAATCCAGATCGGGATATAGTTCTGCGAGGGCACGACCATGTCGAAGCCGGAACCGCCCTGGCGCACCTTGGCAAGCGCCGTGTCGTTGGAATCATAATCGGTGATCGTCACCTTGACCTTGTACTGGTCCTCGAACTTCTTGATCATGTCGGGGCTGGTATAGTTGCCCCAGTTGTAGATGTTGAGCACGCCTTCGGCATGGGCAAGGCCCGTCGAGGCAAGCAGCGCGGCGGCAAAAGCCAGTGTCGTCGATATCCGTTTCATGGTGTTGTTCCCTTTTATGGTCTCAGATGCGTTTCTTGTTGACGAAGAAGAAGACCGTGACGATGCAGATCGACAGCAGCAGAAACAGGGTCGAAATTGCATTCATTTCCGGTGTGATCGCCCGGCGCAACTGCCCGAGCATATAGGTCGGCAAAGTGTCCTGCCCTGCCGATTTGACGAATTCGGTGATCACCACGTCATCCAGCGAGATGACGAAGGCAAGCATCAGCCCGGCCAGAATGCCCGGCCAGAGCAGCGGCAGCGTGACGTAGCGGAAGGTTTTCCAGGGCGTGGCGTAAAGATCGGCCGCCGCCCGCTCCAGCGTCAGGTCCATGTTTTCCAGACGCGCCCGGATCGGCAGATAGGCAAACGGGATGCAGAAGGCGGTGTGTGCGGCGATCAGATAACCGAGGCCGGAATAGCCGGTCCAGACCTTGATGCGCGAGAAGAAGATCAGCAGCGCCACGGCCGTGACGATCTCCGGGATCATCAGCGGCTGGTTGATAAAGGCATATTTCAGCGTCAGCCCGCGATAGGGCTCGGTGCGGGTGGTGGCGAGTGCGGCCATGGTCGCGGCGGCGGTTGCGACAAGTGCCGCCACCACGGCGATCTGCAGCGAGCGGATCGAGGCTTCGATGACCTGCTGGTTTTCGAATGCCTTGACGAACCAGCGCAGGGAAAAACCTTCCCAGACGCTGAGCGACTGCCCGGCATTGAAGGCATAGACCACGAGAACGCCGATCGGCAGGTAAAGCGCGAAAAAGCAGACCATCGCGATCGTGGTGAAACCGGTCTGGCGGCGGACGGAGAATTGCCTAGCCATGTCGCGCACCCGACCCTTTGGCGTTGCGCACGTAAAACAGCAGCGCCACCATGACGATCAGCATCAACGTGATCGACAATGCGGCCCCGAGCGGCCAGTTGCGCCCCTGCCCGAATTGCAGTTCGATCAGATTGCCGAGCATCAGGTTCTTGCCGCCACCCAATATGCTCGGCGTCACATAGGCGCCGAGCGCCGGGATGAAGACGAGGATGGAGCCGGCGATGATGCCGGGCCTGACCAGCGGAATGATGATCCGGCGCAGCACGCGAAACGGCGTGGCATAAAGATCGTAGCCCGCCTCAACGAGCCGGAAATCCAGCTTTTCCATGCTGGCATAGAGCGGCAGCACCATCAGCGGCAGATAGACATAGACCATGCCGGTGAGGATCGCTCCATCGGTGAACAGCATCTGGACCGGTCGCGCGAATATTCCCAGATCGATCATCAGATTGTTGATCAGCCCTTCATTGCGGATGATCTGCAGGATCGCGAAGGTTCGGATCAGAAGGTTGGTCCAGAAGGGAATGGTGATCAGGAACAGCCAGAGCTCGCGCGAATTGTCCGGGCGGGTGGCGATGAAATAGGCCGTCGGGAAACCGACGAGCAGCGTCAGCACCGTCGTCACGAGCGAAAGCCAGACCGAACGGACGAAGATCGAGACATGCGCGTCGGCGAGCGACAGCGTCTCGTCGAAGATATCGCGCTCCAGAAAGACGTTGACCCAGGCGGACAAGGTCGGTTGCCACTGGACATCGCCATAGGGACCAGGGGTCAGGAAGGAATAGACGAGAACGATCAGCAGCGGACCGGCGGCGGCCAGAAGGATGATCAGCAGCGCGGGCATCGAGAGCAGCCAGCGATTGCGGACGTCCCGCCTGGCCTCTGCCTCGATGACGTCGCTTGCTCCGCTCATCTCAATTCCTCAGCACGCGGGCGGCATTGGCTTCGATGGCGATGCCGACCCTGTCACCGGTGGCAAAGCGCGCCGCCTGTAGCGGCTTGTTCTGTTCGCGCAGGGTAAAGGCCGTTGCGCCATCCGACAGGCGGACATGATAATGCGTGTCGGTTCCGAAATAGACGACGTTTTCGAGCGTGCCCGTCATCTGGCAGACTTCAGCAGCCTCCGGGGCGCAAAGCGTGGCATGTTCCGGGCGCAACACGACGGTCACTTCGCCCTGCGGCGCGAAACCCTCCGGCAGGGCAGCGGCGATACGACCGCCAACCCCGGTATCGACGTCGGCGATGCCGTTTGCGGAAGAAACCACCTGACCCTTGAGGAAATTGGTCTCGCCGATGAAATCGGCAACGAAGCGATCGGTCGGCGCATCGTAGATATCCCGCGGGCTGCCCACCTGCAGGATGCGCCCGGCCGACATGACGGCGACGCGATCCGACATGGTCAGCGCTTCTTCCTGGTCATGCGTGACGAAGATGAAGGTGATGCCGGTTTCAGCCTGCAGGCGCTTCAATTCGATCTGCATGTCCTTGCGCAGTTTGTAATCAAGCGCCGAAAGCGGTTCATCGAGCAGAAGCACCTTGGGCTGCGGGGCAAGAGCGCGGGCAAGCGCCACGCGCTGCTGCTGGCCGCCGGAAATCTGGCTGGTGCGTCGGCCGCGCAACTCTTCCATGCGCACCAGCTTGAGCATCTCGGCGACGCGCGCATCGATCTCGGCCTTCGGCCGGCCCAGCATCTGCAGGCCGAAGCCGATATTTTCGGCAACCGTCATATGCGGAAACAGTGCGTAGCTCTGGAAGACCGTGTTGACCGGGCGCTTGAAGGGCGGCATGGCGGCGATGTTCTCGCCGTTCAGAAGGATCTCTCCTGACGTCGGGAATTCAAAGCCGGCGATCAACCGCAGCAGCGTGGTCTTGCCGCAGCCGGAAGGGCCGAGCAAAGTGAAGAACTCGTTCTGGCGGATGGCGACGGAGGTGTTGTCGACAGCGGCGAAAGCAAACTCGCCAAAGCCGAATATCTTGGAAACGTTGCGTATTTCGACAGCGTTCAAATCCGCCATATGCGGCCCACTCACCTTGATTTCAGCTGCTGTTCCCGCCTTTTCGGCTTTGCGCTAGGTGACCACAGCGCCCCATCATTGACAACCCTCTACCTTTCGGGAAGCAAAAATATTTATCGGGAGGAAAAACTTGTGCGCCCACCACACAGCGTCAGGACCGGGCGCACGGTATGCAGGTCGTCAATATTGACCGTTTCGATGTCGGCACTGAGAACCACGAGATCGGCGAGGAAACCGGGCTTGATCATGCCCTTGCGGTCCTCGCGGAACTCCGCATAGGCGCCCTCGACGGTATAGGCAGCAAGCGCTTCCATGAGCGAGAAGCTCTGGTCCGGATCGGTTGGCGACCAGGGCTTGCGGATGACGGCCGTCTGGATGCCGGCGATCGGGTCGATGGGGGAGACCGGCCAATCGGAGGCAAAACAGATGCGGGCGCCGGCGTCTTTCAGCGTGCGCCAGGCATAGCTCACAGGCCATCGCGCTTCGCCGATGCGCGAGACGGTCGGCTCGAGCGGCACGCCCATGCAGCCCGGCGGATGCGGGGGCTGCATGGAGGCGATGACGCCGAGTTCTGCGAACCGGTGAATATCGTCGGGGTGAACGACCTCGATATGTTCGATGCGGTGGCGGCTGTCGCGCACGCCGTTGGCTTCCCGCGCTGCCTCATACCCGTCGAGCACGGCGCGCACGGCACCGTCGCCGATCGCATGCACCGCAATCTGCAGGCCGCGGCGATCAGCCTCGACCGCGACATCGCGGAAGCTTTCCGGCGTGAACAGCGCCTTCGCCGCAATAATCCGGCCGATCGGCATAGGGCTCGACCATGACCGCCGTCCAGCTGTCGAGAACGCCATCATAGAAGACCTTGACCACGCTGCAGGACAGCCAGTCGCTGGTGAAGCGTGCCGCCATGGAGGACGCCTTTTCCAGCATGTCGAGGCCCATGAAGTTCTTGAAGTGGAACGGGATCATCACCCGGCAGGGCAGGCCAGCCATCTTGCCTCTCGATCGCTTCCAGCAGTTCCAGCTGGTAGAGATTGCCGTCCATGTTCTGGATGGTGGTGATGCCGTGGCGGGCGCAATAGTCGAGCCCGCGGCGCATGACAGCGATATCCTGCGCCCATTCCGCTGCATTGGGGTAAGGATCCGGCTCGCCGCCGGTGGCAAGCCCCAGCCGGTAACGCTCGAAACCGCCGGCCGCCTGAAGCGGGCTGAAGGCTTCCATCTCCCGCAATTCGCCGGTGGCAAGACCGTCCTCGCCCATGACCACCTCATTGCCCGGCCCCATTTCGGCGCCATGCAGCATATCGACAAGTTCGAGCGCCCTGGTATTGGCCCAGGCGGTATGGTGATCCGGCGCGAAGAGAACCAGGGGCTGATCGGGCCAGATGGCATCGAGGTGATGGCGGGTCAGCCGTTCGGTATCGCCGAGGATCGTGTAGTCAGCGCCCTGCGCAAACAGCACCGTCTGGTCGCTGCGGCCTTGCGCATAGGCTTTTACCGCGATGGCCAGAGCATCCAGCCCGGCCACGCCGGCAAGCTGGAGGTGATCCAGTTCGGCCGAACCGGAAAACAGATGCATGTGGTTTTCCGAAAAGCCCGGCAAAACCGAGCCGCCCTTGGCATCGATCACCTGTGTCTCGGCGCCGGAAAGGGCCTCGATGTCGGCGCGCGACCCGACCGCAAGAATGCGCCCGTCAGCGACAGCGACCGCCTCGGCATGCGGCGCTTCCGAATCCAGGGTGAGAATGCGGGCATTGACGATGATCAGGTCGGCAGCATGGGGCATGATGGCACTCGTGATTTGCAAAAGGTCAAGCCGGACTTAACCATTGCCCCCGTGGTCGGCGCAAGCCCGGACATCTGGCCGGGCCGGCTGTTACCAGCCTTCCGAGAGAACCCGTTCCAGCATGTCGGCAAAGAAATCGGCGCTTTCGATCGACAGGCAGAGCGGCGGCTTGATCTTCAGGACATTCAGATGATCGCCGGTCGGCTGCATGATCACGCCGAGTTCGCGCAGACGGTTGCAGATCGCCGCCGTCTCCTGCGTGGCCGGTGAAAGCGTCGTACGGTCGCGGACGAATTCGAGGCCGAGATAAAGACCCATGCCATGCACGGCACCGGCCAGCGGAAAGCGCTGGCAGAGCGCTTCCAGCCGCGCCTTCAGATGATCGCCGACGATCCGGGCGTTTTCCTGCAAGCCTTCGTCGCGCAAGACATCGAGCACGGTCATGCCGACGACGGAGGAGACCGGACTGCCGCCGGATGACGAGAAGAAATAGCCTTCCTTTTCCAGCGCATCGGCGATGGCGCGGGTGGTGATAACGGCGCCGAGCGGGTGGCCGTTGCCCATGCCCTTGGCGACCGTGATGATATCGGGCACCACACCCTGTTCCTCGAAGCCCCAGAAGTAATGGCCGAGCCGACCGTAGCCGACCTGAACTTCGTCGGCGATGCAGAGACCACCGCGTTCGCGCACCATGGCATAGAGCGCCTGGAGATAACCGGGCGGAAGCGGGATGCCGCCGGCATTGCCGTAGACGCATTCGCAGATGAAACCCGCCAGCCCCTCGCCTGTCGCATCGATCCTTTCCAGCGTCGGCAACACGGCGGACACGTAGTCGCCGGTCGATCCGGGGCCGCGAAATTTGCCGCGATAGGTGTTTGGCGAAATGACCGGATGCACCCAGGGTGGTCGCGTCGTCAGTGCCTGCGGATTGTCGGCGATCGAGGTGGAGACGGCGTCGCTCGCGACAGACCAGCCGTGATAGGCCTCCAGCAGGCAGAGCATGTGTTTTGCACCGCTTGCCGCCCAGGCGAGCCGCAGCGCCAGATCATTGGCCTCCGAGCCGCTGTTGACGAGAAAGACGGTATCCAGTCCTTGCGGGGCGAGATCCGCCAGCCGCTCTGAAAATTCGGCGACCGAGGCATAGTGAAAGCGGGAATTGGTATTCAGCAGCGACCACTGCCGCGCCACCGCCGCGCTCAGGCGCGGATGGCCATGACCGAGAATGGTGACGTTGTTGAGCATGTCCAGATAGGCGCGTCCCTCGACATCATAAAGATGTTCTTTCCAGCCGCGCTCGATCTGCGGGGGGCTGTCATAATAGTTCTTCTGCGGTCGTGCGAAATGGGTTTCGCGGCGGGCCAGGAGATCCATGCTCTGAAGTGCCGGCGCATCGCAGTCAAAGCCCAGCATTGATGAGGGCGACGGGCACAGTGCGGACCAGGCGGCAGCCTGCGCAGGACGCGAGAATGCCGGCGGCACGAGGCCGGGCACCCGGCAAAGCTGAACGCTCAACAGACCGCCAGCGTTTCCAGCGGCGGCAACGAGGCCAAGCCGGTCGCCGGTGCTGAATGCTGCAGGAAAACTATCCGTTTCCGGATCCAGCCCGGACAGATGCAGCGACAGATCGGTACCGGCCAGGACGAGGGTCTCGCCGGTGCGGACCATCTGCCCGTCAAATGGGGCGGCGACGATCGTTCCAGCTGGAAGACGGAGCGTAACGTTGAGGGCAAGGGTCGCCGGCGCCTGTGCCGACAATGTGCGCGTGCGGGTCAGCCGATACTCGCCGTAACGCGTCGCGGCAAAGCCGGTTTCCTTGGCGGCGGCGGCGAGCAGTTGATGCTCGATGTCCGGGCTCGACCAGTTCTCCTCGCTGAGCGCTGCACCCGTCGTTCCAAAATCAACGATTTGGACACCTTGGGGATCGATATCCGGCAGCAAGGGACCGAAAAGAAGCGGAGCGGGAGCGGCGGTTGCGTGCAAAGCCTGCCGGATCGCTTCTTCCATCAAGGCGAAGGGCACGGAAACGGCGACATCGAAGATGGTCCGTTCATGCTCGATATTGCCGATCACGTATTCATTGTCCGGATCGATTGCCAGTTGTTGCTCGCTGCTGGCAACGAGGATGGTGGCGCGCGCGACGATCAGCGGCCACAGAGCAGCCAGTTCGGCCTCGTTCAAAGGGTAGACCGCGTGGAAGGCGCGGATGGCCGGCAGCAGGTAGAAGGGATCACCATCAGCATGGTGCAGCAGCGAGGCGCAGGTGACGGCAAGGTCCGCAACCAGCCAGCCTTTAAGGATATCGCCGAAGTCGATGACGCCATCGGGGATGATGTGCCCCTTGCCGTCCATCTGGGCAACGACATTGTCGTCCGTCACATCGTGGTGGATCGCCTGCAGCCGAAGCTCCGGTGCCAGCGCCTGAATACGCCGGACGGAGCCGGCAAGAGCCTCCGCCAATCGCCGCTGCAGCACCTTGTCGGTCATCGACTTCAACAGGTGCAGGCCAACGGGGCCGGCCCGGCGAAGGTCCCATTGCAGTTCCCGCTCAAGACCCGGATGCTCGAAATCCGCGAGCGCCAGGGCAAGCTGCGCTGCTGTGCGCCCCAACCCCGCAACCGTCTCGACGGACAGATACTTGCGCCGCGTCAGCGGTTCGCCGTCGAGATAATCGAGCAGGCGGATCTGGTAGCTGTCGCTGCCGACATCGAGAAAAATGATATCCTCGCCGCTCAGCCCTGGCATGATGCAGGGAACGCGCGGCGCAGCGGGCTTTCCGGCGATGTGCCGCATGGCGGCATTCTGTGCCCTGAGCTCGACGGTCGCATAGTCGGCGCGGCAGATCTTCAGGACGAAGCGACCGGACTCCGTATCCACCCGATAGTTGCGATCCTGCTGGCTGCCGAGCTCGACGATCGGCCCCGTCAGGCCGTACCAGCCTTCGAGGATCGCTGCAGCGTCCTCCGCGGTAACGTCAGGTCTTGGCAGTTCTGTCCGGCGCAGGAGCGCGTCTTCCGGCATGATATGTTCCCCAAACACGTAAACCGGCATTTAAACCAGCCTTCGGCCACAAGGAAAGCCCCGCCCGCATCCCGCACATGGAGCCGCAATTTCCACGCCTTTGATCACGACTGGGATATTGCCAGCGTATAGCGCAGGACAAAAGGTTCTGGACTCTCCGCAGTGATCCGGGAAGAGTATGAGCACTTGCGATTTTTGGGCTTACGCGTCCGAAATTCGATGCTAAAGTTATACCAATTGGTAAAAAAATGGACGCCCGGACTGGACCGTGAAAACGGCTTCTGAACCAGGCCCAACAGGGGAATACAGGGCCAATATGAGCGATATTGCCATAGAACTGCGTGGAATCGACAAGAGTTTCGGCCTTGTCCATGCCAACAGAAACATCAACCTGACCGTTCGCAAGGGAACGATCCACGGTATCATCGGCGAAAATGGCGCCGGCAAATCGACCCTCATGTCGATCCTCTACGGCTTCTACCAGGCCGATCGGGGCGAGATCGTCATCGACGGGAAAACCGTGACGATCAAGGACCCGAATGCGGCAATCGCCAGCGGTATCGGCATGGTCCATCAGCATTTCATGCTGGTGGAAAACTTCACGGTGCTTGAAAACGTCATGCTCGGTGCCGAAGACAGCCAGATTCTCAACACCAGCATCACCAAGGCCCGCGTCGAACTGAAGCGGCTGGAAAAGGAATATGCGCTGGAGGTCGATCCGGACGCCCTGATCGAGGAACTGCCGGTCGGCCTGCAGCAGCGCGTCGAAATCCTGAAGGCGCTTTACCGCAAGGCCGACATCCTGATCCTCGACGAGCCCACAGGCGTGCTGACGCCGCCCGAGGCCGATCACCTCTTCCGGATCCTCGGACAGCTGAAGGACCAGGGCAAGACGGTGATCCTGATCACCCACAAGCTGCGCGAGATCATGGCGATCACCGACGAAGTCTCGGTCATGCGCCGCGGCGAAATGGTTGCGACACGGCCGACGGCGGAAACATCCGTTGAGGAACTGGCCGAACTCATGGTCGGCCGCCGGGTGCTTCTGCGCGTCGACAAGGGCGAGGCCAATCCGGGCGCCGTCAAATTCTCGGTGAAGAACCTGACCGTGCGGGACGGCCGGGGCGTCACCATGGTCGATAATGTCTCCTTCGATATCCGCGCAGGCGAGATTGTCGGTATCGCAGGGGTCGCCGGCAATGGCCAGTCGGAACTGCTGGAGGCGATCTCCGGTATCCGCAAGGCGGTTTCAGGCAGTGTCGACCTGAACGGAACGCCGATCGACATGACCGGCAAGGCCGATCCGCGCGACCTCAGAGACCGCGGGCTCGCCCATGTGCCGGAAGACCGGCATCATGTCGGCCTCGTGCTGAAGTTCGAGGAGAGCGAAAATTCGATCCTCGGCTATCACCATGACAAGCGCTATTTGAACGGCGTCTTTCTCAATATCGAGGCCATTCGCGCCGATGCTGAAGACAAGATCCAGAAATACGACATCCGGCCGCCGAACGCGCGGCTCAGGACCGCGAATTTTTCCGGCGGAAACCAGCAGAAGATCGTGCTGGCGCGCGAAATGGAGCGCGGCCCCGATGTGCTGATCATTGGTCAGCCGACCCGCGGCGTCGATGTCGGCGCGATCGAATTCATCCACAAGCGGATCATCGAAATGCGCGACCAGGGCAAGGCCGTGCTGCTTGTCTCGGTCGAACTCGACGAAATCCGTGCCCTGTCCGACCGTATCCTCGTGATGTTTGCCGGCCGCATTGTCGGCGAGCGCGCGCCGGATGCGGCGGAAGGGGAACTTGGCCTGCTGATGGCCGGTGTCGAAGGCCGCAAGGAGGCCGCAGAATGAGCAATCCATACGCAAAGCTGCCCGGCTGGGCCGAATACGGCCTGATCCCGCTGATCAACCTCATCGTCGCCTTCCTGGTCGCCGGGCTCGTCGTTCTGCTGGTGGGGGAAAACCCGCTGGAGGCTGCCTATCACATGATCAACGGCGCCTTCGGCCGCGGCGAATATATCGGCTTCACGCTCTATTATGCCACGACCTTCATCTTCACCGGACTATCCGTGGCGGTCGCCTTCCATGCCGGCCTGTTCAACATCGGCAGCGAAGGCCAGGCTTATATTGGCGGTATCGGGGTTGCGCTTGCCTGTCTCTGGCTCGACCAGACCATGCCCTGGTACATCGTCTTTCCGATTGCGATGCTCGGCTCCATCGCGTTCGGCGCGCTCTGGGCCTTTCTTCCGGGCTGGCTCCAGGCCAAGCGCGGCAGCCACATCGTCATCACCACCATCATGTTCAACTTCATCGCCTCCAGCCTGATGGTCTATCTGCTGACACGTGTGCTGAAGCCGCTGGGATCGATGGCGCCGCAGACGCGGACCTTCGCCGAGGGTGGACAATTGCCGAAGCTCGACTGGCTGCTTGCGATCTTCGGGCTCGATATCGGCAATGCGCCGTTCAACATCTCATTCCTTCTGGCGATCCTGGCGGCTTTCGGCGTCTGGGTGCTGATCTGGCGAACCAAGCTCGGCTACGAGATGCGCACCATGGGTCACAGCCCGTCCGCGGCGCGTTATGCCGGGATCAGCGAGCCGCGCATCATCATCGTGGTCATGATGATTTCCGGCGGGCTTGCGGGCATGATGGCGCTCAATCCGATCATGGGCGAGCAATTCCGCATGCAGCTTGATTTCGTGCAGGGTGCCGGCTTTGTCGGCATCGCCGTGGCGCTGATGGGCCGCTCGCATCCGGCCGGCATCATTCCGGCCGCCGTCCTCTTCGGCATGCTCTACCAGGGGGGCGCCGAGATCGCCTTCGAAATGCCGGCGATTTCCCGTGACATGATCGTCATCATCCAGGGCCTCGTCATCCTCTTTGCCGGCGCGCTTGAAAACATGTTCCGACCGGCGATCGGGCGGGGTTTTGCAAGCTTCGGGCAGCGCTTCCCCGTTGCGTCACAGAAGGGGGCCTGAGCCATGGATCTGTTTCAAACCATCATCGCGATTCTGGAATCGACGATCCGTGTCTCCGTTCCGCTGATCTTTGCCGCCCTCGCAGGCCTCTTCACAGAACGCGCAGGCGTCTTCGATATCGGGCTCGAGGGCAAGATGCTGGGTGCCGCCTTTGCGGCCGGCGCCGTGGCTGCCGTGACCGGTTCCGTCACCATGGGGCTTCTCGCCGCCGTGCTGATCTCGGTGCTTCTGTCGCTCGTTCACGGTTATGCCTCGATCACGCAGCGCGGCAGCCAGATCGTCTCCGGCGTCGCGATCAACTTCGTCGTCGCAGGCTCCACCGTCATTCTCGGCGAAGCCTGGTTCCGGCAGGGCGGTCGCACACCGGCGCTGTCGGGCGACGCGCGCTTCCAGACCATCAATTTCCCCTTTGCCGAGGAAATCCGCAGCGTGCCGATCCTCGGCCCGATCTATTCGGACCTCCTATCCGGCCACTTCCTGTTGACCTATCTGGCCTTCGCCATGGTGCCGATCAGCTGGTGGATCCTCTATCGGACACGGTTTGGTCTGCGGTTGCGGGCCGTGGGCGAAAATCCGGGCGCGGTCGATACGGCCGGCATCTCGGTCATCTGGCTGCGCTACCGTGCCGTCATCTGCTGCGGCATCCTGTGCGGCTTTGCCGGTGCCTATCTGTCGCTCGCCATGAGTGCCGGCTTCGTCAAGGGCATGACGGCGGGCAAGGGCTATATCGCGCTTGCGGCCCTGATCTTTGCCAAATGGCGACCGCTCAACATCATGCTTGCCTGCCTGCTGTTCGGCTTTCTCGATGCCTTCGCCATTCGCCTCCAGGGCAACCCGCTTCCGATCATCGGCCAGGTGCCGGTGCAGCTGATGCAGGCGCTGCCTTATATTCTGACCGTCATCCTGCTCGCCGGCTTTATCGGCAAGGCGATCCCGCCCAAGGCAGGCGGCATACCCTATGTGAAGGAACGCTAGACCATGGAAACCGAACTGTTCGAGGCTGCCCGCGAAGCCATGGCCAAGGCGCATGCGCCCTATTCGAAATTTCCGGTCGGGGCGGCAATCCGCGCCGAAGACGGCAAGATCTATACCGGCGCCAATATCGAGAACCTGTCCTTTCCCGAAGGCTGGTGCGCGGAAACGACGGCCATCAGCCATATGGTGATGGCCGGCCAACGCAAGATCCTCGAAGTGGCGGTCATTGCCGAAAAGCTGGCCCTGTGTCCGCCCTGCGGCGGCTGCCGTCAGCGACTGGCGGAATTTTCCGGTGCCAGCACCCGCATCTATCTGTGTGACGAGGCCGGGATCAAAAAGACGCTGGCGCTTTCCGATCTGCTTCCGCACTCCTTTGAGACGGAAATGCTGGGGTAAAGCCCAAAAGTCCGTTATTGAAGGACCCGGGATGAACCGGCGGTGCGCAGCCATGCGTTCGCAACGACAGACATGGCAGGGAGACATTCCTGCCGCCAGAGATGGACAGCGACCATGACCGAAGCCTCCAACCGCCAGATCGCCTCGCTGGCGCTGACCCTTCTGGATCTGACAGATCTCAGCGACACCTGCACGCCGGCCGATATCGAAACCCTGTGTGCCGATGCCCATACGCCCTATGGCCCCACGGCAGCGATCTGCATCTGGCCGCGCTTCGTCCGGCAGGCCCGTGGTCTTCTTGGACCGGAAAACCCGGTCAGGATCGCAACCGTGGTGAATTTTCCACAGGGCGATCTGACGGTCGATGCCGTCGTCACGGAAACGCTGGACGCGATTGCCGATGGTGCCGACGAGATCGACCTCGTCATTCCCTATCGCGCCCTGATGGAGGGCGACGAGCAGGCCGTCCGGACGATGATCTCCGCCGTGCGGGCGGTGTGTGCGCCTCCGATCGTGCTGAAGGCCATTCTGGAGACGGGGGAATTGAAGGAACGCGATCTTATTCGCAACGCGTCCCATATCGCCATTCGCGAAGGCGCCGATTTCCTGAAAACGTCCACGGGAAAGTCGCAGGTCAACGCCACGCTCGAAGCTGCCGACATCATGCTGACCTGCATGCGCGAAAGCGGCCGCAAGGTGGGCTTCAAGCCGTCCGGTGGCGTGCAAAGCGTTGCCGAGGCGCGACTTTACATCAACCTTGCCGATACTATTCAGGGGGCGGACTGGGTGATGCCGTCAACCTTCCGGTTCGGCGCCTCCTCGCTCCTCAAGAATATCCTTGCCGTGATCGACGGACGGGAATCGGCAGCCACAACCGCGGCGGCATATTGATCATGATTCCGCAGGAGATCATCAGGCGCAAGCGCAACGGCCAGGCACTCGACGATGCGGCAATCGCCGACTTCATTCGTGGCCTTTCGGATGGTTCAATTTCGGAGGGACAGGTCGCAGCCTTCGCCATGGCTGTGTGGTTTTCAGGCATGACCCGCGACGAGACCGTGGCTCTGACCCTGGCGATGCGTGATTCCGGCGAAATCCTCGACTGGAGCGATATCGGCCGGCCGGTTGCAGACAAACACTCCACCGGCGGCGTCGGCGACAATGTCTCGCTGATGCTGGCGCCGATCGCCGCGGCCTGCGGTCTTGCCGTGCCGATGATCTCCGGGCGTGGCCTTGGTCATACCGGAGGCACGCTCGACAAGCTCGAAGTCCATTCCGGGATACGATATAAAACCCTCCGCCGAAATTTTCCGCGAGACGGTGCGCATGGCCGGCTGCGCGATCATCGGCCAGACAGCAAATCTTGCGCCAGCCGACCGGCGGCTCTACGCGATCCGCGATGTGACAGCGACCGTGGATTCCCAGGCACTGATCACCGCCTCGATCCTGTCGAAGAAGCTTGCCGCCGGGCTTCAGTCGCTGGTGCTCGACGTCAAGATCGGCAATGGCGCCTTCATGGCGAGCCTTGACGAAGCGGAAGGCCTTGCCCGTTCGCTGGTGGATGTTGCCAATGGTGCGGGTGTTCGCACGACCGCGCTGATTACCGACATGAACGAGCCGCTTGCCGATGCCGCCGGCAATGCGCTGGAAATCGAGAACTGCCTGGCGTTCCTGCGCGGAGAAAAGGCCGGAAGCCGGCTGGAGGCAGTGGTGCTTTCCTTTGCCGTCGAAATGCTGATGACCGCAGGTATCGCATCCAGCCCCACTGAGGGACAGGACCTGGCCGCACGGGCACTTTCCAGCGGCAGCGCGATGGAGTGTTTTGCAAGAATGGTCCACCAGCTGGGCGGGCCGCATGACTTTACCGAACGGTCGCAGGACTATCTGGCCAAGGCACCGGTGATCCTGCCTGTCGAGGCAAATCAGGATGGCTTTCTCAGCGGCTGTGATACACGCGAAATCGGTATGGCGGTGATTGCGCTTGGCGGCGGTCGCACGCATCCCGACGATCCGATCGACCACAGGGTCGGCTTTTCGCAGATCAGGCCACTCGGAACTCCTGTGGCGAAGGGCGAGCCGATCGCCTTCGTGCATGCCGCAACGGATGCGCAGGCCGAGGCGGCACGGACCCGCCTTGCAGAACTCTATCGCATCGACCAGGAGGCGCAGCCGTCACGTCCGGTGATCCTGTCCAAGATCACCTGAACAGGTGAAGCGCGCCGCCTTCGACCCGGTAGGACGATAGCTTGTTCATGAAGCTCATGCCGATGAGCGTTCCGGACAATGCCGTGTCCGGAAGGACCAGCGCATCGACGCGGCGCACGCCGATCGTGCCGATCTCGACGCGGTCCAGCTCGACATGGGCACCCTTGATGACGCCGTTTGCGGTGCTGACAGCCACGTTGAATGTCAGGCTGTTGGGCGAAATGCCGAGGCGGCGCGCGGCCGACATGTTGATGGCGATCATGCTGGCACCGGTATCCACCAGTCCCGTTTCGCGGCGGCCGTTGATTGCAAACGTGCCGAAGAAATGGCCCTTGGCGTCGGCGGCAAGCTTGACGCCCTTGCCGACAGCGTATTTCGCCGTGCTGACCGGCTGTGGCCGGTCCTTGTCAGTCGCATCCGCCTTTGCCGACCGTTCGAGATAGGTCGTGGCAAGACCCGGCAGGGTCAAAGCCGACACGGCGACGATACCGGCAAAGGCGAGCAGACGGGCAAACATGCGGAATACTCCCGGACAGAAACTGATCAGGCCAGAGCAAAGCACGAACTTGTCTAACAGGATGCAAAAAGCCGCCGGATTTGCCGGCGGCTTCAGAGACAATCGTGGAACTGGTTAAGAAACCGAAACTATTTCGTGCCGTACATCCGGTCGCCGGCATCGCCGAGACCTGGCACGATATAGCCGTTCTCGTTGAGATGGCTGTCGATCGACGCGGTGAAGATCGGTACGTCCGGATGGACTTCGTGGAAATTGCGGATGCCTTCAGGTGCTGCCAGAAGGCAGAGGAAGCGCAGATTGACGGCACCGCGTTCCTTCAGCTTGTCGATTGCGGCAATCGATGAATTGCCGGTTGCGAGCATCGGGTCGACGACAATGACCAGCCGTTCCGACAGGCTCTCCGGCGCCTTGAAATAATATTCGACGGCCTCGAGGGTTTCATGATCGCGGTAGACGCCGACATGGGAGACACGGGCGGAGGGAACCAGTTCGAGCATGCCTTCAAGCAGACCGTTGCCGGCGCGCAGGATGGAGGCGAAGACCAGCTTCTTGCCCTCGAGAACAGGCGCCTGGATGGTCTGCATCGGCGTCTCGATGGTTTCCATCGTCAGTTCGAGATCGCGCGTGACCTCATAGCAGAGCAGCGTCGAGATTTCGCGCAGCAGGCGGCGGAAGCCGGCCGTGGAGGTTTCCTTCTTGCGCATGATGGTCAGCTTGTGCTGAACGAGCGGGTGGTTGATGACTGTAACGCCGTCCATGGCAAGGGCCTCCTGCAAAAACTGGATTTGACATCCTTTTTTCACGGAAAAGCGTCGCGCTGCAAGGGGCGCGCCGTGCTTTGCGACGTCATCCCCAGCCGGAAGAGCTCAAAGGGCGGCCAGCAACCGTGCTCTCGTCGGTTCATCGACGAAGGCTGCCTCGATCGCAGTGCGGGTCATGCTGTCGATCTCGTCGTCCGAGAAGCCCATGACCTGCGAGGCGATCTCGTATTCCTGGAGCAGCGATGTATGGAAGAACGGCGGATCGTCGGAGTTGAGCGTGACCCGGCAGCCGGCGTCGCGCAATGCCCTGAGCGGGTGCGAGGCAAAATCCGGGAAGACCTGGAGCGATATATTGGAGCCGGGGCAGGTTTCCAGCACCACCCCCTCGTCGGCGATACGCTTGACCAGATCAGCATCCTCGATGGCGCGCACACCATGGCTGATGCGCGACGGGCGGACGTGATCGAGCGCGTCGCGGACGCTGAAGGCGCCTGAGAGCTCTCCGGCATGAATGGTGATACCGAGCCCGGCATCGCGGGCGATGTCGAAGGAGCGCGTGAAATCGGCGACGCGGTGCATGCGTTCCTCGCCGGCGAGATTGAAACCGGTCACCAGCGGATGGTCGCGGCGTGCCGCATAAAGCGCGGTGCGCTCGGCTGCTTCGGCGCCCATGTGGCGGATGATGGTGATCAGCATACGCCCTTCGATACCGGTCCTGGCTTTTGCAGCCTCGATGCCGGCGGCAAGGCCGCGCAGATAGGCGTCGGCACCCAGACCGATCGTATTGCCATGATCCGGCGAGACGATGATCTCGCTGTAGATCGTCCCGGCTTCGGCCAGTTCCGTCAGATAGGTTTCAGCCAGGAGCGCGTAGTCCTCTTCCGTGCGGAACAGCGAGGCGACCGCGTCGTAGCATTTGACGAAGCTGGTGAAATCCGCCCAGACATAGGCGCCGTCCCGGATGATATCGGTGACGTCGAGGCCATATTTGCGGGCTTGCTCCAGCGCCAGTGCCGGCGGCGTCGCGCCCTCGATATGGCAGTGCAGTTCGGCCTTTTTCAGATGTGCAGTCACAGAAAGCTTCTCCCATGCAGGCCGGGTTCCAGCCCCAGATGTTTGGCGACGGTTTCGCCGATAGCGGCAAAACCGGGCAGGACGCCGATCGAACGCGTGCGGATATCAGGCCCGAACACCAGGACCGGAACACGCTCCCTGGTATGGTCGGTGCCGCGCCAGGTCGGATCACAGCCGTGATCTGCCGTCAGGATAACGATATCTCCGGCTTTCAGCTTGCGGTCGAGATCCGGCAGGCGGCGATCAAAGGCTTCGAGCGCTGCGGCATAGCCCGCCACATCGCGCCGGTGACCATAGAGCATGTCGAAATCGACAAAGTTGGTGAACACGAGATCGCCGTCGGCAGCCTCGTCCATCACAGCAAGGCTGGCATCGAACAGTGCTTCGTTGCCATTGGCCTTGATGACCTTGCCGATACCCTGATGGGCAAAGATGTCGCCGATCTTGCCGATGGCGTGCACGGTCCGGTTTGCCTTCGTCAGCCGGTCCAACAGCGTCGGCTCCGGTGGCAGCACGGAAAAGTCCCGCCGGTTGCCGGTGCGCACGAAGGTCTGCGGGGTCTGACCGATGAAGGGACGGGCGATCACACGGCCGATATTGTAGTCGTCCAGCAGGCGGCGCACGGTCAGACAGAACGCCAGCAACCGCTCCAGCCCGAACGCATGCTCGTGGGCCGCGATCTGGAAGACGGAATCCGAGGACGTGTAACAGATCGGTTTGCCGCTGCGCAGATGCTCTTCACCGTGCCGGGCGATGATGTCCGTGCCCGAGGCGTGGCAATTTCCGAGGATTCCGGGCACGCCGCCTTCCCGGCAAATGGCTTCGACCAGCTCAGGCGGAAAGGCGTCACCCCCCGACGGGAAATAGCCCCAATCGAACATCACAGGCGTTCCGGCGATCTCCCAATGGCCTGATGGTGTGTCCTTTCCACGCGAGACTTCACTGGCCGCACCGTAGAGCCCGAAGACGCGCTCCGGCACCGGCATGCCGTCGGGAAGTCTGCCCGTGGCGAGACGGGCCGCATGCAGCAGGCCAAGCACCGACAGATTGGGAAGGCTCAACGGGCCTTCGCGCAATCCTGCACGATCGGCCGCGCCGGCGGCGCAAAATTCCGCGATATGGCCGAGCGTATCGGCCCCTTGGTCGCCGAATTCGCGCGCATCCGGCGCACCGCCAATGCCGAAGGAATCGAGAACAAACAGGAAAGCACGTGCCATGGGTCACCCGGAAAGTCGATTTTCCGTGTCTTCATCGGCCGTATCACGGCTGGCGCGGAATCGACCTGATCAATATCGCGATGACATCCACATTGCAAACCGTTGCACCGACCGGCGCTGCCTGACGCCGGTCGCCGCTTCAGGAGTTGCAATCATCGCAGGTGATTTTCTCGCCGATACGCTGGCGGTAGTAGTAGGTTTTCGACAGGTTGATCGTCTGTGCCTTCGAGGTCAGATCGGGGGCAAACAGCAACAACCCGTGGGGGACTACCATTTCGGTGCGCACGACGAAGGTGTTCAGAGCTGAAAGTTCCTTGGGGATCGCAACGGCCTCGCCAGCCTTGTAGGGCGTGGTTCCCTTTTCGTCCCGCGACCAGATGACTTTCGCCGTTGCCGACAGAGGTTACCTCGATGCCGGTGATTTTCAGCGAATACGTGCCACCGAACGGAGACATCACGCTGGCGGCAACATCTTTCATGCCATCCAGAAATTCCTTGTTGACCTCTGTCTGCTGGGTGACGATATCGGCCACCGTGCTCGACGCGCGGGCAACCTTGCGTGAAACGTTGAAGCCGACCGACACTTCAAAAGCACCGATATAGGCCATGATCAAAATCGGCGCGAGGATTGCAAACTCGATGGCACCGGTGCCCTTGCGGTCCCGGCCGAAAGCCCGGAAAACCTTTGATATGTCTGAAGCTCTTGCCAAGGCGTCGCGCATGCGGGTTATCATTGTTGCAATCCTTGATGGCTCAATAGTTCTCATTGCGGAACGCCGCGGTCGCGACCATCAGATAGTCATTGGGCATGCTGCTGCCCGCAGGCCGGAGGTTCGTGACGTAGGGACGAACGAGGTCGACCGTTACCGGCCAGCGGTAATAGGCGCGCACGATATTGATCGTTGTCGGCCCGCCAGGCGATACCGAGAAACCGCTCGTATCCAGATCACCATTGGTGGCGTTGCCCTGTCGGGGGACGGCTGACGGAATTTTTGAAAAGTCGGAGAAACTGCGAACATCCAGATAGAGCTTGTCGGCGTCGCACGTCATCATGATGGAGATTTCCTCGCAAAAGAGCGTGCGAAACTCGGCGGGCGTCTTGTCGGTCGCGGCAATGCCCTGACCGACGGTGATTTCGCCGGTGCGAAGTTTTCGCGCCATGGTGTCGGTAGCGCTGGCGAGCAACTGTTCTCCGGTAAACGCCATGAAGGTTTCCAGCGACGCAAAGAGGATCGTGAAAAAGGGTATGGCGAGGATGGCGAACTCGATCGTCGAGGTCCCGGCCCTGTCTGAAGACAACCGACGGAACAGGCCTTTACGACGCACTGGAACCGGCGCATTTGCACCTGCCAACGCATTTTCGTTTCCCTTTTCAATCATCTCTTTGTTCCGCCACTCGTCACAGGATGAGGCAGTTTAGGAAAAGACCATTGATATTTCGTATGCAGAGGAGCCGGAAATTTTAAAGGAAGCCGTCACCTGTCGTTAACGATAGGCCGCAGGCAAATGGCTGTCAGTTGGCAGCTGTCTTGCGTTCCGCATGCACTTCACAATTCGGCGTGCAGGAGAGAACGGAGCGAACGGTTTGCTTGAAGACGCGCACGGTATTGCCTTCGTCAATAGAAACAAGAAGCCGCTCATCGAGAATGGCGTTCCCGTCTACATCAAGAATGACGAGATTGGTGGTACCGAAGCTTCGGCCCGTCAGGACGATTGTCTTTGCATCCGCCACCGTCGCATCGGCGACCTCGGAATTCCCGATGATCACTTTGCTCACCGGCCGATCGAGTTTCAGCACGCGGGCGTGATCCATATAGACACGCATCATGTCTTCACCTGCCTGCGCAGCAACCGGGGCCAGCTGGACCAAAGCTGCCATGGCAAATGCCAGCAAACGGACGCTGGCGGCTGAATCATGCGAAATCATGGCTTTTTCCCTGAAGACACTAAGTTTGCCTAGCATCCACTGGTTTGGTGAATGAAGCGTTAAGCCGCAAAATGTTAAAGATGGGTGACCGTTGTCCACACGCGCATCTATCGCGGCGGGGTCTCCGTACATTAGCAATTTTTTCACCAACGAATGGGGAGTGTGACGTTAAGATTTTGGTAACCGGTTTCCTTAAGCCGATTGAAATTTGCGCTGTGTAGGTTTGGCTCATCCGATCAACGGAAACAGTTGGCGGAAGTGCTGAACAACAATCGAAGTAGGAGAATTCACATGACCAAGATTTTCGCTCGTTTCCTCAAGGACGAATCCGGCGCGACAGCAATCGAATACGGCCTGATCGCCGCCCTCATCTCCGTTGCCCTGATCACCGGCGCGACCACGCTCGGCGGCGCTCTGAACACGCAGTTCACCGACCTGAGCACGAAGATGAACACAGCCAACGGCGCGTTCTAATTCGCCAACGCTGTGCAATTTGAAAAACCGCCTCTTCGGGGCGGTTTTTCTATTTTGGCAATGGCCTAGCCTCGGGTTGGCACTTCCTTAAGCCAACGCGTGTATGTTGGAGCCTGAAGGCAGTCCACATTCGCCTTGATTGGCTCAAAGGAACCGGGAGATACGCATGATCGAAGCTGCAATCTTTATCATCCTGCCGCTTTGCCTGGCGTTCGCTGCGTTTTCCGACCTGTTCACGATGACCATCCCCAATCGGGTTCCAGCCATTTTGCTGGGTGCATTCATTCTCGTTGCGCCGCTGGCCGGGATGAGCCTGACAATGATCGGCGTTCACCTTGGTGCCGGCCTTGCGGTGTTTGTCGTCTGCTTTGCACTTTTTGCAGCCAACGTCATGGGCGGTGGAGATGCCAAGCTGCTGACCGCGAGTGCAGTATGGTTCGGCTTCAACTCCTCCCTTTTTGAGTTTCTCGTTTACGTGTCGGGCCTCGGCGGCGTCCTTGCCATCGCCATCATGATGCTGCGCAAGCAGGAAAATACGATCCTGGCCTCCGGTCTCCCGGTGCCGCATCTGCTGTTGACGGCGAAGAAGATACCCTATGGCATTGCCATCGGCATGGGCGGCTTTCTGGCCTATCCGTCTTCCCCTCTCATGAAACTTGCCCTCGCACTGGCTCCCTGAGAGCGTCGAACCGGCGCATCTGCTCGGATACGAATTTCGAGACGGCCGCAATAAGGCATTTGTTAACTACGATCGTAAGCGCGTTGTTAACCATAATTACACCAATTCCTGACCATTCTGCACTGAGAAGAATCTCGGAACGCAGGACGAATCATGAAACCGGTACGCGTTATCATTCTGGCAGTGGCTGTTGTGTCCGCAGGATTGGCCGGCTTCCTGGCGCTGAAGCTGACAGGTGGCAAGCAGGTCATCCAGATGTCGGAGCCCGTCATCGAGCAGGCGCCGTCCATCAATGTCCTGGTCGCATCCAAGAGCCTGCCGGTTGGATCAAGGATCAATGCTGATTCGATCCGCTGGATGGCCTGGCCGAAAGACGGCGTCGTCGAAGGCCTGATAACCGAAGAGGCCCGGCCCAATGCCGTGGCGGACCTCGCCGGTGTCGTTGTCCGGCTTCCCATTTTTAATGGCGAGCCTGTCCGTCAGGAAAAGATTGCCGATTCATCGAGCCGGATTTTGTCATCGCTGCTGCCCGCCGGAAAGCGCGCGGTCGCCACCGAGATCACGGTCGCGACCGGCGCCGGCGGGTTCATCCTGCCAAACGACCGCGTCGACGTCATCATGGTCCGCAAGTCCGAGGGCGACACATTCCTGACCGAGACCGTGCTCAGCAATGTGCGCGTTCTGGCGATCGACCAGCAGATCGAGGAAAAGGAAGACGGCGGCAAGTCGGTTGTCGGCACCACCGCAACGCTGGAACTGACACCAGACCAAGCCAAGGTGATGGCCGTCGCGCAACAGATCGCGGAGCGCCTCTCGCTGGCTCTGCGCAGCGTTGCCGATGCACAGGAACCGGACACGGCAGCGGCAGACTATCTGCTCAGCGGCGACGGCATTCCAACCATCCAGGTGATCAAATCGGGTTCGATCGTCAAGAATGACGGCACCTCCATGAACCCCACCCAGCAACAGTGATTGAGCGGAGCTGAACGTGAAACGGATCGGAAAAAAACTTCGTGCTTCTGTTGCTGGCGGATTGTCTTTCTGCCTGGCATTTTCGGGTTTGCCCGCGCAGATCGCACCCGGCTTCGCCACGCTTGCCGTGGCTGAAGCGGCCTCGTCATCCATCGTGCGGATCACGCAAAGCGGCGCGGGCGTCAAGAAGACCGTCAAGCTCGGCCTCAACAAGGCAGTCGTTATCGATCTGCCGACGGATGCCCATGACATTCTCGTCGCCGATCCGGGACTGGCCGATGCGGTCACCCGCACGTCGCGCCGCATCTATCTCTTCGGCAAGACGGTCGGCCAGACCAACATCTTCATCTTCGGTCCGAATGGCGAGGAAATCGTCAGCATCGAACTGGAGATCGAGCGCGACATTTCGGGGCTCGAGGCCAACCTTCGCCGCTTCCTGCCTGATTCCGACATCAAGGTTGAGATCATCTCCGACAATATCGTGCTGACCGGAAGCGTTCGGACACCCCAGGACGCTTCGCAGGCGGCCAATCTGGCGGAAATCTTCCTCAGGGGCGGTGAAGCGACGACCCGCAACATCACCGCGCAGGGCAATAACGGCGATGCGGATATCTTTGCCGAAGATCGCCAGGTCTCGCAGATCGTCAATCTCCTGAAGATTGATGGCGAAGATCAGGTAACGCTGAAGGTCACGGTCGCCGAAGTGAGCCGGCAGGTCCTGAAACAGCTTGGTTTCAACGGTTCCGTCAGCGGCAACAGCGGTGGCATTTCCTTCCGCAATCCGACCAATCTCGGCAACGCAATCGGCATCGGCTCGACGGCAATGGCGACGGGATCGATCGGTGCCGTCGACATCGCCAGCTACGTCAACGCCATGGAACAGGCCGGCGTCATGCGCACGCTGGCGGAACCTAGCCTGACGGCGATCTCCGGCGAGCAGGCCAAGTTCTTCGTCGGTGGTGATTTCCGGCTGCCCAGCACACAGGAGGTCGGAGAGGACGAAAACGGCAACAAGGAAGTGAAACGCGAGATCGAGACCGTGGAATACGGCATCGAGCTGAATTTCAAGCCTGTCGTTCTTGGCCCCGGCCGCATCAGCCTGAAGATCGAAACCAACGTTTCCGAACCCACCTGGGAAGGCTCGGCCGTCACCGGCAACGGAACCAACAACATTCCGGGCTCGACCTACATGTCGATCCGCAAACGCGAGGCGACGACCAGTGTCGAACTGCCGTCCGGTGGTTCGATCGTCATCGCCGGTCTCGTCCAGGACAATATCCGTCAGGCGATGTCGGGTCTTCCCGGACTGTCAAAAATCCCGATTTTCGGCACGCTGTTCCGCTCGAAGGACTTCATCCGCAACGAAACCGAACTGGTGATCATCGCAACGCCCTATCTCGTGCGGCCGGTTGCCCGCGGCGCGCTCTCGCGCCCCGACGACAACTTCAACGCCGCCAATGATGTTGCAAGCTATTTCCTCGGAGAGGTCAACCGCATCTACGGTCGCCGCGAAGGGGATGCACCGGCCGGGCAGTATCACGGCAATGTCGGCTTCATCTACAAATAGGCGGGACCCGGACATGAACGAACGCATTTTCAAGAGCCGCATATCCGAAAGGCAAACCACCATGCCGACCCATTCCCGTCCCGCCACGATGCGCCTGGCGCACAAGGTCGCGTTTGCCGCGGTGCTCGCCATCTCGGCCGTGACGCTGACGGCCTGTGGCGCCAATCAGGATCGCCTGTCGACCGGATCCCTGCCCGACGATTACCGCACCCGCCATCCGATCGTGATCGCCGAGGCCGAGCACACGATCGACATCCCGGTCGCGCGCGGCGATATCCGCCTGCAACAGGGCACGCGTGACGTGATCCGCGGTTTCGTTGCCGATTATGCAAGGTCATCCTCCGGCCCGATCCAGATCCTCCTGCCGAGCGGATCCTCGAACACGCATGCAGCCAATGCCGTGCGGCGTGAAATCCGCGGCCTGTTTGTTGCTGCCGGCGTTCCGGCAACCAGGCTGGTTGAAACCAGCTATCAGGCCGAATCAAACGGCGATGCGGCGCCAATCCGGCTCAGCTATCACGCCATCACGGCCAAGACGGCGCCCTGCGGCAACTGGCCGACGGATCTTGTCACCAACACGTCCCAGAACCGCAACTACGAGAACTTCGGCTGCGCCAGCCAATCGAACCTCGCTGCACAGATCGCCAACCCGTCAGACCTGATCGCTCCTCGCAACATGTCGCCGATCGACGCGACACGCCGTGGCCAGGTGATCAAGGACTACCGCGGCCTCGATGCCGAGTGATTTCGACGTACCGTTACCCCCAGGGATAAGCCCATGAGCACGATCGACTACAAAATCGAGACAGGAAACGGGGACACCGACGCCGCGCTCGATGCCTTGCGGCCCGCCGAGGTCGAACATCTGCGCCCGCTTCCGCGCATTTCCGTCCATGCCTTCTGCGAAACCGAAGCGATGCAACGGGTGATGGAGCGGTGTGGCCAGGATCGGCGCATGGCCAAGGTCAGCCTGCGCATCAACAGCGGCAGTATCGCAGCAGCCGCCAACATGTTCTCGCAGCGTCTCGACGCCCAATCTGATCATCCTGGAAACGGCGACGGAGCCGCGTCATCTGATGGCGGAACTGGCGCCCCTGGCTGCCGTGTGCGATCCGAGCACCAAGGTCATTCTGATCGGCCGCTACAACGATATCCCGCTTTACCGCGAGCTCATTCGCAACGGCATTTCAGAATATATCGTCGCGCCGGTTGGCATGCCGGATGTGATGGGTGCGATCGCCGCCATCTTCGTCGATCCGGAAGCCGAGCCGCTTGGCCGCAACATCGCCTTCATCGGTGCCAAGGGCGGCTGTGGTTCCTCGACGCTGGCGCACAATTGCGCCTGGGGCATCTCCAACCTGTTTTCGACGGAAGTCGTTCTTGCCGATCTCGATCTTCCCTATGGTACGGCCAACATCAACTTCGACCAGGATCCGCCCCAGGGGATTTCCGAGGCCGTCTTCGCCCCGGAACGACTGGACGAGGTTTTCCTCGACCGTCTGCTGACGAAATGTTCCGAACACCTGTCGCTTCTGGCGGCGCCGTCGATGCTCGATCGCGCCTATGATTTCGATGTCAATGCGTTTCAGCCCATTCTTGAAATCCTGCAGCGAAACGCACCCGTCACGGTGCTTGATGTCCCGCATATGTGGTCGGACTGGACCCGCTCGGTTCTGGCCGATGTCGACGAGGTCGTGATCACCGCCGTGCCTGACCTTGCCAATCTGCGCAACGCCAAGAACCTGTTCGACGCACTGAAGAAGATCCGGCCCAACGACAAGATGCCGCATCTCGTGTTGAACCAGGTCGGCATGCCCAAGCGCCCCGAAATTGCACCCAACGACTTCTGTGATTCGCTGGAACTGCAGCCGGTGGCGATTATCCCGTTCGATGCGGCGCTGTTCGGCAATGCCGCCAATAGCGGGCGCATGATTGCGGAAATCGACAAGAAAGCCCCTATCGCGGAAACCTTCTCGCAGCTTGCCCATCTGGTCACCGGCCGGGCAACGACGAAGAAGGCCAAGAAGGCCGGGCTCGGCAAGATGCTTGGCATGCTCGGCCGCAAGTAAACGACTCTGACACGAAAACCGGATTGAAAGCATGTTTGGGAAACGCGGAAACGAAGGCTTCGGCAAGAGCGGAACGGTCACACCGGTCGCGCCGGCGTCGCTGCCCGCTGCAAGTGCGGTGATCGAAAGGCCAGTTGCGGCGGCACCCGTTCTGGCAGATCCTGTCCGGGAATCCGGCTCAACCCCTGTCAGGGCGCAGCCATCGCCGCCGCCCGTCCGTAAAAAAGCGGCCCGCACCGAGGACTATTACGACACCAAGAGCCAGGTCTTCTCGGCGCTGATCGATACGATCGACCTCTCGCAGCTTGCCAAGCTCGACACCGAAAGCGCGCGCGAAGAAATCCGCGACATCGTCAACGACATCATCACGATCAAGAATTTCGCGATGTCGATCTCCGAGCAGGAAGAACTGCTCGAGGACATCTGCAATGACGTGCTGGGCTACGGCCCGCTGGAGCCGCTGCTGGCCCGCGACGACATTGCCGACATCATGGTCAATGGTGCAGGCCAGACCTTCATCGAAGTTGGCGGCAAGACCATCGAGTCCGAAGTGCGTTTCCGCGACAATGCGCAGCTTTTGTCGATCTGCCAGCGCATCGTCGTCCCAGGTCGGCCGCCGCGTCGACGAATCGAGCCCGATCTGCGACGCGCGCCTGCCCGACGGCTCCCGTGTCAACGTCATCGCACCGCCGCTGGCCATCGACGGCGCCGCGCTCACCATCCGCAAGTTCAAGAAGGACAAGCTGAAGCTCGACCAGCTGGTCAAGTTCGGCGCGATCACGCCCGAGGGCGCCGTCCTTCTCCAGATCATCGGCCGTGTCCGCTGCAACATCGTTATTTCCGGTGGTACCGGTTCCGGCAAGACGACCCTGCTCAACTGCCTGACAGGCTATATCGACCTGGAAGAGCGCGTCATCACCTGCGAAGATACGGCTGAACTGCAGCTGCAGCAGCCGCATGTCGTGCGCCTCGAAACGCGTCCGCCGAACATCGAGGGCGAAGGCGAGATCACCATGCGCGATCTCATCAAGAACTGCCTTCGTATGCGGCCCGAACGCATCATCGTCGGCGAAGTCCGCGGCCCCGAGGTCTTCGACCTGCTGCAGGCCATGAACACCGGCCACGACGGATCGATGGGCACGATCCACGCCAATACGCCGCGCGAATGCCTGAGCCGCATGGAATCGATGATTGCGATGGGCGGCTTCACGCTCCCGGCCAAGACGGTTCGCGAGATCATCGCCGGCTCGATCGACGTCATCATCCAGGCCGCGCGTCTGCGCGACGGCTCGCGCCGTATCACCCACATCACCGAGGTGATCGGCATGGAAGGCGATGTGATCATTACCCAGGATCTGATGCGCTACGAAATGGAAGGCGAAGACGCCAACGGCAAGATCATCGGCCGGCACAAGTCGACCGGCATCGGCCGCCCGCATTTCTGGGATCGCGCCCGCTATTTCAACGAGGACAAGCGGCTTGCCGCAACTCTTGACGCCATGGAAAAGGACTGAGCCGTCTCATGTTCGGAATAGACATCACCATTGTAGCCCTCGTCGGTCTCGTCGCACTCGCAACGGCCGGGCTCGCCTATGGTATCCTGTTCTCGCGCATCGAAACACAAAAGAAAGCCGAAAGCCGCGTTCGCAAGGTCAAATCTGCCGAGACCGACCGGGTCAAGATGAAGCAGGCACGCGATCGCATGAGCGAAATGTCGAAACGGCGCAAGTCGGTTCAGGATTCGCTGAAGGATCTCGAAAAGAAGCAGCAGGAAAAGGCAACCCGGAAAGCACCTGCCATGAAGGTTCGGCTGGTCCAGGCCGGTCTCTCAATATCGGTGCCGCAATTCTACATGATGAGTTTCGTGCTGGGTCTGTTCATCGCCGCTCTGGTTTTCCTCGGGACGGGGAACCCGCTGGTTGCCGGCGGCCTGCTCGTTGTGGTGTCGGCCGGCCTTCCGCGATGGCTGATCAATTTTCTGATCAAGCGACGCTGCAACAAGTTTCTTGAGGAGTTTCCAAACGCGCTCGACGTCATGGTTCGCTCCATCAAGTCCGGCCTGCCGCTCAACGATGCGATCCGGCTGATCGCCAATGATGGCCAGGAGCCGGTCAAGGCGGAATTCAGACGCGTGATCGAAGCCCAGCAGCTCGGCCTGAACATTCCGGAAGCCTGCGCGCGCATGATCAATGTCGTGCCCCTGCCCGAGGTGAATTTCTTTGCCATCGTTATTGGCATTCAGGCGCAAGCGGGCGGCAATCTTTCGGAGGCGGTCGGCAACCTGTCAAAGGTTCTGCGCGAACGCCGCAAGATGAAATCCAAGGTGCAGGCCTTGTCGATGGAAGCCAAGGCGTCGGCCTGCATCATCGGCGCGCTTCCCTTCATCGTTGCCTTCCTGGTGTATGTGACCTCGCCCGAATACATGATGATCCTGTTCACCGACCCTCGCGGCCACATGATCATGGGTGCATCAGCCGTCTGGATGAGCATCGGTATCTGGATGATGCGCAACATGATCAATTTCGACATTTGAAAGCGGTTACGCCATGAGCGAAGGCCTTATCAGCACTCTGACCGATCCGAACGTGATCCTTGCATTTCTGGTTTCGATCGCCGTGCTCGGCACGTTCTACACGCTGGCCGCTCCGTTTTTCGAAGGGGCCAATCTTGAGAAGCGGATGAAGTCGGTTGCGACCGAGCGTGAGCTTATTCGCGCCCGCGAGCGCGCGCGACTGAATACGGAGACTGCCGCCAGCAAGGCTTCGCTTCGCGCTCAAAACAACCACTCTGTTCGCCGGATCGTTGACAGGCTCAACCTGAAACATGCGCTGATGGACGAAAAGACGGTCAATCGTCTCAAATCGGCGGGTTACCGCTCGCAGAACGCATTGAACACCTTCCTGTTTGCCCGGTTCTGCCTGCCGTTCGTCTTCCTGGCCATCGGCGCCTTCTATATATTCGGCCTCGGTTATCTCGGTGAGAAGCCGCTGCCGATGCGCATCCTGGCCACCGTCACCATTGCCTATCTCGGTTTCTACGCGCCCAACATCTTCGTTTCGAATGCCGTCTCCAAGCGCCAGCATTCGATCACCCGGGCCTGGCCGGATGCCCTCGACCTTTTGCTGATCTGCGTCGAATCCGGCATTTCGATGGAAATCGCCATGAAGCGCGTGGCGGATGAAATCGCTGCGCAATCGACAGCGCTGGCTGAAGAACTGGTGCTGACGACGGCCGAACTTTCCTTTCTGCCGGACCGTCGCGTCGCCCTGGAAAATCTCGGAACCCGGACAGGTCTCGATTCGGTCAGGGCCGTGATGCAGGCCCTGATCCAGGCCGACCGCTACGGCACGCCAATCGCGCAGGCACTGCGGGTTCTTGCCCAGGAAAGTCGCGACCAGCGCATGAACGAGGCGGAAAAGAAGGCCGCCGCCCTGCCGCCGAAACTCACGGTTCCGATGATCCTGTTCTTCCTGCCGGTGCTGATCGCCGTCATTCTCGGTCCCGCCGGGATCCAGGTATCCGACAAGTTCTGACGCCCGCCTTTCAACCGTCGGGACCGTAGGCGGTGACGGCGCTTTGTGTTAGTCGTCGCGCTCCCGGCGGCAGCTTTGCCGTATTGCACGGAGACGATCATGACCACCGAACAGGCACGCCTCATTCAACTCGAAGAAACGGTGGCGCATCAAGCCAAGACGATCGAGGAGCTTTCCGATCAACTGGCGGAGCAGTGGACCGTTGTCGAACAGGTCCGGTCCAAGCTTGATCGCCTGACGGAGCGTTTTCTCACCCTTGAAGAACAGAGCGTGGATGCACCGGCGAACACACGTCCGCCGCACTATTGATATTAAACATTGCCGGTCAGCGAACCGCAAAAAGAAAACCGCCGGCCTTTGGAAAGACCGGCGGTTCGTCAGCCCGAAAGAGCTGCAAGTGTCTTAGTAGGGGCAGGCTTCATCGGTCATGTAGTCGTGAACCTGGATGGTGCCGGCAATGATGTCAGCCTTGGCCTTGTCAACGGCAGCGGCCATTTCCGGCGTGATCAGGGCCTTGTTGTTGTCGTCGAGCGCATAGCCGACGCCATCTTCCTTCAGGCCGAGGTTGGAAATGCCGAAGGCAAATGTGTCGTCCTTGGCGGACTTGAACGCATCATAGACGGCAACATCGACCCGCTTGAGCATCGACGTCAGAACCTTGCCCGGCTGCATGCCGTTCTGGTTGGAATCGACGCCGATCCCGAGCTTGCCGGCATCCGCGGCCGCCTGGAGAACGCCGACACCGGTACCGCCGGCTGCGTGGTAGATGACATCCGAACCCTGGCCGATCTGCGAGTTGGTGATTTCGCCGCCCTTGACCGGGTCGTTCCACGCGTCAGGCGTCGTTCCCGTGAAGGCTTCGAGAACCTTGACGTCTGCGCCCGTCGACTTTGCACCGCCAACATAGCCGCATGAGAACTTGTGGATCAGCGGGATGTCCATGCCGCCGACGAAGCTGACGGTCTTGGTCTTGGAAGCCATGCCGGCGAGAACGCCGACGAGGTAGGAGCCTTCCTGTTCCTTGAAGACGACGGATTTCACGTTCGGAAGGTCAACGACCATGTCGATGATCGCAAACTTGGTGTCCTTGTACTCGGGAGCGACCTTTTCCAGCGCCGCTGCCCAGGAAAAGCCGGCCATGACGATCGGGTTGTTGCCGTCGCCGGCGAAGCGGCGCAGCGCCTGCTCGCGCTGCGCGTCATTGGCGATTTCGAATTCGCGATATTCGATGCCGCTTTCCGTCTTGAACTTCTCGGCGCCGTTGAAGGCTGCCTCGTTGAAGGACTTGTCGAACTTGCCGCCCAGATCATAGATGATCGCAGGCTTGATGTCGGCGGCCAGTGCCGTGGCGGACATCATCGAAACGGCAAGGAGACCGAGGAGGGTTTTTTTCATAGTGCAGCCCTGTTGTTGCTATTGATCTTGTTGGGTCCTCCCGCAAGCTCCTCTTCCGGGAGCGTGTCTGCGGTACCACCACTCCCGCACGGGAGGCTTGGCTGGCCGGCATCCTTGCATGCCTTCCACAAAAATTCACCCGAAATTTTTCAATTGGTAAAAAAAGATGGGCAATGCAAAAAACCGGCAAAATTGCCGGTTTTTTGTACTTTCAGATCAAAATCTGGCCTGTGTCAGGCTCCGATCGGGCAACTCACCCCTGTGCCCTTGAGACCGCAGTAACCACGCGGATTCTTGGCCAGATATTGCTGGTGCTCGGCCTCGGCGAAGTAGAACGGGCCTGCCATTTCGATTTCCGTCGTCACCTTTCCGGTATGACCAGCCCTGGTCAAAGCCGCCTGAAACAGATCGCGTGCCGCTTTGGCCTCCGCCAGTTGCTCTTCGTCATAGGCATAGATCGCCGAGCGATAGGTTGTGCCGATATCGTTGCCCTGGCGCATGCCCTGGGTCGGATCGTGTTCCTCGAAGAAGACCTTGAGGATATCCGCGAAGGCCACCTTTTCCGGATCGTAGACAACCAGGACCACTTCGGTGTGGCCGGTGAGCCCCGTCGTCGTTTCCTGGTAGGTCGGGTTCTTCGTATAGCCACCGGCATAGCCGACGGCTGTCACGTGGACGCCGGGTATCTGCCAGAGCAGACGCTCGGCGCCCCAGAAGCAACCCATGCCAAGCGCAACCTGTCTGGTGCCGGCTGGATAAGGTCCCTTCAGGGCGTGGCCATTGACGAAATGCGTGGCCGATGTCGGTATTTCGGCCTCGCGTCCGGCAAGCGCGGTGTCTGCGTCCGGCATTGCCGTCTTCTTGTTGAACATATCGATCAGGAACATGGCTGTCTCCTTGTCATAATGACATTCTGACCGGTCATCGGGCCGGCACAATTCTCAAATTCTGCAATTGGGCAAGCCCCTCGACCGTCAGGCCGCGAACCGGCCGGCAGGGGCCGGGCGCCGATAGGCGAGCATCCACAGCAACAGCGACAAAGCGAGCAGCACCGCGAAAGCCGGTTGAACCAGCAGCCAACGGACGGATTGCCCCAGGAGCGCAGGCCCTGACTGCATCCTCTCCAGTGACTGGACGGTGTCGACCATACTTTGCCCCGCCGAGGAGAGGGCAACATCCAGCCGCGTCAGCACAACCTCGGATGCGGATACGGACTGGATCGCGTCCACCGCAGCGATCAGCACGCTGACCAGCAATATGACAAAGCTCAACAGTCTCAGCAGGAAACGCATGCTGTCCTCAACCCCCGACCACGCTTGTTGCGCCTCCTTCGAAGCGCCGCCGCTCTCGTCGAAACAAGAAATAGGTGCGCCAGGCGGCATGTGCAATGTGCGCTTTGAACCTACGTCGTCACAAGAAGTCAAATAACTGTCAGAATTCAGTTGATCCCTTGGAATTCATCGGTATATATCGCGCCGGTCCGCTGGTTTGAACCACGCGACACAAAAGGGCTGGCTCTGGCCGCCCCGACACTCCGAAGAAAGCCTTCAGCTTTGCTTCAAATTCTTCGGCCCAACCACCGGAGAATGAATAGAACGGACAGGTGGCCGAGTGGTTGAAGGCGCACGCCTGGAAAGTGTGTATACGTGAGAGCGTATCGCGGGTTCGAATCCCGCTCTGTCCGCCATCT